>VOIU01000040.1 GCA_007896885.1 Bacteroidaceae bacterium HV4-6-C5C
GTTGGTACGATGAGGTGGACAAATCAGGATTTCTATCCTTTGGCACAGTGGGAAGAACCATACAAACACATTACCTGAGAATCGTAGCCTTCTTCAAGAATCGTGCAACGAATGCGGCCAGCGAATCTTTTAATGCAAAAATTAAGCAATTCAGAGCACTACTCAGAGGAGTCAGGGATGTGTCCTTCTTCTTATTCAGATTATCGAAAATTTATGCTAAAATAGTAATCCCTCAGCATTTCGGCATGATCTATGATCCTCCTTGACACGCTTCGTTAGCATAAAAAATAGCGTTGTAAAGAAATAATTTACAACGCTATTTGCTTTTTGAAAGTGGTGCTACCAGAAACTGAAATTCAGCTTGTATAACACTGTCTTTCAATAAGTAATATTTTTATTACGATGTAAGTCCCTTGAATAAGGTTTTCACAATTTTACACCTTTTAATACAATACTGCATCGTAGATACGATTTCTGAATACAAAGGTAATTAAATATAATATCTCTCTTAATTAATTGGGAGTTAAAAAAGGATTTAAATTAGCGTATTCTTCTAATCTATTCCAAGCTAAATAAACATACTCTTCTTTAAATAAATTCTTTTTACGTTCAGACCAATTAGCTATATGTTTAATTGTTTCTTCCTTTGAAACGCTGGGATTCTCACGTCTAATCCAAGCAACTGAAGCTAAAACTTCCAAAGAAAGAGCTGATTGAAAGCCTGTAATAAGTTTTGTTAGATTTGATATTCGTTTTATCTGATCTAACTTCAGCTTACGAACATACCCACTTATTTCGGTTAATTGGTTATAATTTAAAAAGAGAGGTTCAAAGGCTGTAGCTTTCATTTGTTCAAGTCCTCGTATATATTTACCATTTAGAGCATGAACCATATGCCCTACATTTACAGAATATGGCCCGTATTTTTCTGCTGAAAATTTTATTTTTTTAAACTCAGGCGCTCCCATCAATTGATAAAAGAATGAAATCTTATTGGCAACAAATAGACTACTAGCTTCCCCTCCCGTTTCATAAAAATACATTGCATAAAGAAGCATTGCTTTAGCGTCAGTCATTTTTACTTCTTTATTCAACTCTTGTTTCATTAATATTTCTTTTACCGCTTTATTTGGTTTAAATATTAGTATCTCAATATTTTCAAGAGGTGAGAGATATTTTTCCATTAATGGCTCAACTTCTTCCCAGTCAAGTCCCCCATTCCCACATCCAAGAGGCGGTATAGCTATGCTCTTTATTGCATATTCATGAATTACTTTTACTAATTCTTGCAATCCTCTATCTATAAAATCAAGCTTAGATTTATGTTTCCAATCCTTTTTTGTCGGAAAATTTATTATAATCCGCTCTTTTTCAATGTTTTTATCTTTAACAACTAACAATTTTCCAATTTCCAATTCCTTATTTTTACAAGCTTTTATATATTCATTGTAATTGCTTGGAAAATTTTCTTTAAATTGTAAAGCAATGCCTTTTCCCATGACTCCTACAGTATTTACTGTGTTTACAAGAGCTTGGGTGTTAGCAGATAGTAAATCACCGGTTATATATTTAATCATGGAAAATAAAGATTTTTATTAATATCAATATTAACAGAAATATTCAAAGCTAATTGATTAACAAGTGCTTCAATTCTTTGTTTGCATGCTTCGTTAAAAACATAAATAATTCTTATGCAAGTATTAGGAACATAATCTTTTACTAAAAATTCTGCTGCCTTTCTTCTTTGTCGATCCATGTCCTCAAGCGTATTATTCCAATATTGTTGGTGTATGGTAACCCAATCCAAATTAATCATATAAGCGATATTATTATAAAATCTTGATATATTATGTTTTGCATGCCCATCAGTGAAACACCAATATGGACAGTTTTGGACTATTTCTCCCACACTTGATACTAAAAAAACAATATCTGATTGAGGTCGCTGTGTAATTCCTCGCCATCCCGTTTTTATGTTATAAAGCATAGGTGTATGACCGGCAAAATAAAAAGGAACATAATCTCCTAAATTTCCTCCGGGGGGAACAATTCTAACTGGAGAATCTACTCGTTGTGCAATAAGTTCTGTATCACCTATATTAATATAATCAGGATCAGCAAGATGGTGTCCACGAATACATATACCATTCCGCAGTACATATTCAACATTATTGATATGCACCATTCTATAAATCGGCATTGCAGAATAATTTATTGGCATAAACCTACTTTTATTGCAAATATAGGAAAAACAAAGAATATCAAAAAACAAAGATTGATCTAACCCTTAAAAGTTATTCAGAATGTTTCCTATAAAGTGATATTATACAATATCTTTTAAATTCACTTCCAAAGCATTAGCAATCTTCACCAAAGTACCGATAGTAAAATTAGTTCTTCCTTTTTCTATTCGGATAACATTATTGTACTCCATATCTAGTTTATCGGCTAAATCTTGAATAGATAACTTTTGACTTTCTCTTATTTCTCGGATTCTTAATCCTATTCCGATTAAGGTTTTATTTTTATCAAGCATAATTCTGTCATATATGATTGTTTTTTCAAAGGAATGTATTTATATTTGCACATCTACAATCATATATGATTGCTCAAAAATATGCTTAGCTGATGAATGTAATTTTTAATCATAATAATATGGAAACAAAAAACTTTGAACACCTGCTTTGTATTGGGAAAAGCGTTTTAAATAATACATCTATTCATATCCAAAAATTCTTTTTTGGTAGAGAAATGTGCATATATGAATATATTTGTGATGATAAAACAGATAGAGGACTTGAAATCACGATTGATGATATTGTATTAGTTTGCATATTTGATGATGAAAATTGCAAAAAATCAATTCTATATTTCTCTAAACCGGATGATCTTATTGACTATATCCGGTATTGTGATGAAAATTATGATCATGACAAAAAAGAACGAACCTGGGAACTTCCCAATAGTTATCTTACATTATATTTTCCTGACGATAATACAGGAAAATTTGGCTTTGTTCAGACTCTAATTTAATCATAGTAAAATTCATTTAATGGAAGAAACAAAAGATATAAAAGTACGGAAAATACAAGTTTATACACTTTCTTCTCTCCGAAGAACTGGTATATATAGTACTGATCCTCAAATCCGCCTTTGTGGTAAATGGCTTAAAAAGGCAGGTTTTGAAGCTGGCGACCATATTAAAATCATCACAACGAATAAATGCCTTGTCATTGTCCCGGATGAAAAGAAGAGGGTGTGTCAAAATGAAGTGAACCCCAAAGTTAGACGTTAAATACTAACACTATAAATTCTCTAAATAATGAGCTCGGTATTGGATTGGGCTCATTCCATTAAGCCTCATTTTAATTCTATTATTATTATACCAATCAATATATTCCTCTAGTTCCTTTTTGAACTCTTTCATAGATTTAAATTCCTTGTTGTATAAGAGTTCAGACTTCATAATCCCAAAGAAGTTTTCCATAACAGAGTTATCCAGGCAATTTCCCTTTCGTGACATGCTTTGTAGTATTCCATGTTCGGTCAAGGCATTTTGATAATCTTTATGTTGGTACTGCCACCCTTGATCAGAATGCAATATGATTTCATTCTCCTTTGGTAATTTGTCAGTAATCGCAAAAACATCATTCAGCATTCTGTTTATTTGTTCTAAATCCACCCTATCGGCTATATTATAACTTAGTATTTCTCCGTTAAACATGTCTATTACAGGTGATAAGAAACTTTTCTGCTGACCGATTGATATTTGGGACACATCTGTGGCAAGCTTACGGCAAGGGTAGTCTAATTTAAAATCCCTGTTCAGGATATTGGGCGCAATTTTGCCAGCAGTTCCTTTATAGGAGCGATACCGTTTTGGATCATACTGAAATGCTGAGGGGTATTGATGTTAAAATTCTATCTTTGCATTAAAAAGAATATATGAATTACGATAACTTCCTTCGTTTTATCTTTCCTGATGGCATGTTTGATTACTTCGAGATGGTTGGTTTCAATGAGCTTTCGGATAAGGTTGAAATCTATTTTGAGGAGAAAAATACTCTTTCTGAAGAATATGATCATGATAAGCTTGAGAGCGAAGGGCTCTATGAAGAAGTTCGTATATATGATCCCCTTAACACGCTTCGTTAACTAAAAAATAGCGTTGTAAATGAATAATTTACAACGCTATTTGCTTTTTGAAAGTGGTGCCACCAGGAATCGAACCGGGGACACAAGGATTTTCAGTCCTTTGCTCTACCAACTGAGCTATGGCACCTTTTCCGTTTTGCGATTGCAAAGGTAGTGAAAGTTTTGGACTTTGCAAGAGGTAAGAAAATAAAAAAACGCTGATAATAGCTATTGTGCCTTATTATCAGCGTTTTCCGTTTTTGAATATTTTTATTTTTCTTCTTTTAAGGGATTCCAACCTTGCGCTTTCAGCTCAAATTCTTGTCCGTCCCGGGTGATGAGTGCATAGCCGAGTTCAGGCTTGGTAATGTGCCCGATCAGTTTTATACCTTCCATCTCCGATATTTTATCATGGTCGGTAATCGGAACAGTGAAGAGTAACTCATAATCTTCTCCTCCATTGAGAGCACATGTGGTGAGGTTCATGTTGAATTCCTCTGCCATAACTGCCGTTTGATAATCGATAGGGATATGTTCCTCATATACGCGACATCCTGTTTTACTTTGGGTACAGATGTGTAATAACTCGGAGGATAATCCATCGGAGATATCCATCATGGATGTCGGTTGTATTCCTGCCTCTGCCAGTTTCCGAATGATGTCACGACGAGCTTCAGGTTTCAGTTGGCGTTCCAGTAGATACTCCTTACCTGAAAAATCCGGTTGGATGCCTTTATCTCCTTTCAGTACGGCTTTTTCACGTTCCAGAAGCTGAAGTCCCATGTAGGCGGCACCTAAGTCTCCTGTAACACAAATTAAGTCGGTTTCTTTCGCCCCGTTTCGGTAAACGATTTTATCTTTATCAGCTTCCCCAATGCAAGTAACGCTGATTGTCAGGCCGGTGAGAGAAGAAGTGGTATCTCCGCCTATGATATCTACGTTATAATCTTCACATGCCAGACGAATACCTGCATATAGTTCCTCCATATCCTCTACACTAAATCGCTTTGAGATGCCTAATGATACGGTTATTTGTTTTGGAGTACCATTCATCGCATAAATATCGGAGAAATTGACAATGGCTGATTTATAGCCCAAATGCTTTAATGGAACATAAATCAGATCAAAATGAACTCCTTCCATCAATAAATCTGTGGTGACCAATATCTGCTTTTCGGAAGGATAGGAGAGGACAGCTGCATCATCACCTATTCCATAGCGGCTACTGTCATTCCGAAGTTTAATGTTCTCAGTTAAATGACGTATCAATCCGAATTCACCTAAAGTTGCTATTTCTGTTCTCAATGTTTTTATCTTTTGCTGTTAATAATACCTTTCTATTTTTTTTCTTGTGAGTTGAGATACATCATGCACGGTTTATTAGTTCACGCATGATGGTGGTCATTTTCGGTTGTGCTGCATCAGCTGCTTTCTGCACCTCTTCATGAGTGACTTCTACAATCTTGCCTTCAACTCCCAAATCGGTAACGACTGAAATACCGAATACTTTGATTCCACAATGATTTGCTACGATTACTTCAGGCACAGTGGACATACCCACTGCATCAGCCCCAAAGATGCGGAATAGCTTATATTCCGATGGAGTTTCGAACGTGGGACCTTGCGTACCTACATATACACCATGCTGCACTTTTATTCCTTTTTCTTTGGCTATTTCGTCAGCCTTTCGAATCAAGTTCTTGTCGTAAGCTTCGCTCATGTCCGGGAAACGCGGACCATAAGGAATGTTTTTACCTCGTAAAGGATGTTCTGGAAAATAATTGATGTGATCGGTAATAATCATAAGGTCTCCGATCTCAAAATCAGGATTTGTGCCTCCGCTCGCATTCGAAACGAACAGAGTGTTAATGCCCAATTCGCGCATTACGCGTACAGGGAAAGTCACTTCTTTCATGGAATATCCTTCGTAGTAGTGGAAACGACCCTGCATAGCCATGATATCTTTATTTCCAAGTTTTCCGAAGATAAGCTTTCCACTGTGTCCTTCTACAGTCGAAACCGGAAAATTAGGGATATCTTCATATTTAATTTCGTATTTCTCGGTGATCTCATTAGCTAAACTTCCCAAGCCGGTACCAAGGATAATTGCTGTTTCGGGATTGGTATGCATCTTACTTTTCAGGTAAGCTGCTGTCTCTTGAATAAGCTCTAACATAGTCTATAATGTTTTGGTTAAATATATCTTGTTGATTTTGTAAAATTTCGATTTCAATGGGAAGGTAAAATAAATGAGACTTAATTGAATCTTTGATGTCGTTCATATTACGAAGCCTCATGGCATCTTTTTCCGTAGTGATGATGAGTTTTTGTTCTCCTTTCATACTGATGAACACCTCTTCAATCTGCTGAGTGTCCTTACTCCTAAATTGATAATGATCATTGAAGGTCAGTAATCTAATCTTCTCTGTGTAATTCTTCAACTTTTCTATCAGTGCTGTAGGAGAAGCAATACCGGTTACGAGCAGTATTTCTTTTTCTTTCAGGCTTTCAATGGAGCGCTTTTCTATTTCCAGTTCGGTGAAAACAGGAGTCAGACTTCCATAGGTGAGAGTTGAAAAATATAGCTGCTGACATGGATATACCTTCAGTTTCTTAGCTATAATGTTGAAATCTATAGGCTTAATGTCTTCCGGGCATTTAGTGACAATGATGATATGTGCTCTCTCCTTGCCTCGTTCCGACTCACGTAAGCGCCCTGCGGGTAGTAGCGCATCATCACAAAATAATCGTCGGTAATCAGTCAGCAAAATGTTAAGTCCGGCTTTGACGTATCGATGTTGGAATGCGTCGTCTAAGACAATCGTATTAATCTTTGGATTGTCCAGTTTCATTAATTCTTCAATGCCGTGGCATCTGTTTTCATCCACCGCTACGCGGATACCGGGAAATTTGGCATGAATTTGGCAAGGCTCATCGCCGATGCTCTGTGCACTACTCTTATCGGTAGCCAATACATATCCTTTCGTAGCTCGTTTATAGCCACGGCTTAAAACTGCTACATTTTGTTTATTCTTCAGCAGTAAATTGATAAGATATTCTGTATGCGGAGTTTTTCCGGTTCCACCTACTGCAAGGTTGCCGATGCAGATGACCGGAATATTAAAACTCTTTGATTTGAGCCAGCCCCAATCAAAGAGTTTGTTTCGGAAATAGACCCCTATCCCGTATAACCAGGATAGGGGGCATAACCAATATTGTATCTTACTTTTTTGTTTTACCATTCAATCCTTTCTTTTAAATGGATTTGTGCCGTATAAAAGTAATCTATGTTTTTGAATTGACAGCATGCCTAGTTAATATTCAACTCAAAAGGAACACGAGCTTGAACACGGTCGCATTTATCGAAGTTATTGATCAAATTAAACTGTTGATAGAGTTCTCCTGCTTTTCCACTCAAAAGGTGAAGGCGAACATAATTTCCCGGGTTGGTTTCTAACAAAGTTGAGAAGAAACTCTTCTTTTCAGGGTATGAAAGTACTGTATAAGCATCTACTTTTGCCTTTTTTACAGCAATCTTTAAAGCCTTGTCTATACCTCCAAGTTGATCTACTAATCCGAGTTCTTTGGCTTTTGCACCTGTCCATACTCTACCTTCCGCAATTTTCTTTATTGCTTCTTTACTCATTTTTCGCCCTTCGGCACATCTCCCTACAAATGTTTCATATCCTTCGTTAATAGTCATCTGAACTAGAGATTTCTCGCCTTCATTCATCGGTCTTCCCATGCTGCCGAAATCAGAATAGGCATTCGTTTTTACTACATCAAAAGATAATCCGATTTTGTCGGTAAGTCCTTTTACGTTAGGAATCATTCCGAAGATACCGATTGATCCTGTCAAAGTAGTGGGTTCGGCTATAATGCTGTCAGCCACACATGAAATGTAGTATCCGCCTGATGCAGCATAGTCGCCCATAGAAACTATTAAAGGTTTTTTCTTCTTCAACTCACCCAATGCATGCCATATTTGCTCTGAGGCATAAGCACTTCCTCCAGGAGAGTTAACGCGGAACACAACAGCTTTAACATCGTCGTCGTCAGCCAAGTCGCGTATGTCGCGTATTACTTTATCAGAGAATATGCCATCCTCGGTGTCACTGCGTGAAGGGTCGCCATCATATATTTCGCCGTATGCATAGTAAACCGCAACGATGTTACCGCTCTTATCTTTCGGTACATTCTTTTTGACGTTAACCATATCCTTTAAACCGAGAACGGATAGCTTGTCGTCTTTACTCACACCAGCCAATTTCTTTAGATAGTCGCGAACATCATTTTTATAAATCAATGTATCTGCCAGTCCACATTTTATACTTCTTTCAGCGGGGTAGAACATCATCATGCGATCAGCATACATATTTAAAGAGTCCTTTGAAATTTTTCTAGATGTAGATACTTCGCTGACCATCTTATTCCAAATAGATCCCAAAAATGCAGTGACTTGCTCACGATTGGCCGGGCTCATTTCTGTAGAATTGAAAGGTTCTACGGCTGATTTGTAGGTGCCGACTTTGAATATTTGCATTTCAACGCCGATTTTACTGAGTAAATCTTTATAGAATACTGGAGTGGAAGCCAACCCTTTCCATTCTATCGCCCCTTTTGGATTGAGTAACACTTTATCCGCTACACTTGCAAGGAAATATAAGCGTTGGGTATATTGATCCCCGTAAGCAATGATGAATTTGCCGGAAGTTTTAAAGTCCAGCAGTGCTTTACGAATCTCCTCAAGTGACGCATAGCCTGCACTCATTGAGCCGGCTTGTAGATAGATACCTTTGATGTTTTCATTTTCCTTAGCTTTTTGGATAGAAGCTAAAATGTCATCTAAACCGGATTCTTGCTCTTTGTCGTTTAAGAAGATATCCCAAGGATTTTCCTGACTACGTTCTTTCAACGTACCACTTAAATCAAGCATCATTACAGTATTCTTCCCCACTTGTGTTTCCGACTCCGAAGAGGACATCACACTAAACATGATAATAACGCCGATGAAGAATAGAAGGACGCTTGTTACGATAAGACCTGTAATTGTGGCCAATGTAAATTTTAGAAAATCTTTCATGCTATAATGGCTTTTTTGTATGCTAACTTTTTTGATTAAGCTAACAAAGATAAATAAATAGAGTTGATTTTTCTATATATGTCGATCCCTTTTTTGTTTTGTCACATATCTGATACGTTTTAGTTTCTTTTTTTCTTTGTCCGTTAGTCATAGTTGGCTTGTTTTAGTTGGTTTGCTTTAATCTTCAATATCTAGCTTGGTTGAAAACAACTATGTCTTTAATGATCCTTTCATATATATTTAGGACTCGTATTTTTTTCGAGTGTTTTTTCTAATACTTTGTGGTGCTTTTTTGTCTTCTCTAGTTTTTGTTTGGATTGTTTTTTTTGTTTTCGGCTATTGTTTGATCCATGCCATGTCCATACCATGTCTGTATCTTGTCCGTGTTTGCTCCG
>VOIU01000041.1:2500-5176 GCA_007896885.1 Bacteroidaceae bacterium HV4-6-C5C
CTCGCTTTCGCTTCGGCTGCGGAAATCAATTTCCTTAACCTTGCCGGAAAAAGCAACTCGTAGGTTCATTATGCAAAAGGCACGCCGTCACAGCACAAGGCTGCTCCGACCGCTTGTAGGCGCATGGTTTCAGGAACTATTTCACTCTTCTATTCGAAGTGCTTTTCACCTTTCCTTCACAGTACTGGTTCACTATCGGTCTCTCGGGAGTATTTAGCCTTACCGGATGGTCCCGGCAGATTCACGCAAGATTTCTCGTGTCCCGCGCTACTCAGGATACCACTAGGGTTAAGATAGCTTAGTGTACAGGGTTATCACCGTCTATGACTACACTTTCCAGAGTATTCCACTCACTATCTGTCGTCCCACAACGTGGTCCTACAACACCAACGATGCCTAAACAACGTTGGTTTGGGCTCTTCCCCGTTCGCTCGCCACTACTAGGGGAATCATTTTTATTTTCTTTTCCTACAGGTACTAAGATGTTTCAGTTCCCTGCGTTAGCCTCTACATAAAGTAGATGTTATCTCTTCAAGATAACAGGTTGTCCCATTCGGAAATCTGCGGATTAATGGTTATTTGCACCTACCCGCAGCTTATCGCAGCTTATCACGTCCTTCATCGCCTCCGAGAGCCAAGGCATCCGCCATGCGCCCTTATTTACTTTTTTACCGTTATGAAGCCTTAATCACATAAGGCTGCATATATACTTTCAACTTATATTTGCTTTTTGGTTACATCATGTCAAAGATCGTATTGCATTCAATTTCTTGATACAAGAGTGGAGAATAACGGATTCGAACCGTTGACCCCCTGCGTGCAAAGCAGGTGCTCTAGCCAGCTGAGCTAATCCCCCTTAGTTAGGAGTAGTCCCAGGCAGAGTTGAACTGCCGACCTCTACATTATCAGTGTAGCGCTCTAACCAACTGAGCTATAGGACTGTCAGTCAAACCCCGACCCTTCGGCCCGGCTTTCCTTTTTCTCTTAATTTATTTCCTACTTAAAGGCAATATCTTAAATAAACAAATACACATAGTACAATGTGTAACCCGAAGGTTACAGAGTAATCTAAACAAACGCTCTTAAATCGAATATCACTCCAGAAAGGAGGTGTTCCAGCCGCACCTTCCGGTACGGCTACCTTGTTACGACTTAGCCCCAATTACCGGTTTTACCCTAGGGCGCTCCTTGCGGTTACGCACTTCAGGTACCCCCGGCTTTCATGGCTTGACGGGCGGTGTGTACAAGGCCCGGGAACGTATTCACCGCGCCGTGGCTGATGCGCGATTACTAGCGAATCCAGCTTCATGGAGTCGGGTTGCAGACTCCAATCCGAACTGAGAGTGGTTTTTGGGATTAGCATCACGTCGCCGTGTAGCTGCCTTCTGTACCACCCATTGTAACACGTGTGTAGCCCCGGACGTAAGGGCCGTGCTGATTTGACGTCATCCCCACCTTCCTCACATCTTACGACGGCAGTCTCTCCAGAGTCCCCGGCATAACCCGATGGTAACTGGAAATAAGGGTTGCGCTCGTTATGGCACTTAAGCCGACACCTCACGGCACGAGCTGACGACAACCATGCAGCACCTTCACTAATGCCTTGCGGCTATATACTTTCATATATATTCATTAGCAATTCAAGCCCGGGTAAGGTTCCTCGCGTATCATCGAATTAAACCACATGTTCCTCCGCTTGTGCGGGCCCCCGTCAATTCCTTTGAGTTTCACCGTTGCCGGCGTACTCCCCAGGTGGAATACTTAACGCTTTCGCTTGGCCGCTTACTGTATATCGCAAACAGCGAGTATTCATCGTTTACTGTGTGGACTACCAGGGTATCTAATCCTGTTTGATACCCACACTTTCGAGCATCAGCGTCAGTTACAGTCCTGTGAGCTGCCTTCGCAATTGGAGTTCTTCGTGATATCTAAGCATTTCACCGCTACACCACGAATTCCGCCCACATTTAATGCACTCAAGACGTCCAGTATCAACTGCAATTTCAAGGTTGAGCCTTAAACTTTCACAACTGACTTAAACATCCGCCTACGCTCCCTTTAAACCCAATAAATCCGGATAACGCTCGGATCCTCCGTATTACCGCGGCTGCTGGCACGGAGTTAGCCGATCCTTATTCATAAGGTACATACAAAAGAGTATACATACTCCACTTTATTCCCTTATAAAAGAAGTTTACAACCCATAGGGCAGTCATCCTTCACGCTACTTGGCTGGTTCAGGCCTACGCCCATTGACCAATATTCCTCACTGCTGCCTCCCGTAGGAGTTTGGACCGTGTCTCAGTTCCAATGTGGGGGACCTTCCTCTCAGAACCCCTATCCATCGTAGGTTTGGTGGGCCGTTACCCCGCCAACTGCCTAATGGAACGCATCCCCATCGTTTACCGAAATTCTTTAATATAAAGACCATGAAATCAATATATGCCATCGGGTATTAATCTTTCTTTCGAAAGGCTATCCCCGAGTAAACGGCAGGTTGGATACGTGTTACTCACCCGTGCGCCGGTCGCCATCATTTATATTGCTATAAATATGCTGCCCCTCGACTTGCATGTGTTAAGCCTGTAGCTAGCGTTCATCCTGAGCCAGGATCAAACTCTTCATTGTAAAAGTATCTTGAAGATTGTTTATCACTGTCCGAAAACAGACAAAAAA
>VOIU01000042.1 GCA_007896885.1 Bacteroidaceae bacterium HV4-6-C5C
TTTTTATTAACTAATGAATTTATTATTATGAAAAAAAAGGAAAGGCTAAAGATCAGATTAAAGAGATGGAGGTTCGCTATATTTCTGGCGGCTTGTGTTCTTCAGTCTGGTGGTTTGAAAGCTGAATTTTACGAGGTCTCTACTGCGAAGAGTCCGGCACAATCTGAAGTCACGGTCAAAGGCCAGGTGAAGGATCAGAATGGCGATGTTCTTCCCGGAGTCAACATTATGGTAAAGGGTTCCCGCGAAGGTGGGACCATTACGGACATTAACGGTAAATTTACAATAAAGGCCCCTTATGAAAATGCGAGTCTTGTATTTTCATACGTAGGCTATCAGCCCAAGGAAGAGCCTTTGCAAGGTAGGAAAGAACTGCTTGTGATACTGGTTGAGGACTCTAAAGCATTGGAAGAGGTTGTGGTTGTAGGATACACCACACAAAAGAAAGCGACCATAACAGGCGCCGTATCAACCCTGACTACCAAAGATCTTGTACAGAGTCCGACCGCTAATTTAAATAATGCGTTGGCCGGCCGTATGCCCGGGTTAATGGTGAATCAGTTCAGCGGCGGTGAACCCGGCGTAGATATGGCTAACATCAATATCAGAGGTGTCGCAACCTATGGTGACAGCTCTCCGATTGTCATTGTTGACGGGGTGGAGCGCGACATGTCGTACCTGGCTCCCGAAGAAATAGAGACTTTCACCATATTGAAAGATGCTTCTGCCACGGCTGCATATGGTATTCGAGGAGCAAATGGTGTTATCATTGTAACTACCAAGCGTGGAAAAGCTCAAGAGCGGGCAACTGTCAACTTTAAGGCTTCATTCGGATTGAACAAGCCGATTAATCTTTCGGAATATTTAGGTTCGGCGGACTATGCGACTTTATACAATGAAGCCATGTTGAATTCCGATCCGAATACAAGCCCCTCTTCACTCTTCAGCAGCCAGCAAATAGAGAATTACCGTAAAGCCAAGGGGGACAACTCCGACGGATTGGGATATAACTGGGACTACAGGGACTATGCATTCAAATATGGAGCACAGCAGGATTACAGTTTATCTGTCCGTGGCGGTTCCGATGTGGTGCGCTATTATGTGCTTGCCAACTATTATAAGCAGGATGGAAATTACAAGCACACCAACGAAGGCTCCTCGGATGACATACAGGCGGTATTTAAAAGGTATAACTTCCGCACTAACATGGATATTGACATTAATAAGAACTTCTATTTGAAGATTGACCTTGGTGCGAGAATTACAGACCGTAATGCTCCCGGAACCACTGCTTCCCGAATTGTGGATATCATCAATACCCAGCCCTCCTATCTGCCAATCACACTTCCTGACAATGGCAATCCGGCAAATGAAGGCTATGTGATTAAGAACCCGCACGGATTACTGTATGGCGATCCAATCCACCGATATAATTTGCTTGGAGAATTGTCAAGAACAGGGTACCTGAATGAAAAGAATACGGACTTGAACGGTTCTTTCTCACTGGGACATAAGCTTGATTTCATTACAAAAGGGCTTAAGGTGGAAGGTACTTTCTCGTATGACGCTTCGGAAGGCAGATGGCTCAGAAGGGTACTTGAAACCAGAGGATCAGGCTATGCCTCCTATGGACGCTATGCTACTTTTCAACCCTCCGAGGGCATCAACGGAAGTTATTTCATGAATAATAATGAATACGACGGGAAATACATCTTGGGAAATCCCTGGTATGATCAGGATGAAACCATCAGCAATTCTCTCACTCGCAATGCGACGGAGAGTAAAACCTATTATCAGTTAAGGCTCGACTATCAGCGTAAGTTTGGTGCGCATGACATCTCCGGATTATTACTCTTCAACAGATCCGAAAGAACCTATGACGACAGGGTTCCTTACCGTTATCAGGGCATGACGGGAAGAGCTACTTATGGCTATAACAACAAATACCTGGCCGAATTTAATTTCGGTTATAACGGTTCTGAGAATTTTGCACCGGGTAAACGCTATGGCTTCTTCCCTTCCGGAGCGATAGGCTGGGTTATCTCGGAAGAGAAATTCATGGCAAAGACTAAGAAGTGGCTGGATCATTTGAAGTTAAGGGCCTCATTGGGCTGGGTAGGAAGTGATAAAATTTCCGATAGCAACGATGATCGTTTTGCGTATTTGCAGTTTTATGGAGGAGGAAGCGGATACTCTTTCGGGATAGATAACTTCTCCAATGGGACAAATGGATTAGCTGAGGGTAATTTTGCAAACCCCGACTTGACCTGGGAAAAAGCCAGAAAACTCAATATCGGATTGGATGCGGCTTTCTTTAACAATAGATTGACGCTGGCTGCCGATCTGTTCTTTGAACATCGTTATGATATCATAACCAACTTAAGTGATGCCAACAAATTGGGATTCCCCAGTATTGTGGGTAAAAGCGCTCCTTTTATTAATTCCGGAATTGTGGATAATCATGGAATTGATCTGGAAATATCATGGAATGGTCAGATTGGCAAAGATTTCCGGTATTTTATCAAGCCTAATATGACCTTTGCGCGCAATGAAATCAAATTCATGAATGAAGTGAAGTATGATTATGCATGGAGAAGGTCTACCGGACGCCCGGTAGGTGAACATTTCGTATATGTAGTTGACCATCTGGTATATGACCAGGCCGAAGCGGATAAACTCAATGCGTCCAATGAAGGTGCCGGTTACCAGCCTTGGGGTAATTTATTTCCCGGAGATGTTGTTTACAAAGACCTGAATAAGGACGGAAAGATAGATTCGGATGACAGGACACACAGAGGTTATCCCAGAACTCCGGAAATCCAATTCGGTTTGCCTATGGGGTTCCAGTACAAAGGATTCGATTTCACCCTCTTGCTTCAGGGCGCAACCCGTAGCAGTATTTTGTTGGATGGAGCTGCGGTTTACGATTTTCCTTCTTTCGGACAGGATCAAATTGGAAAAGTTAAGGCATTGCACCTGAATCGTTGGACTGAGGCAACCAAAGACTATGCTACTTATCCCCGCTTGACTTATGGTGCCAATCAAAACAATAAGAATTCACAGAGTAGTATGGCCTTGTTTGACGGAACTTATTTGCGTGTGAAGAATATTGAAATAGGTTACTCTTTATCCAGAAAATCATTACGCTTTGCCAATTTACAGTCTTGCAGGTTTTATTTTCAAGGGATGAATCTGCTCACCTTTGATAAACTGGGAGATATTGACGTGGATCCAGAAATAAAGGAAGGCAAAGGTGACTGGTATCCCGTGCAACGCGTATTCAATTTTGGAGTGAGCATTAATTATTAATTATATATCTGCATTATTATGAATAAGTTTAAATTTTACATATTCTCATTCGCTCTTGTGCTCTGCTATTCCTGTGAGAGCTATTTGGATAGAACTCCGGATGACAAGAAGAATGAAGCTGATATTTTTTCCAGATACAGCTATGTCGATGGTTTGGTGGCGGATTTATATGCAAATGCGAAATCGGCAAACAGCCCTTTACTGTTTTTTAATCACTTTTCTTCTGCAGCAATTACAGACGAATGCAGTTCCAGTTCCCATGAGAACGCCATACCCCATCAATTTTGGATTGGCAATTACGGACCCACCCAGGGTATGCCCGGTTCAAGCGACAGGGGACAATACTGGGGAGGACTGTGGTCAAAGATAAGAAAGGCGAATATAATTCTGACCGGAGTAAAAAAGTACAATACACCTGATAACCCGGAAGCATCTGGTGAAGGTGACATCACCCGTAGAATCGGTGAGACTTATTTCTTAAGGGGATATTTGCACTTGTTATTGGTTCGTGCCTATGGGGAAATCCCTTATTTGGATTATTTGGTAGATCCATCCGATGACATGGGCTTCACTAAGTTGTCAGTGCATAAAGTCGTGGATAAAATCTGTCAGGATGCAGATTCTGCCTATGCCCGTGTTGATGCTTCTTATACAAACGATGATTTCGGTCGGGTAGATAAAGGTGCTTGCCTGGGTCTTAAGGCCATGGCCCGTTGGATAGCTGCAACTCCGATGTGGAACGGGGGGAACTTCCCCAATGACACCAGGGTATACAAAGATGAATATACGTATAATGCATCCCGTTGGGAAGCTGTAAAAGTTGCCGCAAAAGCAGTATTGGACTGTCGGGATAACAGCGGGGAGAAACGTTATAAATTATATACGGGATCTAGTGATACGGACTTTGGAGATGCCAAGGGTAACAACAGCAGTAACAGTAAGGTATATAAGCGTCTGTGGAACATGTTCTATGACATGAACGCAATACAGCAGGAATGGGTTTGGTTCGTTACCCGAGACAAGGATACAGGTTGGTCCGGAGATGTTTTGCCCCCTACGAATGGAGGACATGCCCGCCAAAGGCCATTACAAGAGCAGGTTGATGAATACGAATATATCGCTCCGGATGGATACGGTTATCCGGTTTATTCCAGTAGAGCGGTAGGTGACGGGTATGATGATGCAAATCCTTATGAAAGTGTGAAACGTGATCCCCGTTTTTATCGGGACATTCGCTATATGGGATCGACTTATAACGGGAAAGTCCTGAATACGGCTACGGGTAATGATGCTGTGGGAACAAGTTATCTGACAGCTTCTTCACATACCGGTTATTACTTGCGTAAGTTCTATAAGGATGGCTGGATAAAAGGAGATGGTTCGCATGTGATAAATGGTCCGGCAATATGGAGACTTCCGGAATTCATATATATGTATTGCGAGGCTGTAAACGAAACAACCGGTCCTACTCAGGAGATATATGATATGCTCAATGATGTAAGAGCCCGTTCTTTTATGGCAAAAATACCACCCAGCGCATTGTCCAGCAAGGTGATTATGAATGACTACATCCAGCGTGAACGTAGAGTCGAGCTATTTTATGAGAACCATAGAATATGGCATACCAGACTCTACCTGGAAGCTGACAATGCAGAAGAGCTGGCCACAGAAAGCAAGTATGTGGATGCAAATAGCTGGCCTTACGCCAAAACACAGCGATGGGCGCATGGAATGATGCCGGTAGAAGATCCTAATGGAAAGATTATTGTCAATGGCAAAAA
>VOIU01000067.1 GCA_007896885.1 Bacteroidaceae bacterium HV4-6-C5C
AGTATGGCCCGGGGGATCCTACGTTCCAAATGCAGCGAGCTCGTATAACCCTTTAAGAGTTGATCTTTTTTTTTGGTAAGTTGCAAATCGAAGTTTTAGATTGAGTTCTACGTCGAGAGGCCGCGATATCCTGCAGATGCATCCAGTAGTAGTATGGCCCGGGGGATCCTACGTTCCAAATGCAGCGAGCTCGTATAACCCTTTAAGAGTTGCTCTTTTTGTTTGGTAAGTTGCAAATCGAAGTTTTAGATTGAGTTCTACGTCGAGCGGCCGCGATATCCTGCAGATGCATCCAGTACTAGTATGGCCCCT
>VOIU01000043.1 GCA_007896885.1 Bacteroidaceae bacterium HV4-6-C5C
TGGATAAATCGGAGTATTCCCACCCATAAAACCGATTTTAAATATCCCTAAAAACGGATTAAAACGGGCCTAAAAAACGGAGCATTCCCGTTCATTTCTTAAGAAAATGAGCAAAACCGGGCAAAAAAACGGAGCATTGCCACCCAGTCATCATCCAAGACAGGAAAATGACTCATAAAACGGAGCATTGCCGTTCACTTTAGCTTTCCAATCTTTTGGAAATCAACCCGAAACGGAGCATTGCCGTTCACTCAGATTGCTTTCTCAAAAAGTCGGAGCATTGCCATTCATTTTTTTATTTTGCAGGCATTTCACTAAACGATTCAGCCATGGCAGGTAAAACGAAAGAAATGAGTAAGATAAAACAAGTATTACGTCAACATTTAGATGGAGTTTCTAACCGCAAGATTGCAGATAATCTGAGCTTGAATAAAGAGACGGTCAACAAATATGTCCGCAGGGCTGTTGAAGACCGCATGAAGCTCACTGAACTTTTGGAACTGGAAGACCCGGTGCTTGAGTATCGTATGACTGGAGGACATCCCGCATACGTTGACGACCGTTTTGAAACATTTAAGTTCAAGCTCCCTTATTTTGAGCGACAAATGGGACATAAACATGTCACTCTGAAAAAACTCTGGGAAGAATACATCCTTGAGAATCCCAATGGCTACCAGTTAACCCAGTTCCGCTATCACTACGGTCAGAATAGCAAGGCCAAAGAACGTCCTTCGACTATTTTGAAAGATCTTTATGTGCCCGGGGAAAAAGGCTATCTTGACTTTGCCGGGGATACGCTGGAATACATCGACCGTGAGACGGGAGAGATTGTACGTCCTCAAACCTTTGTAGCTAGCTTGCCTTGTACGGACTACGGCTATGCTCTTGCAGTCCCTTCGCAGAAGAGTGAAGACTTCGTCTATGCCGTCATGCGCTTTCTTGAGGCAATAGGAGGTGTGCCCAAAATACTGGTTCCTGACAATCTGAAAGCCGCGGTGGTTAAGTCTGATCCATACGAGCCTGATATCAACAGGATACTGGAGGATTTTGCCAACCATTACGGCTGTGTGGTTCTTCCCGCACGTCCACGCAAGCCGAAAGACAAATCCACGGTGGAAAACCATGTGAAGCTGGTCTATCAGCGCGTATATGCCGAACTTCGGAATATGAGGTTTTATTCGCTGGAGGAGCTCAACACTGCCATCGCAGAAAAAATGAAAGCGCACAACCGCAAACGCATGCAGCAGCACCCTTACTCCCGTGAGGAACATTTTCTGGCCATAGAAAAACCGGCCTTAAAGCCTCTACCCGAACAAGGTTTCCAAATAAAGAGCTACACGAGCCTGAAGGTGGGAATCAACGGTTGTATCTACCTGGGACGCGACAAGCATTACTACTCGGTACCCTACACATATATTCACCGACAGGTTAAGGTTATCTATACGCGTACCCTTGTCAAAGTCTTCAGTGGGCAAGAATGTATAGCCACACACCCAAGAGTCTATGCTGAAGGTAAATATACCCTTATCAACGAGCATTTGGCTTCCCACGCCAAAGCATATCGGGAGCGTTCTAAGGAGCATTATATCAATAGGGCGTCTTCCATTATGGCTGAGTTTGGAGAAGTGGTACGTTATATGTTTCTGACCGCCGCACAGCCTGAAGAGGTCTATTATAAGAGCTGCGACGGACTACTTCATCTGGCCAGGGCAACCGATCCTCTCCTCTTCCAGAGGGCCTGTGAAACGTCTTTGCAGTGTCAGCGCTATAACTATCCGTTCATAAACAACTTAGTGAAAAGCAAATGCAGGGGGCTTGACGAACTGGATCAGAGCCGGGCGGAAAGTCTGTCCCCTCCTAAAGAACACCGGAATATAAGAGGTAAAAGCGAGTTTAAATAACTGTTCAACGTCTAACTAAAAAAACAATTAAAAATGGATGAAATTGCAAATCAACTCAAAAGTCTGAGAATGCCCGGAATGGCAAACTGCTGGACATCTTTACTGGAAACCCGCAGAGTAGCGGAACTCTCTCTGGCAGACGGGCTACAACTACTTCTGCAGGCGGAATATGACGGGCGGAAAGAAAATCGTAACACCCGCCTGATTAAAGAAGCGCACTTCCGATACCATGCATCCGTCCAAGAACTGATCTTCGATGCTTCACGCGGCTTTGACAAGACACTCATCCTGCGTCTTGCCACAGGTGAATACATCAAACAAGGAGTTCCTGTTATCATTACGGGGGCGGCAGGAACAGGCAAAAGCTGGCTCGCTACCGCACTCGGGTATCAGGCTTGTCTGTCCGGCTTCAAGGTCAGGTATTACGGAATACAGAAGCTCTTCGAACAGATTGCCGTTGCACGTATGGAAGCCACTTTACCGCGATTCTTCGACAAAACGGCGCAAACGGACCTGTTGATACTGGATGACTTTGGCATAAAGAAACTGGACGGTCAACAGGTGCTTGATCTGATGGAGATGATTGAAGACAGGCATGCACGGAAGGCAACCATCATTATAAGTCAACTGGCAGTGGAAGACTGGTATGAAATACTGGATGCAAACACCACCGTGGCAGATGCTGTTTTGGACAGAATCGTGCATACAGCACAGCGTTTTTTGCTTACTGGTGAAAGCATGAGAAAAAAATAACTATTTTTGTAACGCCTACTGAATCGTGCATTAAAGTGAACGGGTATCACCGATTTAGCTGGGTGGGTATCATCCGTTTTTTCCA
>VOIU01000044.1 GCA_007896885.1 Bacteroidaceae bacterium HV4-6-C5C
GTCTTTCACTACACGACGCTCTTCAGATGTACTGGATGCATCTGCAGGATATCGCGGCCGCTTAATTAACTGGCCTCATGGGCCTTCACTTCACTGCCCGCTTTCCAGTCGGGAAACCTGTCGTGCCAGCTGCATTAACATGGTCATAGCTGTTTCCTTGCGTATTGGGCGCTCTCCGCTTCCTCGCTCACTGACTCGCTGCGCTCGGTCGTTCGGGTAAAGCCTGGGGTGCCTAATGAGCAAAAGGCCAGCAAAAGGCCAGGAACCGTAAAAAGGCCGCGTTGCTGGCGTTTTTCCATAGGCTCCGCCCCCCTGACGAGCATCACAAAAATCGACGCTCAAGTCAGAGGTGGCGAAACCCGACAGGACTATAAAGATACCAGGCGTTTCCCCCTGGAAGCTCCCTCGTGCGCTCTCCTGTTCCGACCCTGCCGCTTACCGGATACCTGTCCGCCTTTCTCCCTTCGGGAAGCGTGGCGCTTTCTCATAGCTCACGCTGTAGGTATCTCAGTTCGGTGTAGGTCGTTCGCTCCAAGCTGGGCTGTGTGCACGAACCCCCCGTTCAGCCCGACCGCTGCGCCTTATCCGGTAACTATCGTCTTGAGTCCAACCCGGTAAGACACGACTTATCGCCACTGGCAGCAGCCACTGGTAACAGGATTAGCAGAGCGAGGTATGTAGGCGGTGCTACAGAGTTCTTGAAGTGGTGGCCTAACTACGGCTACACTAGAAGAACAGTATTTGGTATCTGCGCTCTGCTGAAGCCAGTTACCTTCGGAAAAAGAGTTGGTAGCTCTTGATCCGGCAAACAAACCACCGCTGGTAGCGGTGGTTTTTTTGTTTGCAAGCAGCAGATTACGCGCAGAAAAAAAGGATCTCAAGAAGATCCTTTGATCTTTTCTACGGGGTCTGACGCTCAGTGGAACGAAAACTCACGTTAAGGGATTTTGGTCATGAGATTATCAAAAAGGATCTTCACCTAGATCCTTTTAAATTAAAAATGAAGTTTTAAATCAATCTAAAGTATATATGAGTAAACTTGGTCTGACAGTTATTATTTACCCACCACTTTGGTAATTTCGCCTTTCACGTAATGCACAAATTCTTCCAGCTGATCCGCACGGCTGGCCAGACGATCTTCTTCCTGGCCCAGATACGCCTGACGCGCTTCCAGAATCACCGGCTGATACTGCGCCGGCAGACGTTCCATGGCCCAATCCGCCGCCACATCTTTCGGCGCAATTTTGCCGGTCACCGCGCTATACCAAATACGGCTCAGGGTCAGCACCACGTTGCGTTCATCACCCGCCCAATCCGGCGGGCTGTTCCACAGGGTCAGGGTTTCGTTCAGCGCTTCAAACAGGTCCTGTTCCGGCACCGGATCAAACAGTTCTTCCGCTGCCGGACCAACCAGCGCCACGCTATGTTCACGCGCTTTGGTCAGCAGAATGGCCAGATCGATATCAATGGTCGCCGGTTCAAAAATGCCGGCCAGAATATCGTTACGCTGCCATTCGCCAAACTGCAGCTCACGTTTCGCCGGATAACGCCACGGAATAATGTCATCATGCACCACGATGGTCACTTCCACCGCACGCAGAATTTCGCTTTCACCCGGGCTCGCGCTGGTTTCCAGCAGATCGTTAATCAGCGCACGACGGGTGGTTTCATCCAGACGCACGGTCACGGTCACCAGCAGATCAATATCGCTATGCGGTTTCAGGCCGCCATCCACCGCGCTGCCATACAGATGCACGGCCAGCAGGGTCGGTTCCAGATGACGTTCAATCACGCCCACCACTTCAGACAGCTGGGTGCTCACTTCCGCAATCACCGCTTCACGCATAATGTTCAGTTTGGTTTTCGGACGGCTGCCCTGCTGGGTCACATCGTTGCTGCTCCACAGCATCAGGCAACGGCCCACCGCATAACGCGCCTGCTGTTTGCTCGCACGCGGCATGCTCTGCACGCCAAAAAAGCAATCATAGCACGCCATAAACACCGCCACCGCACCATTACCGCCGCTACGTTCGGTCAGGGTACGGCTCCAATTACGGCTACGCATACTCTTCCTTTTTCAATATTATTGAAGCATTTATCAGGGTTATTGTCTCATGAGCGGATACATATTTGAATGTATTTAGAAAAATAAACAAATAGGGGTTCCGCGCACATTTCCCCGAAAAGTGCCACCTAAATTGTAAGCGTTAATATTTTGTTAAAATTCGCGTTAAATTTTTGTTAAATCAGCTCATTTTTTAACCAATAGGCCGAAATCGGCAAAATCCCTTATAAATCAAAAGAATAGACCGAGATAGGGTTGAGTGGCCGCTACAGGGCGCTCCCATTCGCCATTCAGGCTGCGCAACTGTTGGGAAGGGCGTTTCGGTGCGGGCCTCTTCGCTATTACGCCAGCTGGCGAAAGGGGGATGTGCTGCAAGGCGATTAAGTTGGGTAACGCCAGGGTTTTCCCAGTCACGACGTTGTAAAACGACGGCCAGTGAGCGCGACGTAATACGACTCACTATAGGGCGAATTGAGTGAAGGCCGTCAAGGCCTAGGCGCGCCGGATCCCCCGGGCCATACTAGTACTG
>VOIU01000045.1 GCA_007896885.1 Bacteroidaceae bacterium HV4-6-C5C
ACATAATATTTTGCTCGTAAACTCCATGTTTTCAAATGTATATATTCAATGTTAATAATTTTAAGTAGACACTAGTGATGATATATATATAATCTATATCATTCTCAATTAATAAAAGTCTTGTCATAAATTAAAGTTCTTAGATAGCTTGTCAAGCAATAATCTGTTATTTTTTATTCTAATTAGCGTTTTTTTATGCTTATTTGCAAAAATAGAATTATTTTTAATTTATGCAATAAATAGTGTCATTTTTTTTATTTTAGCTATGATTTATTCAGGTGTTGGATATTTAATACAATACATCTAATGATTTAGTCAATATATAGGTATAAATTAAGGATTGAAGCATTCTTCCGAATATAAATCGACATAAAAGTTAAACTTTGGGCAACTATAACAAAGGTGATCTTTCCAATAGTTGCCCAATTGTTTTATATTTTGACATCTCGTCTTTATGCATATAGCCATTATTCAAACAATATTCGTATTGGCAAAAATTTTGGCTGAAATCAATCAATTATTCCAATCTTAACGATTATAACTTACGAAGTTATGAACTGTGTAGAAATATCATAGTATTTGTTTTAGCCCGTTTAATTTATTTATAATAACTACCAAAAGTCTTTTTTATAAGGGATTTCACACTTTAATTTTAGGTATGCATTTGCTTTTTCCATTGTTCTATTAGCGAACTCTTAATATTATTTTCTTAGAGATAGAGTATTGCTTTATATCATATACTAATAAAAAACTTTCTTTGAAGGAATTCATATGAAGAGAATAAAGCTGGTTAGGGTCTTTTTCAAAGGGTAATGACTTTTATGTGAAGCAGATACGGTGAGTTGTCTTGAATAAGTCCTTGGTGAGTACGCTCGAATACATTGCCAATGCATTGAGTGTTCTTGTCTGAACTTCTACTGAAAAACTTGAAGAGATTAATTTATGGCAACTCTTAAGATTCTAATCCATATTCTTCATGGCTGATTCTATTATGCCATAAAATTTGACAAGAATATTTTTTAATTCTTTGTAGCCATTGATCTTTCTGTCAATAATTCTTTTAAAATCTTTATAATTATATTCAATATCTGAAGTTCCTTCCTCCTTAAAATAAAATTCATAGCCAATAAATTCGCCATAAACTCTCTCAACTTTCTTATTTTGCTGAAAGTATCTAAGTACTAATGCAGGGTTTCTTAGCAAGAATTTCATACAGTACCCTCCTAAAATCTCACTTAAAGCCCCGTCCGATTTTAGACATATTTGATTGAGAATATAAAAATAGAACACAGTTTCTTTGGTCAAATTATTCTCTGAAATAATTCTTCTTAAAAGGTCTTCTGTTTGTTGGTTATCTGTTGCCTTAAAACTCCCATGGTAGTATTTTATTGCATTTTTATCTATTTGAGGAGAATGCAATATATTCTCTTGCTCGGTTTTACTCAAGTTTTCCCAATATATTTCTTTATTACAATTCTTTTGTTGATTTGCCGCTTTGTTATTTACAGTGAATAGAATTAATAAAAATGTTATCAACATAAAGTTTTTCATAACTATTGCCCTCCATTATTTTTTGTTTTTTCCAAACGTACTATCAATCAAATATTGCCAGTATTTTATCTGAGATTCAGGTACATAATACTGAACGTTTACTCCATTTATAGACTCTGTCTTTGTCGGAGCTCCTAATTTGTCAAGATCTGCACTAATTGTTACCTGTCCAGGAACTTCTTTAGAGTCTGTTTCTTGTAAGTTGTCCGTTATCTTTTTAAATGCAGACATATCAGTATCAAAAGCTCGTAAGCAACCACGTGTTTTCTTTAATTCGGGATTATCGGCGAGAATCCATTTTTTTGTTTTAGAGTCGTAATTTTCTTGGCGCCCACCATGTATTCTAATCGCATCCCTACCAGATTCTTCAATCTCTCCTGATTCTGGCGTCATATTTAGTCTAGCATTTGGTCCATATGATGCTCGGTTACCTCCTGTTAACCACGGATTATTGTCGGGTATATCATAAGTCCCTAGTGGCGTGTCTGCATTTTCACTCATCCTGTTTCTGCCCCCAATACCTTCACCTCTAACTTGAAATCTATATACTTCATTACCATTTCTGTCTGTTACAATTGCGATTCCATATCCATTCTGAGACCTGTTTTGTGCAAGATGAACAGAAACATCCCAATTCCCATTGATGTCAATTCTATTCACAGGGTTATTGCTACAAAACACATAAGGAGATACCCAAGGCCTTTTTTCCGCCATCGGATCCACCGTATTGAATCTCCCCAGTGCGGGATCCATATACCTTGCCGAGTAATCATAAAGATTGAGTCCCCTGTCCGTATCCAACTCCTTACCGTTATACTTGTAAGGCTGTGAAGAGTCTTGCATTCCTTCTGCAA
>VOIU01000046.1 GCA_007896885.1 Bacteroidaceae bacterium HV4-6-C5C
ACCTCTTTACAAAAGAGCTTGTTGATGTGATTAATGATGGACAATTAAGTCTTAATTTTTTTAGTGGACACTAGTGATAAGTAGATAGGGTGTTGTGACGGCACCCTTTTTGAAGAAGGTATTCTTCATATTCTTTAATCATGGATGATGTAACTTCTGAGAAGGTTAATTCTTGTCTTTTAGCAAACTGTAGAAAACTCTTAATAGTACTGGTGTAAATTCCGGCTGTGCTGTATCGTCCTGCATTTTTAAGTTCTAAGATAAGAGCATAGGTGTACGTGCGTATTGTTGTCATTTAACTGAATATTTTGTTTGTAAATATACTCCATAGATGTTACTTTTCTTAGTCTAGTGATAAGGGTTAAGGTATATTATTTCCATGGGAAATAATAAAAAAATATATTCAGCTGAAAAAGTTTTTTTTTGACATATTCTTTACAAAACGCCTGCACGTACTCGGCTTAGCGTTTCGGGAGTCATTAGTAGATAGGAGGCTATATGGGCTAATGGTGCCCGTTTAATTACTTCAGGGTGAGTACTCATTAATTGATTATAACGTTCACGAGCTGTTTCAAAACGCCAAGAGTCGGCTTTGACTTGCGACACAATAAGAGAATATTCTAAAATCTTTCGGTAGAATAAATTGATTTCCCACGACATTGCAGTTAGTCGCATAAATCTTTCGTAAGGTAGCATGTAGACAACTGCCGGTTCAAGAGCTTGAGCCATGAGGTGTGTGGGTACATGTTTCAATGTGCTTTCAATAGAAATCAAAATACAACCTTCGTAAGAGAAGTGTTCGGTGATATCTTTCTTGTTTTTATAATAGAATTGACGTAACATGCCCTTGCCTACAAAAACAATTTGCTCGCATATCTCACCTTCACCAAACAGAAATTCGTCTTTCTTCAACTCCTTGCGGACAAGAATCTCTTCCAATAACTTTCTGCCTTCTGGAGCCATATCGGGATATCGGCTATTGACAACAGCGTCAATAGTTGTTTTTAATAGTATATCTGTATTTGTTGTCATAGAAAGGGCTATTGATGTTCTGCCTACAAAAATAGCAAAAGCTTGACATAAATCAAAAAATAAGGAGATAAGTATTGCTTTTTGTAAAAAGCCGTAGTCCTCGATCTTTTATTAGAGATTTATTGCGTAATATTTTTTTTCAGTGTCTATGATTTTGAATGTAAGCTCATTAAAAACTTTGAAGGGAAAAGGATGGAAAAAATATACAGTAAAGATTTGCATACTCCAAAAGTTTACTCTACATTTGCACCGCATTTGAAAAGAATGCGGGTTAAAGGAAGTGTGGGTGAGTGGCTGAAACCACCAGTTTGCTAAACTGACGTACGGGCAACTGTACCGGGGGTTCGAATCCCCCCGCTTCCGCAAACCAGCCGGTGGATTCGTCTAACGGTTAGGACACATGCCTCTCACGCATGCAATACGAGTTCGATTCTCGTATCCACTACATTTTGAAATGATGCACTCTTAGCTCAGTTGGTAGAGCAACTGACTCTTAATCAGTGGGTCCAGGGTTCGAATCCCTGAGGGTGTACAAAATATTCATAAACGGAAGCTACGAAAAGTGGTTTCCGTTTGTTTTTTATTACTTGTCATGTTTTAGTTGGATCATACCGAAATTCTGGGATCATACCGAAATTCTGAGGGATTATAATTTTAAGCATAAATTTTAGATAATCTGAATAAGAAGAAGGGGACATCTCTCAATCTTCTGAGTAGTGCCCTGCATTGTTTTATTTTGCATTAAAGATTCGCTGGCTCATTTGTTGGGATCATACCGAAATTCTGAGGGCTTACGATTTTAAGCATAAATTTTCGATAATCTGAATAAGAAGAAGGACACATCCCTGACTCCTCTGAGTAGTGCTCTGAATTGCTTAATTTTTGCATTAAAAGATTCGCTGGCCGCATTCGTTGCACGATTCTTGAAGAAGGCTACGATTCCCAAGTAATGTGTTTGTATGGTTCTTCCCACTGTGCCAAAGGATAGAAATCCTGATTTGTCCACCTCCTCGTACCAACGAGCCAGTTTGGTCAATGCCACATCAGCATGTATGGAGTGATGATAAATAAGTCCTAAGCGCATACTTAAATAATATGCCTTTTTGATATCCGGGTATTCTCTAAACAAAATAGCCGCACGTTTGCTTTGAGAGTTAGTCCATGCTGTTTCTTTTTTGAATAACAGGTAACGGCTTCTGGCAAGCAGTTGCTTATTGGT
>VOIU01000047.1 GCA_007896885.1 Bacteroidaceae bacterium HV4-6-C5C
TTAACCTCTTTCTATGATTTTCCTATAGAAATCAGGAAGATAATTTATACCACCAATTTGATTGAAAATCTGAATGGTAAAATTAGAAAATACACCAAAAACAAACTTTCTTTCCCTAATGACGATGCACTGAGAAAGTCTGTCTACCTGGCTATAGCAGAGATTGAAAAGAAATGGTATCAACCAATTTGGAACTGGGGAATGATATTTAATCAGTTTTTGACTATATTTGAAAATCGGATTAAGGTATAAATCCTAATCCGATTACCTGTAAGTTTTAACGTTTACACAAAATATGGGATAATCCCCTATTTTGTGAGATTATTCTATTTTTTTGTAACATACACTATTTTTCGTTGAGAAATTATATATATGAACTTATCATTATTACGATAAATCTTATTGATATAATGAAAAAAGCAACCCCTTTGTTCTTCGGATAAATCTCTTCCATTAGTCGTTAATCTATAAGCATAATAATTAGGAATCATAGCGACATTTTTCATGGTTATTATTTTAAGTTATAGAAATTTGAAAGAGGCATATTCAAATTCATAAGCATCCCATAAATGCTATCGTAAACCTGCCAAATGATATCCGCATAATTATTCGAAATAACATTAGGCTGTATTCCCAAATCGGTTAATGCTTTATGAAGTTTTGTTTTTGAATCATTAGTTTTATGAGCATCTAGCTGCCTGATACTATTCACAGCCGAGAACTCTAATAATGTATTAAAGAATTTATTCTCCAAAACTCTTTCTACAAGGGTTTCTTTATTACGTATAGGATGTAAGCCACTTCCTTCCGCAATTCTCAAATAAGCTATAATTAGTTCAAGTAATTTTGTACTTTTGAATTTCTCGGTCTCTGGAACTGGAAAACCCAGCATATTGACAACCCTTCGTAGAGGTTTCTCTCTCAAATTTTCTCCTAACAGAATAATATATAGCTTTTTACATCGGGATATAAATTGCTCTTTAGAAAAAGATTTTAAATCTGCGTATTGAGCAATCGCATTAAATTCAGGAAATTCCAACCATCCCATATATTCAATACGCTCCTTATATAAAACGATTAGATCTTTTGATAAACAACTAAATCCAAATAGGTGATTTGATAAACCTGCAAATTGTCGTGCGAATAGAAAGAATTTCCTTACTAAGCGTTCTGATTTCAAAGCTGTATTTTCGCCTCCACAATTTCGGAAGGGTGTATAGAAAATTGATTTAAAATAATCGATTACTGCATCCCTATTACCTTCATATAGCTTTTTGATTTCAATTTTAATAGCATTTTACCTATACGTTCACAATGTGTTACAGCCCATTGATTTCTATAACTGACACTTCCAGACAAGGAATAAACTTCATAATCTTCATCTGCTTCATATAGTGCCAATACTTTATCAGAAACATATACACATTCAAATGGCATTCCGCGCCTTGCTCGCCATTCTGTTACTAATCCATCAATTCCTTTCCAATAATGCTCTGTAACTATTTCTTCACCATCATTATTATCACTATTTTCTAGTAAAACTTTGAATCCATTTATTTCTAAGCGAGCGATATTCTCTTTGTGTTCAAATCGACTAATCCTTATTTCAAACTGTTTGAATTCTTTTATAAAGTGTTTCTTATCTTTAAAACTTCCTCATCTATTAGAATATCCCTTTTTATCGTAAACACCTGTACAATAGCGGATCATGCCGAAATCCTGAGGGGCATTGATGTTAAAATTCTATCTTTGCATTAAAAAGAAGATATGAATTACGATAGGTTCCTTCGTTTTATCTTTCCTGATGGCATGTTTGATTACTTCGAGCTGGTTGGTTTCACTGAGCTTTCGGATAAGGTTGAAATCTATTTTGAGGAAAAAAATACTCTTTCTGAAGAATATGAGCATGATAAGCTTGAGAGCAAAGGGTTCTATGAAGAAGTTCGTATGTATGATTACCCCATGCGTGGACGTAGTTGTATTCTCTACATAAAGAAGCGCAGGTGGTATAACCACACCCAAGACAACTACGTCTCTCGCAATTGGTCATTAGTGGCTCAAGGAACTCAAATCAGCTCTGAATTTGCGTCTTTTTTAAAAGCTATGGATCGACTCTCGCGCCATTAGCATCAGCTCACTGG
>VOIU01000048.1 GCA_007896885.1 Bacteroidaceae bacterium HV4-6-C5C
ACATAATATTTTGCTCGTAAACTCCATGTTTTCAAATGTATATATTCAATGTTAATAATTTTAAGTAGACACTAGTGATAAAATATGATTTATCAACTTCTGATCAAGTCCAGCATGCTATTGGAGTTTTAAAAGAATACCTGCTATTTCATTCAAAACAAGAATTTAAAATATCATCACAATTGGAAGCAAGGATAAAAAAAACAATTAATTTGGCTGAAAGTAAAATTACAACAAAAGCGACTAATCAGCTTTCTACTACTAAGGAAGAGTACTTTAGAAATATAAATTCACCATTTAATCTTTTTTCTGATTCCCGGAAAAGTATTCGCAATTATTCCGAAGAAGATATTCCAATAGAAAGTATTAAATCAGCATTAAATATTGTACTAAACACGCCATCAGCATGTAATAGACAGACTTCTAGAGCATATATTTTTAAAAACAAGAATCAAATAAAAGAAATCATTGATATCCAAGGAGGTGCAGGTGGATTTGGATATCTAGCCAATAAGTTAGTAGTCATAACTGCAGAGTTAGGCGTTTTTGGAGGAGCCCATGAACGTTATCAAGCATATATAGATGGTGGCATTTTCGCAATGAATATGCTCTATGCATTACATGCAAATTCCATAGCGTGTTGTATTCTCAATTGCAGTAATGCCCCTGGAAAAGATAAGAGACTACATAAAATTTGTGAGATTGACAGAAATGAGGTTTTCATCGCCATGATTTCATGTGGATACCCTACCGATAATTTTTCTATCGCGACCTCTCATAGATATGAATTAAACAGGATTTGTCATATAAAATAAAACATAACATAAACATGTATCCTCTGATATCTGTCATTGTACCAATATATAAGGTTGAAAAATATTTATCAAAATGTATAGATAGTATTCTTAACCAAGAATATCAGAATATTGAGATATTCCTCGTGGACGATGGCTCACCTGATAGCTGTGGCAGTCTATGTGATGAATATTTATCAAAAGATCATCGCATTAAAGTGATACACAAAACTAATGGAGGGCTCTCCGATGCACGCAATGTAGCATTAGATATTATGACGGGAGAATATGTCACCTTTATAGATAGTGATGATTTTGTATCTTCAACCTATATTTTAACATTATGGAATATATTAAATAAATACAAAGCTGATATTGCAGTAAGTCAACATCTTTGTATAAATGAAAATGCCAAAGCTCTCCCGAGACTAAATTATACTTATAAGGCTTCAAAATGCTATATTTTAAATAAAAATGAAGCCTTGGAAGCAATGCTGTATCAACGTCTATTTGATAATACAGCATGGGGAAAATTATATAAGAGCAGTCTATTTGAGAATATACGTTATCCCAAGGGGCTTATTTATGAAGATTTGGGGACTACGTATAAATTATTGTTACTAAGTGAAAAAATTGTTTTTACTCCTACACAAACCTATTATTATCAGCAAAGGAATGATAGCATTGAAGGCGAAACATTTAATGCAAAAAAACTAAATGCAATCCCACTTGCAAATGAATTATTAGAAACAATAACAATAAAAGCTCCCGTAAACATAAAAGCCGCCCAATGTCGGTGCGTAAGTCTATATTGGCATATTCTATTACCCATGCCGAAAAATCATGCACAAGAAGAAATATTAATTAATTTCATCAAAAAGCACAGAAAAGCCATAATCCAAGATAAAAAGGCCCGAACAAAAACTAGAATTGCATGTATATTATCATTTATCAGTTTCGGATTTGTTAAATTCATATTCAAGAATACAAAGTAAATCTCCATATGAGAAAGTTTTTATTCACAGTATTATTGCTACTATTTACTATTACAACTGTTAGTGCAAAAATTATTGTATACCCATCTTCTGGATGTGATAAAAATACTGATTATACCATCAAAATTCGACAAGTCGGAAATTCTGATTGGATTGATTTATTTAGCTATAATGTAAAAGTTGATCTAAATAGTGGAAAAAACGGATGATACCCACCCAGCTAAATCGGTGATACCCGTTCACTTTAATGCACGATTCAGTAGGCGTTAC
>VOIU01000004.1 GCA_007896885.1 Bacteroidaceae bacterium HV4-6-C5C
TGTAAGCTGTATGCCGGCTATACAGCTTACAGAGGATGGTCGTCAAGAATTAATTGCTTATTCTTGGCCGGGTAATGTACGGCAATTAAAAAATATTACCGAGCAAATTTCTATTATAGAGACAAAACGTGAAATTACGGCTGCGATATTGAAGGGGTACTTACCCGAGAAAGATCGTTCTCAGCAACTTCCGGCTTTGTTTGGGGTAAAATCAAACAAAGGTTTTGAAAGTGAGCGAGAGATCTTGTACCAAGTCCTTTTTGATATGCGTCAGGATGTTACAGAGCTTAAGAAATTGGTTCATGAAATTATGTCGGAGAGAACAACTTCCGGTAATTCGCCGATCTCTTCTTCTTATTTTGCAACGCCTTCTGCTGTAGTTGCACCTGTGGAATCGGGAGTCCCTACTATTATTCATCCAGCATCAAAGTCTTCCCATTCATTAAATGATGACATACAGGATACAGAGGAATATGTGGAGGAATCTCTTTCTCTTGATGATGTAGAGAAGGATATGATACGAAAGGCTCTTGAGAAAAACCATGGAAAACGAAAAAATGCTGCGAAAGATTTAAATATATCGGAGCGAACATTATATAGAAAAATTAAAGAATATGGTTTGGATTAAAAAGATAATGCCTCTTTGCATGCTGTTCGCTTTAGCATTGGTCGTTTCTTCTTGTCGTATATCAATGGGTTTTGCTCCAATTACTTCCATTGACTATAATAAGGTGAAAACAATCTCTATTACAGATTTTCCAAATAGAGCCGAATATGTCTACACTCCATTAGCGACAGAATTCAATCAGAGATTAAAAGATTTGTTTATTAAGCAAACCCGTTTGAGTTTGGTTAATAATAATGCTGATTTGGAAATTGAAGGAGAAATAACAGGGTATAACCAATATAATGAATCGGTTGCTGCTGATGGCTACTCTTCAAAAACAAAGCTGACTGTCACTGTTAAGGTGAGATTTGTAAATAATACAAATCATAAAGAGGATTTTGAAGATCAACAGTTCTCCGCTTTTCGAACTTATGATTCCTCTCAGCTGTTGACAAGCGTTCAGGATCAGTTGATAGAAGAAATGGTAAAGGATATTACCGAGCAAATATTTAATGCAACTGTAGCTAATTGGTAGTTAATATATGACATCTGCGTTTTTAAATGAATTGATTCAGCATCCTGAAAACTTAAATAGGGAAACTTTGTATGAGCTTCGTACATTGGTTGCCCGTTATCCATATTTCCATTCTTTACGTTTGCTATATCTTAAAAACCTTTATTTGCTTCATGATATATCTTTTGGATCGGAATTACGTAAGGCTGTTTTATTTGTAGCTGATCGCCGAATGCTTTTCTATGTCATAGAAGGAGATCGCTATGCTCTGAAGCCGCAAACTGATAAGCAAATGTTGCTTCAATCTGTTGAAAAAGAGGATGTTGGTTTGGATCGTACATTATCGTTGATTGATGCTTTTCTCTCAACTATTCCTGAAGAAGAAACTCGAACAGACTTGGATTATTCGACGGATTATACCAATTATCTGCTCAAAGAAGATGGAGGTGATGAGAAGGAAGTCGGTTCGCTGATTATTGAAACAGAGGATATGCCAAAGTTAAGAGGACACGATTTGATAGATGGCTTTATTCAGCGCTCTTCAAATTCTGCCAATGAATCAGTTGAGCTTTCTGAAAATAAAATATTACCTCTTCTTTCTCAAACCGAGTCGGATGAAGAGGATCAGGAGACCACATCTGGAACTTCCTTTATGGCTGATGAAGCTGGTGAGCAGAATGATATAACGGACAATGAAAAAGAGCAGCCGGAACGTGTCCAAGATAGTTCTTATGAGCTGGACGACAGTTGCTTTACTGAAACTTTGGCAAAGATATACATCAAGCAGCATAAGTATGAGAAAGCTCTTGAAATTATTAAAAAATTAAGTTTGAATTATCCAAAAAAAAATGCTTACTTTGCAGACCAAATTCGTTTTTTAGAGAAATTGATTATTAACGCTAAATCAAAATAATAAAATGTACCTATTTTTAGTTGTCTTAATGGTTGTTGCTTCCATACTGATGTGCTTTATCGTATTGATTCAGAATTCCAAAGGTGGAGGGTTGGCATCAGGATTTTCATCTTCCAATCAGATTATGGGAGTGCGCAAAACTACTGATTTTCTTGAAAAAGCTACATGGGGACTCGCTGCATTTATGGTAGTGATGAGTATTGCTACAGCTTACGTAGTGCCTACTGTTTCTGAGAAGAGTGGGGATGTGATTATGGAACAGGCGCAACAAGAAGAAAAAACAAATCCTTATAATATGCCTGCTGGAACTGCCGCTCCTCAAGGTGGAGCTACAGCTGATCCTGCTGCTACTGCTCCTGCGAGTCAAACTCCTGCGACTCCGGCTCCTGCAACTTCTGATCCTGCATCGCATTAATATTTAAGAAAATAAATTTGGAATTATAACTAGAATAGTGAGGCTGAATAATTTATCAGTCTCACTTTTTTAGTTTTATGGATTTGGAAATAATAACTATCCTTTTGTTTGTCCCGCAGGGTTATTTATTACCTTTGTTCGCAATTTTTAGATTATATCAATATTTTAGCTAAATACTATAATGACAGAACATTTGAAACTTAAATTGAATGACTCTAAACTTTTTCGTTGGAGTGCATTGGTGATTGTTTCCTTCACAATGATGTGTGGGTATTTTGTGACGGACGTGATGGCGCCGTTAGAAGACTTGTTGACGACTAAAGGACAAGTCGTATATTATGCTGACGGTAGCTTTGATAAAGTGGAGAATGCTCAGGCTGTGACCACAGTGAAGCCGGTAGATTGTAAGTTGGATGGTTTAGGATGGTCATCTACTGAATATGGCTTTTTTACAGGAGCTTATGGGTACTTCAATGTATTCTTATTGATGTTGCTTTTCGGAGGTATCATTTTGGATAAAATGGGTGTCCGCTTTACGGGAACCCTTTCTTCCATATTAATGTTCGGAGGTGCACTGATTAAATATTGGGCCATATCCCCATACTTCTTTCTACAGGGGACATTGTTTGGGATGACCTATCAGGTTCTATTTGCGGCATTAGGTTTTGCTATATTTGGGGTTGGTGCTGAAATTACAGGTATAACGGTTTCCAAAGTTATTGTGAAATGGTTTACCGGTCATGAATTGGCCTTGGCTATGGGGCTTCAAGTTGCTATGGCCCGTATCGGTACTGGTATTGCACTTGGTTTTAGTTTGCCATTGGCAAAAACGATGGGACATCTTTCCATGCCGGTTTTATTGGGTGTCGTATTCTTATGTGTAGGTTTTTTGGTCTATTTGGTTTATTGCGTCATGGATAAGAAGCTGGATGCTTCACAAGCTGCTAGCGTTACTGAGAATGATGAAGATAAGTTTAAAATTAGTGATATTAAGTTTATCATAACTAATAAAGGGTTCTGGTTGATTACATTTTTATGTTTGCTATTTTATTCCGGAGTCTTTCCTTTCTTGAAGTTTGCAGTAAAAGTAATGATTTATAAATATAATGTTGAGCCGGGATTGGCGGGATATATTCCTATGATGTTACCTTTCGGTTGTATTCTGTTGACTCCTTTATTTGGTTCATTGTATGATAGGGTAGGTAAGGGCGCAACGTTAATGGTTATTGGTTCCATAATGCTTGTATTTGTACATTTGCTCTTTACATTGCCGATCTTGCAATACTGGTGGTTTGCTTTAATTTTAATAATTGTGTTGGGAGTGGCATTCTCTTTAGTACCTTCGGCTATGTGGCCTTCTGTTCCAAAGATTATTCCTCAAAAACAATTAGGATCGGCTTACTCTTTAATATTTTATATTCAGAATATAGGGCTTTCTATGGTACCGCTTCTTATAGGATGGGTTATTGATACATTTGCAAAATCGACAAAAAATGGGGTTGTGAGCTATGATTATACTATTCCTTTGTCTATCTTCATGATTTTCGGAATATTATCTGTGGGAGTTGCTTTGCTTTTGAAAAGAGAAGACCGTATCAAGCAATATGGTCTTGAAGAAGCTAATATGAAAAAATAATATCGTTGAGTGTTGTTTGAGGAAGGATATATTTCACTTTGCAAATTCATTCTTTCCCAAATAAACTCCAACATACTACATAACAGTATGTCAAAAGGAAAAACAAACTTATTGGAAACAATTCCGGTACGTTGTGATTCAATAAAAACCGAATGGGAAGGAGAGAACGTGATTCTCTCTTTCCCTCGGTTTAAAAGCACTTTTATAACACGTTATTTCTTACCAAAAGGGGTATATTCTCCTATTCGGGTTCGTTTAGAAGAGCATGGAACTGCCGTTTGGCAATTCATTGATGGAGAGCGAAGTGTGCAGGATATCATTGACCTACTTAAGGATCATTTTGCTTTCGACGGAGAGTATGCATCACGGGTTATGACCTACATTATGCAGCTTCACAAGGACAAATTTATTCTCCTCTGTCAACCTTAACCAATGATCCTGTCTCCGGGTTAAACAATACCTTAACCGTAGATTTCTTATTGAATAACACAGGTGCTAAATATTCGACTGTCCCGAATTGAGTTACAGGAATTTCTCCATTGTACAAATTCTGATTTAGATATTGTATGGTTATGCTACCTTTTCCCGGAACATTATAGGCTATTCCATCCACCGGTTTCTTTTTATTGTCTTCCATTGGTATGTTGATAGCTTTCAAATCGGTCAATGTGACATATACCGGATCTCCAGCTAAATCGTTATTGGCAACGACTCCCAATTTCTTAGAAAAGCGGAATAGAACATCGTTTTTCATTTCTTTGGGAACAACGCGAAACGTAAATACCTTGCTTTCTTCTGTGGTTTTTCCTGAGAACATCTCGGTCATGGCTTGTTCCTGGATATTCAAGTTATCAAGCATAATTTTTAATTGCTCGCCGTCTTTAGGCAAGTTTTCAGCTTCTCCCCGTAGTAGCGCATTTCTACTTTCGCGAATATTATAAATATCTTTGGCTACCAGTTCGGCCATTTTAGCTGTTGAGTTTGACATTAATATCTCTTCAGTCAGAAAGTCTCTGGGGTCTATTTCCTTATTCTGCTTCTTTAAAGGTTGGGTTTCCGGCTTTGACGTTGGTTGTCCACTACCGAGAGGCATGTTGATAGAGCATACAATACCGTCTTTTGTCAATTCAATAAGAGGGGCAACAGTTTTGTCCTTCAATTTAACGAAATACACTTTATCACGATCTGCCATCCCCGTCATTTTAGCTTGCAAGTTGTCTAATGTCCAGTATGTCTTGGGGTCGGAAGAGACATCACTCAATCTCATATAACGATCAGCATATTTTGAAAACTGACCGGGAGTATATACATGCTTGGTTGCTTGAATGGTTATTTCAATCTCACTCTTCGGTAGTATATAAGTAACGCCATAATCTTTTCCACGGGTCACTCCTGTTATCACTTCTGTTTGAGCTACCGCCGAGGTGGCTAAAATGGAAGCTGCGAGTATTATAATCTCTTTTTTCATGATTATGTGAATTTTAGTTTTGTTTTTAGGTTTCATTAGCCTAATATTTTTAGGCTCGGTTTACTTTGTATCTCATTGCTCTATTCAGCAAATTTTATACAAACCGGTTTACTCAGATAAATGCTTTGATGCGTGTCATTCAGAAGACCTGTAGTCTCATTACGCTGATACACTTGGATGAAATTGCTGTCCCGGCAAGCTACCAGCAAATATTTTCCATTGGGAGTAATGTTAAAGTTTCGTGGGTGGATACCGGTAAACTGATATCCTATATCCGTTAATGTCCCTTTTGTTAAGTCTACTTTGAATATGGCTATTCCATCTCCTTTAAGTCGGTTGCTTGCGTACAAGAATTTACCGTCAGGGCTCAAGTGGATATCTGCACTACCACGGGCATGAAGCTTATCGGCAGTGATGACTTGAACTTTGGTTAGTTTCCCATTTCTATAATTGAATACCGTAATATTTCCCGAAAGTTCGCTGATGAGATATGCATATTTCCCATTCGGACTGAATGTAAGGTGCCTTGGTCCTGAATCGCCATCTATGTTTGTCGTTTCTTTTAAAGCATTGGGTATAGTCTGCTTTGGATTAACGGTGAAATGCAATATACGATCGGCACTGAAATCCGTTGCAAAGATATATTTCCCGTCAGGGGAGAATGCGGCGCAATGGATATGGGGTGTTGCTTGGCGAATAGCATCAGGGCCTCCTGTACTGCCACGATATAAAGTACTTAAAGTGTTGAGACTCCCATCTTGCTTTAAGGCGAAAGCAGACATGCAACCTCCTGTGTAATTTGCCGTGAGTACGATTTTTCCATTTGTTGAGACATAACACGGATCGGCACCTTTGGTCAGTTGGCGATTTAAAAATTTGAGTTTCCCGTTTTGTTTATTGAATCCATAAGCAATAACGGCAGCTGTTGAATCCGGCATCTCACTTACCGCATATACAAACTTCTCATTTGCAGAGAGAGTCAGATATGAAGGGTTTTCAATCGCTATAGAGTCCAATATTAGCGCTTGACCATTTGTTTGGTCAAATTGATACGTATAGATGCCTTTGCTGGTACCATTAGTATATGTGCCAACAAGCATAGTCAATTTATTATTAAGCTTAGTTTTCTGAGGTAATGCCTGTGTGCTGAAAACAAATAATGTCAGCGCTATAAAAAGATATTTTTTCATATGTATTTTTACTTTAGAATTAGGACTGAATACCCGATTATTATGTTATATTCTTATATAGCAAAGGTAAATATATTCTCTCTTTATTTCCTTTTCAATTCACTTTTTTTAGTTTTTGCTGATAATTAAAGGTCATGTCTCATTATTATTTGTAAAATAGAAAGTAGCTGCATATTGTGCCATAATGCAAAACATTTCGTATCTTTGTGCCGAAAGAGGGTCTTTGGACTTTATGTCCGTATCCTGTCTTTCGTCTATCAGCTTATTTCAAAGTCATGGGGTTGACTGGATTTGACAGCGGGTAGAACGGATAAGTAAGCATGCAGTGCGTCGTTGATTTGCACTATAATCTCAGTCTTCAAAATTTTATCTGGCGAAAATAATTACGCTCTTGCTGCTTAATCGAATCATAGTAGATTAACTTAATCCCGGTACTAGGTACTGGGACGAGACATCACTCGGAAGCCGTTGCTCCGAAGCATTCCGATTCAGTGGTGCAGTTAAATCGGGGATAGTTCATACTTGCCTTGAAGTATGAATGAAATTTAAGAGGATAAGGTAATGGTTGATGGCTTTGGTTCTGCCATTACACGAAAATCTAGGCAAAGATAAGCATGTAGAAAGCTTATACCTTCCTCGTTTGGACGAGGGTTCGATTCCCTCCAGCTCCACGTTGTGTATAGCATTAAATCAGAAAAGAGGGATTAAATAGATAAATATCTTATTTAGTTCCTCTTTTTTATTTTTTTTTGTTACTTCGTTTTTTAATCCACAACCACCTTTCTTATTAAAACTTTCGTTTGTAGGTTTAACGCGCTTATTTGCTGGTGCTTTTCTGTAAGTTTGCCTAAATACTAACTTTATATTATAATTTTACACGTATATGTCAATGCCAACATATAAGATAATAGAGAAAGCGTATGGTGAAGTTTATCGTAGGATTATTGCAGGGATAAGGAAAGCCTAATGAACACTTATTAGCAAAAACTTATCCTATGAATTCTACTGATATGACAGGTTAGCTTGTCGGGTCATTGCGGAAGTACCTCATCTTTCCATGGCATAAGATTACGGAAAAAGAGAGTCATGCTGATATTTCCGACTTTCTTTTCTTCCATGTTACATTTCGATTTCATTGTTCTTCGTAGGCTAAAATAAATAAATAATATCTTATTTGTGTGTTTTTCGTTGAAAAGCCGTACTGTAGATACTTATAAATGTATAGTGGCTGTGAAAATGATATAAAATATAAGCTTTAAAAAGCGAAATACTACTTCTTGTCGAGAATAAAAAAGTGTTTTTTTGATTGAACTTTGCATATTTATATATAACATTTTTTATTTTTGCACAGTTTTTTTTTGAATCCTACTTGCTTATCAAAGAATAGCGTTTTTTTGGATGAATAAACAAGTTATTCCCTAAAAACTTTTGTAGGACATACATATTTGGGGTTCTTAAGTTTACTAACAAAAGGTATTAGATAAAATTTGGATTTGATATAAATATAATTCTTACATTATGAACAACTCTTTTTTGAACAAGTTAGCTCCTAGAGAGCCAAAGTTCTTCCCTTTGCTTCGTAAAATGGCCGACGTAATGCTTGCAACATCCGACTTAATGATTGAAAGTTTGGAAGCTTACAGTCATGAATCAGCGATAGAGTATTATAAAAAGATTAAAGATGAGGAGAGAGAGGGTGACCGTTTGTCAAATAAGATATTTGATGAATTGAATACTACATTCATTACCCCTTTCGACCGTGAAGATATTCACGCATTGGCTGGTCGCCTTGATGACGTGATTGACCATGTAAATAGTTGTGCAAAGCGTATTGTACTATACAACCCTAAAAACATGCCTAAAGAGTCTATTGATTTAGCCAATCTTATCCGTGAATCGGCTATATGTATAGGTAAGGCTGTAGAGGAGTTGGATGTATTGAAAAAGAGCCCGACTAATGCGAAGAAGTATTGTGCGGAATTGCATGATTTAGAGAATAAAGCTGATGATGTATATGAGAACTTTATCATTCGTCTTTTTGAAAATGAAAAGGATGGAATTGAGATTATCAAGATAAAAGAGATCATGTATGAGCTTGAAAAAGCTACAGATTCGGCGGAATATGTAGGCAAGATTATAAAGACTATCATTGTAAAGTACGCATAAAACCGAAAATATGGCTTTACTTGTTTCTATTATTATTTTAGCACTTCTATTTGATTATATCAATGGATTTCACGATGCGGCGAATTCTATTGCCACTATCGTGTCTACAAAAGTATTAACGCCGTTTCAAGCTGTATTATGGGCTGCTTTTTTCAATTTTGTAGCTTTCTTTATTGCAAAATACATTATTGGTGAGTTCGGAATTGCCAACACAGTGTCCAAAACGGTATATGAACAGTTTATTACCCTCCCTATCATCTTGTCGGGTGTGATTGCTGCGGTGATGTGGAATCTTGCCACTTGGTGGTTGGGTATACCTTCATCGTCATCACATACTCTGATTGGAGGTTTTGCCGGAGCTGCCATTATGGCAAATGGATTTCAGGCTGTACATGGATCGGTGATTATGAAGATCGTAGCTTTTATCTTCTTGGCTCCTCTCATTGGTATGATAGTGGCTCTAGGTCTCACCGTTCTTCTGTATTATGTTTGTAAAAAAGCCAATCCTCATAAAGCAAACCGATGGTTTAAAAAATTGCAGTTACTCTCATCTGCTCTCTTTAGTATAGGACATGGTTTGAACGACTCGCAGAAAGTCATGGGTATTATTGCTGCTGCAATGATTGCCGCTCACCCACTAGGTTTGGGAATGGGTATTCAGTCCATCAATGATTTGCCGGCCTGGGTGCCTATTTCTTGTTTTACAATGATATCTTTGGGCACAATGTCCGGAGGATGGAAGATTGTAAAGACAATGGGTTCCAGAATTACCAAGGTAACTCCTTTTGAAGGTGTTGTAGCTGAGACAGCCGGTGCATTTACTTTGTTCCTGACTGAATTTTTGAAGATACCGGTAAGTACTACTCATACTATTACAGGTGCTATCATTGGTGTTGGAGCTGTAAAACGTTTATCGGCTATCCGTTGGGGAGTTACAGGTAATCTTATGATAGCTTGGGTACTTACAATACCTGTCAGTGGATTGCTTGCCGCCATTATCTACAATGTTGTAAAACTGTTTGTCTGATTTACAGGCTCTATTGGTTTGCAGCAATGCGAACTAACAATTCATAAACTTATTCCTGTGCAAATTGCATAATGCCAAAAGCTATGTATTTTTGCACAGGAATAATTGTATATGAACGAACGTAAGATTATACACATTGACATGGATGCTTTCTATGCTTCGGTGGAGCAACGGGATAATCCTGAACTTCGCGGCAAACCTGTTGCCGTGGGGCATGCCGAGGCACGTGGTGTTGTTGCTGCCGCCAGTTATGAGGCACGGCGATATGGAGTACGATCTGCTATGGCATCGCAAAAAGCGAAGCGTTTGTGTCCCCAGCTTATATTTGTTCACGGGCGTATGGAGGTCTATCAAAGTGTGTCCCGCGAGATTCATGAAATCTTTCATGAGTATACCGATATCATCGAACCGCTTTCTTTGGATGAGGCTTTCCTTGATGTTACCGAGAATAAACCCGGCATTCCTCTTGCAGTGGATATTGCACGCGAGATAAAGGCGAAAATTCGTCAAAGATTGAATCTGGTGGCTTCTGCCGGAGTATCTTATAATAAATTTCTGGCTAAAGTGGCATCCGATTGTCGTAAACCGGATGGCTTGTGCACCATACATCCCGATCAGGCACTCGATTTTATTGCTAATTTACCCGTAGAGAGTTTTTGGGGGGTGGGGCCGGTAACAGCAAAAAAGATGCACTCGATGGGTATACACAATGGAGCTCAATTGCGGGCGCGCTCTTTGCCCACTCTGCAAGCTGCTTTCGGTAAGGTAGGGGGACTTTATTATGAGTTTGCCAGAGGCATTGATCTCCGCCCGGTAGAGGCAATACGTGTCCGGAAATCCATTGGTTGCGAGCATACTCTTGAGAAAGATATATCCGTCCGTTCGTCTGTCATTATTGAATTGTATCATACGGCTGTAGAGTTAGTGGAACGGCTATCCGACAAGGATTTTCTGGGTAATACACTAACGCTCAAAATTAAGTTCTACGATTTTAATCAAATCACCCGGAGCATCACCCAGCACGAAAAGCTTACCGATTTAAAGGTTATTCTCCCCTTGGCAAAGCAGCTTCTTAAGGATGTGGATTACGAAAACCATCCTATCCGGTTGATTGGGCTTTCGGTGTCCAACCCTAAAGATGAAAGAGGAGAGAAGGGGGTGTGGGAACAGCTTAGCTTTGAATTCAGTGATTGGGCCTGAATAGTTTGATTCTGAATAAATTACTATATATTTGTAGTCTACATTAAATCTATCTGTATGGGCTGCTTGATGAACTTTCTTTGGTTGGCATTCGGGGGAATATTTATTGCAATGGAATATTTCATTGCAAGTCTGCTAATGATGCTGACAATTGTTGGCATTCCTTTTGGCATGCAAACCATGAAACTTGCAGGATTGGCTTTATGGCCTTTTGGCAGACAGATCAAAAGCCGCCCTTCCGCCGATGGGTGCTTGTTTCTGTTTATGAATATTCTGTGGATTTTTTTAGGAGGTATATGGATATGTGTCTCTCATTTTGCATTTGGGCTATTCTTGTGCATTACAATCATTGGCATTCCCTTCGGTATGCAGCATTTCAAACTTGCTGCTTTGGCTTTAAATCCATTTGGTAAGGATATAGTGTCCGATTGAGTTTTCGTCTCTAAAAAAAAAATCCCGTATCTATTTCGGGCAAACCTTGCTTATATATTCTCTTTCTTTTGATGATATTTACCCAGAGATTTTTGGATGATAAAAAAACTTTTCTAATGATTTTATATGATAAATAATTTACATGATAATGTCTCTTTGCCGTTTACTTATTTAATAATATAAAATCAGTCATAACTTGAACCTTATTCAGTCGTATACTGAATGCCATTCACTCGTTACTTCATCATAGCTCAGTCGTAACCTGATCATATCCCCTCTCAGAAGTTATTTTGAATGGGGTTGAAATGAGATGGATTCCTTTAACTAGTGAATGGCTTTTTCTGGTAAAAATGATTTATTCTATTTTTGAGGGCTTTGTATGTGCTATTTCAGGAATGGGCAGATTCGGGCATAAAAAAAGCGGTAAGCTTTATAGCTTGCCGCCCTTATTCATTCTATTTGAAAGTCTAATTTACATGGTTGTCTGCTTTGCAAGCAGTTTTTGTAGTTTGCCATTCAAAGCTTGGCACATTGTTCCGTTTCCCATTGCTTGATAGCGTTTGATACGGTACTGTAACATAAAAATCTCATTTTGATTCTTTTTCATAATCTTCGTCTTTTTGTGCTTTCCGCGTTTCGGAGAGCTGTTTTACTTTTACTTTCTTTTTACGCTACAAAGATACGGATTATTTTGATTAAATATGTTTTATAACATAAAAAAGACTGCTTATTTATTCTTTTTTAAAAAAATGCAGCGAATACAGGCTTGATATTACATTTATGTTACATTCTGGGCGCAATAATAGGTTCGATTTTTATATTATCTTTGTAAATCGTTTAAAATAGGTCTATAACTTACAATTCACTGTGATGATTACTAGATTGTTAGCTCTTTTAAGAAGTCCTTATCCACAGCTTTGTCAACGGTGGAAAGGGGTGCTTTATTCTTCTTTGATTATATTTCTCATTCTTTATTTATTTCAACCGTTTGGCATATCCCGCATTCCGGAACATAAGTTATTGATCGTAATCGGTTATGGGCTTATGTCTTCATTGTCATTGAGTGTTTTTGCTTATTTGCTACCTGCACTATTTCCTAATTATTATAAGGAAGAAACGTGGACGCTGGGGCGTGATTTACTTGATACTTTGTTGATGTGCATGTTGATTGCGTTGTCCAACGCTATATATTCCATCTTTATATTTCATTGGGAGTTCAGTAGAAATCTAATTCTTGGCAGTTTTCTATCTGTCATTATACTGGCACCTTTTCCTATTGTCTTTTTTCAGTTGTTGAACCGTAATATCTTATTAAGTCGCAATTTAAAAGAGGCTACAAGGCTAAATACCCTTTTGGCAGGTGAAGAGCATGATGAAAAAGATATTCCTGCTGATCTCTCTTCGGATCACTCTGAAGACAGGATGGATGACAGTGAAAATACATCTTCATATTTGAGCTTTGCCGACGGTTCGAAAGATGTTTTCGAGCTTGAGGTGCAGAATTTGCTGTATGCTGAGGCTGAAGGAAATTATATCAAGCTGGTCTACCTGGAAGGAAATAAAGTAATGCAAAAGTTATTAAGGATGACAATGAAACAGGCTGAAGGAATTGTTCAGTCTTACTCTAGCATTTTACGTTGTCATAGGGCTTATTTGGTGAATATTCACTTTGTGGCGCGAGTGGATGGGAATATGCAGGGATATCGTCTTCGCCTAAAACACTGTTCCGAAGAAGTTCCCGTATCAAGAGCTTATACCAAACAGTTTAAAATACATCTTAAAAATCCCATGATATAAAGCTTATCGTCCTTTTTAATCATGTCCGATTTCTCTTTATCTTATATCCATCTGTTGGGTCATTCATCACTTTTTCTCGGTCCGAGGTAGTTGTTTGTCACAGTAAGATGGTCATTCGTCACACAGTCGGGCTATATATCCCAGATATTTCTTAGATCATCATTTTACGTCTATGTTTGTCGTTGTAAATCGACGCAAATATGGAACAATTGATTAGACAAATAGTATGCTTCGGAGCATTTTGCTTGTGCTTCATCCCGGGTGGTATAGCCCAAAATCAAAATAATTCTGCTAAAGTAGATACCGTAAGCATAAAGTTTTTTACAGATAGTATAGGATTGGAAGAAGTGGTGGTAAAAACAAAGAAGACTCCATCGGCAAATAGTCGTTGGAGCGATATATCACCGGTCGAATTGGCTACACAGGGTGGAGCGAACGGTAATCTGTATAAAGCACTGCAAACATTGCCCGGAACTCAAGTCCAAGGCGAGAGTGGCAAACTATTGGTTCGCGGAGGAGATAGTGATGAGGTGCAAACCTACATTGACGGTATGCATGTGCTGAATCCCTATACTGCCGCGGGTATCAATACTCCTGTTCGTGCACGGTATTCTACATTTATGTTCAGTGGAATCAATCTGGCTACAGGTGGTGCTCCTCTTGAATATGGAGATGCTCTCTCCGCTGCATTGCCATTGGATACGAAAGATAAAAGTGTTATTAATAAATTGGGCATAAACCTCTCTTCCGTCGGATTGGGTGGGGGTGGAACCAAAGCTTTTTCAAAAGGTTCCCTTTCGACGAACTTTGATTATCAGAACTTGGATATTTATGATAGGCTCTATCCCGGTAGGGTTGAGTTTGAGAAGCCGTATAGAATGGCTTCGGGTGCTGCACAATTTCGTTACCATCCGGATGAGGCTAATCTTTTTAAGCTGTATGTGGAATATGATCGGACGGATTTTTCTAACTACGCAATGGAGGATAATCGATTGTTTAGCTTGGGAGAGAATAATTTCTATCTGAATACGACTTATACAAAGCGGTTCTCTAACGATTGGAGTTTGTTTGCAGGTGCGGCTTATTCGTACTATCGGCAGAATGTGGGTGGAGCTGTTGTTGCGGATGATAGTTGGATGGAACGCCAGCAAGAGGTGCATCTTAAAACGAAAATCTCCAAACGTATTTCCCCTGTCTTTCGGGTAGAGGGTGGGGTGGAGAGCTTTCTTCGTCAATACGATAATAATTACGAGAATGTGGGAAAGGCAACGACAGAGTCATCATCCGTCAATCTAACCCGATCTGTTCATCCGGCTATTTATGGAGGTTTTGTGACGTCGACTTTTTATCCGTTTCAGCAGTTGAAAACCGAGTTGTCTCTTCGGACCGAATATACCCGGGCAAGTGATCATTTAAGCATTTCTCCACGCTTTGCTATTAATTATTACTGGGACGATTTAATGCTTTCCGCTACGTTAGGACGCTATACCCAATTGCCCCAAAATGAATATCTCATTCAGTCGAGCAGGCTCCTTCCTCAAGTTTGTGACCAATATAATATCGGTGGGCAGTACAAATCGGGTGGACGCTTTTATAAAGCGGAGATTTATTATAAAAAGTATACCCACTTACCACTTATAACTCCTATGGATAGTGAATCTTCGGTATATCCTGATAATGTGGAGTCTTATTCTACAGAAGATTCCGAATCGTTAGCTTCCACCGGGTATGGCTATAGCAAGGGTGTCGATCTTTTCTTTAATGATCGTTCTTTATGGACTAATTTTGAATATCAGCTTTCTTATACCTATAATATATCCAAACGCAAATATGCCGGATATAGAGAGCTGGTTACGCCCCAGTATGCTACCCGCCATAACATTGCTTTGGTGGTAAAGTATTCTTTGCCTAGCTTGAGGAGTATAATTGGTCTTACTAATCAGTTTGCAAGCGGACGACCTTATCATAACCCGAATTTGCCGGGAGTGATGAATGATGAGGTGAAACCATATAATTCCCTGGATTTGGGAGTTACCTTTTTACCTAGCAGGAAAGTGATTATTCATGCATCGGCTACCAATATACTTTGTCGGAAGAATGAATTCGGTCGTACGAATGATAAGCCTGTTTTGGCATCAAGCGATCATTTCTTCTATATCGGCGTATTTGTCACATTGGGTAAAAAGGCGGCCTATGATGTGTCCAATTTCTAAGTATATCCAACAGGTTGTTGAAGGAAGACTCGGCTTGTATTTGTCCGGAATATTGAGACGACATCTTTAATATAGATAGTTACTAATAAATTAAAATGAAGAGTATGAAAACAATGATTTTTATTTTTTCTAGTGTGTTATTGCTTGTAACGGGGAACTTATTTTCGCAGAGCCTGACCCTTAGAGTAGAGGGGTTTGAAAAGGTCGGTGGTAAACTGTATGTGGCTATTTTCAACTCTGAAGAATCTTTTAGGAAGAAACCTTGTGCAGCTTTTGCGGTAGATGTAAAAGACAAAACCGTGATAGTACCATGTAAGGGTCTTCCAATAGGTACGTATGCCATTTCGATGTATCAGGATGAAAACAATAATGGAAAGCTTGATACTGCAGCTTTTGGAATACCGACTGAGAAATATGGATTCAGTAATGATGCGAAAGGTGTTATGGGCCCCCCTTCTTATGAAAAGTGTAGTTTCTCCTTTTCTAAAGATATGACGCTGACGATACATCTCAATTAGAAATGGATAACGCTTTGCATCTTCTTATTTACTTATTTGAATGTCGGTTCTGAGTATTGGGGAGATGATCAGCAAACAGTATATAATAAACTGTGCCCAAAGCTCCTAACCCTTTGTCTTATTATCTACAATATTTTTGTAGATAGATAATTTGGGTTTAGCCTTTGGGCACAGTTTATATAATGCGTTCCTTACCGTTTATTTAGCATAGCTTACCGCACGTGTTTCACGAATTACAGTAATCTTTACTTGTCCCGGATAAGTCATTTCATCTTGTATCTTCTTAGCGATTTCACCGGATAAGTTCTCAGTCTGCTTGTCGTCAATCTTGTCAGCTCCAACTATTACGCGTAGCTCACGTCCTGCTTGAATAGCATAAGTCTTTGTAACACCCGGGTATGACATAGCGAGTTGCTCAAGATCATTCAAGCGTTTGATATAGGCTTCTACTATTTCGCGACGTGCTCCAGGGCGCGCACCTGAAATCGCATCACATACCTGTACGATCGGTGCCAATAAGCTAGTCATTTCCACTTCATCATGATGGGCGCCAATAGCATTGCAGATATCCGGTTTCTCTTTGAATTTCTCAGCAAGCTTCATACCGTAGAGTGCGTGTGGCAATTCCGGTTCTTCATCAGGCACTTTACCTATATCGTGGAGTAAACCGGCACGTTTAGCTTTCTTAGGATTCAGTCCAAGTTCTGATGCCATTACAGCACAAAGATTTGCTGTCTCACGAGCATGTTGGAGCAGGTTTTGTCCGTATGAAGAACGATATTTCATCTTACCGATAATACGGATAAGTTCCGGATGAAGTCCGTGGATACCAAGGTCAATCGTGGTACGTTTACCCGTTTCTATGATTTCTTCCTCTACTTGTTTGCGTACTTTAGCTACTACCTCTTCAATGCGGGCAGGGTGGATACGCCCGTCAGTAACAAGTTGATGCAAAGCTAGGCGGGCTACTTCACGGCGGACAGGGTCGAATGCCGATAATACAATAGCTTCAGGGGTGTCATCCACAACGATTTCAACTCCGGTAGCGGCTTCAAGCGCACGTATGTTTCGTCCTTCACGTCCAATGATGCGGCCCTTTATTTCATCCGATTCAATGTGGAACACTGTAACCGAATTTTCAATGGCAGTTTCTGTTGATACTCTTTGGATTGTTTGTATAACGATACGTTTAGCTTCTTTATTGGCAGTCAACTTGGCATCGTCCATAATGTCGTTGATATACGACTGAGCTTGAGTTTTTGCTTCTTCTTTTAAAGATTCAATCATCCGTTCCTTTGCTTCCTCAGCCGAAAGACCGGAAATAGTTTCAAGCTTTTCAATCTCTTGTTGCTGTAACTTATCCAGTTCTTCTTTCTTCTTCTCTATTATACCCAATTGAGCGTCCAAATTCTCTCTCACGGCTTCTGTTTCCGATCTTCTACGTTGGATCTCTTCCTGACGTTGATTCAAGACAAGTTCACGTTGTTTTAGTTTGTTTTCAGCCTGCTGTATCTTTTGATTGCGTATGGCAACTTCTTTTTCCAAGTCTGACTTTTTGTTCAGGAACATTTCCTTCACCTCAAGCAGCTTATTCTTTTTAATTACTTCTGCTTCCGTTTTTGCTTCTTTCAGGATATTATCATACTTATTCTTTAATCCATATTTAAAGAGTATATACGATAACGTACCGCCGACAATTAAGCAGGCAATGGATGCTACTATTATTACTACTGTCATTGCTATATGTTTTATATATAAATAAAAACGCACTGCAAAGGCTACTCCCTTTTAAGGATTAGGCTTAATACAGTGCGCAAGTTTTTCGTTATAACTGTTTCAAAAATAGACTGAGATCCTACTGCTTTTTAAAATAGTCCTCCAGCATTTCTGTCAATTCATTAATTTTCCCAGCATACGGCTGTGTATCATTACGATCTTTCATTTGTAGGTTTTCCAAAGCAAATTGATAGGCTACCATTGCAATTATTTTCTCCGGAGCTACATTTTTATAATGTTCACGATACGCATTAAGCCGCATATCTACCTGCTTGGCAGCTTCTCTAACCATTTGTTCCTCTTCAAACCGTATGGTCAGAGGATAGGTAGATCCTGCCATTTGCAGATTTATTTTTATTTTATCGTTCATACATGCTCTTTTTATTCATTTAATAAAGCGATGCATTTATCGACTTCACGCACTAATTTCGACAATCGCAGCTTCGTCTCTTTTACGTCGCTGCCGTTAAGGCTGATTGTCATTGCTGTTTTTAGGTTTGTATAGTCTACATTCAAAGCTCCATATTCGGCTTGTACCTGTTTGCATTCTTCTGTTTTATTTTTAAGAAGTTGCTTTAATTCAGCATTTTCGCGCTTCAACTCATCGTGCAGATAGATAAGATGGCGCAATCTGGCTTCAAAGGTACTTAATCGCTTCTTTTCTTCTTCTGTCATTACTATACCAAAATTCTACACAAAAATACAATTTAGTTGTAGATTACAAAAACTTTTCGTGTAAAAATGTAATATTGTTACTCAAAGTTCCTTACTTTATCGCTTGCCGATGTTTATTATAGCTGTTATCTTTGCAATAATTATTTAAACCGCTTCTATTGATGTTTTATTTATAGTATAATGAATAGAAAATTCTTATGAGAATATTGGTCACTTACGCCGTGCAAGGCGAATTTACGGAATTGAAATTTCCCGGTGTGAAAGATGGAGATGAAGTACAAATTGGTTATCTACGTACCGGACTTGGAAAAGTGAAATCAGCATTTTATCTGTCCGAGGCGATTAATCATGGGGAACCTGATTTAGTGATTAATATTGGTACGGCGGGAACCGTAAATCATCAGGTAGGCGATATTTTTGTTTGCCGTCAGTTTGTTGATCGTGATATGCAAAAATTAGCGGACTTTGGTGTCGAATCTGAAATAGATACTTCTGCTATGCTTGCACAAAAAAGTTATTGTGAGCATTGGGAACATGCCGGGGTCTGTAATACCGGAGATACTTTCCTGACCGATTTGGAAGATGTGAAAGGTGATGTGGTGGATATGGAGGCTTATGCCCAGGCATTAGTCTGTCGTGCTAAAAATGTTCCTTTCATCGCTGTAAAGTATGTAACAGACATTATTGGCCAAAACTCTGTAGAACAGTGGGAAGATAAACTTGCTGATGCGCGTATAGGACTGGATCATTTCTTCAATAGTCTACTCAAAGAGGTTTGATTTATTGATCTTTAATAATCGTGTGCCAACGTTTGGAACAACCTAATGTTGGCACATCTTGTTTTTCCAAATATAAGGTCGTTTATATTTCTTTGAAAATTTCCAATTATATCATTTCCCGAATTATAAATGAGAGAATCCTGGTGTGAACAAACTTATCCTTTTGATTTGAGGGTTTTATATGAGAGTATGTAATAAGTGGTACCCGCAGCAATCAGTAAAAGGGTAATCTTAATCCACGAATTGGAAATTAAAAACAGAATACAATTAAGCATTGTTAGCCATAATAGGGTTATAGATAATATTTTGGCTTTTAACGGTATGGCTTTATGCTCTCTGAAATTACGAATATACGATCCGAAGTATTTATGCCGGATAAGCCAGTTGTATAATTTGGGTGAGCTTTTGAAATAGAGAGCTGCAGTAAGCAATAAGAATGGAGTTGTAGGGAGTAAAGGCAGAAAGATTCCTAGAATGCCTAAACATAAAGAAATGGTTCCGAGTATTGCGTAAAGTAGCTTCATATTGCAAACCTAAAATATATGATTGGAAAATGCAAATATATATCTTTTATACTTGTTAAATCCAAAGTTATCGTGTAGGTTTGTGTCTGATATAGACTACTGAAAATATTGTTGCTATGGTTTTGAGAAAGCAAACTTTTCTGGTTTTTCTCTTTTTGAGTATCGTAATTCCGTTGCATGCGCAGACAATGGCCGATTCTTTGGCTATTACATCTGCAAAATGGATTACAACTACAATGAAAAAAGGCATAATATGCCGCGAGGCGGAGATTCCTTTTTTGTATGGAGTTCCTCAACACATAACTTTACTCGAAATTACTCCTCACAGGTATAAATTTGATGTTTTAATCCATTCACCGAAACAAATTACAAGTACTGCAGCGAGACAATCCGGTGCGGTTGCTGCTATTAATGGTTCATATTTTAATGTGAAGGAGGGCACCTCCGTTTGTTATTTACGGAAAGATGGAGTAGTGGTGGATACTACAAAGAACGGGACTTTGAGTACTGTTACGACCGGAGCTGTCGAAATTCATAAGGGTAAGCTGACGTTGATGTCCTGGAATAAAGCCCATGAAAAGACATGTAAACTAAAGGAAGGAACTATCTTAGCTTCCGGCCCATTAATGCTTCTAGATGGAAAGAAGCAGGACTTATCAGCATGTAATCAGAACTTTGTCGAGACCAAGCATCCAAGGAGTGCTGTTGTTGTTACCCGGGATAAGAAGGTGCTATTAATCGTTGTAGATGGGCGATTTAAGGGTAAAGCCGAAGGCGTTAACATACCCGAATTGACCCATCTCATTAAAGTTTTGGGTGGGAGGGATGCGATTAATCTTGACGGTGGGGGATCTTCTACGTTATGGTGTGTCTCAGCTTCTGCAAACGGGGTATTAAATAAGCCTTGCGATAATAAGATTTATGATAATCTAGGTGAACGTGAGGTTGCAAACTCTCTTTGTGTTTATGAGAAATAAGACGAAGCTGGCTTGTGGAATTTTGCACATCTCTATGTGAACACAATTCTTCTAATTTTAACTGCTTTGTCATATCTTTCTCTGTTTTTGTTGCTTAATTTACTTTCAATTTTAAATATAAGAGCTATGAGATCAGTTCGTTATTCATATTTTATTCTTCTACTTTGCGTCTTGCAACTGACAGGGCTGCATGCAGGTAATCTGCAAGGCAAAAGAGAAGTTGTATTAAAAGGAGTCGTTAATGATAATCGTAATCAACCGGTGGCAAATGTTGTGGTGACCGATGGGGTGAATTTTACTCAAACAGATGTGAAGGGACACTATCAACTGCTTTCCAACCCGGATGAATCCAAGTTTGTTTATCTCTCAATTCCGGCGGAATATAAGGCTGCTGTGGAGAATGCTTTGCCGATAGGATACTATGCCCGGATAGATGCGAGAAAAAAGAAAGAGCAGCATAATTTCCAGTTGATCAAACGGAATGCTCCTGCAGATCGTTTTACTTATATAGCGATCTCCGATCCTCAAGTAAAGAATGAAAAGCAATTGGAACGTTTCCGTAAAGAGACTGTTAATGACTTGGCAGAAACTTTGGGGAAATGCTCTACTCCTGATGTATATGGCATGCTGTTGGGGGATATTGTATGGGATGCTATGCCTCTATTTTCTTCATATAGAGATGCAATATCCGGTCTACATGCAACAATGTATCATGTGATAGGCAACCATGATTTTGACTTGAAATATCCGGCTTTGAATATTGCAGAAAACAAGTCAGAGTATGGTGAACATGCATACAATGATAACTTTGGACCAACGGATTACTCTTTTAATGTAGGGAAAGTCCATATTATTGCAATGAAGGACATAGACTATAAAGGTCAGAGAAAATATATCGAGGAGTTCACTCCGGCACAGTTGGATTGGTTGAAAAAGGATCTTAGTTATGTGACACCGGGGAGTACCGTCTTTCTGAATCTACATGCACCGATAGCTAATGTTTCTACTAGCAATGGAAATTTACGTAATGCGGAGGAATTATTTAGCTTGTTGAAAGATTATAAAGTGCACATTTTTGCCGGACACACTCACTATTATGAAAACAGAATGGCAACTCCGGATATTTACGAACATAATATTGGGGCTGCTTGTGGCGCATGGTGGGCTGGAGGCGTGAATCGATGTGGTGCTCCTAATGGATATCTTGTTGTTTCGGTCGACGGTAATAACATTTCATGGCAGTATAAAGCTACCGGGCTTTCCGAGGATTACCAGTTTAGAATTTACAAACCCGGTGAGTTTAATACCCAACCTAAATATCTTGTTGTCAATGTTTGGGATTATGATCCGGCTTGGAAGCTCTCTTATTATGAAGATGGAGTTGAGGTGCCGGGAGCACTTGAATCTTTTGCCGATGAAGACCAAGCATATATTACAATGAAAGAAGGAAAGGCTACAGGATATAAGACGATGCATTTGTTTCGCGTTCGACCGACTTCTCATGCCAAGTCCATTAAGATTGTAGCTGTCAATCGTTTTGGAAAGGGCTTTGAGCAGACCTTTTCATTGGATTAATAGAATAACGCTTTTACAAGCGCCTCCTTTTTTTGCTCATTCTTATAAGCAAAATGAGGATCATACCTAAATGCCGAGGGATTGATAACTCTTTAAGGGTGTCCATTGCCGAACCGTAGCGCTTTGGTTCCCGTACCGCAGCGCTACGGTTCGCGTAGTAAAGCCCTATGGTTTGAAAACCAAAGGGCTACGGTTTCCCTATAGATAAAGAGAATGTCGCAATTCCTCAGCATTTTGGTATGAACCTTCTTTTCTGTATGATTCGGAAAATCTTTGTCCGACATTTGTCCGACCTGTAAAAGATAAATAGCTGTAAACTCATCGTTTACAGCTATTTATCTTTGCACGGGAGGAGAGGCTCGAACTCCCGACACCCGGTTTTGGAGACCGGTGCTCTACCAACTGAGCTACTCCCGTGTTTTGCGGCTGCAAAGGTAATGGAAACTTTCAATTATGCAAGGACTCCACCGTTTAATTTTATGTACGATATGGCCTATAATAACTGTAAGTCTTGATACATAATACGATACGTTGCTGCTTTTTTTTCTAAGGCTAAAGGATAAGCCCTTGAAGACGACGGCATGCGATAGAGTCTCATCGGTCTGTCCTCGAAAATGAAAGGGATGAAATCTCCCACATGCGGCTTTTCAAGGGATAATTGGGCACAAAGCGTATCCGTTGCTTTTTCACCTGTGGTGACAATCGCTTGGCACTTTGGTATCCGATGCAATAGAGCAGCGATATTTGTCGGCTCAATAATTTCCAAAAACTTATCGGAGGCATTATCTTGCAAGCGTCTTACTGCTGTTGCAGTATCAAAGAGAGCTATGCCGATCTCTGAAAGAAAATGGATTATTTTCTCCCTATCAAAAGCTTTCTCCGCTTCATTAAGGAAAAACGTTTTGTCTTTATGAAAGATTAAACCAATGATCCTCCACATATCGTTGTTCCAGTTAGGGTAGTAGAAGTCCATCGACCAGCGTTTCTTTTGCGGCGGGAAGCTTCCCAACATCAGCAAATGCGCATTAGAAGGTAGGAACGGTTCGAGCGGGTGTTGTTCTATATCCATAAATTCCTTTGTAACTGCGCAAATATACTTTAATTTATTCTATATGCTCCGGGATTTCCAGATTGCTCATCTTTGTTGTGGTCTGGAATTCAAAATCGGGGTATTCATATAAATTAAACCTTCGTTCGGTTTTGCCTTCCGTGTAATTCCAGATACTTGCATAATCTTCCGCATCTTCACCCATCGACTGCAACTGCCTCAGGTATGCGGCTATGGATTTGTTTTCGACAATAAAGACCTTCCCCAGTTTGTCAATGATGGGACTGTGTTTTCTGGTGTTATCGTGATCAAAAAGGAGAATTCGCTTGCCTTCTTCGGTTACTCCGACCAATTTGAAAGTCATGCTTTTACCAATAGCGGGCAGATTGAGTACATTACGGTCGGTTGCTAAAAAAGGAAGATGATGTTTTCTCATGAATCTTTGTATTGTAGCGGCGGGATCATGTGTCGATTCAAGTTGGGTAGATAAGCGAAGAGCTTCTTCATTATCGAGAATGCCTATTGCTTTTTCTTCTTGCTGCTCTTGTATGGAGCGACTGTTCGGGGTAAATACTGCATTATTCTCTTCAAAGCCTTTTACGGAGAAAGTATAATAACATACCACTCCGAGTTGATTGAGTATTTGGCGTAACTTGGTGGTATGACCGCGACGTGATGCCGCCACATTATAGACCAGTTGGTTTGTTATAAGCCATCCTGCGGAGAGTAGTTTGCGTATGGCTTCTTCCGCTTCCGGAGTGACTTCTAACGGACTCTGAAAGTGGGTCTGAATAATAAATTGGCGTATACCTTTTGTAGCGGCTTTCTCTCTAAACTCCCTCAGTATGTCTATTAACTCATCATCTATTCGCATAGGTAGGTAGGCAGGGAGCCTTGACCCTAAGCGAACCCGTTGTAACTCCGCATATTTCTCTCCATCCGGACGATTAAGATTGGCTTTCTGTTTACGAGCTGCCATGCGGTATACTGCATACAACATCGCTTTCAGCGTTTTATTCTGGGCCATTAATGCATCCCCACCGGTGATGAGAATATCTCTTAATTGTGTGTCTTTCTCGAAATAGTTCATGAGACGACGTTGCTTATGTTCCCATGTCTCTTTAGGGCGCAGAGCGTCGAATTCAAAGTTTAATCGTTTGCTTTGAAAATCATACATTCGTTGGCAGGATGCACAAAGACCGCCACATGCCCTTCCCATTGTATCCGGAATGAGAATAGCCACTTCAGGGTAGCGCCGGTGTATGTTATGTCCGTCGGGTAGTATCCATCCCGCTGCATTGGGCTTTCCGGGTTCGATAATATCTTCACGTTCCCAGGCTCGTATTTGCCCATAGGTTTCGACCAACTGGGGGGAGTAAAGAATATAACTTCGCAAAGCCTCATCATCATAGCCCGATTTTGTGCAGTTCAATAAAGATAGGTAATATGGTGTGGCAAAGAATGGCATGCCCTTTTTACGAGCTGTGGTAAGTAAATACATCGTTTCGGAAGAAAGAGAATGATCTAAGAAACGATTAAGTTCAGTTGGACTTTTCACTGCCATAGACAGATGAAAACGAAAATCATTCCACCATTCGTTCACTCTTTGGTACTTTACTTCGTAGCTCATTCCATTATCGAAATGAAATCGTGAAGCTGTGTTTTTCCGTTGTTCCACCTTTTGTATCAGAATATGAATCATACGCTCTTTATTTTGAGCCCTGATTTTCCTAACATCCTTATCAAGTCCTGTAGCCCAGCGAGCACTCCATGATTTAACTTTGTTTCGTGTGGCGGCTGGAGGAGATGTTTTACGAGTACGCTTGAATTGTTGGAAAAGGTCAAGAAACAAGTCTGTTTCCAATTCTTCATCCTCCTTTCCCAATAAGAATTGATACAGTATAGTGATTGAGAAGATTTTAATAGACTTGTCGGTGGAAAGTTCGTGAATTTCCTTTCCATCGAAATCAATTAATAATCGAATTTGCTCAACCGCTTCTTCCAATAGTCCCATATTTGTTATGAGTATTTCCAGCTTTTGTTTGAAATGGTCTGTTCCTTTGCTTTCCCGGGCAATATGGACAAGCTCTGGAATTTCATTCTGATAAAGTTGTTTTAATTGTGAAAGAGTGAGAGAGAGCATTTTCTTTTGTTTCATACGCAGTTGTTTTTGAATATTAATAAAAAGAGGAAGAAGAGATCATGTGGTGAAATTACATCTAAGCAAATTCGATCTCTTGATGAATTATGTGTAGACAGCTCCGATAGGAGAAGGATTGAGCAAACTTTTTCTGCTTGCCTTGACCGGTTTGTTATAAATATAAGCTTTGCTGTCTCTTACGAATGCATAAATATAACAAAAAACAGGCAAAGAAGAACTCTTTGCCTGTTTTTTATGGAGTAGTTTTAAAACTTTTTTTGTTTTGATAACGATCTTCCTAATCGTTTATTTTTCTTTCTTCTCTTCTTCCGCGTTTTTATTTTTAGGCTCTTTCTTTGCCAGTATTATGATATTATACACATATTCTGCCATCCAAGCTTCGGAATAGCCCAATCGCTCTTTATATTGGCGTACGGCAGCAGCAGTCTTGTGTACATCATCTTTTTTCCATATTGTTTTGGTACAAATGTCGTGTACCGTCTTCTGTGTCATGCTGCGTAAAGCCCCCTTGAATATTGAAGGAACACGGAACTTCCATTGCATTAGAGTGCCGATGAGCATCATCAAATCGTTGGAAAAGCCCTGATACATGAAAAGATAAGTCTGTACATCATTCTGAGAGCGGCATAATCTTTTTACAGAGCTATCGATTTCCTTGAAAAAATTCTCGCTTAATCCGTAATCCTGCATAAGCATTTTACGTGATGTACTTTTCTCAGCTTGTCCTAAACGCCCCCCTTGTGTCGGTATTTTAAATAAACGTTTAAAGTTGGCTACATCAGGTACAAAACGGATATTGGTTATTCCTAAATTGGATGCAATAACCGATTGAAAATAGACACGTGTTAATAGTGAGAAATCTTCTACATTCTTCGATGAAGTCTGCCTGGAGTTTTTTCTAAATAAGTTGGCAAATATACCCATGATATTCTTGTTTTTAGCTGATTAACGGATGCAAAGGTAGTAAATAACTCCATTTTTTGGAGCATTCGTTTTTATTTTGTTAGCTTAAAGTGAAACCTGTGATTTTCGTAAACGCTTTCCACAATACCGAATCGTATTAATTTGGCTAAGAGTTGTTCGGCGGCATAACGGGATATGTGAGCTAACCGGCAATACTTGTTCAACGAGAGGAAGTTGTTTTTTTCCAATAGGTCCAATAATAGTTGTTCACGTTGCGTGTAAGCTATTAATTCTCCCTTCGGATTTCCACTTTGTTGCCATACGCGCAAGTGTACGGTGGTGGCAAGAATGTTTTCGTCTGCAATGCGTAAATAGGCTAACGGTTTATTCAGCTCATTCTTGGCATATATGGGCTTTTGTAAACTTTCATTAATTTGAACAACAAGTACATTCCGCCCATTTACGTGGTATGAACGGGCTGCATATTCTATTTGGGGGATACAGTAAAGATTTGCGGCGGCTTCTATCATATATTCCTCCTCGTCAGAACGTACTCCGGCTATTTTCCCGTTATCTTTGACTCCTATAAGTAATCTTCCGCCTTTTGTATTCGAAAAAGCGGAAAGAGTTTTTGCGATCTTCCGGATATCCGATATTTCAAATTTGAAGTCTTGCTGCTGATGCTCTCCCTGAGCTATGAGAGAGTCGATGTATTCACTATCTGTAAGCGGTTTCATGCGTACAAAAGTAGAGAAAAAAAGGCACTAAGATATGTTTTACATGCATATTTGTCTGTTATTTCAAAAAAAAAAAGGTTTTCATGCGTTTATTTCAGGAAAGAATGTATTTTTGCCAAACATTATTAACAATAATAATATAATAGTAAGGATTATGAAAGAATTGGTTGAAAAAGTAGCAGAACTTTATGCAGCTTTCGAAAAAGATGCAAAGGCTCAAATCGAGAATGGAAACAAAGCTGCCGGAACACGTGCTCGTAAAGCTTCATTGGCTATCGAAAAAGCAATGAAAGAATTCCGTAAAGTATCTTTGGATGCTGCAAAGTAATTAAAGCACACTAACGAGAATTTAAAAGGTCACTTTATATAAGGTGGCCTTTTTTGTGTCCAATTATTTTCTTTTTTGTTTCATTTGCCAGATTATTTCCTTATTCGTATTTTTGAGGTCCCAATCTTCTTGGCTCAGAATATGAATGAGAATGTCCTAAATAAATTGAGAGTCCTCGCGGAATCAGCAAAATACGATGTATCTTGTTCTTCCAGCGGTACGGTACGGTCTAATAAAGCCGGGACATTGGGAAATACTGTGGGGGGAATGGGAATCTGTCATAGCTTTGCAGAGGATGGGCGTTGCATTTCCCTGCTCAAAGTCATGCTTACCAATTATTGCATTTATGATTGTGCGTACTGCATAAACAGGCGCAGTAACGATTTACCTCGTGCTACACTTTCCGTCAGCGAACTTGTTGATCTAACGATGGAGTTTTATCGTCGCAATTATATTGAAGGTCTATTCTTAAGTTCGGGGGTGGTGAGAAACCCCGATTATACCATGGAACGTCTAGTTAGAGTGGCCAAAGATTTGCGTACTGTTCATCGTTTTAATGGTTATATTCATTTAAAAAGCATTCCCGGCGCAAGTCGTGAATTAGTGAATGAAGCCGGTTTATATGCCGATCGTTTAAGTGTGAATGTCGAAATACCTAAAGAAGAGAATCTGAAGCTATTGGCACCTGAGAAAGATCATAAAAGTGTGTATGCTCCGATGCGTTATATTCAGCAAGGTGTTTTGGAAAGCAATGAGGAACGGAAAAAGTTTAGGCATGCACCGCGCTTTGCGCCTGCCGGGCAAAGTACTCAGATGATTGTCGGGGCAACAGCCGAAACCGATAAAGACATTCTGTTTTTATCTTCCGCGCTTTATAAAGGGCCTACAATGAGACGTGTTTATTATTCGGGATATATCTCGGTCAATACTTACGATACACGCTTGCCTGCATTGAAGCAACCTCCTTTAGTGCGCGAGAATCGTTTGTATCAGGCAGATTGGCTGATGCGGTTTTATCAGTTTAATGTTGATGAGATTGTGGACGACAGTCATCCTGATCTTGATTTGGATGTTGATCCCAAGTTGGGTTGGGCATTACGTCATCCGGAACAATTCCCCGTGGATATTAATAAAGCGGATTACGAGCGGATACTTCGTGTACCCGGTATTGGAGTGAAATCCGCCCAACTGATTGTTGCTTCCCGACGTTACTCCAAGTTGGGCTTTTATGAGCTTAAGAAGATAGGAGTAGTGATGAAGAAAGCGCGCTATTTTATTACTTGCAATGAGCTACCTATGCAAACCATTCATGAAATCAGTCCACAGTCGGTCAGGAATCTTTTGGTAAAGCAACCTAAAAAGAAAGAAGATTTACTTCAGCTGTCCTTCTCCTTTGAGGAAGACTGATGAGTGTTTGTGCTGAAGTTATTTCTCTGGTTGGTCTGCTGTCGGTTGGCTGCACTCTCGCTATATAATATTCGCTTTAAAATTAATATTTACTTTAGATGATTGTATTCCTCTTCGATTATACTTTTGAAGGTTTGCTGACGGCTGTGTTTGAAGCATATTCCAGGCGATCGTTTCCCGATGTGTTACAATCGGAGGAATTGCCTTTGCCTCTTTTTTATGATGAGGCTTTCACTGTGATTACCGAAAAGGAAAAGGCGGAACGGGTATGGAAGGGTTTGGAGAAAAAACTCTCTTCGTCGGCTCTATCTGCATTGGCACAAAGTTGGCTTTCCGAGCTTCCTGAAGTACCTATGTTACTTTTTCGGTATATTCGTAAGGCTATTGATTATCCCCGTTCCATCGAAACTAATTTTGCTGATCCCGATGTCTTGTTACTCGCTAAGATCTGGAAGAAAGTGGAATATGAGCATCATCGTCTGCTGCAATTTGTACGCTTTCAGAAAGCAGCGGACGGAACCTTTTTTGCTGCTGTTGAGCCTCAGTTCAATGCACTTCCCTTGGCAATCCACCATTTTAGAGATCGTTTTGCCGACCAACGCTGGTTGATTTATGATATCAAGAGAGCTTACGGCTATTATTACGACTTAAAGGAAGTGCGTGAAGTTGTTTTCGGTGAAGAGAGTCGTGAGGGGCATCTCGTAACCGGGATGTTAGATGAATCGCTGATGGATAAGGACGAAAAACTGTTTCAACAACTTTGGAAAACCTATTTCAAGGCTATCTGTATCAAAGAAAGATTGAACCCGCGGAAGCATAAACAGGATATGCCTGTACGTTATTGGAAGTATCTCACGGAGAAACAATCCTGATGCAAGACTTGCTATAGATCTTGTGCCGACTACTTATAAAGTGCCGGTGGTACTTTGACTTGGAATAAGTAAGCTCCGTTTTTATCTTTATAATAATAGTTGATGGTGATTTTGTGATCTCTAATTTCCTTCATTTGCGGATTGGTCTTTACAAAGTTTATGATGTTCGGTTCCAATGCATTTTTGATTTCGAGTGTATCCACAGCTTCTTTCACCATATTCACCAACGTGTAGTTGTATTGGAAAGTCTTGTTCGGCAAGGCAATGGTATTATCAAGTTTTGTTTCGCTGTCAATCATCATCGGGCAATTCTTATTGATCTCATTAGCAAGTTGCGCTACCGACTTATCGATGGAGAACAGGTCGGAGCTGAAGATAAAGTGCTGTGCTGCATACATTGTGAGTAGCCCTACAATAATACCCACAAACATTCCTATTCTTTTATTCTTTGTGCCGGATTTCTTTGGAACGGGAACTTCTGTAATTTGCTCCACTTCTTCTTGGGGGAGTTCATAACCACAACTTCTGCAATACTTATCATATTGCATGTTGTTCTCGAATCCGCACTTTTCACATTTGCCCATTTTCTTCGATATTTAGACTGTTTAGCTGTTAGTCCGAAGATCTCAGATTGGATACTTCTCATACAATCTAAATGATCTCCGTTCTGTGCAAAGATAAAAAAATGACATATATATACAAAATTAATTTTTGACTGATAGCCTTTCCCATAGCCAGTTTGGTATCAATTTCCAAAAGAATACCAGTATCCGGTATCTTATGTCTATAACTGCAATTCTCTTGTGTTTATCCAAGGCACTGACAATCTGTTTTGCTACGCGGTCAGCTTGCATCAACATAGGAAACTTGCCACTCTTCAACAGATCAGTGGCAACGAACCCAGGACGTATATCGGTAAAATGAATACGATGATGTCCCATTCTGGAGAGTTGAGCCAACGCATCAATGTAAGTGTTCTGGAATCTTTTAGTGGCTGAATAAGCAGGAGCAATACCCAAACCTTTTGTCCCGGCTATCGAGCTGATTACTGCAATATGACCTTCAGGCTGATTTTTGAAGAAGTTGAATGCAGCAGTTACCATTCGCGTAAACCCTTCCACATTTGTTTGAACTGTGTTTAATTCAATTTCTGCTTCGAGCGTGGGGTTTTGTTTCCCTATACCCGAGCTTAGAAAGAATATATCCATGCCGCCTGTCCGGTCAATCAGCTCCGATAACTGCCCAGTGGCATGTTCATCGGTAACGTCCAGTCTCTGTATTTCAATCTGCTGTGGAGACAGATTTTGAAGCTTTTTAAGTTCTTCTTCACGGCGACCGGCAATACCCACCCGATATCCTTTGGCAATGTAAAGTTTGGCAACTTCATATCCGATACCGGATGTCGCACCTATAATAATAATTCGTTTTATTTCATTCATCGTTTCGATTATAAGAAGTTTACGTTTACAATAATCAGAATGATATGCGTTAGCCTCATATTTCAAGCTGTATCCACATCACTTCTGTTATCCTATGATAGTAGCCACAAATTGTCTTGAACCTCCAAAGTTTCTGAATTCACAAAGATATATTCCCTGCCAAGTACCCAAGTTTAATCTCCCGCTTTTAATGGGAATGGATATGGAGACTCCGGTGAGATTGCTTTTGCAATGACTTGGCAGGTCATCCGGTCCTTCGTCTGTATGGGTATAATAAGACTCATTCTCCTTCACCAATCTGTTGTATACTTGTTCCAGGTCACTCCTTACGCTACTGTCGAAATTCTCATTAATACTGATTGCACAGCTTGTATGTTTTACGAATAGGTTTAGCAACCCTACGTCGGGTAGCGCTGGAAGATTGTCCAAGACTTCTTTTGTTATAAGGTGGAATCCTCTTCTATACGGTTTTAAAGTAAACTCTACTTGCTCTATCATAGATCAAAAATGATATTATTAGACTACAAACATAGGAAAACCCCGCATGGGAAACAACAAATTCCGAAACAGATGGTGTGTTGGTACTGAACAGATGGTCTATTTGCATCTAACAGACCATCTGTTGACTTCAATCAGACCATCTGTTTGAAGCAAACGCACCATCTGTTTTGAGTTATATCCCGGCATACTGATCTTTTTTTAACGATGTATCATGCATTTCTTTATAAAACATTATTTTTGTTACCATTAATAGCGTCATTCCATTCCGCATGAGTCCAGCTGCAAAAGCTTGTCGAAGAATTGTGGAATTAGGAACGAACAATAAAGGGGAAATAATATGGAAAGAGTCTGTGTAATAACCGGAGGAGCTGCCGGAATAGGCCGTTGCATTGTGGAGACCTTTGCGGAAAAAGGGTATAAAGTCTATTTTATCGACAAATCAACCATTGAGATACGCTGGCTAGAGGATAAGATGCAAGCCAGAGGCTATAGTGTGATGGGCTTTGAAGGAGATATTGCCGAAGAAGAAACGCTGAAAGACTTTGCCGACTTTGTACTTTCCATGGAGGAACAAATAGACTGCCTGATAAATAATGCATGTCTCACTAATGGTGGTATTCTAGGTGATTGTTCGTACGACGAATTCTTGTATGTACAGCGTGTAGGTGTTGTTGCCCCTTATTTTTTATCTCTTTTGTTTAAGAACTATTTTACGGGAGCGGGATCAATCGTGAACATTTCTTCGACCCGTGCGTTTCAATCACAGGCCAATACGGAAAGTTATACGGCTGCCAAGGGAGGAATTACAGCGTTGACCCATGCCCTTGCCGTCAGTCTGAGCGGTATAACAAGGGTTAACTCCATTGCTCCCGGCTGGATTGACACCGGTAGCTATCATTCGGAGAGTTATTTACCCGATTATAGTGATGCCGATGTACTGCAACATCCTTCCCGTAGAGTGGGAGACCCTGATGATATTGCCCGTGTAGCCCTCTTTTTGTGTGATGAAAGGAATTCGTTTGTCAACGGTGAAAACATAACGGTTGATGGAGGAATGTCCAAATTGATGATTTACCATAATGATGCCGGCTGGACGTTACAGCCGTAATAAAGTTTATAATACGAATATGAGAAAACTTGTTTGTCCGCAATGTAAAGTTGCCGCACTATATGTGAAGAATGAAAAAGGTGACCGTTTATCTATATATGTCTACGAAAACGGTGACATCGTACCCAAAGATCCGTCTGAATCTTTAGAAGGATTTGATCTGACCGACATCTATTGTTTTGGTTGTTCGTGGCATGGAAATCCTAAGCGCTTATTAAAATATTAATCTCTCTCCATCAGGTTTCCAGGGTATGACTAATCGTGTCGACAAGGTGGATTTTTATACGGAGGTGTACACTGTTGTGGCCTCCATCCCTTCCGGGTCTGTGCTGACTTATGGGCAGATCGCTTCTCTTGCAGGCAGGCCCCAATGCTCACGTATGGTGGGACAGGCCATGCACAATGCCCCTTCGGGATTGCCTTGTCATCGTGTAGTCAACAGTCAGGGGAGGCTTGCACCTTTCTGGGTGCAACAGCGTGAGCTATTGGAAAAGGAGGATGTTGCATTTAAGAAGAATGGTTGCGTTGATCTGAAAAAGTCATGTTGGGACATTTTGGGGAAGTACTAGGCTTTAGATAAAAGCATTTCTGTTTGTTACCTGTTTGGCAGACGAAAGGGCTGTTCGTACCATTTCAGTTTGCTTTCAATGATATCCCGCTTTCTTCTTAACACAGCTTGAAAAAGAAAGACAGCATGTGCAAGACACACTTTCAATGATATCCCACTTTCTTTTTAACTCTTCCATTTTTTAGAAATTCATGGGTTTAATTCTCTTTTGAGCGCTTCTTATCGAACAGTGGCGCTTCTTGATTTGTTTCTTATGACATACGAAACGATATCTAAAACCAAAAATTATGGACATTCAGAATAATATTGAGAAGCAACGTTTTGAGACTACGGTAGACGGAGTGACAGCTTACGCAACTTATCATATCGGTAATGGAGGATTGGATATTCGCCATACCATAGTACCCGAGGAGATCGGTGGGAGAGGAATTGCGAGTGCTTTAGTTAAGGCGGCTTACGATTATGCCATAGCCGAAGGGCTTACCCCTGTGGCGACATGTTCGTATGCAGTAATCTGGCTGGAGCGTCATCCCGAATATCATGGTAAAACCAGTAAGGATTTTGGCGGTGAAGGAACTTGTGCCTTATGATTGAGAAACCTAAATATGTATTTGTCGGTGATAGTCACATTGCGCTTTGGCCACTTGAAATCTATTTTCCGAAGTGGGAGTGTTTTAATTACGGACTTCCCGGGGAAGGTATGGATTATATCGAATCGTTTCAACGCGATGTTTCCGACTGCAAACTTGTGATAGAGTTTGGTACCAACGATCTTTACCGTTTGAATAACGAAAACATAGATGCTTATGTGGAGCATTACGTTTATGCTATAGAGGCTATCCCTTCTCTCCAGAAGTATTTATATTGCATACTTCCTCGAAATGACTATTCCGACAGCTCTGCCACGAACCGGTTCATCTCGCGCTTGAATAAAAAAATACATGCCAAGATTGCTACTTCCGATATTATTTATCTGGATGTTTTCGATCGTTTGCTTGAAGGAGGACGGCTGAATGAATCCCTGACTGTGGATGGTTTACATCTGAATAGTCAAGGATACCGAATATTGACCGATTGTTTAATTGATATCGATAAAAAATGAAATATATAGGTGCGCATGTTTCGGCAAGTGGTGGAGTAGAACAAGCTCCTGTAAATGCCGATAGTATAGGAGCAAATGCTTTTGCTCTGTTTACAAAGAATCAGCGACAATGGGTGGCAAAGCCTTTGACTCCAGAGAGTGTTGAGGCTTTTAAGGTGAATTGTGATAAATATGGCTTTGGTAGCCGTTATATTTTGCCTCACGACAGCTATCTCATTAACCTGGGACATCCCGATATGGAGGGATTGGATAAGAGTCGTGCTGCTTTTCTGGATGAAATGCAACGTTGTGAACAGTTAGGCTTAAAGTTGCTCAACTTTCATCCGGGTAGTCATCTCAATAAAATAAGCATTGAAGATTGTCTCGATAAAGTGGCGGACTCCATTAATCTGGCTTTGGAGAAGACCGAGGGTGTGACTGCTGTGATTGAAAATACGGCAGGTCAGGGGAGTAATATAGGCAATCAGTTCATTCACTTAAAGCATATTATTGAGCGGGTAAATGATAAGTCGCGTGTGGGTGTCTGCCTCGACACTTGCCATACCTACTCTGCAGGATATGATATTGTAGGGAATTATGACGAGGTGTTCTCCGAATTCGACAGTACGGTCGGTTTTAACTATTTAAAAGCTATTCATCTCAATGATACAAAGAAAGCTTTGGGTAGCCGTGTCGACCGACATGATAGCATTGGCAAAGGACTTCTGGGCCTTGACTTCTTTCGGCGGTTTATGCAGGACAAACGATTTGACAATATCCCGATAGTGCTCGAGACTCCTGATGAGACGCTCTGGGAGAGTGAGATTAAATTGTTACGTAGCTTCGAATCCTGACTCGTTTATTGAACTTCACTACAGTCTTATTGGGGTATTCAATATTCCGTAAATGTTTATTTGAAGAGAAAACTTGGAAACAATAAAGAAGGTGTGTCAAAAGGCAAAAAATAGCAGAACGCCCTTGCTACAACATGTTGTAACAAGGGCGTTTTTATGAAATAGGGGCTTTTGACACACCCCCTTTATTATAATGATTCACGAGTCTCTCTCTTTAATTCTTATCTTTTGACATTGATACTTCGCTTTAAGGCTATGGTTTGCCAATGCTAAGAAAGAAACTCTTTTTCGGAGTTATGGCATTACTCTTTATTGACTACCTTGATATTCTTCCAAACAGATGATGTGATCAGATCTTTATCGTATTTACCATTCTTAGCTTTAATATTCAAATTCTCGAAAGTGAAGTTGGATAGTTGATATTTATCCGATTTTTCCACATTGAAGAATACATCGCATTCTAAATTGATATTACGCATTGTGACATGTTCGGAATAAGACTTCGGAGGTTCCTGAGCACCTTTTAGGTCAAAGAATTGAGTCCATGGCTTAATGAAGAGGCAGCTTCTGGCATCTCCTTTGATATCTTCAACCAATATATATTCATATCGCTGTGGTGTATCGGGACGCATTTTCAACCACAATAGCCGACTGACATTACTCAGCGTACAACGGCGAAGGATAATATTTCTGTTATGAATGGATTCACTGCCACAAGTTAAAGCGCTGTGGCTGAAGCCGTATGTGCAGTCTTCAATGATGATATTTTTGTTCTCTCCATTTGTTGCATCTTTATCTGCCTGAGGACCTTTTCCTCCTTTTAATGCAATCGCATCATCGTTGACAGACATGTAGCAGTTCTTCACTAGGACATCACTGCACACATCAATATCGATAGCATCGGTACTTGGAGCTTTTACAGGAGCACCGGGTGAGGTGATGGTCAAGTTCAACAACTTTATACGGTTGCATTTATAGATGTGTGTGGTCCAAAAAGGAGAGTTCATTAAATGTACTCCCGAAATCTGTACATCATTAGAGTTTGATATGTATACCAGGCGGGGACGAAGTTCATCCATATTGGTACATTTAGGAATTACCGTCCGTCTCAACCAAAACGATTTCCAGTATCTTAATCCGTTCCCGTTAATTGTTCCCTTACCGGACAGCGTAAAACCATCAACATGATCGGCATTGATTAATGCGGCAAAATATTTTAAGCTTTGACCTTCAATACGCGTATTGATAATGGGAAAGTTGCTGATATCATCACTTCCTTTCAGCACGGCTCCTTCTTCCAAGTATAGATGTGTTTTAGGCTTGAAAAATAAAGCTCCGGTCAGGTATGTTCCTTTTGGAACAATAACAACACCGCCATTTTTAGCAGCTTGATCAATAACGGCTTGAATTTTGTCTGTTTGTAACAATGTGCTGTCGTTGACTATTCCATAATTAGCCAAATTGTACTTACTTCCTAAAGTTGAGATATTGACAACTTCATTTTGTTTGAACCAATTGGGAATAAGGGTCCCATCAGGAAACTTCTCTTGAGCTAGAACTGACAGCGAAATCAATAAGCTGAAAAATACAGAAACGAATTTCATGGCTTTTATTTATTGCTGGTTAATACTACAATCCGTAAACGGATGATTTACGGACAAATCAATTTAATCGTTGCAAAAATAAGGATTATTATCTGCAGGGATACCTCTATATCCCTCTCATTTCCTGTGAGATTTGTCAGTTTAAATGGCTGTTTTGACTGCATAGGCAAAGAATGAGCGGATTTTTAAGTCGTTTCCTGCAACTTTAAAAATCCGCTCACTATAACTTTTATTGTGTGGAGTTTACTTTTGTGGACTAAACTCAAGATTTGCGTCAATACTGACTTTATCCGAAATCATAGCTTCAGGAAATTTTGGCCCTAAATCGAAATCCTTACGGCTTATCGTGCCGCTAACCTTAAATCCGGCTGTTTCATTATTATTCATCGGATTAGTAACTTTGCCGAAGTATTTCACATCCAGCACAACCGGTTTGGTGATGCCATGGAACGTTAATGTTCCGTAGATCTTTCCGTATTGTGTACCTTGTTTCCCCGCTTTGGCTGGAGTCTTAACTACCTTAGTACTATTGAAAACCAATTCCGGATATTTCTCCGCATCAAAAAAGTCTGCTGACTTCAGGTGATTGTCGCGCATCTCAACGCCTGTATTGATGCTCGAAACCTTTGCAGTAACTTTTATTTTCATATCCGAGTAATCAGGTTTTGAAGTTGTAACTTCCGCCGAAAAGTCAGAAAAGTAACCTTCAATTTCGGATATTGTGAGATGTTTCACTACAAAGCCCAAGCGGGAATGAGGCGGATCATTTTTCCATGTAGTCTGTGCTGATGCAGCGATTACTAAAAGAGAGATCAGTGAAAATAAAAAATACTTTTTCATAATAAACGTTCTATTTTAATTCAACATAATAAGTTGCTTACTGTCTTTATCGATTTTGATATAACAAAGATATTGCGACTATGTTTATTAAAATATGGCATTTTATTTTATTCAATTAATTGCTTTATAGTATGTTACATTATACTATAAAGCTTGTATTCATTTTATTTTTATTGAAGATCACTCTTTTATCTGATATGTGAAGGTAGAAGAGTCATACCTACTTCCTTATTTTAACTCCTTATTTTCTTCATATATGCTAGCTATAAAGCCTCCCATAAGAGCTCCTAATACACAATTTGCCCAGCATTCGGCGGAGAAAGGAAAGACTCCCCAATAACATCCCCAATAATACCAATAGATAAAACCAAGAATAGAACCGCATAACATGCTTGTTAATATTACTTTCATTTTATTTCACGTTGATATATCATTTGGAGACTTGAATATGAGATTACTCCCATGATTCTTCTTTTTTCTATTCCGTTTTTGAATATTAAAATATTGGGCACCTCCGATATATTATATTGATTTATTATAGAGTCGCATTGAAAAGCTGTATTTATTTTAAAGAAGTGACTATGATTGGTTTGATCTTTAGCCAATTCAGTCAACTTTTTCTCCATATTTTCACATGCGGTTAAATTCGATCTATAAAATAATACAAAGCATAAGTCAGAGCGTATGGCATTGAAAAAGCTTGCAGAGTCAATTTTAACCAACGAGGAACCGTGGTCGTACGATTCCCCGTTTATACTATTGCTAGTATTTATAAATTGGCACACGAGAAAGAAAATAATCATTGCTACTATAAAGTGTAATGGCTTGAAATATGTTCTTTTCATATTATCTTAGTTTATTATTGCCAAAATATAAATGCTGATTTCATTTTATAGCTGTTTCTCCTGTAGATTGAAGATAAGCTACTTTCTTTACTTGATATTCTGCAAATGCATCTATATACTGATTTTTGCTTTGTTGATACAACGATTGTGCTTCCAATAAATTGCTCATGTTCACTGTTCCGGCTTTATAATAATCTTCGTGTAAACGAAGGTTTTCGCTGGCTTGCTCTATTGATTTATTGGATAAAAGGATTTGTTGATAAGCATCATCCAATTCGTTCCAATTCTTTTGCATCTTCAGAATAAGTAATTCGCTATTATCCTTTAATTCATCTTGTGCTATTTTTAATTGTATTTTTCTTCTTTTTATAGCGTGTGAACCACCCCACCAATCGGATATTGGGACTGAAATTGTAGCAAAAGCTATGCCGTATGAATTGTTTTTATCAAATATATAATCGTGCATATATCCGGCACCTATGCCCACTGATGGCAGTTGTTTCCCTATCTCAATCTTTTTTTGTAAGTTCTGAACTTCAATATTCTTTCGGAGTAGCTCGTATTCGGGAGTAAGCATTAATGACGTCTGATGATTTCTCATTAACTCCAGAGGTCGTTGAAGTTCTTTTAGTTCCATGGTCTGTCCTTTTATATCAAAGCCATCAAGCTGCTCACCAATATATTGTGCCAGTACTTTTTTACATATATCTATAGCATTTATCAATTTTAATCTATCAGCCTCAATGCTATTTTGCTTTAGCTCGACTTGCAGGAGATCATTTTTGTTTCTCACTCCAGCATTTACTGCCGATTGAGCATCATTATTTAAAGTCTGGAGCATAGTTTTTATGCTTACAACTGTTTTTAGCTTTTCCTTTAAGCTTATAATTTGCCAAAAATATTGTTCAACTGTGTAGGAGACTTCATTCTCTGATTGTTGCATTTGGATTTTACTGACTTCTGTTCCAACTTTAGCCAACTTGTTTCCATTAACAATTTGTCCACCTGCAAAAACCGGTTGTGTAGCTAAAATACCACCCGATACCCCGTTCTTTAAAAGAGATAAGTTCATACCTGGTGCCACATTCATTTCAATAAGATTCTTGTTTGCACTGAATGCTGTAGCCGATGCGCTCACAGATGGAAAGAACTTCGTAAACATTTCCTTTTCAGTCTGTTTGCTACTTTCAGTTTCATTATTCGCTTTTCTTATCTTTATATTTTGTTTTAATGCAGCGGTTCTGCATTCGTCAAGGGTATATTCTTTTTGTCCCCATGCAGGTTGTGCAATTGTACAGCATGCTGTAATTGCAATGATTAATGTGGTATAACCTTTCATGCTTCTTTATTTATGCAAATTCATTTTCTATTAATTGTGATTTTAAACGTTGCTTTTGAAGTTTTTTCATCAGCATCCAGTATGATACAGGCAATACGGTAAGAATGAACACCATGGTAATTAGCGTTCCATAAAAAATAACGGTTCCCATAGGCATCCAAAGCCCGCTTCCTCCCAAAATCATAGGTATAACTCCAACCGAAGCTGCTGCAGAAGTTAGGAAAATTGGACGCATACGGCGTTTTGCCGAATAATATATAGCATTACGTACTGACATTCTTTCTTTGCTTCGGAGTTCTTCTGCATAATCGATCATGATTATACCGTTTCGTACTAGTATACCCATCAAACTTACAATACCTAGTATACACGTCATACTTAGGTCAACTCCTTGTATCCATATTCCTGCGGCGGTACCGAAAAAGCATAAGCTTAAGCTCAACAATAGTAGAGTAGCTGTACTAATTCTTTTAAAATGACCGATAAGAATAAAGTAAATAATTCCTATCGCTATGAGTAAGGCTCCAATAAGATGAGGTGTCTCTTCTCCATTCTCTTCGTAATCACCACCATAAGTCAGAGTAACTCCTTTCGGCATTGGTTGCTTCTTCAAGATATCTTCCACTTTTGAGGTGGCGTTCATGACATTAATGTTTCTTTTAACCTCAGCTATAACTGAAATTGTCCTTATTCCATTTCGTCTCGCAATTTGTCCGTCTTGCCAAACCGGAGTTATTTGCGCAACTTGGCGTAAAGGCACATTCGTAATACCTCCATATGCAGGTATTAATTCATTCTGAATATCACTAATGGATGCAGAGTCCGCCTTATTACTTTTCAATACAATTGGCATGTCGTAATCACCTTGCCATGTTGTTGCCAGAGTAATGCCATTGCTATATCGAGACGCCAATGTAGAAGCCAGCATTCCATTAGTAATCCCTAGTCGGTTTGATTGGTCTTCGTCTAAAGTGACTTGCACTCCAGCCAACTGCTCGTTAAAATCAGTGCGAATAAGATTTAGTTCAGGTAAAGTACGTAGAATCTGCTCTATTTTATGCGCCTCTCGCTTTAAATCGGATAGGCTATCTCCGCTGATTCTTATTTCAATAGGGTTGGTAGCACTTCCATATCCTAATTGCTTAAATCGAACGACTGCTTCCGGGAAAAACGTTGAATATTTAGGAGTATATTCATTGAGTACCTCCACAGTCGCTTTATTGCTTGTTGTGTTTACTATGAATTGGGCAAAATTGCTTCCTCCAAGTCTGGGGGCATACGAAGTTTGGAAGCGCGGTGAGCTTGTTCCTTTAAATGATGCTATGGAAACTATACGAGCGTCTTTCCGGAGTATATGCTCCAGGCTGTCTGCTATCAGGGCTGTTTTCTTTAATGATGTCCCTGTTGGCATTTCTATTTCCACAGCAAATTGGTTACGTTCTGCTACAGGCATGAGTTTCTGTGGTGCTTTACCCAATAAAAGAATGCCTGCTACTACTGATACTAGTCCGATAGCAATAACAATGCGAGGATACATAAAACAGATATTCAGAATTTTGTCATATCCGCTTTGAATAAAATCGAGAAAAGAAAAACTCTTTTTTTGCTTCTTACTTTTTTGTAATGGTTTTCTTATGAAATAAAACATTAAGAAAGGAACCACCAACTCCGCTACAAGTAAAGAAATGAGTAGAATTAAAGTAATGGCCCATGGAAAGCTCATTAAAAAGTCATGTGTCATTCCTTTCATCGTAAAAAGGAATGGGAAGAAGGTAATACTTATAGCCATTGTAGCCGAGAAGATAGACTTGAAAAAGTGGGTGGCACTTTGTATTGCGGCATTCCAACGTGATAGCCCTTCTGAAATCTTTTCCAAATAATTATCTATTATAACAATGGAATTATCCACGATCATACCTAATGTTACGATTAGAGCGGCTAATGTAACTGTATTCAACTCAATTCCAAATGCATAAAATAAGCCTAAGGAAATAAATATTGTAATGGGTATTGTTGATGCTGCAATTACTGCAACTCTTAAAGGAAGCAGCAACATGACGACTATGACTACCGCTGCAATGGCAATAAGCAGCTCATGTAGAAAATTTTCTACGCTGTGCTCTACCACTTGGCTTTGGTCGGTTATTTTAAACAATTGAACTTCAGATGGCAATACTTCTTTCTTGAAATTATCCAAGGTTTTATTAATCTCATCGCCCATCTTCACAATATTCTGTCCATCTTTCATTTCCACACTCAACAATAAGCACTTCTTTCCATTATTAGTGATGTATGATTCCGGTTCATTATATTCTTTTACGACATTGGCTATGTCTTTCAAGCGTATATTATTACCTTTCGGATCGGAGTAAATAATCATCTCTTGTACATCCCGCACCGTATTAAATGATTTGCTAACATAGATAGGTGCGGTATAGTTGCTTGACTTTATACGCCCGGCAGTCGTTTTAAATCCTTTGATAAATAGTTGGACTGCAAGTGTCTCTTCATTAATGCCATATTGCGAAAGTTTCTTATTATCCAAATAGATCGAAATCTGCTCTTTTCTCATTCCTAAGACATTCATTCTAGCTATACTCTCTATCTTCCGCAGATGATCTTTGAGATCATCCATGTAAGTTTTCAACTCTTTAAAAGTCTTCTCATTACTTTCTATCGTTATAAGCATTGCTGAAGTGTCTCCAAAATCATCCATCACAACGACAGCAGCTACACCGCTTGGCAACTCTCTCTTAAATTGGTTTATGCCATGTTTAAATTTGCTCCAGAACTCATCTTTATTGTTTAAATTATCATTGAGTTCTACTTGCACAATTGCCATGCCGTCTTTACTGTAAGAAAATGTCTTTCTTTTTTTTACCTCTTTATAGCTAAAGATGTAATTCTCTAAAGGCTTAGTGACTTGTTCTTCAATTTCCGCTGCAGTAGCGCCGGGATATGCTACCGCCACTATCCCTTGGCGAATTGTGAAATTGGGGAACTCGTTTTTTCCCATTTCAGATAATCCGTAGATTCCGAATGCCATGAGCACAGATACTAGCAAAATAATAATTTGCCGATAGTGCATAGCCCACTCTACAATATTTTGTTTTTTCATACTTGTTTTTATTTTATAATATTAACAGGTGTGTTTTCACTAACTTTTTGTTGGCCTTCTACAATTACCTGATCTCCGGATTCAAGTCCGCTATTAATGATCGTATTCTTATCTGAGAAGCCCTTCCACTGTATAAATCTTCTTTGTGCTTTTCCTTCTTTTACAATCCAGATAAAAGAATGATTGTTTTCATCAAGTTGGATAAGTTGGGTAGGTAACATTAGCATAGAGTTTCCTTTTTTATTTAGGTTAACTTTAACTTGGCAAACCATACCCGGCATTAGTTTGCCATTTGGATTATCCACTATTGCTTTTACTTCGTAAGAGCGTGACAGTGGATTCGCACTTATTCCTTTTTCGATTACTTTTCCTTCAAAATCTTGAGAGTTTAGAGCAGGTACTATAAGCTTTAATGTTTGTCCTATGTTTATTCCTGAAATTTCATTTTCAGGTACCGCTATTTTAATTTTGATTTGATTAATAGTCACAAGCTTTACTATTGGTGAGCCGGGCATGACATTTTCTCCCGCATCTGCAAATTTTTCCGATATGACGCCACTAAAAGGAGCATAGAGCTTACAGTCTTGCATATCCTTACGAGCTATCTTTTCAGAAGCAGAAGCTTGTTCCAATTTACTTTGTACTTCGACCCATTGCATTTCAGGCAGACTCCCTTTATCATGTAATAGTTTCATTCGCTGATAAGAGTCTTTCGCTTGATTTAGTGTAGCCGCCGCTATATTGTATGCATTTCGCAAAGTAGCGTCATCTGCTATTGCTATTAATTCTCCTTTATGGATGTTTTTGCCGGTCGAAACAAGTATCTTCTTAAGTGTTCCTCCTATACTAAAACTTAGTGAGGTACCCGACATTTCTTCTGTTGTTCCTGAAAAATCGCGTTCAGCATCCCAATTTTCAACCTTTACTGTAATCACCTTTACCGGCAACGGATTAATGGTTTCTTTTTCTTGCTTTTTGCCACACCCTGTCATTAATAGTCCAGCCCATAAGCACAAAAATACATAGCTATTTTTTTTCATATACCAATTATTTAATAGATTTATCATTAATTTTTCAGCAAAAGTGATGTTTTTTAGAACATTACAAGTGTTCCAAAAGGGCGGTTTTGTGTTGTATTTCTCTGTATATTAGGCTCTAAAAGAAATTTAGAGTATTTTTATAGCATAATGGAACACCGTTATGTCTCTTGTATTTATCATTTTTGCACAAAAGAAGTTACTGTTATGGAAATAAAGGACACTATAAATGAAGTCGATTTTTCTTATCTTAGGAGAGAAGATTTCGTAAATTTCTTAAATGAAAATGTTGCTATCGTAGATGATCTGCAAGATCTTCCTGAGAGTTATGATTCTGTTAAGGTAAACGCTATTCTCATTTTATTCTGTCAGGAAGGTAAACTTCAATTGGACATAAATGCTAACACTTTTGTTGTACATAAAAATGATTTGCTGTTTTGTCGTCCCAACATTATTTTGAATAATTACATGATTACTCCTGATTTTAAAGGTCGGGTACTTATACTTTCCGAAGAATTAATTCAAAGTATGATGCACGGTAGCCGAAATAATTGGGATATGGCTTTTTATGTGAATAAAAATCCGGTTTTAAGTATAAGTACTGAGGAGGCTGATTTGATGAGTCAATATTGCCAAATGATAAATGCTAAGATCAAACGGGAAAAGAAGTCTTATCATTATGAAGTGGTTTATGCGTTGATAAGTGCTGTTCTTTATGAGATATTTGCTATTCTTTCAAACTCTGTGACTCTTTCCAATGATGACATGATGCGGCAAGGTGATATTCTTTTCAAAAAATTCATGGATCTACTACCGGAGTATGTCACTAAAGATCGTAGCGTGTCTTTTTATAGTGAGAAATTGTGTGTAACTCCAAAATATTTATCTGTAGTATGTAAGAGTTTGACGGGAAAAACCGCTTTAGGATGGATTCACGATTACACAACAGAGGTTATTAGATATAAATTGAAACATTCCAGTCATTCTATAAAGGAAATTTCAGAATCACTAAATTTCCCTAACCTTTCATTTTTTGGAAAGTATGTACGTTTACATTTAGGGATGTCTCCTACGGATTATCGAAAACAAATAAAACAATCTGTTAATGTTGACCGAATGTAGAGATAGTGAATGTCTTCATTCTTTGTGTTTAAGATGCTCCTACTTCTTATTTTTTCAGTTTATCGTCTAAAGAGCTTTTTGGAGTAGATTGTTTTATTTGGGTTGATGGAGAGGTTATATTTGTATTCTTCTTCCCCAGCTTTTTAGCCTTTTCCCAAGCTGCTTTCCGGGCTTCATATTCTGCGTATTGCTTTTCCAAATAATTATCTGCCATAATGTTCCTTTCTTTATTATGATGCAAAGATAAAGTTTCTTCTTATCATAGTAGGCACTTTTTATTCTTCTTTTTTTGAAGGATGTGTATTCAACTTTAGGCATTTTCTTTAGTTGACTAGGCTTATATTAAAAAGACGATCATAAGTTGCTTTGTTCATAAACTTAAGTTTTTATAGAGGAAATTTCTATAAAAAATGATTGCTAGGGGAGATACTTTCCCCGATAATACCATCATTTTTTTATTTTTGTGACTTATTTAACTACTTATGAAAATTAGAAAGGCTTCTTTGGCTGATGTCGACCGACAGATGCAGTTATTTGATTATGCCCGCACCTTCATGCGGAGCACGGGGAATATGCATCAATGGACTAATGGATATCCTTCGCGTGAAGTGATAGAAAAAGATATTGTTTCGGGAAACAGCTATGTCTGTGTGGATGATACCAATGATATTGTCGCTACGTTCTGCTTTTGGCAAGGAGAAGATCCCACTTATGCTTATATAGAAGGAGGATGCTGGTTGAATGATGCGCCGTACGGTGTTGTTCATCGGCTTGCCGGAGGAGGTAAAGTCAAAGGCTTAGGGCAGTATTGTTTGGATTGGTGTTATGAGCATTGCCCCAATATACGTGTAGACACCCATGCTGATAATATCGTGATGCAGTCTCTTTTGGAGAAATGTGGCTATTTACGATGTGGCATTATCTATTTGGCTAATGGAGATCCACGGGTAGCATTTCAAAAGTGTTAGTCTTCTGTTTTCTTTGTTTTTAACTTCTCTGTATAGCAATGGAGTATTATCTTATAAACTAGCTATTTATTAGCTTTTTATATAACTTTGCGATAATAAAAAATAAAGAGATAATTGTCTATGAAACGTTTTTCGCTTATAATAGGAGCTTTACTTCTCATTGGTGCGTTGAATCTTAATGCGCAACAAGTTGATAAAGGAAAAATTGTAGTTGCTCCGGGTATGGAAGTCACTAAGCTTTCGGAACATGCTTATTTTTACGTCTCATGGGACGATATGGGTAGTTTCGGTGTTGTACCATGCAACGGTTTGATTCTTGTTGACGGAAAGAAAGCTGCATTGCTTGATACGCCTGCAACTAATGAGCGTACAGCTTTGCTAACAGATTGGATACAGAAGCATCTTCATGCCAAACTGACTACTTTTATTCCTAATCATTGGCATGGAGATTGCATGGGAGGGTTGTCTTATCTCAAGAAAAAAGGAGTTAAATCGTATGCCAACAAAATGACTGTGGATATTGCGCGAAAGAAGAATCTGCCTTTGCCGGAATATGGATTTACTGACTCACTAACAATAAAATTGGGTGATATGAATATTCATTGCTATTATCCGGGCGGGGGACATTCCACCGACAATATTGTTGTGTGGATTCCTTCGGAGAAGATTCTCTTTGGTGGTTGTATGGTAAAAGATATGAGTGCTACGGGGTTAGGTAATCTTTCTGATGCTGTTATATCTGAATGGCCTTCCACCATTATAAAAGTTATAGCCCGCTACCCCGATGCACAATGGGTGATACCCGGACATGGAGCTTTTGGAGGAAAAGAGTTGTTGTTACACACTCTGGATTTGCTGAAGAATAACTCAACAAATAATAATGATACGCGATCTGCGATGCAGCAACCTGCCTCAAAGGTTGCAATAACCGAAAGTGAAAAGACTTTAGATAGCCAGTGGAAGGGAAAGAGAGTTGCTTTTCTGGGTGATTCGATGACTGATAAGCGTAGGGTAGGGACGACGTGTGTTTATTGGGAATATTTAGCTGAACTCCTAGGTGTGGATCCTCATGTGTACGGCATTAACGGTAACCAATGGAGTGACATTTATCGTCAAGCTGTTAAGCTTCATAATGCAGAGGGAGTAGGAGTTGATGCTATCCTTATTTTTGCGGGTACCAATGACTATATGCACGGTGTTCCCATCGGCACTTTCTTTAATGAAACGGTCGAAAAAACTAACTATAACGGTCAGGAAGTGTTACGTAAACATCGCACACTCATAATGAACGATACTACATTCTGCGGACGTATTAATAAAACGATGGCTTATCTGAAGAAAAACTTCCCCGAACAGCAGATCATTATTATGACTCCGATTCATCGATCGTATGCTCGATTTGGCGATAATAATATTCAGCCTGACGAATACTTCAGTAATAGTCAAGGCTTGTACATTGATGCTTATATAGATACGTTGAAGCAAGCTGCGTCGTATTGGGCTGTTCCGCTGATTGATTTGTACTCATTGAGTGGACTTTATCCCATGGAAGAGTCGCATTGGCAATATTTTCATGATAAAGATACCGATCGTCTCCATCCCAATGCTTTGGGTGATTACCGCTTGGCAAGAACCATTCAATATCAACTATTGGCTTTGCCTTCTACATTTATAGTGAAATAACTAAAGGGATTTTATTGTATTTTCCCGGTATTAATACCTGTATTTTTTCTGAGTATGCTTTCATTGCTGCTTTTTATCAACTATATGTGAAAGCCAACATATCATATCAGAAACAGTGAGCTTATGAGTGTTCTTCTATGATAATGGTATGGACAGTAAAGATTATAGTTTTTTACAGTTTAATTATTGTTTGAATGTACACTAGACTAAAAATTCGAGCAGATAATTTATTCTTCGTTAATTATCTGCTCGAATGCAATTCTACCGGGTGATTTATGCCAACCTGCTAGAAAAAATGCTCTTTTTATTTTACCGGATAAATCTTCATGGCAAAGCCACCGCCTGAAGCTAAGTTCACAGATAGTTTTCTGCTTTCGGGGATGCTAACTGTCTCTTTTACATAGTCACAAGCTGCTTTGTCGGCATTGATACCATCTCTGAATAATTCAGCTTCGTACTTGCCCTTGCCCAGGAAAGAGAGATCGAGGTCTACCGTACGTCCTTTCCAATTGGTTAATGAGCCCACATACCATATATCCCCTTTTTGGCGTGCAAGAGTGAGGTATTGCGCCATTTCTCCATTCAGAGCAACGCTACGATCCCATACGGTAGGTACGTCTGCAATGAACTTGGTGCATTCTTTTTCCCTCATATAGTTGGATGGGCTATCGCACATCATATTCAGCGGAGAATCAAATACGATATATTCGGCTAATTGATGGCAACGCGTACCCTGACTCATCGGTTCGGAATTAACGGGGCGATAGTTATTCTTGCTTCCGTTGCGCATGGCTCCCTGGGTATAATCCACAGGTCCGGCAAGCATACGGATGTAAGGGAAGGTCACATCATAAGTTACCTGGTCAATTTCCCCCGGTGCCCATTTCAGCTGTTCCAATCCGTGAACTCCTTCAAAGTTTATCACATTTGGGTAAGTACGATTCAATCCCGTCGGCTTATATGTTCCGTGAAAATCGATCATCAATTTGTATTTAGCTGTCATTTGAGCTGCACGATGGTGAAAATCAACCATAGCCTGATCGTCCCTGTCCATGAAATCTACTTTGAATCCTTTGATGCCCATCTCGGAATAATGCTTGCATACTTTCTCCATATCGCGGTTGAAAGCCCAATAGCCGGCCCAAAGAATCAAACCCACGTTTTTCTTTGCAGCGTATGCAGTCAGCTCCTCCAAATTAATCTCGGGAACCACTTGGAATAAATCAGCTTTCATATTTACCGCCCAGCCTTCATCCAAAATGACATATTGAATGCCATGTGAAGAAGCAAAGTCGATGTAATACTTATAAGTCTCGTTGTTTACGCCAGTCTTGAAAGGTACATTATATATGTTCCAATCATTCCACCAGTCCCATGCTACCTTACCCGGTTTTACCCAACTGTAATCCTGCGTTTTATCCGATGCTGAGGCTAACCGATAGACCATGTCATTATTGGCCAGTTCATAATCATTAGCCGAGATAATGAGTGTACGCCATGGGAAGGCACATCCTTTATCAAAGCGGGCGATATATCCTTCACGTGACTTCACTACTCCTTGCAAGCGGTTGTGTCCTCCTTGTTCTATCTCTGCGGGGCACCCGGCAAAAACACCTTTTAAAGAAGAAGAACCGTTATCATTGTGCAAATACATGCCCGGATAATTCGTCAGATCGGCTTCGGTAATAGCTACTTTCTTTCCATGATCACATTCTATTGCCAGAGGCAGGAAAGCCAAACGCTTGTTGTCCCATTCCGATAAATTAATGTGGCGGTAAGTATTTTCAAAAGAATTATAGAACTGTTGTTCCAGTGTTGGAGCCTCATTCTTTACATAAGGTACATAAGCTTTCCGATCACTTGGAAAATTGAATACCGCTTGTTCCGCTTTTACTTCAAAAGGCTTCTGTAAAGTTGATACAAACCGATAAGCAACACCGTCGTCATAAGCTCGGAAGATAAGGTTGAATGAACCACGGAACTTCAATGTCAGTTCATTATAATGATCACGCACCTCTTTCTTTTTGTAGATTGCCGTATGAATGACGTTATCTACCGAAGCAGTCTTGCTTCCTGCAAGTTTGGAATTCAGGCCATACGTTTCACCGTTTGTCAGGGTCATCGATATGGGTGACGGAGCGAGGATAACATCCCCTTCGTGTGAAGTGGAATAAGTGATTGTCTTGCCGACGGAAACTTCGGTCACAATTTTCCCGTCAGGTGACTTTAATTGAAAAACTTTCTGAGCCTGCACGCCACATATTGTAGCTGATGCAAACAAACAGCATAACAATGCTTTTCTGTTCATAGTGTTTTTAATGTTTACTTTAAGATTTAATACTTGTTATTTGTATCATAGACTCCACTTTTAGAAAATCTATTTTCTCAGAAGTTAATCCTTTACAAATATTTTTAAAGGGGATAAAAACTGAAATAATGGGCATTAAAAGTGAACTCATCATTATATTTCTTTAAAAATTGAACGGTTTGGAATAATATTCAAACTCTTTCTTAATCTTGTCTAGCTTTCCGAATTTCAATGTTTTGGCAAGTTCACTGTAATTTGCTCTCCTTCGCTGATCTTACGCTTTAATACTGTTTTCTCAGCAGAAGTTACTTTTACTTCAATCTTGCTGCCATTCCGGTGAACCTCAATGTCGAATGTATTGTCGAATGCCCGAATCTTGCGAAGACTCATCTCATTCCAATCCTTAGGTAAACGAGGTTGGACAGTAAAAGAATGCAAACCCGTAGGGCGAATGCCGAACATACCTTCGGTTATAATACGGCAATACAAACCACTCTCGGCGGACAGATGGCGTTGATTGCCCTCGGGCCATGCTTCAATGGCGTATGGCACATGCTCGCCTAGCAATCGTAGTGTGGAATAATACTTCAAATAGCTTGTAGCTTTTTCAGTTTCCCCACAAGCAAATACACCTCTTAACGCATAAAGTGTAGAGCGATCCCAGTAGGTTTCACTACCTGCCTGCGTGAGTAATCCGTCCTTTGTCCACAGGCGCGGGGAGAACAGCGCTTCAATTGTCGCATTCTTTCTTTCATAAATACCTACCGTCAACGGAATGCATATCCACGAGCGCAACACATCATTTCCCTCGTAATACCGGTAAGTATTGAAGCCTTCCACCTTTGCACCGAAATACTTATCAATATTCAGGCGAAGGGTTGCTGCCTCTTTCTTGTATTTAGCCAATTGTGAGGCGGGCTTACCAAGCTCTTTACCCAGATATCCGGCAGAGCATAGCGCATCGTAATAAAGAGAAGATGTGCATAAATTGGCTTTACCGGCAGGAAAGCGATTCTCCAATTCGTCTGCGTCGGAAGCTACAACACCCTCTTTGTTCAGTTTCCTTTTGCAATATTCCAGACACCATTCTATCAATCCCCACAATTCTTCCGCTTCGGCTTTGTCACCTCTGGCCAACGCATAACGTGAAGCTCCGTAAGCTACCATAGCGGCATCCCCGCGATCACCCGCAACACCCCACGCATCTGTACCTTCCGCAATAACGGAACTTGGCAATTTGCTATATTCAGGGTTGGTATAACGTGCGAAAAGTCGGTAAGCATTCAACGCAGATTTATTTCCGGTGGCATATCCCAAATACGGAAAGAAAGGGTTGATATATTCCGCCTGATCGTTTGCCCATATTGCAGCATAGTATGCTTCGCCACCGGGACTGTGGAGCAATCCCCCTTTTGTATCATAGATGCTTTCGGCTCCCCGTATCTTGGCAAAAGCGAACATCGTGTTAATGACCGGATCGGGAGTTCTTAAAACCAGATTATCACGGAATCCGTCAATCAACTCTTGTCTCGCTTTCAACTCCTTCTCCACATCAATTTGCAGTTCAGCATCTTTGAGTTTATAGCCTGCAAATGTTGCATCGAATGTCAGCTGTTCCCCCGGTTTTAATATTCCGGCAGTCTGTCCGCTCAGGGTAGAGACCAATTTGTAACTTCCTTCCGTTCCATCTTTTTCGGCTGTATTTATAGCGGAACGACTGGAGGGTATTTCAACGGCTACATCTGATGTTCCGATATTCTTGAGTGTATACTTCTCACAAAAGGCGGGGAGAGATACCGATGGGAACAATATGCGGGTCAGTTCGAGCTTACCTCTTCCGTTCAGATCAAACTCACTCTCTGTAGTCATCATCCCCCTCAATGCAATCTTTCTGACCTTTTCATTCGTCAGAGAAGAACCATTGACTGAAATCATGTCCGTCACATTCCATGCAAAACGGCGTGTCAGACTGGCATGAGTATTGTTTGGTATGGTACGTAGCGAAGGCCATATCAGACTTCTGTTCAGTTGGAATGAGCCGTTTGCATCTACTCCGTATCTCAATACGGCGGATAGCTTCAATCCACTCATTTCAATGTGGTCGGAATGTGGAATACCTCCGTCGATAGTCCACGAAATACCGCCATTGGCATCTATATTCCACCGGTTATTGTTTTCGGCACTGATATTTCCGGCGGATAAGAAGAATAGTAAGAAAATAGTAATAGATTTTACTCTTATGTTCGACATAATGTGTTATTTAGTATATGATTTTGACGTGTGAATAGTGATGGGTCAAAGATAGAAAATAAATATTTAAAATAAACACCTTATCTTCTTAAAAACCTAGTAAAAAAGAGCTGTGCCCAAGTACCTTATTGTGAGGAATTATACATCTTCAATCACGGCTTTCTGTCATTCTTACCGTGTGAATCGGTATAACCCACTGTGTCTTCTGGCACAGCCCTATCTTAAGTCTGATTATTTATAACCCGGATTCTGTTGCAGAAGTGAGTTTTTCAGAATCTCACTTCTCGGTATCGGCAATAAATAATGTTGCGGCAAGAACTTGCGTTCCTGCAAAACTTCAATCTTATACGTTTTCACCTTAGTCTGGTCATCACGTACAATTGTGATTTTGCGTGCGGGTTTGTTCTCCGTATCCATCGCTATATTCCATCGGCGCACGTCGAAGAACCGATGATCTTCAAAAGCCAGTTCCACCCTGCGTTCGTGCTGTATCTTTTTCAACAGCTCGTCACCACTGCTTGTGATGTCCGGCAGAACATCTGCTTGTCCGCCTCTTGCACGTTCCCTGATCTTGTTTACATATTCACGTGCCGTTTGCTCGTCGCCCAAATGAAACATAGCTTCCGCATAGTTCAGATAGACTTCTCCCAGACGGATATAAATCCACGGTTGGTTGCAAATGTCATTCCATGCATTGCGCAGGCTCTCGTTCATAAACTTGCGGATGGTATAGTGTGTCTTCGAAGCATTCCAATCGTCAATGCCATATTCACTATCCATGCCGCACTCAGCCCGATTGCCCGTTGAAGAAACAAAGAACTCAATCTCCCGTCCGCGGAACTGCTGTCCGTCGCATACCACAGAAGCATAGAAACGAGGTTCACGATTTAACCAGGGTGTTCCTTTAGCATATTGATCTTCCGTAGGCATCGACCCGTCCGCCATCTCGTAAGTATCCACCATATCCTGCAATACACAAGTCCTTGACCACCCCGTGAAACCGTTCGGCGAGTCTGTCCAGTCAAAAGAGTGCCCGTGTTCCTTATTGAACTGCTTCATGAAGATGATCTCTTTGCTCTGATTATTCAGAAACATCCCCTTATAGTCCGGATCCAACTGATAAGCCGGACTGCTTCCGTCTTTCAAATCTATTACAACCTTTGCTGCATCTGCGGCGGCTTTCCATTTTGTTTTGTCATCAGATGCATTCCAATAAGGGCTGGCTGCATAAAGCAGTACCCTTGCTTTCAATGCTAATGCCGCACCTTTCGTTGCACGCCCGTAATTGGCGTCATCATACGACACCGGCAATAGAGCGGCAGCCTTGTCAAGCTCACCCACAATAAAAGCAATACAGTCCTCATACGAATCCCTTTTCAGCATCATGTCGTCATTAAGGCCGAATACCTTAGTGATGATAGGCACGCCACCGTAACGGGACACCAGGTCGGCATAAAAGAAAGCCCGCAGAAATGTGATCTCCCCCGTCATACGATCTATCATACTTTGATCAGCTTTTAGCTTGCCAATATTTTCAAAGAAGATATTACAGTTTTTTATAGCCGTGAAATATGTTCCCCATGTGCCATAATCCCCATACTGATCCGCAGTTACTTCTCCGCGATTGTAAAGATACGGACTGCCTGAATTGAAGTTATGATAGGCTTCATCCGAGATATAACGTAAACCGGTGTTACCGAATCCGTCTCGCATTTCAACATATCGTTGATTCACATAAGCCTCAGTGAACTTCACATCCGAGAAAACAGCATCTTCGCTAAAAGAACCCAATGGCTGTACATCCAGAAAGTCGGAGCATGAAGCCAGAGAACATACCAAAAGCATGATTCCCAGTTTTATTCTTTTGTTATTCATAATATTCCCATTAATTATTATATCAAAAACTAATATTCACACCTATATTATATATCCGTTGCTGAGGATAATACATTCCCCCTGCATTGGTGCCTTCGGGGTCCTGAATCTTGATGTGGTCTATTGAGAACAAGTCGAAACCACTTACATAGAGGCGGAGTGTCGAGATACTCATCTTTTTAAGGAAAGATGCGGGGAGATTATAAGCCAACTCAATATTCTTCAAACGAATGAATGAAGCATCTTTAAGCCAGAAATCAGAGTTTTTGCTATTGAATGTATCGTCGCGTTCGAAAGCCCTCGGATAACGTGCATTCGGTGTTTCGGTAGCCGAGATCCATCGATTGTTGAAGTACGTCACATCGCGGTTGTAACTTCCCGGACGTATCATCTGCTTTGCTCTGGCCTGTCCCGTCCAAAGTACATTCAGTTCAAAACCTTTCCACGTACCCCCCATGTTGATGCCATAGACTATTTCCGGTGTGGCACTCTCATAAATCCTGACCCTGTCGTTGCTCGTTATCGAACCGTCGCCATCCACATCAAGATATTTGATATCACCGGGTTGCGTGTTCATCAAGTGAGGTGACGCATCTATCTCTTGTTGAGTTTGATAGATACCATCTGTCTTGTACACCAGCCACGAGTCGATGGAGTGTCCCGTGCGTCGTTGCCAGTCGGGTACATTGGCTGCCTCATCAAAGAAATGAATCTTATTGTGGGCATAAGTCAGATTACCCCCGATATAATACCCCAGTTCTTTAAACTTGTTCCGGTATGACACACTGGCCTCGATACCCTGATTGGAGATCTTCCCGATATTCTGATCGGGTAGGGTAAGCCCTGTATAATCCGGTATGGAAGCTTGTTTCGGGGTGAGGATGTCCTTACGCATGGAGTAGAAATACTGTAAATCGAAGCTTAGCTTCTGTTTGAAGAGGATTGACTCAAAACCAATATTCTTCGTTGTCACCTTCTCCCAAGTGATGTCGGGGTTAGCTACCCGCCCGATAGTGAAGCCTTTTTGCCTTTGCGGGTCACGACCGAATGCTGCTCCGTCACTCATATCATACGTGCTGACATATTGGAACGGATCCACCCTGTCATTACCTAACTTTCCCCACGAAGCTTTTAGTTTCAATTCATCCACTTGAGGAATATTATCTTTGAAGAACTTCTCCTCAGAGATACGCCAGCCTACCGACAAACCGGGGAACCATCCCCAGCGGGAGTCACTGCTGAAGTTCTGCGAACCATCACGACGTAGAGTGAACTCGGCGAGATAACGATCCTTATACCCATAGCTCAACCGTCCGAAGAAATTCTGGCGTGCGGAGATACTCCCACTACCGTTATTATCTTTCAGGTTGTCACTACCGGCAAACATATAATCCACTGCATCACTGAGGAAGTCGCGACGATAAGCCGAGAACCAGTCTCCCTTAGTCTTGCTCTGCTCGTAAGCAATGAAAGCATTGATGCTGTGCTCGGCAAACCGCTTTTCATATCCCAATTTCAAGTGGAGAGTAGTTGTACGGCCATCATCAAACTGCTGCGTCAGATTGATGTTTCCGTCTCCCGTTGTCGAGCGGATGTTATCATAATCCTTAGTCGCCGGATTATAACGGTAAGCATCCCACATATCCATCAACTTCTTTTCACTTCTGAAGTGGGAGTCGAATGCCGCATAACCCGATAGATACATACCGTCCAGTATCCACGGCATCTTCAGATCAAAAGCCATCTTCGAATTGATGAAGGTATCCTTTATCTTGTCGTAACCTGTCTTTCCCGAAGTCAATATCGCCAGGTTGTTTCCCCATGACAGACCCGGCCCCGGAAGCCCGTTAGGATAATAAGCGGGTAGGAAGGGGTAGGCGTGGAAACCTTCCCAAAAGAAAGTGCCCGAATCATAGTTGGAATTATGGCGATTCTCTTGTCGCATCGCCAATTCCAAAGTCACCGTGAAATCTTTTGTTATACTGGCATCGAGGTTGGAACGTAACTGGGCGGTTTGGAAGTTGAGGTTAGTGTGCTTGAATCCCGGTTCCTGATATAAATACCCACCGGACATATAATACTTTACGCGGTCATTGCCACCTCTCACCGATAAAGAATGTTGGGTTTGCGGTGCAGCTTTAAACATCACATCCATCCAGTCGGTATTGGCGTACTGCAAAGGATCAATCGTACCGTCCAGATAACCGTTCTTGATATCCTTATACTTTTGTGTCCTGCCAAAGTGAGCATTGATCTCGTCGTCATACACCATATACTGATACGCATTCATCAAGTTCGGTGTGCGGGTATGCTCCGAAAGACCGAAATTCCCCTCGTAGGTGATGACAGGCTTTGAGTCACTTCCCCTTTTGGTAGTGATCAGGATTACCCCGTTTGCTGCTTGCGCACCATAAATGGCAGCCGAAGCATCCTTCAATATCGTCAGCGATTCAATATCACTCGGGTTGAGGCGCTCTATTCCGCCACGGTTGGCTACACCGTCTATTACATAAAGCGGACTGTTGTCACCCAGCGAACCCTTACCACGGATATAAATCTCCGAGTAATCATTCCCCGGCTCACCCGAACGGTTGTTGGCAATGACGCCCGGTAGCCGTCCCACCAATGAGTTGGATAAGTTTGCTGCCGGCGATTGCTTCAACTCCGTGCCTGACACCTGTGCGATAGACCCTGTTACGGTAGCCTTCTTCTGCTTACCGTAACCCACTACCACCACTTCGTCAATCAACCGCGTATCTTCTGTCATCACAATATCCAAGCGGTTCCTGTTGCCTATGGCAATCCCCTGTTCCGTATATCCTATATAAGAAACCTTTATGACGGCATTAGGCGATACGCGTAACGTGAATAAGCCATTAACATCCGTGATCGTGCCGTTGCTTGTTCCTTTTTCCAAAATATTAGCCCCTATAACGGGCTCCCCCTGAGTGTTTTTCACTATACCCGATATCTTTCTGACCTGCTGACTGTAAGCAAGCGTCGATCCCGATACCGATGTTCCGCCTGCAAATAACAATAGCAAACAGAACCCCATCACATAAACCATCTTAAGAGCAACCACAGTGCTCCTGTTTCTTTGATTAGAAAATAAATTCATGTTTTTTTATTTTGTTAGAGAATAAGGTCATTAATAACTCTCGTGGGATGGTTAAATCTCCGAACGATTTATACCGATATCCCAATAATTCGATTTAAACTTTACATCATAGGCTGTTATTATATTTATAGGTTAACGGCTGTTGCCCTTGTAGTTGGGTAAAAGCCTGACTGTCATTTGATGTGGCGCCACAATCAACCGGCAGGCTTCATTAAATTGATGAGACAAAATTAGACACATCAACCTCTGCATTGAAAAAAATAACGTTGACTTTTAAATTATACCGGTTGATTTTCACTATATTTGCTACACCAATTCACTTAAAAAAATAATGATATGGATGAAGAAATAAAAGAGAAAGCATATAGAAGACATGTCGGACGTAATTTGCAAAAAATACGTGTGTATATGGGTGTGAAACAAGAAGCATTGGCAACTGATCTTGGCATTAGCCAACAAGAGATTTCCAAGATAGAGAAGGAAGAAGAAATAGAAAATTCGCTTTTATCACAAATCGCTAATGTGCTAGGCGTGGCTCCTGAAGTTATTAGAGATTTTGATGTGGAAAGAGCAATCTACAATATTAATAATATTAGAGATAATACCTTTGAGCAAGGTTCAACATCAATCGCTCAACAAATCAACCCCATTGATAAGATTGTTGAATTGTATGAACGCCTATTGCAGAGCGAAAGAGAAAAAGTAGAAATATTGAAGAAAGTAAACAACCATTGAAAATATAAAACCTGATTAAAAATCATTATTATGAAAGCTGACGATTATACCAATGCCATACATATTGGAAGAAAGATTGAAAGGATACGCCGTCTTCGCGGTATGACGCAAACCGATTTAGGCAATTTATTAGGTATTACAAAGCAAGCTGTTTCGAAGATGGAGCAGACAGAAAAACTTGAAGACGAGAAATTAAAACAAGTGGCAACAGCTTTGGGAGTAACTGAAGACGGACTAAAGAAGTTTACCGAAGAGAATGTGCTATATTATACGAATAACTTCTACGAAAGCTGTCATGTAAATGCTTCTAATATTGGGCCTATCACAACGGTTGAAAATCTCAATCACTTTTCAATGGATCAAGCTGTTAAGCTGTTTGAGGAATTGCTGAAGATTGAAAGAGAGAAATTTGAGAAAGAGAAAGGGAAAGGGGAGGAATAAGAAAGTTTCATTTTTTATATAAGGCTTTCTTGATTTTAACAATAAGATATAAATGCCTTTACAAATAAATGCGGACGAAACTCTCTTTTGTTGTTTCTATTAACTAATTTACATTTTGTGTCGTTTTATTATACTTTGCTGCGATATTTCTTGTTGAAGTTTGATAAGACAACCTAGATAGATGATTTGGATTTTCGCATCAGTTCAACTTTAGACAAGAAATTGAATAGCTAGGGGAAAAGTTAGCGACGTCAAAGCTGAAAACAATATTAAGTAAGTGTCTACAGATAAAGAAGGTCAAACTATGAAAAATATAAGTATTAAAGAATTAATAGAAAGCTGTATTGCGGATTTGATGAATAATCAACCATTATCAACAATATTCCTTAAAGTTCAAACTGTTTCATTTTGTTTAAAAAATGATCAATTTAAGAAATGGTTTTATAATGAAAGAAATGGGTATCAATCAGCAAAGGATTTACCGAATTATAGAAAAACCGTATGCCAAGTCTTCGGCGATCTTAATAATCCATTCAAGGGTATATACACGAATTATCATATTCCAGTTGACCAAATTAAAAATGAAACTGTCCGAGAGCTCCTTATTAATTGTTCTTTTTGCGAGTCTATTATTGAACTTGAAAGTATTGCAACTTCAGATGATGAGGGCAGTATACGTAAATATGTACCAGGAATAATTTATGGTGAAATTCAGAAGCTATTTTCCTCTGGGCATTATCTTGATGCAGTATGGCAAACTGTATCAAGATCAACAATAGTCCAAATCGTTGAGTCTGTTAAATCCAAATTACTTCAATTCTTCTTAGAGATGGACGAACAATTAAATGCCGATATTAATTTCGATATAATAATAAAGAAAAGAGAAATAGATAAGATTGTCAATCAAACCATAAATACAGGTATTTATGTGTCAGATAATGCTACAGTTAATGTATCTGACTCCACTCTAGTAGGAGGTCAACAAAATAATGTTAAAATTTCAATGATAAAAAAGAAAGAGTTAGAAGACATAGTGACAAGAATTGAGGTATTATCAAAAAAAATTAATGATGATGAAGATGATATTGCAGATGCAATCCTTTCTATACGTGAAGAATTAGAAAACAAGATGGCACGTCCAAAATTCCTTAAAGTAGCTTTTAACTCACTTAAAGCCATTGGAACAGGACTCTTTGTAAATGAAATTACACCACTTGTTGATTCGGCTATTAAATTATTAAATGATGTTTAAGTACTATGATAGAAATTATTAAAAACTTATATGTAGGCTCACAAGAAGATTATGAATCGAATGTGAAATTTCAATCTGATTGGTTTGTAATCCATGCTTGTAAAGAACCTTACCATCGCCAAGCGTTAGGGTATACGGGAAGGGCTATAGCGAATACTCATCCAGAATACTTGATTGTAAAAAGAGATAATAGGCTTATTCTTAATTTAGTTGATGTTGCAGATCCAAAATATATTTCCAAAGAGATTGTTGATGCAGCTATTGTTGCAATAGATGAGAATATTGACAAGAAAACAGTTTTAATTCATTGCAATCAAGGAATGTCTCGTTCTGCAACTATTGGATTATTATATCTTCATCATGTCGGGATTATTGCAACAGATAATTTTAAAGAGGCGGAAAGTGAATTTCTAAAGTTGTATCCACCTTATAATCCGGCGAATGGCATGAGAACCTTTGCTGAGCAATATTGGAATAATTATACTAAAAGATATGGCACGAATTAAAAAAACAACTGCTGCGCTTATTTACGATTTTGATGGCACACTCTCACCTGGTAATATGCAAGAATATGGATTTATTCAAGCGGCAGGTCTGGATTCTCGTGAATTTTGGGATAAGAATACTAAAATGAAAGAAAACCAAGATGCAAGCGAAATTTTATGTTATATGAAATTGATGGTTGATGAAGCACGTCATAAAGGATTGGAGCTTTCAAAAAAATCATTAAAGCAGTATGGAAAGGATGTAGAGCTGTTTGTCGGTGTAAAAGACTGGTTCAAGCTAATAAAAGATTATGGGGAAACTAAGGGAGTCAAGATAGAGCACTATATCAATTCTTCTGGATTAAAAGAAATAATTGAGGGCACTTCAATTGCTCGGGAATTTAAAAGAATATATGCTTGCTCATTCTATTATTCGCCTGAGGGTGCTGCGCAATGGCCAGCCGTTGCTGTTGATTTTACTGCAAAAACTCAATTTCTATTTATGATTAATAAAGGAATTGAATATGTTAAAGATAATAAAAAGGTCAATGAGTTTAAGCCTGATGTAGAACGTCCTATTCCTTTCAAAAATATGATTTACTTTGGAGATGGAGAAACTGATGTGCCATGCATGAAATTAGTAAAACAACAGGGAGGTCGATCTATTGCAGTATATAATCCAAATATAAGGAAGAAAAAAGCTGCTGCTGAAAAGTTGATTGCTGAAAATCGAGTGAACTTTGTATGTCCTGCTGATTATTCGGAAAATAGTGAAATGTATAAAGTAGTCACCACGATTATTGACAAAATAAAAAGTGATTTCGAATTTAAACAATTGCTTTTATCTCACGAGAAAAAAGGGAAGAAGAAATAGTTACGCTTTGTTTGGAGAATAATATTTATAACTTTATATCCCTTCAATGCTGAATTACTTCTATAAATTATTCTTTTTATATGTTCGTGTTTTTTTATGGAGTAGAATTATAAATAGCTAATCCTTTTACCGTCAACTGATACTTTTGACGAGGGTGCCTAGGATTGTTGGGGTAGAGCATTGCTACAAATCCTCCTTTTATGGCGGGAGACAAGTATTTCTCCATGAAGTTTTCACGATCTTTTAATCCCATAGCAGTTAACATTTCCTTGATAGATGATTCCTGCTCACCCAAGGTATTGATCAGACTAAGAATAGCAAGAGGAGTTGTCGGACACTTGTCGGGTACTTGTCGGGTACTTGTCGGGTATTGCTCCAATTTCCATTCTTCCGGTGCATCAATCGCCATGTATCTATTTTTCAGTTCATTGTTTTCACCTATTATTAAGTTTCTAAAGAAATTGATCAGAAAGCTCATATCCGGTTCAATCCCTTTGCGTACATTTCGATAATTGGCACGGACTAGGGCATTTCGGAAATACCAAGAGTTGTCAGCAAACAAATCATTGTTCACATTAAACCCAATGGAGCGAAGATACTTTATGGCAAATACCGCCGTAGTGCGGGTATTGCCTTCGCCAAATGGGTGGATTTGCCAAATACCGGAAATGAACTTAGCGATATGGTTTACTACTTCATCCATGGAAAGCCCTTTATAGGAGAAATTCTTTTCTTGTTCCAAGTCATATTCTAATGCTTTATGTAAGTCTTCGGCATTAACATAAAGCACTGTATCACCGCGTAGAACCCATTCTGTTTTCGTAATATCATAATCCCGAATCTTTCCGGCAAATTTAAATACGCCTTCAAACAATCGGCGATGAATGGATATGAAGCCGGTAACTGAAAAGGCGAATGACTGTTCGTTTAAAATTTTTGCGATGTGGGCAGAGACCTTGTCTGCTTCTTCCGTCTCTTCATCTTTGGGAGTTCGGGCAGTCTTTGACAGGTAATATCCATGAATCAAATTCTTTGCTTCATCAATACTGATATCACCTTCAATATGTTTTCGGGCAATGTCTTTCAGATAGTCGGATGTTTGTAGACCGTCTACAGCCTGCAAACCAATCGCTGTCTTCCACGCAGAAGCCTTCTCCTGCTTGTCCGGCTCACTACCACGAATGTATGCTTCAAAATCTATGTCCATATTGCTAGTATATTACTTTTTTATCTCTACTCTTAAGTCTAGGTGTAAAGCATCTGATACTCTTTCAAGAAACGCTTTTTTCATCAAATTGTTGCTGTGAGTAATAAGCAACCAACCATCTCCTAAGTCTTTTTGGCTCTGACCATATTTTTCATCTCTCCGATTCGATATAACAGGAACTTTGCAAAATACTAAGTTTTCTGCTTCCACAACTTTACGAACACGGGTCACACCTATCTTCTTTACTGTCTTGACTAAAGTATCTGCCGCCTTTGTTTCTGCAATAATTGTCCCATTAGGAAATGTCACTGTCATGTCTGTTGGTGAACTGCGATGAATATTGGACATTCCGTTGCGACTACCGTGTTCAACGGGGTCATCAAGTCTTATCTCCTTTGCATCCGATATATCTGCCGTGAAGTTCTGCTTGCGCGACAAGTGTACACTAATATCGGCTCCCGGTCTATAATCAACAACCAATACCAACTCACGTTGTACTTGGCTTAATGCCGGCGCAATGTTTTGGGTAACAATTGGAAGGATCTCATTCTTGATGATTTCTTCTTCGGCTTGGCTTATCTTGGCTTCCAAGTCGTCGGTAGAAACCCCTTCTTTGCGAAGGGTTTCTATGGCTTCATAGAGTTTACTTAGACGTGACATGATATCTTTCTCTTTTTATTTATGGAATATTATTACATGCTTTATCAAACAGCATATTTAGTTATGCTATTTGTCGTATCTTGAATTGCTTATCTTTTTTCCAAGTAGCCAAGCCTCGTTTTGTGTAACTAACTTTCTGCATTGATTATTTACAAGATGGAGGGCTTTTTTATTCGACACTAGTCCAAGTTTCTTGAACTCGCGAATTGATTTGTATAAATCTGCCAGTTTATTCATGATTCTATCTTTAAAGTTGACGAAATATAGTTGTATTTACAAAAGTAGTGAATAACTTTCATGTCAAATTAATAAATGTAATAAAAATATGATTTACGGGTATATTAGAGTTAGTAGTGATAAACAAACAGTAGAGAACCAACGATTTGAAATAAATAATTTCTGCAAACATGCAGAATTAGAGATAGACGGGTGGATTGAAGAAACAATTAGTGGGACTAAAGCTTATAATAAGAGAGAGCTTGGACGACTATTAAGAAAGGTTCAGAGAGATGATTTAATAATTTGTGCTGAGTTATCGCGGCTTGGTCGTAATTTGTTTATGATTATGGAGATTTTAAATATCTGCATGACAAAAGAATGTAAAGTTTGGACTATTAAAGATAATTATCGTTTGGGCGAAGATATCCAAAGTAAAGTCTTGGCTTTTGCATTTGGGCTCTCGGCTGAAATAGAGCGTAACCTTATTTCACAACGAACTAAGGAGGCGTTAGCAAGAAAAAAAGCAGAAGGAGTTATATTAGGTCGTCCTAAAGGGAAAAAAAATTCACCTGAAAAATATAAATTATCAGGTAAGGAAATTTTAATAAATGGGCTACTTGAAGAAGGAGTTTCTCAACGTAAAATCGCCAATATTTGTAAAGTTGATAGAAATACATTATCTCGATTCTTAAAGAATAATATGACTGAATGTTTATGAGCGTTTTTGTGCAGCAAAATGGCGATGCTTATTCTTTTAATAACTCAACCCCATGGGTAATTTTGTCACCCATAGAGCAAAGTATTAGGCGTAAAATTGAAGCTGTAGGAACGCCATTGAAGGATTGGGATATTCAAATTAACTACGGCATCAAGACAGGATATAACGATGCTTTTATTATTGATACCGCCAAAAGAAATGAAATCCTTTCAAACTGCCAAACGGAAGAAGAGCGTACCAGAACGGCTGAACTTATTCGACCGATTTTGAGAGGACGTGATGTGAAACGTTACGGATACGATTGGGCTGGCCTTTGGCTTATTAACACGCATAATGGATTGAAAAATAAGCGAATTAAACCAGTAGACATAAATGATTATCCTGCAATTAAAGAATGGTTGGATAATGGAGGTGTTGCCTATAGCGGTAAGATATATAATGGATTCTTACAAATAAAGAAACGTTCAGACCAAGGTGATACGCCATATAATCTACGAAACTGCGCATATATGGAGGATTTTTCTAAGCCAAAAATTGTGTGGGGAGAAATATCCGATAAATCAAAATTTGCTTTTGACTTTTTGGGAGAATATATACCAGAAGCAACGTCTTTTTACATGAAAGGTGAATGCATTGAATACCTTTTGTCTGCTTTAAATTCGTGTGTGTCTGAATGGTTATTTTCCAAGGTAGGGACAACCACAGGAGTAGGTACAATTAGATGGAAAAAGTATACCATTGAACAGCTCATTGTTGCCAAGCCATCTGCTGAACAACAAAACATTCACCTTGCTGCTTTCAATGATTTGAAAATAGGCAAGATGAGTATTAAGGATTTTGAATATTTTAGCAATAAATTGATGTATGATATTTATAAACTTACCTCAGATGAAATTCAATATATTGAAAGACTATAAATTGCCTAGACAGACTTTCGCAGTGAAGAAACAAATGAATACAGGAAATTTGTTTCTTCACTCGTGAACCCATATATCATTGAAACCAGATACTCTATTTTAGCATCAACGAATGGCAGAGCGACATTTTTATTTGTTATACTATTTGCAAATTCTGCAAGCTCAACAAGTTCTGTTTTTTTTACGTCATAAATAGGTATAGGGAAGGTCACTATATTTTGGCCACCAACTTGAACATCTCCGACTCCTGTTTTATTCATATTAGTCACATAGCTATACCATGTTATAGCTTGTGAGTTCAATACAGCCAACAAATAATCCAAATGATTGCCTGTCATAATATAACATGCATTGTTCATTATATAATTGTTGGTGTCATATGCAAAAGCCATTTGGTTTCCGATTATTTTCCACACAATTTTTGGCTTAGAAAAATCCTCCCAATAACTGATGCTATCTTGCGTTTCAAACCATTCGTTGCAAGTTTTCTTCCGGGCTCTGATTTTTTCGCCATTAATAATATGAGTGTCTCCTGTTTGTTCCAAACGCTCTATACCAATTGATAAAAGATAATCTTTTACCGCAGGAAAGCTTTCTATATCATAATGCCGAGAAGGAAATGTGGCAATAATCCACAAATCTGCCCACTCATATTCATATCTTTTGATGTCTCTGCCACGAAGAATCGGTCGAATAAGTTCAGCCGTTCTGGTACACTCTTCCTCCGACTGACAATTGGCAAGAATCTCATCACGCTTCTCTGTGGAAATAATGAATGCTTCATTATAGCCGGTAAGCACACCACGGTAGATATTTATATCCCAATCCTTCAATGGCGTTCCTACAGCTTCAATTTTACGCCTAATACTTTGCTCTATGGGTGACAAAATTACCCATGGGGTTGAGTTATTAAAAGAATAAGCATCGCCATTTTGCTGCACAAAAACGCTCAGATTCTTTACACTATCCTTATTCTGTTTATTGGTGACAGCACAAACTGTTTTTTGTTTATTTTCTCCTTTTGAAAACAGCAGGATATTTGTGTCTACTGTGGCACTTTCAAAAATCTTTACTCCTTCGAAATCTATTAAAAGTTTGGGATTGCTTTGAGTAGCAAAGAATTCTCTCGTTTTCTCTCCATATCCTGCCCTCATCCATTTGTTGGATGTGATATAGCATAGATGACCATTAGGTTTCAATAATTGCCAACCCCGTTCATAGAATAAGCAATAAATATCGCCAGTCCGGGCGAAAGTACTATATTTGCAACCTTCATAAAGTGCAGAAAGTTCCCCCCCATTATTCTGCAATTGAATGTAGGGGGGATTTCCTATAACTATATCAAAACCATCATTCATGCCAAACATCCATTCTGGGTCAAAGAACTGGCTAACCGAATTCTGGTCATAAGGGTTCCAATCTGCTAACTGTTTAGCGTCTTCAGGAGCAAAGTCTCTATTTTCAGAGAGTAATCTTGCCAATTTCTCACGCAATTCCAAGTCTTTATCACGTAAACGGCGTTTGGCTGATGCTGATTTTGCCGAGAAGTGCTCGTGGCGAATTTTTGCTAATTCTTTTTTTGTTGGTTCTATTTCTGGATCTTCAAACAAATTTCCAATAATAGCAGGTTTTTTCTTTGCAATCAGTGAGTTTGCTGCAACAAATTTGGTTTCAAGGTTTGGTAATGTAGGAATGCCAAAGTTTGATTTATTAGCATCTTTCTCACAATTACATATCAAAGATATAAAGAATCTTAGCTTTGTAATCTGCGCAGCAATACTTTGAATGTCACTACCGTATATACAGTTTTCAATAATAGTTAGTTTAAGTTCATAAACACTCTCTTCTATATGAATCTTCTGTAATAAATCAACTATCCTGTTAAGCAAGCCCATGGGGAAAGCCCCTGAACCACAAGCCGGATCGAGAACTTTAATTGATTTCAACCGTTGTGCAATAGATTGATACTCTTTCTCATTAGCAGGGTTTTTCAGAAAGTCATCACTGAACAATGACATTACAACAGGCGTTTTCTCCAAATATGCTTGTAGGCTTTCATCCACCATGTAGTTAACGATCTCACGAGGCGTATAGAATGAACCACTTTGGTTTCTAGCTGTTTCCTTTGTCTCCGGATTATAGGCACCGAGTAGATTCTCAAACACCTTACCCAAAAGTTCTGGGTCAAGTGCTACTTGTTGTTCGTTAGGTGTGTTTTCTTCTATGGTGAAGTTATAGCGTGTCAATATGGAGAATAGTCCTTTCTCCTGCATAAAGAACAGTTTATTCGGTACAAATGCACGATTTTTATATCTGCCATTAGCGAATTTAACATCATTACGACTAAATCCGTCATAATAATATGCTTTTTCTACTCCGTCAAGTGTACGTGTTTTGTCTAGACATTCAAATAGGCCTCCATTAAGAAAAGGTACTTCGGCAAATAATTTAATAATTTCTTCTTCTGATATTGTGAAGAATTCTTGATATCTGTATAGCGTTTTCAAATCTTTTCCATTGGCAACACAAGCGAAGCCACGCTTTTTACCATCTTCGTCAATTATTGCACGATTAAGGGTTGCAAAAAATAAATTTTGCAGAATGGCATTATAATATGCTCCATCGTCAGCTGCAAATGGTTCAAAATCTTTCAAAATAGTACGAAGATATGAGATGTTGAAGATATGATCAGGAACAAGTCCTTTCTGTTTGATAAACCAGACAAACATTAGTCGAGTTATCATTCGGATTATCTTTATATCAATATTTTCACGATCATCATCCTCTACAGCTATATTATTAGGGAAGGTGATGCCAGCCTCATCACTGACAGCCCATTGGTACCACTCAAACAAATCTTTGTAAAACTGTATTGTTAATGCCTCAACCGAGAATGCTTCTTTAATATTCTCGAATGAAACACCTTGACGCTGCAATTCATTAAAACGTCCAACAGGAGTGTTATAATAATCTTCTGCATCGCCAAAAACATAAGTGTATCGTTTGGTGGCAGTACTTTCACCCTTTATATCGCATATAAAAGACAATCGCCAATTCTCCTTACTATCAAAGACAACAAGAGCTGCATCAAACTCTCCCCATGTAGGATTGATGAATGATTTTACCAGATTGCGTAATTTAACTTTCTTCTTGCCTACGTTGCTATCCTTAATGTCATAGTAAAACAATCCAATTCTATAATTGTCGGTTGTATTTATAGCTCCAAGGTAATACCCTTGTCCTTCAATACTGGTACTAACCATTTTCTCAGGATTAGCTTTCAATTCTGACGCTTGAAAGAAAACGCGTAATAGTGAATACCAGTTATCCAAGTTGAACTTCTGTTGGAATAACTGCCGAAGTGATTCTTGATTATATATCATAGTGACCTTTTTTATATAAATGATTCTGATATTATGATTTGTGGGTCTGAAATATCGGTAATTTCATGGCGCTGCTCTTTGCTCATGGTTTGATATTCATCAATGAGTCCTGATATTGCTCCTTGAATCTTATATTCATTTAGCTTTATCTGCTCCTGCTCATTTTTATATTCACGAGATAGTGTACGCAAGTATCTTGGCAATTTTGCATAGATACCTTCATTTATATAAGCCATGAGCACATCACACTGTGAAATCAATTCAATATCGGTAGTGCTTTGTTTTATAGTGCGTAGAAACTTATTAGCCTCCAATGAAATTTTGTCAAGGTCTGTTCTGTTGATGGATGCAGTGTCCGATGTTTCTACATATTCCGTTGTATAAATATTGAGAGCTTTGTTTACATGTTTATAGTGCTTTTCTTCATTTATAAAAGGTGTAGGCAATTCTTCTGGTTTGGCTTTAAGATACTTTGCTGCTTCTAGAAAATCTATTGGTTCAACCTGCTTGTCAGTTGCAAGATAGAATTCTGTCTTTACACTTGATGAAACAAAAATAATAGACTTTCCAGAATTTTTGCCCGTATCACGCATCACACGACTTTTCATTGGCAAATTTTTTATTTTGTGATACAGTTTGCGGTCACAATTATAAAGTTCCCGCACCTCACGTAGCAAGTCTATTTTCTTATCAACGCTATCTTTTACGTTATTGTCAAAGAGGGTAAATTGCTTTACTATTTCTTCTTTTGAATAAATCTGTGCATCTTCACCAAAGGCAGAATGAAAACCTTGTAATTTGACAAGTGCATTCTTGTATAGCTGAATTTCTTTATCACCTTGCTGTGAGGGGTAAAACATATAGTTATAGATGTTGTTTGCAACAGAACCAATACGATTGACACGGCCTATTCGTTGCATAAGTCGTGTTGCATTCCATGGAGAGTCATAATTAACAATTACATTGGAACGGTGGAGATTTACACCTTCAGCCAATACGTCAGAAGTGATTATGATATTGTATGTATTTTTCTTCACTACACTATTTGCGTCAAAGTTTTCTTTAATCGTTTGTCCCATACGGCTACGATTGGACGCTGTAATCATCAGCACATCTTCACGCCCCAGCTCCCCGGTTAATCGTTTGCTAAGATATTCAAGTGTATCAACACTTTCGGAAAAGAGAACCAACTTGCCAGCCGGATTTATATCTGCATTCATGAACTCTGTCTCTAAACGAATCTTGAATTCATCAAACTTCGGATCTTCATTTTCTTTATTCCAATCAGCATTTAAACGTTCCAAAACCTCTTTGTCATTCTGCAACATCGAAATAAATTCAGAACTGAAATCTTCTGCTCTATATAATATATCACTCTCCAAATATCCTTTTTCAAGTGCGAGCTCAATAATTTGGTCCAACTCAATATCTTTAGCTTGCAAGTCTTTAATCTTTAAATCCGGTGCTATAATAACCTTGTTTTCATCAAACATTTCTAGCATATCATTGGTAATGCGCAATAATGTATGAAGTGACTTCTTAAATGCGTGAAAACTACTCTCCAAACGTTTTACCATGTGAACCCGATAGATACCTGCTAGTGTCTGACCTATATGTTCCGCATTGCCATATTTCTTCTTTAATTCTGGTCTCAAAAACTCAACGGCACGATAACGGGCATAAAATAAATGTTGTTCATGGCTTTCGTCAGACAAAGCTGCGAGAGTTGTATAAAAACGAACACTTGTATTTTCGTCCATCTTATAAGCAAGTTCATGAGGAGGTAAAATGTGAGGGAAAACAATATCCTGAGACTTTATATCCGCGCGATAATCGGGAGCATTGATAATGTTATTTCTTGTTCTACGAACAGTGACCTTATCGATTACTTTTTCTCTTATAATTTCATAGAGTTTATCTACCTCTGTTGTTACGTCGCGGGTACCACGTTCTCTCATCAGTTTTTTGTATTCCAATATTAACGGAGAAAAAAATGCTTTTAGGTTGGGTATCCCGTCAATAGTACAACTTTGGCTGTTTTGAAATAGAAGAAGTTGGTTCTGTAAATCATCAGGGCGATTGTTTAGTGGGGTTGCCGATAATAACATCACTTTTTTCTGCATACTTTTTAATAACCCTACATTGCAGCAGGGTGATTTGCAAATTCTTTGTAGTTCATTATACTTTCCAGAGCTATCACTACGAAATCCATGTGCTTCATCGACAATAATAAGGTCAAACTCCTCTTTATCTTTATATTGCGCCTTACTATCCAAAATTTTAGAAAGACTACCATTCGTTACAAATTGCGCTTTCTTTGATATGCCAAACATTTTAAATGTGTTTTTCCAATTTTCTTCTAGCGCAGGAGGATATACTACAAGTACATTCGTGTTTTTTCCATTGGCTTCTATAAAGCGCTTTGCTATCATAGTGGCAATCATGGTTTTGCCAAGACCTACCACATCAGCGAGGAAAAGTCCATTGTGTCTCATTAGCATCTGGTAGCCTTGTATTACAGCATCTTTCTGATATTTTAGGTCTTTCACTCCTACTGGTAACTGAATGGTAAAGTCGTCTTCTACTTGATCACCAAATGTATCAATAAGCACCTTAATATATAACTCATAAGGTGTAGGCTGATAACCCAAGTATGTTCTTTTCTTATAAATTTCTATATCTGCTGCCGTCAATGGTATCGACTGTTCCCATAATAGATTGAATTCATCAGAGCAATATTTTACATCGTCATAGTCTTTCATCGCTACATTCAATTCATAACGAGGCGGCTGTGTAATGCCTAACCCAGAATCGGAGATATTTGATGAACCCATTATCACCCATCCGTCAGAATTTTCCGTATGGTGGTGTGGAAGGCACAAATAGAATTTTGCGTGAAGGTTTTTTTGATCATGAATTCTCATTTGCAATCGTCCAAGCATAAGATCATCGCACATCTGCAGAATACCTTCTTCAACCTCTTTATCATAACGCGCATTGACAATATCCTCTTTGAAGTCTTTTTGATAGACTTCTTTAGCTTTTTCTTCGTTCGATAACATCAATAAAGCCTTGTTGTGTTTACGGAATATATCATCAATATTTATACCTACCAAAATTTTAATTTCTTCTACATCTCCAAGTTCTTTACGTAGTTTGAAGTATCCGGAAGAGCGGAAAAAACCTACTACCGCAAGAAAACGGTTAAAGTTTGTCATTTCAGAAGCAATGCCTTTAAGTTTGTCAAAGAGTGTATTGCCAACATTGTTATTGAAGAATTTTGTACTCATGTATAATATTCATACTTTTATTGTTACATATTTCTGCAGTTTGCTAGTAGGCTTATCAGGAACAGTCATCTGCAGATACTTGCCTAACAGTGGCTCTATATATTTCTTTTTTAAATTATTCCGACTACGGTAACCTAGATATTCTGCAATTTCCGAGAAGCTTTTTGGTTCATTGCAAAACTCTAAAATGTGCTCCTGTATCTCATTTATCTTGGTCCCTATCTTGGTCCCTGGGAATAAGTCGTGAAGTAAGTTTTCGTCTCTTGATTCTTTAACGCTTACTTCAAAGGCTGTTAATTTATTGATGTCGAATATTGCTTGTGGGTTTCCATTCTCTTTCAACATAGCCTGCACACGGTCAATGCCTCGGTTGAACTTATTCACATATCCCATTACTTTCATAGCTTCCGAAATAATAGGATTTCGGTAATCATTTACTGTCGGAAAGTTCTCAGGACGGGCTTTCCCATATAATCCACCGGGGTTCATGATTTCTATATGATTATCATATTGATAGAAACGTGCGAGCATATTGCTTGATAATGTTTTAATTGCTTGGACAATTCAAATTGTTATTGTTGAGACAAAGTTAAAAAATAATTTATTAATAGGAATGTAGAATTAGTATTAAATCGGCTTGCTGTAGGATAGAATATTTTATTTCTCCTATGATTACATCTAGTATACACAAATAAATTGATTGTATTCAGATTATAAAACTACAGCTCACAGTTAATATCTCAGTTCTTCTTTTCTTGAACTGCTGAGAATTTCTCGGTAGTTGATTATTTCTGGTGCGGTATGGTGGGTTACTGCCGGTAAATGCGTAAATATGCAATAATTATTGTTAGATAAGGAAATAGAATGGGATATTTATCTCGAGAATATAATCGCAACGACGCATACTTGTATTTACTCTTTTTTACAACTACTTTGTTGAGGGGGGAGTTGATAATAACCACATAATACAAGTGGATTTGGAGGATAACTGTAATAAAACTTTGGGTGATTCGGATATGTCTTCTTGAAATATATTGGTGGCAAAATGATGGGTATATTAAACGGATTCTCTGGGTAAATCTTTAAAACAATATTGTTATGTAGAAGATAATGCCCTTCTCCATACCAAGTCCATACCAAGTCCATACCTTCTCCACTCTGTCCATATCTCGTTTAGCCGTAGCTGGAGAGTAAAAAAAGTGGAGAATACATGGAGAAGGTATGGACAAGATTACTTGAATAATTATAATATAGAGCCCATTTCCCAAGCTCTTATATGTTTTATACCTCCTTTCAAAGGTAATGTCATATCATCGAGGGAAACGACAACTTTTTCATAATTATCACCAATTGTTTCTAAAGCCGAATACTCCCGTTCGATCGTCTCTTCATCAATGAGTATATAGGTGCTTTGCAAATAAATAATGCGGTCGTTTTTTTTTGCCACAAAATCCACTTCTTTGTTTCGAAGGGTTCCAACATGCACCTCATATCCTGCACGACGTAATTCTAAGTAAACTAAGTTTTCAACTAAATGGCCGAAACCATATCCAAAACCCGAATATAGATAGTTTTTATATGCTAAATCGTTTATATAGAACTTAGAATTACCCGAAAGTATGTCTTTTCCTTTTATATCATATCGTTCACAGCGATGAATAAGAAAAGTATCTTCAATATATCCAATGTAATTTGATACGCCATCATAACTGATTTTTCTTCCCTGACCTTTAAAATACTTAATTATGTTGGTTATGGAAATAAGGTTGGATGCATTGTTTACAAGATATGCAAAAAGATCTTCTAGCAATTTGGGCTCACGTATGTTATTTCGTTGAATAATATCACGTAACAAAACAGTGTCTTTTATTGCTGAAATATAATTTCGTTTAAGTTCTTCTTTGGGAAGCATAAACAACTCAGGAAGTCCCCCGCTGTTCATATAAGCGATATAGCTTTCTCTTCCTTCTTCCCGATTTGTGATTCCACAAAATTCGGAATAACTAAAAGGGAAAACTTCTACTGATACATATCTGCCTGATAAAAGAGTCGCTAATTCTCCAGAAAGCATTTTGGAATTTGAACCGGTAATAAATAATTCGTATTCTTCGGTATAATCTTGGGAATACGAATTGACTACTTTTTCCCATTCTTCAATCAATTGAACCTCATCAATGAATATGTAAACTTTTCCCTTGGGTTGAAGTGCCTTCTTATATGATTTAATAAGCTCATCAAGCTCTTTATAGGTTTTGAGAAAATCAAAATCAGCAAATTCACGATTGATAAATAGCGTGTTTTGGGGATTTACACCATTATCGATAAGTTGTTGGGCTACTTGTCGGAGGATATAACTTTTTCCTGTTCGTCTTTGACCAACAAGCACTTTTATAAGTCTGTTCCCAACGTAATCGCTTAGTTTATCAGTATATTCACTACGCTTGAATCCAAAATCAAAGACCTTTGAATTCCATAAATTGTATTTTTCAAGTAATGTAATTCTTTCGTCCATACATGAATGTTTTCTACAAACATATCAAATATTCGTTTATAAACGAAATATTTCATCTAAAATATAATTATTTAGGCTATAGACGAAAGTGTTTAATGAATATGTTCTCTGTCAAACACACAATGAATATCTTGTGCTAATATGATTTTTATCTTGACAATTGGCTTTTTAAATATTACTTTTAAAGACTATAGTTTTTGAGTAATGTAAACTGAATGGTAAGTTGATCTATAATGAAGTAACGACTGATCTATGATCAGTCGTTACTTGAACCCTATTCAGTCGTTACCTTATTATACCCCTCCTCAAAAACCATTTTGGATAGGGTAGGAGGTGGGAGATATATTTTAATGGAAAGTCGAGATTTGATGTGTGAAATATGTATACATTATTTGCTTATTTGTACAAAAACACATGATGAATTGCATCAAAATCGACCGATGGTGTTTATTCTGTTTGTTTAATGTTGGGTTCATCTCATACACTCAACCTATCATATAATATGCAAATATGATAGGTTTTATTTATTTTATGATAGGTTGAGTCTAAAATCAATCATCTCTATATCACTTATCTTTCTTTGCGTCCCAGCCGTAAGTCTTGTATTCCCAATTAAAGTTTCCTTTGGAGCTTACATGTACCAATAAGTATCCTTCTTTCGTTTCAAGGATGGGGCCATTCCACCAATTTGCACACACGGCACCGGCGGTAACAAACCAACGGTAACGTTCTTGTATCTGTTCGTAGATGTGTTGGTGACCTTGGAGAATCAATTTGACGTTATAATCGTTCAGCACCTCGAATACTTGTTTTGTATTCATAATCATATCATTTCCCTTGAAGTTGCCTTCGACTACCGGATAATATAGCGAGAGTAAGGGCACGTGTATGGAGACGACAACGGGAGTCTTTTTCCCGGTCTTCTGCAAGTCTTTCTTCAGCCATTCCAACTGTGCATCATCTACCGAATACGGACCGGCTGCCGAAGGATAAAGACCATTCAACACAATGAAGTGGACTCCTTTTACTGTAAATGAATGATAAGAGGGGCCAAAATACTTCTCGAATAATTTGAAACCTAACTTGTCTGTCGTCCCGTTATTACGATAGAAGCGGTCGTGGTTACCCATAGTGAAATAGGTTGGCAGTCCGCATTTACTCACAATATTCTTAAAACGGCTATGAAGGGAATCCGCTGTTTGCTCGGCATCTTTCAATGCATCCGTCTCTACATTGTCTCCTCCGAAAAGAACCATTTCCGCTTTGTTATTCTTGGCATCAGCTAATGCCATACGAAGACCTTCGTCACCATTGCCTCTATTATTCCTGTTCAGATGTACATCTGTAAGAAAGGCAAAAGTGAAGCCATCTTTTGATTGTTCTTTCAACGGTTCCTTGGCTGTAAGAAGGCTACTGCCTATCAGGAAGATAGTAGCCATTAAAATACGATTCATCTTTTTCATCTTATAATTACTTGGTTAATTTATTATTTGTCAAAATTATACATATAATACGAGATATAAATTATTCCCAACCAAATAATTGTGGGGCGAGGCTAGGATTTAATTCCATTTCATGTTTAGGCACGGGGCGATAATAAAATTTTGGTTCTTGAAAGGTTCCCATATTTTTTGCAGTCACAATATTGCCTTTCGTCGTTTCTTTCAGATAGACTGTTGCACTGGGATCATCAATACTCCCTGTCTTGTAATAGATCAGTTTTTCACCCAATGAGTTTTTCTCTTTGTCTGCATCGGCAGGAATACTTTGTGAAGAAGGAATAAGATAGATATCTTCTATGCCATCACCTGTTAAATCGTATTTTCCCAATCCGGGGAAGTAGAGTCCTTCGGGTATTTTTTCCAATAGCTTACCAGCTTTCCAACGCATTAAATCGTCGAAGCGGAAACCTTCAAATGCAAACTCAACACGTCGTTCCCGACGGATTTCCAACAGGATGGGTGGAACATTGGGAAATGCATTTTGCAATGTCGGATCGGCTACAGGATTCAACGATAAATGGGGCATCCCTGCACGGTCACGAAGCATATTGACAGTCTTATCCAGATCTGTTTGGGTAAGGGTGCCAAGTTCGGCGCGTGCTTCGGCATAGGTGAGCAGGACTTCAGCGTAGCGGATAACCGGATAATCGATACTTAAATAATATTCCTGATCCTTATTATTGATAAAACCTTTAATTTGATGATAGCCTGAAAAGTTTTTATTTAGATTTTGTACGTATATGCCTGCTCCGGGAGCGTAAGTCATAGTATTAATCAATTCCCAACCCGGATAGGCTAATGTTTGGTACATTCGCGGATCACGATCTTTGAACTCTTCTACAAACATCTTTGTCTGATATGATGTCTGCATTGAATAGTAGGAGCCATCTTTCATCAGATAGGCTTGAACCAGGTCTTTCGTCGGACAAGGGATATAGTTGCCAAACATATATGCCCAAAATCCATTGCTGGCTGTAGCTTTGTCATAATAATGTGCTTGAATGATTTCGGGATTAGTGCTCAGATCAAGGCTATTAAATAGGGCATAATAGTCACTTTCGGGATGCCCTGTATTATATATACTGAAGCCTCCGTCTTTCATTAATTCCGAAGCTGCATCTGCCGCCATCTTTAAATAAGTTTCGGCCGTGCTTTCTAGATTCAGCTCACTATGATACTTGCGATAAGTTCCTTCGTATAAAGCGTGACGGGCCATAGTGGCAAGTACAATCCACTTGTTAATCGCACCTTTAGGTTGGCTGCTTTTTACATTCTCGGCAGCGAATTTATAATCTTCAAAGATTTTGGCGACTACAATATCGCGCTTGTCCCGGGCTTTATATAAATCTTTATCACTGGTAGATAATACTTTATCATACCAAGGTACGTCAGAGAAGCGTTTCACTTTATCCATATAGAAAGCTGCTCTGTAATAGCGGGCAATGCCTTGGTAATGGGCTAGCACATCAGCCGGAATAGCGGCCTTTCCACAATGATCCAGAAAAAAATTAATATTATATAAACGCTCCCAATTCCAGCCACTTGTTATAGTGGTGGAAGTCGGATTTGAAGATGTCATAATGTTTTTGACCTCTACATTATCGGTTGTAGCCTGATTGTCTGTACCGGCATCAGCCACATAATCGTAACCCGCTGTATTCATCAGACCATAACAATACATTTTCAAGTCTTCTTCGGTGTTGAAATAGCTGTCGGCACCTATTTCCGTATGGGGCTGGCGTTCCATGAAAGAATCGTTACAAGAGACTCCTATCAGAGAGGTGGCTATGCAAAACAGTATATAAATTTTATTTTTCATAAGTTTATTCTTTAAGTAAAATTAGAATGTGATATTTACACCGAACGAATACTGGCGATTGAAAGGATATACATATCCAAAAGAACTTTCGTCGGTAACAGATTCGGGATCAAAGTATTTTTTTAAACCGCTCCACTCAAACACATTATCGCCACTGGCATAGATGCGTAACCGGCTGATATGTATTCTCTGAGTCCATGCCGATGGAAGTGTATAGCCTATGGTTATATTCTTAATTCGTAGATAAGAACCATTTAACATATAGCCGGTTTGTGGGATAGCAAGCCCCATCGCATTGAGCCCCGTCCCGAGATTCTTATCTGCCAGCCAAGATTGGAATACCGGATACTTGGCATTCAGATTCTGGTTTGCCAGACCTGCATTGATATAGGATTTGGAATGCTTAGCCATTTCCACATCGCTATCTGTAGCACCCCGGTAGAAATCGAATGCATGAACTTGTCCTCCTGTATATGGTTGCTGATAGAAACTCCAGTATAAATAGCTAAGCGGGTAATAATCACGTTTACCTATACCCTGCAAAAATGCCGAGACATCAAATCCTTTCCATTCCATATTCAAGTTGAATCCGAATCTGAAACGAGGTGAAGAATTACCGATGACACTGAGATCTCCCGGCTTATCCACGGTGGTTCCTTTGGTTATGCGGTGATCTTTATCCAGATCTTTGTATTTAGGCCAGCCTTCTACTATCTCGAGTGCTCCCCATGGAATGATTTGAGTCTCATCCAATGCTTTTATTTCCTCTTTATTTTTAAATAGACCGTCGCTTTGCAATCCCCAGATTTCACCAAGTCTTTGTCCTTCATAATACTGATTAAGGTTCTTGTTGGGGTTGTCAAATTTGGTAATCCATGAACGGTTGTCGGACAAAATAAAGCGTGTACTCCAATTAAAAGGTTTATCTAATAGTTGAAACTGGTCTTTATAAGTCAAGGATAGCTCCCAACCAATTGTTTTCATATCTGCTGCATTTTCTTTGGGTTCCGCTTTTCCTAAAACTCCCGGTAATTCTTTACCCATGGTAAGCATGCCTTTGGTGTCGCGGCGATAGAAATCAAAAGAAGCGGTCAGTTTATTACTGAAGAAACCGATATCGACACCACCATTCAATGTCCTGACCTGTTCCCATGTATAATCAGAGGAAACTAAACCGGGCGATGTGACTGTTTGCTGTAGCTTTCCATCTACTAAATAGCTTCCCAACTGTGAACTCATTGAAGGAATATAACCGTACTCACTGACCAATTGATTGCCCAGAGCACCATAAGATGCACGTAGCTTAAGTTGCGAAACAATATTGAGCAATGGTTCGAAGAATGGCTCCGAATCAATACGCCATGCTATGGACCCTGATGGAAAGAAGCCGAAACGTTTATTCTTAGGGAAACGTGAGGTTCCGTCATAGCGGCCATTAATCTCAAAAATATAACGGTCGTTGAAGATATAATTGGTGCGGAAGAATAATCCTCGTATTGCCCAGTCTTTATAAGATTCGTCTACATACTGTTCGCCTGATGATAAAGCAATGGAAGGTAATGAGGTTGATATAATATCGTTGCGCTGGGCGGAAAACTTATTCCAGCGATTATATTCCTGATTGAAGCCAAGAATACCTGTTAAAGCGTGTTTGCCAAATGCTTTCTTGAAAGTGGCATATAAATCCAGTACAGTGTAGAGATCGGAAGTGTTAGCTTTATAAGCACGGCTGTCTCCTTCTTCACGAATATCGTTCGGACCGTAGCCAATGTGATACTTTGACTTGTACCAATCGTAATCCTGATGCCCTTTTTCAAACGTAAAATTTGCATTCAATGTTAGCATCTTTTTCCAGAATTCGGCTTCTGCAGAGAAGGTGCTTTGCAGTCTATCATATACAGTTTTTTCTTCTCCACCGTCGACCAACTGTGCCAACGCTTTTCCCAGTTCTGTATTAGCCCAGCTTCCATCCTGATTTATATCTACATTATGAGGCTCTGCATCATAAAAAGCGTCTAGATTGTAGTAGCTCGGTTTCTTACGGGTAGTTGAGACAAAGGAAGTGTTATTGGAAACGGACAGCCATTTAGAAACCTTGTAGCTGACCTTGCTGCGCATACTGTAACGAATATATTTGTCGTTCTTTACTACTCCCGAGAAAACTCCGTCTTCACCATCAAATCCTGCGGATAAATAAAATGTAGTATTTGGGGTTGCTCCGGATATAGCTGCCTGATGGCTCTGGCTGAATGTGCTTTTATCGAGAAAGTAATTTGTCCAGTTGCGGTTACCCATATAATCCCATTGGGTTTTATCCAACGGGTTGAGGCGTATGGCTTCAGTACCGTCCGGATTATCCGATCGCTGACGTGCCCACTCCAAATGTTCGTCATCTGTGACGTGTCCCGAACTCCAGGGGGTATTAAGAACTGCAATGTTCTTTAATTTCAGGTAAATATAAGGATCTGAAGTCTTATCTGTCAATGAAGAAGGATGTTTCCACGAAAAGTTATTATTATAGCTTACTTGAATACGATCTCCTTTTCCTTGTTTAGTGGTAATTAAAATGACTCCAAAGGCTGCACGTGCCCCATAAATTGCAGCCGAAGAAGCATCTTTCAGAACGGAAAGTGTTTCAATATCTTCCGGTAAGAGACGATTCATTTCTTCAGCATCCGCAGCCACACCATCAATTAAGATTAAGGGTGACCCACCATTGATAGAAGCGACACCTCGAATGTTGATATTAGGAGCTTTTCCGGGCTCTCCGCTTACGAAATCAATATTAAGATTTGGAACCATGCCTTGAAGGCCTTTTGCCAGATCTACTATCGGGCGTTGCTCAAGTTGTGTCATATTTATTTGATCAACAGCTCCTGAGAGATTGACTTTTTTCTGAACACCATAACCAACGACGACAACTTCATTGAGAACTTCTGCATCTTCGGTCAATTCTATTTTAAGAATTGATTTTCCATTAATAGGTATTTGTCTGTCTTGATAGCCGACATAGCTTACAACAAGCACTCCGTCGGTAGCAACAGATAATGTAAATTTCCCATTAATATCGGTGGCTACACCGTTGCTTTTACCTTTTTCGTGGACGGTAGCACCTATCAGAGAATTACCGGCTTTATCAACTACCACACCCGTCACCTGAATCTTTGTACCTGTTTGTTCGATTGCAGTTACTGGAGATGTTTTTCCAACAGCATAAACCGGAAGCAAGCTTGATGATAAGGTAGTGACAAAAAACAGCAATATGCCCTTACACCCTAATTGATTGAGTATATTCATAAAAATATATATTTAAGTTTGGGTGCAAAATTATCTAGAGCATAATACAAAGATGTTACTATGGTTTTTCAACTTATTAATTAATTTATTAATATTTTATTAAAATAATGGTGGCTGAGGGATGCCTGATGTTGGATTCTATTCTTTATCAATTCCTTATATTGGCTTTTCATGTTTTCTGGTAAGAATGAGGTATTAATAAATTCCATTTTTGCCAATGAGGTTAAGTGCAAGTTCTTCTGTGTCTTCGGGTATAACCAAAGCTGTGGAAAGCATATCGTAAGCAAGGGCTAGTGAATAAACACCTTGAGTATCTTGACTAACTCCGCCAAGTGCATTGTCAGGTCTTCCAGTTCGGGTAAATGAGAATAATGTGCTATTCTGGGGCTTTAAAATATACTTGCCCCACAGCCTTACAATTGTAAAGCGTTCATGCTCATCCTTTTTTCCTTTGATGATATTGAGAGAGAGTTTGGCTTGTACTCCTGTTAATGCAGTTTGACTTCTGATAACTTGTTTGGCTAAATCATCCAGATGGTCTCTTGTATAAGACAGGACAGGAGCTTGGGGACTTGTAACAGCCTTACTAGAACAAGTCTTATGAAAGTCCTTTCTAGTTTTTCATCCGTATTTTGTCTTTCTCGGTCGGCTTAAGACTATGTATATTTTCTATTTCTCTTTGTTGCACTCTAATTAATACGTTGATTGTGAGCTGTTTTTTCTTCTTTTAGTAGAAATAATAATCTATTTCTTTGGTGCTTTATTATTTTATATTTTACTTTGCGTCACAAAGTACTTTTTGAATATGAATAAAGATAAAGCATTAGAATCGGTAAATGAGATTAAGGAGTTGATGGAGAAGTCCTCCAAGTTTGTATCTCTAAGTGGAATAACAGCTGTTTTGGCAGGTGTATATGCATTAGTCGGCGCCTATGTGGTCGGCAATCTATTAAATTCTGGGAATAACCGGGAAGAGATAGTAATGACAGCTTCATTGGTGTTGACAGCTTCGGCAATAACAGCTTGTATCTTATCTTGGTATAAAGCAAGAAAAACAGGTCAGAAGTTATTTGGCAAATTGACTTATCGCATTGCCTGGAACTTGGCATTTCCGATGCTTGCAGGAGGTCTGTTTTGTATAGCGCTGCTGCTGCACGAAAACTATGGGCTGATATCTTCGGCCATGCTCCTCTTTTATGGACTATCTTTAGTCAATGTGTCAAAATATACCTACTCTAATGTAGCTTGGTTGGGGTATGTGTTTGTTTGTCTGGGCATTGTGGATAGTTTCTTTGAGGGGTACGAATTGCTGTTTTGGACGATCGGGTTTGGTGGCTTCCATATTTTGTATGGGGTATTATTCTATTTGCAGTACGAAAGAAAAGGTGATAAATGATAGAAGCATTTCAAAATATAAATAAGGCATTCGAAAGTAAGGTTCGGTTGGGTATTATGGCAGTCTTAATGGTTAATGAGGATGCCGATTTTAATACCTTGAAAGAATTGCTTTCGCTGACAGATGGTAATCTGGCAAGCCATACGAAGGCTTTGGAAGAGCTGGGGTATATTGCTTGCCGGAAGAGCTTTGTGGGGCGGAAGCCAAAAACTTCTTTTGAAGCCACTCAAGAAGGAAAGAAGGCTTTTAAAGCTCATATAGAAGCATTGGAGAACTTTCTGAAATCAACTTAATACGACTTTTATGGAAAATTTGAATGACAATCTGAATGAAACGAAAAGGCAGACAGTGGGCTGTTTGCAACGTTTTTCAAAATCAATTAAAGCAGTGGTTATTGCTTTCTTGGTGCTCTTGCTACTGATTCCGATGTTTATGATCGAGAACTTAATATCAGAACGTGAACGCACGCAGAAAGATGCGATGGCGGAGGTCGGTCAGAAATGGAGCCTTGCGCAGACTGTTACAGGACCTTATATAAACTTGGAATATCCCATCACTTACGAAGAAAATGGAATAACAAAGGTATCTAAAGGGAATGTTTTCTTATTCCCGGATGAGTTGTCTGTAGACGGACAGCTGAATACGGAGATCCTTCGGAGGGGAATCTATAAAGTAAATGTGTATAAGTCGGAATTGCTGATCAAAGGGTACTTTAGTTCGGAAGAGCTCAGGAAGAGTAATGTGGATAGGAATTTGCTTGAGTACAACAAGGCGGCTATTTGCCTGAATCTGACAGATATGCGTGGACTTAGTGAGCAGGTGAGCATCAGACTGAATGATTCCGTTTACGTGTTCGAATCGGGAATGGATGAGCGGGGCATTGACAATATGGGGGTTCATGCAATTATTGATTTGTCCGCCTTGAAAGGGGATAAGAAATTGCCTTATGAAATGAGGATTAAGTTGAAAGGTTCCCAGTCTATTAGCTTCACTCCGTTGGGTAAGGTTACAAAGGTCAACTTGAAAGGTAATTGGAACTCTCCCAGTTTTGATGGCAACTATCTACCGGAGAAGCGGGAGATTACAGGGAAAGATTTTTCTGCACAGTGGAAAGTGCTGAATCTGAATCGTAATTACTCGCAGGTGGTTGTGAAAGATAAGAATGATAGCATATCGGATATAAAGAATTCCAACTTCGGTGTGAACTTAAAAATGCCGGTAGACCAATATCAACAGTCCACACGCTCTATTAAATATGCAGTGCTGATTGTTCTGCTGACTTTTACAGTGATATTTTTTACCGAAATCATGGGAAAAGCGCGCATTCATGCTTTGCAGTATTTGTTGGTAGGCTTGGCACTCATCCTCTTTTATAGTTTGCAGCTTTCAATGTCCGAGCATATTGGTTTCAATATGGCCTATCTGGTAGCATCCATACTTACTATTGCTTTGGTTGGGGGCTATATGCTGGGAGTTGTTAAAAAGCAGAAGTCGGCCTTTACTATGGTGGGGTTACTCGGCATTCTTTATACTTATGTGTTCATCCTTATTCAATTGGAGACTTACGCCTTACTTGCCGGTAGCCTTGGATTGTTTGTAATACTGGCTACGGTGATGTATTTCTCTAAAAAGATTGATTGGTTTAATGAATAATATAGCAGTTTAGAGAATTACCAAACAGATGGGCTATTTCCATAGATTCTGTTTATCCACATGGCAAAGAGCTTGTCTGTCAGAGAGAAGGTTTTGTTTATCTCTGTGATCAGATCTTTGTCGATAACTTCTGGATGGCGGACTGTACAGAACTGGCCGATGGCAGGCTGTGACGCTTAATAAAGGCGGCGGAAGTAATACGTTCGGCTTCACCGTCTTTAGCAATAGCGTAGAGCAGTTCTTTTTGCTTTTCGGGAATGTTAGATAAGATTTCTCGAAAATATGTAAATCGAATAATATTAATGATATGGTAATATCTTAAAAGCAGAATAGGGGCTTTTTGGAAAGTATATGCGAAGGAGGCGAAGTGTTTTGTAGACTAGAATATTATTGCGTAAGTTTGTATTTGTCATAAAATGAATGCTTATAGCGGACTAATGAGTAATGATACTTAATAATGTAGTAAGATGATAGATATTCATGCTGTAATTACACTTACCTCGTCGGAATGGGAGATTTTGGATTCTGTGCTCGAGAAGGTTACCATACCTAAAAATGATTTTCTTCTGAAGGAAGGGAGCGTTTGTGACTCCATTGCTATGGTGTGTAGTGGGGTATTGGTGTATTACAAAACAATGGAGAATGGCAACGAGGTGACTACCGACTTTGCTTTTGAAGGCGATTGGGTCACTAATAATTATAGTCGATTGAATGGTTCGACGTCTCATCTGAATATTAAGGCGATAGAAGACTCGGAGCTATGGGTAATCAAACATCGCGAACTGAACCGCCTTTATGAGCAAATACCTGCTTTGGAACATTTCAGTCGGATATTGATGGAACAGGCTTATGTGAAACTGGTGGAGTTGAGTATTGATCTGCAGACTCTTTCGGCTACGGAACGTTACCTTAAACTGTTGCAGGATTATCCCGAGATTTTTCAAAAAGTTCCGCTTTATCATATTGCCAACTATTTGGGCATTGCCCCGAAGTCGTTAAGCAGGATACGGAATACGGCTTTTCCCGGCATGAAATGATTTGGTAACAAATGTGGAGTATGTGACCGACTTCATTTATCGATCTTTGCATCGTCAAACTAAAAAGATTGAAAAATGAAGAAGATTATTATTTGTTTTCTGGTTGCTCTTGTAGCGTGCGGCATGCGTTTATCCGCTCAAGAAGATAGTTGTGCTTATCGAAGTGGATGCAGGTACAAAGCTGATCAGGCATTTGAGGTGGAGAGCCTTTTCCCAATGTTCATCACAGGTGGTTTCCATGTCGGCGTGGGATATCGTTACGATCGGTTCAGAGTACGTTTTAGCGTCATTAACGGAGGAGATTACAATGCCGAAAAGGCGGGTGTAAACTCATCGGATGCTTTCAAGCGTTTCTATAAAACTTCTCCCGGACTTTTCTTGGGATATAATGTCTGGAAGAATCTGGAACTCTATACTTACTTTGAAGCCCACACTTACGAGATAGAGCAAATCAGTACGGGAGTACGGAAGAATATGTTTAGTATGGATTATGGAGCAGGAGTAGGGTATCAGTTCTTTATAGGAAAGTCATTCTATGTACAGCCGGCTTTTCATGTATATCTGCGTAAACGCAAAACACTGGACTTTAGTGGGGAGGAGTATAAGATTCCCGGTGTGGACTTATCGCCGGTAATTCGCATTGGCTATAGAATATGGAGTAACACCCGTAAATAATCGTTCATGTTTTGCTAAGAAGAGAAGGATTACACTAATAGATGCGGTTGGAGTAGTATGAATCTGCTGCATCATTAAGGCGAATAATTGAAATGTTTTCCCGGCTATTTAAAATGTTTTTTTAAAACAGCGTTTCTTTTCTTTTAAGTATTAAAATCAAGTTATCTCATCTATTTAGACGATATTTCGTCTAAATATTAGGCGGAGAAGGACGGTTTGTCGCATATTTTTATGTTTGCCTTGCCAGAGCAGCCTGCCTTTGTTTAACTAGAATAATTTGATCAATGAAGAAGATTCTGTTTTTATGTGTTTTTATGGGCTTGGTACAGTTACAGATAGTACAGACCAAGGCTCAAGCTGTAATGGAAACGGGGGGAAAGACGATGCCTGATGAATGGATCGACAAAGACACCGGACATAAAGTGATTAAACTCACTCGCAGAGATGGGGTAAACATGAGTTTCTATTTCCACAACAATCCGTTTATCGGGAATAAAATGGTGTTCTGTGGTGGTAATCGCGAAAAGAAGGCAGCCGGCATTCCCGGAGAGGAAATTTATAGTGCTGATGTAAACAATCTACAGATGTATTGGGTGGATCTTACTTCAATGAAAGTGGAGCAGCTTACTCGTGAGACCAGATCGGTGCGTAGTGAGATTGTATGTGCGCGGACTAAAGAGGTATTCTACCAATTGGGCGATAGTGTTTTCTCTTTGAATGTAGAAAGTAAAAAGAAAAGATTGGTTTATGTATTTCCTACCAACGAGCACTCTTCTATCGTGACGGTTAATTCTGATGGCTCTTTATTAGCAGGGGTGTTTTCTAATCCTAAAGAAGCGGAGATCGTAAAACAATATCCTTTGAAAAGTCAGTTCTTCAATCGGATATATGAGTCAAAATTACCTCGGACAATATTTGTGCTAGATACTAAAAAAGGAACTCTGAAACGTGTATATACCGAGAATGCCTGGCTGAACCACTTGCAGTTCTCGCCGGTCAACCCCCATCTCTTGCTTTTTTGCCATGAAGGCCCGTGGCATAAAGTGGATAGAATCTGGACGATTGATGTTATTAAGGGAGGAGTACCTAAGTTGATGCATAAACGCACCATGGATATGGAAATTGCTGGTCATGAGTGGTTTGGTTCAAAAGGCAATCATGTCTATTTTGATCTTCAGAAACCCAGAGGTAAGACTTTCTTTGTCGGTAAGGTGGATTTGAAAACACTTCAGGAGAAGGACTATGAGTTGGAACGTAATGAATGGTCGGTGCACTATACCACTTCATGGGGTGAGAATTTAATGGCTGGTGATGGGGGAGACTCTACTTCGGTGGCAAAAGCACCTAATGGTAAATGGATTTACCTGTTTACACCTTCGGGTAATAGATTGCAATCGATGAAACTGGTTAATATGAAGAACCATCATTATCATTTGGAACCGAATGTTCATTTCTCTCCTGATAATAAGTGGGTCATTTTCCGTGCTAACTTTGAGGGTAAGGAAAATGTTTATGCCGTTCAGATTAATAAATAAGCTTTAATAGCCTACCCTCTTTTCCCATTCTTCAGGAGTGATAGAGAAACATTCCATATCCATGACCGTACCATCATATCTCACTTCGCATTGTCTGAGACGGCCTTCATGAGTGAATCCACACTTTTCAATCACTCGATGAGAGCGGATGTTATCGGGATAACAGGTACACGTGATTAAGCTAAAGTTATGCTCTTTAAATCCATATTCTATTACAGCTGTTGCCGCTTCTTTCATTAATCCTTTTCCCCATTGCTCTTTTGCAAGAGCATATCCTATCATCATAGCTTGCGGATTCTCCCGATGTGGATCGGACATTAAGCCTATTGATCCGATAAGCTTATTGCTATCTTTCAGTATGATGCCGAATATATGTTCTTTCCCGATGAATATTTGATTCATTATTTCTAGAGTTTCCTCAAGAGTTTCATGAGGTTTCCAACCAGCGGATAATCCTACATTCGGATTACGGCTAAATTCATAAATGGCTGCTGCATCCTCTTTCTCAATGGGGCGAAGTAGTAAACGCGCTGTTTCTATTTTATTCATTCCTGTCTTTTTTGAATCTTTTATTGAACGGCCTGTTCGTTATCATTCCGAAGTCTCAAATTAGAGACCGATATATTTATGTAGCTATTCTTTGTTTTTATCTTCGTCATTATTTTTGCAATGCCAAAATTTTACGCAAATATAAAAACAGTTCTCTATACAACAAGAAAGTGCCGGCATCATATATGCCGGCACTTTCTTGTTATTATCTTCTTATAAATTGATTTTTGGATAATATGTACGGGTCAGTTCTTTTTCAACTACATCGCCACCAATCATATAAGACTCTTCTACAGTAATCTCTTGCGACTGAATACTTATAGTAGCAGGAGTTATAATGAAATAAGCTCTAGAGGCATCCTTGGGGCCAAAAGAAATCACCAAATAGTCAACGCCACTTTTTTTGTCTATAGTGACTTCACCGGTCATATCAATATCAGCATTCTTCACATGAGCTGTATTATTATCATAGAAAGTGATGGAACTTGTCATGTCTTTAGTTCTCCATAGGCTAGTTACGGCAGGGTCTTTCTCATCTTTCGAGCAAGCTGCAGTAATGAGTACAGTCAGCAGTAGTAAGATTACTTTTTTCATACGGTTTTATATTTTAGATTAGTTATTATAATATACAAATACAGTAATTATTTAAATACTGCATGAAAGTAAGAGGTATGTCATAATATATTACTCCTGTTCAAACGGTATGATTGCAGGGAAACCCCTAAAGTTAAGTTTAATATATTCTTATTTTAGAGTCTATCTTTGGTAATCATTAATTATTTGCCGATACAATATGTGTTGTGAATACATAATATATTGATAATCAATATGTTTTTATTTGTTAAAATACCTTCGGGGGACAAACGAGAGACAAAAATATGCTGTCCAAAAGAAAAAAAGAGCAAATATGAAATTCGATTTTTCAGTCTTAAATTCGATAGTGAAACAATATTATGGCTGTTTGGAGGTTTTCATGGAGATTTTGGATAAAGCAAGAAAATAGGTTTAGTTTGTTTGTTGTATATCTCTTCAAGTTCTAAACTAAACCACTTTTACCCTAACAAAGACAAGTTTAGGCTGCATAGTTCGTGATTATTTTCTTTTCGCCAGCAAAAAGACTGCTTTAATCCTATTTGCTCTATTTTAATGCTGAATTAAAACATAGCAAAATTAGTATTTGTTGTTATTATAGTTTGGTAGATTAGAATAAAAAGATTACTTTAGTAGAACAAAAATGCGTAAATACGCAATTGCGGTATTAATTATATTTCATATGGAGATAAAGCGTGACATACATCTTGATAGGCTTATCAAGAGCAAACACAATGGCATGATTAAAGTCGTGACCGGTATCAGAAGATGTGGTAAGTCATATCTTCTGATGAATCTTTTCAGGCAGCATTTGCTCAATGAGGGAGTAAGTGAGAGTCACATAATAATGCTGGATCTTGAAAATAGAAGAAACAAAAGATTAAGGGATCCGGATGCCTTGCTGGAGTGGATTGATTCTCAGATTGTAGAATATAAGGCTTTTGGTGATGTCCCCAAAGAAGAATGGTACTATGTGATGTTAGACGAGGTACAGTTGGTGCCAGAATTTGAGGATGTGTTGAACTCATACCTAAGTATACGGAATGTGGATGTGTATGTGACTGGAAGCAATTCACGGTTCTTGTCGAAAGATGTGATTACAGAGTTTCGTGGCCGTGGTTATGAGATCCATATTACACCGTTGTCTATGAGTGAATTTGTCGGTGCTCATCCTGAAATGACTTTTGAGGAAGCTCTGGATCAGTATATGACATACGGAGGGCTGCCAATGGTTTGCCTGAAACCCGATATAAAAGAGAAGGAAGCGTATCTGAAAGGATTGTTTGAAAAGACCTATTTGACGGACATCCAGGAACGTTATCATATTAGAGGAAGTGATATAATGGGTGAACTGATTGATGTGGTAGCTTCTGGTATAGGAGGACTTACAAACCCGACGAAGATAGAGAATACGTTCAAGACGGTTAAGGGTATCGGAATAGGCAAGAATACCATCAAGCAATATTTGGAGATGTTGGAGGAGTCGTTTCTGATTAGGAAAGCGGTACGCTATGACGTAAAGGGGCGCAAGTATATTGACACGCCGCAGAAATATTATTTCGAAGATTTGGGTCTCAGAAATGCCCGTATCGGGTTTCGTCAAGTAGAAAAAACACATCTAATGGAGAATCTGGTCTACAATGAACTTTGCCTACATGGTTACACTGTGGATGTGGGAGTTGTGACGCACAATACAAAAGATGCCGAAGGACGTAGTCAAAGGGTACAGCTGGAAGTTGACTTTGTATGCAACCGCGGACCGGAAAGAATATATATCCAATCTGCATATGCGTTGCCCGACAAGGAAAAGGTGGAGCAGGAACAGGCTTCGCTTTTACAAATCAAGGACGGGTTTCGAAAAGTAATAATTGTGGCTGACAGATATTTGTCTGGATACAATGAAGATGGTATCAGGATTCTTAGCCTGCGAAACTTTCTGATGGATGGAATGGTGTTGGATTAAAATATACGGTTATGAATATTTATATGTTTCCAGCTTTGAACGGTGATTGTATCCTTGTCGAATACGTAGTCTCTCGTTACATCTTGATAGATGGTGGATATGTTGATACGTATAACACATTTCTCTTGCCGAAACTTGTAGAGATTGCCGATAATGGTGGCGTGATAGATGTGTTGGTAGTAACCCATATAGATAGTGACCACATTTCTGGGATTGTCAGGATGCTTGAAGAAGATAAACTTCCAATTTCTATAAAAGAAATATGGTACAATGGATATAAGCACGTTCAATCCTCTGTCAATGTTTCCGAAGAAGATGAAATATTCGCACATAAAGATATATGTAAAGAAACACGTTCTGTAAATTCCATACCAATTAGTGCAAAACAAGGATGTACATTATCAACACTAATAAATAGAAAAGGACTTTTATGGAATAGACCTGTTAAAGGCAATACTATGAAGGTATTGTCTTCATATTTGCTTGGTGAAGCTACTATTCATATTCTTTCTCCCAATAGCAATGATATAAGTAATATTGAGGCCTTTTGGAAGAAAAAACTTATTAAGGCTGGGCTGTTATCAAAAGCACATAGTAATGAATACTGGGACGATGCATTTGAGTTTAGTTTGAGCCAAGAAAAACCAGGTTTTCATTTTCACGAAAAAAAAGTATCTAAGAGCTATGATTTACTTAAAATAAAGGAGGAAACATATGTACCTGATAGTTCAGCAACTAATGGAAGTTCTATAGCATTCACATTAGAAACTGAAGGTAAAAGAGTATTATTCTTAGGGGATGCTCATGCTGAAACAATAGTTGAATCATTAACAACATTATATGGTGAGGAAAATGCACCTTTCAGATTTGATGCGGTAAAATTGTCACACCATGGAAGTTTCAGTAACAATTCTCCCAAACTGTTGGGAATGATATCGTGTAATAAATGGCTTATTTCAACTAATGGAGAAAAATATAACCACCCTGATTTGCCTACATTGGCTCATGTCATAACAAATAATAGCGACGCTAAGTTGTATTTTAATTATGAACTGGCAGTCGGCGTAGAATTAATGAAAGAAGACTATCATAATGGATACAACTTTGAAATTATCAATTCTTCTTCAGATGATGGTATAACAATAACACTTTGACTATATGGATGAAAGACTGATAGTTCAGATTATTTGCGATAAGGAAGTCGGAACTGCATTCTATGTGGCTTCGGATCTTTTATTAACTGCATACCATACTATTTCTTCATTTAAAGAAGATGGTAATAATATTATCAAAGATATTCAAGATGGGGAGCTACGATTCGAGTTGGTTAATAATTACATTGATTTTGATATCTCAGTGTTGAAAGTGACTGGCCGCTCCTCTAAAGGCTATTACGGGCTACAAGCGCATCATAACAGAATAGGCGAAGCATGTGTTTCCTTTGGATATCCTGATAAATTAAGTAATAGTGGGCTAAGACTTAATGGGGAAATAACGCAAAAAATATTTGATTCTCCTGCAGACTACAGGCTAAGTACAAAAGATGTGGATGATTTGTACAACTATCAAGGAATGTCTGGTGCGCCAGTCCTAATAGATAATAAGGTTATAGGAATCATTATAGAACAGGCAGGAAATCAACTGTCTATTATTAGTACGGAAAAACTTGCTGGGATATTGACTGATGTTGAGATTGATAAAGATATCAGAATAGACACAATACCTGTTTCCATAGCAAAAGACATAGAAACGGTTCGTCCTAATTATAGCGTATTTGATAAACTTAAATCAGCTCTTGTTGCGGAGAAGTTCCATTGGATTCTGCTATATGGATCTCCTGGCTGCGGTAAGACAACAATTGCAGCAGGTTTTGAACCAGAAAACGAAAAGTTGGAAATATTGGGTAGGTTCTTTTTCAAAGTGGCGAATGATGAAATAAGTCGTGCTGTTAGATGTTCAGAAGGCTTCTTTGTAGACTGGATAGAGTCTTTGTATATAACAAAATCAGGTAGTGATTTAGAAAAACTGACATTTGAAGAAAAAAGAAAAAGGATATCTGGTTGGCTCAGAGATATGAATGATGACCTTGCTAATAAGGGTAATTTTGGCGTGATTATTATTGACGGTTTGGATGAACTGTCAACTGATAAAGGTAATAACGTTGATGATATTCTGTCATTATTACCTGATAATCTGTCAAATATTAAGTTTGTGTTGTCATGTATTACCGAGGAAATAATTCCTGCCAGCATAATTGGAAAACTAAATATAGAAGGTAAAATCGAAGTAACACCTCTTAACATAGCTTTATGTGAATCTTATATACATGATAACAGCGGTGATTGGGAGAAACCTTATTCATTTATTCAGGCTGTAGCTAATAAAACAGAGGGACATCCTTTATATATGAATTATCTATGCCGCTATATTGCAGAATCGTTTGATGAAACAACACAAACTGAACAGCTTGATGAATGGGTGGAAAAATTGCCAGCTATAGACGGGGATATTCGCTCTTATTATGAAGCTGTTTGGAAAAAAGCAAACCCTCAAGGATGCGTTTTTGAGGTATTGGCCTTATTGTCTCAAATCCGAGGTTCAGTGGTAGAATCACAATTGATTGGGATGATGAGAAATCCGAATCCTTTTGAATTTAAAGCATCCACAAGTGAATTTCGTCATCTGCTTAAAGAGAAAGAAACGGATAGATATGAGATATACCATAGCTCATTCAGACTTTTCGTTACAGATAAATTAGCCTCCATAATAACCTACACCAACGATCAGATTGTAAAATATTGTAAAGTAAATAAGGGATTGACATATTCCATAGAAAACACTCTACATCATGTTGTGAATGGTAGTGATACAGAGAAAGGGTTGACAATGTGTAACCAAGAGTGGGCGGACAATTGTGCCTTACACGATGTGTCGCCCGATTTGATTATGCATGATATCAGAGAATGCCTGTCTATAGCTGTAGATTGTGGTTTGGCTGTAGAGGTAATAAGGTTGATGTTACTTGCCCAACGTATTGAGAACCGATGTGATTTAATAATGGTTAATAATGTGAACGCATTCGTTGATTTGAACATACTACAGGGAAAACCTGATGTCGCGTTAAAGTATATTGTAAGAGATAATATATTACTGGTTAACCTTCAGAATGCCATGATATATCTTCGACTTATGCTAGAATTAGGTTATAATGAGCAGGCATCCAATCTGTCTAACTCAATTGATGCGGCAATCAGAAAAACACTCAGGGATACATCAGAAAAAGGCATTGATCCGTATATATTTGTTACAAAAGGCTTTTTGATAGTTGAAGGTGTATTGGCAGGTGTAGAGAATCCCAACAATATGATTCGCTATCTTAATCATACACTTAGTCTTTTGAAGGCAGACAATGATGAATCTTCTGATAAGATAATTATGTCAATCCGAGACATAATTATAGCATATCAACTTTCTAATCAAGTAAGAGCAGGCAAACGGATAAACACAGAAAGACACATCAAAGAATTTAATGCGACGTGGAATGAGAGGGTTGTGATGCTATTAATAAAGGTGATGGCTCTGTATGAAGAACAAGAAACCGGATTGCACAAGATTGGTTACAATGAGGCTTTTAAAGATTGTTTAAAGCAGGTTGAAAAAGTCTTGTTACACAATGATTTTTCATTTTTTGGTGACAATTTGGAGATTATCTTGAATGTACTAATAGATAAGCCTATACGTGCAGAAATCCTTAAGAAATTGCTGATAAGTTATAATCCTACTCCTGAAGCATTTGTATTCAGAGACATTAATGGTGTTGATATAGATGTAAAATCTCTATTGAATTTTTATAACGAGAGTCTTTATAAAGCATATATTGACGAAGCATTATCCTTGCCATCTTTGAATAAAAAATATAATGATGGTCTTTCCTGGGATAAATATGTTGAGGCGTTGATTAGTCGTACAGCCTACCTGAATGGTGTGATCTATCGGATGCGGGCAATTGGAGAAGATTATTCAGAAATATATGCTCGATTCAAAGAGATTCTTGATCATATAGACTTCTCTTTTGAAAGAAGAACGCAATGGAAAAGGAGCTATCTTCTCCCAGAAGAGTTGTTTCCATTCCTTTATGACAAACTTGCAGAGATATATCGTGACTTTTTTGTAGATAAGATAGATGATTTCATGAAACATATAAAGAGTCGGATGCCTGACCAGATGTGTTTGTATAGAGAGGGGTATTGTGCAATTCTTATAAGGGTATCAGGAATATTAGGCGAAAAAAGTAATACGCAGAAACAGGCACTGTTCTTAGCGGATGAAGCTGTTAAATTTATCCTTTATGCTGTACAGAATAGGAGTGAGCGATGCTCGTATTTATTGCAAATCTGCCGGGAGTATGCTATGATGGGTGAAAAGACAAAAGCTCAAAGCACTTATCTTGAAGTCTTGAATAGTTCTATGGGACCAGATTGGTATAAAGAAGCTCAACTAGATCTGATTAATGAATTTCGTAAAACAGATACATCTTTTGACGCTGCTCAAGTTGCACATATGGCAGCAATTTTTGAGGAAGCATCGGGCGAAATGACATTCCAAAGATATGTTCAGCAAGAAAAGAATGAATTTGTTGCAACAATAGCCAAAGCATCTTCACTATCGGATGCCATTGCCTATCATAAATTTGAGACTATCCCATCTTCTGAAAGAATTATCAGTAATGCAGAGGACTGGAAAGTTGATATGCCGGTCCCTGGCAATGGCTATGATCTTGGTGCTAACCATTTAATAGAAGCTAGCGCAATTTGTCAGCTGTTACGCGAATGCAGGAAAGTGTCGCCTTATATAAAATATGCTATAAGTGAATTATTCTGGGAAAATTGGGATAAGATGCATAATGACCATCAATATGCAAATCTTCATTCTGAAATAATAGCGGAACTAGGAGAGGAGAAGTCTATAGAAATTCTCGCTCCTAGAATGGCAGATTACATAGCCCATATATATGATACTAAGAAAGGTGTCTATCTAAAAGATTTTGAGGAAACGGTAACATCTGACACTTTTGGGGATCGCCTAAATTACTTTTTGGGAAAATGGGGAATTGAGTGGAAACGAAGTTTGAAGGAAGAAAGACACTCTGAAGAAAGAGACACTCTAAAAGAAAGGCTCGGTTCTCTTCCGTCAAGTAAGGCACTTCTTAATAATATGAGAAAGAATATCGTTTCACCATTAGGGAGCTATTGGTACTCTCTCAGTGAATTTATTACACCGCTTATTAATAAGTCCGATTTTGATAAAACAAAACTGTTTGGTATTATATCAGGACATTATGACATCAATGTGCGTCCTTCAATGCAACAATTCGAAAAATTTACTTGGATGGAAGGATCCCATGAAGAAAACAATCAAGATGAACAGATGATTCATTTCCTGATATGGTTCCTTATTCATCCTGATAGAAATGTTTCGATGAGAACTGAAGAAGCATTAAAATGGCTATGTGAATATGATCATAGAGTAATAAAATGTTTGATAGAAGAGATTAAACAGTATGTTGAAATTGGCCTGAATACAATAGCTTCAGAGGTATTACTTGAGATCGCTTTAGAGAAGCCTTTTATAGTCTTAGAATTCATTCAATCTGATGATGAGCAAAAGGCATTACTTAATGTGCGTAGTTATTCAGTTTCAAGGAATCTTTATGAAATTGCATTAGTATTGTCAGAGAAATGTGGATATAATAGTTTACTAGAAAAGATGAAAACCATATTCCCTGATAAAATAGCGGATAGAAGTGATGTCTTGATAGATTTTGAGGATATGATGCTTGTTGAGCAAAAGATAGATAAACTCAATAACTTGCAGGTTACTGGCCGAAAAGAGTTTGCGCAACCTTATTTGGATACGGTGCATTCGCTGAAAAATGATGGCACGATAACAAGATTGTTCAAGGCTGATGAATACATACGAAGGAGCTTCTACTTGAACGGATTATCTAAAGGTAGATATATCAGGACAATGGAAGATGTTCTAGATAGAGTACTCTATGGCAAAGTGGATTATGAGAGGGCAAGAAGAGTATATTATGCAATTAATGATTGATGTGTATGGCTAAAGATTTAGGTTCATCATATCCTGGAAGACGAGAGTTTGAGAGGGGGGCAAATCTCCTCAAAGAGAGTTTTGAAAATAAACGTATTTCATTTGCTCGTGGTATCGATACTCATTTAGGTGATTCATTATTGAGAGTTAGAACACTACCTAACGGTAGAATAAATCTTGATACCATAGACGAATTGGTACGTTCTACTTTCCATATATTGGCGTCTGACAATTTTAGAGAAATGTATGAAAGAAAAAAGTAAATATGGCATGCCACCGCCAACTTCGCGGGCTGAATTTGAACACAATGTTTTCCTTCTAGTTGAAGATATTGAAAGGCATAAGAACAATCAATCTTATTTGGAAAATCGTTTTTTGGCTTTGGGGGAATCTTTAGAGCATTCGAGATATTTGCCAAATAGACGAATAGAGTTACCCACTATAGATGAGCGGATGAGACTTCTTTCAAATATGATGGATTGGGAAAAATATCTGCCTCCTGTGTCGTTAAGAGAGAAAAATAGTGAATAACCAACAGAAATACTTTTAGAATATTTTCTTTAGAATGTCAATTGATACTATTTCATATATGATAAACACATATTTTATCCAGCAGTATTTCAATCTTATAGAGTTATTCCGTGAACTTATCAGTAATACCTCTTGGCTAAAATCAAACAGGTATTTAAGCTGATTATATATAATAACTGCTCAAATTGCACAAAGTGACATGAATTTGTCCCTCATGTCGTCTTTCAGGGACAAACAGGGGACAAAACTCTGGAAAACATCTGCAAATGTACGGAAAATACGGTAAATAAAAGAAATCAAGAGAAAATACTCTAACCTAATTATTGCCAATAATTTACGGTGTGTTACTGTATAATGTATTGACAATCAGATTTTTGTATCTATTTTCCGATGCAGAAGTGCCTGAATATATTATGAAGCACCATGTCATTTGTTACTTCGCCTGCAATATCGGATAAATGGAAGATACATTCACGGATATCTTGCGAAACGAAGTCACCGGAGAGATTTGATTTCAAACCGTCCTGTACGCGATGAATGGCTTCCAAGGCATGAGTCAGTGCTTCATAATGGCGGACATTGGTCACGATCACATCATTCTGCGTCACAGTGGGCAGATTCGCTGCTTCAATGAGCTTCTGCTGTAATTCTTCGGTATGTTGTTTAAGCTTGGCTGATATGAAGATACTGTCAACATCCGGCATTGAGTCGGATACTTTCTTCATTATTTTGGTCACCTTATCCTTTTGAATGAGATCGGATTTGTTGAATACCAATATGAGGTGCTTGTCTTCGCAATAGGGGAGTAGCCGCTGATAAAGTTGCTCTATTTGAGTGATAGCCTCACCTGAATCTATCATCCATAATACAATTTCAGCTTGATTTAATTTCTGGAATGTACGCTCTATACCGAGGCTTTCTACTGTGTCGGTGGTCTCACGTATCCCTGCCGTATCGATAAAGCGGAAGGTGATGCCTCCTAAGTTTGTGGTGTCTTCAATCACATCCCGCGTAGTGCCGTGTATATCACTGACAATCGCTTTTTCTTCATTGAGCAACACGTTGAGCAGGGTGGATTTTCCTGCATTTGTCTCTCCAACAATGGCAACAGGTACTCCGTTTTTTATGGCATTCCCCACGCTGAAAGAATGTGCCAGACGGGAGATAATTTTCTCTATATTCTCGGCAAGAGTGCAGAGCTCAGAACGATCGGCAAATTCAAGCTCTTCATGATCGCTGAAGTCAAGCTCAAGCTCCATCAGTGAACTGAAATGAAGAAGCTGGTCGCGAAGATCGGTCAGTTCCTTACTGAATCCTCCACGCATCTGACTAAGCGCCAGGCGATGAGTTGCAGCAGAAGTGGATGCTATGAGGTCTGCCACAGCTTCCGCCTGACTCAAATCCATCTTTCCATTAAGAAATGCCCGTTGTGTATATTCTCCCGGTTCTGCCATACGGCATCCTCGGTTGATTAAGAGTTGCATCACTTGCTGTAGAATATATGTTGATCCGTGACAAGTTATTTCGGTGCTGTCTTCTCCGGTATATGAATGTGGAGCGCGGAAGAGAGCAACCATGACTTCGTCAATCAGCTCTTCATCATTGAATATTCTTCCGAAAGTGAGTGTATAAGGCTTTGCGTCTTCCAGTCTTTTTCCATCCCGGGCAGGACGGAATATCTGTGAGGTGATAGATATGGCTTCCGGTCCGGATACGCGGATGGTGCCTATTGCTCCCCCCTGGGCTGTTGATATAGCGCAAATTGTATCTTCGTTCATCTGTAGAAATTCTTTGTTAGAACAAAGATAGCAGATTTTATTTATAAAAAGTGAAGCCATTTCTGCGATTGCTTTGTTTTTATTATAACTTTGTCACTGTAGTACAAGTTACAATTGCTATGCGACACGAGAATATTTATTTTTTGGGTGAGCAGGAAAATGATCTGCTTATGCCCAATGGATGTTGCGATGTTTTGTCTGTTCTGTCCGAACAACAGATTGTATTGTGGAAATATGATATAGCCACTAAGAGATATCTTTTTCCTAATGATTACTTTCACATATTGGGGCTGGATAAAGAAGGCATTTCTTTTACATCAATTGAAGAGGCTTACCGCTTTTTATACCCGGATGATCTGGAAAACTATAAAACGACATTTAATGAGTTGCTCGACTCGGGAATAGGGAAGAGAACGGTTTCCTATCGTTATTTGGGTAAAGATGGTCATACGCTGTGGTTCGAAGATCACTTGTGTATATATAATGATAATTCGTCTGATTCCGGATTAGGGTTGAAGGCATATACCGTGAATGTGACATCGGAGCGTGAGAAGGAAAAAAAAATAAAACACCTTGCAGCTTATAGCAACCGCATTATAGAAGCTCTCCCGGATTTTGTCTTTATCATAGACCGTACTTTCCGCTTTGTAGATGTCTTAGTGAGCGAGCATTCCGTATTACTTCATCCTCTTGAATATATAAAAGGACTTGATGGACATGAAATTTTTTCACCGGCTGTCTGCGAACTTTATATAGAGACTATTAAGAAGTGTCTTGCTGACTCGAAAAAGAGGGAGATAGAGTATTATCTTGATGTAAAGGGGCAGCGGTATTATTTTCAGGCACGCGTAGCTCCTTTTGGGGACGACACGGTATTAGCTCTTATTCGCGATATTGGCAGTAGGGTACGTCATTCGAAGGAATTGATTGAAGCTAAACGAAGGGCTGAAGAATCAGATAAGATGAAATCTTATTTTCTTGCAAATATGAGCCATGAAATACGCACCCCTCTTAATGCTATTGTTGGTTTCTCCGAGCTGATTTCATTGACTGAAGATGAAGCGGAGAGAAACGAGTATTTAGGAGTTATACGGCAAAATAGTGATTTACTTGTGGGACTTGTTAATGATATACTTGATCTTTCTCGTATTGAATCGGGAAATACAATTATGAACTTTGAAGAAGTGAACCTCACGGATTTAATTATGGATGTGGGAAAGATGCATCAACTTAAGGTTCCTCCTTCAATCGAATTTTCTGTAGTGAAACTTGATAGGGATATTTTTGTTACGACTGATCGTAATCGCCTGATTCAGGTTTTATCAAATTTGCTTTCGAATGCCATTAAAAATACTACAAAAGGATCTATTTCGCTAGGAATACGAATAATGAAAGAGTGTGTGGAGTTGTTCGTTTCGGATACCGGTTCGGGGATTCCCAAAGATAAACTGTCATTAATATTCAATCGTTTTGAGAAGTTGAATGATTCTATTCAAGGGACCGGGCTGGGATTGTATATTTGTAAAAGTCTTGTCGACCGTCTTGGAGGTAAGATAGAGGTCTCTTCGGAGCTGGGAAAGGGGAGTACTTTTTCCGTTTTTCTACACCAGCAGGTATCTATTCCGACTTCTTTGAAACGCGAAAAGAAAATTATACTTGCCGTAGAAGATTCACCGGAAGATTTTCATCTGCTCAATGACTACTTAAATCATGAATATTCAGTATTGTTCGGGGATGACGAGGAAACGATATTACACAAATTCATGTGTGATCATCCCGATTTGGTTTTGGTCAATATGAAACTGGAAAAGGTAAGTAGTGTGAATATAATAGAGTGTATCCGTAAAATATCAGCATCCGTACCTGTAATCGCTGTGACCGAACATATACATTATACGGATCAACAGCGAGCTTTTCAGGCAGGATGCAATGAAGTGGTGAGTAAATCTTACTCGTTCAGTCGCTTGAAAGAAACAATCGACAGTTTCCTGAAAGACGGCTAAATGCGTTCGAGCACTGTTTTTATAAGGGAATCAATGGTGTTCTTATAGCCGGTATTAGCTTCTTTTATGAGCCTGTTGGCTATGACCATACATACAGTCATGGCTTTGTGACCCATGAGTCGGCTTAGTCCCGCTAGTGCCGAACTCTCCATCTCAAAATTGGTTATGCGATATCCATTGTATTCAAAGTTCTCGATTTTCTCGTTTTGCTTCGGATCAGCTAGCGGGATGCGTAATTCGCGTCCTTGAGGGCCGAAGAAACCATTTGCGGCAATGGTAACACCGCGTACCATGTCGTTCTGAGCGATCTGCTCAATAAGTTCTTCATCAGCATCTATGACGTATGGAGCCGGAGCACACATGCTGCCTGTCCAACCCATATATTTCAGGAATGCCTGTTCAAACTCTAAATCGCAAACTTCGTTGCGTCCGGCATAGAAATTGAGTAAGCCATCAAAACCAATGGATTTGCGTGAGCAGACAAACGTTCCTACGGGAGTATTGGGTTGCAAACCACCGCATGTGCCGATACGTACAAGCTCTAGCTGGCGTGGGATAGCTTTCGCTTTACGCGTGCTAAAATCAATGTTTGCGAGGGCATCCAGTTCGTTCATTACGATATCTATATTGTCACAACCTATTCCGGTTGAGACTACTGTGATGCGCTTACCTTTATAAGTACCCGTAATTGTTTTGAATTCGCGGCTTTCCACCTCACATTCTTTATGATCGAAGTGTGAAGCAACAACAGCTACTCTTCCCGGGTCACCCACGAGAATTACTTTATCTGCTAATTGTTCCGGTTTTACGTGTAAATGAAATACAGAGCCGTCATCATTAATAATGAGTTCGGAAGGAGCAAAATATTCTTTCATGTTCTTTTTTCGTTTTATTTTCAACTATTCACTCAACGGCTTTATAGATGAAGTACTGCTTAATGGTTTGGCAATATTCTCACGCATAGAAGTGTCTGCTTCTATATTTTTCATGCGATAATAGTCCATGATGCCTAAGTTTCCATTGCGGAATGCTTCGGCCATTGCTTTGGGAACTTCTGCTTCAGCCTCAATCACTTTAGCACGGGCTTCCTGTGCTTTTGCTTTCATTTCCTGTTCGCTTGCCACTGCCATTGCCCGGCGCTCTTCAGCTTTTGCCTGAGCAATATTCTTATCGGCATTGGCCTGATCTATTTGCAATGCTGCACCAATGTTCTTACCAATATCGATATCGGCTATATCAATAGATAGAATTTCAAATGCTGTTCCTGCATCAAGTCCTTTGCGTAATACTAATTTAGAGATAGAATCGGGGTTCTCCAATACGGACTTATGGTTTTCAGACGAACCGATTGATGAAACGATACCTTCGCCTACGCGAGCCAATACGGTGTCTTCACCTGCACCTCCCACCAATTGGCGAATACTGGCACGTACAGTTACACGGGCTTTTGCGATAAGCTGTATTCCGTCCTTAGCTACTGCCGTAACGGGTGGAGTATCAATCACTTTCGGATTAACCGACATTTGTACGGCTTCGAATACATCGCGCCCTGCCAAGTCGATAGCCGTAGCCATTTGGAAAGACAGTTCGATATCCGCTTTTGATGCCGACACCAGTGCATGCACCACTTTTTCCACATGTCCTCCTGCCAGATAATGGGCTTCTAATTCATCACGCGTAATTGTATTGAGTCCGGCTTTATGAGCCTCGATCATGGCGGGTACTATTGTGTAAGGTGGCACATTACGGATGCGCATTAAGAAAAGTTGTACCAAAGAGATACGTACACCTGATACTTTGGCCGAAAGCCAGAGGAAGAATGGTACATAGTGGAAAAACAAAGCGATAAAAATAAGCCCTCCTACAATGAGGAAAATGCTTAGGTACATTGTGCCTACATTCATGACATATAAGTATTAAGTGAAAATTAGTCTTTTTTCTTTTCTACCATTATGACTCCGTTTGTTATGCGGGTCACCACAATGGGAGTTTTTTCGTTTAAGAAGCCGTCGACTGACTTGACTTCAATGATCTCTCCGTTGATTTCGGCATTGCCAATCAAAGCTAATCGGGTGATAGCTACACCACAGTCTCCGAGTTTGACATTTTCTTTCCCGGTGCTGTCTATTTTAGAAGTGATATTCTTCTTTAGTGCAATCTTATCCAAGGTTTTTGATCGCATAAACCACACTAGAGCACCAATACTGGTGAGGCATGATATTGCCAGCGTTGTGAAACCTGCTACAGTGCCCATGTATGTAAATGCATAGTAATTGGCATATATCATACACGCACCGGCAAGAATACCCGCAATGCTGATGCCTGGTATTACGAAGAGTTCGACGAGGAACAAAATTACCGCTGCAACGATGAGAATCGTTATAATAAAGATGTCCATAGCATATTATTTCAAGGTTTGTACTTCGGTATTACGTGCTTCTATTGTAAGCTTTTTAGTCTCTTCGACAAGTTGATCGACTTGCTTCTCGAGTTTTAATATAAGAGGTGTCAGTTCGGCTTTTTTGCCTTCACCCGCAGTAGCGTAAGTTTCTCTCAGTTTATTCAATTCAGTTTGTTGTTGCTCCAATTCTTTGGCTGCTTGACGATACTTGTTGAATAGCGATTTTGCTTGTGGTGAATGAAAATCCGATTGCTGATGATAGGTCAGACGGTCATTGATAATAAACTCAAAATCGTACGTGCGTTCACTCTGAGGTTTCTCATTGTCAATACTTTGCATGCGTTTCTTGGCTTCATTCACTTCATTCTTGTCTTTCCATGTGTCTTTGATGGAATGAATTTGTGCCAAACGGATCAATCTCTGAGGATCTGTTTCTTCGTAGTTATAAACTTTCTTGGTTGCATTGGGTATAAACACATAAATACAGACCTTATCCTCCGGCTGATACCTGTCCGATGCAAACCAGCCCAAATTATTGAATTCGTCAATGACAAACATATAGTCGTTGTAAGGTGAGTTGAATGGCATACCCACATTTTCCGGCGTGAGGTATGAGTCGGTATCGGTATTATATCGTGTGACAAATATGTCATATCCGCCAATAGATTCTTTGCCGTCCGCTGCATAATATATGGTTAATCCATCAGTCAATACATAAGGATAATTGGCATTTCCGGCTCCGTTGATTACATCAGGAAGCGGATTGGGCTTGCTCCACTCACCGTCGAGCTTGTTTCTTGAAAAGATGCTCAACTTACCGTTAGCCTGCTTATCTCCGTAATAAATCTTATTACCGATCTCCGTTTCGTAAACAGTAGCTTGTCTGCCGGAGTTCGTTTGAAAATATTCATCGTACATCATTACTTTACCGGATTCGCTACTGATTTTGTATGCCTCCAGAAAGCGCTTCTTATCAATCACAAAGCTATCAATAATGCAAACCTGTTCCACACCTTTCAGCATTCTGAGATTATTTTTCGACTTTTCCAGTTGAGGAACCAAGTCGTTGGTAGGCTTTTTGCGTTTATCCAACTCGGAAATATATTCTTCGTAACTGCTTACGGCATCATTGAAACGATACATCTCATTGTATGCTTCTGCAAGATAAGGCTTACCCTCCGATACCCGTTTTTTTACGGCCGACTCGAGATATTTCACAGCCTCACTTGTCTCACCTGTTTTCAGGCAGCAGACACCATACCATAAATTATAGTTACCATTTGCCGGGTTGGTTTTAATATATTTGGCAAATATCGGTTTAGCTTTTTCGTAGTTACCCTTGTTGTAGAATGCTTGAGCCTCTTCAAGCGTTTGAGCGGATAACCCGCCGAAAGCAAGAGTCGCTAAAAGAAATATGAAATGTTGTTTTTTCATATAATAAATTGTCTGAGAAAATTCAATAGTTCAAAAATACAAATTAATCGCGAATAAAGCCCCCTCGAGACTTTCTATTATGTTAATTCTTCTTTAAATCATTCTTTTCTATTACTTTTGCGGCCAATAATTAACAGCGTTTTAATTTATGAAAGGGATCTACACTATTTTACTCTTGATTGTTTCCAATGTATTTATGACCTTTGCATGGTACGGTCACTTGAAGTTACAAGAGTCGAAAATTATATCCAACTGGCCTCTTTATGCGGTCATTTTATTCTCTTGGGGCATTGCGCTCGCCGAGTATTCTTGTCAGGTTCCGGCTAATAGAATAGGCTTTACGGGAAACGGCGGTCCTTTTTCTTTAATGCAGTTAAAAGTGATTCAGGAAGTAATAACTCTTATTGTATTTACAATCTTTTCCACTTTATTGTTTAAAGGTGAAACGTTGCATTGGAACCATTTAGCAGCATTTATTTGTTTGGTACTCGCTGTCTATTTCGTGTTCTATAAGTGATACCTAAAGAGCGGTTAGCAGAGAAATAAATGCTCGATTAATATTTTTGCGCCGATAATAATGAGTACGACTCCTCCACATAATTCGGCACGAAGCTTCTTTGCAAAGCTGCACCCAAAGCAACTTCCAAATAAAAGCCCCACCATCGACAATAAAAAAGAAACCAGACCTATGATCAGTATGGGATGAAACATGGTGGAGATGTTACTTCGTCCTAATATGGCAAAAGAAAGTCCGATGGCCAACGCATCCAGACTGGTGGCTACTGCAAGCGCCAATACGACCTTTATATTGGTAGGGTCGTAGTTGCGTTTTTCTTCTTCGTCTTTAAAAGACTCTTTTATCATTCTGGCTCCCAAAAATGCCAATATGGCAAAAGCAACCCAGTGATCGAAGTTTTCCATAAGATGACTGAATGTCAATCCTCCGAGCCAGCCTAGAAGAGGCATTACAGCTTGAAATAGTCCGAATAAAAATGCCATGGTAAACATAGGGATCCACAGCGTGCGCTTCATAATAATTCCACTTGCAATAGAGACGGCAAAACAATCCATTGCGAGTCCCACTGCAAGTATCCATATTTCAAATTCACTCATGATTGTCAGAACGGTAGTTTGTAGATTAAAGTGTATGTCATTCCTATTGTGTTGCCTGAATACTTCCCATATCCCGGTATATACCATGGATCTCCATATTTATCTGACGAAGATGAAGTCCGGTATTTAAGGCGTATGGTCCATCCCATATATAAATCTTTCCATATCTGTGCGCGTACTCCGCCACACAACTCAAACCATTTCATGGACCCTTCCATGCCTTTGTGGACAAATGGGACGCTTCCCCCATAGCTTCCGTCTATTTGATTGGGGTTGTTGATAATTCCTCCGTAGACAGGGTCGTTTATGCTCAATGCTTCAATGTCGTAGTTGAAACTGGACATTGCATAACGGAATCCTGCGAACATATAGTTCTTGAATTTTTTCTTGTAGAGTATATTGTAGTCCATCCCTATACGCATATAGGGAGCGCTGCTTTTATAGTGTGTGCCATAATCGTTCGAGGTGTCTGTCTGTCCATGTCCGACTTCGATCACAGGGAAGAAGCGGTTCTTTAGATTGACATCAACAGAAACTTCGGAGCTTAGGAAATCGCCGCCCATCGCCTTATTGCCGATACCGAACAAATCGAGCCCTACATTGACTCCATTGTATAGAGGGTAGACAACTTCGGGTGCTTTCTTCTTTTTATTATTTTTATTTGCCTGGTTTCTGCGGTCGGCAGATGCATAATGCCTCCTGTCCTGCTGTTGTGCATGCAGAGGGATTGCAATGAGTAGACACAGCAACAGGCTACTTATAAAATAACTGGAGATTTTCTTTGCCATCAGTACCTGCTTGCGAGTTATTAATCTTGATAGATTGTATTGCATGTTTGCTATATGATACACTGTCTATTTTTTGTTTCATCTGGTAACCACAATCCATTGAGACAAAATAAGGAGTGTTCGTATGATAAATGCGTACCGTATCTCTCAGGGTTTTGCTATAATGAAATACAAGAACAGTTGTTTCATCGACATATTTGAGCGGCAAAAATATCTCGCGCACTTTTTTCTGATTATTTATAATAACTGAATCAGTACCCAATGTTTTTATTGTGAGAGAGTCGAGTGTATCATTTAAAACCTTTTCACCACTCATTTTGTAAATATAACAATGAGCCATGGGACGGGAGGTAGCTGAACAATCTTCTTCTTCCGAACAGGAAACCATCAGATTTATTGCCGGATAGGCGATTAAACCCAGTAGAATAAGTCTCAATAATTTTTTCATATCCGATCTGTTTCTATACTTCGTTATCAAAGAATTGTTTCGATCTTATAGTTATTTCGCTCCGGAGCATTTCTTGTGATCAGTTCTCCTATAAATCCCGCTAAGAAGAGTTGGGTACCTATAATCATAGCTGTCAATGACAGATAGAAGTAGGGAGAGTCCGTCACCAGTCGGTATGGCATTCCATGGTGCATGCTATACAATTTGGATATGCCAACTGCAACGACCGATATAAAGCCCAATATAAAAGTAAGTGAACCAAGCAAACCGAAGAAGTGCATAGGCTTGACTCCGAATTTGGACAGAAACCAAAGGGAAATTAAATCAAGATAACCGTTAAAGAAACGGTTCCAGCCTCCAAATTTTGTATTACCGAATTTGCGGGCTTGGTGATGTACCACTTTCTCGCCAATTCTGTTGAACCCTGCATTTTTAGCCAAATAGGGGATATAGCGGTGCATCTCTCCATACACTTCAATATTCTTCACTACGTCTTTGCGGTAGGCTTTAAGCCCACAGTTAAAATCGTGGAGGTTTTTAATGCCGGATACTTTACGTGCCGTAGCATTGAATAATTTGGTCGGAAGGGTTTTGGATATCGGATCGTAGCGTTTCTTTTTCCAGCCCGATACCATGTCATATCCATCCATCTTTATCATACGATATAATTCCGGTATTTCATCAGGGCTATCCTGCAGGTCAGCATCCATTGTAATAACTACATCTCCCTGGGCTTGTTCGAATCCACAGAATAAGGCCGGAGACTTACCGTAATTGCGACGGAACTTTATTCCGCGTACATTCTCCGATTTTTGCTTTAACTCTTTTATGATTTCCCATGAACGGTCGGTGCTGCCATCATTAATAAAAACCACTTCAAAAGAGAAGTCATTGACGTGCATCACGCGTTCAATCCATGCATACAGTTCAGGAATCGATTCTTCTTCGTTAAACAAAGGGACAACTACTGATATATCCATATTATTACTTTTGTATTTATTTTATAAGACATTCGCAAGATATGCGATCCATGTGTCTTTTATTCGCTTTTTTTCTCTTTTTTCATCACAAATAATGCCGTCGGTATGGCAATCAGAGAACCATAAAATACATTCTGTGATACCAGCTGCATTGTGATTTCGATAGGTGACATACCCCGTACCACGTTCAATGAATCTTTTAATAAGGCAATATAATCTCCCATTTCTTTTGCCGTTTCCGGTGGAAGATTATTGAGTATATTGCTGTACGTGCTTAATATGTATCCTTGATCGATGTAACGAAAATAAATGAAGTGGGCTACCGCCGTAAGTAATGCCGCAAATAAATACATAAAGAGTGAAAACATCCACGCATGGAAAAAACTGATATAGCCGCCGCATGCCTGGTTACGGTATGTCTTTGCATAGTAATAGCCTAAAAACGGCACACCTAAAGTTAATCCGGCAAACATTAACAAAAGAAAAGGAATGGTAAGGCCTAGTGGGAAGATAATAAATTTTAATATCCAGAAACTCCCCATATAGGTGCCGAATAACATTGCGTAGCGTTGCAAATAACTTCTGTTTTCTTTCATTATATTTATATAGAAATGAGATTGCAAAGGTAGAAATAATATTGATTTGAAGGGCTTATTTCCTGTTAAAGTTAAAAAAGAGGAGCAAGGGTATTGCATGTTTCAAAATAATAACTACCTTTGCACCCGCAAATATGGGTAAGTCCTATACGGCCAGCTCCTGGCAAATCCTCCAGGGCTTGATCGCAGCAAAGGTAGCCGGTTGTAGCGGCGCGATATAGATAGCTTACCCACCCGCCTCTTTAGCTCAGTTGGCCAGAGCACGTGATTTGTAATCTCGGGGTCGTTGGTTCGAATCCGACAAGAGGCTCTTATTATTTGGAATGTTTTTAAGCGGAAATGCTCACAAGGTGTTTCTGCTTTTTTTTTATTGCTTTCTCATACAGCCTGTTCCTGCGAAATTTGTGTATGTCAAATTAAGTTCATAGTTTTGTTCTGACCAAATTCTAATGGCATGATACGAAACACAGGCTTCCTCCGCATATCTCTATTATTGTTACTTTTATCTCCTTTTCTTCGGGCTTATCCCGACGGGTGGAATAACTTTATTGTCAATTTCGATAAGACTCTTTACGGAAAGGGTGCCCAAACTTGGCAGATAGCTCCTTATGACAATCATTGGGTGTTTTTTGCCAACAAAAACGGAATGGTACAGTTCGATGGTAATGTATGGAAGGTATTTCCCATGAACAACTCTTCGGATGTGCGTTCTGTCCTTACTTCCAATACTCAAAAACGTATCTACGTGGGTGGTATCAATGAATTCGGCTATTATGAACCCAATAAATTCGGTGAATTGGTCTATCATTGTATGTCCGACAAGCTGGACGGATCTTTTCGTTATCTTGGCAATGTATGGGGCATTCACGAAAATGATAATATCCTCTACATACAGGGTGATGATCGTGTAGTGAAATACCTGAACGGAAAATACAGCCTTATTGTAATGAATGCCAAAATAGACTGCTCCAGCATGGTGAATGGCACACTCTATATCGGTACAAATCACGGCGTTTGGGTTTTGGTGGGAAATACTTTCTTTCCGTTGCAGGGGGCCAAAATGTTAAGCTCTATGCGCATCCGTGGTGCGATACCTTATAAAAACGGTGGGGTTATAATAGTTACTGCTTATAATGGATTGTATTATTGTAACGGGCGGACTACCGTTCCTTTTATTACGGGGGCTGAAGAGTTTATGCGGGACAATGAAGTATTTTGTGTGGCGGCAAAAGGTAATAAAATAGCATTGGGAACTATTCATAAAGGGTTGGTGCTGATTGACAGTGATACTAAAGCGGTGGAGTACTTCAATGAGAACAATGGACTTCGAAATAACACAGTGCTCTCGGTGGCTTTTGATAATAGAGGGGATTTATGGGCGGGTTTGGACAGTGGGATAGATTATGTCTGCTTAAGTTCTTCGTTCACTAACCTTTATTCGTACCCTCACTCATTTGGTACCGGTTATGCTGCGGCTGTAGATAACGGATATCTGTTTCTAGGTACGAATCGCGGACTTTATTATACTTCCTATCCGGTGAAACTGAATGGTAATTTGCCTGACATACATCCTGTTCCTCATTCCAGCGGTCAGGTGTGGGGACTTTGTCGGATAGGAAAAGATTTGTTTTGCATGCATGACAGGGGGATGTTTCTTGTGAAAGGCACCACACTCGAGAAAGTGACGGATATAACCGGAGCGTGGGCTTGCCAAGAGGTTATGGGGCATCCTGATATGATGTATGTGGGGGTATATGACGGACTTTTCTTACTGAAGAAGCAAGCCGGGAAGTGGACTGTTGTGTGTAAAATAGCCGGGATAGCCGACTCCTGTAGGATGTTTGAGCAAGAATCGTCGCACGTAGTATGGGTCTGTGCGTCCGATCGTTTCGTTCGTTTCGAATTGAATGAGGCGATGACGAAAGCTGTATCGAATCGTTCATACGGAATGAAAGACGGTTTGCCGACCGATCGGGAACTTTATTTGGCAAAAGTGGAAGGGCGCGTGTATTTCACAACTCCAAATGGAGTGTATAAATACAACATGCATAAAGATGTGATGGAGCCCGCTTCCGACTTGAATAATATTTTAAATGGTGCATCTTCTTACATGCGGTTGCAGGAGTATCATGACCGACTGATCAGTTTGAGCTCCCATGAAATTTGTATTGCCAATTTGGGTACTTACAAGCGTGGTTCCAATACGAGTATTAATCCTATTCGTCCTTCGTTGATAGAACTTGTACCGGGCTATGAATCAATCATTCCTCTTTCCGACTCATTAATGGTAATACCCAACGAAGAGGGATTTGCTTTGTTTTCGGTTCCCCTCTCAAAAGGTAGACAGGATGCCGGTCATTCGGTATATATCCGTAATATGTATCTTTCGTATCCTAAAGACTCATTGGTTTATACGGCAAGCTTTCTCGGAAAGAAGCCGGTTCCGGTCATTGAATATTCGCTGAACTCCATTCGTTTTGAATATGGTCTGTCTTCTTTCATGACCGGTGACGATGTCCGCTTTCAGTACAGGCTGAATCATGGAGTATGGTCGGATTATACTTCCATTAAGACAAAGGAGTATAGTAATTTATCCGAAGGTGAATATGTGTTTGAAGTAAAAGCGGTGTATCCTGACGGAACCAGTGCATCCGATGAAATTTCATTCCGTATTCTTCCCCCCTGGTATAGGAGTGTGACTGCCTATATTATCTACTTTATTCTCATTCTTGTTGCTCTATGGTATGTCTATCGTTGGGATGATATGCGTGTGAAACGTAAAAAAATGCAGGCTGTTTTTGAAAAAGACAATAAGATGAAGGAGATGGCAAAAGAGTATCAAGCTGAAAAGTCCCGTCAGGAAAAGCAGATTATGGAACTTGAAAAAGAAAAGCTGGAGTTCGACCTTAAACATAAAAGCCAGGAGATGGTGAACCTGATGATTAACTTTGTCCGTAAGAACGAGATGCTGACCGAGATAAAATCCGAGATTCTTAAGGTGGCCTCTTCGCTGAAAGGAGAGAGCGGGCGTGAAGGTAAGCAACAACTTTTGGTGCTTAATAATAAGATTGAAGCGAATATTCAGAGTGATGAGGTGCTGAAACGTATTGAAGATCAGTTCGACCTTATTCATAATAATTTCATGAAGCGTCTTTATACGAAGCATCCCGATCTCTCGAATAATGAACGCATGATGTGTGCTTACCTTAAAATGAATTTGTCCACTAAGGAAATAGCTCCTTTGCTGAATATTTCGGTTAGGGGGGTGGAAACCATTCGTTATAGATTACGTAAAAAGTTCGATTTGGAACGTGATGAAAGTCTGGTTGACTATCTGAATGATCTCAGTGGGGAGTGATTGCTGCTTATTGGAGCGATACGTTTTTTTATTTCATTTAGATGGTCTGTTTCTGTTCAACACATGGTCTCTTGGGGCTGAACAAACCATCTGTCGGAGCCAAAGTGACGGTCTGTTTTTAATGCGACTATAATGCTTGTATGGATTAATATTTTTCTAATATATAACTCTTAATACTTGATGTAACATAATGAAAAGTAATGTGCGTGTTTTCTTTGCCGCCTTTCTTCTGTCGATAGGAAGTTCCGGTGCAAAATCGCAAAACGTAAAGACATTTACCCTGCCTACTCCGTGGACGGAAAAAGCTGTGCAGGCTGAAGTTCCGCTACCCGAATATCCTCGTCCGCAGATGGTGCGCTCGGAGTGGCTTAACCTGAACGGAATTTGGGATTATATGGGTGGAAAGAAACTGGTGAATCCTCAAACGGCGGTTGCGCCTCCTGCATTTCCCGCTAAGTCGGAGAAAATACGGGTGCCTTTCCCACCGGAATCGGAGTTATCGGGTATTGCCCGTAATGGTGATTCCTGTCTGTGGTATCGCCGTAATTTCAGAATTCCCCAGACTTGGAAAAAGAAACAGGTGCTTTTACACTTTGGTGCAGTCGATAGAATTTCTACGGTGTTCATAAATGGTAAGAAAGCAGGTACGCATACCGGAGGTTATGATGCTTTCACTTTTGACATTACGGAATATCTGAAATCGGGCGATAACTCGCTTATAGTAGGAGCTTACGACCCTAACGACGGTAAAGCGGCATCAGGAAAAAATGGTCCGCGTGGAGATTATACGTATACTTCGGGTATATGGCAGACCGTTTGGTTGGAGCCGGTTGAGAAGGCGCATATTTCTTCTATCGAACTTATTCCTGATTTGAAAAACAGTCGGTTAAAGATTACGGTATATAGCGATGATCACAGCATGAAGATTTCGGCTGCGGCAAATGGCAAGGGAGTGGAAGTGGCTAAAACCGAAGGATCTAGCAATGTGGCATTTTATCTTCCTGTTGCTCATCCGCATTTATGGAGTCCCGATGATCCTTTCCTATACGATTTGACGTTACAGTTGAAAGATAAGAGTGGAAAGATAGTAGATGAGATCGGTTCTTATTTCGGCATGCGTAGCATAGAGATGGGTAAAATAAATAACGTGAACCGTCCCCTGCTGAATGGGAAGTTTGTCTTTAATATCGGTCTGTTAGATCAGGGTTATTGGCCTGACGGCGTATTTACAGCACCTACGGATGAAGCTTTGCGATACGATATTGAGTTGGCTAAACGTTCCGGATTTAACGTGATACGCAAGCATATCAAGGTTGAGCCTCAGCGATGGTATTATCATTGCGACCGTTTGGGCATATTGGTATGGCAGGATATGCCTAATTTGTGGGAACCCGATGGAACGGACTCCGTGCAGGTTCGTAAGCAGTTCCGTGCCGAGTTGAAGACGATGATCGATCAACATATAAGCTCACCTTCCATAATAATGTGGGTACCGTTTAATGAGAATTGGGGTGCTTTCGAAGTACGTGAAATTACCGATTGGATAAAGAAATACGATCCGAACCGTTTGGTGAACGGACTTACAGGTTATAATTTTGCACCCGGATATCGTCCTGCTTACGGAGACCCGGGAAATGGGGATTTTATAGACCTTCATCATTATGGAAAAATAGAGGATAGAGCTTTGCCACAGCCGGATGCAAAACGGGCGGCTTCCCTGGGTGAGTTCGGAGGAAAGGGGTTGTTTGTCCGCGGACATCTGTGGCCGGTGCCCAATAATGCATACGAAATGATGATTAGCAAGGAGGTTCTCACAGATACTTATGTGTTGATGCTCAATGAAATAGAACAACGCGTAAAATACAGGGGACTGAGTGCCGCCATTTACACCCAGACGACTGATGTGGAGCATGAAATCAATGGATTGGTGACGTATGACAGGCAGGTGGAAAAGATGGACTTGAATAAAGTCAAGGAAATAAATGAGGCGGTTATAAAGGAAACAACAAAGGAAAAGCAGTAGAATGTAGTGGAGTTTTATCTTCTACGCTCGTTATAAATGATCGTTTTTTTCAAGAGGCCGTCTAAAAAAAGAAAATAAGACGGCCTCTATTTATTTGTATCGTGTTTCTGAAAAATAACTATCTTTGTCTAAAGAAATTTAGAAAGCCGGATATTATGTCACATTTGCCTACCCTGATTAATGATCTTGCTCTTATATTGATCTGTGCCGGAGTAATGACTTTGCTGTTTAAAAAAATGAAACAGCCATTGGTTCTGGGATATGTCGTTGCAGGTTTTCTCACCAGTCCGTATTTATCTCAGACTCCTTCTGTGATGGATTCTGCCAATATTCAGACTTGGGCGGATATCGGGGTTATTTTCCTTTTGTTTGCTTTGGGACTGGAATTTAGCTTTAAGAAGATTGTAAAGGTGGGGGGGACTGCCATAATTGTGGCTTGTACCATCATTTTCAGTATGGTCTTACTGGGAATAGCAGTGGGCGCAAGTTTCGGTTGGAAACAGATGGACTGTATTTTTCTTGGCGGTATGATTGCGATGTCTTCCACCACGATTATTTATAAGGCTTTTGATGATTTGGGACTTCGCAAAAAACAATTTGCCGGGTTGGTGTTGAGCGTGCTTATCTTGGAAGATATTCTGGCGATTGTGCTAATGGTTATGCTATCTACAATGGCGGTGAGCCATAACTTCGAAGGAAGCGAGATGCTGCAAAGTATAGCCAAATTATTATTCTTCCTCATCCTTTGGTTTGTGGTAGGCATCTATGTCATTCCAGGCTTTTTGAAGCGGAGCCGTAAATTGATGTCAGAAGAGACGTTACTGATTGTTGCGCTCGGGCTATGCTTCGGAATGGTGGTGATTGCCGCCCGCAGTGGCTTCTCTGCAGCTTTCGGTGCTTTTATCATGGGCTCTATTCTGGCTGAGACGGTTGAGGCTGAGAGTATAGAACATCTGGTGAAACCGGTGAAAGATCTTTTTGGTGCGGTGTTTTTCGTTTCTGTAGGTATGATGGTGGAACCGGCAATGATTGCACAATATGCCTTGCCAATCATTATTATTACTTTAGCGGTAATTATAGGACAGTCATTATTTGGCACGATTGGTGTGTTACTTGCCGGTCAACCTCTACGGACTGCTATGCAGTGTGGATTCAGTTTGACGCAAATCGGTGAATTTGCTTTTATTATTGCCTCCCTTGGTGTGACCCTTCATGTCACCAGTAATTTCCTTTATCCCATAGTTGTTGCAGTATCTGTCATCACCACTTTTCTCACTCCGTATATGATTCGCCTTGCCGATCCAGCCTCCAATTTTGTAGAAGGACATCTGCCGCAAAACTGGAAAGGCTTCCTCAATCGCTATGCGTCCGGTACCCAACCGATGAATCATCAGAGTATGTGGAAGAAACTGATTATAGCTTTGATGCGTATCACAGTAGTATATTCCATTATCTCCATTGCTATTGTTGCGTTATCTTTCCGCTTTTTGATGCCACTACTTCGTAAGAGCATGCCCGATATCTGGGGCAGTATATTCGGAGCTTTTATTATGATCGTGCTACTTTCGCCTTTCTTGCGTGCCATCATGATCAAGAAGAACCACTCCGAAGAGTTTGTGACGCTGTGGAATGACAGCTGGGGTAATCGTGCCCCATTGATTGCCACAATAATTGTGAGAGTCATATTGGCAGTGTCTTTCGTCATGTTCGTCATTGCCAGTCTGTTTAAGGTCTCGGTCGGCTTGGTATTTGGATTAGCCCTCTTGCTCGTGACTTTGATGATCATGTCGCGTCAGCTTAAAAAACAGTCCATCATGATAGAACGGAAATTTCTTCAGAACCTTCGCTACCGCGATATGCGTGCCGAATATATGGGAGAGAAAAAACCTGAATATGCCGGACGCCTGTTATCACGCGATATACACTTGACCGATTTTGAAATACCCGGAGAGTCGGAGTGGGTCGGAAGGACGTTGTCCGATTTAAATTTCGGTAAAAAGTATGGGGTGCATATTGTGTCCATTCTTCGTGGAAAAAGGCGGATTAATATACCGCGTGCATCAGAACGCATCTTTCCCAAAGATAAGATACAAGTGATTGCTACTGACGAAGAACTTAATAATTTCGGAAAAGATCTGGAGAGAGCCAATAGCATGGATACCAATGTGATAGAAAAAAGTGAGATGACCTTGAAGCAATTACTTATCGATTCGGATTCGGAGTTTCTTGGCATGACCATGGAAGAATCGGGTATTCGTGATAAATATCGTTGTTTGGTTGTCGGAATTGAACACGCCGAAGATGAACTTCATGCACCGGGGCCACATGAGAAGTTTGAAGAGAATGATATCCTTTGGGTGGTAGGTGAAAAGGAAGATGTATATCATTTGGTCGAATTGGTTGGAGTAAGAGGTGTTTCTCGCTGACAGATAATGCCTCCACTTCCTAAAGAAATAGAATACACTATTAATATAAATATAAAAAGAAGAATTATGAAAAGTGATCCTAAAGAATGTCTGTATTGCCAGAACAATGAAACGTTGAATAATCTAATGATTGAAATAGCTTCCTTAAGCGTATCCCGCGTTTTTTTATTTAAGGAGCAAACTTACAAAGGACGTTGCTTGGTGGCATATAAAGATCATGTCAATGATTTGAACGAACTCAATGACGCAGATCGCGATGCCTTTATGGCTGATGTAGCCCGTGTGACCCGTGCCATGCAGAAAGCCTTCAATCCTGAAAAGATCAATTATGGGGCTTACTCTGATAAGCTGTCTCATCTACATTTCCATTTGGCTCCCAAGTATGTGGATGGACCCGATTACGGTGGCACTTTCCAAATGAATCCCGGAAAGGTATATCTATCGGACACTGAATATCAGCAACTGATTGATGCCGTTAAAAAGTATTTGTAAGGGGGCATAGGCTTTGTGCTCTTTCATTAATGCGTTCTCTTTTCAGTCTATGGCTGGTTGAGTGCGTATTTATAAGACCGCATTTATAGCAATATTTAAAGTGCATCTTGAAAGTTCCATATCGGACTTTCGGGATGCACTTTTTGGTTTTCCGGCAAGGTATGATTTATTGTCTCTTTATTTTAGGAGAACTAATATCTTCTTTTATATCTAAGTCTGCAGGGTTATTACTTATTTGTGCAACTTTATTCAGAGCTAATTTTTTCTTTTATTCCTAATTCGGGATAGAATGATGAAAAAATAGGGGATAGGTGTAGGGTATTTCAAAGTTGAGCGCTCTTAGTTATAGAAAGCGAAAATAATCACCTTTTAAACTATACCAAAATGAAAAAGCAGTTTATAAACACAGTCGGGCTGTTGCTCATTCTTCTAATGATTGGAGCAACCCAATTGCTAGCACAAAATGATGCTATGGAGTATTACACTGTAACCGGTGTTGTGAAGAATAAGGATAATAAGAAAAAGCTGGAGAATGTAAACGTTTCTATTCCCGGTACTAATCTGGGGACGGTGACTAATGCAGACGGTGTTTTCTCTTTAAAAATTAAGAAGGGTCTTGAGGTACAGGAATTGGCAGTTTCCCATATTGGATTTATGAATGCCAGAGTATCTTTAAGAGGTCTGTCGAGCGATACTTCTGATCTGATCGTATGGATGGCTCCTTACACTAATCTGCTGAATGAAATCATTGTTTATGGTAATACCCCCCGTACGCTTGTGACCGAAGCGTTGAAAAAGATTCCGGATAATTATCCGGCCAATCCCAATATGCTAACTTCTTTCTATCGTGAGACCGTACAGAAGGGTAAACGTTATATAAGTGTTTCCGAAGCCGTGATTGATGTCTACAAGACGGCTTATAAAGAACGTAGCGCCGACAATGATAGAGTAAAAATAGAAAAAGGACGCCGCCTGTTAAGTCAGAAACTCAGTGATACCTTGGCTGTAAAAGTTGTAGGCGGCCCTAACCTCTCTATCTACCTGGATTTCGTGAAGAATGGCGATGCTTTAATAAGTGCTGAGAATCTGGATAATTACGAATATACCATGGAGGATCCTGTTTCTATTGATAACAGAATGCAATATGTGGTTAGCTTCCGTCCAAGGGTAACATTGCTTTATGCTTTGTTCTATGGTAAGTTATATATTGATCGCGAGACTCTTTCTTTCACACGTGCCGAATATTCTCTTGATATTGCGAACAAAGAGAAAGCCATTCAAGCCATTCTGCGTAAGAAACCATTGGGATTGCGTTTCAAGCCTCAAGAAATCTCTTATCTAGTGAGCTATAAGAATCAAGACGATAAGACTCATTTGAACTATATACGAAGCACCATTCGCTTCAAATGCGATTGGAAGAAGCGATTATTCTCATCAGGCTATACCGTCTTTTCTGAAATGGTAGTTACCGATAGAAAGGCAAATAATCTTGCATCCATTCCTTATAAGAATGCTTTTAAAGAAAAAGAAGTCTTTTATGACATTGTAAATGAATACTGGAATGAAGACTTTTGGAAGGCTTACAATATCATAGAACCTACAGAATCATTGGAGCATGCCGTGATAAAATTGAAAAAACAATCTAATTGATTTTCAAATGGTTTTCATTATCTTTGAAACCAACCGTCAATAGTTGTAACATGCTGGATGAACTGTTAATCTTAAATAAAGTAAAAGAGGGAGATATAAAGGCGTTCGAAGATTTGTTTCGTCGTTATTATTCCCCTCTTTGCTGGTTTGCTGCCGGTATTATCGGTGACATTCATGCAGCGGAGGAGATTGTGGAAGAGTTGTTCTATGTTTTTTGGAGAGATCGGGAGCGCTTACAGGTCTTCTGTTCGGTGAAAAGTTATCTGTACAGGGCTGTTCGCAATGAAGCGGTGCAATACTGTCAACATCGTGAGGTGGAAGAACGTTATCGGCGCTCTGCTTTGGATGCTAACGGTACCGAACCATCGGGCGATGATATTGAAGCGCAACTGGAATATGAAGAACTGGAGATGCTCATACAGCATACTCTTCAGAGGCTACCGGAACGAAGGTTGCGCATTTTTAAGATGCATAGGATGGAAGCCAAAAAATATACCGAAATAGCGACTTTATTATCGATATCGGTAAAGACGGTTGAGGCTGAAATGACGAAAGCCCTTCGGGTGCTTCGAGCTGAGGTTGATAATTACATTCGTGGAAGATAGAGGGTTTCTGTTGCTTTTGACTCGAATGTAAATAATACAAAGATATTAATCATGAAATATAGAAGTGACTACAGCAAAATGACTGAAGAAAATAGAAATAAGAAGAAAACGGACGAGGCATGGAGCCGGCTCTATTCGCGCTTTGATAAAGAGGGCTTGTTACAGGTAAAATCCGATATAATTCCTGCCAAACGTAACAAACAATATGTCTTGGTTTGGTCGGGAGTAGCTGCTGCTATATTAATAGGGTTGGTCTACGTTTCTGTCGTATGGGTTTGGGCACCTCATAAATCGGGTATGGAAAAGGAACTCCTTATGGCTCATAATGTAGAGGCTTCTACTTTGGTTACAACCCTTGAAGATGGTTCCGTGGTATATCTCAGCAATCAGAGTACGTTGAAATATCCCGAACATTTTAAAATGGATCGTCGTGAAGTGAAGCTTAAAGGTGAAGCTTACTTTGATGTGGCACGAAAAACCAGACAGACTTTTTTTATTGATACCGAGAAAGTCAAAATAGAAGTTTTGGGTACGGCATTTAATGTGCGTGCTCTCGATAATGCTTCTTTTAATTTGGCAGTCCAACGGGGTAAAGTGAGGGTAACTTTGAAACAGAGTGGTCAGGTGATTTACGTAGGAGCCGGAGAGGCTGTTGCATTACGTGCTGATCGGCTGCTGTTGAGTAGATCCGGAGTTCGCGACTTATTATCTCGCTATACGGAAAATATACGTTTCAAAGATGAATCTCTTGAGAATGTACTTCGGGTATTGAATATGGCGACTCCTTTTTTGAAGGTGCAGACGGCATCTGCCGATCTGGGCAAGAGAAAACTGACAGTTGAGTTCTCGGGAAATTCTCCCGAATCGGCTGCGGAACTGATTTGTCTGGCTTTAGACCTAAAATGTAATCGTGAAGGGGATAAGTTAATCTTGAGTGAGTGACATAGACTAATATTTCGTTCCGGAGGAATAAAAGATGACTGGACATCGTATTTTAACTACTTTTCTTGGACTGCTTTGCGTTGTATTGCAGTCTTTGGCCGGTAATGGGGATGTGTTGGAGCAACAGATTAAACTTCCCAAAATGAAAGGTATGGTTTATACACTTTTGAATAAAGTATCCGAGCAATCCGGGCATCTCTTTATTTATGACAGTAAGCTTGTGAACAATGATGCTGTAGTCAAAATCAAAGAAAATACTTATTCCGTTCGTCAGGCTATTTATGAAATTATAGGCGATAAAACTTTATTGCTTAGAGTTATAGGAAAGCACATACTGATTATGCGTCCTGCCGAAAAGGCTGATGAAGCATTCCGTTCGGTGAATTCTTCGCATAATGTTCCCAATTTATTAATCACAGGGTTGCTTAAAGATAAAGATTCGGGAGAACCTATTCCGAATGCTTCTGTTTTTATACCGGGTACTTCAATTGGCAATATTACCAATAAGGATGGCACTTATCGGTTGATACTTTCCGACTCTCTTAAATATAGCATTGTCTCTTTTTCTCATGTGGGTTATGTAAATCAAGACATTGAAGTGTCTGCTTTAGTGGGGCATCACAATGTACTGAGCCTCGAACCGAAAGTCATCTCTTTACAGGAAGTCTTGGTCCGTTTGGTCGATCCGAAGAAGCTTCTTAAACAAGTAGTCGATCATCGGAAAGAGAATTATTCTCTCTCTCCGGTTTATTTGACAACATTTTATCGGGAAGGTGTCGAACTGAAAAATCGGTTTCAAAGCCTTACGGAAGCTGTTTTTAAAGTTTATAAATCTCCTGTCGATACTCCTTATTCTTCGGATCAGATTAAGATGTTGAAGATGAATAAAATAAATAACAGAGAACGATCGGATAGTCTGGTTGCTAAAATCCGTGCCGGTATTCAGGCTTGTCTGCTTCTGGATATCATGAAGAACTTACCGGATTTTCTTTTAGTGGACAAGGGCGATTATTCGCCATATACTTATTCGTCGGGGGATGTCACTTCTATAGATAATCGCTGTGTTGATGTGGTCTGCTTTAAGCAGCGGGAGGATGTCAAGGAACCTCTTCATTGTGGCGAACTCTATATTGATTCCGATAACGGGGCCTTGTTGCAGGCACGTATCGAGATCCAGCCCAAATATATTAAAGAAGCAACTCCTATATTTGTGGCAAAGCAGGCGCAATATGCCAAACTGGCTACTCAGAAGGTAGAATATACAGTTTCATATAAACAACTGAATGGGGTATATTATGTCAGTCATATACGTGGAGACCTTTATTTCAAAATGAAACGTAAGCGGCTCTTATCCAATAATCAGGTGCTTCATACTTGGTTTGAAATGGTGACTTGTAAGGTCGATACTGCGGATGTTTCCCGCTTTTCACGTACAGACCGCCTGCCAACCCGGACAATCTTTGCCGATACCGATTATAAATATGATGATGACTTTTGGGGTGAATTTAATGTTATACCTTTAGAAGAAGGTATTGGAAAATTGATTGAGAAATTGGCTTTGAAGATTGAAAAAACCGGGGAATAATATCTACTTTTGCACTTCGAAAAAAGAATGATAGTATGGAATTGTCAAAAGACCCTATGATATTATTTAGTTTCGTGAATATGAAACTGAGAGATAATTATGCTTCGTTGGATGATCTTTGTGAAGATATGGATATTAGGAAAGAAGACATTATAGAGCAATTAAAAAGTGCCGGTTTTGAATACAGCTCTGAACATAATAAATTTTGGTGATTTTTATACTCAGAGCCGTATCGTTTTTTAGGCCAGATTGCCAATCTCATCCAAATTCTTTTTGATGTCTTGGTCGCTCAGAGAGTAATTTACCAAGTCTCCCGATAAATACTTATCGTATGAGGTCATGTCAATTAGTCCATGCCCTGATAGATTAAACAAGATCACTTTCTCTTCTCCGGTTTGCTTGCATTTTTCGGCTTCTCTGATTGTCGCTGCAATGGCGTGACAAGATTCCGGTGCGGGAATTATTCCTTCGGCTCTTGCAAACAGGCAACCGGCTTCGAATGATTCCAACTGCTCGATGTCTACAGCCTCCATCAGGTTATCCTTCAAAAGTTGCGAAACAATAACCCCTGCGCCATGATAGCGTAACCCTCCGGCATGTATATTGGCCGGGGCAAAATTATGTCCCAAAGTGAACATCGGGAGTAGGGGAGTATATCCGGCTTCATCACCGAAATCGTACTGGAATTTACCCCGGGTTAATTTCGGACAGGATGAAGGCTCTGCCGCTATGAAGCGGGTTTTCTTACCGTCAAGAATAGTATGGCGCATGAAAGGGAATGAGATGCCTCCGAAATTGGAGCCTCCACCAAAGCATGCTATAATAGTATCGGGATATTCACCTGCCATTTCCATTTGTTTCTCGGCTTCCAGTCCGATAATTGTCTGGTGTAGTGTTACGTGACTTAGCACAGAACCTAAGGTATATTTGCAATCGGGTGTGGTTTGTGCCAATTCTATTGCTTCGGATATTGCAGTACCCAGTGAACCTTGATAATTGGGGTGTGCAGTTAGTATGTTTTTCCCTGCACGGGTCGACATGGAAGGGGAAGGAGTTACCTGTGCACCGAAAGTTTGCATGATACTCCGTCTGTAAGGCTTTTGTTCATAACTGATCTTTACCTGATACACTGCTGCTTCCAATCCAAAAACTTTTGCTGCATAAGAAAGAGCGGCTCCCCATTGTCCGGCACCGGTCTCTGTGGTAACATTCTTCACGCCTTCCTTTTTACAGTAATATGCTTGCGCTAAAGCTGAATTGAGTTTATGGGATCCTACCGGACTTACACTTTCATTCTTAAAGTAAATATGAGCGGGAGTATTTAAAGCCTTTTCCAGTCCGTATGCTCTAACCAAAGGAGTACTGCGGTAGTATTTGTACATGTCTCTTACTTCTTCGGGTATTTCAATCCATGCATCTGTTTGATTAAGTTCTTGTCTGCATAATTCTTCTGCAAAAACAGGATATAAATCTTCTGCCTTTAGAGGTTGTTTGGTACCCGGGTGAAGGGGAGGCATAGGTTTGTTTTTCATATCCGCCTGGATATTATACCAATAACGGGGAATATCTTCTTCCGAAAGAATGAAGCGTTTTGTTTTATTACTCATAGTAGTTGATAGATGAATATGTTTGTATAATACGTTCAAATGTAATCATAAAAAATAAAATAATGTCATTTTAATATCTTTTTTAGTATTTCTGACCCTTTTGTTAACTTGTAGCATCGCCTTTATTTATATCCTGCATAGTTGCTTTTTGGTTTTATTTTATTTATTGGAATGAATAGTCAGGGTTACGCTTCTAGCCTGAAAGAAAGAGATTCACTCTCATTCGGTTTTGCAGGATTTATATCGCTTGATTATTTTTTTATGTTAAACTCAATATAATTCATTAAACCTACAGATTTTTGAGATGTCTTAGAAATGTTGCAACACAATAAGTAATTCATATAAACGTAATTAAAAAGAAAAAATGAAACGAATATTTTGGTTACTGGCCATTACCTTTTTGGTAAGTGGCGTGTCGATGGCGCAAAATGCTCCTCGTCGTGATGGCAAGAATTTTGACCCGAAAGAACGTGTCGAACGTATGACAGAACGTATGGCAAAAGAGTATTCTTTGAATGACACTCAAAAGCAACAGTTATTGGAAGCAAATACGGCTTTGTTTAAAGATATGGGTAATATGCCTAAGTTTCGTCGCCCCAATATGCGATTTGAAAGAGGGAATAACGGATGCTGCTGCTGTTGTTGCTGTAACAAAGCAAGAATGCACAGGAGAGCTTATAGAAAACCTTTAACTGAAGCTGAACGTACCGAAAAAAAAGCTAAGATGGAAAAGTTCCGCAAAGATATGAAAGCGGCACATGATACTTACAATGCACAATTGCAGAAAATTATGACTCAGGATCAATATGCCGCTTATTCGGCAAAGAAACAGAAAGGCTTTCGCAAATAACCTTCTGCGCATCGTTACCAAACCATAACAGAAAAAATCTATTGACAATGAGGGTATGTTGGGATGTCTAACGTGTATGGATATACTGTCGCTAATTCTGATATATCCTCATTTCTTTTCTCATTTGTTGTATATCTGCCCTTCTTTTTGTTTCTTTGTCTCTTAAAATAACAGCAAAAACAAATTGACAGAATGAAAACTCTTTTATATTTAGGAGTATGTATGTCGGTCATATTACTGGCAAGTTGCTCTTCTTCTAAAAAGAATGACGGTAAAGATATCACGGTGGCTGCTCATGATAGTATCAGTGCGGACAGTGTACAGCGTATGCAGGTCTCCGAAAGTAAAGTCACTATATCATACAAAGGTAAGCAGTACAGCTCATCTGTAGTGCGTAAGCCCGATTCAAGTCTTCCGGTTGTTCAGAATGATCAGGGAGACCGCTTTTCGGATAATCGTATAACGTTACAGTTAACCAGTGGGGGCAGTAGCATTGTAAACAAGACTTTTACAAAGGAAAGTTTTTCATCACTAGTGGATGCTAATTTCTTGAAGCATGCAATTCTTGAAGGATTGGTCTATGATAAGGTAACTCCTCAGGGTATTCGCTATGTAGCCAGCATTTGCTATCCTCAAACTGATTTATATATACCGCTGTCTCTTACTATATCTGCCGATGGAAGGATAGCTATGGCTAAAGAAGAAATGTTGGAAGACCTTTATGATACCGATAGTATCCAGTAATAGAGAAAGGAATTAAGAATATTCTTTAAATAAGAAAAGTGAAGAATAAAGCTGTTTAAAACGATGCTTTATCCTTCACTCTCTTATTGTAAGGTATTTACAGAGTATTAAAGTTTTTAATACGTACAACTCAATGGTTTAATGAGATTATACAGATTGTACTTGAATAGTCGGTATTTTTACTTTTCTTTTTTGAGTTCATCAAAGATTAAGTTTTCCAACTCTTCTGACAACTCCGGATTATCGGCGATACACTGTTTCGCGGCATCACGTCCTTGTCCTAACTTCGTGTCATTGTAACTATACCATGAACCGCTTTTCTTGATCAGTCCCAATTCAGCTCCCAAGTCGATAATTTCACCTGATCTTGAGATACCTTCACCAAACATAATATCAAATTCAGCTTTCCGGAAGGGAGGAGCTACCTTGTTCTTTACAACTTTTACCCGAGTTTGGTTTCCGATAACTTCTTCTCCATCTTTCAATTGTTGAGTACGACGGATATCCAAACGTACAGAAGCATAGAATTTCAATGCATTACCTCCGGTTGTTGTCTCCGGGTTACCAAACATTACCCCGATCTTTTCACGAAGCTGATTGATGAAAATACATGTAGTGCGAGTTTTGCTTACAGTACCTGTCAACTTTCGCAAAGCTTGCGACATCAGTCTTGCCTGTAGTCCGACTTTGTTTTCTCCCATATCACCCTCAATTTCTGCTTTTGGAGTTAATGCAGCAACAGAGTCTATTACAATAATATCAATGGCAGATGAACGAATTAATTGGTCGGCTATTTCGAGTGCTTGTTCACCATTGTCCGGTTGGGATATGTAAAGATTATCTATATCTACTCCTAGTTTGGACGCATAAAAACGGTCGAAGGCATGTTCTGCATCAATAAATGCCGCGATACCGCCGGCTTTCTGTGCTTCGGCAATGGCATGGATAGCCAATGTTGTTTTTCCTGATGACTCCGGACCATATATTTCAATTATACGACCTCGAGGATAGCCACCGACGCCTAATGCAGCATTCAAGGCGATAGACCCTGTAGGGATAACGTCTATAGGCTCTACATTATCATTGCCCATCTTCATGATAGAACCTTTTCCGAAGCTCTTCTCTATCTTATCCATCGCAGCCTGCAGAGCTTTCAATCTCTCGCTCGATGACTTGTTTCCTTCATTTTCAAAAACCAGTTCGTCTTTCTTTGCCATTATATTTTATGCTAATAGTTTTTCACTTAAGCTTTCTCTTGTCTTTTTTCAAATACGTAGAAATACCTTTAAAACGTTTATTATAATATCTGGGCGGCGTGATCGCTTGTCTTTATCTCTTTCGGAGTTATGATTCGCTCTATTTTACCTTCCTCGTCTATAATAAAAGTGGTACGAAATGTTCCCATGTATTTACGACCGTACATGCTTTTTTCTCCCCATACTCCAAATTGCTCTACTAACTTTTTATCGGTATCGGCAATGAGGGTAAAAGGAAGATTATTTTTCTCAATAAATTTTAAGTGGGATTGTTCATCGTCTATACTGGCTCCAATTACTTCATAACCTGCTTTACGCAAATCAGTATAGTTATCACGAAGATTACATGCTTCCGCCGTACAACCCGAAGTCATATCTTTCGGGTAAAAGTAAAGTACTACTTTTTTCCCTTTATAGTCACTAAGATGAATGTTTTCACCTTTTTCGTTTCTCCCCAATATTTCAGGGGCTTTATCTCCTACCTTCATATCTTTGAGTTTTTATTATTGAGATATTGTTTTTATAATTCCAAGTTACCATCGAACACCTCATGCCAAGGTAAACCTTGTTTGTTGAGTTGTTCCATGAATGGATCTGGATCGAATTCTTCTACATTCCATACTCCGGCTTTCTTCCATAGCCCTTTCATGAACATCATTGCACCGATCATTGCAGGAACTCCGGTGGTATAGCTTACTCCTTGCATACCTGTCTCTTTGTAAGCTTCTTGATGACTACAGTTATTGTATACATAATATGTACGCTGTTTGCCATCTTTCGAGCCGCTGATACGGCAACCGATAGAAGTTTCACCCTCATAATTCTCTCCCAGATCTTGTGGATTGGGTAGCACTGCCTTTAAGAATTGCAATGGAATGATTTTTGTTCCGTTGTAATCTACTTCATCAATGCGAGCCATACCAATATTCTGTATCACACGTAGATGGGTTAGATATTCCTGACCAAATGTCATCCAAAAACGTGCACGTTTAATGGTAGGGAAGTTCTTAACCAAAGATTCCAACTCCTCATGATAAAGCAAATATGAATCGCGAGGACCTATATTCGGATAAGTGAGATCCTTATGTATTTCAAGTGGCCTAGTGGTTACCCAATTACCATTTTCATAGTAGCGACCGTTTTGTGTAATTTCTCTGATGTTGATTTCCGGATTAAAGTTTGTAGCAAATGCTTTATGATGATTTCCTGCATTACAGTCTACAATATCCAAATATTCTATTTCATCGAAATGATGTTTTGCTGCATAAGCTGTATAGATACCACTAACTCCGGGGTCGAATCCACAGCCTAGTATTGCAGTCAACCCTGCTTCTTCAAATCGTTTCTTATAAGCCCACTGCCAACTGTATTCAAAGTGAGCTACATCTTTAGGCTCGTAATTCGCTGTATCTAAATAGTTAACTCCCGTTTTTAAACATGCTTCCATAATGGTCAGGTCTTGATACGGAAGCGCAACATTTATGACGATTTCGGGTTTAAAACTTTCGAATAGTTTTACCAATTCGTCCACACTGTCGGCATCCACCTGAGCGGTCTTTATATTCGGATTTCCGATAGCATTTACTATTGCGTCACATTTTGATTGTGTACGACTTGCAATCATAATATCGGTAAATACATCCGGATTTTGAGCAACTTTGTGGGCTACGACGGTACCTACACCACCGGCGCCGATAATAAGAACTTTACCCATTTCTTTAAATTCGCAATTGTTTTTTATTAATACTAATTATTGATAAAAGCTTTTGGCTGCAGATAGAAACAAGCCGATTTCAGTCTTTTATTACAGAGCAAATATAAGAGTTTATTCTTAGAAAAGCATTATAATCATTTCAAATAGTTTATAAAAAACGTCCACTGTTTAAACAACTTATTCTTATTCGGGTTTATATGTCAAACATCCTTTTTATGAATAACTAAACATGAAATTAATGACTAAAAAAACACTAATCTCTATTTGCATGCTTGCTTTGCTCATTAGCTTTTCTTCTTGTCGCTCTGTAAAACCGATTGTTTCTCTTGATTCAATAAACGAGGAATGGTATATTATTGAGATGAATGGATCGGTAATTGTCCCTTCTCCGGGGCGGTCTTTTCCTACCATCAAATTTGATACTTCCAATGGAGAAGTATTGGGAAGTAGTGGCTGTAATCGCTTTATGGGTTCTTTTGATGTGAATTCACATCTCGGTAGTATTGAGTTGAGTAAATTGATTAGTACCCGGATGGCATGTCCCGATATGACGCTTGAAAATAACTTGTTGTTGGCTTTAGGTAAAGTGAAGAAATATAAAAAAGTTGGAACACAGATCGCACTTTGCAATACTTCCAATCGTCCTGTGTTAATTTTGCAGAAGGTGCCTTTGGATATTACAAATCCATCGGTTTTGAAAAAGAAGTAGAATACTTCGGTGTGATTCGTTAATCCTCCTTTTAAAGAATATCGAAGCTTTAGATGTGTTAAAGCCGCTTTATTTCAAAAGCTACGAAATAAAGCGGCTTTATTGTGTATGGGAGAGGATAAGTCGTTATGAGCTGCAAATTTCAATTTTCGCAACTTGATTTTCAGCTTGCCCTCTAACAATTTTTGAAAAGTATAGTTCCTTTTATCAAAGTCCTTTATTAGTCGGTTACTAGAGCCTCTTTTTCAAGGATATTTTTTAAAAGTTCCGGAATCTCAATCTTATCACATTTAATGGCAGATAGATTTCGCTTACCTTTTTCTGTTAAGGAAAAGTACATCTGCCGTTTATCTTTAGTTCCTAAAACTCGTTTAATTAATCCTTTGTCTTCTACAGAACGGATTACCTTGGAGGCGTTGGAGTTGCTAAGTCCCAGCATATCCGCTATTTCTCCAGAGGAAAGCGTTCCGGCATCGGATAAACTGCATAATAACATGCCCTCATTCAGACAAAGATTATGCGTCTTTTCTAATTGTGCTTCAAAAGCTGCAATTGCGCGGTAGATATCTCTAATCTGACATAGTTTTTCCATTAGTTTATCTGTTTTAGTGATATAATATTCTTTATTTTTTCGTTTCTAAATGCTTATTCGCTCTATTACTTTTTCAGGAGAACTTTCTCTATGGCTTCTTTAAATGAAGCCTTAGGCATAGCTCCTTGGGCCATTTGAGGCTGTCCATTCATTGGTATGAATAATATGGAGGGTATAGAACGAATACCAAATGCGGCTGCTACTTCCTGCTCATTTTCTGTATTCACTTTGTATACGTAGATTTGACCTTCGTATTCGCCTGCCAGTTCTTCGAGGATAGGAGCTACCATTTTGCATGGACCGCACCATGATGCGTAAAAATCAACAATGGCGGGTTTGTCACCAAGATATTTCCACTCATTGGGAGTGGTTTCGTAATTAGCTACTTTCTTCAGAAAGTCTGCTTTGGTTAATTCTATTGTTTTCATTTTCTTTTCTGTTTTATTAGGATTTTGAGCGTTTCCGCATGCTGTAATGGCTATGGCAAGAAACATCGTAAATAAGACTTTTTTCATTTTTTCTCGGGTTTGTAGGGTTTGAGAGTATCCTTGTATGCTTGCTTTGGATGGTCTTGTTTTGTGGTGGAACACCCACCGCCAGCACAACAACATGAAATGTTGAAGATTGCCTGGAGTAAGAACAACGCTGCAAGCAGCAAAAATACATATTCTTTTGACGTCAGCGCATATATTATAGCTGCTAATCCTGCTAGCAGTCGGAAAATACGTCCAAAGTCCCAGTTTCTTAATGATTTTTTCATTCCTTTTTCTGTTTATTCTCTTTTTGGAGGAACGCATTAAATAATAATCCTCCCATAAGCATACCCCATAGTGCGCTGTTGATTGGAGAGGAGGTAATGGGACAGGTACCACTTTCGCAGCCTATATAGCGCCAATAAATATATCCTCCTATGCCTCCAAGCAAGACGCCTGAAAGTGTGGGTAGATATTTTGTTATTAAATTTTTCATATTCTTTCGTATTAAGTTGATATTTCCTATATTATTCTGGCCTCGTATTTAGTTTTTTTGATATAAAATATATTTGTTATCATATCGTTCTTCTTATCTCATTTTTATAACCATTTTTGATCCTAAATAAAGAGATTGACGTTGGCATCTTCTGCACGTTCCATGTAAGTAGCTACTCCACCTACACTTACCTCGTCGAGCAATTCTTCACGTTTCACTCCCATCACGTCCATAGACATCTGGCAGGCAATGAATTCCACTCCGATTGCCAATGCTTGGCTACGCAGTGATTCAAGGGAGTCGATACCTCTGATTTTCATGATGTGGCGCATCATTTTGTCACCTACACCGAACATGCTCATTTTCGAAAGATGAAGTTTCAGCGAATGAGAAGGCAACATCATGCCGAACATCTTGCCGAACATATCTTTCTTTACTTGGGGCTTGTTCACCTTTTTAATCACATTAAGTCCCCAGAAAGTGAAGAAAATGGTGACTTTTTGCCCAGTTGCGGCAGCACCGTTAGCCAGTACAAAGGTGGCAAGCGCCTTATCGAGATCATCACTGAACATGATGAAGGTTTTAGCTTTGCGATCGCAGGAAGTAATCAAATTGCCTGCCTTGGGCGACCCTTTCTCTATAATGACCGTGTATTTGCCTTTATCTTCCGTATTCGAAATGAGCATGTTGCCGGTGGTGTTGCACCATGCTTGTGCATCTCTTGAAAAGCCGGCATCGGTAGCAATTACCTCAATACGTTCGCCGTCGTGTACCGAATCAACCGCTTGTTTCACCTTCATGATAGGCCCCGGGCATTGTAATCCGCAGGCATCTATCCGTACGGTCTTTATGCTTTGCTCCACCTGTTGGGTATCGATATCCGTGTTACTTGCCGGGAGTATCAGTGGTTTAATGGCTATGATGGGTGCGGTGGCTGTAGAATAAGTTTTATACCCCCCTGAAAGATTCTTGACATCTTTATACCCATGCCCTTTCAAGATACATAAAGCCAGATAACCGCGCAACCCGACGGCGCAATAAAGAATAATCTCTTTATCTCTCGGGATGGTGGACAATCTGTTGCGTAGCTCATCGAGTGGTACATTTATGGCTCCCGGAATAGCGCCGAATGTAAATTCATCCCGCGTACGAACATCAATTACTATTGCATTGGATTTGTCCATGTGTTGGAATTCCCTCCATGAAATGACGGGCATCGCACCGCTGATAATATTGCTTGCGACATATCCGGCAATGGCGATAGGATCTTTGGCTGACGAAAATGGTGGTGCGTATGCATGTTCGGTTTTAATGAGATCATATACCGTGCCGTTATTCTTAATCAACTGTGCAATCTGGTCAATGCGTTTGTCCACTCCGTCATAACCTACGCACTGCGCTCCATAGAGTTTGCCGTTGACGGGGTCAAACGTTAGTTTGAGGGTGAGGGGCAATGCATCGGGGTAATATCCTGCGTGTGAAGCGGAATGGGTAGTGGAGCTCTGATAAGAGATGCCCCACTGTTTGAGCCGCTTTGCCGCCAATCCGGTGGAAGCGACTGTGAGGTCGAACACTTTGGCTATGGATGTGCCGATGGCACCTTCATATTGCGAAATATTGCCGGACACCATATTGTCGGCCACGATGCGCCCTTGCCTATTGGCGGGATTTGCCAGATAGTTCAGCCACGGTTTGCCTGTGAGCGGATGCGGATATTCGATGGCATCACCCACGGCATAAATGTTATTGGCGGAAGTTTCGAGGTATTCGTTTACCTTTATTCCTCCTGTTTCGCCGACGGCTATTCCGGATGCTTTGGCTAAAGCAGTCTCCGGACGTACTCCAATGGAGAGGATCACGATGTCAGCATCAATGACGGCTCCACTTCCAAAGAAAACTTTCAAGCGATTGCCGTAACGTTCGAAGTGTTCAATCCCTTGTTCCAGATAGAGTTGTACTCCTTTCTGCAATAGGTGCTGATGAACGTGTGAGGCTATGGAATAGTCCACTGGCGCCATGACTTGGTTACTCATCTCTACAATGGACACTTGTGCACCAGTGTGATGCAGGTTTTCCGCCATTTCAAGTCCGATGAATCCTGCACCTACCACTACAGCGTTTTCTACTTTGTGCGTATTGATGTAGTTCTTAATCCTGTCAGTATCCTCCACATTACGCAAGGTAAAAATACCTTCGAGTTCGATGCCTTTCAGAGGCGGACGGACGGGGGAAGAGCCTGGTGAGAGCAATAGTTTGTCGTAATTCTCGGTGTAAACTGAACCGTCTTTTCGTCGGACACTGACTTGCCTAGCGCTCAGGTCAATAGCCGTCACTTCGCTTTCAATACGTACATCCACATTGAATCTTGTACTGAATGAAGTGGGAGTCTGAACAAACAGTTTCTCACGGTCGGTTATCACTCCACCAATGTAATAGGGGAGACCGCAATTGGCGTACGAAATGTACTTGCCCTTCTCAATCAGTATAATTTCAGCCGATTCGTCTGCTCTACGTATTCTGGCTGCTGCTGTTGCGCCTCCTGCCACTCCTCCGATAATAATATGTTTCATATTTATTTATTTTACTTCAGATAATATTTCTGTAAATTAATATTTTGCAAAGATATTAATAATTTGATTCGAATATATATCCTTTGGAAAATATTTCTATTAATCTTAGTGTAATATAGCTAATAACTGTAAACAGTAATCTTCGCTTGCTATTCTTACTTCACGTTAAACCTATTCAGATTTTTTTCCAGAGGGCAAAACTTGGTGAATGACGACTGGATAAGGTTGATGCCTACAAAGAGGGGGAGTATCACCCAATAGATTGATACGAAGTAAGTTAACAGTGAACCGGCGGTGACCATGCTGCTTGCAACGGTTCTGATGATATATTCTTTTTTCATTATCAGATAAATTTAGAATGGGATTCCACATCGAGTATGAATGCATGTACGGGAAACGGATTCTGGGTTTCCTCGTTGCATTTGTTTAGTTCGGAGATAGCTTGCGCCGCCACCTCTTTGGTTGTGAAGCTGAAAAGCATGATGGAATTCGTTTTGGCGCTTGACGAAGTGGTGCTGAACCAGTTCAGATAATGTTCTTCCTTCTTCTGTTTATGTCCGGTGATGCGGGTGGCGCTGAACCGGTTTACCCCGGCCTGTTGCAGAATCTCCGCTACCTTATCGTGGTATTCGCTGATACTTAATACAATCAATAGTTTCATAGTAATCCTTATTTTACTTTATTTTTCAACATCTTATAATAGAGCAGGGGTACTACCACCAACGTAAGTATAGTGGAGGTTATGGTACCTCCCATGAGAGAGATGGCTAGTCCTTGGAAGATAGGGTCGAATAGTATGACTACTGCTCCCAATGCCACGGCACCTGCCGTCAGTATGATGGGGGTGGTTCGTACGGCGCCCGATTCAATGATGGCCTGCTTTAGAGGAATGCCTTCTTTGAGCCGGATATCGATGAAGTCGATCAACAGCACGGAGTTTCTTACCATGATACCTGCCAAGGCTATGAAGCCGATCATGGACGGTGCGCTGAAGTAGGCCCCCATTACCCAATGCCCGATGACAATACCGATGAGCGTCAGCGGAATGGCTGCCAACTGGACAAGTGGGGTAATGAAGTTCTGAAACCAGCCAACAATCAGTATATAGATAATAATGAGTACGAACAGGAAGGCCAGTCCGAGATCGCGGAACACTTCATACGTGATTTTCCATTCGCCATCCCACTTCAGCGAGAAATTGTTTTCAAACTCCGGTTGATGGGTGTATTCCTCTTTCAGTGTATAACCTTGGGGCACCTTGATTTTCGAGATATTGTCGGAAAAGTCGTTGATGGCATATACGGGACTTTCGAGTTTCCCCGCCACTTCTGCCAATACATACACCACACGCTTCTGGTTTTTGCGGTTGATGCTTTTCGCCTTATTGGTTTCGGTGACTTTCACAAAGTTGCTGATAGGTTCCGGTTGTCCTTGGCTGTTGAGTACATTCAGGCTCAAGGCCTCTTCAATGTTCGATTTGTCTTTCTCAGGCAGTTGCAATACGATGCCCACCTGACTGACTGTGGACGGCTGGTGCAATACTCCGACAGAGATGCCGGAAAGAGCGGCATACATGGTCTGTACAATCTGTGCGCTGGCAATGCCATGCTTCATGGCCTTGTCTTTATCCACTTCCAGCTTGTACTCTTTCTGATTGCTCTCCACGCTCCAGTCTACATCCACTACATCATTGGTCTTGGCAAGTTGATTCTTAACCTGGTCGGCCACGGCTATCTGTTGGTCATAGTCCGGACCATATATCTCGGCAACAACGGTAGACATCACAGGGGGGCCGGGAGGGACTTCCACCACTTTAACATTGCTGTTATACCTTTTACCGATCTCTTGAAGTCCGGCACGCATGGATCGGGCTATCTCGTGGCTCTGTTCACTGCGTTCTCCTTTGTCCACAAGGTTGACTTGTATGTCCGCCACGTTGTCCCCCGAACGCATGTCGTAATGGCGTACCAACCCATTGAAACTGATGGGGGCTGCGGATCCTATATAAGTTTGGTAATTAGTCACCTTATTGCTTTTACTGACGTAGAGAGCTAACTCTTTTGCTACGGCGGAAGTGCGCTCAAGAGTTGTTCCTTCTGGCATGTCAATCACCACCTGAAATTCATTCTTATTATCGAAAGGCAACATTTTCACAGGTACCGATTTGGTATAGAACAATACTAGTGACCCTAGCAATACTACAGTGAGTATAATCATAAATGTCCAGCGTTTCTTCCGGCTTTCGAGAAAAGGCGTGGTGACAGCCGAATAAATCTTATAGATTCTGCTCTCATGAAGATCTGTATTTGATTCTTCACTTGTGTTAACTTTTTCGTCTAAAATATCCTCCTCATTCAAATTTCCTCTTTCATCTACACTTATCCTTTCACCTGAAACTTTGTTTTCATCTCGGATTCCTTTTTCATTTGAATTTTTCACTTCGCTTGCTCTGGCTTTCTCTTTTCTCTTATATGTAAGAAAGTTCCATCGTTTACCGGAATTACTGGCATTTACATGAATTTTCTTCTTTTCTTCATATCTAAGGAAAAGATAGCCGAAGTAAGGGGTAAGTGTCAGGGCTACTAGCAGGGAGAAGATCATTGCAATGGAAGCACCTATAGGCATCGGGCTCATGTAAGGACCCATCATGCCCGATACGAAGGCCATGGGTAGCACGGCGGCAATTACCGTAAGCGTGGCGAGGATGGTGGGGTTGCCCACTTCATTGATGGCATAAAGGGCAGCCTGCAAAGGTGGCAGCTTCTTCATTTTGAAATGCCGGTACATGTTCTCTGCAATGATGATGGAGTCGTCCGTCACTATACCGGTGACGAATACCAGAGCGAACAGGGTTATCCGGTTGAGTGTATAGCCCAGAAAAAAATACGCGAAAAGCGTCAGTGCAAAGGTGATGGGAACGGAAAGGAACACCACCAGTCCGCCGCGCCATCCCATGGCAAGCATCACGAAGATCGTTACCACGATAATGGCTATGGAGAGGTGCCACAACAATTCCGATACCTTATGTGAAGCTGTCAGTCCGTAATTGCGGGTGACTTCAATGTTGAGGTCGTTGCTGATGAGGTCTTTCTTCAGGTGATCCACTTTGCCGATGATGATTTCGGCGAGTTTCATGGCATCGGCACCTTTCTTCTTGGACACGGCTATGGTGACTGCCTGATAGTCATCGGGATGGCTGGTGCGGAGCTTCTTGTTACCGTTTCCATAGCCGAAGGAAACATAATTGCGCGGCACTTCCGGTCCGTCTTCCACGGTGGCTACCTGATAAAGGTACACGGGTTGTCCGTTGTTGATGCCCACGATGAGATTCTTCACTTCATCCGAATTGGTAAAGAACTTGCCGGTGTTCACCGAATAGACATAATCGTTGCCAATGAGATTTCCACTGCTCATTTGGGCATTGTTACTCCGCATGCTTTGGGCGATGGAGTTGAAATCCACTTTACTTTCGGTCATTTTGTCCTTGTCCAGTACCACTTTTACCTGACGGCTCTGTCCGCCGGTAATATTGATCTGGGCTACATCCGGTATCTTTTTTATTTCATTGCCTACCACTTCCGCCACTTGACGCATTTGGAAACCACCCATTTTCTCACTCCATAAGGTAAATGCCAGCACCGGCACGTCGTCAATGGAACGTGTTTTTACCAAAGGCATAGTGACACCTTGCGGCATACGATCCATGTTTTTCATCAATTCATTGTAAAGCTTCACTAATGAGCGTTCCACATCTTCACCCACGTAGAACTGTACAGTGAGCATGGCCATGCCACTCATGGAAGTGGAATAGACGTCTTCCACCCCTTTGATGTTAGATACGATTTTCTCGATGGGTTGTACTACACCGGACTCTACTTCCTTGGGTGATGCTCCCGGATAGCCTATCATGATGTCCGCCATGGGTACTTCAATCTGCGGCTCTTCTTCCCGTGGAATCATGTAGACGCTGAAGATGCCGAGGAGCATGAATGCAATCACCAGCAGAATACTTAACTTAGACTTTATGAATATGCTGGCTATTCTTCCTGATATTCCGTGTTCCATAATTCTGTTTTATTTAGAGATGATTACTTTTCTGCCATTATACAATCCGTTACTGGGGTCAGCTATGACTTGGTCGTTACTATTGAGACCTGAAAGCACTTCCACTTGGCCGTTTTTTTCTTTACCCAGTCTGATCCAACGGAGTACCGCCTGATTCTCTTTGTTGACAATGTATACACCGGTCAATTGGTCGCGTGTAAATACGGACGCCTTATTAATCAGTATTTCTGAGGCCTGCTTTTGTTTCATTTTGCCTGGTACGTGTATTCCAGCAAACATCCCTGCATGCAGATTTCCTTTTTCCTTGGCATTGAGTGCTATTTTCATGGAATATTGTCCGCCGGTCATGTAGGCCGAGGGGCTAAGTTCACTGATAATACCGCTGATGATCATACTCAACGATTTGATGTCTATTTTGACAGAATCGCCTTTGTGTACATATTGAATATAATTTTCCGGTACGGAAGATGTTACCACCATTTCTCCAGATTGTTCTAGTGAAAGCAACGGCATGCTTGGGGAAGCCGTACTGCCTTCGTCAATCATTTTTTGAGTGATGGTACCCTGAAACGGTGCGGTGATATGAGTGTAAGCCAACATGGCATTTATTTCATTCAGCATCTGGCGGGCTATCTTTACTTTAGACTGCATGGAGATGTTGTTTAATGCCACATTTTCCAGTTCCTTGTCCGATACACTTTTTTGAGTATGTAATTTCTGAAAGCGCTCATAATCGCGCTTTGCATTTTTGGCTGCGGCTTCAGCTTCTGTTATCATAGCCTGTGCCTGCGCTTTTTTCGCATTTAAGTCGTCACTGTTGATTGCAATGAGGAGTTGTCCCTGTTTTACTCGATCACCCTGTTTGACGTAGATTTTCCGTACGAATCCCATCATCCGCGTACTGATTACCGCTGTTTGTTTAGCACTGACCACTCCGCTCAGGTAAATGTCGTCGCTGGAGAATTGGGTGGGAGAGTAAGTCTCCACTTGTATTGCAGGTTCTTCCTTCTTCTGATCTGTTGCCGACGAACATGAATATAAGGCAGCTACCATTAATATTGCCGGAATAATTCTTTTACTTGTTGCCATAGCTATTTGTTTTTATTTATAAGTTTAATATTCAAAGTTTATATTTAATAATTGTCGGTGGTATTATTTATCTGAATCTGACTTTCTATTTATTAGCTTGCTGCTTCCTGTTTGATTCTGTTTTAGTTTGCAGTTGAAAGCAGATTCAGATAATAGGTGGTGATATTGTATGACATTACTGCTTGTGCCAGTTGCAGGCGCTGTTGTGAGAGCTGGGCTTGGGCGGCAAGCAAATCCGTTGTCCTTGTCAGCCCCTCTTTGTAGCGGTCAGATAAGATACGTAGTGCTTCGGTAGCCTGTTCCACGCTGGCTTTTTGTTTGTGAATCTCCACTTCCAAGTCTTGCAGTTCACGAAGTGTCTTGTTGTACTCCAGTCGACTCTTGTTAACATAGAGATTCAGTTCTTCCTGCATCTTGTTGCGTTGTAGAACGCTTGCTTTCAGTTTGCTGCAGTTGCGATTTCCCGAAAAGATATCCCAGCTTAGGTTGATACCCACTAGGTAAGAGTCCGCATCAAAACCGAATGCTTTCGAGTCATTTAGGTTGTACGAACCGAATGCATTGATGCGGGGCAGGAAACTCATATTGGATGATTTTACCATCATCCGCGAAGCATCAACAGCTTTTTGCATGGCTACCACGTCCGGGCGAAGCGTAGAAAAAGCTTGTCCGTTGAGTTGAAGTTGCTGTTGGGAGAGTGAGTCTGTCTGGTAGATGTCGTTTCCGTCATTTGTTGCCATCAGTAATCCCAGTTCATCGGATGCGTTCTTGACGCTGCTTCCGGCTTTAGCCAGTGCACTTTCCACCGTATTCACCTGTACCTGTGCATTGAGTACGTCCGATTTTTGAATCAGCCCCTGATCATAGAAGTTGCTTACCGATTCATAGATTCTTTTTACATCCTCCAGTGTCGATTGAAGAATCTGCTGTGCTTGATACGAAAATTGCAATTGCGTATAGGCTTTTCTTACTTCGAAAGCAATCCAGTTCTGCGTATACTTTGCTTTATTCTTATAGACCTCTTCCTGATATTTGGCCCCTTTGCGGGCATAGAACATATCTACGTTGACAAGCGGAAGTTTCACTTTGATGTCCGCACTGTAATTGTGTGCAGCGCTGGGATCATTCAGCTTTGCGGGGTCAAAGTCCTGAGAAGTGACTGTGCGCTGGTTCAATAAAAATCCGAATGCATTCAGCGGATTGTTGGTGGTAACGGCTGTATATCCCACTGATACTTGGGGCAGGAATACAGCGTCGGTCTCATGGAAATTGGCATTGGAAATCTTGTGTTCCAACTCCGATATTTGCACGTTGGCATTGTTCTTTCCTGCAGTGTTTACAGCTTCATCTATGGAGATATAGTTGATTTCCTGTGCGCTTATTACAACAGAAGCGGCTAAAGTGCAGGTTAATGTAATTAAGTTCTTCTTATCCATATATTCGTATTAATAGATTATTGTTCGTTTATTGAAATATATTCTATTGGAAAACATTGCAAATATAGATGTATTTTTTAATTTGACAAATTTTCCAATGGAAAAAATGATGAAAATAAAAATATATAATAATGAAATGAAATATTTTGTTGGAAGAGAAAATGTTGATAGAAGTTGAATATGGGATTTCTAATTTTAAAAAATACAACATATTGAGAATAAATCGTTTTTAGAAAATAAAAATGATTTCTAAAAAAAACATTCTTAGTAATATAATTAACTATCTGATTATCAGCACTTAAATTTCTTGTATTATCTTCGGATGTTGGCTTGTTCACTTTTCCTTCTTATTTCCCTTTTACCAATGTCTTATCATATTAGAAATATAGAACCGAACTAAGAGAGAATACAGGTCTAATAAAGAATAATATAAATTGATGGATTTTAATCGCAAAATTCCATTTACTTAATTCTTGATATACATAGTTTGTGCTTATATCTCTCTGAAGCCGTATATTTGAGTATTCAATATAAAATGCATAAGAATCTCTTTATGACAAACTGACAGTTTCCCTGTCAGACCCTGTTTTTTGTTCCCAATCAAATGTATTTGGCACGGGGTTTGTTCTTTTACTGACGTCTGCCGTTGAGGTGGTCCTAATATGAAATTGAATAATAACAAGTAAAATAATAAAGATCATGGGAAAAATAATTGGTATTGACTTAGGAACTACAAATTCTTGCGTTGCCGTATTCGAAGGTAACGAGCCTGTAGTTATTGCAAATAGTGAAGGAAAACGTACTACTCCTTCAGTAGTCGCTTTCGTAGATGGCGGTGAACGTAAAGTGGGTGATCCTGCAAAGCGTCAAGCTATCACAAACCCACAGCGTACAGTTTATTCTATTAAACGCTTCATGGGAGAAAACTGGGATCAAGTACAAAAAGAAGTAGCTCGCGTACCTTATAAAGTTCAAAAAGGGGATAATAATACTCCGCGTGTAGACATCGATGGTCGTCTCTATACTCCACAGGAAATTTCAGCAATGATTCTTCAGAAAATGAAGAAGACTGCTGAAGATTATTTGGGACAGGAAGTAACCGAAGCTGTAATCACTGTTCCTGCTTACTTCTCTGACTCTCAGCGTCAGGCTACTAAAGAAGCTGGACAGATTGCCGGTTTGGAAGTAAAACGTATTGTGAATGAGCCTACTGCCGCAGCTTTGGCTTATGGCATAGACAAAGCTCACAAGGATATGAAGGTTGCCGTATTCGACCTTGGTGGTGGTACATTCGATATCTCTATTCTTGAATTCGGTGGCGGGGTATTCGAAGTATTGTCAACCAATGGTGATACACACCTTGGTGGCGATGATTTTGACCAAGTTATTATCAACTGGTTAGCTCAAGAATTTAAGAATGATGAGGGTGCCGATCTTACTCAAGATCCTATGGCTATGCAACGTCTGAAAGAAGCTGCCGAGAAAGCGAAGATTGAATTGTCTTCTTCTGCAAGTACTGAAATCAATTTGCCTTATATCATGCCGGTAGCAGGAGTGCCTAAGCACTTGGTCAAAACTTTGACTCGTGCAAAATTTGAAGCATTAGCACACGAATTGATTCAAGCTTGTTTGGAACCATGTAAAAAAGCGATGTCTGACGCTGCTTTAAGTAATTCCGATATTGATGAAGTGATTCTGGTTGGTGGCTCCTCACGTATACCTGCAGTTCAGAAGCTGGTTGAAGACTTTTTCGGTAAAGTCCCATCTAAAGGTGTAAATCCTGATGAGGTAGTAGCGGTAGGTGCTGCTGTACAAGGTGCCGTATTGACAGATGAAATCAAAGGTGTTGTATTGTTGGATGTTACTCCGTTGTCAATGGGTATTGAAACAATGGGTGGTGTAATGACTAAGTTGATTGATGCCAATACGACTATACCATGCAAGAAGAGTGAGACCTTCTCTACTGCTGCTGATAATCAGACAGAGGTTACGATACATGTATTGCAAGGTGAACGTCCGATGGCTGCTCAGAATAAATCAATCGGTCAGTTTAACTTGGCTGGTATCGCTCCCGCTCGTAGAGGTGTCCCTCAGATTGAAGTATCTTTTGATATCGATGCAAATGGTATTTTGAAAGTATCTGCTAAAGATAAAGCGACCGGTAAGGAACAAGCGATCCGTATTGAAGCTTCCAGCGGCTTGAGTAAGGAAGAGATCGATAGAATGAAAGCTGAAGCAGAAGCTAATGCTGACGCTGACAAAAAAGAGCGTGAGAAAATAGATAAGTTGAATCAAGCTGACAGCATGATCTTCACTACAGAAAATCAGTTAAAAGAATTAGGTGATAAATTGCCAGTTGATAAGAAAGCTCCTATTGAAGCTGCTTTGCAGAAATTGAAAGATGCGCACAAAGCTCAAGATGTAGATGCAGTTGATGCTGCAATGACAGAATTGAATACAGCTTTCCAAGCTGCAAGTGCTGACATGTATGCACAAAGCGGTGCTCAAGGTGGTACACAAGCAGGCCCTGATGCAAATACAGGACAGGCTGGCGGCGGTCAGAGCAGTAGTAATCAAGGTGATAATGTACAGGATGCTGACTTCGAAGAAGTAAAATAATAGTCTTGATAGCTAAGATAAAAAAGGTGTGATTCAATGAATCACACCTTTTTTGTTTTGTTTAAAGTTTTAGCTTTGCCAATTTATATTTGTGACGTGTCTGCTTCTTTCTCTATAAATATTTTGTTTTTTCATCTCCAATATTTATCCTATGATCCATTTACTCCCAGGCAAGAATGAAATAATCTTTGTAGTTATGAAACTGCAAGTGAATGTACAGATTGCAATGCATGGGATGGCGGCAACCGTAGGAAATGCTAAGGTCTGTTTGAACACTGTTGCATATAATCCAAGCCAAAAAATATGCATGAGATACATGCCATAGCTAAGTTTTGACATTTCTGCTATGATACGTGGAGTTTTGGGATGTTTTATACAAGTGAAAACAAGGAATGTACCCGCAGTCAGAATTACACAATTGATTGTGCAGAAAGCCCATCCTATTTCTAGTATGGGTGTGGAATGATTAATTCCGGGTGTTGCTTGTATATAGAATGAATAGATGGTCAATGCGGCTCCGATAATCATTGAAATAATTCCTATATAGAAACGTTTGGAACGATTCCATGTTAGATGAACACGTATGTAATGTGCCAGTACAAGATATCCCAAATAGCCCGAGAAGTACCATAACATGTGGTATTCGTTCCAAAAACATTGTCCCCATACTTCACCGAACCAACGATTCAAATAGGGCATACATGTAGATAACAGGAATAGCGCAATGAAGAATCGCTCTTCTTTTGCTGTGGCTTTGCTTAACCATGGCGATATTATAGGAATGAATAAATAAAGGCTAATTAAAGGATACATGAACCATAGATGCCCCGCAAGTGACGGAAAGTTCAAGAGTATCCGTGATAGATCTTTAAAAGATGCTTCTCCGTTTATTTGTCCCCATAGCATTGGTAGAGTGCTGTATAATATCATGAATATGAGTAGAGGCGGCATGATACGGGTGAAGCGGTGCCGATAGAACTGCCAAGTACTCTGTTCTTTCTTCATAGGTACAAGAAGAAATGCAGATACAATCATAAATAATGGTACTGACATACGTGAGAAGCCATCGAATACAGCTACCCACACACGGTCTGCTTCTGATGCCAGATAAGATTCCGGACCTGCCATATCTGTAGATCCGGTAGCACCATAGAAGTTTTCACTAGCGTGCACTATCATGACGAGTAGACATGCAAAAACGCGTACATAATCTAAAAATACGATACGTTTCATTTTGGTTAAAGTGTTATTGTTAAGAGGTAATTCATTTTGTAAGTGTTTATCATAGTATGCATAATGGAGAATATATATCTTGTTGATTCTTTGAGTATTGTTTTATTTTATGCAAAGATAAAAAAAACTTGAGAGTCTGTCTTCCTTTTAAAAATATACAATTTATCGAAAGCCTTTGTGTAATATATTTCAGACGTGGAAGTATATAGTAGGTGAGATTATGCTCTAATTATATATGTCTTTATTGAAAAGCGTGGTTTATATAATAATAGTATGAGGGACGGCGTATCACTTTTTAATGAAAAGCATTATATCTTTCTTCGCTATATTTACCGATACTGATACTCTCAGTTTCTATTAGCAATCATCGTCATGTTAAGTCTGCGTTGTTCACTTATTTGAGCGATACCCCGAGAGCGTGGCAATACAAAAAGTCCCTAACCAGTTTGTCGCCTTAACCTCATACCCACACATACTTTTAAACCATTATGTCTAGCAAAACTATAACTTACTCTAAAACTATAGTGAGAAACTCTGATTTTTGCGTAAAAGTAACCGTTATTGCTTCAGACAACTGTCCCATAACTTAAAAACTCCGTTTAAGTTATGGGACAATATGCTTTTTTTATAATCTATTAACGATGTATTACATCGAAAGTGGTTTTTATTCAATTTATATCCTCTGTTTTTATTATTGTTTTCGGAAATAAATTTGTAGGAATATACTTGTCCGTGCTTTCATAAATTCTAATTATTATTATTAAATTGCGCTCGTAAAATCTATGCTTTATCTAATATTAGGATTCATTGTTACTAAGCATAGAACTCTTCCCTGAGGAGTGATTGAACAGGATTTTGCATTAATGACTTATTATTTTTAGTATATACAAAGAAAAACATGAAAGGAAAACTCTTCTTATTTTGCTTATTGTTGTGGTTTGTTGCCCCAATTCTACAAGCGGCACGTGTGGATACGGTTCTGGTTAAGAGTCCATCAATGGGTAAAGATGTCCAAGTTGTATATGTACTTCCCGATAGAGCTTTGGGAAAGAAAGCACAAGCTTGTCCAGTCATCTATTTATTACACGGGTATTCCGGTAATGCAAAATCTTGGATCGCTTTAAAGCCCAATCTGCCTCAGATAGCCGATGAAAAAGGCATTATTTTTGTTTGCCCAGATGGCAAAAACAGTTGGTATTGGGATAGCCCGGTGAACCCCTCTTATCGTTACGAAACCTTTATTTCTTCGGAATTGGTAAGCTTTACAGATACTCATTATAATACTGTCGCTTCAAGACGTGGACGTGCCATTACCGGCCTGAGCATGGGGGGACATGGTGCGCTTTGGAATGCTTTTCGTCATATAGATGTGTTTGGTGCAGCCGGTAGTACCAGCGGTGGGGTGGATATCCGCCCGTTTCCAATGAATTGGGAAATGAATAAGCAATTGGGGGAATTTGCTGCCAACAAAGATTCGTGGGATCGTCATACGGTAGTGAATCAATTGGATAAACTCAAAAACGGAGATTTGGCAATCATTGTGGACTGTGGCGAAAATGACTTCTTTTTGGAAGTAAATAAGGATTTGCATAAACGCTTGTTGGCGAGAGGAATTGATCATGATTTCATCACTCGTCCAGGAGTACATAATGGGGAATATTGGAACAATTCTATCGATTATCAAATACTCTTCTTCACTAAATTCTTTAAAAAATAGTCTCCGACTAATATATTCTAAAGGGATTGGGAGGGCTTACGGCGTCTTTCAATCCCTTTTATGCATTAATCTACTCTATACTTAAGGCTAATCTCCTAACATTTTTTTTAATCTGCAGTATTTTGACTCTTTTGCACCTTCTTTGTGGGAGCTGCTTCTTTGCGATGATAGGTCATTACCTCTTTCGCAAACATTATATATATACCTCATTTATTGTTTCAAATTAGGTATTATAATACCCATTATAGCCAATCTGTATTACTCTGATAATACCTCGATGTAGGTATTGATTTTGTGAAAGTAATAATAACAGTCTTTAAAATCATTATTTATGGCGATTGCACGAATATTTGTGCCACTGTAATTTTGTATCGGAAAACACAGCCTGCATATATAACTAAGGAGTATAAGAGAATAAGAGAGGTGAAAGGGCTGTCCAAAGCTACACGAAATACAATTTTATAATCTGAAATCTTCCGGAGATTGAAGCGGACTGTGATTGAACGTTTCAAAAAGAATGATTGCATGCAAAATTAACATGCATAGAATGTTATTTAAAAAAATTACAGATGAAACAGCAACGCACTTTTTTACGCTTATTTGGCACGCTATTTTTTTTGATGAGTATTACATTGTCCTTATCGGCGCAGCAGAAACAAGTTATTATAAGCGGACGAATATTTACCTCAGAGGGGAATCCTGCATCCAATGTTAATGTTACGTTAGGAGGATTGAATAGAACCGGAATGTCTAATAAGCAAGGCTTCTATAAGATAACAGGCGTTCCTGCCGGACAATATGTCGTATCATTTACGTCCGTAGGATTCCAGACGGCTAAACTGGGAGCGAATGTGGAGAATGGCCGTGACTTACATTTACAGGATGTATTTCTTGAAGAAAATGTAGAAAGTCTCACTGAGATAGAAATTATGGCTCATAAGAAAAATCCTTTTGCACAGAATATCAGTGAGTCTGCAGCCAAATTACCACTTAGTAATTTGGAAAATCCTCAGGTTTATAATACGATAACTAAGGCAGTGTTAAAAGAACAAGTCATCACCGACCTAAATACGGCGCTCAAGAATGCAACCGGTGTGGCTCGTTTGTGGGAGAGTACAGGTCGTCAAAACGATGGAGGTGAATATTACACCATGCGTGGATTCTCACTGCAACCAACTATAGTAAACGGAGTTGCCAATCTTAGTAACGGAGCTTTGGACCCGGCTAATGTAGAAAGTATCGACGTAATAAAAGGTCCGTCCGGAACGCTATATGGTGGCAATATAATTTCTTATGGAGGTTTGATTAATGTGGTGACCAAGAAACCTTATGATACTTTTGGAGGAGAGATAGGTTATATAACAGGGAGTTACGGACTAAATAGAGTAACAGCAGATATTAATAGTCCACTAAGTGCTAAAGCGAGTGTTCGTGTCAATGCAGCTTATCACTATGAAAAATCATTTCAAGATGACGGTTTTTCCAAATCATTTTTCATAGCACCGAGTTTCAAGTTTAAAGCTTCGGATCGTTTAACGTTCCTCATTAATACAGAATATAAGTCGTTGGAACGTGCTAATGTGCCTATGATCTTCCTGTATCGTTCTGCTCCGGTCACTTTCTCAAATACCGATCTCTTTGAACAGAATTATAAGAAATCTTATGCCAGCGATGAACTTACCATCAGTAATCCCACTTATGGGATGCAAGCTCAAGCTTTATATCAGATCGACAATCACTGGAACTCTCAAACTATCGTATCTGCCAGCAATACTAAATCCAATGGATATTATCAATATTTGTGGGATAATGTAAATGGCAGCGATTTTACCCGTTATATATCTAAGGTAAATTCTTCGACTGATGCACTGAATGTTCAGCAGAACTTTACTGGTGACCACAAGTTTGGTAATATGCGGAACAGGGTTGTCATCGGCATTGACTATTTGCAAAAAGAGTATCGCAATAACGGTAACCCGTGGGTTGGTGATGGAGTAGTGTCTTTGTCGAAACAAACCGATACGGGAGTTTTAACAGCTGCAGGAGTTGATGCGTTGATTGCTGCCGGTACGGGTGTTGATGTATCTAACTCTACCGTAAAAATATGGAGTGGCTATGTATCCGATGTCATTAACTTTACTCCGCAGTTATCTGCTTTAGCCGGATTGAGATTGGATAATTATTCTGCTACAACTTCATGGAATAGCAAAGAGGTTAAGAACCAGGTTACATTCTCTCAAAAATTAGGTCTTGTCTATCAGCCTGTTTTAGATAAACTCTCGTTATTTGCCAATTACATGAATGGTTTCCAAAATCTGGAACCGGTGGTGCATTATGATGCCCAAGATAATAGTACGATGGAAATACTCGATCCGGAAAGAGCGAATCAATGGGAAGTAGGAGTAAAGGGTAGCTTGGACAGAGTGTCTCTAACGGCAAGTTACTATAATATCCGGGTATCAAACAAAACTATGGCCGATCCTGCAAATATAAAGAATGTAATTCAAGGAGGGGTAGTGAAGAGCAGAGGAGTGGAAGTTAGTCTTATAGCCAACCCATTCACCGGATTGAATATGATTGCGGGCTACAGCCATAACTATAATAAGATAGCCAAGGATGCAGCGGATGGTGATTATCTTGGCCTTCGTTCAGAAGGGGCCGGTCCTGCCAACATGCTTAATGTCTAGATGAGATACAGCTTCAATACAGAAGCTCTGAAAGGATGGGCGGTTGGTGCCGGAGCAAACTATGCTTCTGATTACAAAACCCTCAATCGTCACTCAACCGGTAGCTTTACTTTACCCAGCTATACCATCTTTAATGCATTGATATCTTATACGGGAGATAGTTACACTGTCAGCTTGAAGGGAGATAATCTTGGGAATAAGAAATATTTTGGAGGTTGGAGTACAGTCACTCCTCAGAAGTTGCGTACTGTTTCTTTAGCACTGAGCTATAAGTTTTAATAAAAAACATGGGCAAAGATTTTCCAAAGAATGGGAATCTTTGCCTATTTTTGTTTTTGCAATGATGAATTCTTATTGTGGAAGATAAATAAAGGTATTTATGAAAATTAGGAAAATAGCCTATCAACTCCATCTTTGGCTGGGTTTGATATCCGGATTAATTGTTTTTGTGGTTTGCCTCACTGGAGCAATATGGGCACTTAAACTCAATGGGTGGGTGGATAATGATGAGTTAAAGACTCATAAGACAAATGGGCAACATGTTTTGCTTGAACCTTCTTGGGTGATAGACCATGCAAGTAAAGCGTTCAAAGGTAATATACCAAACTCTATTAATTATACTAAGGATAGTAGTATTGGTGCGTATTACCGGGGTAAGAATGGCGATTATTCTTTGCAGATGGATCCTTCTAGCCGCGAGACACTTTCAATTAGGGGACTTGACGGTAAAGATTTCGACTTTTGGGAATTTATCGGTGCGGGACATTTTTCACTTTGGCTACCTTATAACATAGGTCGGCCTATTGTGGGATATGGTACATTGGTTTTTGCTATCGTTCTACTTACAGGCTTGGTGCTTTGGTTGCCCAAGAGTAAAAAGGCACTGAAAAACAGCCTGCGTTTTAATTGGAAAAAGCAGACTGGTACCCAACGTAAAATGTACGACCTTCATAATGTTTTTGGCTTTTATACCGCTTTCATTTTACTCATTATCTGTCTTACAGGTATGGTTTGGGGTGTGGAATGGTGGTCGAATGGAGTATATAAAGTAACCTCCGGAGGTAGGGAATTACCCGAATGGAGAATGGCGCAGTCCGATACCGTTTCTGTTGCTACCTCTACCAAAAGTGTATATTCCGGCATTGATTCTTTGTTTGCCTCGTTGGTACGGAGCAATCCCCATGCAGAAGCTTTTATGATCAATGTACCCGACAGTGCGGACAAATCGTCGGCTATAATGATTACCGTATTTCCTGAAAAGAAACTCTATTATAATGCAGACAGATATTCATTCGATAAATACACTTTCAAACCTATTCAGGTGAGCCATCCTTATCAAGGTCGGTATCAGGATAAGGATTTTGCCGATAAATTGCGTCGTATGAATTATGATATTCATATTGGAGCCATCGGAGGTACGGCAGGCAGGCTATTGGTGTTTCTTTCTACAATATTAGGTATGAGCCTTCCGTTGACCGGCTTTTATCTTTTCATTAAAAAGAAGTCTAAGAAGAAAAAATCTAAGATTATAAAATGAGATGTCTGATATGACGTTTTGATTCGAAAAGACTTAGTATTTTTACTTTTTTTAGCAAAAAGATATAATCCATGCAACTTAGTTGCATGGATTTATTTTTATATTTGCACAAGAAATGAGACCGTTACTGTCCATATTGATAAGTGTTTATTTTCTGTTTCTTGCGATACTTCCTTGTCATTGCAATTTACAGTTGGCGGAATCTTGCACTCATAATGATACGGAGCAAGTCATTTCAACAGTCACTCACCATGATGATATGGATAAAGATGCATGTACTCCGTTCTGTTCCTGCTCTAATTTTCATAACTCCAATTTTGTAGTAGAAGACAATATAGACCTTCCAAGCGTGGAATGTATTCCGGCTAAAAAGATTGCCGTGTATAGTGAAAATAAAACATCTTCTTATCTTCAGCATTTTTGGCGACCACCGCAAGTTTAAGTATAACATTTTATGTCTTTGTTCAGACGCATCTGGTGTAGGTGTGTCTCATCGATCTATTGTTATATTTAAATATGTAAAGCATGTTTCAGAAACTAATTAAATTCTCTATTGAGAATAAATTGGTGATTGGGGTGGCAACTATAGCTCTCATAATTTGGGGTGGTTATTCGCTTTCTCAATTACCGTTTGACTCAACTCCCGATATCACTAATAATCAGGTACAAGTCATTACCCAGGCTCCTTCATTGGGCGCACAGGAGGTGGAGCAGTTTATCACTACTCCCTTAGAAATGGCTCTTGCCAATATACCTAAAGTTACCGAACGAAGAAGCATCAGTCGCAGTGGCTTATCCGTCATCACCCTTGTGTTTAAAGAGGATGCTGATGTGTATTGGGCCAGGCAACAAGTGAGCCAGCAGCTAAAAGAAGCTGAAGAGGTTATTCCGGAAGGAATAGGAAAGGTAGGACTAGCTCCCATCACGACCGGCTTGGGTGAGATTTATCATTACACTATAAGAGCGAAAAAAGGTTACGAAAATAAATACAGTATATCCGATTTGCGAACGATGCAGGATTGGATTGTCAGAAAACAGCTTTCGGGTACCGAAGGTGTAGCGGAAGTGAGCGGATGGGGCGGATTTGTGAAGCAATATGAGGTTGCGATAAACTCTGATAAGTTGAATGCCGCTAACATTACCATCCCCGAGCTTTATACCGCGCTCGTTAATAATAACGAGAATACGGGAGGCAGTTATATTGAGCAATATAGTAACCAATACTTCATACGCGGATTAGGTGTGGTATCCTCATTGGAGGATATCGAAAAAATACCGGTTAAGACTGTCAACGGTATGCCTATTCTTGTCAGGGATGTTGCACAAGTGCAATACGGTAGCGCTACAAGGTATGGTGCTGTAACCCGTAACGGTGAAGGAGAAGTCGTAGCTGGCATTTCGCTGATGTTGAAAGGAGAAAACTTCCAACAGGTTATTAAGAATGTAAAGTCGCGTTTGGTTCAGATACAGAAGAGCCTGCCTGAAGGAGTGGTTATCGAGCCTTTTATTGATCGCACCCAGTTAGTGGACCGGGTGACGGGTACCATTACCCGAAATCTGATAGAAGGAGGCCTGATTGTAATATTCATCCTTATTTTATTTTTAGGAAATTATAGAGCCGGATTGGTTGTGGCATCCGTCATTCCCTTATCCATGCTTTTCGCTTTTGGCATGATGCGTGTATTCGGAGTGAGCGGTAACCTCATGAGTCTGGGGGCCATAGACTTCGGGTTGGTGGTCGACGGGGCGGTCATAATAGTCGAAGCCGTCTGTCACCATATCAATGTGACGAAGGGGCAATATAGGACAGGGATGTTGACACAATCCCAAATGGATAGTGAGGTCTATTATTCCGCATCCAAAATAAGAAGTAGTGCCGCTTTCGGAGAGATCATCATCATGATTGTATATATTCCTCTTTTTACACTTGTAGGCATTGAAGGCAAAATGTTCCGACCGATGGCGATGACGGTTTTCTTTGCTATTCTTGGTGCATTCATTCTCTCTCTTACTTATGTGCCAATGGCGAGCGCTCTCTTTCTCAGTAAGAAGACGGAGCATAAACGCAATATATCGGACCGGATGATGGAGAAATTGAATAACTTCTACCGGCCTATTATTACTAGAAGTCTCAATTGGAGTAAGACTCTAATTGTCAGTATGATCGTTCTCTTTGCTGTCAGTTTGTTTGTGTTTAGTCGGATGGGAGGGGAGTTTATCCCAAGCCTTGAAGAAGGCGACTTTGCTGCAGAGATCAGTATGGCGCAAGGCACATCTCTCACTCAAATGATAAAGAGCTGTACACAAGCAGAGAAGATCTTAAAAAGTCGGTTCCCCGAAGTGAAACAGGCAGTCACCCGTATCGGTAGTTCCGAAATTCCTACTGACCCCATGCCGGTGGAACGGGCGGATATGATGATATCTCTAATACCTAAAAAAGATTGGACATCGGCAAAGACTACGGAGGAACTTATGGAGAAGATGGAGAAAGCTATCGGGGTGATACCGGGGTTGGAAGCCGAGATGACGCAACCTATACAAATGCGCACCAATGAATTGATCACAGGGATCAAGCAAGATATAGCAATCAAAATCTATGGGAACGATTTAAATGTACTGAGTACATCTGCCAATCGTGTGGCCTCTCTGGTCAAAGGAGTTGCGGGAGTTACTGATCCGTTTGTAGAGAAGGTTACAGGGCTTCCACAGATACAGGTGAATTATAACAGAGATCAGTTGGCTAAATATGGCATATCCATAAAAGACGCTAATATGGTGCTGAAGACTGCATTTGCCGGGAGTGAGGCCGGGTATGTGTTTGAAGAAGACCGGAGGTTTGATTTGGTTTTGCGTATGGATAAGAACTTGAGAAATGACATTTCCTCTCTCGAGAATTTATATCTGCCCTTGCCTTCAGGAGGAACAATTCCACTCGTTCAGGTTGCGGAGATCAAATATGAAGATGCTCCCGCCCAGGTCACCCGCGAAGATGGCGAACGTCGTATTTATGTCGGTTTTAATGTCAGAGGACGTGATATACAGAGTACTGTAGGGGATATACAAAAAATATTGGATAAGGAATTTAAATTGCCTGCGGGTTACTATTATACTTATGGCGGAGAATTCCAGAATCTCAAAGAAGCTAAAGATCGTTTGATGATAGCTGTCCCGCTAGCTCTATTATTCATTCTGTTTTTATTGTATGCCACGTTGAAAAACGTAAGGGAGTCGTTGTTTGTATTCTCCGCCATCCCTCTTTCTGCCATCGGAGGTATTTTTGCACTATGGTTGCGAGGAATGCCTTTCAGTATTTCAGCTGGAGTAGGCTTTATAGCCTTATTCGGGGTAGCGGTTTTAAATGGTATTGTGTTGATCGGACAGTTCAACATGTTCGAGAAAGAAGGAATGAAAGATGTCCGCCAACGCATAGTCGAAGGATGTATGCTTCGCTTGCGCCCTGTAATTATGACAGCTTTGGTTGCTTCGCTTGGTTTTCTTCCTATGGCATTATCCACAGGAGATGGGGCTGAAGTCCAGCGTCCTCTTGCTACGGTAGTCATTGGAGGATTACTGACAGCTACCATACTTACACTACTCGTATTACCATCAATCTATAAAACATTTACCAAGAAATGAAAGGGATAAAGATGAGAAAGAATATGAATAAAACAATAACCCCGACAGTTGTAATGCTTATGCTGTTGTCCTTTTCAATGGCTGTGTCGGCACAGAATACCACAAGATCGTTACAACAGTGCATTGACTCGGCTATGGTCAACAACCTGACAATGAAATCGGGACGGATATCCATACAAAAAGCCAAAGATCTGCAAGGAACTGCTTTTAATATTGATCGAACGACTTTTTCGTTGAGTCAGGACCCTACATCGGGGGGAAGCCCTGATAATAGTCTGTCATTGAGCCAAAGCTTCGATTTTCCTACGCTATATGGTTCTCGTCGCGGACTACTTAAGGCTGAGACCAACTTGGAAAAAAGTCATTTGGAGGTTACCCGCAACGAATTGGTGAAAGAAGTTACGAGTCTGTATTATCAATTGCTATACGCCAGAGAGAATATTAAGATATTACAGGAACAAGACAGCATTTACGGCAAGTTTCTGTTCTTAGCTAATGCTAAATTGAAGTCGGGTGATACAGGACGTTTGGAACAAATGAATGCCGAGCGACTTTATAACGAGAATAAGATAGACTTACAGAAAGCCGGTAAGACGTATGAGAATATTCAGCTTAGACTGCAGCAGTGGGTGAATACCAGTGAGTTTATTGAACCCGCTGAGGATACTTTACCGGTTTTAGAATCGCCTCTGATGGCAGATGGTTTTAATCCCGGACAGACTCCTCTGGGTGAGATGTATTCCAATAAACAAATTGTCAGCGAGAAGAACCTGAGTGTGGTGAAACAAGGATACTTACCCAGTTTTAATATTGCTTTGAGAAACCAATTTCTTATTAAGGGATTCAATCCTTATGACGTCGATAGGGCCCGTTTTGATAAAGGTAACTTTATGGGTTTTGAAGTCGGAGTCAGCGTGCCTTTATTCTTTGGAGAACAACGTGCCAAAACAAAAGCGGCTAAACGCGAAGTGGAATTGATGCGTACTCAACAGGAAGAAGCAATGCTCGGTATCCGTAAAGAATACCAAACCGGTCTGAATGAATTTGCTAAAGCTCAAAAGAGCCTCGACTATTATTCAGGGAAGGGTATACGGCAAGCTGATGAGATATCGCGTATATCCCAACTCTCTTATGAAAAGGGTGAAATCAACTATGTGGAATATATTCAGAATCTGAAATCGGCAATGGACATTCACTTACAGTATGCCACAGTCATCAATGAATATAATCAATCGATTATTATGTTAAACTATCTACAAGGAAATAAATAAGATATGAAGACAATATATATAGCATTTATGAGTTTGTCACTTGTGTTTTTTGCTTCATGCGGGCAGAATAAAAACACCGAGAAAGAAGCATCTGAAGAAGCTCATCATGAATCGGAATCGGTAGAAGTGGAATTGACCGAGGCGCAGATGAAAGCAGTGGATATTCAGTTGGGCAAGATAGAACAGAAAGACCTGAACAATGTAGTACGTGCAAATGGTGAGATGGATTTAGATCCGCAGAAGAAAGCTGAAGTGTCTTCTTTGTTGGGAGGAATCATCAAGAAGATATTGGTGATAGAAGGACGTAATGTCAGTGCCGGGCAAACTGTAGCTTATCTGGAGAACACTCAAATTGTCGAGTTACAGAAAGACTATCTTACTGCAAAAAAAGAAGCGTTGGTTGCTGCTCAGGAATATCATCGGCAAAAGGAGCTTACTTCGCAGGGTGCAGGAGTTGAAAAAAACCTTCAACAGGCAAATGCCAATTATGAAATTACGAAGGCCAGGCTTACTGGATTGGAAAAACAGTTGCAACAAATATCCATCAGTCCGGCACAAGTCTCTGCCGGTAATATGGTCACCCAGGTGCCCATTAAAGCTCCTATATCAGGTACAATCAGTAAAATCCATATCAGTACAGGCAGCTATGTCGATATGCAGACTCCACTAATGAGCATTACCGATAATGCCGGTATACACTGTGATTTAAAGGTGTTTGAGAAAGATCTCAATATGCTGAAAATAGGACAGGAGGTGGATATTATGTTGACCAACCAGCCTGGAGTTCATCTAAAAGGTTCGATTTTTGAAATCAACAAATCCTTTGAGGGAGACACCAAAACTATATTGGTACACGCCAATATAAAGGAGAAGGCAGGCGTTAAACTCATTCCCGGGATGTATGTCACCGGGTTAATCAATATTGGCAGACAGAAGACTGCTGCTGTACCCAATGATGCCATTGTCAGCCGTGAAGGCAAGAAATACATATTTATATTGGAAAAAGAAGCTAAAGAAAATAATGTGAAGGTCTATCACTTTACACAAGCCGAAGTGATAACAGGTGTCAGTGAACTGGGATATACCCAAATAACCCCTGTCGGGCGCTTGGATGAAGCTACTACAATTGTTAGGACTAACGCTTTTTATTTATCGTCAATGAGCTCCGATCACGGAGAACACTAATGTTTTCAGTTGAGAATATTGATTTGAAAAAATCAACTTAGTTCTTATTTACTTTATTTTATAAGTTTGTTTGTGATGTCTTCCCGCGCAAGCGTGTGCGGGAAGACTTTTTTATTTCATTTAAAGTTCCATATTTCATATTTCTGTAGTAAGTTTGCTTTATCATGTAAAGGTTATTCAAATCAGTATGGATGGTTTTACGGGGTGTATGGGATTTTTGATATCATGTTTTCTTGCTAACTTAACGAATAAAACCCAAACACATTCTAAAGATGAACAAACAAACTAAAGAAAAAATGAACAGTATCAGACATGTTTTGACTTTCAGGGAATTCACATTATCCCTGATAAAAGATCTTACTTTAAATGGTCGTTACGGAACTGCTCACGCCTATTCCTGTGCTATGAATCGTTTACTTGGTTTTGCTTCGGATTCAAACTTTCGTTTCGAGTCTTTTACGCCGGAGTTTCTGAAACACTACGAACAGTATCTTCTGTCTGAAGGTCGTAAACGTAATACCGTCTCACTTTATATGCGCATGTTGCGTACTATCTGCAATCAGGCGGTACGCCTACGCATAGCTACCTTGCCGGCGGGTCTCTTCGACGATGTATTCACAGGCACCGACACCTCGGAAAAGCGTGCGGTAGCCCCTTCTTGCATCAGTCAGCTTCGTGAGGTTGATCTGAGCAGACATCCTCATCTTGAATTGGCGCGTGACATCTTTCTGCTGTCTTTCTATCTTCGTGGGATACCTTTTGTCGACCTTGTCCGTCTGCGGCGTACGGATGTCAATAACGGCGTTTTGCGTTATCGACGAAGTAAAACAGGTCGGTTGTTGACGGTCAAGATAGAGCCTTGTGCCGGTGTGATCTTAAAGAAATACACTTCACGCCTCTCCGGTTCGCTTTATCTGTTTCCCGTTATAACGGACAGTGGATTCTCTGGTTACCGTCAATATCAGACGGCTTTGCGGCGTTATAACGCCCACTTGGGAGAACTCTCGCAGCTGTTAAGGCTAAAGGTGAAGCTGACCTCTTATGTAGCGCGTCATTCGTGGGCTACGGCTGCTTATCATCAAGGTATTCCGGTTTCCATTATCAGCGAGTCGTTGGGGCATGCTTCGGAGAAGATCACTTATACCTATTTGGCTTCATTTGATAACCGTACATTGAGTAAGGCCAATCGTAAAGTTATTGGTCTTGTCACGCGCCCCGGATACATGCAACGGAAAATTCCTTTTCCCGAAAAGGCGTTTTAACTTGTTCTTCTAATGTGAATGAACGGTTGAAAAAAGAATACAATAACAAAAACTGAATCTAAGAAAAGCTTCTTTTCTATACGGATTGTAAAAGGTGTAAAAAGTGACGGATTTATGACTGTTGTTACTTGTTAGGTAACTGAAGTGTAAAACACCGCAAATATAGAAATTATTATTAAATATCATTCATTTATACCTAAAAACAACAATATATTTCTTAAAAAAAAGTTCGTTTTGCTAATAATATCTGTTTCTATAGCTCTTAAAATCAGTTTTTGACATTTATATCAAGCAATATTGAAATACTTTTTTATTTCTTTATTAGCCAAGTTAATCATATTGACAAATAATGTCGATATGTCTTGTTTTTGATTTTATTATATTTAATGATTTAAAAGGTATGTACACATATTTAATAAGAGCCATTCTAGGTTTTATTTTTGTTCATAAGAAATGCTTATGATTTCGTTTTTGGTATATATATATTACATTGCATTCCTTTATTTTCTTCACTTTTACGACAAAATCCCCTTTCCCATAGCACTATCCAGGGATTATATGTAAAAAGATTATACGATTATTTGGTATATCTTTTACTTTTTCGATTAGTCTGTACCTCTATTTGCGGAGTATCATCAGTTACCTAACAAGTAATGGTCGTTATTAAGAAATAGAATTTTTATCATGCTGACAGGAGAAATGAAAGAGGCTATACGCCTTTTAAAGGAGATTCAGTACATGGGCGGTTATGCTGTTCATGAGCAATCTCTTACTGAAAACTTGCGGATACGGGTTCGTGATTTGCTTGATCGTCTTTGCAGTGAGGGGCTTCTTGGTATAGTAGATAAACCGGACGGTGATCCGTTGAATTTCCGCTATACACTTAATTGTCCCCTTTCCGATATATCCTTATACAGTCTGCTTCATGCCACCGGGGGTATGATGCGAATAGCAAGTGATGAAAAAGCAATATATGATAATTATGGTATTGCGGGTCGTAAACTTGGTGTGGCAAACTATATGGTATGCCATTTATTGTCGCAGATCAGTGTTGCTGAGATCATCCTGCCCGAAGATCGTACAAAAGATGCAGACGAAGAATAAACATGATGAATGAAAATGATAATAATGAAGAAAAGCTGACTATTGCATGAAAAAGCTTATACCTGTAATATTCTTCCTTTTTTTGGCGTACCCTGCCGGCGTAATTTTTGCACAGACACTTGCAATAAAGAATAATCTCGCTGCCGATGGTTTTCTCTCTCCGAATATAGCATTGGAGTTGAAACTTGCTTCACGGGTTACACTCGAAGTGAACAGCCACTATTATCCTTTTTCGTCTTCGCAGAGTACGGAGCGCGGTAAATACTGGCTTGTTCAGCCTGAGCTTCGTCTTTGGCGCTGTGAGCCTTTTAGCGGCCATTTTTGGGGTGTCCACTTTATGGTGGGAGAATATAATATCGGAGATAAGAGCCTTCCTTTCGGCCTTTATCGAGGGACTAAAGACGCGCGTTATGAAGGAAGTATATTAGGCGCCGGTTTTTCTTATGGTTATCAATGGGTTCTTTCACCGCGTTGGGGCATTGAGGCGGAAATTGGCGGAGGATATGTCCGTGCCAAATATGAACGCTATCGCTGCATGCATTGCGGAGAAAAAACAGGCGAAGGAAACAAGCATTACTTGGGGCCAACCAAAGTCGCGTTATCCGTGGTGTATTTGCTCAAATGATAGATAAACAGACAACTAAATAATTAACCCCATAAGGTCTATAAACAAACATAAACAATGAAAAAGAATCCTGTTATTCTGTTACTGCTGCTTCTAGGGCTTTACTCTAACGCTTATGCGCAGCAAGCCTATAAAGGGCAGTTGAGTATCACAGACAAACACCTTTCGGTACTCTCCGGTGAACTTCAGGTTGGTATGAATGTGAATTACGAGCGGTTGAAATTGCCTTCGGATGAATCAGTCACGCTCATTCCCATTTTGAAATCGGGTGATCGTTCACTGGAACTTCCATCTATTGTGGTGAACGGTACACTTAAACAAAAAGTCTATCATCGTAGCGAGGTGCTTGCTTCAAAGAATAAAGTCAAGTCTACGGGTAATGTCGCAGGTGTTGTTGTTCAAAATGGACGGAAGAAAGTCAAGCAAGTCTCTTATAAATCGAGTGTTCCTTACGAGGAATGGATGAAGGACGCTTCCCTTATTTTACGAACTCGTGAATGTGGTTGCAATGGTAAATCCGCAGGCATGTTCGAAGATAAAATAGCCGATGGCATTACTCTCCCCCAAGCGCGTATATCTACCGGACGTGACGGTATCGACAGTCGTTATCTGGGCTTGGTCAATGTGGTTCCGCTCATTGATGGTGAAGACACTCTGCACACTCTAAAAGGCAGTATTTCTTTTTGGGGAAATAGCGGGCTAGAGCAGCTTTCCAATGAAAAGCAAAATTATGAAATATTATTCCGGCTTCGCGAGACGGCACGCTCGCTCGAGAAGCAAAGCGGAGTGACCCTTTCCAAACTTAAAGTAATAGGTTATGGAGCGCCTGTGGGTAATTATCGCAAGAATGAAAAGAATGCTTCAATGCGTGCTCTTGCATTGAAAGATTATCTCCGCGAGAACTATGTGGTAGGTAAGACTCCGTTTGATGTGAGTTGGGTTGCCGAGGATTGGGATTCTATCCGTACTTTGGTCGATCACTCGGATATGCCTCTCCGCCAGGCAGTGACCGATATTATTAATACGGTCGACCTGACTAAAGGTCGCGAACGGATGTTGATCAATTTGGGTGACGGAAGTCCTTATCGCTATATGGTGGGACGCATCTTTCCCCGCGTACGTCGTGTAGATTATGCCATCAGCTATACCCAGCATCGTTTGGATACTGCCGAAGGTCGTCGCTTGTTCGAGATGGGATCGCGCTCGCTCAAACTCTCCGAGTTCTTCTCTGTTGCCATGAGTTACCCTAAAGGTTCCAACGAATATAACGATGCCTTCGACCTTGCCGCCCGTTTGTTTCCCGACAGTCCCGAAGCTGCCATCAATGCGGCATCGGTTGCACTGAGTAAACGCGATGTGAAGAAAGCCCGTGCTTATTTGGAGAAATATGCCACTCTTCCGTTGGCCTATAACAACATGGGTATCCTTTACTTGCTCGAAGGCAATCGTGACAAAGCCGAGGTCTACCTCCAAATGGCAGCCGCCGCAGGAGTGAAGGAAGCCGGCGAGTCCCTGTCTTATTTACGCCAACAACATGAATAAGTTTATTAAGAAAAGATGAACAACAGTTGAGAACTTAAATATTTTTTAATCATTTAGAAATAATGTACTATTATGAAAACGAGTATTTGTTTATTAGCCGCACTAGGTGGAGCCTTGCTTGCTTCCTGTAGCAGCGATTCCATTACACCACAACCGGAGCCGGGACAAAATCAGACCGCACGGATTGAAGTCACACTTACCGGTAATAACACGGGCACCAAAGCCAATGGCTCTGCACTTCCTGGCGATGATAACACCGGTGAGCAGAAAGTGAATAATATAGTAATTGGTATTTTCAAAGATTCCGATGGCAGTATTGTGACCATTCAAGATATGACAGCTCCCAAAGTCGGGACTGGTGATGCCAATAAAAATGTGATTACTTGCCCATTGACCGGTACAAGTGCAGTCACTTGCTCCGCTGTAGTAGTGGCTAACGTCCCTGCTTCGAGCATTACCACATTGAAGAGCTCTACTACAAAGACCGATTTTTTAGGTCAGACCATTTCTCTTTCGGAGTCCACTGTGTCGGGCAATGTACAAATCTCTACCAATCTACCTATGTCGGGTGATATCCTTGATACTGGCAATAGCAATGCCTCAACTTTCTCGTTAACTCCGGGCGGGACAAAGACAGGACTTTCAGTACAACTTACCCGTATGGCTTCACGCATTACGTTGACAAGTTTGAAGAGCGACTTCTCCGCGTCAGCTTATCCCAGCGCTAAATTTAAATTGCAGCGTGTGTTGCTTCGTGGTGCTATTGCAACGACTAAGGTTACCACATCAGCTACAGCAACCAATGCCATGCCTGCAAGCCCTTCATATCTTATCGGAGGAGGTACATGGAGCGGTACAGCCTGGCCTGGTGATAACCCTTATCTGTTTGATGACTTGGGCACTCCACTGCTCATAGACGGTAGCACCACCTTACCGGGTAGCAAATACTATTGGTTCTATTCTTTTGCAAATGACGGTAGCACAAATCCTACAGCTTTTATCATTCAAGGAATATTCGATGTAGATGGTAATTTTGATACTCCGGGTGATGCTACTACAGTGTTCTATCCGGTGATTGTCAACAAAAACCAACCCGGCACCAGTTACTCTGGAGGAGCCACTACCGGTACGGCTACCGGAAGCATCTCGCGTAACACCCTTTATAATCTTGCCGTTACACTAAAAAACAAGGGTATATCTTCTCCTATGGATAATATCAATCCGGCCAATTTGGAGATCAATGTGAGCGTAGCTGCGTGGCCTGCTGCGATAGTACAGACTGTTGATTTTAACTGATAACGAAACGATTCATGCACTTTTCCGTATTTACATACCCGTTAATCCGGGTGAAGCATTTGCGCTTATGCCGTATGCTTTACCCTCATGCCATGCAGAGTGCTTTCAGGCATCTCTTCCGGTCAGGTTTTCCGGTTTTCTTTCTGCTTTTATGTGCCTTTCTGTTTTTGCAGGCATGTGTACGCGAGCGGGCGGGAGAGTGCATGCTCTATAATTTAACCGTGAGTGCGGTAGATCCCCAAGGTAACGATGTAACCGCCAGTGGGGCAATCAGTACGGTAGACATTTACCTGTTCGATGAGAACGGTTTTGTCCGTACCATTCCCCGCGGCAGTTCCACCAATTTCAGCTTTGCTGCCTCAAGAGACAGTAAATATACCCTTATAGCTTGGGGAAACCTTAAGGGTGATAGCCTGAAACTGCCTCAACTGACTGTGGGAACTTCACTTGAGAATGCCCGTATTGAGTTGTTGCAATCAACATTACGACGCAATCTGCCGGTTACCGATCTGTTCTACAGTCGCCGTGAACTTTCGGCTATTTCCACCAAAAGCATACAGAATGATACGGTCCGTCTTGTGATGGAACGCGTGGTAGCGGGACTTTCGGTTGATGTGCTTCATGCTGCAGAACACTTCGGTGTGACGAATGATAAGATGCAAATTGTAGTGCGTAGCATAGGCAGCTCGCTGAATTTCCTGGCGGAGCCCTCCGAAGATGAAGCCGGTTATGCCCCATCAATGAGTCGGGTTGGTGATAAGGACGAGTGGCTGGCACCTTTGTTCCGCGTTTTTCCCACCAATGCCAACAAACAGATTTCCATAGACCTCTATCGTGATGATACTTTACTGTTTACCATTACTACCGACGATGACGGCAATCCGCTTCGTACGCTTCCCGGTAAGGAAACTTACATTACGGTGGACTTCCGTTATGCCCGGCTACGCGTTTCGGTCAACGTTGTGCCATGGGGTAGTGGAAGTAATCAGGATGTCGGGCTTTGAGTCCGCTTAAGTCCATGAGATGAAGGCTTTAAAAAGAATCAGTATAAACAAAATAATCAAAAGAACGTATACAAAAATATTGGGTGAAGATTTATGCATAGGAGTTTGAATACATATAAAGTAAGTGAAAGTGTTTTTCCAAGATCTTGCTCATCCAATAATTTTCTTGGTTTGCGAAATGGTTATTTCCGGCTTTCTTGTCAGGTGAATCGTTTATTGTCGGCTTACCTTACCGTCTTCTTTATTATCCCGGCTGCATTTTTCACCGCTACTCTCTTTACATCCTGTACGGATGAAGCATCGGTAACTGAATTCTCTCAAGGAAAGGATGCCGTAATCCGTTTCCAGATCAATGCAGATACTCCCAAAGATGCTACCACCCGTAGTGTGGATGAAGATAAGATCAGCGATCTGCATATATTGGTGTACAACAGTGCCGGAGAGCTTACCGGCAAGAGTTACACCACATTCTCCGGCACCACTTACACAGTTTCGGTGCTTGCGCGTAGCGGCACAGGCTGTAAGATTTATGCCATTGCCAACACAGGCAGTCCCGCACTTTTCGATGGAGCGGTGGCAGGTACCGAAGATAAACTCAAAGCGATGACTACCAACCTAGCTACTTGGGCGACATTCAATGCTACTTCGGGTACGGTGTATTTGCCCATGAGTGGGAGTGTTACCACCGATATATCCGCGGGAACGAGTTCGCTTCAAGGAGGCATTACCGTAAAACGCCTGATGGCAAGGATAACTCTGAACGTGGGTGTCGCTGCCGGTAGCGGCATCACCATCTCCGGTTATCGTGTCTATGGCATTCCGGGCAGATCCTACTACGTACCCCATCCGCTTGCTACCGAAGAGCAAACTATCGATGCACAAACCACCCGTGCGGTGGATGCTTCGTTGCCTGCAAACAGTGGGGATTGGATTAATAGCGGACTGGTGAGTCTGGCGAATGTCACCTCATTCAGCGGTAACTTTTATATGTACGAGAATCGTGCAGGTGTCAATGCAGGCATTACCGCACAGAATCAGAAGATCAAAGCCAATGTACCTGCTACTCCTGCGGACTCTGCCGCTTATGTGATGATCTACGGTCGATCTTCAACTTATACAAGCCTTTCCTGGAAAATATATCTGGGCGCTAACAATACCGGCAACTTTAATATAAAGCGAAATAATCAATATACATATACCATTACCCTGAAGCCGACTGAATCTGATACCCGGATTATCTTTAAAAAACTAGTTTGGGCGGGTAGTAATATTTATTGGAACGGGAGTAAGTTGACCTTTGATCCTTCTCCCGTTAATCCTGCTAATCCTACCACACAAGAGTTGGCGAATATGAAGAAACAGGGAGTTGCTTTTAGATGGGGCTCATTAGTCGGTATTTCTTTAAGTACCACTTATGTAACCTATACACCCACATATAATTCCGCCGTGCCTGCAAATAGCACTTGGAGTACGGGTTCTAACGCTTATACTAATATAGCTTACATTACTGATAACGTGTTAAATGGAGGTCAGAATAACACATTCTTAAATGATGTCGCTCAGAATACCGATGCCAATTATGCAGCTTATAAAGGTGATATTTGTCAGTATCTGAGTAAGACTGGTACTGTGAGTGGTAGCTGGCGTATGCCTACATCAAAGGAATTTAATCCTGGTGGTGTGATTGATAACGCTTCTGTAGCATGGACTACATCTAGTACTCCTTGGGCTAAGTTCGGGAGTTTTGCAGTTGAAAGTAGTAATGCTCAGGGAACGACTCAGCTTTCGAGTGGTGGTAAATATATGATTAATGGTAATAGTAGTAGTTTTCCTGCACCTGGTTATCGTAATTATACAGATGGTACGCTGTATGTTGTTGGCTCTTATGGCTACTATTGGAGTTGTAGTGGGAATGGTTCTACATCTGCTTATTATTTCTACTTTTACGATAATGATTTATTGCCTGCGATGGCCAGTTCCCGACAATATGGTTTTGCAATTCGTTGTGTTCAGAACTAAAGCAGTGTTATAGATTTATGCGCATGTTTGGATAATAAATTATGTATGAATTTTGGTACGGTAATGTATTAGGATTATAATAATGAGAGTTAAAAGACTTTTGGTTAAATAGATGAATTCTGAATCTAGAAGAAGTAAAATGAAAATTTGCTATAATTGATGTTTAGTGATTTTGGAATATATAAAGTAAGAACAAATCTATTAGCAAAGATAGATGTGAATAATAATGATTTTGGAACCCGGCCGAAACCAGATGGTTTTTATCGTAGGATGCGGAAAAGGTCATTTTCCAGTCTTATTTTATGTCTTTCCACTTTGGTCGCAGCAAACCTTTTTGTGTCCTGTACTACTAATGAACCAACCACTGAATTCTCCCAAGGAAAGGATGCCGTAATCCGTTTCCAGATCAATGCCGATACTCCCAAAGATGCTACCACCCGTAGTGTGGATGAAGATAAGATCAGCGATCTGCATATATTGGTGTACAACAGTGCCGGAGAGCTTACCGGCAAGAGTTACACCACATTCTCCGGCACCACTTACACCGTTTCGGTGCTTGCGCGTAGCGGCACAGGCTGTAAGATTTATGCCATTGCCAACACAGGCAGTCCCACCCTTTTCGATGGAGCGGTGGCAGGTACCGAAGATAAACTCAAAGCGATGACTACCAACCTAGCTACTTGGGCGACATTCAATGCTACTTCGGGTACGGTGTATCTGCCCATGAGTGGAAGTGTTACCACCGATATATCCGCGGGAACGAGTTCGCTTCAAGGAGGCATTACCGTAAAACGCCTGATGGCAAGAATAACTCTGAACGTGGGTGTCGCTGCCGGTAGCGGCATCACCATCTCCGGTTACCGTGTCTATGGCATTCCGGGCAAATCTTATTACGTAGCCCATCCGCTTGCTACCGAAGAGCAAACTATTGATGCACAAACCACCCGTGCGGTGGATGCTTCATTGCCTGCAAACAGTGGGGATTGGATTAATAGCGGACTGGTGAGTCTGGCGAATGTCACCTCATTCAGCGGTAACTTTTATATGTACGAGAATCGTGCAGGGGTCAATGCAGGCATTACCGCACAGAATCAGAAGATAAAGGCCAATGTACCTGCTACTCCTGCGGACTCTGCCGCTTATGTGATGATCTACGGCAAAGGAGGAAACTATAGTTCACTTTCGTGGAAAGTCTATCTTGGGGCAAACAATACCGGCAATTTTAATATAAAGCGAAACAATCAATATACATATACCATTACCTTGAAAATTAACAGCTTAGATACACGAGTTACTTATAATCCCAAACTGATTTGGGCAGGCAGTAATATCTATTGGGATGGAACGAAGTTGACATTCGATGCCCCTCCTGTTGATCCGGCTAATCCCACAACGCAGGAATTGACTAATCAAAAAAAACAGGGAGTTTTCTTTATGTGGGGATCACTGGTGGGAATATCGCCGAATGGTTCTAACGGTAGCGCTTACAATAGTTCTGTCCGATTATACATTCCTTCGTTCAATTCCACTACGCCCCAAAGTAGTAGCTGGGATAAGACCAAGACCGGGGATACTATGGATTGGTCTACAGGTATTCCTTATGTCAGCACTAATGATGCAACTATTAATTTGAATGATGCTTCACAAAATACTGATGTTAATTATAAGGCTTATAAAGGTGATATCTGTCAATACTTGAGTAAGACGGGAGCTATAAGTGGTAGTTGGCGTATGCCGACAGTAAATGAATTTCAGTCCTCGGGGAGCTGGTCCTATTTATCAGGTTGGACTGATCTTGCTATAGCAGGTGATGAGACGGGTATGTCTGGATTGACTTCTATAACTCCTGGCATTGTTATTACTGCTACCGGCGGTACTGCACGTTTCCCTGCCTCGGGTTATCGTAATAACTATGGTGCATTACGTGATGTCGGTCAATACGGCAACTATTGGAGCAGTAGTACTTACTCTGAAACGACCGGATACTTTTTGTACTTCAGCAGTACTAACGTCATCCCGGCGAATGGTGTTTATCGTCAGGTCGGCTTTTCTGTGCGTTGTGTGCGAAACAATTAAAGTAGTACATAATGTTGTAGCTCAGGTTGTTTGGACGTTTTTGTGAGGTAGGGGAAAAGGGGTTGAATAGATGATTTTGAAGAGCATAAATATAAAATAAATAAGAACGAAAGCAGTTTTCTTGACAAATAATATAAAAGATATAATGATAGCATTAATAATATTTATCTCCTTTCTTGCCGTGTTATACAGCATTATAGGTTTTACATTATATCACTGTCGCAGTGATGTGGAGCTTTGGGGTGAAGAAGAAGATTAGATATTGGCGCGCCGACGATGTGATATCGCAAGTCGTCAGTTTATTTTGTTTGTTTGTGATGCCTTCCCGTACAAGCGTGTACGGGAAGGCCTTTTTTAAGCTACTATTGTATCAGTTGTGCGATTTTAAACCTTTGAAAGAGGACAACTTCTTCCATTAACAACTATTATACTTTAATATTTTGCATAGCCCAATTCTGTATTATTTTTATGTTTTTCTTGTAAGATCTATTCATCTTGAGGCGTTCACCTTATGATGTCTCTAAGCTTTTCGAGGTTGCATATTCTTGCTACCTTACTACAATAACTCCAAACAGATTAACATTATGAACAAACAAATTAAAGAAAAAATGAATTGCATTGTCACTGTGATTACTTTCAGGGAATTCACATTATCCTTGATAAAAGATCTTACCTTAAGCGGGCGTTACGGGACGGCTCACGCTTACTCCTGTGCTATGAACCGCCTGCTGGGTTTTGCTTCCAATCCCGATTTGAGTTTCGAGTCTTTTACCCCGGAGTTTCTCAAACGCTATGAGCAGTACCTTCTTTCTGAGGGTCGTAAGCGAAATACAGTCTCGCTATACATGCGCATGCTTCGTGCTATTTGCAATCAGGCTGTTCGTCTGCATATTGCCAACCTGCCTGCAGGTTTGTTTAGCGAGGTATTTACAGGTACTGATACTTCCCGGAAGCGTGCGCTAACGCCTGCCTGCATCAGCCAGCTTCGAGAGGCCGATTTGAGTCAATATCCCCATTTGGAAGCTGTGCGTGATATCTTTCTGCTCTCTTTCTATCTTCGTGGCATTCCTTTTGTCGATCTTATACGCTTGCGTAAGGTAGACATTGATAATGGTGTGCTGCGTTATCGCCGCAGTAAAACCGGTTGCTTACTCACCATCAGGGTCGAGCCTTGTGCACGTGTCATCTTGAAGAAGTATACCTCCGGTACTTCCGATTCGTCTTATCTTTTTCCTGTGATCAAGGATTCCGGTTTCTTAGGTTATCGCCAGTATCAGAAAGCTTTACGCGGTTATAATACCCTTTTAGGTGAACTTTCTTTGCTTTTGGGACTTAAGGTGAAGCTAACCTCTTATGTGGCTCGCCATTCGTGGGCTACGGCGGCTTACCATCAGGGCATCCCGGTATCTGTCATCAGTGAATCGCTGGGGCATGCCTCGGAGAAGATTACTTATACGTACCTGGCTTCATTCGATAACCATACGTTGAACAAGGCTAACCGTAAAGTCATCGGGCTTGTTTCACGTTCCTATCCTTACGGTAAATCCGTAACTTCTCTTCTCCAAAAATGTGGTGTGTTGGCAGCTACCTGATTGTGGGGTGGAAGTACGGTTATCCCGTCCCTGATACACTTTAAATCCGAAGAAGTTGATTTGAAATAGGAATAGATACAGAAATGAATAACATTGCGAGGTATAAACATTGAAGTTACTTCATAGGTAACAAAAAAGTTGACTGTCGCAAATATATAGATTATTATAAGATATCATTTAGATATTTAGAAAAATAACATATATGCCCCCGGAAAAGTTTGCTCCTTACTCATATTATTCTATTTTAGTCTTTAAAAATCAGTTTTCATGCTCGGAAGTCATCTTTTTGAATGTGCATTAGTCTTCGTTCCTCTCTTAAATCGTACATATTGACAAATTCAGTCTTTATGTACTATTTCTCGTTTGTTTTATTTAACGAATAAAAGCTTATATACACAAACTAAATAGACTTAATTGGCCTGCTAGGCTTATTTCTTCAAACTTTCCCATCGACACTAAAAATATCTCTATTTATTACATCTACATGGCTGTTTTGCTTCTTTTTGCAAATAAAAGTCCCTTTCCCTTTGACTTTCATCAGGGTTCAATATAAATAAAATGTATAAATTAATTAATTGCGATCCTCTTTCTTCTCCGATTTAAAATACCAAAGCTCAATTCTTCGAATTACCTATGAAGTAACTTCAATGATAGAAGAATAAAACTTATGCTCACACGAGAAATGAAAGATGCCATCGGGCTACTTAAAGAGATTCACTACACGAACGGTTATGTCGTTCAAGAGTGCTTGTATTCAGAAACTTCGCGTATGCATGTGCGTCACTTGCTGGATCTTCTTTGCGACTCATGCCTTTTAAGAGTTGTGGAGAAGAGTGGGAGCGACCCTCTTGCTTTTCGTTACTCTCTCACTCATCCTTTGTCCCAGATTACGTTATCTAGCTTGCTTTATGCGACAGGAGGTGAACTCTATTTTCTTCGTGACTCGAATGTGATTTATGAAACCTATGGGGTGACCGGACGAAAATTGGCTGTCGTCAATCAGATGGTGTGTCATCTGCTTTCGCAAATTCCCATTACGGATATTCTTTTTTCGGAAGATTCGCTGAAGGATAGTGATCACACTATTGAAAAATAAGGAGGAGATAAAGAAACGAAAAAAGAGGAGGAGGATAAGGGAAAGTAATAAAGTGCTGAAGATACAGGTCAATAGGAACAATAAATAAAAAACAATAACTCTTCGATGCGAAGGAACTGATTACAAGATATGATTGATCTATTTTAAATAATAGAGAAGCTTAATGGTTTTAGAACATAGCAATTTTTTTTTATCAATTAAAAAACGAAGTTATTATTATGAAAAAGAGTATCTATTTGTTAGCCGCCTTTGGCGGAGCTTTGCTTGCTTCTTGCAGCAATGATTCTACTACATCTCAACCTGCAGCTCAGGGGCAGGCACGTATTGAACTCACCCTTACAGGTAATACTGCAGGAACCAGAGCTAACAATGGCTCACTTCCTACGGATGGTCCTTCCGACGAGCAAAAAGTGAATAATATCGTTATCGGTATTTTTGACAACAGTGGAAACGTTATAAGTGTACAGAGTGTTTCTTCTCCTAATGTAGGTACGGGCGATGCTAATAAAAATGTCATTACTTGTCCTTTAAACGGTTCCAGTGCCGTTACTTGCTCTGCAGTGGTTGTAGCTAATGTACCGGCTTCAAGTGCTACAGAACTGAAGACTTCCACTTCAAAAAACCTCTTCTTGGGTAAGACAATTCTTTTATCTGAATCTACAGTATCATCCGATATACAGGTTTCTACTAATCTTCCTATGTCCGGCGATGTAAAAGATGGGAGTGTCTCTACTTTCTCACTTACTCCGGGCGGTACCAAAACTGGTCTAACCGTAGAGCTGACCCGTATGGCTTCACGCATTACACTGACCAGCTTAAAGAGTGATTTCTCTAACTCCCCATATCCCCATGCTACTTTCAAACTCCAACGTGTTCTTCTCCGTGATGCCATTGCAGCTACAAAGGTAACGACTTCTGCTACTCCGGGTGATGCAATGTCCGGTACGACTTACCTTACCGGAGGCGGCACATGGAGTGGTACCGCATGGGCAGGTGATAATCCTTACTTGTTTGACAGGTTGGATACTCCTGTCGCTATAGATGGTAGCACCACCTTGCCCGGCAGCAAATACTATTGGTTCTATGCTTTTGCCAATGATGGGAGCACAAGCCCCACTTCTTTCGTTATCCAGGGTTTATTTGATGTTGATGGTAGCGATACAACTCCAGGTGATGTTACTACAATATTCTATCCGGTAGTTGTAAACAAAGCACAGCCGGGAACTACCTATAATGGAAGCAATGTGGGCACTTCTACCGGCAGTGTCTCTCGAAACAATCTTTATAATCTTGCTGTAACTCTCAAAAATAAAGGTGTTTCATTACCTACCGATAATATCAATCCGGCTAATCTGGAAATCAATGTAAGCGTAGCTGCATGGCCTACTGAAATAGTACAATCTGTTAATTTTTAACTGATAAAAAGACCAATTCATGTACCTTTCCGTATTTACATATCCGTTGATCCGGGTGAAGCGTCTGGGCTTATTTCACTCGCTCCAACCCTATACCATGCGGAGTACTTTCAGGCATCTATTCCGCTCCAGTTCTCCGGCCTTTTTCATGCTCTTGTGCACTTTACCAGCTTTATGGGGTTGTTCGCACGATAAGGACGAAGATGTAGTGGAGTATAGCCTGAACGTGAGTGCGGTAGACCCTCAGGGTAATGATGTGACTGCCAGCGGTGTGATCAGCACGATCGACTTATTCCTGTTCGACGAGAACGGTTTTGTCCGTGTTCTTCCCCGCGGCAGTTCCACCGGTTTTCTTTTCAATGTTTCAAAGAGCAGTAAATATACCCTTGTAGCCTGGGCAAACCTAAAAGGTGACAGTCTGAAACTACCTCAGCTTATTGTAGGCACTTCTTTGGAATCTGCTCGCATTGATCTGCTACAGTCCTCCTCAGGGCATGATATTCCGGTGACCGACCTGTTTTATAGCCGTCTGGATATTTTGAGTGCTTCCACCAAGAGTGTGAAAAGCAATACGCTCCGTCTTGTCATGGAACGTATTGTGGCGGGAATTTCGGTGGATGTGATCCATGCCGCTAAACATTTCGGCATAACGGATGGCAATCTGCGCGTTGTGGTACGCGGCACGTCACGTTCACTCAATTTCCTTGGCGAGCCCTCGGCGGATGAAGCCAGTTTCACCCCGACGATGAACCGTGTCGGCGATGAGGACGAATGGTTTGCACCGCTGTTCCGTGTTTTTCCTGCTGGCGCCGACAAGCAAGTCTATATAGATCTTTATCACGGCGACACGCTGCTGCTTACCGTTACGCGTGACGATGAAGGGAATCCGCTTCGTGCGGTTTCGGGTAAAGAAACCCATATAACGGTTGACTTTGGTGACGCGTGGCTTCACGTTTCCATGAGCATTGTGCCTTGGTACACAGGAAGCGGTCAGGATGTCGACCTGTAGAATACTCATTAACTTATAACTATTTATGAATAGCGTATATAGCATATATAAAACCCTCTTTGCTGCTTTGGCGGTTTTCGGTCTGGCTAACCTTTCCATGTCCTGCACGCGGGATGATTCAACGGCGGGATTGTCCGAGGACAGAGATGCTGTGATCCGTTTCCAGATCAATGCCGATACCCCCAAAGATGGCATAACCCGCAGCATTGATGAAGACATAATCAATGATCTCCACGTGCTGGTATACAATAGTGCGGGTGAGCTCACGGGTAAGAGTTACACTACATTCTCCGGTACCACTTATACCGTTTCGGTGCTTGCCCGTAGCGGTACGGGCTGTAAGATATACGCCATTGCCAACACAGGAAGCCCTACACTTTTCGATGGAGATGTGGCGGGTACCGAAACCAAACTCAGAGCGATCACCACCAATCTTGCTACTTGGAGTACGTTCAATAATACTTCGGGTACGGTGTACCTGCCTATGAGCGGAAATATTACTACCGATATTGCCGCCGGAACAACCTCGCTTCAGGGAGGAATCACCGTCAAGCGACTGGTGGCGAAGGTAACGCTGGATGTGAGTATAGCCTCCGGTAGCGGGGTGATAATTTCGGGTTATTGCCTCTATGGCATTCCGGGTAAATCTTACTACGTGGCTCATCCGCTCACTACGGAGGAGAATGCCGACGGGATAGATACGCAAACCACCCGTGCTACGGATGGCTCTTTGCCTGCCAATAGTGGGGATTGGACCAATAGCGGACTGGTGAGTCTGTCCAATGTAACCTCTTTTAATACAAGTTTTTATATGTATGAGAATCGCCCCGGTGTCAATACGGCTATTAGTGCACAGAGTCAGAAGATCAAAGCAAATGTCCCCGCCACTCCGGCAGATTCAGCCGCTTATGTGGTGATCTACGGCAAAGCGACAGGCTATAGCAGGCTTTCGTGGAAGATCTATCTGGGTGGTAACAATACTACCAACTTCAACGTCAAGCGGAACTTTAAATATACCTGTACCATTACCCTGAAACCAAATGAATCCGATACCCGGATTAATTACAAAAGACTAATTTGGGCGGGTAGTAACATCTATTGGGATGGTACAAAGTTGACGTTTGATCTTTCTTCGGCTGATCCGGCCAATCCCACCACACAGGAGTTGGCAAATATGAAGAAACAGGGAGTGGCTTTCCAGTGGGGATCTCTAGTCGGCGTTTCTTTAAGCAGTACTTATGCTACCTATACTCCCACGTATAACTCTACTACTCCTTCAAGCAGCACATGGAGCACGGGTTCTACTACTTATAGTTCTATCGCTTACATTACCGATGCCGGTTCTGCTTACGGTCAGGCCAATACCTTTTTGAATGATGCCGCTCAGAATACCAATGCTAATTATGCAGCATTGAAAGGTGATATCTGCCAGTATTTAAGTAAGACAGGCGCTGTGAGTGGCAGTTGGCGTATGCCTACGGCAAAGGAATATAATACTGCAAATATAGTAGATGGAGCTATTGTGTCGTGGACTACTGTGACTACCCCTTGGGCTAAATTCGGCAGTTTTAGCACTGAAACCGGTAACGCCCAAGGGACAACCCAACTTTCCAGTGGTGGCACTTATGTTGTTAATGGTGCTACTGGAAGTTACCCTACATCAGGCTATCGTAGTACGCCTGATGGCGGTTTGAATAATGTAGGGCAAGGTGGTAATTATTGGACTAGCAGTGTCAGCTCCAGCACAAATGGATATAGCTTGAACTTCAGTACTAGCATTATGTTTCCGGCAAACAGTTATAGTCGGCTGTATGGCTTTACTGTAAGGTGTGTTCAGAATTAGAATGATGCATAAGTGGAACTTTGGAGTGATGAAAAAGACTAAAGATATTGGCGTGCCGGCGATGTGATATCGCTGGTCGTCAGTTTATTTTGTTTGTTTGTGATGCCTTCCCGTACAAGTGTGTACGGGAAGGCCTTTTTTATAATGAGATGCAATTGCAAAAGAACACTTTTTTTGACTTGTGAGATTCGTGGAAAGCTATATTTTTATTAACGGTCAACTGCTTATTTGTACAATTTGGAGGATAACGTAAAGGAATAAACCATACCTTTGCAGAGAAAAACACAAAAGTATGTCGCATTTTATTAACCCGTTCACAGATGTCGGGTTTAAACTTATTTTCGGTCAGGAAGTTTTGAAAGACCTTTTAATTGATTTTTTGAACGATTTACTATATCTCGATTTAGACATACGATGTTTCTCACTGTGAAAATTGTCATATTATTATATTATGGAAGAAAATAATAAAAATGGATGCAGCAATACTTTTTGGATATTATTAGTAATGTTTATGTCGCATACATGGATCTTTTGTGGAATAGTGATTTTTTTTGTAGTAAGTTGCCATGATTTAATTTTTCCAGAAGACGAAGATGAGCCTGGAATTACAGATACAAGGAGGCCCGTAATAATGTCGTCTTTATATGATAAGGATGGTTATGGTTTTGATATTATATATATGACAAACGATAAAGTTAGTGATTCTGGGTATAATAAAATATGTAATCGGCCATCAGTTGTAGCTCTTGAAAATTTTATAGATAATGATAGTGTCAATCTTCATTTTAAATATGGGTATAAAAACGTAGATATATATGATGTTGCTACATATTTAGAGTCTTTGAGAAGGGATAATGATTATTGCCTATATGAAATAAAAGCTAATGCTACTTTAGGCGCATTATATATTGGACCTAATCCAGATATTCCTGATTATGCAAAGACATTTTCTCCAACCTGTCTTCAAGGAGCTGTTTATTTAAGCGAATATGAAATAAGAGATAGGCATAAAAAAGTGCGGATGTATTCATATTGGGGGTGTAGGGGCAATTCATATAAAGATGAGCGATTTTCTCATTTTTCTGAAAGTGAGGTAATTAAAGAGTAATTGTGATAATTTTATTTTTTAATGTAAATTCCTTTTTATTGTATTGTATATTAACTAGGTCGACGTGATAACGCTAAAGATGAATTCTTTTTACGTTTTCCTGAGAATGAAAGATTTTGAACGCTGGATTTATATATTAAAGAATATGGAAACATTGAAACGAATGCCTTTCAAAGCCCGCAAGTCGGTTTTTGAAAAATTAGAGAAAATTGTTGATATTGCTTCCCTCTCAAAAGAAGAACGAGAGAAATATGACGAGAGCATCAAGGTGTATCGTGATAATCTTGCCGTGATGGCTTATGCCAAAGAAAAAGAACGTAAAGAGGCAGAGAGAGGTCGTGCCGAAGGGCTTGAAAAAGGTCCTGCCGAAGGACGCGCTGAAGGTCGTGCCGAAGGGCTTGAAAAAGGTCGTGCCGAAGGTACGAAACGAGCACAGATTGATATTGCTCGAAAACTAAAAGATAGAGGTTGTGCTGTGGAAGAAATAGCAGATATAACCGGACTTACTTTAAATGAATTGAAGGAAATCTAAGATATATTCTATGGTTTGCATTGCTTTTAGTCCGCTACCGGCCTTAAATGGTCGGGGCGGTTTTTTTTTGTCAACAGATGGTGTCTTTGCGCTCAATAGATAATGTGTTTCATCCGAACAGACGATCTGTCTTAACTCAACAGATGGTCTGTTTTTTGTACTATGAAGAATGAAGCTATCTTCGATAGTATAATTTTTAATTTATTTTTTATTGAATAATGAAATTGACAAACACAGAAAATGCAGATGCCGGAATCTGCTCCGATTTGGATTTATTGGAAGAATGTATGATGAAGAAACAACAATCTTTAGTCCGCCAAACAGAACGCATGGAAATGATGAAGAGCTCCATACACAACACAAAAGATGATATTGCCGTGTTGGAAGCAATCTTGCACTATGTCTCACGGTTGGAAAGTGGAGAGATCAGCCATCCTCAGGTGGCGCACAAAGATATTCCCCGCTTCTTTGCCCGCGCCTCGCGACTGTATGACCTTCTTTGTCATCGGATGCATTGCCACATCGACTATAGCTGTTTTTGTGCCGCCATCCACTTTGGATATCACTTCGAAGCCCGACCGTGTGATGCCGGAAAGCATGACTTGTCACGCGCTACGGTGCTGGGGTATTTTAAAAAAGAGAGGGAATAACCCCCTCTTTTTATGCTATTCCTTACAAATAATTATTGAAAAATGCAATACTTTTTCATGAGTTTTTATTGTCATAATCAGTCTTGATGCCCACTTCTTATTTCCGTAATTTTGCTCTTGTTGTTTACTAAAAATGATACATGATGAGAGATATTAATTATGATTTTATACTTACCGGATGCCATCCGTTTTCTACTATTGCAGCTTGTTACTTTCCAAGTGTCTATATCAGTTCATCTTCCCGTTCATTGCGTCGCTACATTCGCTCTCATCAGGCTTTGCTGACCGATATGCTTGCTGCCGAATATGACGAACAGGATAAGATATTGACGCCTACGCAGATAGCCATTATTGTAGAGCACATGGGGATGCCGGGCAGAGTCGGCATGGATGTAAGAGCCAAAGGGACGAAATAACCGGAAGTCTTTGCTTTTTTCTTGAAGTAATCATTTTATTTCTTGGAGCAATCATTGCTTTAATAAATAAGTCTGCTCACCGGAGAATTCCCATAATTCAAAACCCAATGATTCGATATCTTTGTTTGGAGTCTTAAAGCCGTGTGAAGATATCTTTGTCAGTCGGTTAAAAGCATTTGGAGCGTTGATTGTTGTGGTGGCGGTGGTTACGACGGATGGTTGTTTATTTGAAAAACAGCAGTGCTTCACCTTGTGATTTTCAATGAAAGCGGCAATTTCCGGTACTTGTAGAATACAATACAATGTGTGTGTAAGTTGCGATATTGCTTTGTTTCTTTTTCCTGTTTTTGGTGTCCCGTCGGCTTGTGTGAAGTTATTGACAAACTTCCATTGTGTGCTTGTCAGCTCGTTTAAGATGAAGAATATGGAATCTGAAGTATAAACAATCAGGTCACAATTTTCTTTCCCTTTCTGAAAAGGTGCAGGTAGGGATTTAAAGAAACTTTCGTAGTTGATTACATTGACTTCCCGTCTGTCGGGATTGTCATATTTGGCAACCCCTTCTCCTTTGGGATGTATTAAGATTTTATCATCGGTAAGGTCGAATTCCTTTTCTTTTGTCGATTCTATGCTGATATTAGGATTGGCTTTAAGGTGATAATGATTGATGAATTTATCTTCAAATAAATCTTTCATTACAATTGTTCATATTGATCATAAATATCATTTATTGCTTCGGAAAGTATATTGGTATTTATCAATCGTTCATTTTCTATTTTCAGATCGTAAAGTTTGCCGTCTGCTATCTGGTAGACTGCTATGCGATCAAAATCGAGTCTTGCCCCTTCAATAAGCTTTCCTCTGTCGTTTGCTTTTATTAGCAGGTTTAAATGGTTGATGATGTAGGGGCTGTGAGTGGTCATCATTACCGTCATTTCATATTTCGGATGTGTCTCAACAAAACACCTGTTTACGATGAAGTTGATGAGTGAACGCTGGTTGTCGGGGTAGAGGCTCAGCTCCGGTTCTTCGATATGAATGTGTACATTACGGTGCTTGATATCCCCGATATTCTGTTTGGCACTGAAATCTTTAAGGCTGTCATTGCGTGCCAGATAATCTAAAACAATGGCATTGAAGCGGGCATTGAAATCGTAGTGCTTCGAAAAATACTCTATAATGACCGAAAGCGGTACAAGCGTTTGTGTACCCGAAGAAGCATTGTATAAGCTGATCTTATACGGCTTGTCGCTTTTTGTGCTTTCAATATTATATTTGTTTATTCCATTCTCTTTTTTAAGCGTAAACTTTACGCCTAAATACTTCACGTCAAGCTGCTTTATCTCATTGAAGGCTAAAAGAATATCATCTAAAGTTTCTTTCAGATAGAAATCGGATTGCAGGCTCACCTTGTTCGAAAGGATATCGGGAATTATATTTCTTTTGTCGGCGATGAAGCACATCTTCTCCAGGCTTAAATCCACTTCCGGAATAATGATATTTGCTTTCAGGGAGCCGGCGTATGAGATGCTGTTATCCCCTTTGGTATAGATAATTTCCGTGTCATCTTTAAGATATTCTATTAGTCCGTTACTGTTCAATAAAGATTTGAAGTCGAAGCTAAAGGGAGATCTGGAAATGTTGGAATGGCGCAGGTAAGAGCGGATATTGACCCATTTATAAATCCATCGAAATAAGATAATGGCTTTCATAACGGTGCTTTTACCACTTCCCGATTCGCCAACGAAGATGGTAAAGGGGAGGATGTCGGTAATTTCTATTTTCTCAATAGGACCGAAATTTCTTATAACTATTGATTCTTTCATCATAACCCAGCTATTTTGATACAAACAAAGGTATGAAAAATACTGCAATATCTGTAAGGGAGTCCGGCTTTTAGCCTCGAAAATCTATATATTTCTTATATACTTTCTCTTTTATTAGTTATTAGTGGTCTTTTTTTGCCCCCACTTATGCCCCGCTGAAGTGCTAATGCGTTGTGATAGAAAACAATGCATGCCCAAAGTTGATGTCTTTTTTTGCCCCCTCCATTTGACGGCCTTTGTTCCTCTAATCATATTTGCTTACGGTGTACCATTTTTTTTGAACCGTTGGATATAAAGTTGAACCGAAATGAACCGACGTTAACCGGCCTGCTTGCATTGCTTTCGGGTGTGTATTATTTTTGTGGGCAAAGCATGGGGCGTGTGTCGAAATTGAAAATTTGCTTATCTTAATATAATACGATATATGAAAAAGAATTTTATGGGAAAGGGCTATGTGATGGTTTCACGTACATTGCTCACGAGTATTTTTGAGAAACATGGTAAAGCTGACAGTGTCGAAGAGGCTTTTTTGCGAGTCTTAGTTCATGTCAACTACAGGGATGCTGAATTGGAATGGAAGCCTGGACGGAAAGTTACCTGCTTGCGAGGAGAGTCTATTATTTCGTTCATCACCTGGCAGCGTATTTTGGGTTGGAGTCGCCACCGTGTGGCCCGTTTCTTTCAGAATTGCTTCAAAGAGGGGAGTGTGGAACGGGTGGAAGATGGCTGCCGGAGCCACATTCGCATTCCCAATTATGACCTTTGGATGGGTGATGCGCAGAATTCGGGAAAAGCAAAGCGTGCTTCCAACTCGGCTTTCGGTCATTTTATGGATGTTTACAGTGAGGTGACGCATACCCCTCGCATCAATGTGGGGCGTGCACAGCGTGTCTGGTCAAAACTGACGATGCACGAACGCGAACTGGCGCTGAACAATATCGAGCAATATTACAACAACCTGCCGGATGTGCACTATTGCATGCAGTCGGCAACTTATCTCGCCGACAAAGCCTTCCTTGATGATTATAACTACTAATGGGATTATAATCTTTCTTTTATTCAGATAATCGTGCTTTGTGTAATTCAGCTTATTGAAGGGGTTATGACCTTGCTGTTTCTACTCTGTATAAATAAAAAAAAGATGCTGAAACGGAAGAATGTAATGAAGGCTTCGTCCTTAAAATTTCTTTGTATATGAATACCGATCTTTTACAACCTTACGACGCCGAGCTGGAAGAAGTGGTGCTCGGCGCCTGCCTGATAGAGAGTGCCTCGATGGCTCTGGTGGGCGATAAGCTTCGCCCCGAAATGTTCTACGTCGATGCCCATCGCGAGATCTATGCCGCCCTTCAAAACCTGCATCGGGCGGGTCGTCCGGTGGATATCATCACGGCAAAAGAAGAACTTGCCGCCCGTGGCAAACTGGATGTGGCGGGTGGCCCGTACAACCTGACACGCCTGTGCATGCGGGTGGCTTCGTCCGCCCATCTGGAGGAACATGTGCAGATTGTTCAGGAGAAATTCGTACGGCGTGAGATGATTCTCGGTCTGCACCGCCTGTTGCCTTCGGCTGCCGATGAGACGGTGGATCTGGGCGACACGCTGGCTGACCTGCGTCATCTGGCTGATTACCTGGAGGGCGAATGTGGGTGCGCCGATCATCTGCGCGACATGGACAGACTGATGGAGGATACCGTGCAACAGGTGCGGATGCGTGTGGAGCATAACGTCGACGGCATCACGGGCATACCTACGGGACTGAATGAGCTCGACCGTATCACGACGGGTTGGCAGCGTGGCGATCTCGATATCATCGCCGCCCGTCCCTCGGTGGGGAAGACGGCCTTTGCGCTTCACCTGGCGCATTCTGCTGCCGCTGCGGGCTATCACGTGACGGTCTACAGTCTGGAGATGCAAGGCGAGCGCCTGGGCGACCGTTGGCTGCTTGCCACTGCACCGAATGTCAGTCCCGATCACCTGCGGGGTGGTCAGCTGACCGACGACGAGCAATGGCAGGTGAGTCGCGCGGCTACGGAGCTTTCGCGCCTGCCCATCCATGTGGACGATAACCCGTCGACCGGCATCGAGCGCATACGTGCCTCTGCCCGACTGCTGCAAAGCAAGGGCAAGTGTGATATGGTCATCATTGACTACCTGCAACTCTGCGAGATGAAGACGGAGCAGAAGAACCGTAACCGCGAACAGGAAGTGGCGGAGACGAGTCGCAAGGCCAAGCTGCTGGCTAAGGAACTGGACATCCCCGTGGTGCTGCTCTGTCAGCTAAACCGTGACTGTGAGACGCGCCGCGGCCATCGTCCCGAGTTGAACGACCTGCGTGAGAGTGGAGCGATAGAACAGGATGCGGATATGGTGATGCTGCTCTACCGACCCGAGCTCTACGGGCTTACCACGGAGCCGGTCAGCAAGTTCCCTTCCGAAGGTCTGGGAGTGGTCATTGTGGCGAAGCAGCGCAACGGTCAGACGGGCGATGCGTACTTTGGTTACAACAAGAGTCTGACGAAGATGGGGGATTACGTGCCGCCGGAAACGTGGATGAAATTGCACGCAAAATAAGGGTTGTATTTGCACGGATAAAGAAGATAAAACCCCCGAAGGGTGGCATTGCTAAAAGAGATAAGCAAGGTCTTTACATGTATAAATAGGGGTTGAAACCCCGTGCAAAAGTTGTCATAAAGAGAATGCGCGATGTGTTTACACGGATAAATAGAAGATACCCTCCCGAAGGGTGGCATTGCTAAAAGAAATAAGCAAAGTCTTTACACGTATAAATAGGGGTTGAAACCCCGTGCATTCAGTGCTGAAAAGCGAAGTAAAAATAGTTATAAAAACTGACAATAAAAATGCGATAAAACTTGACTTTGGCTTCTTGATGTTGTATATTTGTATAGTCAACAACGAGGTTGACGAACCTAAACCTTAACTTATTAATTATTACATTATGGAAGTTCTTGTAGAGCGTTATCAACGCCGGAAGGTTGTGAGCAATCCAGCCTCTCCAAAACTGTTCTATCTACGTCAGATTCCCAAGACATGTGGGAAAGTAGACATCGAAACCTTATCTGCCAACATTCAGAAAAACTGTTCCATGACCAAAGGCGACGTGAAGCATGTCATCGAGGCTCTGGTGGAAGAGGTGCAAGCCAATCTGGCTAATGGCAATAAAGTGAAGCTGAATGAGTTGGGTACGTTTCACATGACATTCTCCTGCCCCGGTATGGAGACTGCCGATAAATGTACGGTGAAGAATATCTCCCGCGTCAATATCCGTTTTGTGCCGGATAAGGAGCTTCGCCTGGTGAATGGCTGTCTCACCCGTACGGACAGTCCCGCCAACGTGGAATTCGCCCTCGACACACAAGAGGGCGGGAACGGCTCGAATACAGGTGGTAATACCGGAGGCAACACCGGAGGCAATACGGGGGGAAACACAGGTGGCAATACCGGAGGCGGAAAAGATGATAATCCGCTAGGCTAAAGGAGCCTTTTCGTTTCTCCAATCCTCTCCGGACTTCCCTGTTTGGTGGGGAAGATCAATCCGGTAGAAGATAGTTAGATCTCTTATTTCATTAACCGATAATCTTTAAATCATTGATCTTTATGAAAAAATCTGTTTGGGACACTGTTTTGAAAGTGGTAATTGCCGTAGCATCGGCTATCTTGGGTGCATTGAGTGCTAACGCAATGAATGTCTTGAGATAAAGAAACCCTCCCAAAAGATTTATTCAGATGCGATAACAGTCCGGTGTAAGCTGTGAGATGTTTCGCTAAGGTGATGTGCTGATATGATGAGAATGTTCATTAAATCATCTTTGAGGTAATTATTCAGATGCGATAACAACTCGGCGTAAGCTGTGAGATGTTTCGCTGAGGTGATGTGCTGATATGATGAAAATGTTCATTAAATCATCTTTGAGGTACTGGTATCATCACTTCGTGCAAACGGTGAAGAATGATCTTTTGGGGTGAAAGACGTATTCGGGATGCGGTAACCCTCGGTAATGGAAGTGAATTCACAGGCAAGACAAGTCTGGACTTTGAGCCGTGATGAACTTTGGCAGCCTATGAGGCATTACATCTGCCGATATGTCAGTCTTAAAAATTGGGAATAAAAAATTAAGAGTCGGGCTGTACCACTTTAAAGGTACGGCCCGTTTTAGTAAGAAGCAACAGAACGGGCGTGCCAAATGCGCGTGAAGTTCATAAATATATACATCGAAAACATGAGACAAATAAATCTAATCGTTCTACACTGTTCCGCTACCCGTTGCGATCGCTGCTATACGGAACACGACCTTACCACCGACCATATCCGCCGCGGATTCAGCGAAGCCGGATACCACTATTACATCCGCCGTAATGGCGACATCAAAACCCTTCGTTCCGTGGAGAAAGCTGGCGCGCACGTCCGCGGTTACAATGCCCACAGCATCGGCATTTGCTACGAAGGCGGACTGGACGAGCAGGGCAAACCCGCCGACACCCGTACCCCGTTTCAGAAGCACTCCCTGCGTGTGCTCGTCAAGCTCCTGTTGCGCGACTATCCCGGCAGTCGCGTCTGCGGTCACCGCGATCTCAGTCCCGACCGCAATCACGACGGCGAGGTAGAGCCCGAAGAGTGGGTGAAGCAATGCCCCTGTTTCGATGCCGCCGAGATACTCAGCGAAGCGGTGCCCGAAATGCCGGGGTATAGATGAGAAAAAAGAAGAACCTACCTTTGAGTAATATTCAAATTACTCAAAGGTAGTAGTATGCGTTTAGTCAAAATAACCACTTGGATTTATTGAGATTATTAATTGTTGACTTGTAAAGCATCTTGGTAGCGAAGCAATCGGAGTTTGTTGATGTTGCAAGCCATGAGCTTCTTTAGTGGTAAGTGCTTGAGCTTCTTCGTGAGCGACTCCAACAACTTTGAATGAGCCTGATATATGCATAGAGGAGTCCAATAAGTTTTTTGTGTAAATACCTCCATTTTCAGAGTCTAAAGCACTCTCATTTATAGAACAAGCGTATAATCTTACTTGTTGCTCTATTGAACTCATTATCCTTTTTTCATAATAGGGCCTAATATTTCGACGCATAGGGCCACCTTGATTGTACATTCTCATTATAATCTCTGAATCAATAGATTTTTCTATTAAAATATTTCTGCAACAATCAAAGACTGAAATTTGACGTCTTGCGATTCCTATTAAATCATCTTCATGAATAATTTCATCATTGCCATTGATTTCAAGAATTGTACCTTTTTTATAGGCCCCATGACCACTAAATATAACGTAGCAGAAATCATAATATGTATTTTTCAGGGTGTCAATAAGTGATAATAACTCTCTTCTGGCAGGATTCATTTTTGTGATAATCTCTGAATTCTCCCATTGACCGCCTTCATCGCTTAGTAGGAATCTAGTCCAATTCGAAATGTCTTTTTTTACTCCGGGAAGCCCATTTGAGTTTCCAATTAATAATGCTATTCTTTTCATTCTTTTAAATATAAGAGTTAATAAAATCTCTAAACTTGTTACTATACCCATCTATATTTTCGTTAGGCTCAACTGGATTTTTCCAGTTGAGTTGATGGGCTCTTATCCATGTTTTTACATCAACAAAATCTTCTATTGATTTTTTATTTCCTTTGTAGTGATCATAAACTGCTGCTAAATAATTGAAAATTAGATTGCAGTACATGTCGTATCGAAGATATTTTTCATCTTGGCTGGTTCTATAATCTAGCCATTGAGAAATGAAATTGCTATTTTCTACATATGGATATTGGATTCCTATCTCTAAAATTCTATCTAGTTTTTCATATAGCTTTTGTTGTCTTCTTTTGCGATATAACATATATGTCATGATTGTGGTGACAGTAGCTGCAATTGCACTGATTGTGGCTGCTAATGAACTGATGAGCATTATTGTTTCATTTTTCATAATTATGATATCTTTTTATTTTTTTTCAACAATAAGCATGCCAAATATTATATAATTATATGTAAATCTAATGTATGACAATATGTCATACTATTTCCTGTGGTGTTGAATTATACTAGTCATGTTTATATATTATTGTTATTCTTAAAAAAAGTCATTTGTTTTATTGTTTAATTCAATGTAATATTTTAATAATTTAATAAAAATCAGTGTTTTAAAATTGAATTCTCTTATTTATTTGGTTTATGAGTAAAACTATTATTATTACTTTTGTATATTTTGGTACTAATGCTTATCTTATTTTCTGTTTATATTATATTATTTATTGGAGTAAAAAAATATATCTTTGAATTTTCTTAAATTAAATGTAATTATGGAACATAAAATTGTAATACCTGTAAATGGTATTAGTAGTGAAATAATTAGTGTGCAATCATTTGTTATCATTGGAGCAAATGGAAGCGGGAAGAGTCGCTTGGGAAAATACATAGAAGATCATTCAATAGATAAGAATGCCTATAGGATATCTGCTCAAAGAGCTTTGACTATTCCTGATTTTGTCTCTTTAAAAAGTCATGAGCAATCCTTAGACTTACTAATGTATGGTACAACTGATGGTGGAATGATAAGAAATAGAAATAAAGGGGTAAAATGGGGCGGTATGGGTTATGAGAATAAATTGATTAATGATTATGATAATTTGCTTTCCTCTGTGTTTGCAATGAGGAATAATGAGAATGATAAGTTTGTTCAAGAATGCAAAAATTGTGAAGCTAAGGGCTGTTCTCATCCTAATGCTCCTATTACAGTTGTTGATAGAATAGTTGAGATATGGAAAGATATAATGCCGCATAGAGAAGTGTTATTTAATGATGCAAAAGTTTCAGCAAAGCATAATGGGGTAGAATATCTCGGAAAGGATTTATCGGATGGAGAAAGAGTGGCATTATATTTATTAGCTCAAGCTTTATGTATTCCTGATGGATATGTTATTATTATAGATGAACCTGAGATACATTTGCATAAGTCTATCATGACAAAATTATGGGATAAAATAGAGGAATATTGCCCCAATAAAGCATTTGTTTATATTACGCATGATTTAGATTTTGCTTCTTCAAGAAAATCAGCGATTAAAATTTGGGTAAAAGGATACGATGGCAAGGATTGGGATATTCAGATTCTAACTGAAGTTGAGAATATTCCCGAAAATTTAATTATAGAAATATTGGGTAATAGAAAAGATGTTTTATTTGTTGAAGGAGAAAAAGGAAGTTATGATTTTGAGCTATATAAACACATTTATTCAAATTATTATATTGTGCCTTGCGGAAGTTGTAGCACTGTGATTCAAAATACAAAAGCATTTCGAAAAATGATAAGTTTACATAAATTGAATATATATGGAATTATAGATCATGATTATAGAACAGATGCTGAAATAAAAAGCTATGTAAATGATGGAATTTATGTTTTAGATATAGCCGAAATAGAAAATTTATTTTGTATAGAAGGTGTTATTAGAATTGTTGTTGAGCATCAAGCATATCCTCAGATAGAAGAGAAGGTGCAGGTTATTAAGGATTTGGTTTTCGGAATGTTTAATCAAGAACATGAAAATCAGCTTTGCTCAATATGTGAAAGAGAGATACAACACAAGCTTAAAAATTATAAGAAGAGTTCTGTAAATACTCTAGAAGATTTGCAGGTACAGTTAAACTCACTGTTGGGAAGTATAGATGTGAATAAATTATATTCGGATGTACAGTCTGATATAGATGAAATTTTATCTCAGCAGAACTACGATAGATTATTGAGTATTTTTAATCGAAAGAATATCCATAAAAGAATTTCAAAAGAACTTGGATTAACAAACACAGAAGAAGACAACTATGCTCAATTGGTTTTAAGATTGTTGAAAACTGATAAGGAAAGTCGTATAATATTTGAGATGGCTAAGTATACCCCAGTATTACCTTCGCCTTTAATTAAGGAGAATTGTGAAGGGAGAAGTTGAGAAGAAGATCAGCTTACTGGTATCTATTTGCTTCAAATTAAGTGTGGTTTTATGATACCACTCAATAATTTGTATTGATCTATCCTTCTACAAAGTCCCCTTTAATACTTTCAATTAACTTTTTATCAATGTCCAGTTCCGTGGCATAAGCCTCGAACTTAGCCACCGCACTGCTGACGGTGTCAATGAGATTGGCAAAGTCTTGTATGTCGTTGTCGACTGCGACTATCCCGGCAGTCGGCTTCTGCGATCACCGCGATCTTAGTCCCGACCGCAATCACGACGGCGAGATAGAGCCCGAAGAGTGGGTGAAGCGGTGCCCGAATTGCCGGGGTATAAATAAAACAAGAATATTTAACGTCTGAATTCAAACTTTCTTCAGAATCATCTACGAATTTTGTCTTAGATTCTAATATTTACTTGATTGGGAGAAGTGATCATGCTGATATTGTCTTATCCTATTAAGTAAAAGAATTTTTGACGAAAACTAAATATGGTAAAGATTGATAATATGGTTCTTCCTTCTTGTGGAAATAGACAGGCACGGCATTCTTTTCCTTGGTACATCTTAGTGCTTATTCTAGCTTTTATGCCTGTGGCACTATGTGCTCAAATAAAAGATTTGAATTATTATATGAATGTGGCGTTGGAAAACAGCCCTTTATTGAAAGACTATCAAAACCAAATGGTTATGAATCGACTGGATAGCCTTATCCTCAGAGCGGTCTACAAACCACAGGTGAATTTTTCAAGTGCAAACATATATGCTCCGAAGGTTGGACGCTGGGGTTATGACCCGGGGATTATTGATAATGGAACTTTTAATGCGTTACTCTCTGTACGGCAGTCTATAATAGGTAAGGGGAATAAAAAAACACAATTGCAATCATACAACTTAGATAATCGGGTGTTGCAAAATACGGCTAAGATATCGAAGCAGGATTTAAACCTGGCTGTTGCATCGCAATATATTGCTGCTTATAGTGACTTGCAGGGGATAAAATACAATGAAGAAATCCGCATTCTTTTGAATAAGGAAGAGGTGGCTTTGAAAAGGTTAATGGAGAAGGCGGTATACAAGCAAGTCGACTACTTAAATTTCTTTATGAAGCTAAAACAGCATCTGCTACTTATTGATCAACAGAAGGCAAGCTATGAAAATAATATAGCTCTGCTTAACTATGTGTGTGGAATTGTAGATACAACAGCTGTTGAACTGAAAGCGCCTGATATTACACTGCTTCCGGTACCCGAATTTGAAAATACACTTCAATATGAGCAATTCCGATTGGATAGTCTCAAACTTAAGAATGGAGATGCGCTGATAGACTATGCTTATCATCCTAAATTGGATGCATTCGTCGATGCGGGATTCAATTCTACTTTAACTTACCAGGGTTATAAAAATTTCGGGGCAAGTATAGGGCTATCACTGATCGTACCTCTTTATGATGGTGGACAACGGCAAAAACAACACAATAAGCTTAAAACAGCACAGTTAACCCGTAAGAATTACTTGGATTTCTCACATAAACAATACCGGCAACAATTGGCACAATTCTATCAGCAACTAGAACAGACCGATCGTATCATAAAGCAGGCGCAGGAAGTAATGCAATATACACAAACGTTGATTGAAGCCAATGGTAAATTGCTTCAGAATGGTGAAGTATCGGTCACCGATTATATTCTTGCGGTCAATAGTTTTTTGGATGCTAGCCATGCAGTGATACAAAGCACGACCAATCGTATGCAAATAATCAATCAAATTAACTATTGGAATTATGAAAAATAGCCACACCCGTCGGATCGTAAATTCTATACAAATAGTAGTCGGTCTGTCTTCATTTCTTTTTCTGTTTTTATCTTGTCGTGGAAAAGCGTCATCGGAAGAGGAAGTGCAGACTAGTATTACTCCTGTGACTGTGGCACAACCTGCTGTGGACTGTATTCAAGAGGAAATGGAATTGAATGCAGTCTCTTCATTTTTACGGAAAAGCATCATAAAGGTGGTTACTAATGGGTATATAAAATCGGTGAATGTGATGCAAGGACAAAGGGTTGTCAAAGGACAGACTTTATTTGTGTTAAAAGGCAAAGAGGCGGAAAATCTTGGCTCTTTTATCAATGATCTGGGGACAAATACGCATTTCACCGGCGAGATAAAAATTAGGGCTGGGAGTAGTGGTTATATTACCAATATTGCCCATCAGGTAGGTGACTACGTGCAGGAAGGAGATGTATTGGCCGAAATTAGCGATGCTAATAGTCTGGTATTCCTGATGCAACTGCCTTATGAATTGAAACCTTATCTGGCGCAGAATGCTACACTGAAAATGAAGCTTCCTGATGGTGAGTCTTTTAAGGGCGTTGTTTCATATACTATGCCGACGGTAGACCCCGTTTCGCAGACACTCAGTGTTGTTATAAAGGCTAATGTCGCCAAAAATATACCCGAAAACCTTATTGCTAAAGCGGTATTTGTTAAAAGTGCCCGGAACAAAGCCGTCTTACTGCCCAAAGCGACTGTCTTGACGGATGAAACACAAGAGCATTTTTGGATTATGAAGATGGTGGATAAAGATACGGCTGTAAAAGTGTTGATAAAGAAAGGTATTGAATCAAAAGGCTTGATAGAAATACTTTCACCAAAGCTTTCGGCAAATGATCTTATTTTAGAGAGTGGCAATTATGGTTTGCCTGATACGGCAAAGGTAGTCATTAAACGATAAGCTGTAAATGATATGAAATTTTTTACCAATTATAAATCCCCACTTTCGGTCTTGATTGTTCTCATTATTTTGGGTGGGATGTTTGCATATAGCAGGATGCAGACAGCTTTATTCCCGGAGATTACTTTCCCAAAGATAAAAGTGATAGCTGATGCGGGGGAACAACCTGTTGATAAAATGATGGTGACGGTGACCAAACCGATAGAAAACGCAATAAAAAGGGTACAGGATTTGCAGACCGTCCGGAGTACTACCAGTCGTGGTAGTTGTGAAATATCGGCATTCATGGACTGGAATTGTGATATAGATCTAAGTAAGCAACGTATAGAGTCCGAAATTAGTCGTATACGCGGTGAACTTCCACCTGATGTGCAGATTACAGTTGAGAAAATGAATCCTTCCATTTTGCAGGTAATGGGCTATTCGCTGGAGGGAAAAGGATACTCACCGATAGAAATGAAGATGCTGGCACTTTATACGATCAAACCTTTTCTTTCCCAAGTGGAAGGGGTTAGCGAAGTGCGTGTGTTGGGAGGGAAAACTAAAGAATATTGGGTGATACTCGACCAACAGAAGATGAGTAGTCTGGGCATTACACCCGAAATGGTGAATACTGCTCTGAGTCAAAGCAATTTCATACAATCCAATGGCTATCTGGCTGATTACCGCATGCTATATCTCAGTGTTACCGATGCACAGATTTACAACCTTGATGCGTTGAAAAAGATAGTGGTTTTTAACGACGGGAAACGTATTATACGATTGGATGATATCGCCGGATCGAGTATTCAGGAAGCAAAAGAATATATAAAAATAAATGCTAACGGTAAAGAAGGGGTACAAATAGCCATATTCAAGCAGCCCAATGCCAATTTGCTGGCTGTTTCGAATGCGATGAAAATGAAAATCGAAGAATTGAAAAAGGTTCTTCCATCTAATGTTCATATCCGTCCGTTCTACGTGCAGGCCGAGTTTGTGCAAGATGCGATAAAAAGTGTCGGCGACAGTCTTTGGATAGGATTGGCATTGGCCATTTTGGTTGCTATCCTTTTCTTGCGTTCGCTCAAGGCAAGCCTTACTGTACTCATTACCATTCCTGTTACGCTATGTCTTACGTTACTTGTATTGTATGCCACAAACGGTACACTCAATATTATGACTCTGGGGGCTATTGCTGCCGCTATCGGATTGATTATTGATGATGCTATTGTAGTAGTGGAACAAATACATCGTACGCATGAAGAAAATCCGGACGAAAAATCAACGGTACTTGTGGGCAAAGCTATTAAGTATTTGTTACCGGCAATGGTGGGGTCGTCCATCAGTACCATTGTTATTTTTATTCCTTTCATCTTAATGAGTGGGGTGGCGGGTGCTTATTTCAAAGTAATGACCGATACGATGGTGATTACATTGATATGCTCTTTCTTCGTTACGTGGATATTATTGCCTATCATTTACTTATTGCTTTCGGGCAAAAGTGAAATCTCTGCCCATCACGCGGTGCATAAAGTGAAGAAACAAGTATGGGTACAATTTTTTATCAAAAGACCTTGGATTAGTTTTGTGATTGTTGCAGGATTATTATCTGTCATTATTTTTGTGGTTCCTCTGCTTGAAACGGGCTTTTTGCCTGAAATGGATGAAGGTAGTATTGTATTGGACTATGTCTCTCCACCGGGTACTTCACTGGAAGAAACCGATCGGATGCTGAATGAGGTGGAAAAGCTGATTATCGCCACGCCGGAAGTACAGGCTTACAGTAGGCGTACGGGCACGCAAATGGGCTTTTTTATTACAGAACCCAATACAGGTGATTATCTCATTCAGCTGAAAAAGGACAGGAAGAAAACGACAGAAGAAGTAATCGATGATATCCGGCGAAAGATAGAATCGACACAGCCTGCACTACGTGTAGACTTCGGACAAGTTGTTGGCGATATGCTGGGTGATTTGATGGCTTCCGTACAACCGGTGGAGATTAAAATATTCGGTAATGATCAGAAACAACTACAGAAATTATCCGGAGAGGTATCGGCTTTGGTAGGGAAGGTGGATGGAACGGCCGATATCTTTAATGGAATTGTGATTGCCGGGCCTTCAGTAAACGTAAAACCCAACTACAATACCTTGGCACAGTATGGCATTACTCCCATGGATTTTCAATATCAATTGCAAACTTCGCAGGAAGGGAATATTGTAGGAAACGTTCTTGAAAAAGAACAAAATACTCCGATCCGTATGCTTTATCCGCATAGCCGTGAAATAAGTTTGGCGGATATGGGGAGACTACAGTTGTTTACTTCTAATGGGAAATTAATCCCGATCACTTCATTGGCTCATATTTCGGCTAGTGTTGGCGAAGCTGAGATAGAACGTGAGAATCTGCAGATGATAGGCGTAGTGACGGCTCGTCTTGATAACCGCGACTTGGGTAGTGTGATGAGCGATATCCGTAGGCAAATAAGCAGTACCGTTCATCTTCCGCAAGGTTATCACATAGAGTATTGTGGTGCTTATAAAGAACAGCAGCAATCGTTTGGTGAGTTGCAAATTGTTTTGATAGCCTCCTGCCTGTTGGTATTTGTCGTGATGCTTTTTCTTTTTCGTGATCTTTGGATTTCATCCATTATTCTTTTTATTGCTATTTTGGGTGTTGGTGGAAGTTTTCTACTGTTGTATCTGACCAATACGCCATTGAACGTAGGCAGTTATACCGGTTTGATTATGATTGTAGGTATTATCGGAGAAAATGCCGTATTTACCATTCAACAGTTCCGTACGACCTTGCAGGTTACGGGCGATCCGGAACAGTCGGTCATCTATGCTATTTCTACCCGTTTACGTCCTAAGTTGATGACTGCTCTTGGGGCTATAATTGCTTTGATGCCATTGGCTCTGGCTATCGGTACGGGCGCACAAATGCATCAACCGTTGGCTATTGCCGTTATTGGTGGCTTTTTGGCCGCCTTACCTCTATTGTTGATCGTTTTACCAAGCTTGTTGTTATTAGCTTCAAGAAAAAGGGATGTTGGATCCTAATTGTAATGGTGGGATAGGGCAGAATGATTAGTTGTGTTAACGAATGGTTAAATATCCGATGCACTCACTGTTTATTAATGTAAAAAACTACTTTTGCGCCACAAATCAATATTTATTATAAAGACATGGACGAAGGCCCTGCGGATAATTATTATTTAATAACCTGATGTAGCGGGGAGTCTGTGACGCGTTAGCTCCTTTCTGTATCATTAACAAGAAGGAGGTACGTATGACTTTATTCACCACTTTTTATTTAAGTCGTATCCTCGGTAAGAAAGTATATAATGCTAATGGTAGTCCCATTGGTGTTGTTAAGGACTTGCTTATCAGGTATGATGCCAGCTCAAACTCATTGAGCCACCCTGACGTTTGCGGCGTTAAAATCAAAGCTAAAAATATAATAAGCATTTATTCATTTCGATCTTTTAGAATAGAAAAAGAAAAAGGTCGTATGAGAGTGACTTGTGATGCTTTGGAGGAGCTGCTTCCGGAAGTAGTGGAAAACAATCTCTTCTTGAGTGATACTTTTCTTGATAAACAAATTGTCGATCTGAATGGTCGCAAACTTGTTCGTGTAAATGACGTTCGTCTTGTATCGCTGTCAATAGGTTCTTATGTTGTAGCGGTTGACATCGGGGTGGAGGGTCTGTTACGGCGAATAGGGATAGCCAAACCGCTTAAGTATTTCTTTTCGCTATTCAATGTAGCTATTCCTTCTAAATTCATTCTTTGGGAGGATGTGGAAGCTGTTGACTTCTCTAATTTCAACATTCGACTCTCTAAATCGCAAACGAAACTTCAAACTCTTCATCCTTCGGATTTAGCTGATATTATTGAAGATTTGGGCAAAAAGGCGAGTACGGATGTTTTTGCTGTGCTTGATGAAGAGAAAGCTGCGGATGTGCTCGAGGAGCTTGAACCGGATGCACAGGTACATATTCTCGAAAGTCTTTCAATAGAAAAGGCTGCGGATGTTCTTGAAAAAATGCCTGCCGACGAGGTGGCTGATATCTTAGATGTGTTGGAAAAGGAAAAAGCTGAGCAGCTTTTGAATGAGATGGATAAAAGCTCATCGGAGGAAGTTCGGGAATTACTTGGTTACCCTTTGAATACCGTAGGTAGTATTATGTCGACGGATGTGCTTTCGTTTAATTCAGAGTTTACCATAGAGGAAGTGCTATGTGATATCAGGGGTAGAAAGCCTGAAAATGAAGAGCTATACAGTCTGTTTGTAACAAATGAAAATGATCAATTGGTGGCAACGTTTTCACTTCGGGATGTTGTGATATCGGAGCCTGAGACAACGGTTAAGGATATCATGAAGCCTTCGCCTGTCTACTTATATGATTACCAAAAGCTTGATGATATTGCGGAGCTTATTTCAAAATATAACTTGCTTGCAATTCCTGTGGTCGACAGTGATGAGATATTGCAAGGCATGGTGGTGATTGATGACGTGATAGATGATTTAATGGATAAACGTAAGACTCACAAGTAGGAGGGCTGTGTCATGATAAAGAAACGGAAAACATTTATTCGCCAACTGGCTCTTTTTCTTATGATTTTAGGTCCGGGTATTATTACGGGTAGCGTTGATAACGACGCAGGGGGTATCACGACTTATTCTGTAGCCGGTGCGGTATATGGGTATAATCTATTGTGGACACTTATACCTTCCTTTATTGTTCTGGTAATTATCCAGGAAATGAATGCTCGAATGGGTATTGTTACCGGGAAAGGACTTGCGGATTTGATTCGTGAAAATGCTGGTGTGAAAGTCACATTCTTTATTTTTGTGGGTCTTTTACTGGCTGATATTGGAAATACCACCACTGAGTTTGCCGGAATAGCCGGCAGTATGGAAGTTTTCGGCGTTAGTAAATATATATCCGTCCCGATTGTCGGTGTTGTGGTCTGGCTTCTAGTGGTTAAAGGTACTTATAAAATAGCCGAGCGCATCTTCCTGGTATTCAGTGTGTCGTTGCTTGTATATGTTATTTCGGCACTTATGGGTGAGCCTCATTGGGGGGAGATAGGGCATGCTATTATTGCTCCCAAACTTGAGGTGAATTCGAAGAGTCTGGCTATGGTAATTGGTATTGTAGGGACAACTATTGCTCCCTGGATGCAGTTCTACATGCAGTCTTCAGTAATAGAAAAGGGACTTAAAATGGCGAATTATAAGTATTCTTTGATTGATATATTTGTGGGTTGCATTGCTACTGTGGTAGTTGCATTCTTTATTATTGTGGCTTGTGCATCGACTTTGCATGAAAAGGGTATTCAAATAAACGAAGCAAAAGATGCTGCTTTGGCGTTGAAGCCTTTGGCGGGTGCGTTGGCATCGCAAGTATTTGCCTTTGGTCTTTTTGTTGCGTCAATTTTTTCTGCGACTATTCTTCCGTTGGCTACTGCGTTTTATGTTTGTGAGGCTTTTGGTTTCGAAGCCGGCATTGATAAAAAATGGGATGAAGCTAAAGAGTTTTATGTGCTTTATACTTGTATATTGGTACTTGCCGCCGTGATAATTCTTATTCCGAATGCTCCTCTGATTCTGATTTCCTTATGGTCGCAAGTGCTTAATGGCATGCTCTTGCCTGTGGTGCTAGTTTGTATGATATTATTGGTGAATAATAAAAAGATAATGGACAAATACGTAAATGGGACGATGAATAATATTATAGGCTGGAGTGCCGTAATTATACTTATTGTATTGACACTTGCCTTGCTGTTCTTGTCGTTCTTTTAAAGTAATCGCAACGATGTAATTAGCTACCGCACTCTCTTCAAAATCATTTTATGATATTCTTATAATTATATATCTATAGTAGAGTATAGAGATGGTTGTATTTATTTTGCTATTCTATACTATGGGTATAGAATAGCAAAATAAATACAACCAATTGCTTCTATCCGGAATAAGAAACGGAGTGTTCTTTTCCGATTCAATATAGCTATATGGATTTATATTATATAATGGAACAACTAATAACCTTGCGTTCGGATATAATACAAAGCTTGCTTGAAACAACTAAAAGCATGAGGGTGAAGCGTATGTTTCTTTATATGTCCGAGAAAGCCGGTCATTATTGGTTTGATATGATAGATACTTCGAATGGGGGTACTTACAAGCTCTATCTCGTAAAACTTCAAGCAGAGGCAAACCGGAACGATATATATACGACAACTCCTGCGGTACCGGACGGTAATTGCTAAAAAGTGAGATACCCAAGCATAAAGGTATTATGACAGGGTAGCTCACTATATAGAGAGGCATGAGATGCCGCCTAAGAAGTTACACGGACTTATGGTGTACGCGCCGATTATTTTGCTCTTTTCTTTAAATCTTCCACGCTGATAGTCATCAATCTTCCTGCGACTTCTTTACCCCGGTAGGTAATGATACGCATCAGTTTGGCGTCTTTGGGGATTAACTGCGACTTGACATATTTGGGATAGAAGCAGTCCGGTGTAGAGTTGTCGAAGCTCGTATAGATGTCCAGTCCGTCGATCTCGGTGGTCAGCGTCACGAGAAAATCATCTCCACTTTTAGTGACGGCCACAATGGGGTCGTATATGGCGGGGGAGTATTTCACTCCGGCATAGTTGCTGCGTTTGAAGTGTTCTTCGGTCTTATTGACAAACTTTTGCCAGTCTTTTTTGCTTTCGGGCGACCATAACGATTCGGCTATGGCAAATCCGCGGGGCCAGATCATGTATTCCACCTGACGGTAATTGTAGACTTGTTCCGTCCATAGGTTGGCCTGACCTCCAAGTACGAAACGGGGGTTGGCTTCTGCAGGAACAGGATTGAACTTGTAGGTCTGATCGAGTCGTAATGTGCTATAAACCGGTGCTTCGGTGGAAGCGTCACCCTGCATATAGTCGAGGTATGCGTATTGGGTGGGACTCATCACCACATAATGTCCGGTATTGGAGGCTTTCACTCCGTGTTCCAGACCGCGCCAACTCATCACAGCAGTGGATGGTGATACACCGCCTTCGAGGATCTCATCCCAGCCCATCATCTTTTTGCCTTTGGACTGAATGATCTTTTCCACTCTATGCTCGAAGTAAGATTGCACTTCCGCCATGTTTTGGAGTTTCTCACGTGCCATCAATTCGGCTACTTCGGGAGACTTTTCCCAGAAGTTATAGGTCGCTTCATCACCCCCTACATGGATGTATTCAAAGGGGAACAGGTCGGCTACTTCGGACATGACCTTATTGACAAAGTCATATACGACTTCTTTAGTAGGCGAGAGGTTATTGTCTTTCAGAGCAGTATGTCGCGGACGGGTAGTCCAGTCGATGATGGGTTCACCGGCCCGTACATGGTATGATTCGGCATCTTCGATAGTTGCCAGTTCGGGGTAGGCGGCTATGGCTGCCATGCTGTGCCCCGGCATGTCTATTTCGGGCATAACGCGGACAAAGCGCTCTTGGGCATATTTTACAATGTCCCGGATTTCATCCTGGGTATAAAATCCGCCATAGGTTTTCGGTTCTTCGGGTAGCGGGTTGGAGAATGTACCGAAGTTTCCGATCTTCTCTACACGCCAGGCTCCTTTTTCGGTCAGCTTGGGGAGTGATTTGATTTCGATTCGCCAGCCTTCATCATCAGTCAGATGCCAGTGGAAGGTGTTGTATTTATAGTGCGACATCCGGTCGATGAAGCGCTTTACTTCATCCGGTGTGAAGAAGTGCCGGGATACGTCCAGCATTAGTCCCCGCCACGCAAATCGCGGATAATCGATAATCTCCATTGCCGGAATTTTCCATTCACGGGCTTGCTTTACTTTATGATGTCCTTCAACCTCGGCAGGTAAAAGCTGTACAAGGGTTTGGATGCCGTAGTATAATCCCGCGGGGGTATTGGCTTTCACTAGTACTTTTTGGGGAGTAACGCTAAGTGAATAACCCTCAGCTCCGATGATGCTGTCAGTCGCTTGATTGAGGACGAGCTGAACGGTGGCACTGCTTGTCTTTTTTGCATTGACCTGAACGTCGGTCATCAAGGATAACTTTTTCTTTAAAAAACTGATGGTAAGGTCGTTTTCTGTTCCTTGCGGACACAGCAAATTGATTTTAGGAGGAACTTTGAAATATCCCGTTGTTTCTTTTACCAAAACAGGTTCGGGGATAACAGATAATGTACTGCCGGAGTTTTGTCCTAGCGCATTCCACGTGCTTGCTACAAAAAGAGCAGCTAAAATGAGTTTCTTCATGATATAAGTTGTTTAGGGGGATTTTGACGACTTAACCACCAACATAATAGCGTGCTTTGAGGGGCAGATGTTTTACTGCATAGAGTAGGTATATAGTAAATACCAGCTTGATTTATAGATAATCCTTTCATGTGGGGGTATTAAGGTTATTGTATTTGTATAAAAGAAATCTTGCTTGTACAAAAAAAGCATTTTATATTCAGTTTTTAGGCAATTCAATCAATAGATTTGAAAATATTAATGCTCGTTTAGTCTATTTTTCATTTTTTGTCTTTTGAAGTCGTTATCACCGTTCTATTCGTGCTGTATTTTATTAAAAAAGAGTGTTTAGTGGAGGAGATGGTGCTTCTTGACTGCTTGGGTTTGTCCCAAAAATCTCCTATTAATGAAATGATCTTTCATTGTAAGACGATTTTTCGTTAGGATTTATTTGGATCACTCCGAAATGCTGAAGAATCGATAACTCATATTTAAGAGCATCCGTTGCTGAACCGTAGCCCTTTGGTTCCCGTACCGAAGCGCTATGGTTCGCGTAGCAAAGCCCTACGGTTTGAAAACCAAAGGGCTGCGGTTTTACTAATAGATAAAGGGAATATCGCAATCCCCCAGCATTTCGATATGATCCGATACCCCTTTCTTTTTATTCAGATTATCTAAGATTTATGCTTAAAATCGTAATCCCTCAACTTTTCGGATTGACCCCTTAATTCGTTTGTCATAACAGGGATAAAAAAATCCCCGAAGTAGTATACTCCGGGGATTATATTTGGTGCGGTGCGTACGGGACTCGAACGAATCAACATCAGACCGCTTACATTCAGTGAATTAATATCTCAAAGATCTCTATGGGGTACAAATTAGGTTAGTTTCCATTTCTGCTCTTTATTCTGGCAGTTCTGGCTACTATTGTCCGCAATTTGTCTGCATAAAATTCAGGTTCAAAGTTACAACTTATTTTTTAATCAACAATTGTTTTGAATCACAATGTTTTAAGTTTAGTGCAAGGTGCAAGTCTATCTATATATAGATACTTGCACCTTGCACTAACGCTCGCCTTACCTGCGATTACACAATAAATTGAATAGTGTACGGTGGAATTTAAATTAAAACGCTATATTTGCATCTAATAACATCAAATGTTTGACTCTATAAGATAAACAACGTTCAACGGAGCAAAGCGTAGTTAAATATGGCTGAAAGAAAGGTTACAAATAGAATTAAGGTTGTTTTAGCTGAAAAAGGCAAAACCAATCGCTGGCTTGCGGAGAGAATAGCTAAAAATGAAACTACCATATCCCGGTGGTGTTCCAACAAAGCGCAACCCTCGGTAGAGGTGTTCGGGCTTATAGCGGAAGCATTGGATGTTGATGTGAGAGTGTTGTTTAATACCACTAAAGAGTAATTAATACCTGCTTAAACATGAAGATATTAGACAACAAGCAAGGCCGAACGGTTGAGAATGAATTATCACAGAGAATAGACAATAGCACGATTGTCTCTATTAGTACCGGAATGTTTAGCATCTATGCTTTCTATCTTTTGCGTGAAAAGATGAAACATATTAAGGGTTTAAACATCTTGCTTTTGACCAATCCGCTAACAAATAAAGCAAATGGAGTCTCCATTGCGATGGATAATTCATTTTGGGGTGCGACTGAGGAGGGAGAGCTTAAAAGACAACTGCTGTTGAGAACGGCAGCCGAAGAGTGCAGCCGTATCCTTGAAAGAAGCCGCATCCGTGCGCTTAAAGTTCCCAATGCTTTTGGATTTAAGTTGATTTTTGTTGAAAAAGAGAATGAAGGTTGTGTGATTCATTCAGGTATGGCAGATTTCTGTTCGGATGCCTTAGGTTTTATAGGTTCTAAAAATCCGCAGCAACATATTTTACAAGATGGAATTGATGACGTTGAACAGCTCAAACAAATATATAACCATATTTGGTCGGACACGACCTTGACCAAAGAGATCACAAAATTAGCCATTGAAGAACTGAAAAAGGGATACAGGGATTATTCTCCCGATTCAGTCTATTACATGATATTGCACCATCTGTTCCACTACTCTATTGTTGACTTCGCAGACGATAAGATTTTTAAATCCAAGACCGGCTTTAAGGAAAAGGAGATTTGGAAAAAGCTCTACAAATTTCAGCAAGATGGAGTAATGGGAGCCATTGAGAAGATAGAGAAGTATGGCGGTTGTATCATAGCCGATAGTGTGGGGCTGGGTAAAACCTTTGAGGCACTTGCCGTTATCAAATATTATGAATTGCGAAACGACCGGGTGCTTGTCCTTTGTCCCAAAAAATTGCGCGACAACTGGACGGTTTATACACAGAATGACAAACGCAACATTCTTATCAACGACCGTTTCAACTACGATGTATTATGCCACACCGACTTAACCCGTCTTCGTGGAAAGTCGGGCGATATAGACCTTGCCGCTATCAATTGGGCAAACTACGACTTGGTGGTCATTGACGAATCACACAATTTCCGGAATAATTATCCCTCCAAAGGAGAGATGACCCGTTATTCCCGTCTGATGAACGAGGTGATCACAAAAGGAGTTAAGACGAAACTATTGATGCTTTCGGCAACTCCGGTAAATAATCGCATGAACGATTTGAAGAATCAGATATCATTTATTACCGAAGGAGAAGATACCGTATTTGAAGACGAAGGAATTGATAACATTTCCAATGTGATGAAGCTGGCTCAGCGGCAATTTTCCGATTGGGCAAAAATGTCCGACCGAAACATCAACGTATTGTTTGACCGGTTGGATAACCGCTACTTCAAATTATTGGATATGCTTACGATTGCCCGTTCCCGCAAGCATATCGTTAAATACTACGATTCGGCAGACGTGGGACGTTTCCCAACACGTTTAAGACCAATAAACGAGAAAACCGATATCGACAGTCAGCGATTATTTCCATCTTTAAGAAACATCAACAATGCTATTCGGAAGCTGAATCTGGCAAATTACTCGCCCGTATCTTCACTGAAAGAGGAGAAAAAAGCGGAATATGCGGCAAAATATGACTATCAGTTAAGTACGGGAAGTGTTTTTACGCAGTCCGACCGGGAAAAGAATCTGGTTGACCTTATGCGGGTGAATTACTTGAAGCGGATGGAGAGTTCCATCTATTCTTTTTATTTGAGTGTAAAAGCCCTATTAGAACAAGTCAATCAGAATTTATACAAGATAGAACATATAGCCGAATTGTCGGATAAATCCATTACCATAGACAGCATTGATTTAGAAGAGGATGAAAGTGACTACCTGATTGGTAACAAGGTAAAAGTATTGCTTCAAGATATTGATTTGGTAAAATGGCGACAAGAGTTGGAATACGACCGCGATACACTTACAAAGCTAATGGAGAGTGCCGCCACCATATCGGCTGCTCGTGATGAAAAACTGACACGACTGAAAGAGGTCATCGCCCGCAAAATAGAAAACCCGATCAACGAAGACAATAAAAAAGTCATTGTTTTTACCGCTTTTGCGGATACGGCTACCTATCTTTATCAAGAATTGTCAGAATGGATATTGGATGAATATGGCTTATTTACCGCTTTGATAAAAGGAAGCGGGACAAATAAGACAAACTTCCCCGATATAGAAAGGAAAGAGATGAACGAACTGCTTACGCATTTCTCGCCTTATTCAAAAGAGCGTGATAAAACCTATCCGAATGTCAAAAGAGAAATAGACCTGCTCATTGCTACCGATTGCATTTCGGAAGGGCAAAACCTGCAAGATTGTGACTATTTGGTAAACTATGATATCCATTGGAATCCGGTGCGTATCATTCAACGTTTCGGTCGTATCGACCGCTTAGGCTCCAAGAATGAACAGATCCAGTTAGTCAATTTCTGGCCGAATATGGAGCTGAATGAATATATCAACTTAGAGAGCCGGGTGAAAGGGAAGATGGTCTTACTCGACATTTCCGCTACCGGAGAGGAGAATCTCATAGAGATGAACGAAAACGACGAAATGACCGATTTGGAATATCGTCGCAAGCAGTTGGAGCAACTCCAAAGTACAGTACTCGATTTGGAAGACATTCAAGGTGGAATAACCATTACGGATACCAATATGAACGATTTCCGAATGGATATTATGGAATACGAAAAAAAACACCTTGCTGATTTGCAGGATATTCCGTTGGGCATCCATACCGTGGTCGAAACAGACGATGAAGAGATACCGCCCGGCACCATTTTCTGTATGCGTAGCTCTGTACAACAAAAAGGACAAAGCTTGCTTGCGCCTTATTATTTGGTTTATATGGGTGAAGATGGAGAAACGGTTTTAGGCTATATGCAGGGAAAACGTTGTTTGGATTACCTGAAAAAACTGTGCCAAGGCAAAACAGAAGTGCTGGAAGAATTGGCACAAGAACTAAAAAGAGAGACAAAGAACTATGCCAATATGAAAGCCTATTCGTCCGCTTTTCAGTTAGCCATCGAAAGTGTTATCGGCAAATCGCAGGAGGTAGGAGCCGCTTCGTTTTTCTCTACAGAATTAGTTTCGCTCAATGCCGAAGGGGTTACCTCACAAAGCGATTTTGATATTGTGGCATTTGTTGTTGTCAAGCGGAAATAATTCTTTATCTTTGTCCGAAATCTACCGAATATTTCGGACAATATTATTGGGGTTTAATGATGGAAGAGAATATTTCACAAAAAGTTAGAGATCGAGTAACTCGCTTTAAGAAAGGCGACTTGTTCACTGTGCGTGATTTTGAAGATTTAAATAATGATAGCCTTGTTACCCGAACGTTATCCCGTCTGCAAAATGAAGGCATCATTGTTCGTGTGGCAACCGGCATCTATATGAATCCCATAAAAACGCAATTTGGTGTTTTGCACCCTACGATTGACCAAATTGCCCACAAAATAGCCGAACGAGACAGGGCTCAGATTATGCCAACCGGTGATACTGCCTTAAATATTTTGGGCTTTTCTACTCAAGTACCGATGAACGCCGTATATATTACCAACGGAGCTAAGCGAAAAGTGCAAGTTGGCGAAAGGAATATTATTTTCAAAAATGTTGTTCAGAAAAACTTTCAATTCAAGGGTAAGCTTCTGCCATTGATAATTATTGCACTAAAAGAACTTGGAGAAAATCAGGTAACGGACGAAATAAAGGACAAAATAAGTAAGCTTCTTTCGGAGAGTGATGCCGAAGAGCGAGCAACAATGATGCACGATTTATACCTGTCGCCGGTATGGATGAAAGAATTGCTATTACCAATCATAAAAACAGTAACAGAATGAGTATTTGGCTGAATTATAGCGAAGATGAAAAAATGGTTTTGCTACAACAAACAGCAGTGGCCAGAAAAATTTCAGCAGAACAGGCAATTGAAAAGGATTGGTGGGTAACGGCCATTTTGGTAGCATTGTCAAAATCTTCGTGGGCGGATTTTTTGCAATTCAAGGGCGGAACTTCCCTCAGTAAAGCGTGGGGATTGATTAGTCGCTTCAGTGAAGATATAGATTTGACTATAAGTCGTTCGTTTTTCGATCTACCTGAAGAAACCAATCAGCAACGAACAAAAATTCGCCGAGAAGCTTTCCATCACATAGAAGAGAAGTTGCTCCCCGAGTTAGATAGCATACTTTCTTCAGAAGGAATAACAGGTTATAAAGTTGAGCTTGTTACAAAAAACAGTAGCGATATGGTAACTTTAGTAGAAGTAAAATACAAAAGTATTCTTCCGACTAAAATAGATTACCTCCTTCCGGTTGTCAAGATTGAGTTCAGTGCCATGTCTCTGGACGAACCTTTTGAAAATCGAGAAATTGCAACACTTATCCATTCCCGGTTTCCTGAAATTGATAGCGAAATAAAGTCACTTTTTAAGTCCGTATTACCGGAACGTACCTTTTTGGAAAAAATATTCTTGTTGCACGAGGAGTATCAAAAGGAAAATCCACGCACGGATAGGATGTCAAGACATTTATACGATTTGGAAAAGATGATGGATAGCTCTTTCGCTCAATCAGCGCTGCAAGATAAGGACTTATACATAGCTATTGTCAATCATCGTCAAAAGTTCAACAATATAAAGGATGTTAACTATAGAACACACGAACCTGCTCAGATCCGGATTTGTCCTCCCGACCACTTGATGGGGAGTTGGAGAAAAGACTACGAAAACATGAAGGAAAGTTTCATTTATGATAAAGACAAAAAAACATTCGATAAAATTATCGAGAGGATGGAAGAGCTTACCAACAGGATAAGAAAAATCAACCTATAATGATAGAGTACTTCAACATACCGTCCGGGGCATTAATCAATACGCCTATCAGCAAAAAACTTTTTGCCGAGAAAGCGCCTTTGTCTTCCGGGGAAAAACGATTGTTGCGTGAAGAGATAGAAAAGCTCACGATGAAAGGTTTATTGCAGACCCGCACCATTGGATTGGCTGCATACATGGATGATGAACAGGCTTACGACCAAATCATCATTGCCGAAGTAAGTATCAAGAATCCGGCTAAAGCGATGCCGGTAGCTACCATGGTACAGAAAGCCTTTCCTGCTCCGATGTTTTTAGTGATTCATTGCGACGAAAGTTTTTCTGTGAATTGGTGCGTAAAACGAATCAATCAGGCGGATAGAACAAGGCGGGTGATGGAAGAACAACAAATAACCCGTTTCTTTGTACCTGAAGGCGACGATAGCATTATTCGTGCTTGGTTGCCTTCGTTAGATATAGCACGCATCCGCTGTAATTCACTGAAAGAACTATTCGAAGCCTTGGCAAACCGCCTGTTGATGCTGGCAGTTTCCGACGAGGCAGGTATCTATCTCGAAAGCGACAGGCAGAAAACAGAGCAATACCGTGTCTTGCTGGAACAGTTAAATACCAACCGCATGGAACAAAAACGAATAACCGCTGAAGTAAAAGCGGAAACGCAATTCAACCTCCGTTTAAAGCTGACAACAAAACTGAAAGAGTTACAACAACAAGAAAAAATATTGAAAAATCAATTGATATAGCTATGCAAAAGACAAATATACCGCAAGCTGAAAGCAAAAGTGCAGACTTGATTGCACAAAACTTGGAACAGCTGAAACAGATTTTCCCCGAAGTCATCAAAGAGGGGAAAGTGGATTTTGAAGCCTTGAACGATTTGCTGGGTAACTATGGCGACACTGCCGAAGAGCGTTTTGCCCTCAATTGGGCAGGCAAAGCAAATGCTCGACGCGAAGCGCAAAAACGCAGCACGGGAACACTTCGTCCTTGCCCCGAGGAAAGTATGGATTGGGATACTACCGAGAATCTTTATATTGAAGGTGATAACTTGGAAGTACTTAAGCTGATGCAGAAGAGTTACCACAGCCGTGTGAAGATGATATACATTGACCCGCCGTATAATACGGGAAAAGACTTTGTATATAAAGACAACTATACTGACAATATTGCCAACTACTTAGAGCAAACAGGGCAGGACAAGAAACTCTCCACCAATACCGAAAGCGATGGACGTTACCACTCCAATTGGCTGAATATGATGTATCCGAGATTGAAACTGGCTCGTAACCTTCTGGCAGAAGATGGAGTAATTTTTATTTCGATTGATGACAATGAGGTGGCGAATCTGAGGAAGATTTGTGATGAAATTTTTGGAGAAGAAAATTTTGTCGGAGAGTTTATTTGGAGAAAAAAGAATGGTGGTGGACAAGCAAAAGAATATTTTGTAATAGAACACGAATATATACTTGTATATAAAAGCACAGATGCTTTTGTTTGGTTTGATACTATTGAAGATAGAGACTTGGTTGAATTTAAAAAGACTGACGAACAAGGAAAGTATAAAATTACTAAGCTGGCTAAATGGGGGAATACTGCTAGAAGAGAAGACAGACCATCAATGTATTTTAGCTTGAGAGCTCCTGATGGATGCGAAGTTTTCCCCGTAGCTCCAGATGGGAATGATGGTAGATGGCGTGTAGGTAAAGAGCGTATGGATTATCTAAAAGAAAAGAATTTAGTTCATTGGGAAAATCGAAATGGGGATTGGATTGCTTACGAGAAGGAATATTTTGATAATCAACGAAAAACGGTTAAGGATAGGAGCATGCTTTATTCAATCGCAAATACAGGTGATGGAACAAATGTTTTAACGGAATTATTTGATAGAAAAGACACATTTGAAAACCCAAAGCCGATTGAAATTATCTCATTATTTGTAGATAGAACAACAAGGGATAACGACATCATCCTCGACTTCTTCTCCGGTTCCGCCACCACCGCCCATGCCGTGATGCAACTCAACGCTGAAGACGGGGGCAACCGCAAATACATCTGTGTGCAAATCCCCGAACCAACACCCGAAGAGAGCGAAGCTCGGAAAGCTGGTTATGCCACCATTCCCGAAATAGCCAAAGAGCGCATCCGCCGTGCCGGGAAAAAGATTGTGGAGGAACAAAAAGCGAATGCCGAAAAAGAAGGCGGACTATTTGCTGAAGAAGAGAAGAAATTAGACATCGGTTTCAAAGTATTTAAACTCGACAGCTCCAACATCAATGCGTGGGATAGCGACCCCGACAATCTGGAAGCGGCTCTGCATAACTCACTATTCAATATCAAAACAGACCGTAGCGAAGATGATCTACTCTACGAGATACTGATCAAATACGGCATTGAGTTGACCGAAAAGATTAATCGTCACACCATAGACGGTAAAACCGTGTACGAAATGGGAGCCGGCTCGTTGATTGTCTGCTTGGCAGACAGTCTATCCACGGCAGTTGCCGACGGTATCGGCAAGCTCTATAAAGAGGTAAGCCCCGAAGGTGTAGATGCCAATTGTCGGGTGGTATTCAAAGAAGTCGGATTTAATGGTTCGGACGAAGTGAAAACCAATACGCTGCTGATCCTGAAACAGCACGGCATTACGAATGTGGCAACCGTTTAAAAAGAGGACGCAGTATGGCTAAAAATATGACATTAAAATTCGAGAGTCACCTCGAATATCAGGACGATGCAGTAAATAGTATCTGCGACATCTTTGAAGGCGAAGAGATTTTTCAAAGTAACTTCTCTATCACGCCCATCAAGGGCGAAGAGAGTGCGCTATTTCAACGTGCGACCATCGGTATCGGAAACTCCATAAAAATGATCGAGGAGGATATGCTTGCCAATATGCAGCGCATCCAATTGCGCAACGGCGTGCCACAATCGACCACCGAGAGTTTCAAGAAAGAGGGAATGAACTTCTCGGTAGAAATGGAGACCGGTACAGGTAAAACCTATGTCTATCTGAAAACTATATTTGAACTGAACAAACGTTACGGCTTTACCAAATTTATCATTGTAGTGCCGAGCATCGCCATCAAAGAGGGAACATACAAATCGTTGCAAATCACCAAAGAACACTTCAAAGGTGAATACGAGAATGTAATCTACGATTATTTTGTGTACGATGCCGCCAAATTAGAGCAAGTACGCTCGTTTGCCACGGGTGACAGTATTCAGATTATGGTGATCAATATTGATGCATTCCGCAAAAGTTTCGAAAGTGAAGATGAAAACAGCAAGTCAAACATTATCCACCGTTACAACGATAAGTTGGGCTACAAACCCATCGACCTGATTAAAGAAACGAATCCGATAGTGATTATCGACGAACCGCAAAGTGTGGATAATACCGACAAAGCGAAAGAAGCTATCGCTGCGCTCAATCCGCTCTGCTGTTTGCGTTATTCTGCCACACACCGCACGCCTTACAACATGATGTATAAGCTCGATTCGGTGAATGCTTACGAGCTGAAATTGGTGAAACAGATTGAAGTGGCTACCGCTTCTGTGGAAGGCTTCCAAAACGATGCGTATATCGACCTGATAAAAGTGGACAATAAAGCCGGTATTAAAGCGCAGGTGGAGTTAGACTTTCAGAACAAAGGAAAAGTTGACCGCAAGAAAGCATGGGTAAAACAAGGTCAGGATTTGTTTGATATAACCAAGCGTGAACAATACGAAGGGTATATTGTGGAAGATATTTGGTACGAGGACGAACGCTGGAATATGTCGTTTACAAGCAATGATCAGATTATAGAACAAGGCGTTGTGTCGGGCAGTTTGAGAGATGAATTGCTGAAGCGGGAGCAAATACGCATGACAATAGAAGCGCATCTCGACAAAGAAATAGTACTCAATCCGCAAGGAATAAAAGTGCTAAGCCTGTTCTTTATCGACAAGGTGGCAAACTACCGGGAGTACGATTCGGAGGGAAACCGCCAAAATGGCAAGTATGCCCGAATATTTGAAGAGGAATACAACAGTTTGATACAGAAACCGAAATATCGTTCCTTATTCAGCGAAATGAAAGACCGCGATGTGGACGTAAGCCAAATTCACGATGGATATTTCTCGGTGGACAAGCAAAGTAAAGCATCAAATAGGAAAGATAAGTTTGAGTGCTATGTGGATACATCCGGAAAAACGGCAAAAGACGATGATGCTTTCAATTTGATTATGCGCGATAAGGAGCGGTTGTTGAGCTTCGAAACGCCACTACGCTTTATTTTCTCCCACTCCGCCTTGCGTGAGGGTTGGGACAATCCGAATGTGTTCCAAATCTGTACGCTCAACGAAACAACCAAAGAGATAAAGAAACGGCAGGAGATTGGGCGTGGACTTCGTTTATGTGTCAATCAGGACGGCGAACGGGTAAAGGGTTTTGACGTAAACACACTTACTGTGATGGCAAACGAAAGCTATGAAGAGTTTGCCAAAGCGTTGCAGAATGAAATAGAGGAAGATACCGGAATTAAGTTCGGTTACCTGCATAAACATTCTTTCGCCCGTATCGAAGTAGGTGCGAATCAGGACAAAGCGATATATCTGAACGAAGAAAAATCGGTTCGGCTTTACGACTATTTCGTGGAGAAAGGCTATGTCAGAGAAGAGGTGGTTAATAAGAAGACCAAAGAAATTGCCGCTAAAGTGCAGGAAAAACTGAAAATAGACTTGCGTGATAACCGGGTGTCTATTCCCGAAGAGTTTGACTATATCAAAACGCCGATTCTGGAAGTCTTGAAGCGTATCAGCGGAAACTTTATGAATATTAAAAATCGGGACGATGTGCGTCGGGTAACGTTTAAGAAAGAGTTCTTTATCCACAACGAAGATTTCAAAAATCTGTGGGATCGGATAAAATACAAAACGACTTACTCTGTAAAGATTGATTCTGACAAGTTGATAACGCAATGCGCTCAACGAATATTCGAGGAAGTGGTTGTAGGCAGAGGACGTTTTGTTACCCGCAAAGTAAAATTGGCGATTACCGAAGGGGGTGTTCTGGAAGGAGAAGATACACCGCGTGAATCGACACGGATTATGGACGATACGGTTTCTGTACTGCCGGATATTGTTACCTACCTGCAAAACGAGACCGGACTGACCCGTCAATCCATCGTCTCTATCTTGACTGGGAGCAAACGCCTGGAAGCGTTTAAGAAAAATCCTCAAGCTTTTATCGAATCGGTTATTGATATCATCCGTAACGAGATGCGCCTCTTATTGGTTGATGGCATCAAATACAAGCGGATAGATAAGGATATGTGGTGTCAGGAACTGTTTGAAAACAAAGAGCTGCAAGGTTATCTAAGCAGCAACTTACTGGAAAGTAACAAATCACCCTACGATTATGTGATTTATGATTCGGAAACGGAGCGCAGTATGGCACAACGATTTGAAAGCTCCGATAATGTTAGGGTGTTTACCAAACTACCCTCCTGGTTTAAGATTGATACCCCATTGGGAGCCTATAATCCCGACTGGGCACTTGTTTGGGATGACGGTAACGAGCAGAAACTTTATTTTGTTGTAGAGACTAAGGGCGGTTTGTTTGAAGACGCTATAAAACCAACCGAGAGAGCAAAAATAACCTGTGGCAAGAAACACTTCGCTGCCCTTGAAACCGGAATAAAATTAGAATTAGCAGATACATTTGATACATTGCAGGGGAAGATCACCTCTTAATTGAGGATTATATACAGGCATAAGAAAGACTTTGTATGTCTATCACATAACGTCTAACATTAAAAAATTATGTCTATGAATGATTTAACAACCAAGGAGTTTTTCAGACTATTGTCTGAACCTTCGCAAGTATCGAACAAAGAAATTCAAGCTTCGTATGAATCTTTTGTTAAGCAGATTACAGAAACAAGCAACTCAGAGGCAGATTACTCGAAAGTGTTTCGTCTATTGAATCACTCCCGTATCGAGATAGATTCAATAAAAACATCATCACTTTACGAGTCGGGGGGGGGGATATGATTAAGTTTAATTACATCCGAAAGGCTTTGAGCTTTCTACATTCTGAAATGGAATTGCTAAAACTAAAGATACAATACCCGGAAAGATTTTCTCTAACAGAAGAACTATCGTTTAAGTCGGAACTCTATGTAATCCCCAAAGCAAAAGGACTGGGAATTATCGGGTTGGCGGAATTAGTGATGAGTATTTTTCTTTCAAAAGAAATAAAAAACCGAAACGGTAAACCTGCATCTTTGGTGCAATTGGCAAGAGCTTTTGAATATGTTTTCAATTGCAATTTTGGAAGCATATACGATAAGCAGGCAGAGGTTTATAATCGAAAATCTTGTAACCTGACAAAATCATTAGATTTTCTCAAAGGAAGTTTGGAACGAAGTCGGAAAATCAAGCCTTTGAAACAAAATGAAAAAGAATGATTTTATAATTAGCTGAATTACTTGTAATTATATTCTAAACTTGGGGGAGTAGTTAACTACTCCCCCTGTTTTTGTATTATCCTTTCCCCGAACTTTGCAGCGAATTAAATAGTTACGAATATGGATGTCATAACAATAGAATCGCAGGCGTATAAAGATTTAGTCACAAAGATTAATGCCATAGCAAAGTTTGTCGTAGATCATCAGGATGATGATACAGTCAACCCTGATGAAATGTGGGTGGATAGTTACGAAGTTTGCACCTTTCTCAAAATCAGTGAGAGAACACTTCAACGCTTACGAAGCAATCGACTGATCTCATATTCAATCATTTCAGGAAAATCATATTACACCATTGCGGAAATTAAGCGAATGCTTAATGAGAAGAGAATCCGCAGTACCGAAGAATGTATGAATGACCTCATAAATAATCATAAACTATATGCTCAACAAAGACGAACTATTAAGACGGACAAATAACGGTCTGAATGTATTCAAGCACTATATTTCGGTACAATGGAAAACAGGTCGTAATTTTCTGAATCCATTGTATGAAGACCGTAAGGCTTCGTGTAATGTGTATTTTGACCGTCGTAACAATATCTATCGCATAAAAGATTTCGGCAATGATAATTACAGCGGAGATTGCTTCTTTTTCGTTGGGCAGTTGAAAGGTTTGGATTGCAACAATGGTGCTGACTTCGTTGAAATACTGAAAACCATAAACAGGGATATGTCTTTAGGATTGGATAGTTCGGACTATGCAACTCATATTCCGCAGTCAGTTCCACAAAAGAATAATTCGACGATCCCGGAACTACCCAAAATCAAACCCTATAATATCACACAACAGAAGTTTACTCAAAAGGAACTGGATTTTTGGTTAAGGTCAGGTATCACTCCCGAAATACTGAAACTATACAGAGCCGTATCCCTGAAAGAGTTTAGAAGCGAAAATAAGGACGGAAAATCGTTCTCTTACACTTCATCGGAGAATGAGCCGCTATTTGGGTACATAGGTAAACGATATGTAAAAATCTACCGTCCATTTTCGGAAGTACGTTTCTTGTATGGCGGGAATATCGGAGATAGTTATTGTTTCGGACTGGAACAATTACCCGCCAAAGGAGATACATTGTTTATTACCGGTGGAGAAAAAGATGTGATGACACTTGCCACACATGGCTTCCATGCTATCTGTTTCAACAGCGAAACATCGACCATTCCGACAGGAATAATCTATAAACTCACTTTCCGATTCAAACATATTGTACTGCTCTATGATGCGGATAAAACAGGAATAGACAGTGCAATGAAGCATGAAAAAGCCTTGTCGGAGTATGGCGTTAAACGGCTCGTCTTACCATTGTCAGGCGAAAAGACCGACAAGGATATAACCGATTATTTCCGCAAAGGGAATAACCGCAAAGAGCTTCGACAACTATTCATCGACTTTCTTGATAACCTATATAATGAAACAATGACCATGCTTAAATCCTGCGAAATTGATTTCAACAATCCTCCGGCAAAAGCTGAAGAAGTTATATCTGCCGGCGACGTACCTCTGGGAACACAGGGAAACATCCTTTGCATTACGGGCGGGGAAGGTACGGGGAAAAGCAACTATGTTGCCGCCCTGATTGCAGGTTCAATCATAAAAGACAACCGTACCATTGATACGTTAGGCGTGAATGTCCGTGATAATTCCGACGGCAAGGCGGTTTTGCTTTACGATACTGAACAATCCGAAGTACAGCTTTTCAAAAACGTTTCCAATCTTTTGAAACGAGCCAAACTGAACGAAAAACCGGAAGAACTACGGGCTTTCTCCCTTACTGGAATGTCCCGGAAAGAACGATTGCAAGCCATAGTTCAGAGTATGGACAAATACCATTATGAATACGAGGGCATACGCTTGGTTGTTATCGACGGTATTGCGGATTTGGTATCATCAGCCAATGATGAAGTAGAAAGCATCCGTATTATGGACGAACTGTATCGTTTGGCGGGAATATACCGTACTTGTATCGTTTGTGTGCTTCATTATGTGCCAAATGGATTGAAATTAAGAGGGCATCTCGGTTCGGAATTACAGCGAAAAGCTGCTGCTATCCTAAGTATAGAACTCGATTCGGAACCGTCGATATCGGTTGTTAAGGCTCTCAAAGTAAGGGACGGAAGCCCTCTCGATGTTCCCTTAATGCAGTTCTCATGGGACAAGGAATTAGGAATGCACATTTACATAGGGGAAAAGACCAGGGAGGAAAAAGAAAAACGTAAAGAAAAAGAGTTGGCGACAGTTGCCCGTGAGATATTTGGCGTACAAAAGCACTTGACTTATATCGACCTGTGCGACCGCATCCAGCAAACAATGGATGTAAAGGAACGTACCGCCAAAAGCTACATTAAATATATGCGAGAAAAAGAAATAATCATAAAAGATCCGTCCAATCAGAATTACTTTATGATAGGGCATATCTTCTAAACACTTGAACAATTATGTATATCAGCAGAGAAGACTTTGAAGCATGGATGGAACGAATCATGTACCGCTTCGACAAACAGGATAAAACCCTTGATAAAATGAGTAAACAAAGGAATATGTTGGACGGAGAACTATTGCTTGACAATCAGGATTTGTGTCAGCTTCTCCATATAAGTAAGCGAACGCTGCAACGCTATCGCAGTACAGGCGAACTTCCTTTTCAGACGGTTTATCAAAAAACCTACTATAAAGAGAGTGATGTACATACGTTCATAAGGGAAAATTTTAATAAAAAACGGAACGGTAAAAATCCACCGAAAAACCCGTGAGGGCGTTTTATTTCTATTTTGATGTTGCAGTTTATTTAAATTAGTACGAAAGCCCGTACCGTAGTGATGACAGGTATGGGTTTTGTCTTTTCAAATTTACGTCAAAAAAAACGATTTATTGACGTAAATTTGATTACCTTTGCAGAGGATTAAAGTAGCATATATGAGTAAAATAACAAAAATCGACAAGCTGCAAAAAGAGTTTGGTAGCAAAAATATCATTGAATTAAAAGATATTGATGCTTTTTATAGGAAGGAAGAACCCTCTATTCCTAAAACAACTGTGAATTGGCGTGTGTATGCTCTTGTTCAGGAAGGAGTACTTCAAAGGGTGGGCAAAGGGTTATACCGTTTAGGTAAAACAGAAATATTTGTTCCAGAAATTACCCATAAGAAAAAAAGCATTAGCCAGTTTATAAACAAAAATTTTCCATTTGCCAACTACTGCCAGTGGGAATTGTCCCACGTTAATTATTTCTCGCAACATCTTATCAATTTCAACATTCTATTTGTGGATGTAGAGAAAGATGCGTTAGATGCTGTATATTATGCTTTGAAAGAGCAATATTCAAAAGTGATGCTGATTAGTAATCTTTATGGAGATATATCGGATTTCAGCGACACAATTATTATTCGTCCTTTGATATCGGATTCTCCTACACAAAAGGTGAAAAACTGCTCTGTGGCTACTCTCGAAAAAATGTTGGTGGATTTAGCAACGGATAAAGAACTAATATCTTTTCAAGGAAACGAAATATATACGATTATACGCACTGCTTTTGAGAAATACACGATCAATCAAAACACGATGCTTAGATATGCAGGGCGTAAAAATAAGAGAAGGGAAATAGAGGATATCTTGAAAACTATAAATCGTCAATAATCGTCATAAATTGACGTAAATTTGAAAATATGATAAAATCAGAAAACGCATCAAAAGAGTGGATTGAAGCAATAACAAAATCCACAAAGGCAAAAGATAAAATACTTGTCGAAAAAGTAGTGAGAGCTTTAATGCTTTTAGAAGGTCTTGCAAAATCTAATTTGGATTTTGTTTTCAAAGGGGGAACTGCTTTAATGTTATTATTCCGTTCGAGCAAACGGTTATCCATAGATATTGATATTATTGTACCCGAAAAAGAAGCGAAATTCGATAGTATATTAGAAGAAATCTGTAAAGAATATGGGTTCACTCGATTTGAAGACCAACCACGTAAGGCAAAAGCCAAAATAGACAAAGTACATTATAAACTGTATTTCCATTCGGTTATTGAAGAAAAAGAATCTTATGTATTACTGGATATTCTGAAAGAAAAAATAAACTATCAGAATGTGGTTGAAGTTCCTATAGATAGTTTGTTTGTGAAATTAGACGGAACAGCAACACAAGTAAGAGTTCCTGACTTCAACAACATATTGGGCGACAAACTGACTGCCTTTGCTCCCAATACAACAGGCATACCCTATAAGAAGGGCGAAAAAGAAATGGGTATGGAAATTATCAAGCAAATGTATGATATAGGTTGCTTGTGCGACCATGCAGATAATGCGGAGATAGTTTCTTCTGTATTTTCATCATTTGCCGAAACGGAAATACAATACAGGGAAAATATTTGTACGGTTTCAGACGTACTCGATGATATTATTGATAATTCATTAGAGATATGTTTGCGGGGTAATCACGGTAAGGCGGATTTCGCTATTCTCTCCAAAGGTATATTGCAAGTAAAGGGCTTTATTTACTCGGAAGTGTTTCATCTTGAAAAGGCAATTACTTATGCGGCAAAAGTGGCATATATGGCTACCGTAATAAAATATGGACAAACGGATATAAAGAAATTCGATGCTGAAAAAATACAAGAAATGAAAGATTGGCTGATAAAAGAACCGACAAGTACCAAATTTAATAAATTTAAAAAATCAAATCCAGAAGCGTTCTTCTACCTATACCAGTTATCTGAAATAACTTCAAGCACAGAAAAAAAATAATAAAAGTGGCGATTGGATATGTTCAATCGCCATTTCTATTAAAGCTTGAATGCCTTAGATGTATCTTTCTTCTCCACTTTCGGCGGACTACCACCCACCGATGCAATTAAAAGCCTGTCACCCATAATGTCTTTCACTCCCTGTAAATTGTTGGGTAAAGGAGTGTCCCGGACAGAGGCAGTAGGCTGGTTTGCACTATTTATCGAAACGGCATCGTTCTGTACGCTCTCCTCGATTGGTTTGAGCGAGAGTTGGATTTCACGGTCTAATTTAATCAGGTCATCTTTCAACACTTTCAGTTCCGGTTCTTTCCGCCAAGTGGCTTCGACGACTTCTTTGAGAACGGGAATATCCTTTTGCAATTTCTCATTATCCGATTGGTATTTCTCCAACAATTTAGGCATCGTATCAAGGGCATTCAGAAAATTCAGTGCTGCTGTCTTCGGGTCAGAAGCAATATAACCGTGATTGTAATTGTAAAGAATACCTCCTTCCCCTTTGGCAAAAAAGCGGTTTTGTATCACATCAAAACCGTCTTTATTACTCGTTTCGGATTTTACCAATAAATCAAAACCATAAAGTGTACCGATTTTATCGTGTGCTCCGTGAGTCCGGGCTTTGTCGGCTATCTCATTTAATTTTATTCCAACCTCTTTCGGATTACTTTCCTGCAAACCGTCCAATAAAACAGGATTTAGGCGGGTAACGCCATCCGATTGAAACTGAACACGGGAATTGAATGCTTCCATATCTTTGGAAATACGGCTAATTATACCGTCATTTTTCTCCACATCGGACATAATACCTTCCAACTTATGGCGGGATGAAGATTTACCTCTGGTAAACGCCTGTCGTTCCGATTCAAGGGAAGCGATCTTCTTCTCCAGCCGTGCTTTTTCGAGTAACTCGGTATTACCTGAAAGGATAGCCACGTATTCAGAAAAGTTCATTCCGCCTTTTTCGTCCATGCTGCCTTCGTCAATGGTACGGCTACCCATTGAGTTGTTTTTCAACTGGCGGATGAAAAGCTGCTTATTATGCAACAAACCGAATTTATAAGCGTCCAATGATTTTTCAACGGCGTAAATCAGTACATCCACTTTATTGCCGGCATACAGTTTGGCAATATCATTACCTTTACGAATGCCCCGACCGTCTCGCTGTTCAAGGTCGGACGGTCGCCAAGGCGCATCCAAATGGTGAATGGCAACGCATCGTTTTTGGGCATTTACACCTGTTCCCAACATTTCGGTAGAGCCAAACAACACACGGATCTTGCCCTCGTTCATATCTTTTATCATCGTTTTGCGAGCCTTGTCCGTTTTTGCCTCCTGAATAAAGCGTATTTCGTGAGCGGGGATTCCGTAGTCATCCATCAGTTTACGCTTTATCTCGGAACAGGGATTCCATTCTCCGGGTTTGTAGGTCCCCAAATCAGAGAAAACAAACTGTGTAGCCTTGTGATCCTTGAATTTGGTATAGTAATCCGATACCATCTTAGCAACGTGTGAAGCCTTGTTATCTATATGGTCGCCGTACTTTACGGGGTCAATCAACCGCATATCGAGCGACATTTTGCGGGCATAGTCCGTCGCGATCAGCATCTTTGCTTTTTCTTCGCTTTCCGATAGCGGAGCACGTCCCAATACTTCGCCTTTGCCTGTCTTGGCAAACTCTACCAACTTCTGAATAAATTCCTGTTGGTCGGGCGTAGGTGGAATATTGTGAAGGATTTCATTCTTGACAGGCCGGTCGATTCCGATATCTTCGGCGGAGCGATAATCCGTAATTTCGGCATAAAAAGCCGCCAATTCGGGTACTTTGATAAAATACCGGAAGCGTTCTTTCTGTACAATCTCGTTCGTAACCGAAAATTCATAGTCTATCGACTTTTTGGCAAAAATAGCCGCCCAGGCATCGAACGTATTTATGTTCTGCCGTTCCAGTTCGTTTGGCCGGAGATACTTGAAAAGCAAGTATAACTCCGTCAGTGAATTGGAAATGGTTGTACCTGAAAGGAAAGTCGCTCCCAAATCCTTTCCCGTCCTGTCCTGAATGGTACGCAAGGCGAACAGCATATTTAAGGCACGTTGAGAACCTTCGGCATTTCCCAATCCTGCCACTCTATCGTGACGGGTGGTAAAGGTCAGGTTCTTGAAACGGTGGCTCTCATCAACGTACAAATGGTCGATGCCCATTAAACGAAAATCGACTGTATCATCTTTCCGGTTTTCAATCTGATAAGCGATCGTATTTAACTTGGCTTCAAGATTAAGTTGTCGTTTAACCAGACCTTTCTCCATTGCACGGGAAATCTCCTTGCCCTGTGCCCTTAATACTTCCAAATTTTCTTCGACCGAATCGAGTTCCGCCTGTAAAATGCGTTGCTGTATCTCGGGCGACTGGGGGATCATACCAAATTGTTCGTGCGTCAAAATGATAGCATCCCAGTTGTTGTTCTTCATTTCGTTGAAGATCTTCGCCCGTTTTGCAGGGGTAAAATCTTCCTTACCCGGATACAGTACCTTTGCATTGGGATAAGCCGTACAGAAAGTTTGGGCTATCTCGTGTACATTGGCTTTGAGAGCCATAATGAGGGGTTTGTTAACTAATCCCAACCGTTTTTTCTCGTAGGCGCTTACGCACATTATCAGGGTTTTTCCACCGCCCACCTCGTGGTCGATGATGCCCCCTCCATTGAGTTTATCCATCCAAACCGCATCTTTTTGGCTCTTGTACAGGTCGGGGATACCTAAACCCTTCAAGTCCAATCCGGGAAACTCCTGATGGCTGCCGTCGTAATCGGGACGAACGAAGCAGTTGAACGTGCGGTTGTATTTATCCGCCAACCGGTCTTTGAACTCCTGCGACTGTTCGCCCAACCATTCGGTAAAACCGTTGCGTATCTCGTCAATCTTGGAATTGGCAAGTTGGATGGATTCCGAATCTCTCACTTTAACGTCTTGCATTTCTCCGTCAACCAATTTTCGTACTTTCTTGGTAATATCGGGAGAGGTATTGTGCAAAGCGTGTTTCATCAACGCAATCCCGTCATAACTCCGACTTTGTGCCCTGACAGCGTATTGATCCCAAATCTTGATATTCTTATGGTCGGCTTTCAGACTGTATTCATCCCGGCTTTGTGCATAGTGTACCGACACATCGGTATCGAACAAGTACGAAGCATACTTGCTGTAAATACCTGTCGGAATCCATCGTTCTCCAAAATTAAAGTCCAAATCCTCAAAGGATATCGGACGGGGCGTTGCTTCCCGAAGTGCTGTGAGGGATTCTTTTGCGGATTCATTATCGGGATGATTGTCCAGATAGCGTTCGACGTGTTCGGCTTTGGAAATTACATTGCCACTTATGAACTTGTCCGCGATTTCATAAGCACCGATCATCGGGTTGAAGAATACCTGCCCTTTTAGTTCGTATAAAATCTCTTCCGAAGTGCCGCCTGTAAGCCCTGCCATATAGTCAAGATCAACAGTCGCATATTTGTTGAGCGAAGCGGTCAGGGCTTCCCTTGCGTTATCGGTAGAAGTTATTTCGTTTGGATTAAAAGCAACCGGTTGTTGGAAAATATCGGCTTTGACAGCTTTGCCGTTGACATAGCGTTCAAGGGACAAAATTTCCGTTCCTCCGGCATCCATTTTAATAAGGCTCAGGTTTTTCGCGTCGTTTATGTTTCCGAAACGGCGGGTAAAATCATCATAAAGCCTGTTGAGCATTTCACGCAAGGCGGGATTTGCTTCCAACCTTGTTGCTTCGTTGCTGTACAGGTGGTGATAAGTATCCCGTATTTCGATGTAAAGGGATGCTTTCGCCTGCTGTGTTCCGGTGAGCTGAAGCGGATGGAACATCGGCTGAAATCCGTTCAAATCACGTAAATAACCGATACGGTTGTTATTGTCCGTTACCAATGTGCCTTCCCGATAATGGGATGGAATATCTTCCGGTTGGAAAGGGACAGGTTTCAAACGCTCTTGTTGTTCCCGTTCAGCTTCCGCCCGAAGGTTTTCCAATTGTTCTTCCCGACGGGCATCGAATACGGGATAAGCTTGTGCTGTTTCCTGTTGCAATTGTTCCCTCTTTTGAGTGGCTTCATACTGCAATTCTTCCCGCCAATCCATAAAAGGAAGTTCTTGTGGTTTGCTTTCCTGCTTTTGAGGCTTCTTGCTCCGTTTTCTTGGTTTATTTGCCTGACTGCGTTCCTCTTGGGTAAATCCGAAGAGGTCATAGAGCGTAATTAATGGTTGCTCTGTAACAGGCTTCGGTTTTGTCTCCGGAGTCGGCTCTTTTTTAATGGCAGGGTTGTCCATATCGAAAAGAGTAGTTGCAAGTCCCGAAGTTGGCTTGTTTAGGGTTTGCTTTTCAGATTCATTTTTTACCGATTGTTCTATGGAAATAGTTTCTCTTTCATTCCGTGAAAGCATATTTTCATCAGAAAACCAATGTTCTTCAAGTGCTTCCCAAAAAGGGTCAAGTTCATCCGTTTGCCATAGGGGATTGAGGTCGTTGGCATATACGGCTTCTTCTGATTCAGGTTTCAACTCTATTTCTTCGGTGGGCAAAGACTTTATTTGTTCCGAAGCATCTTGTGCAAAGCTTTGGTATCGCTGTAAATCCAAATGTTGGGAAAAATCTTCATCCAACATTTTCCGCAGATCTTTGGCGATACCGTCCACTCCACCCTCGTGCGTGAAGACAATGGCAGGTTTGCCATAAGGGTCGGTATCTATCTTTGAACCGGTCTGCACCACCCTGTCGAAATCACGGAACAGGTTGTTGATGGAAATACCGTTTGACAACTTGCGGGATTCGATAAAATTCTGCTGTCGTTGATTCAATTCCGTATTTTGACTGTTGCGTTGCAGGATAATCAAATCGCTGCCGACATCCGTTCCGGCGTGGTCGGAAAAGAGGTTATTCGGTAAGCGGACAGCAGAAACGATATCGCAGGTGCTCATCAGGTATTCACGTATCGGCTTGTTTTGCTCTGAATTAAGCATACCCTGTGAAGTGATAAAGGCGATTATTCCACCCTCTCTGGCAGTTTGCACACTCTTTACAAAGAAATAATTGTGAATAGCCTGTGTCGATTGTTTGACCGCCGGTATCTCGTGGGTGGATAGCAGCGGGTCGAATACGGCAATATCGCCAAATGGAATATTGGATGCTATCACATCAAAATGCTGTGCGTAACGTCCTTCCATTTTCTCGTAACCCTCAATCCGCACTTTATCTTGCGGGTAAAGGTGTGAGAGGATTTTTCCCGTAAGCAAATCCTTTTCAAATCCGGTTACTTTGGCTGCGGGTGCGGTTTCTTTGAAAGAGGCAATAAATGCACCTGTACCGGCACTGGGTTCTAAAAAGCGAGTCGGTGTGATACCGCTATCTTTTAAGGCATCCGCCAATGCGTCAATAACAGGCTTCGGCGTATAAAATGCCGTTAGGATAGAGCTTTTCAGGGAACTGACATAGCGTTTGTAAGCTTCCATTGTGGGCGAACTTTCACGGAGTACCTCGTGGAGTTCCTGCACCAACGGAAAAAGCTCGATTTCGGATTTAGACCACCGCTCAATATCTTCGGGTTTTTCCGTAGAATTAAGGATTGCCTTAATTCCTCCGAAACCTGAATAGTTGGCAAGTATTTCCCGCTCTTCGGGAGTTGCTTTCTTCTGTTCCTTGTCGAGCCTTAACGCCAACTTGATAGCATCAATGTTCTGACGTAAATGAGTTCGCTTATTGTAACTCATTTTCGAGCAAAATCAGGATTGTGCCGACAAGCTCCGTATAGAGCGACTGGTACTCGGTCGCCTCGGCAAAATCATCGTTCAGGTTGTAATTGGAAAATACCGCTTGACATTCGGGCAATAGTTCTTTTGCCTTTGCTTGGGCTTCGTCCGGCGATATCTCTTCAAAGAACTCGTTCCAAAGAATTTCAACAATCACATTGTAAGAAGAGAAATGCAAGCCTTTGAATAAGACCTCATTGGCAATTTCGGCTGCCTGAATGTGGTCTAAACCGCTTTTTACGGCTTCGCTGTACGCTTCGGCTGCCATATCCCCACGTCCTGCAATAAAGGAAAGGTCGTTTGCTTTATCGGGGTGGGAATCACGTAAAAAGGATAGTAAATTAAGGCGGAAGTAGGACATTTCCGCTGGCTCTAAGTTTGAATTGTATTTCATACTGATGAATTTTTTAGTGGTAAAATTGTTGATGTAGATATGCAAAAGGCACCGGGGTATCCCTCCCCAGTGCCACCACTAAAAAAATCCAACAGTACATATCCAACAATTTCTCGTCAAACTTGTGGCTGTATGAACTTTCTTAGCGGTAAAGATACTACTTTTATTTCCGTTTTTTGTTTCTCGGAGGAAATTCAAAAACTGTTTTATAGGCTTCGTCAAAAGCGATAGCAGCATCAAAAAACTTATTTTCTTTGCTCTTAAAACCTTTGATAATGCCTGTTTTCCCTTTGGTGAGCAGGTCTTTCAGTTGTCCATCGGTCAGGTCCTTGCCCGACTTGTTCCGGAAAACAGTCAATCCGCAGTCTTCATTATTGCACTTGGCTACTTTGGGGTAGAAAACGATCTGACCGTTTTTACATTTGGGACACGGACAACTTTCTTTTGTATTGCCGCCTTCAATTTTACTTCCCAACAGTTCGGTTGTAATCTGTGCGGCATACACTTCAATCCCCCTGTGGAAAGTATCTGCATTCATTTCGCCCGAAGCAATTTTATTCAAGGCACTTTCCCATTCGCCCGTCATACCGATATCCGCAATCTTTTTATCACGGACAGCCAGATAGACAACCAATCCTTTGTTAGTCGGCACAAGGGATTTTTTCTCCCTTATGATATATTCACGAGAAAATAAGGTTTCAATAATACTTGCTCGTGTAGCAGGTGTACCGATACCCGATTCTTTAATGGCTTCCCGTTCGGCTTCGTCTGTCAAGTCTTTTCCACAAGTTTCCATTGAAGACAATAGACTGCTTTCCGTGTGCAAAGGGCGGGGCTTGGTTTGCTTTTCCAACAGTTCCGTTCCGTTAATGGGAAGTATATCTCCATTGGATAAGGCAGGAAGTGTAGAAACATCATCTTCGCCTTTTTCATCATCGGGTGCATTCAATACCGCTCTCCAACCCATAATAAGGATAACACTGCCTTTAACAGAAAACGGAACACCCGAAGCATCCAATGAAACGTTTGTTTTCTCTTTGGTGCATTTACCCGAAAAGGCTTCCAATAGCCGGGCAGCAATCATATCGTACAGGATACGTTGGTCGGCTGAAATATCTTTCGGCGTATTTTCGGTAATTATCAGGGCGTGGTGGTCGGTAACTTTCTTGTCGTTTACCGAACGCCTGTTCAGACTTGCTTCCAACAATGTTTTTGCATAGTTGCCGAATGAAGAATGATTGGAAAGCATCCTGATTAGGGCAGGTATTTCGGCAAAAACGTCATCGGAAATATAGCGGCTTCCGGTTCTCGGATAAGAAATGAGCTTTGCTTCATAAAGCGATTGTGCCACCGACAGGGTTTTATCTGCCGAAAAACCGTGCCGGCTATTGGCTTCTTTCTGCAAGGTGGTCAGGTCGTAGAGTAGAGGCGGCTCCTGACTTCCTTGTTTCGTTTCCACATTTACGATGCGGACTGATTCTGACGAGCGGATACGCTCTAAGATTGTGTCTGCATCCTGTTTCGTATTGTACCGTTCGGTAGAAATTACAGCAAATTGGACTTCATCTTTTGCCGTGTGCAATCTGAATTGAAAATAAGTTTGTGGTTTGAACTCCTTGTTTTCGAGGTATCGGCTGCATATCATCGCAAGTGTGGGTGTTTGTACCCTGCCTAACGACCATACGCCGTGTCCGGCTGATATGGAAAGGGCTTGCGAGGCGTTTATTCCCACAAGCCAGTCGGCTTGGCTGCGTGCTTTGGCAGAACCGTACAAGTTGTCGTATTCTTCTCCCGGACGAAGATTTTCCAAACCTTTGCGGATTGCCTGATCTGTCAGAGAACTTATCCAAAGTCGGTCGAAAGGTTTATTACACTCCAAATAGCTATAAATGTATCTGAATATTAGCTCTCCTTCACGACCCGCATCGGTTGCTACTACGATACGCTCACATTTATTAAATAGTTCTCGGATAACTTTCAGTTGCTTCATCGTTCCCGGATCGGGCTTGTATTCCTTACCGTCCTTAACCTGTCGGGGCAGCAACTTAAATTCTGACGGAAGTATCGGCAGGTTTTCAGCCTGAAATCCTGTGATACCATAATCCTGCGGCATTGCCAACCCGACGAGGTGGCCGAATGCCCACGTAACGGCATATCCATTACCCTCCAAATAACCCTCCTTGCGGTTATCCGCACCAACGATAGCCGCTATATCGCGGGCTACGCTTGGTTTTTCTGCAATTATTACTTTCATTTCTGAGATGGATTTTTTTAGTGGTTGATTTTACATTTTATGTCCTGTATTTTTCTTTACAGTTCGTCGATTGTTCTGTTGCTGATTTTCGGTCGGTTGCTGCTGACCTTGTTTCAAGGGCTCTTTGGAATGTTTGGTCGCTTCATTGGTTTTTCCTTGCGAATTAACAGCTACCTGTGTTTTGTTTCCTTCGGCTACTTTAACGTCTGCTCCCTGCTTTTTGGCTCTATCGGGATTCCATTTGAAAAAGTCGAGTTTGCCTTTTTCCTGATTTACTTTCACGTATGCGTTAAAAGGTTCGCCCTTTTCGTCTTTCAACATTCCCTGCACATAGACCGATTTACCTTCACGGAGTGAGTTTTGCTGTTTGTCATCCAAATCTACTCCTAAAAGTTTTTTGGGAATACGGACTTTATTCTGTTGGTCATCGGTTTGACTTTGACTTTGTTCCCGTTTGTTCTCTTGCCTATACTTATTACGGCCTAATCCGTCGTAGGAAAAATCGTATCCACCTTTGGCAGCGTTGAACTGAACGTAAGCATCGAACTTTCGGGGGTTCTCCGTGCCGATAGTACTCTTAGAGGTCATTTCCTCGACCAATACTTTCTTCCCCTCTTTGAGCGCCTGTTGCTGTTCGGGAGATAGTTCCGTGCCTTTCAGGTTTTGGGAAACAGTAAGTTTATCAAGCGGTACGGCTTCCAAACGGTTGGTCAGTTTGTCTATGGAAATAAGCGACGGTACTTTTTCGCCTGGTCTTGGTTCCAGTTCGACCACACGACCACTGTTACCTGTCGCCAATAGGTTTTCCTTAACATCGTTCGGGAGCATAATACCCTGAAACGGTTTATCCAAATCTACCTGTTGTTGCTGTGGGTGCGGAACGAATTTCAAGCTGCCGTCAGGTTGTTCCTCCAAAGACAGACGGGCTTTCATGGGATAGTCCACGCCCTCGATTTTTGGGTTAATATCTACCAAGTGCGGAGATTTGTACCCATAACTCATGGCTTTGAGTTCGCCCTCCAAATTTTCGGGTTTGATACCATATTTCTGATACTCGCTTTCAGGGATACGGTTCGTGTCGAATTGCTTAAATTCCGTTTTCTGTTCGGTTGTTGCATCCATTTTTTCTTCTTTTTTTTTGGTTACTACTTCTTTTTCGTCTTTCTTAGCTGATTGCTCCTGTTCTTTATTCAGGTAATCTCTCGGATCAATACGAAACTTTTCCAATTCCTTATCATTAAGCGATAGAACTTTATCAAGCATATCAACCGTAACTGCATAAAAACCTGTATGCGACGGATTTTTAGCCTGATTAAAGAAGTTTTTGAAAAAGTTTTCGAGAGGATCGGCGTGTTTGTCAATTTTGATAAAATCAGTTTGTTTCGCCTTCATCGGGTCAATGGCATCAATCTTTCCTTTCTTGTCGATACCTCTCACGACTTTGAGTTTGTTACCTTCTCCTTCATCCCGCATCAGGAGAACTTTGTCTTTCGGATTTAATGTTTCATCCATACTTAAAACTGTTTTTGTTACGCATCAATATTAATGCGTAACGAAAGTAGTTCTAATCAACAGGCTGACAGCAGTTTTTGAAGCAGGTGGCAGTGTGTGGCGTTGGTTTGGCAGTGTGTGGCGTTAACGCAAGTATATGATGAAGAATATTTTCATATCATTTGCGAATTCAACCAAACTGCATTTTACGGAAATATATTTCTCATAATGGAAATATTATTACTTATTTTAGAAATATATTTGAAAATATGGAAATATGTCGTATATTTGCAGAAAATAATTCGAAAACATGGCAATAGAAAATTTCAATATAATCCAAGCTCTTTGTAGATCAGCATTATCCACTCCTAATAATGCCGTATTACAGCAGATTACTAGACTGAAAGACGCACTAAAAAAAGCAGGACACGACAAAGAGGCGAAATCTCTTGAGTCTTTATTGGCGTCATCTCATAAATCACTTGAAATGACTCCAAGCAAAATCAGACAATCTTTTGCAATAGGAAAAGGAGATGAACTAACGTCTAAGACCCCTGTCCCAGTCGATAAAGAAACTTCAACGCCATTGGCTGAGATACATTTTGGGAATGACCTACCTGACGAAATTCCTGTTTTTGAAGAGAATATTAGAGAAGCTATTTATTCCATTATTACCGAATGGACTAAGTTCGATAAATTACTTGAAATAGAGGCATTTCCTGCCAGTTCGTGTTTAATATATGGACTACCCGGAACAGGTAAAACCCATTTGGCAAAATGGATTGCGAAACAGATTGGACTTCCAGTAGTTTTAGCTCGATTAGAAGGTCTAATGTCTTCGTTTTTGGGTACAACTGCAAAAAACATTGGGAATTTATTTGCTTTTGCCAATAGATATAATTGCGTACTCCTTCTTGATGAATTTGACGCAATTGCAAAACTCAGGAATGATCCGCAAGAAGTGGGCGAAGTTAAAAGAGTTGTAAATACATTGTTGCAATGTCTAGACAGCAGAAAAGACCAAGGCTTTACAATTGGGGTTACAAATCACGAAACGCTATTAGATCCTGCTATCTGGAGAAGATTTGATATTCAAATTGAAATTCCAAAGCCATCTCCAATGGTTGCAATTTCATTGCTGAGAAAATTTCTACAACCACTGGAGTTTGCTGAGAATGAGATGAAATTGTTTGCTTGGTGTATTGAAGATTCTACTGGAGCAGATGTTGAAACGTTAGCGAAATGGATCAAAAGATCGCATATAGTTGATAAGGAGATGACTATTTCACACATGGTAAGGCAATTTGCACTTTTAAATTCAGGACGAGTAGATGAAAGAAAGAGAAGCGTTATCCTTAGTAATGATGAAGAATTTATCAATGCTCTAATAGAGGATGATAAATATTCTTTTAAACAAGTTGATATTGCACCATTGTTTGGAATGACAACGTCTTCATTAAGTAAACTTAAATCAAAAATGAAATAATAAAAACTATATACTATGGCAAATAGTCCAATTCAAGTGGTATTAAATACCAGCAACTTCATTGAAGATATAGAAAATCCGAGAGGAGGATCATTTACGGATTTTTTTGAAGATAAAGATTCCGAGTTTATTGAACATAGAGATTCTTTATCTCAGCAATTGTGTGAAATAAAAGATATACAAATCAGTAATGAATTTGCCCCGATTTCATATGCAAAAATAACTTTGCGGCAATCTGCATTGGCCAAAAGTCATCGTCCTTCTAAGGCTATGTTTAGCCCTGAAATTGCTCCAATTGTTGGGGCTGGAGAATTAGGAGAGTTATTTGTCGAATTGTCCCCTGAAAGCATTGAACGAGTTTCTTCCAGCATGGGAAAAGCAGAAACAACAACACGAAAAAAAATCGTAGATGGGAAAGAAGTTTCTGCTCCCAGTCGCATGCGGAGTGAAATAGGTGCCATAGACCATATCTCTGTACATGAGAAAAGTGATAAACGGAAATTTTCTGTTACCGAAGCTATAAATTGGCTTTCAGATCCATGTTCAGGCGGAGCTTATATTATTGAATTGTTTGATGATCCACCTGCAAAAAAAGACTGGGATACATTAACTATTCAGAAAAGACAGCTGTTCAGCAGTTTTATCAACGGGTTAGAAACTTTTGATTCTGGATTGTTTGCTATTAAAATAAGGCAAGACAAAGCTGCTGCGGTACTATTCGGAGTAAAACTGGAAGAAGGAGGAACTCCTATTGTTCAAATGTTTCCGATGCAATCATCCGCTGCAAAGAATAATAATAGGAAGCCCGTGAATCTCAATCCGGAGCTACATGCCAAGCTGTTGGATTTTTTGGACAGACATCCTCTCGTGAAAAGAATAATGTTACCTCCAATAATAACAAAAAGTGGTGCTCCCGCTTTACCTTTTAAAGGCACTCCTGCAACAATGCCTATCGTTGATGAAAAAACTAGCTATCCTAAATTATGCATTGTCGATGGAGGTGTTTCGGACATATTTGGAAGTTGGATTCAAGATAGATGGGGGCTTGTTAGTCCTGATGATAAAAATGAACATCATGGGAGCTTTATTGCAGGATTGGCTGTTCTTGGGCGAGATTTGAATGGAGAAGATGTTTGTAAAGAAAAAAATGGCTGTCACATTATTGATTTGGACATTTATCCATCTCAGTTTTACGATTCATACTATTCTAAACCGTTGGAATTTTTCAATGAGCTTGAAATAGCTGTACAAGATTTAAAAGCTAGGACTGGTGTACGTATCTTTAATTTCAGTCTTAATATTGAGGAACATGTTACATCAAGCGGATATAGTATTCCCGCCCAGATCTTAGATAAAATCGCAGAGGATAATGATGTCATTTTCATCATATCCGCAGGAAATACTCATCCTAGTCATGCCAGAAAGGAATGGCCTTCAGATCCAGTTGAAGCTTTAAAAACTCTTGTATCTACAAGAAATGATTCATTAAAGGTTCCTGCTGAAAGCTGTCGAAACATTAGTGTTTCAGCTCTAAATCCCCCCGACATGAGTAGCGTTGTTCCTTACGGACTTAGTAATTATAGTTGTCGAGGTGTAAGTTCAAGAACTGGCTTGAAGCCAGATTTAGCTCACATTGGAGGTTCGGGGACAAAACACCATATAGAAGGACATGGGCTTTACTCAGTCAATGAACATGGGAATATCGAAGATGGGTGTGGAACAAGTTATGCAGCTCCCAATGTAGCAAAGACAATCGCAAGCTTAGAAAATGCAATAGAAGGCGATGTATCTCGTGAAACATTGATGGCTCTTTCAATACATCATGCCATACTACCTGAACCATTCAGTGAAAAGCAACTCAATACAGTTGCCAAGCATTTAGTTGGTTTTGGAATGCCTCAAAGCTCTCAAGAGATATTAGAAGGTGGAGACAATGCCATAACTTTAGTATTTGCAAACAGAATTACGATAGGACGAAAATTAAGTTTTCGTTTTACATGGCCTTCATGCTTAGTAAAGAATGGTAAATGTACGGGACAGGCTAAATTGACAATAGTAAGCACTCCTCCATTGAATTATCGGTATGGCTCCGAGTTTATCCGAGTTAATATAGACGCTCGGTTGAGACAGCTTCAAAACAATGGAAGATACTCAGGTCGCTTAAATGCTATTTATACGCCCGAAACGGGAGATGGAGGCCTCTATGAAAAAGATCAAATAGAGCATTCATTTAAGTGGAGTCCTGTAAAAGTTTATGAGAAGAAATTCCCTCGTGGCATAGGCCCTTCTACCGATTGGAGTTTAGATGTAGAGTATCTTACACGAGATGGAGAAAAAATACCTCAAAATGGCATTCCATTCACAGCAATACTTACAATATTCGATCCAAACAATGAAGAGCCTGTATTTAACGATATGAGACAAACATTACAATCAATAGGCGTACAAACAGTTGACATAAAAACTGCTGCACGCATTGTTTCCAGAGTTTAATTTTAAAAATAATATATATGAGAAAAAATTATCATGTTACAAAAACAAACGACGGATGGCAAGGAAAACTTGAAAAAGGACAAAGGGCATCAGTTACTGGATCTACAAAGAGTGAGGTTGTTCAAAAGACAATAGCAATTGCAAAAAATCAACCAAGTGCATCTATAAAAATCCATAAAGGAGATGGAAAAATTCAAGAGGAAAGAACTTATCCAAGAAAATCAGACCCTTGTCCACCAAAAGGTTAATTTGTTGTAGGCAAAAAAGATTGATAATAGGTATTGTCAATCTTTTTTTAATTACTCCTGTTGTAACAAATGAGCCAACGCAGGGTCGTCTTTAATCCGTCGCAATTCTTCGGCAACAATCTGTTTCGTTTCAACTTTGATACGGTCGTAATTTTCTTTAATCATATCTTTCATGCGATTAACTCCGTTTTCGTCCGTGAAATCCGTAATAACCGGAATAGGCTGATACGCCTTTGTTTCGGCGGCAACTTTCGCATTATCAACTACAATTTCGCAATGGAAAATCTTCTGCTCGATACGCTCGTCGAAATTGTCCGCAATAGCTCCGACAAACAGACCCTGTGTAAGATTGGAGATTTTGGACGGTGGTATCAGGCTATCCATTTGGGTACTGATAGAGGTCGATTTATCATTACGATTAATAGTCATAGACTGCCGTTTTTGTAAGACTTTACCGAACCTGTCGGAAAGCGTTTTGGCTGTTTCTCCAACTACCTGACCGGAGAAAATATTGCCGACCGTGTTCATCACTACTTTCGCTTCCTTGTCGCCGTAATCCCTTGTTAATTGGGAGAAATCCTGAAAACCCAAAAGAACAGCTACTTTGTTACTTCTGGCGGTTGCTATCAGGTTGTCCAAACCCTTAAAATATATCGTAGGAAGCTCGTCAATAACAACTGAACTTTTCAACTGTCCCTTTTTGTTGATTAATTTCACAATACGGGAATTGTAAAGTCCCAACGCCGCACCATAAATATTTTGTCGGTCAGGATTATTACCAACTACCAACACTTTGGGATCATCAGGATTGTTTATGTCAAGTGTAAATTCATCGCCACTCATAACCCAATATAATTGGGGCGAAATCATCCTTGATAGTGGAATTTTTGCACTTGCTATCTGTCCCATTAATTGATCAGCCGCACCGCCTAACCAAGCATCCATAAAGGGACTCAGATAATTTTCAAGTTCGGGATATGAGGTTAGAATTGGGAAAATGTCTTCGTAGCGTTTGTTCAGGAACTCAATCGCGTGAGGGAAGGTGCAATACTTCCCATCCTGATAAATGCGGAGATACCAAATTATAGAAGCAAACAGGATAATCGGAGATTCCACAAAAAAGTCGCCTTGTTTCTGCACCCACGTTTTATTCAAGTTGAGCATTATGGTATAGGCACTTTCATAAGCATCCGAAATATCGTCCATAAAGGACGGATTGATTGGATTGCAACGGTGTGAACGTGAAGGGTCATCGAAGTTTATCACATAGAAAGTCGGCACTTTCTTATATCCTGATTGATTGTTTAATAAATGGTTGTAAGCAATCATCGACAAGTCCGGAAACTTAAAGTCGTACACATACATCGAAAATCCCTTCTCTATCTGCTGTTTCATATACTGATTAACAACAGCGTATGACTTACCCGAACCGGGAGTTCCCAACACAATGGAAGCACGAAACGGATTTACAACGTTTATCCAACCCCGCCACTCTTTTTTCTTATACCAAAATTTAGTAGGTAGATTTACAGAATATTCACTTTGTAATAAACGTGTCTCTTGCATAAAGGATTCATTTTCTGTATTAAAAACATCGTCCATCAGATTGTTTTTGAGTAGTCGGCTCATCCATAACCCGCCAACCAGCAAACACAAGTAACCTATTGTCAGTGTGAAGATATAGAAACTTGCTGTTGCCGATGCCGGTAATGCAAGGTCAAGTATCCACCAGTTCATAAAGAACAGGATAAAACCCATAGCCAGAAAAACACAGATTTTCGTCCAAGTTATTTTTTCCTCTTTAACACCTTTCGTCCCCAAACAGGAAAGAGCGAGAAAAACGAGTGCGAACAGCTTTGTGTAAAGGATATTTCCGAATAATCCGGCTGTACGGTCAAAGTTTAGCAGTATCTTATCTACTACTGAAATATTGATTCCCCATTCCCGAAAGGCATAGTAACAAAACCAATATATATTCATCACTACGAACAATATGCTGATTGCCCGCATAAATTCCATCACTTTGGCAAGTCCTCTTAAATCATCTTCTTGTTGCATTTTATTGAAAAATTAAATTGTTATTAAATCAATGAATTGTCTTTTACATCTGCCTTCCATACCTGCGTTTTTTCTTTTTCTTGCGATATGGTAACGGCATTTCATCTTTCGGGTGGTTCTCCGGTTCGGGAGAAAGAATTGAGAAAATTCCACCCAAACCACTATCCGAAGAATGGCTGTTTTCAAAATTCAGTTGTTCCGGCTTTTTGTAAACATCGGATAAGCGGGTTTCCTGTGCCGATTCCTGTATCGGTTCCTGTTTGCCACCAAACAAGTCATTAAATACATTGGCGGAATAGTCTTTGCCCAATCGTGAGCCGTTCAAAACGGTGCGTGTGGTGTGGTCTATGAATGTTGCTCCATAGATCCGTCCTTCATCGTTTCGCCTGAATAAGACATCAATACCCTGCTGCCTTAACTTCGCTCGGAACTCGTTTTCGCTTGGGCAACTCTGTTTAGCTTCCGAAACGGCTTTAAGGGTATGCGCTTTCAGGTTCTTGGATTTGATACGTTCGGCAGATTTCGCCATACGTTTTTCAAGTCCGTCGTAACCGACTGATTTCCCAAATATGGAAGACTTTAACGGATTGCTTACTTTGTTACCTTCGCTATCCATTGCCGAATAAAGCAAGCCCCGATATGGTTTGCCTTTCGCTTCGCCTGTCAGTTCCTCCACATTAATATTATAGAGAGAAAGAACGGCTTTATATTCCCCCATACTTTGAAAATGGTACATACTCGCCAACGGTTTGATAACCGAAGCAATCTGCTTTTTCAAGTCGCCTTTCGACGCATCGACAGGTGTAAGCTCCCATTGCTCGGAGCGTTTTTGTCCCTCTGCCGGATGCAGGTTGTATTTGCGTTCCAACTGTTCGGTTATTTCCTTACTGTGTTCGTGTTCCCTGTATCCGTCAATCTTTTTGCCTGTACTATCTACCCGAAGTGATACAATATGTATATGTTCCCGCCCGATGTCCTCGTGCTTAAAAATAAGGTAAGGTTGATTTCCGTATCCCAACTTTTCCATATACTCCCGTCCGATGTCTGTCAGTTGGTCGTCCGTCAGACGGTCATCCGGATGCGGATTCAACGACACGTGAAAAACAGGTTTCTCGGTACGGAAGTGAGCCGGAACGAACTGCATAAAATCATTCATACATTCGGTTACATTAAAATGTCCGTCGGTAGGTTCAAAGACAAGATTGCTTCCCAAAACCTTGCCTAAACCCTCGTCCACCTTCTCTTGATTGTAAGCCAACGCACCGTAGAGGTTACTTCCCACGTTTATTTTTGCAACCATTCTGTCTTAAATTCTTCCGATAATTCCAGGATTTTCTTTCCGATTTCCACCAGTTCGATAGTCGCTTTTTCCAATTTGTAAAGCAATGCAAGCGTTTTTTTCTCCGAAAAATGGCTGTGCAATTCCTTTACAACCTGATTATAATTCACTCCGACGGAGCGGAACTGTGCATAAAAAGAAGTGAGTTTGGTAACGTATTCCATAGCGGAACGGTCGATTTTTACTACCCGAAACTCGTCCCCGAATACACGGGCAGCGATAAAACGAGCCATAGATTGCAGTCCCGATTGCTCGAACATCGTGAGAAACCGGGCGTGTTCGGCAGCCGTAAAGTTTACCGAATAACGGTAAGCGGCAGCGTCATTCTTGGGGGGACGTCCCCCTTTTCCCTTTTTGGGGGAGTTCTTTGCATTTTCATTCATTCTGTCGGATTTTTTAGTGGTTCAATCCGTCGTTCCGGCATCCGCCGCCAATCAATCATAGCCCGAAATGATTCTTTAAGCAACCCGACTTCGGAGGGTTTGCGTCCCCCTTGTGGGGCAAGCATTTTTTGCAGCAAAACGGTTTCCGTGCAGCAGAAAATACAGCTTGCTATTTGCCATGTCGCAAATAAAATCTGTCCTGAACAGGGACAGATATGAATGCGAGGGAAACGAGCTAATATGGCGGTCGGATACCTCCCGACGTTTCATGCTGCAAAGTTACAGGCTAAAGTAACGTGCTGTATTCCACGCATCGACGCCACTTGCTGCCATACCGACGCCACTTGCTGCCACCTCGTGAAAAAGTAGTGTGTGGGAGAGTTTTTAGGCGTTTATTTGCCCAGTGATTTATTACTCGATAGCGTAATCAGGCAATAAGACGATTGTAAAATCAATTATTCGGGCAATCAAAAAAGTAAGCGATTAATAAATAGCCCGAGCGATTTTCCAATCGACTGACTTTGCAAATAATCAAACGAGCGGTCGATTGATAAACTGATAAAGCGATTGATTGATTTAGCGATTAAGCGGAAAATCAAACAGTCAATCTGTCGAATGATAAAACAAACGTGCGATTAATTGACCTGTCGGTCGAATGATTAATAAAATGATTAATAAAACGATATATCAATGTTCAACAATTAAAATTTTGAAGTAATGGAAAAGAAAACTTTGAACGTGGCTTTCAGCACCCAAAAGGGCGGAGCCGGAAAAACAACTCTTACCGTGTTGGTAGCTTCCTATTTGCACTATGTGCGTGGCTACAACGTAGCCGTGATTGACTGCGACTTTCCGCAACATTCGATTTTAGAAATGCGAGAAAGGGATTTGCAAATGTCTATGGACGATGAGCATTACAAGCTCATGGCTTATGAACAATTTTCCACTTTGGGCAAAAAGGCTTATGAAGTCATAGAGAGCAGCCCCGAAAATGCTATGGAAGATGCAAGGGACGTAATCGAAGAATTGAAGCCCGACTTCGTGTTCTTCGACCTGCCGGGAACAATCAACAATCCGGCGGTGGTACAAACACTTTCATTCATGGATTACATTATTGCGCCTATTTCTGCCGACCGACTGGTACTGGAAAGCACCCTGCAATATGTGATTACGGTTAATGATGCCCTGATTACACCCGGCAAAGCCAAAATCAAGGGAATGTATTTGCTTTGGAATCTTGTCGATGGACGGGAGAAAACCGAACTCTACGAAGTTTACGAAGATGTGATCGACAAACTGGGCTTTTCGCTTTTCAAAACATTCCTGCCCGATAGTAAACGATTTCGCCGTGAGCAAACGGTAAGCCACAAAGCCCTGTTCCGCTCTACGCTATTCCCTGCGGATAAGGCATTAGTAAAAGGAAGCAATCTTGATGCCCTGATAGATGAGATGTTGGAAACTCTAAAATAGTATGTTATGGCAAAAAAGAAAGAAGAAGTGAATTTGAGTGAGATTGATGCAAGTTTTGTCATATCGTCATTCAAGAATAAGGAACGTCGGAACAATCCGAGTTCCATACCCAGAGCATTGGTTCCTGAACACGAAAAGAAACAGGAACAGGAAACAGAAACCGAAGAACCGGAAAAGACGAAAGTTGTTCAGGAAGAAACTCCCCGTGAGGAATCGAAGCGTAAACGTAGCAAATTGCCCGATTACGAAAGCCTGTTCCTTACGGATGCAGGCATACCCACACGAAGCGGTAAACTGGTCAGTATCCGTGAGAAATACCACAAACGGATAGCAAAGGTTGTACAGGCATTAGGTAAAAAAAATGTTTCGATATTCAGCTACATTGACAATGTGCTGTCGCATCACTTCGATACTTACCAAGATGAGATAAAAGAGATTTATAATAAAGATGTTGAAGACGACGATTACTTAACCCCTTAAAATCAAAAGATATGATACCCAATCCGATTTTATACAACGATAACACGATAATGATAGGTGTTATAGCGTGTTGCCTGATAGTGCTTGCAATGGTAATGATACCCAAAGCAATCAAGCATAGAAAGCAAATGAAACAAAATGAGAGCGAAAAACCTGTTCTGGACGAAGAACAGGAAGTGCAAATGATTGTCATACCTAATGATGAAAACAAGAAATTGAGTTATAAAGAAAAATTTATCTACCGGAACGAAATTAAAAAACGGGACTGTGTGTATATCAGCCATGATACCCATTCCAAGATAATGAAACTTACCAAAGCATTGGATAACATTACCATTGGCGGATATGTAGATACCGTACTACGGGAACATCTGAAGGAATATAAGGATGAGATAAATAATATCTATTCAGAATCACGAAAGGACTTATTATAACCAATCATGGAAAAGATATTCATAACCATAGTTGTGCTGTATGCCCTTTTCGTAGGAATTTATTTTCTGCGGATAAGAGCCGGGAAAAAGCGAAAAAAGAACATTGTCGGTCAAGGTTCTTCAATCCAAGAAACGGGGCGTTTGAAGTCGGATATTGTCGGAAAAAGCAGGTTTGATTTAAGTGCATCGACGCCTCTTGCTGCCATACCGGAGCCAGTTGCTGCCACCCCGTCAAAATCCGAAAATCAGGCGGAAAATCCTGATACATTTGTTCCGCCTAACGAGGTAAAGTCGTCGGCAGAAGTGCCGCCGGAAGAACTGGACGAAACGTTTTCCGATACTCCGCCCGATGAAGATAACGAGCCGATGGATATTGATTATCCGCTCGAATATGAAGCGACGGAAGTAAACGAAAACGAGTCGGATGATGACGAGGAAGAAGAAACCGAAGAAGTGGAAGGCACGGCACAAGCCGTACTCGCATCAGGTGTTCAGTTCGATGATTTGGGAAATGCCGTCCGCACGGTAAATAAAACGGACAAAGCCACTCCCGAACAAAAACGAAAGGCGGGTAATACCCTGTTGGAAATACGGCAGACCGATATGTTTGAACAGGTGGTTTCAGGTAAGCCCGATGCAAAAAGAATCGTTACCGACCTTATGGCTGAAAGCCTTTCGGCTTTCTATGAACGAAAAGATAAGGAAGCCGGAACAACCGGAAGCGGAAAGAAAGCTCCCGATAATTTTAATATCAGGGATTTTGCATAAGCGAGTATTAATAATGTAAAAACAAAGAAAAAAATGAAAGAAAGAGATTACGGCTAAAGGAGATAGCCACCACTAAAAAAATTCAATAGTAACAAGATTTATCAACCCGGTATCGGGACTATCCACCCCGATACCATTTTAAACAATTTCTCATTATGACAAAGAAAAAATTTCTTATGTCGGTAGCCTTCATCTTGGCTGCTGTTTCAAGTGCATTCGCACAAGGTAATGGTGTTGGTGGTATTACTGAAGCTACCAACATGGTAACCAGTTATTTCGATCCGGGGACGAAATTGATATACGCAATCGGAGCCGTTGTAGGCTTAATCGGGGGTGTAAAGGTGTACGGAAAATTCAGTTCCGGTGATCCCGATACATCGAAAACGGCTGCCAGTTGGTTCGGTGCGTGTATCTTCCTGATTGTTGCCGCTACCATTCTGCGTTCCTTCTTCCTTTAATCAACTTCATACAGAAAAAGTTATGGAGTTCAATATTAATAAAGGAATAGGCAAGAGTGTGGAGTTCAAGGGTTTGAAATCGCAATACCTTTTCATTTTTGCAGGGGGCTTACTTGCTGTTTTCGTGGTTTTTGTCATCATGTATATGGTTGGCATTGACCAGTGGATTTGCATTGGCTTCGGTGTAATTGCTGCATCGGTATTGGTATGGATGACCTTTAACCTGAATCAGAAGTACGGGGAACATGGCTTAATGAAACTCATGGCTGTAAAACAGCATCCCCGCTATTTGATAAACAGGAAAACTCCGCACCGCCTTTTCAAACGGAAAAGAAAGGAGGTAGCGTATGCGTAATATAATGAAAGCGGCGACTATCGAAAGTAAGTTTCCGCTGTTGGCGGTCGAACACGACTGTATTATCAGTAAAGACGCGGATATAACGGTAGCCTACTGTGTGGAACTGCCCGGATTGTTTACCGTAACCAATACCGAATACGAAGCAATTCATTCGTCTTGGGCGAAAGCGGTAAAAGTCCTGCCCGAATACTGTGTGGTGCATAAGCAGGATTGGTTTGTGCGTGAAACCTACAAACCCGCTACCGATAAGGACGATATGAGTTTCTTATCCCGCAGCTTTGAAAAGCACTTCAACGAACGACCGTTCCTGAATCACTCATGTTTTCTGTTCCTGACTAAAACAACCAAAGAGCGAATGCGGATGCAGAGTAATTTCTCATCGCTTTGTCGTGGAAACATTATTCCCAAAGAAGTCAATAAGGATACCAGTATGAAATTTTTGGAAGCCGTCGGGCAGTTTGAGCGGATAATGAACGATAGCGGATTTGTTACTCTTACCCGTATCACATCGGATGAGATTACGGGAACAGGCGAAAAGCCGGGACTTATTGAAAAATATTTCTCCTTGTCGCTCGATGATACAACTTGCTTGGAAGATTTGGAACTGGGAGCCGACGGGCTTCGTGTGGGAAACAAACACGTTTGCCTGCATACGCTTTCGGATGCGGAAGACCTGCCGGGACGGATCGGAACGGATATGCGTTATGAAAAACTATCGACCGATAGAAGCGATTGCCGTTTGTCGTTCGCTTCTCCGGTAGGATTACTTCTCTCATGTGACCATATCTATAACCAGTATTTATTTATTGAGGATAGTGCGGAGAATCTTCGGAAGTTTGAAAAGAGTGCAAGGAATATGCAGTCACTATCAAGGTATAGTCGTGGAAACCAAATAAATAAAGAGTGGATCGACCAGTATTTAAACGAAGCACACAGCTTCGGGCTGACTTCAATCAGGGCGCACTTCAACGTATTAGCGTGGAGTGATGATGTAGAAGAACTGAAACATATCCGTAATGACGTGGGTAGCCAGTTGGCTCTTATGGAATGTAAACCACGCCACAACACAGTGGATGCCGCTACTTTGTACTGGGCAGGAATGCCCGGCAACAGTGGGGATTTTCCTGCTGAAGAAGCGTTCTATACATTCATCGAACCTGCCCTTTGCTTCTTTACTGAAGAAACAAACTACCGTAGTTCGCCCAGTCCGTTCGGTATCAAAATGGCGGACAGGGTTTCGGGTAAACCGCTCCATGTGGATATTTCCGATCTGCCCATGAAAAAAGGAATTATTACGAACCGTAATAAATTCATTCTTGGGCCGAGCGGAAGCGGTAAATCATTTTTTACCAACCACATGGTACGCCAATACTATGAGCAGGGAGTGCGACGAGAAGTTGCATAAGTAATTGTTTAACAGCAAGATTAAACCTATTGTTTCGTCAATAGTAGCCTAAGGATACGTGCATTATGAGTAATTGTTTTGTACGAAGCTATCCTGAGAAAGTAACCCTTCCGAAAGGAGAAGTCGGAACCGCGAGGGAAAGACAACGAGCATAAGCATTATATGTTCTGGGAGCGAGGCTGGACGGTATGGCTAACAAATGTGAACTGTCAATAAACATCGTTACGTAGATAACAAGCTAAAGAATGCTGATAAGCTTGAACCAAAAGGTACGCAGCCAAGATAATCCTCTTCCTTGTGGGATTACACGAATAGAAGAGCTGCCGGTGGATAGACAGAGCCTAACCCGTTCGTGTTACTTATGCAGAACTCGGGAAACCCGTATTTCTCCTATTCATTTAGGAAAGTGAGCCGTAAGGCAAGCCGATAGAAATGCGGGTATGGGATAGTAGAAAAAGCGAATGCCACTTTGTAATGAAGTGGATAGAGGTTTAAATGTTACCTCACACGAAAGTGGGCAGACTTCTACATAAGGTAATTCTTTACAAGAAACTTTTAGAACTTTTTTAAAGTAGAAAAGCAAATGAACGAAATTAAAACATCGTGTGCATCAACTGACCGAACAAAATCAATCACATGGGAAACCATTGAATGGAATAAGTGTGAACGTGAGGTTAAGAAGCTACAAGCACGTATTGTAAAGGCTCAAAAGGAAAGTAAGCACAACAAGGTGAAAGCCTTGCAGTGGGTGCTTACTCACTCTTTTCATGCTAAAGCATTGGCTGTGAAAAGAGTGTCTTCTAACAAAGGAAAAGCTACGGCTGGGGTAGATGGTAAAATATGGAATACCTCAACAGCCAAAGCAAATGCGATTACTGAATTGAAAAGACGGGGATATTCTCCGCAACCATTAAGAAGAGTGCATATTAAAAAGAGTAATGGGAAACTACGTCCGTTAGGAATTCCAACAATGAAAGACAGAGCAATGCAAGCATTATATCTGATGGCATTAGACCCTGTAGCCGAAACAACAGCCGACAACCATTCATATGGTTTCCGCAAAGAAAGAAGCACACAGGATGCCATGAAGCAATGTTTCATTGATTTGGCAAAAGACTATTGCCCTAAATGGATATTGGAAGGAGATATAAAAGGCTGTTTTGACCATATCAGTCATGAATGGCTTCTGGAAAATATCCCAACGGATAAGGTTATGCTAAAGAAATGGCTAAAAGCAGGCTTTGTCTTTAATAAAACATTGTTTCCGACAGACGAAGGAACGCCGCAAGGCGGTATCATATCCCCAACTTTGGCTAATATGACCTTAGATGGATTGCAAGAACTACTTGCAAAGAAGTATAAACCAAGAAGAGTTAAGGGTACGAGAAAAATATATTACCCGAAAGTCAATTTGGTTCGATATGCTGACGACTTCATTATTACAAGTGAAGACAGGAATGCATTGGAATCCGAAATCATGCCATTGCTAAAAGAGTTTCTTTCAGTACGGGGACTTACCCTATCAGAAGAAAAAACGAAGATAACTCATATCAACGATGGATTTGATTTTCTCGGTTTCAACTTCCGAAAGTATAACGGGAAAATGCTTGTGAAACCATCAAAGGAAAAGATAAAAGTCTTTTTGGATAAAGTTCGACATATTATTGAAACGAATAAAATGGCGAAGCAAGACACAATTATCAGACTATTAAATCCAATGCTTATAGGTTGGGCTAACTACTATAAATATAGTATAGCATCCGAAATATTCAGTAGAGCAGACTTTGAAATTTTCAGAAAACTATGGAGATGGTCGAGAAGACGACACAATGCTAAGGGAAAGTATTGGGTAGCCAATAAATACTTTCATAGGGTAAATGGTAGAAGCTGGACTTTTTCAGTGATTGATAGTCGTAAAAAAGGTAATGAGTTCTTCTCTTTAAAGCGACTAACCAATACAAAGACGGAATCCTATGTAAAAATTAAATCAGAGGCTAATCCATATGACCCAGAGTGGGTTGAATATTTTGATAAAAGAGAAACTTATCAAATGCTCAATACTCTAAAAGGCAGGAAATCTCTCCTATATATCTGGGAAAAGCAAAATCGTATTTGTCCAATCTGTGAAAACTTAATTGACAGAGAAATAGAATGGAGTGTTACGGAACAGACCGTAAACAACCATATCAAAAGAACTCTGGTACATGATAGTTGTCGTAGAAGTGTATTACTTAAAAACAGAAGAAATGAGCCGGTTTTATAACAAAAACTTTGAATTGCTTGAGCCGTATGAGGGGAAACTCTCACGTACGGTTCTTAGGGGGGAAAGGGGCAGCAATGCCCCCGACCTACCCGACACGCACATAGTCCTTGTTGATACTGGTAACTCATATCAGGGCTTATGTAATCTGATTAACAGGCGAACCAATGGTCAGGACGGGGTATATTTTACGTACACGGAGCAAAACCCGATTGCCTTTAATCCTTTTTACACCGACGATAATGTCTTCGACATTGAGAAGCGTGAGAGTATAAAAACGCTGATTCTTACCCTATGGAAAAGGGATAACGAGCCGCCTTCACGGGCGGAAGAAGTTGCTCTCTCCAACGCAGTCAGCCAGTACATAGAAAAGCTGAAGACGAACAAAAAGTTAGAACCGTCTTTCAACACGTTCTATGAGTTCGTCCGTGATGACTACAAAAAGGTACTGGAAGAAAAGAAAGTGCGTGAAAAGGATTTTGACATTGCCAACTTCCTTAATGTGCTTGAACCGTACTATCGTGGGGGCGAATATGACTTCCTGTTGAACTCGGATAAACAACTGGATTTATTGTCTAAACGCTTCATTGTCTTTGAAATTGATGCGATAAAAGACCACAAAATCCTATTTCCGGTGGTTACAATCATTATCATGGAAGTTTTCATAAACAAGATGCGCCGTTTGCAGGGTATCCGTAAGATGATATTGATTGAGGAAGCATGGAAAGCGATTGCCAAAGAGGGTATGGCAGAGTATATTAAGTACCTCTTTAAGACCGTTCGTAAGTTCTTCGGGGAAGCGATTGTCGTTACACAGGAAGTCGATGATATTATCGCTTCGCCGATTGTAAAGGAGAGTATTATTAATAACAGTGATTGTAAAATCCTGTTAGACCAACGCAAGTATATGAATAAATTCGATTCAATACAGGCGTTGCTCGGACTGACCGAAAAGGAAAAGTCGCAGATACTCTCTATCAATATGTCCAACGTACCCAGTCGTAAATACAAAGAAGTCTGGTTCGGTTTGGGCGGTGTTCAATCCGCCGTCTATGCCACAGAAGTAAGTTTAGAAGAATACTACACATACACAACCGAAGAATCGGAGAAAATGGAAGTGTTGGCTTTGACCGAAAAACTGGACGGCAATATCGAACTGGCTATCAAACAGATTGCCGAAAGCAAACGGCAGGAGTACGGGGGATAGAGCCATGAAAAGAAAAAAGAGTAAGCCATGTCCGGCATCGCAAAGTTGTACCTCTTTCCCTATCAGTGATATATGCGGAATGTGGAAAAGCCTTTGCGGTTCTCCCGACATTAAAATTTATCACGACGGTAGTCGGTTCCGGTTGCAGTTTATTTACAAACACGATACGGCGTTTACCGTTCCTTTGAAGCAAAGCTGGGGGATTACTTTTTTCTATTTCTACGGTATCATTCGTATTGCCTACGATGATGAGCAGGATATGCTCGCTGACCAACGAAGGCGAATATAAAAGGGTGTACCATGAGGTATAACTCTAAAATCAATAATCAATTAAAAGTAAAAAATATGAAACGAATAATTCTATGCCTGACGGTGGCTCTGTCCATATTCTCGTTTCAGGCAAAAGCACAATGGGTTGTAACAGACCCGACCAATCTTGTACAGAATATTATTAGTGCAACACAGGGCATTAACACTGTCTCTAATATGGTCAAAAATGTCAATGAAGTAAAAAAGGTGTACGATCAAGGCAAAGAATACTACGATGCACTTAAATCAGTCAATAACCTGATTAAAGATGCCCGTAAAGTAAAAAAGACCATCGAAATGATTAGTGAGATCACGGACATCTATGTGAACGGATTCAACAAAATGGTAGGCGATCCGAGTTTTACGCCAAATGAATTGGTTGCCATTTCAGCAGGCTATGCCAAACTGTTGGAAGAAGGCGGTTCATTAGTTACGGAACTGAAAAATGTAGTTACCGGAAGTAACGGGCTGTCCTTGTCGGATAAAGAACGGATGGAAGTAATAGATGATGTATATAATAAGATGTTGGAATATCGTAATCTGACCAAATACTATACCCAAAAGAGTATCTCCGTCTCATTCATTCGTGCGAAAGAGAAAAACGACACAAACAGAGTATTGTCACTCTATGGAACCCCGTCCGAAAGGTATTGGTAATCAATAAAAATAAGTAAAGATGAATTTTGATAATCTACATCAGATTCTTGCGAATCTGTATCAGGATATGCTTCCTCTTTGCGGCAGTATGATTGGTGTCGCAAAGGGGCTGGCAGGACTGGGAGCTTTGTTCTATGTGGCTTACAGGGTTTGGCAGGCATTGAGCCGTGCCGAGCCTATCGACGTGTTTCCGTTGCTACGTCCGTTTGCAATCGGGTTGTGTATCATGTTCTTCCCAACTTTGGTTTTGGGAACGATCAATTCAGTGATGAGTCCGATTGTAAAAGGGACTAACGGTATTTTGGAATCACAGACAATGGACATGAAAGCCTATCAGAAACAAAAAGACAATTTGGAGTATCAAGCACGGGTACGTGAAGGTAAGGCATGGTTGGTTGATGACGAGGTATATGACCAGAAAATGAAAGATTTGGGAATTACCGATACCCCTGAAATTATCAGTATGTGGGGCGAACGACTTTGGTATGATATCAAAGCATGGTTCAGGGAAGTAATGAGAGATTTCTTCGAACTGTTGTTTGCCGCTTCCGCATTAGTCATAGATACGATACGGACATTTTTCCTTATTGTGTTGGCCATACTGGGGCCGATAGCATTTGCCTTTTCCGTCTATGACGGATTCCAGGCAACGCTGACCCAGTGGCTTGCACGCTATATAAGTGTATATCTATGGTTACCTATTTCCGATATTTTTTCCTCTGTTCTTGCCCGGATACAAGTATTGATGCTTCAACAGGACATTGTCCTGTTACAAGATCCGAACTATGTTCCTGACGGCTCAAACGGTGTGTATATTGTGTTTCTGATAATCGGAATTATTGGATATTTCACAATTCCGACCGTTGCGGGTTGGGTAATCCAAGCCGGAGGAATGGGTAGTGCTACGGGAGCCATTAATAAAACAGCAGGTAAAGCTGGTGCTATTGCCGGAGGTGTAGCAGGTGCAACAGCAGGTAATGTTGGCGGTCGCTTACTCGGTAAATAAGCGGTGAGCCACCACTGGCAATAAATGTATTAAAAATAAAAAAAGAATGGAATTTAAAAGTTTAAAAAACATTGAAACAAGTTTCAAGCAGATACGGATTATCGCCATTGTGTTCGTTGTGCTGTGTGCCGGAATTACGGGGTATGCGGTATGGAACTCATTCAGCTTTGCAGAAGCACAACGGCAGAAAATCTATGTATTGGATGAAGGAAAATCGCTTATGCTCGCTCTCTCGCAGGACTTATCACAAAACCGTCCTGTGGAAGCAAAGGAGCATATCAAGCGATTTCATGAACTGTTCTTCACGCTATCCCCAGATAAGAGCGCCATTGAATCAAACATCAACAGGGCACTCTTTCTGGTGGATAAAAGTGCTTTCCGCTATTATCAGGACATGCAGGAGAAAGGGTACTACAATAGGATTGTGTCGAATAATATCAATCAGGTTATTCAGATTGATTCTGTTGCCTGTAATCTCGATACTTATCCCTATAAGGTGGTAACCTACGCACGGCAAAGGATAATCAGGGCAAGCAACATTACCGAACGAAGTCTGGTAACACGTTGCGACCTGATCAACTCGGTACGTTCCGACAACAACCCGCACGGGTTCACAATGGAACGCTTTGAGATTATAGAAAACAGGGATTTACAGACTTTAGAACGATAAGCCATGATAAAGAAAAAACTAACAGCCGTAAGAGACTGGCTTGAAAACGGTCTGCGGTCATTGTTGGGGCGTATAACGCCCGACGGTCGGATTATCGTAATCCTTGTAATGCTTTTTGTGTTTGGTGCAGGTTCAATCTACATGACGGTTTCTTCCATTTACAATATGGGAAAGAAAAGCGGTCATGAGCAAATGGCAATTGAACATATCAAACGGTTGGAACTGGAGCAGGGACAGAAAGCGGATAGTATAAACCATAAAAACAATTTCAATTATGAGTAGTGAAAATGAAGGAAACGACCGTAACCCGGACGTTCCCGAAACTAAAAAGGAGAGTAAGCTCAAAAAGGAACTTACTCCGCAGGAATTGCAGAAACGGAAAAAGATGCTCGTCTATCCGTTGTTCTTCCTAATTTTCGCAGGGGTTATGTGGCTCATTTTTGCGCCCTCCGGCGATAAGGCGGAGCAACAACCCGACGGCTTCAATTCGGAACTACCGATACCTAAAGAGGACGGTATCGTAGGCGATAAACGGACAGCTTATGAACAGGAAGCCATGCAGAACAAGCAAAATGAAAAAATGCGGAATTTACAGGACTTTGCTTTCTTGCTCGGAGAGGAAGAAGGACGTAAAGCGCAAGTAGGGAACGAAAATCAGGTAGCTATACCCGATGAAGGGAACAACTACAATTACGGTAACAGTTCCCGAAATACTCCGACGATCCAATCTTCGGCACAAGCCTATCAGGACATTAACCGCCAACTGGGTAGTTTTTATGAAGAAACGGCTTCCGAAACGGATAAACAGGAGCAGCTTGCAATGGAAGAACGGATTCAAGAATTGGAAAGGCAACTGACTGAAAAGTCGGAAGCCGATAAGCAACTGGAACTGATCGAAAAATCCTATGCGATAGCATCTAAGTATATGCCCAACGGTCAGGAACAGGTTCAAACAGCACCGATAGACACAAAGGAAAAGATTGTTCCAAAGCCAGTTTCACAGGTGCATAAGAGCGTTGTTTCGCTGCTATCGGCTCCGATGAGCGATGATGAGTTTATCGACGCTTTCAGTAAGCCCCGTAACATGGGATTTATCACGGCTGCCGGAAACGAAACGGTAACGGATAAAAACAGTATCAGGGCTTCGGTCTATCAAACAATAACTATCTCCAACGGAAAAGAAGTGCAGTTGCGCTTACAAGAGCCGATGCAAGCTGGAAATATGCTGATTCCCGCAAATACAATCCTGACGGGAAGTGCAAAAATTGGCGGGGAACGCTTGCATATAACCATTACATCTATTCAGTATGCGGACAATGTGATACCCGTTGAAATGGAAGTGTACGACATGGACGGTATGCAGGGCATCTTCGTTCCGAACTCGGATGAAGTAACCGCCATGAAAGAGATTGCTGCCAATATGGGTACATCAATGGGTAGCAGCATAACCATAACGGACGATGCAGGCTCACAGCTTGCCGCCGATTTGGGGCGTAGTCTTATTCAGGGAACATCGCAGTTCTTCAGTAAGAAAATGCGGGAAGTAAAAGTAACCCTGAAAGCAGGCTACAAAGTATTGCTGCTTCCCAAAGCGTAAATAAACAAATAACAAAAGGGTCTGCGACCCCCACTAAAAAAATCCAAATAGTAATAAGTAATTAACAATTAAAACAAAATTCGTATGAAACGATTCATTTTCGCACTCGCTATGATCGGGTGCATCTTTACAGCCAATGCGCAGGAAGTAGAAACAACACAGGAAACAAAGAATGTGTCTTCGCCCTCGAAAGGGGATTATTTCGACGGTCTGACCAGACCTGTAACATTCAACCGTATGATACCGCCTTATGCATTAGAAGTAACATTCTCAAAGACGGTGCATATCATCTTTCCGGCAGCAATTCGCTACGTCGATTTAGGTTCTGCCGACCTGTTGGCTGCAAAAGCAGACGGAGCGGAAAATGTACTCCGTGTGAAAGCGGCTCTGAGGGACTTCTCCACAGAAAGCAACTTGGCTGTCATTACCGAAGACGGTGCATATTACACCTTTAATGTCAAATATGCCGATGAACCTATGAAGCTCTCCATTGAAATGACCGACTTTATCCATGACGGGGAAGCCGTGAACAGACCGAACAATGCAATGGAAATATATATGCGGGAATTGGGGAGCGAATCACCATTACTGGTAAAACTGATAATGAAGTCCATATATAAGAATAACGACAGAGAGATAAAACATATAGGCTCTAAGCGGTTCAGCATCCAATACACACTCAAAGGGATATACACGCATAACGGCTTGCTTTATTTCCATATGCAACTGAAAAATTCTTCAAATGTACCGTTTGACGTGGATTACATCACTTTCAAAATCGTAGATAAGAAAGTCGCCAAACGTACCGCTATTCAGGAGCAGGTAATTATGCCGCTTCGGGCGCATAACAACCTGACCTATATCGGTGGTAAAAAAACCGAAAGATGTGTCTTTACCCTGCAAAAATTCACTATTCCCGATGATAAACAACTCATCATCGAGTTGAACGAAAAAGAGGGTGGCCGTCATCAATCTTTTATAGTTGAGAACGCCGACCTCGTTCGTGCCAAAGTTATCAACGAATTGAAAACGAAGTAAGATGAAACGGCTATCTCTTATACTAACGTTGGCGTTGTTCCTGGTCTTTACAGACCAGCTACACGCCCAACGTTGCTTACCCGGTATGCAAGGCTTACAGGTGACAGGCGGAATGGTTGACGGTTTTCATTCAAAAGATAACCGTAATGAACTGGGATATTACTTCGGTCTGCAAATGGCTACCTATACCCAAAATGCTAATAAATGGGTGTTTGGGGCGGAGTTCCTAAACAGGTACTACCCGTATAAAGAAGACAGAATACCCGTCAGCCAGTTTACTGCTGAAGGCGGTTATTTCCTGAAATTCTTATCGGACAGAAACAAAGTAGTGCTTTTCTCTTTAGGCGGTTCGGCTCTTGCAGGATACGAAACAAGCAACTGGGGAGAGAAAACGCTCTTTGACGGTTCTACGCTTCGGAATAAGGATGCTTTTATCTATGGCGGTGCGATTACGTTGGAAATGGAAACGTACCTGAGCGACCGTATTGTGTTGCTCCTGACTGCCCGTGAACGGGTACTGTGGGGAACATCGACAGGGCATTCCCATACGCAATTCGGATTAGGGCTGAAATTTATAATCAATTAAACAGCATATTACAATGAAAAAATTCTTAGCATATTTTTTATACACGCTATTGCTATCGGCAATAGTCTGTGCCTGTAGTGACGATTTGGATATTCATAAGGTTTACACATATGATTTGGTTTGTATGCCAGTACAGAAAAAAATCGTTCAGGGAGAAACGGCGGAGATACGCTGCCAACTGGTAAAAGAGGGCGAATACGAACAGGCGAAGTTCTTCATCAGGTATTTTCAGCCTGACGGATTTGGCGAGCTACGGCTGGATGACGGAATGGTCTTTAAACCGAATGACCTGTATCCTTTGAATAAAACCACATTCAGGCTTTATTATACTTCACACAGCACGGATCAGCAGGTTATCGACGTATATATCGAAGATAACTTCGGGCAGGTCGTCCAAAAGACGTTCAGTTGGCAGAATGACAAAGGGGATGATGAAGACAACGAAGACAAAGAATAAGGGAAGTTGAATTAGCAAGCGTCCGCCAATAGTCCGGACGCTTGCTGTATTTACAGATAGATTATGAAATACATAATAACTTTCTTTATCGCTTTGATGTCCCTGTCTGCATGGGGACAGCCTGCCGATTTTCTAAACAGAAAACAAAAAATAGAAAAATGTACCGGGCAGATCTACTCTATAAAAGAATTTTGGCGGATAGCAGATTCAATGCAAATGTCCGTCAGCGAATTATCCGACTATCCCGTAATATTTCCGATTAAGAAACCTGTAATTTCATCGGGCTTCGGAATGAGAAAGCATCCTGTTTACAAGGTTCGGAAGTTCCATACTGGGATTGATATTCCGAAAACAAAGGGTACTCCCGTATATGCTACCGGCAACGGAGTGGTAAGCCGAAAAGGATATAATTCGGGATACGGGTATTTTATAGAGGTTGAACATTCAGGCAATTTCCGTTCATTCTATGCGCATTTAAGCAAGACATTGGTAAATGTAGGGGATTCGGTAACGATAACCCAACAAATTGCTTGTGTGGGCAATACAGGGGTAACAACGGGTAGCCACCTGCATTACGAAGTAAGGAAAGCCAAACGCTTCCTGAACCCGTCTGAATGGTGCTATTGCCTGTTAGATATATTGAAAAACGAATTTATAAAGGAAAAAACAGCATGAAATTTCTTACAACATATTTACAACCCAGAGAGGAAGTCAGGTACAGGGCAAGGATACATATTTTCCTTTTTCTGCAACCTGTCATATTACTGGGTATTGGATTTATGTGTTATTTCGATGATTTCAGAATAACACATTATTTGGGTGTAACCCTGTTATTCTTAGGATTGGTTTCGCTTGTGCAGCGTGTGTTTGTAAAGGTCGGCTCTGTCTATGCCGTTACCAACAGGCGTGTAATCATCAAAACAGGGGTAATCAGTCGTCGGACGGTGGAACTGGTACTGGCAAAATGCGAGGGTGTACAGGTAGTACAAAACGTGTTAGGGCGTATCTTCGGATATGGCTCTATTGTGGTTACTACGGGTGGGGCTACCAACTGTTATTATTATGTGGCTAATCCGTTCCTCTTTAAGAGAGCGATTAATATGCAGATTGGATAGTCTAATTTTTATGAGTCAAGGCATTCTTGATGTTGCAAAAGAGCTTTCTTGCTAAATTACAGAAGTGTAGCGTAGAAATTCGTTAATATTTTGCAACTTTGCACCGTTTGTAATTATCATTGATTTATATGAAAACAAGGCTTGATAGGTTTAAAGTTTATAACTTTCGCTCAATAGAAGAAAGCGATTGGATTGAGGTATCCGATAACTCATGTTTAGTCGGAACAAATGAGGCAGGGAAAACAAATCTTCTTATAGCTTTGTGGAAATTAAATCCGGCAAACAATGAGCCAATCGTTCCTTTAGATGACTTCCCAAGGCATTTGTATAGTAATTATAAAGCAGACAACCATAAGGATGACGTTTTTATCGCTGCTGATTTCATATTGGATGACGAATTACAATCCGAAATATCTAAAGAATTAAAATGCGATAAAGAGCAGATAAAAAGGGTGTTGGTCAAGAGAAAGTATGATGGATTATATTACATTTCTTTCCCATATTCAAAAGTAGACTCTTACCCTGTTGAAAGCCTAAATACAACAATATCGAATTTTGAAGCGAAACTTTATAAAGAAGATAGCTTTACTAAAGAGGATGCAAAATTACAGAAGACAATAAAAGATTTTGTTGCTCAAATTAGCACACCCGTAACAGACGCTTTTTTTTCAAAACAAGAAGCCGAAACAATTATTAGCAATATTAAGGTGTTTTGCGAGAATAACTTTGGGAAAAAGAAAAACCTACCAGAGTTCTTTAACCTTCATCTAATTATTCTAATTAAAAAAATGGTTGACGCTTTTGACGGTAAGCCAATTGAAACAACAAAAGAAATAAGGCAGAAGGTTTTAAAGAAGATTCCGAAATTTGTTTATTACTCTGATTACGGTAATCTTGATAGTGAAATATACTTACCACGAGTTATTGAAGACTTCAAGAGAGACGATTTAGGTGAAGCAGCAAGAGCAAAAGCAAGAACTCTTGATGTTCTATTTAAGTATGTTAAGCTTTCTCCTGAAGAAATCTACGAATTAGGAAATGATAGAAAAATCGTTATAAAAAAACTTGATTATAACAATAGAGAAATCAGTTCTGTAGAGCAAAATCTTACCGAAGATGAAGTGAAAGAATGGTCAGATAAAAAAAAGAGAAAGAAGTATTTTGCTTGATTCTGCGGCATCCCAACTGACCATTAATTTTAAGAAATGGTGGCTGCAAGGAGATTATATTTTTAAATTTGTTGCCGATGGACATCATTTTAGAATAAATGTTTCCGACACATTACGACCTGAACCTATAGAATTGGAGGGTAGAAGTCGTGGATTACAATGGTTTTTTAGTTTCTTTCTTGTATTCTTAGTAGAGACAAAAGAAGGACATTCAAATACTATATTGCTTTTGGATGAACCTGGATTATCCTTACATCCACTCGCACAATATGATTTAGCAAAGTTTTTCAGAAAGTTATCAGAAGAAAATCAGCTAATATACACCTCTCACTCTCCATTTTTAGTAGATATGGATAATTTAGCTAATGTTAAGGCTGTGTATATAGATTCCGAAACAGGGAGAACTAAGGTTTCTTCAAATTTGAGATATAATGCAAAAGATGCTGAAAAATCCATATATCCTGTCCATGCAGCTTTAGGGCTTACGGTTTCTGACACTTTATTATTAGGTTGCTTGCCTATTCTTGTTGAAGGGCCAAGTGACCAAATATATTTGAATCTGATAAAAAGGTATTTAGTGGGAACAGGAGATTTGAAAAATTCCAAAGAAATTGTTTTCATACCTGCAGGAGGAGTGAAAGGAATGGGGCCGCTTACAAAACTTATATCATCAAGAGATGACTCATTGCCATATGTACTTCTTGATTCAGATAAAGCGGGGAAGGAATATCAAAAACAACTAAAGACAGGTCGCTACCGTGACGCAAAAGATAAAGTTTTGGAAGTTGCACAGTTCTTATCAGAAGGAGAATTTGAAATTGAAGACTTAATTCCTTCTTCAAGTATCATTCCTATTATAGACAGGCAGTATAGATGCGACCAATACTTTGAGGATTTTTATCAAAAAGGTCTGCCGATTGGGTTGTGTAAATTAAACTGTGTCAGGTTTTATTTTTATAGTTAATTGGGCACCTTTTTTCTAATGGGTAATGCTGAGACCTGAGTTTTAGTTGGTCAAAAACGGTTAGGGGTCGACCCCCTAATCGTTTTTATGTTCCAATGGTGCAAAGCATCGCCATCGTTTTGTTGGTCACCACAAAACTAATGAAAAATATTGAATTCCTGTTATTGTCAATAAATTAATCGAAAAGTTTAAATCTATCCGGAAAAAGGATAGCCAGTTGCTGGGCTGTCTGTCCCCAATCTTTCAAGGGCATAGTCCACTTTTTACGTATATTACGGTAGGCCAGATAAACCAGTTTCTCCAACGCCGTGTCGTTTGTGAAAACCCCTTTGTTTTTTGTCACCTTGCGAATCTGACGATGGTATCCCTCCACCGTGTTGGTGGTATAGATCAGTCGCCGGATGGCGTCAGTATATTGGAAATAGGCTGATAGTTTATGCCAGTTGTCCCGCCAGGATTTTATCACCAGTGGATATTGTTCGCCCCAGTTCAACTCCAGATTGTCCAGCTCCACTTCTGCCAGTTCCTTGCTTACAGCCTGATAAACGGGCTTGAGATCCTTCATGAAGGCTTTTTGATACTTGCTGGCAACATATTTAAGGGAGTTGCGCACCTGATGCACAATGCAGCTCTGAACGATGGTTTCCGGGAACACACTATTGATCGCATCGGAGAAACCGGCCAGATTATCCACACTGGCTATTAAAATATCCCGTACTCCCTGTGTTTGTAAATCAGTCAGTACCGAGAGCCAGAAATTGGCACCTTCACTCCTGGAAATATACATTCCCAGCAGATCCTTATGCCCGTTGCGGTCAACGCCGAGCACATTGTAAATGGCGCGGGTAACCGGTCGGTTTTTATCATCCATGACCTTGTAGTGGATGGCATCCATCCATACTATGGGATAGACTGAATCAAGGGGACGGGTACGCCAGGATTGAAGTTCAGGCAGCACCCTGTCGGTAATGGCGCTGATTGTATCGGCTGAAACCCGATTACCCAGGTTCTCCTCCATCCAGTCGCTGATCTCCCGCGTACTGTTGCCTAACGCGTATAAGCCAATGATGCGGTCAGCTACACCTTCGGCCAATATACGCTCCCGCTTTTTGATAAACTCCGGTTCAAACCGGGAATCCCTGTCTCGTGGCGTGTGAACTGTAACCTCACCCAGGGAAGTCTGAACTTGCTTGCGATTATATCCATTGCGGCGATTACCCGATAAGCGTTCCTCTTCATCCATGTGAACATCCATCTCACCCTCCAATGCTGCATTCAGAAGGTTCTCCAGTAATGGCGCAAATGCACCGTCTTTTCCTAAAAGAGGCTTGCCGGCTTTTAGCTGCTCCAGCGCCTTGGCTTGAAAGGACTTGTAATCAAAATCTTCCATAATGTAAACTATTGTGTAAAAGTAATAAAAAAATGAATTTATTATTTGACACAGTTTACTTTACAGTCTCCTTTAATCAAGAGTAGGAACTGATTTTTCTACTACCCAAACATCCTCAACTCCACAATCTAAGTAAATCCAATCATTCCAGTTCTCAACAACCCACTTCCAATTTAGACCGAAATTAGTGGATAGTGCATCTTTAGGTAATCTTACCAATAGAGAACCTGCTTTATATCCAGATATAACATACAAGACATAACGTAATTCTCCATTATCAAAAGACTCGGCAACCATAAAGTCTACGACCTCCTCATAGGGATATTTTGCTTTACAGCGAAATACACACCCTCTACTTATATCTTGCTTATAGTCTAGTAATCTTGATCTTTGTTCCATTTTCTATCCTCTTATCTCTATTATATCCCCAATCTTCGTACTAGGACACTTTGATAGAAAATCTCTTCGCAGATTCCAATCAGCCTTTCCAACGCCTTGAGCAGCTAGTTTAATGCAGTTTGTGCCATTCTTCTGATTGATGGAATCTATCATTTGCGAAATGCGTTTTTGCTTTTCTCTATCTCTTGGGTCAAAAAGGTCGTGCATATAATTGGTTTCGCTGATGATATGCGTAAGTATAACTCCAGCTTTTTTGTATTCATAACCCTCTCTGTAAATCTCTTTCAGAGCACAACTAGCATGCTTGATTATCTCCATTGTATCAGCAGTAGGGAAAGAAAATTGCATTGCCTTAGATGGAAAATATTGTTGTAAATCTTCTCTGTGGCGATTGGTATAAGCAAAAACAATCATGCCCTGTGTTAATGAATTTTGTTTTCTCAACTTCGCAGCACAAGCTGATGCAAAGTTAGCAATAGATTCTCGTAAAGAATCGAAGTCTGTAACCATTTCACCAAAACTGCGAGAGGTGCAAATTTGTTGTTTTTCAACTACAGAATCAGAAGTGATGCAAGGCTCTCCATGTAGTTCTAACCAAGTACGTTCACCTACAACAGTCATCTTGCTACGCACCCATGAACGAGATTTTTGAGTTAAATCGTAAGCTGTTTTGATTCCATAATATTCTAAAGTCTTGGTCGTTTGCCTCCCTATGCCCCAAATGTATCCTACTGGAGTCTTCTGTAAAGCTTTAATTCTTTTTTCATCAGAATCCATTATACAAACTTTGTTATAAGCAGGATATCGTTTGGCAAAGCTATTAGCCAATTTGGCTAAAGTGCGTGTTGGAGCAATACCAAGTGAGACAGGTATACCAGAACTTCGACAAGTTGTTCTCACTAGTTTCTGTCCAAATTCTGAAAAGTTTTCGATACCAGCCAAGTCCAAGAATGCTTCATCAATAGAATACACATCTATTTCGGGAACTTGCTCAGCTAAAATGGACATCACTCGCCTTGATAAATCTCCATAAAGTGTATAATTTGAAGAGAATACATTGATATTTTGTTGTCTTATTAAGTCTTTGATTTGATAGAATGGCACACCCATCTTCACACCTAACCTCTTAGCCTCTTCACTTCTTGCAATTATTGCTCCATCATTATTCGAAAGCACAACAATAGGTTTTCCATCCAAATTTGGATTGAAAACTCGCTCACATGATGCGAAGAAATTATTACAGTCGATGAGTCCTATCATATTAAACAGACTTCTTTTGTGCTTTTTCTATATTCTCTTTTACACGAAATAGTGTAATTTCAGCAATAAGGTCGTAAGGAATGGATTCAGTGTATAGAAATTGTATACCTCCTTTAGATATGGTATATCCTTCTAATTTATCTTTAAAAGCTTCAACACCTGACGGATCTGGATAAAAGCCTAGATGTTTCTTATATGCAGCAAAGTGCACCAAATTACCATGTAATATAAAAGTTGGTATTCCGTACTTTATAGTTTCTTCTAATTCAGTGTTGCACGACAAAATTATTTCTCGCACTCTCTTTAAAATCTCTTGAATATTTTCAGGAAACTTTTGGATGTATGTTTCTATTGTTTCTTCTTTCATCTCCTCCTCTTATTTTGAATACAATACGTTACAATTCCCCAAATTAAGAAATCATTTTCGATTGTCACTTTTATTGGTTCATAATTCTCGTTGGCTGGTTCTAGCCAAATAACATCTTTTTCTAGTTTGATGTATTTGATAGTGAACTCACCATCAATAAAGCAAACGGCCATATCACCGTTCTGAAGCTCTAGCGATTTGTCAATCACTAGAATATCGCCATCATGCACATTAGCATCTATCATGCTATCACCCTTTACACGTCCATAGAAAGTGGATGCAGGATGTTTTATCAACTCCTTATTCAAGTCGATAGCACTTTCAATATAGTCTTGCGCTGGACTAGGAAACCCAGCCTTGATTCCTCCATCTGCATAGGGCAAAGAGAGTTCTAGACTTTGGTCGGATGGATGTATTTTGAGGTTTGTTTTATTCATGGAGCAAAGGTAGGAAAGAATATTTTTATTCTTGATAGATTCTATTTGGCAATAATTATTCCTTCAAAATCGTCATATAAAAATCCTCCAACTTTAACTTGCCATATTGATTTGCAATATTATCCTGAGCCATAGCTGAAAGGAAAAATTCAAATGGACCATATGCTTTGGAAGATGTGAATGTTCGCAACACCCAAATAGAGAGTTTGCGAGTCCAATCTGGCAGAAAAGTAATCTTGAGAGGTTTATTCAAAACTCGCAATGCTATTTTGGCAATATCCTCTTGTGTCAGTATCTCTTGTCCTCCAGCAGTTTCCTCTCTGTTGCCAGCAATCATTTTGTCAACGCAAACAACTGCTAGATCTTTACCATCTATAGGGTTGAGCTTAAACTGTCCATCACCAAACAAGTAAACTCGCCCCTTCTTAGCCATTTCTAAAAAGTCCTTCATATCTGAGAAAAAACCATTAGGACGCATAATGCAATAGTCCAAACCTGACGATTTCAATTCATTTACAAAACGTTCTTTTGCCTCAAAAATCTTTAAGTGTCTTTGTTTATCTCCATTAATGGCAGAAATATATTCAAATTTCTCTACTCCTGATTTTTTAGCTTCGTATAACAAGTTCACATTTCCTTGATAATCTACATCCATGTAAGTCAAGTCCTCTTTTTGCCTTGTGATGCCAATGGTAGAAAACACCCAATCTATATTTTCTGCAATACTAACAAGTGTTTTGGGCATGGTTATTTCTCCTACAAAAAAGTCGTCCACATCTTTGAACAATTTCTTTTGGCTTTCTTTTCTGATTAATACTCTTACCCAGTATCCTCTACTTTTTAGCTCATTGACAATGTGTTTCCCTAAATAACCAGTAGCTCCAGCAACTAATACTTTTTTCATGTCCTTTTTGCTGTAAAGATAGGGTGATGAATTAGCTATTGTACTTGACGATTGTCAAGAAATCATCGTTTCAGAATGCGACTTTTGATGCGGCTCAATGTTTCAGGTGATACACCGAGGAAAGATGCAATATATTGTTGAGGCACATTCTGAAAAAGTTCGCTATTGCTTTCTAATAATTCAAGGTATCGCTCTTCGGCTGTTTGAGTAACAAAAGATGCAATTATCTTTTGACTGGCAATCAATTCATTTTCGGTAGCTATACGTCCTATTGCTTCAAACTTGGAATCTTTTTGGAGCAAAGTTTCTACCTTCTTCTTATCCAATATAACTATCTCAGATTGACCCATAGACTGATAATTCTCTTTAGCAGCAATACCTAGATTATAGCTTTCTCCAGCACATATAAATTGCCCTTGCGAATAGAAAAAAGCTGTTTTCTCATCCACATCCACTTTGTAAAATAATCGGATACAGCCTTTCGTTACAAAATAGAGTTCATTTGCTATTTGCCCTTCTTCAAAAAACACCTCATTATTTCGCAGTTTCCTTATTTCAAATAAAGACATGAGCACTTCGCACTCTTCATCTGATAATGCGACATAGGTTTTGATATAGTTTATTAGTTGATTCATATGGTGTATCTAATTTAGCAATCATTTATTATGAAATGTACAATTTACAACAACTTTTCCTTTCCCATCCCAGCTCCACAATCCCACTATGTCATCTTCTTGTTCGGTGTTTAGTTCATCAGGAATAGGTATGAACGGATTTTCTAAGATAACGATTTAGGATAGTTGATTTTAAAATTTATATTAGCCCTCAAATAAACCGAGCAGTAAAAAATAAAAGTTATTTTTACAACTGCTATGGAAAAGAGGAAAAATTTTACATCGAAAATCAAGGCTGAATTAGTTTTATCCTTGTTGCGTGGAGAGGATCCGGAGCTGCTTAGCCGTGAATACGGAGTTACTCTGGCTGATATCAACCTTTGGCGGGATCAATTTATCGAGAGTGGTACCGACGGGTTCAAACGTAAACCCGACGATTCGAGGCTGGGTGCTGCCGAGCGTAAGATCGGGCAACTGCAGATGGAGCTCGAACTCACAAAAAAAAAGAACGAATTGGCAGCAAAACTAAAAAGGAAATAATCTCCATGCTGATAGAGGAACATTATCCATTAACCGGGAAACCATATCCGAAGCGTTTGATATTCAAGGTAGTCGGCTACAGCAGCAGCACCTGGTATGAAAACCCTACTCCCAAAACAGGGAAACGGGGCAGAAAACCCAAGCATAGCGATGAAGAGGTTTTACAGGAGATTAAGGAAGAAATTAAGAAGAGTACATTCAACGCTGAAGGTTATCTGAAAGTGAAGAAGCGCATGGGTAAAAGGAAGATAAACGCTCTGGTAGCCGGCAAGGCACGTGTGAACCGCATCATGCGGGAAAACAACCTGCTGAGCCCCTACAGAAGGCCCGGGAAGACGAATAAGCGCGAACATGATGGTACTATAATCACGGATGCACCCAATGTAATGTGGGCCACTGACGGGAAGAGGTTTTGGATTGATGGGTCAGGTTGGCATTGGTTCTTTGGTGTGATCGATCACTTTAACGATGAGATTATCTCATGGCATATTGCAAGGAAAGGCAACCGGTTTGCCGCCATGGAGCCTGTTAGGGCCGCTGTACGGAAGACTTTCGGTTCGGTAGGTAAGGATGTGTGTAAAGGAATGAAGTTGCAATTAAGAAGCGACCATGGCTCGCAGTATGACTCTGCTGATTTTATGAATGAAATGAAATTCCTGGGATTGGAGGTGTCCAAAGCGTTTGTACGGTCACCGCAATGCAACGGGATAATAGAGCGGTTTCACCGCACCCTGGAAGAACAGGTGTTGCAAACAGAAACATTTTCTTCCTTTGAGGAAGCTTATAACAGTATTAATCAATTTATTAATGACTACAACACGGATTGGATATTTCATAGACTGGAATACTGTTCTCCTGTAGAATACAGGGAAAAGTACGCCGAAAGCCAGCGAAAAGAAAATGATGACATACCATCGGGCAATAAGGATCCTGAGGTTCAGCTTGTCCTCATTTCAAGTGGCTCAATGCCACGAAGAAATGAAATAGCTCTTCAGTCAATGATAAAAGGGGCAATTACTTACAGTAACACCCCTTCAATAAATCCTTCGGTATAATATATCACCATCGGATCAGCTTGTCCGATACAAAAGTAATAAAAAAGATTAAATACAATTAATGTGCTCGGTTATTACGGGCTAATACAGTTGATTTTAAAATTTATTTTCTACCTTTGTCACACTATGCGGCAGTAAATAATATAATTAGAAATACGAATTCAAGTTCTTGTGGTACATTCTACCATCAAGGATGTATTTTTTATGTGATGCATTTCTACAAAGCATCCGCTATATTATTTACAAAATCAAATGAAAACTATAAATATAGGTATTCTTGCACATATTGATGCAGGAAAAACCTCCATTACTGAGAACTTGCTATTTGCTAGTGGAGCAACTGAGGTACGTGGAAGTGTGGACAAAGGTAATACCACAACCGATTCGATGGATATTGAAAAACGAAGAGGTATCACCGTTAGAGCTTCTACAACGTCTATTCAATGGAACGATACAAAGATTAATATTATCGACACTCCTGGACACATGGACTTTCTAGCAGAAGTGGAACGCACTTTTAGAATGCTAGATGGTGCTATTCTTGTGGTGTCTGCTAAAGAGGGTATTCAAGCTCAAACGAGATTGTTGTTCAAAGTCTTGCAACAACTAGAAATTCCAGCCATTCTATTTATCAACAAAATAGATAGAGAGGGAGTAAATCTAAATCAGCTTTATTTCGAAATACAAAATAGCCTTTCAAAAGATATTCTTCTTATGCAATCCGTTGATGGCAAGATTTTAACTTCTAGCTGTACAATACACAACATATCAGAAAAGGACAGAGAAACAATTTTGGAGAAAGATGATTCTTTGCTTGAAAAATACTTAAGCGATACGCAACTCTCAAATTCAGACTATTGGAGTTCAATGATTCATCTTGTTCAATTCGCTAAACTACATCCTATCTACCATGGCTCAGCAATGTATGGCATTGGTATCGAAGATTTGCTAAACTCAATCACTACTTTTATTGAAACATCTCTACCTCAAGAGAACGATTTATCTGCCTATGTCTATAAAATTGAGCATAATAAGAAGGAACAGAAACGAGCCTATCTAAAGATTATAGGGGGAAGCCTTAGAACAAGAAAATCATACAACCTCAATGGCTCAGATGAGAATCTGAAAATAAGAAGTTTAAAGACCTTTTACGCTGGAAACGAAATAGATGTAGATGAAGTTTCTACAAACGATATTGCAATTTTAGACCATGCCGAAAGTCTGATGGTAGGTGATTATTTAGGAACAATGCCAAGTTTATTTGATAAATTGAATATTCCTAGTCCTGCTCTCAAATCATCTATACATCCTGCCAAAGTAGAGGATAGGAGTAAATTAATTTCTGCTATGAATGTATTATCGGTAGAAGATCCATCTTTAACGTTTGGTATCAATGCTGATAATAATGAGCTAGAAGTTTCTCTTTATGGAGCAACTCAACGGGAAGTTATTTTGACTTTGTTGGAGGAGCGATTTTCGGTAGATGCTTACTTTGAAGAGGTGAAAACGATTTATAAGGAACGTCTGAAAACGAAATCGGAATACACCATTCATATCGAAGTGCCACCTAATCCTTATTGGGCATCTATTGGCTTGATTATAGAACCTTTGCCAATCGGTGCGGGACTTACGATAGAGAGCGATATTTCATTGGGCTACTTGAATCAATCTTTTCAGAATGCAGTATTCGATGGAGTCAAGAAAGCCTGTGAATCGGGTTTGTATGGCTGGGAAGTAACCGACCTTAAAGTCACTTTTTCTCACGGAATCTATTATAGTCCAGTGAGCACACCTGCCGACTTTAGAAGTTTAGCTCCCTATGTTTTTCGATTGGCTTTACAACAAGCTGATGTTGAGTTGTTGGAGCCAATCTTAGATTTTAAATTGCAAATTCCAATAGCTGTGAATGCTAGGGCTATTACAGACATCAACAAGATGCAAGGCGAAATATCTACTATTACTTCAGATGGTGATTGGACTACTATTTTGGGTGAAATTCCTTTAGATACTAGTAAAGAATACTCAGCAGAAGTCAGCTCCTACACTCAAGGCTTGGGCATTTTTGTTACTCGATTTTCGGGCTATCAAATCACCAATAAAAAGGTAAGCAGAAGTGTAGAACTGAATGAAAAAGATAAATTGATGTATATGTTTGAGAAGGAATTAGGATAAGAGAATGATAAGCAAAATAATCAAAGAATGCATTCTCGCACTATTTTTGTATCTTGTTCCTACAAATTAACTATACAATTATGTCTGAAAGAAAAATCCCTATATATCTAGAATGTGGTTATAGCATTGCTATGCAGGTGCTTGGCGGAAAGTGGAAAATTTGCATCATAGAAGCACTTCGAGATAAGCCACTACGCCCAAGTCTGATATTCAAGGAGGTGCCTGATGCAACAGAACGTGTAATAAATCAACAACTTAAAGAATTGTTGGAGTATAAGATTATAGATAGAAAAATTTATGCAGAACAACCACCTCGTACTGAGTATTTTCTGACTGATTTAGGTCGTTCCGCATTTCCTATTCTAGACGCATTGGACCAATGGGGCGAGGAAAATAGAAAGTTCTATGAGGAGTTGTTTAATGCTGAAGATGAAGACTAAATGGACTTTAAATAAAAAACAGTGCTTATATATCCAAAGAATATATAGGCACTATTTCTATCGATAATATAATTTAGCTGAGTTGTTTTGTGGCAGCTATTACAATTTCTCGGATACATACATTTTGTGGTTGTGTAAATTAAACTGTGTCAGGTTTTATTTTTATAGTTAATTGGGCACCTTTTTTCTAATGGGTAATGCTGAGACCTGAGTTTTAGTTGGTCAAAAACGGTTAGGGGTCGACCCCCTAATCGTTTTTATGTTCCAATGGTGCAAAGCATCGCCATCGTTTTGTTGGTCACCACAAAACTAATGAAAAATATTGAATTCCTGTTATTGTCAATAAATTAATCGAAAAGTTTAAATCTATCCGGAAAAAGGATAGCCAGTTGCTGGGCTGTCTGTCCCCAATCTTTCAAGGGCATAGTCCACTTTTTACGTATATTACGGTAGGCCAGATAAACCAGTTTCTCCAACGCCGTGTCGTTTGTGAAAACCCCTTTGTTTTTTGTCACCTTGCGAATCTGACGATGGTATCCCTCCACCGTGTTGGTGGTATAGATCAGTCGCCGGATGGCGTCAGTATATTGGAAATAGGCTGATAGTTTATGCCAGTTGTCCCGCCAGGATTTTATCACCAGTGGATATTGTTCGCCCCAGTTCAACTCCAGATTGTCCAGCTCCACTTCTGCCTGTTCCTTGCTTACAGCCTGATAAACGGGCTTGAGATCCTTCATGATGGCTTTTTGATACTTGGAGGGAACATATTTAAGGGAGTTGCGCACCTGATGCACAATGCAGCTCTGAACGATGGTTTCCGGGAACACACTATTGATCGCATCGGAGAAACCGGCCAGATTATCCACACTGGCTATTAAAATATCCCGTACTCCCCGTGTTTGTAAATCAGTCAGTACCGAGAGCCAGAAATTGGCACCTTCACTCCTGGAAATATACATTCCCAGCAGATCCTTATGCCCGTTGCGGTCAACGCCGAGCACATTGTAAATGGCGCGGGTAACCGGTCGGTTTTTATCATCCATGACCTTGTAGTGTATGGCATCCATCGATACTATGGGATAGACTGAATCAAGGGGTCGTGTACGCCAGGATTGAAGTTCAGGCAGCACCCTGTCGGTAATGGCGCTGATTGTATCTGCTGAAACCCGATTACCCAGGTTCTCCTGCATCCAGTC
>VOIU01000049.1 GCA_007896885.1 Bacteroidaceae bacterium HV4-6-C5C
TGAGGGTGTGTCAAAACAGACATATCCTCTTTTTTTATGCGCAAAGCCCAGACTTTCACAAGCCTGGGTTTTGTTATTACCTAAAGTTTTTGTATCTTTAGGCATAAAGTTTTTCGTTATGGCAAAGTTACATTTTCGTCCTTACACTCCCAACCAAACAGTTCTTTTTCCGCAAAGAATCGATGAAGATATTTCGGATAATGCTCCTGTTCGCATAATCAATGTGATTGTCGATAGCCTTAACCTTGATAATTTCAAGAAACTCTACAAGGAAACAGGTCGTTGTCCTTATCATCCTAAAATGATGCTTAAGGTGATTCTCTATGCTTATATGAATAATATCTACTCCTGTCGTAAAATAGAGCAGCTATTGTTGCGTGATATTCATTACATCTGGCTGGCCGGTTATGAGAACCCCGATTTTATTACCATCAACCGTTTTCGCAATCGTGTAAAAGAAGAGATTAATAATGTCTTCACCCAGTTGGTTCTTATCCTTGCAGACAAAGGCTTTATCAGCCTTGAAGTAGAGTATATCGATGGTACCAAGATAGAGTCTAAGGCCAACAAATATACTTTTGTCTGGCGCAAGAGCATTGAAAGAAACCGGACAAAACTGATGAACAAGATTCGTGTTCTTTTAGAACAAGTAGATGAAACCATTGCACAAGAAAACACTCCAAAAGAGGCATCAGTAGAATTTACTCCGGCTATGCTTTCTCAGATAGTGGATGAACTCAAAGATGCCTTGGAACATGAATCTCAACCCAGAGACAAGGAGCAGAAAAAAGCTCATCGTGAAAAGAAGAAACAAATAAAGGAACTTGAAGCTCATCGTGACAAACTGGCTGAATACGAAAAACATCTGGAGATATTAGGGGATCGCAACTCCTATTCCAAGACAGACCCTGATGCCACATTCATGCGCATGAAGGAAGACGCCATGAACAATGGTCAGACCAAGCCCGGATACAATTTGCAGATAGGAACAGAGAATCAGTTTATTTCCGACTTCGCTTTCTTCCCCAATCCAACGGATACACTCACGCTCATTCCTTTCTTTAATTCATTTCGAGAGCGCTACAACAGACTTCCCGGTACCGGTGTGGCAGATGCCGGTTATGGTTCGGAAGAAAACTATCGGTTTATGCAGGAGAACGGGATAGAGGCCTTTGTCAAATACAACTTCTTTCATAAAGAGCAGCGTCCCCGTTATGTTCCCAACCCATTTCATCCAGAAAGCTTGTATTACAACATTGAGCAGGATTATTACGTTTGCCCCATGGGACAACACATGAATCGTATAGGAACCAAACGGGAGAAAACCGCCAGTGGATATGTTACTCAAAGTGCCCGTTATAAAGTCCAAAGATGCGAAGGATGCCCTCTGCGCAGCAGTTGCTTTAAAGCACGCGGAAATCGCATAATCGAAGTGAATCATCGATTGAATGAATATAAACAGCAGGCACGTGAGAGGTTAACTTCAGAAGAAGGGATTAAACATAGAGGGAGGCGGTGTATAGAGCCCGAAGCCGTATTTGGCCAAATGAAATATAATATGGCATACCGTCGCTTCCGACATATTGGAAAAGAAAAAGTTACAATGGACTTTGCCTTCTTTGCCATTGCCTTTAATATAAAAAAAATGTGCACTAAAATTGCCAAGGAAGCTTCTAAACTACTTCTTGAACTAATTTTCCCACTGTACAGACACTTAAGAGCGATTGATGGGATGAATGGGGCGACTTTGCAGTCGCCTGTTCAGAAAATTGCTGTATAGACAAACTCCCAAGCAACTATGATATGAAAAGAGGATGTGTCTGTTTTGACACACCCTC
>VOIU01000050.1 GCA_007896885.1 Bacteroidaceae bacterium HV4-6-C5C
AGAAAAGCGGACGGAAGCAGTTATGAAGCTAATTGTGCGACGCACGGTGCTCCGCTGGGTGGTGATGCTTACACAAACACCATTAATAATCTTGGCGGTGATCCTACAAATCCATTTATGTTTTTCCCTGAAGTAGCTGAATTATATGCAAAGCGTAAAGCTGAGCTTGCAAAGATTGTAGCTGAAAAATATGCCGAAAAAGCCACATGGGCTAAAGCAAATCCCGAAGCAGCTAACAAACTGGAGGCATTCTTCTCCGGAAAGATGCCATCAATTGATTGGTCCGCTATTGAACAGAAAGCCGGAAATGCAACACGAGCAGCATCCGCTACCGTATTGGGGACACTTGCTACTCATGTTGAGAATATGATTGTAGCCTCAGCCGATCTTTCAAATTCAGATAAAACAGACGGATTCTTAAAGAAAACTCACTCATTCAAGAAAGGAGATTTCAGTGGAGCATTCTTCCAAGCCGGTGTTTCGGAATTGACAATGGCTTGTATCTGCATCGGTATGTCGTTGCATGGAGGAGTTGTTACCGCATGCGGTACATTCTTTGTATTCTCCGACTATATGAAACCCGCCATACGTATGGCAGCATTGATGGAAGTTCCTGTGAAGTTCATCTGGAGCCATGATGCATTCCGTGTCGGTGAAGATGGACCAACCCACGAACCGGTGGAACAGGAAGCGCAAATCCGTCTGATGGAAAAAATGAAGAATCACAAAGGACATAACTCAATGTTGGTACTTCGCCCTGCTGATGTGGAAGAAACCACAGTTGCATGGAAACTGGCAATGGAAAACACATCCACTCCGACCGGACTGATCTTCTCACGTCAGAATATAGCCAACTTACCCGCCGGAAACGATTACAGTCAGGCAGCCAAAGGCGCATATATCGTAAAAGGATCAGAAGAAAATCCGGATATCATATTAGTCGCTTCAGGCTCTGAAGTATCCACTTTAGTAGCCGGTGCCGAGCTCTTAAGAAAGGACGGAGTAAAAATCCGTATTGTATCCGTTCCATCGGAAGGCTTATTCCGCAATCAACCCAAAGAATACCAGGAATCCATTCTCCCAACAGGAGCTAAAATATTCGGCCTCACAGCCGGTCTTCCTGTTACTCTTGAAGGATTAACCGGATATAATGGTAAGGTGTGGGGATTGGAATCTTTCGGATTCTCAGCTCCGTACAAAGTCCTCGATGAGAAACTTGGATTTACAGCAGAGAATGTGTACAAGCAAGTAAAGGCAATGCTTTAACAAAAGACCTTTGCAGAATTTATAAAACAAAGGAAAATGAAAATTATTGGAATTTGCTCTGACCATGCCGGATACTTATTAAAAGAGTATGTTAAACGCTGGTTGACTTCAAAAGGTTGGGAATTTAAGGACTTCGGCACTTACAGTGAAGAGAGTTGCGATTATCCCGATTTTGCTCACCCGTTAGCTCTTGCTGTAGAATCCGGTGAATGTTATCCCGGTATTGCGGTCTGCGGCAGTGGTAATGGAATTAGCATGACGCTTAATAAGCACCAGGGCATTCGCGCGGCTCTATGCTGGGAACCCGAAATAGCACGTCTGGCACGTCAACACAACGATGCAAATATCCTTGTCATGCCCGGACGATTTGTGACCAATGAAGAAGCCGACAAAATCATGACAGAGTTCTTTGAAGGCCAGTTTGAAGGTGGACGTCATCAAAAAAGAATTGATAAAATTCCGGTGAAATAAAAACCACTGATTACAGAACACCAAAAAGGAAGACTGTTCCAAACAGATAAAAAAGAGTTGCCTCGAAAATTCAAGGTAGCTCTTTT
>VOIU01000068.1 GCA_007896885.1 Bacteroidaceae bacterium HV4-6-C5C
ATGCATCCAGTACTAGTATGGCCCGGGGGATCCTTATCTGTCAAAACCGCTAATGTCCGTTCTAAGACCGTCTGGAGAACACTTGCCCATCAGTGCTTTTGAACCTTTTTTTCACAGGTCCCTTCCGATTACACTGAGAAGCTGACCACACCTGCTAGAAGATGGAGGTATGCAGCCCGTTAGTAGGAGTAATACTACCCAGCTTATAACCCTCAAACGTAGGGCAGATGGCGGCCGCGATATCCTGCAGATGCATCCAGTACTAGTATGGCCCGGGGGATCCGTATACGTTTCTAATTT
>VOIU01000051.1 GCA_007896885.1 Bacteroidaceae bacterium HV4-6-C5C
CACTAGTGTCCCATTAAAATTGGGACGTTATTAAAATTAAAATAAACTTGGCTCATTAGAGTCGTCTCGTTCTTTGTCGTATTGAAAATTAGTTTTGTTAAAGAGGTCTTTTAAGTGAGTTTTATCCGTTAGAGATATGCTTAGGATTTGGAGAACTTCGTATGTGCTTCTATCAAGTTTCATCTCATGTTGAATGATTGCAACCAAACAGTAAGTGCATATAGCAGTGTAGATTTGTATTCTTACAGCATTTTGTGTGGTACCCCAGAACTTCTTGATTTTGAGATGCTGCTTAAGCCATTTAAAGAACAACTCCACCTGCCATCGGTTTTTATACAACTCCGCTACTTGAAGAGCTGAGATATCCATGGCATTGGTTAAGAATACAAATTCTCGTTTTTGTTCTTCATCCCAATAGCGGACAAATCGAAGTCTATCAGGATAATATTGCTTTGGATAAAATCCAGTCAATTCGATCATCATGTCTGAAAGCACATTCTTCGGCATTCTCCGTTTCCATTTGATGGCTTTATATTGAAGATTCTTTTTGGCTCTGACAACGAAGCAGGCTTCTATTTGATGAATGCGATACAACATTTTGAAGTTGTTGTAACCTCGGTCAAAGATATAATAGGAACCTGATTCGCAGGGGATTTTATCCATCGCTTTTGAATCATGAACTGAGGCTGGTGTAATATGAAAGAATGTCGGAATTTGAGTCTCTACATCATACAAGGTGTGAACCTTAATTCCTCCTTTCTTTTTTCGGAACTTCGCCCACCAGAATACAGCAAGACATAAGTCGATTGTTGTGGAATCAAAAGCATATACGTTTCCTCCCAACTTGAAGATATCTGTCTTACGTTTCTTCTGCGCTTCATTTACCAAGGAGTAAGCGAACTCTTCAAAGATTCGATAGTCTCTATCCTGATTCGTCCGAGCCAAAGATGATTTTGACACGTTCTTACCCATTCCTAAGTGATAACACTTAGAGCGATGAGCCCCCAGAGCAATAATCAAATCACGCAAACTTTCCCTATTGGATAGTTGACCGAACATGAGTGCAAGCAATTGATTCCAGCAAGTGAAGTGCTTCACATACTTGTCACCGTTATACTTGGCTACGATTCGATTGAACCTGTTTCTATCAAGAAAGGCTGTTAGCTGAGCGAAAACGAATTTATTCTTATGCATTGCAAATTGATTAGAATTTGCAAAGGTCAGAATTGAAATCCGTTTTTTTGAAAAAACTCTGTAACTAACTAAATTTCAAATATTTCAAAGAGCGTTTTGCGATTTTAATGGGACAGCAATGA
>VOIU01000052.1 GCA_007896885.1 Bacteroidaceae bacterium HV4-6-C5C
TCACTAGTGTCCACTAAAAAAATTAAGACTTAATTGTCCATCATTAATCACATCAACAAGCTCTTTTGTAAAGAGGTCCTTAATTGGAGTCTTATCCAGAAGCGATGCACTCAATATTCTCAACACTTCGTAGTTGCTTCTATTGAGTTGAAGATCATGCTCCACAATTGCTACCATGCAATATGCTGTAATGGCACTAAATATTTGTATTCTTACAGCACTCTCAGTTGTTCCCCAAAAGGACTTGATTTTAAGATGCTGCTTGATCCATTTAAAAAAGAGCTCCACCTGCCAACGGTATTTGTAAAGCAAAGCAACCTGTTCAGCAGATATTTCAATATTATTGGTCAGATAGACAAAGGTCCGGTTCAGCGTTTCGGCATAAAATACAATTCTACGCAGCTCGTCAGGATACTTCTTGATAGAAACGTAGCCTGTCAGTCTTATCAATTGGTCACAAAGTATACCTCCTTGATTGTGCTTAGTATCAATGTCCCTTACAACTTCATAATTAAGTCTGCTCTTTTCACGCATGACAAAGTATGCATTAATCTGGTCAATATGATAAAGTCTTTTCAAATCAAAATATCCACGGTCAAATATATAATATGCACCTGTTTCATAAGGAATTATATCCATGGCATTCACATCGTGTACTTTGGCTTCAGTGATATGAATGAATGCGGGGATTTGTGTTTCAACATCGAAAAGCGTATGCATTTTAACTCCAGCTTTCGCGCTCCGAAACTTTGCCCACCAGAAAACATTCAGGCACAAATCAATAGTCGTAGAATCGAAGGCATAAACGTGTCCTTCAACTTCAAAGTCTTTGGTTATCCGTTTTATTCGGGTGATCTCTATCATGCGATAAGCAAAGTCTTCAAATATTTTCGGTTCCCGCCTTTCATTCATTTTGGAGAGATTACTTCTCGTTACATTCTTTCCAAATCCAAGATGATAGGTTTTATTGGAGTGTGCCGATATTATGCTAATCAAATCACGAAGACTATCCCGGTTAGAGAGTTGCCCGAACATCATGACAAGCAACTGATTCCAACAAGTGAAATGTTTCACGTATTTATCTCCTTCGTATTTCATAACAAGTCTTTGAAAGTATTTCTGAGGAAGAAACTCTATGAGTTGAGCAAATATATATTTTCCACTAAGCATCTGTATCCGTTTTTGGTGATTGGATGCAAACTTAGCCATTCAAATCGTGGACATAATATTTTGCTCGTAAACTCCATGTTTTCAAATGTATATATTCAATGTTAATAATTTTAAGTAGACACTAGTG
>VOIU01000005.1 GCA_007896885.1 Bacteroidaceae bacterium HV4-6-C5C
ACAAAGAACGAGACGACTCTAATGAGCCAAGTTTATTTTAATTTTAATAACGTCCCAATTTTAATGGGACACTAGTGTTTTATTATATAAAAATAACCATATAATGATTTGTTTTCATAGCTTAACTCAAGCATATACTCTCCGCTTTCCACATTGTTTAGTGCGAAAGCGTAAGGCTGGTTGTAGGATACAATGATAACGTTTGAGTAAACGGTATTGCCGGATAAGTCCTTTACTGTGACCTGTAAGTTGGTCAACAGATAGTCTTCGTAGTAGATATACAAGGCGTTGCCGTCATGAGTAGCGGTAGGGGCAAAGGATAAGGAACGGGTTCCTGCCTCTTTCTCTTTTTTCTGAAGTTCAATATTAACTTCTTCCCCAAAAGCATTGATACAAACCAATGCGAATAGACATCCTAGTAAGAATGGTTTCATAATCGTACTTATTTTTTGTATTTGTTATGTCTACAAACTTAGAATACTTTTCCGGATTAGTTGCTATATTTTTGGACGGTTTTTGTGCGGTTTTTGTGCGGTTTTTGGACGGCGGAGTGTTAAAGTGATGCGATGAATTCATCCCATTGCTCCGGTTTTCCCTTTGTCCTATTTACTTTCTCGTACATCTTTTTTCGGGCTGAAGTAATGGTGGATTTGGTGCGTCCGGTGAGAGTGGCAATGCCGGTAACGGAAATACCGGCTTTGAGCAAAAGGCAGATCTCCAATTCAATGGTACTGAAATGACGGAGTGCATGGAGACGGGAAGTGAAGTCTCTGTAGGTCGCATTGACGGCTTTGGCTAATTCCGTCCAGTCCTGTTCTGTCATATCTTCATTTCCATTACCGGCTTGATGAATATGTGCGTAAATACTGGATTCGTGGAAAAGCTTTTCGGCAAGTTCCCTCTCTCGTTGGTCAATACCCGCCTGAGTGTTGCTTTGTTGGTATTGCTCTTTTTGGATATGCAGTAATTGAGATTCAATACTGTCTTTTTCGTGGGTAGCTTGCAATTGCTCTTCCAACTCCTTTATGCGCATGTTATTTTCTTCGATGAATCGGGAGGTCTTTTGCTTTTGTTCTTCTTTTATCTGTTCCAATTTTTTTAATTGTTCTTTCTCCCTCTCTCTTATCTGTTTGTTGTGTTGCATATAGATTACCACAAGGGCTATGACAATGATAAATGCCAATAATATGTATGCAATGAAAAGTTTTTGTTCTGCATTCTCTGTTTTCAACTTGTTGTTTTCTTTTTCACGAAGCTGGTAATTGTAGAGTGACTGCATCTTACGAATGCTTTCGGTATTGGTTATTTTCCGTATGGAGTCGGTGCATGCCGTGTACTGCTTTATCTGCTCTATTGCCGTTTGGCAATCTCCCTGTTTTTCGGCGATTTGCGCCAATGTCCAATAGGCCGCTTGTTTGGCATAAATGGTTCCGCAATCCAATACGCGATGGGCATAATATGCCGCAGAGTCCATGTTCCCGTTTTTGTAGAATAAATCGGAAGAGATGGAATAGATTGCACTCTGGTTTGATTTATCCGTATTATTGAGTGGTGATTGTAATGCTTCCCAAGCTTCATCGTATCTTTTGAGTTGAATGTATAGCCCGGCTAATTTACCTTGTACAATAATCATCTGCCGCTGATTGTTGATCTTCTTAGCCAATACGTAAGCGGCTTTATAATAAAATAAGGAACTGTCTGCTTTGTTGAATGCGGTATAGTTCCAACCTATATCTTTTAGATTGGATACAAGTCCTATGCTGTCTTTTGCTAAAACATTATACTGATAAGCTTTTCGGTATGCAGTGAGGGCATCGTCATAAATGTCTTGGAGCAACGACAGTTCCCCTATCTGGCTGTATATCCTGCTGATCACTCTGTAGTCCGTGTTGCCTTTGGAAGCGTCGACGGCTTTCTGGAAATAAGCCAATGCTTGCGGGGCATCGTTAAGATCGCTGTAAACGCGCCCGGCATAGTAGTAGGCTTCCATCAGGTGGTCTTTGTTGTTTTTCTCTTCGTAATACTTTACGATGGGAAGTATGAGGCTGTCCGAGGTATGGGTGATGTAGGCTTTATCGTTCGCTTTTATTTTTAGTAGGCGATAGTACATTTGTGTAGCTTCCGGCTCATTACTCATCTGCTTTTTCAAATTCTTGAGTAAAGTTATGGCACTATCCGGTTTGACATAAGTAAGACTGTCTACTGTCGCTAGAATACGTGGGCAAGGGCGATCTTTACAAGCGCAAAGGCTGAACAGAAAGAGGAACAATGCGATATTGACAAGTTGTTTCATGCTGTGTTGAATTAGTTTTGTCACGACAAATATACTTATATTTTAATATAAACGATGCTTTTATATTTTTTGTGTATAAAAAAATATTTTCTATTTATGTATATTTTGATAAATGAATTTATTATTGTGAAGATGTGCTTTTAATATATTGATATGACATTACGGCTGTAGTATAATTTGAGAGTAGCCTTTTCTTAAATGAACGGTAGCCTATTTCAAAGTTGTTCCTATAAGCGGTTATAACCATTCCCATTAGGGGGTACGGTCGTTCCCATTAGGAGAAACGAATGTTTCCTATATAGGAACGGTCTAAAAGTCTTAGAGTTGTTCGCGTAACTGAATAATTGGGATATTAAACGAAATAAAGGTGGAAAAAATGGAAAAAGAATCAGTATGTGGGGGAAAAAGAGGCTGTTTTTTAGATAAAAATAATGCCATGAATTTTTACTTGCACCCTGTCTCTGTGGCTATATCTCCTTGTCAGTCAATATGTAAACCGCATTGTTTGCTATTAAACAGCAGGGTGCAAGTAAATTTAATTGCACCTTGCTGTTTCGCTTAATTGCACCCTTGTATTTCGCTATATATCAATCGTTTAAATCGATTAGTGCAATTGGTGCAATTAAAATACGCAAAAAAACTCCGGGAGAGTTTCTGATTTTATGAGTAATAGCTAAATTAGTTGTTTAGAATCAGCCTTTTATCATAGTGAGCAGCATCTTGAACGAATGCACAGCATGCAAAGCATGGGTGATGTTAGCCGGCATGATAATACTTTCGCCGGCTTTTACCATGTTGTCTTTACCACCTATTGTGATGCGGGCTTCTCCTTCAAGTACCTGAACCATAGCATCAAACGGTGCGGTATGTTCGCTAAGCCCCTGTCCTTCATCGAATGAGAACAGGGTGATGTTGCCGGATTGATTCTTGAGTACCTGTTTGCTAATAACGCCTCCGGATGAATATTCTATCATCTCTTTCAAATTAAGGGCTGTCCCTTTACCAAATGTTTCTTGCATAATATTGGGTTGTTTTAAGTGAGTACTTTTATACTAGAACGTTATATTGGCAAAACATGTTTACGCTTAATCAATTAATCTCTCAATATTCGTCACTCAGCGAAACGATTTTCAGTTGTTTCTCCAAGTTGCCCTGTGGGAGTGAGGTCTGGATTTTTACCTTTACCGAACTGCCGGGCAGAATGTCGAAATAATTATCACTGAAAGTACAGTTAGCATCTCCTGTAGCAATAAAAACGGCACGTGCAAAATAGTCGCTGCTGAGAGTGAGTTCGTAGCCTCCTTTCGCGGGTTGTATTTTTTTGCTGATAGTTGCCTTAGGATAGTTCACATCTTTCTGCTTGACGAGAAAGTAGTTGTTAGCGTATGTTGACTTTCCTTTGTCTGCTGTGAATTCGGCATGAACGAAGACATCATTCTCCGAGATACCTTTTAAGGATTCTGCCAGATTGATGTTCAGGTATTTTCCACTGACATTTGGAGTGACTTTTATATTCTTGTGGAAAGAGGCGATTGTATTGCCGTTTAGTTGGCTGATAGTCACTTCGAGCATGCCATTGCATGAGGTAAGACGATCGGATATGATATATATACCTAACTGGCCGTTATCTCCTTTAATTGGCGATACCAGCAGGTCGCGATAGGCTTGGCGGGCAAAGTAATGTTGTGCTTTCCAACGTCCGTAATAATCGCGACTTGCCCATGATGCTACCGGCCAGCAATCGTTGTGTTGCCAAAAGAGGGTTCCCATGCAATAAGGTTTATCGCGGCGGTGTGCCTCGATGGCTGTCTTGATAGCGTCACCCTGTAGTACGTGATTCATATAGAGGAATGCTTCGAAGTTCTTAGGTTTACGGTATTCATTCAGCAAATAAGTTTCAATGAGACCGTTGGCATGCATACCGCCGCGCTGGTGAGCCATCATAACCTCCGAATAGATGTCCCAATCTCCCGGATTAGGTGCATAGCGTTTCACCGACTCGAATTCGGGGAACGATTGGAAGCCATATTCGCTGAAGAAACGGCTACGCTCTTTATTATAATCGGCAATGGGTACCTTACCATGCCATACACTCCAATAATGGCGGTCACCATTGCGATCGTCGCTACCTTTATCCGCACTGGCAAATGGAGAAGAAGGCCAGTAGAAACTTTCGGGATCATATTGCTTAATGACCTCGGGGAGAGTGACGTAGTATTGGTCGGTATACTGCTTCCATATCTTTTTTGCGTATTCGGGATTCTGTGCTTCATATTTCTTTTTCCATCCCCAGCCGAACCAGCCATCATTACATTCGTTATTGCCGCACCATAAGGCGATACAGGGATGATTACGGAGACGTTTTACGTTGTCGATTGCTTCCTGCCGGATGTTCTCGAGGAATTCGCCTTCGGCGGGATACAAGCTGCATGCAAACATAAAGTCTTGCCAGACAAGTATGCCGTAACGGTCGCAAAGGTCATAAAACAAATCATTCTCGTAGATACCACCTCCCCAAACACGCAACATGTTCATATTGGCATTTGCGGCATCGAGGATTGTTTTTTCATATTGTGCGGGTGTGACACGCGGCAGGAAATTATCTTGCGGTATGTAGTTGGCTCCTTTGGCAAATACAGGTACACCGTTTAACTCAACGTAGAAGGTGTGTCCATCTTGATCGGGATTGTGAATAATTTTTAATGATCTTAACCCGGCTTTGGTTGCTTCACTGTCGACCGTTTCGTTGTTGAGCACCAATTCGGTGCGGAAGGTGTAAAGGTGAGCTTCTCCCAATCCGTTGCTCCACCAAAGTTTTGGATTTTTGATGCTGAATGGTACGGATACAGTGTTTACCCCTTTCTTTAGCGTAACAACCGTATAGCCCAATTGCTTTCCGGTGCTGTCGTCGGCGACAGATACTTTAGCTTGATTAATATCTCTGTCGGCGTAGACTTCCACATTATTCGTAATGACAGCTTGCTTCTTGTCTACTTTCTGCTGATGAATGAATACGTTCGAAATGCGTGCATCATCCCATGCTTCGATGTAGACCGGGCGCCAAATGCCGGAAGTAACAAGACGTGGTCCCCAATCCCATCCGTAATGATAGCCTGCTTTACGTGCAAAGATGCTGACTTTTTTATCAAATACTCCACCATTCTCCGATTGATCATTCCCCGCTTCATACTGATAAGGCAATGCATCCCATTTGGGAATATCCATTTTGATAGGAGAATGAAAAAAAACTTTGAGTAAGTTATCTCCTTCTTTCAATTCCGATTTGATAGCTATCCTCCATTCGCGAAACATATTGTTCGCAGTCAATATCTTCTTATCGTTAAGGTAGACATCCGCGTATGTATCAAGTCCTTTGAAGATAAGGTCGATATTGCCTTTTTTCTGCATGGTTGGGGTCAGGCTAAAGCTCATTTCATACACCCAGTCTTCTTTATCCACCCATTGAACTCCACGTTCGTTGAGGCGGAAGAATGGATCTTCGATGATTTTATTCGCCATCAAATCGGTGTGTACAACTCCCGGTACGGTAGCCGGATACCAATTACTAAGGCGCGCTTGCCTGAACTTCCATCCTTCGTGAAGCTCTTTTCGGAGTGGGGTTGCCATAAGTGTAATGCAACTTAAGAGTAATGAGATGAATATAAAAGTTAGTCTCGGATTTGGTAATGATTTTCTCATAATATGAAGATTTCAATTTAACTCTTTGGTATACAAGAATATGATTTATGTAAAAAACGCAATTTGATGATAAAAGTAAGGAAAAGTTTTGAGTTGGGTTGGTGTTATTTTGTTCATTATCGATATTTTTATGAATTTTCATCCGTGTTGTGAACTTATGACTTACATTTGTGTATATTATCTGAATATCTAAACAAAAAGGACTAAATATGATAACGAGCCAACTACTCCATCCTGCCAGTATTGTCATTGTAGGTGCATCGAATAACATACATAAACCCGGCGGAGCTATTCTCCGTAATCTGATAGCCGGAGGATATACCGGAGAACTTTGCGCAGTCAATCCCAAGGAAGATATCGTTCAGGGTGTGAAGGCTTACCCGGATGTGACAGCTATTCCCGATACCGATTTGGCAATTCTTGCTATTCCCGCTTCACTTTGTCCTGATGTGGTGGAAGTGTTAGCAAACCGAAAGCAGGTAAAAGCTTTTATCATACTTTCTGCGGGATTTGGAGAAGAAACTCACGAAGGGGCATTGCTTGAAGATCGTATATTAGAGACTGTGAACCGTCACGGGGCTGCTTTGATTGGTCCCAATTGTATCGGTCTAATGAATACCTGGCATCACAGTGTATTTAGCCAGCCCATACCGGAACTAAATAGTAAAGGAGTGGATCTGATATCCAGTTCGGGAGCTACTGCGGTATTCATTCTGGAGAGTGCTGTAACGAAAGGACTTCAATTCAATTCGGTATGGTCGGTGGGGAATGCCAAGCAAATCGGTGTGGAAGATGTGTTGGAATATATGGACAACAACTTTCACATGGATAAGGACTCCAGAATAAAGCTGCTTTATATTGAGAATATAGCCGATCCCGACCGCCTATTGTTTCATGCTTCGTCGCTGATAAGGAAAGGTTGTCGGATAGCAGCCATTAAAGCGGGGAGTAGTGAGAGCGGTAGTCGTGCGGCGTCTTCGCATACCGGTGCTATTGCTACTTCCGATTCTGCCGTAGAGGCTTTGTTCCGTAAAGCGGGTATTGTGCGTTGTTATTCGCGGGAAGAGCTGACTACAGCTGGTTGTATCTTTACACTGCCTGAATTGAAAGGAAAGAATTTTGCGATAGTCACTCATGCCGGAGGACCGGGAGTGATGCTGACCGATGCTCTTTGTAAAGGAGGGCTGAACGTCCCGAAGCTTGAGGGAGCGATAGCTGAGGAATTGAAAAGTAGACTTTTCCCCGGTGCATCTGTGGGCAATCCAATTGATATATTAGCTACCGGTACACCGGATCATCTTCGTCTTTGTCTGGATTATTGTGAGGAGAAGCTTGAGAATATTGATGCGGTGATGGCGATTTTTGGTACGCCGGGGTTGGTGACGATGTTCGAGATGTATGATGTGCTTCACGAGAAAATGCAGAGTTGCCGCAAACCGATATTTCCGGTTTTGCCTTCCATTAACACAGCTGGTGCAGAGGTGGCGGCTTTCTTAGCCAAAGGGCATGTGAACTTTGCTGACGAGGTGACATTGGGGACGATGTTAGCCCGTATTGTGAATACGCCTAAACCTGCTGCAAATGAAATAGAATTATATGGTGTGGATGTGCCGCGTATCCGCCGTATTATCGATTCAATTCCCGAAAGCGGTTATATTGAACCTCATTATGTACAAGCTTTACTTCGTTCTGCAGGTATTCCGGTAGTAGAGGAATTTGTTTCCGGCAATAAGGAAGAAGTGCTCTCCTTTGCCCGGCGAACTGGTTTCCCGGTTGTGGCAAAGGTGGTCGGACCGGTTCATAAATCGGATGTTGGCGGTGTGGCGCTCAATATAAAGAGTGCCCAGCATTTGGCATTGGAATTTGATCGGATGATACAGATCCCCGATGTGACGGGAATATTGGTTCAGCCGATGCTGAAAGGTACGGAACTGTTTATAGGTGCCAAATATGAAGAAAAATTCGGTCATGTGGTACTTTGTGGGTTGGGGGGCATCTTTGTAGAAGTACTGAAAGATGTTTCTTCCGGTTTGGCACCGCTGTCTTATGAAGAAGCTTACTCCATGATTCATTCATTGCGGGCTTATAAAATCATTAAGGGCACTCGTGGGCAGGAGGGGGTAAATGAAGATCGGTTTGCCGAGATCATTGTCCGTCTTTCCACTCTACTTCGCTTTGCTACAGAAATAAAAGAGATGGATATTAATCCGCTTTTGGCGACAAAAACTCATCTTATAGCAGTCGACGCACGTGTTAGAATTGAAAAAAGATAGGTTTATTGTAAAAAATATTGGGTTGATGCAGTAGTTTATATATTTTTGCATTTGTCAATTATAAATATAAGTGATTAATGATAACCGCTTAATATATAAATAATACTATGGTTATTACGAAAAAAAGTAGAAGCCGATTATTACAGCTCTGCAACTGCTTATTGTCAGGAGTTCTGGTGTTATTAGGATTTTCTTCTTGTACACGAGAAGGTTCTGAAGAATATGGGATGCCTTATGCCAAATATGAAATTAAGGGTAAGGTCACAAACGAACAAAAAGAGACGATACCAAAGGCTCAGGTCATTGTGAAACAATTGGATTCGAGTGGGAAGTCTTTTTATCGGGCAGATACTTTGAATGTAAATGGTTCTGGTGAGTACCAATATCTTACTGAGGGTTTTACAGAAAGCTACCGTGTGATTGCCGAAGAGCCATCGGGGGTGTATAAGGCAGATTCTACAGATGTAAAGATGGAGCCTAAAGGTGGTAGCGGATGGTATGTCGGGAGTGATAGTAAAGAAGTGGATTTTGAATTGAAGAAGAATTAGTTTCTAATACTCTAGGTGTTTTGGTCTCGTGTTTATTCGAGTTGTTTGAAGCATATATATGGTGTTTGATGTATATATAATAATTTCGTTCAGTGTAGCAACATGAGTGAGCTCTCAATAAGAAAACGTCTCGCATTGGAAATAGCGAGAAAAATACGGAATAACCGTAAAGAGTTACACCCGATTAAACAATTGTTTTGGGAGTCTACCTTGCGGTGTAATCTCCACTGTAAGCATTGCGGTAGCGACTGTAGACAAACATCTGATGTGAAAGACATGTCGGTGCCGGATTTTTTACGAGTGATTGATACAATTACCCCTCATGTTAATCCGCATGAAGTTAATATTATTATTACAGGTGGAGAACCCTTAGTTCGGCAAGATCTTGAAGAAGTGGGTCTGGCTTTGTATCGACGTGGATATTCTTGGGGGATTGTGTCAAATGGATTGCTGCTGACTGAACAGCGTTTACAAAGTCTTATGGGAGCGGGGCTGCATGCTATAACCATTAGCCTTGATGGTTTTCAATATGAACATAACTGGCTGCGTGGAGATTCTCGAAGTTATGATTGTGCATTTGGAGCGATAAAAATGCTTGTGAATGAACCGGAGTTGGTCTGGGATGTAGTTACCTGTGTTAATCAGCGTAACTATAGGCATTTACAAGAGTTTAAAGATAATCTCTATAATAATGGCGTCAGAGATTGGCGCTTGTTTACTATCTTCCCGGTTGGTCGTGCAGCTCTACTTCTTGATTTACAATTAAAGGATGAAGAGTTTATCGGCCTTATGGAATTTATAAAGCATGTTCGTAAGGAAGGAAAAATACATGTAAATTATGGTTGTGAAGGATTTTTAGGAAAGTATGAAGGAGAGGTTCGTGACTACTTTTTCGGTTGTAATGCCGGGATTAGTGTCGCTTCCATACTTGCTGACGGGTCTATTTCTGCTTGTCCTAGCATTCGGAGTCATTTTTATCAAGGTAATATTTATCAAGATGATTTTATGGAAGTGTGGAATAAAGGCTTCCAACTTTATAGAGATCGCAAATGGATGAAAAAGGGGCTTTGCAGTGAATGTGGTTTCTTTCGCTACTGTGAGGGGAATGGTATGCATTTACGTGACGACAATGGCGATTTGCTTTTCTGTCATTTACACAGATTGCACGAACAGTAATATTACTCGTACAATTAGTTTTTGATTTAGGACTTCCTTTATGTCGGTAGGTATAGTGCATAGGCTTGTTGATGTCTATTTTGAGCCTTTATCCTGCCCAGTCCTCACGGTCTAAATTGCGATAACCTATTGCTTCGGCTAAATGAGCCGGTTGTATTTGTTCGGAGCCGTCAAGATCGGCTATTGTACGTGATACTTTCAGAATACGGTCATAAGCGCGTGCAGAAAGGTTGAGGCGTTGCATTGCATTTTTTAGTAGCATTAACCCAGCTTCGTTTGGGTGCCCGTATAATCCCAATAGTTTACTGTTCATTTGGGCGTTACAGTATATACCTGGATATTCAGAGTAACGCTTCTCTTGTATTTGACGTGCGAAAATGACCCGCTGCCGTATTTCTGAACTAGGTTCGCTTGCGTGGTTGTCCGACATCTTTTCAAAAGGAACCGGAATGACTTCTATTTGGAGGTCTATTCGATCAAGCAAAGGTCCCGAAATTCGGTTGAGATATTTCTGTACCTGTCCGGGGCTGCATACACATGCCTTTGTCGGGTGATTGTAATAGCCGCAAGGACAAGGATTCATAGAAGCTACAAGCATAAAGCTTGCAGGGTATTCCACATTTCCTTTAATACGGGAGATTGTAATTTTTCGATCCTCCAGAGGTTGGCGGAGCACTTCGAGGACGTTACGGTTGAATTCCGGCAGTTCATCGAGAAAAAGAACTCCGTTATGCGCCAAACTGATTTCGCCGGGTTGTGGATAACTGCCACCTCCGGTCATTGCTACATTCGAAATGGTGTGGTGTGGGTCACGGAAAGGTCGCTTATTTATCAACCCGCTCCCTTCTTGTAGCTTACCCGCTACGGAGTGTATTTTGGTGGTTTCAAGACTTTCACCCAGAGATAGAGGAGGAAGAATGGAAGGAAGTCGTTTTGCCAGCATCGATTTGCCACTGCCTGGTGCTCCGATAAGCAAAATATTATGTCCTCCGGCAGCAGCTACCTCCAATGCGCGTTTTACATTCTCCTGTCCTTTTACATCTGCAAAATCGAGATCAAAATGACTCTGCTCTGCATAGAATTCTTCACGGGTGTCAATGTGGGTGGGTTGAAGTTCTTTAGATTGATTGAAGAATTCCACGACTTCTTTAATGTTACTTACTCCATACACAGTGAGCTTATTGACTACAGCAGCTTCACGTGCATTTTGCTTCGGAACAATTAAACCTTTAAATCCAAGCTCGCGTGCCTTTATTGCAATGGGAAGAGCTCCTTTTATTGGTTGTAAACTACCATCCAAACCAAGTTCCCCCATCATTAGATAGTTTTGCAATTCTGTGGAATGGATAACCTCACCGGCGGCCAGCATACCGATTGCCAATGGTAGATCGTACGATGATCCTTCCTTGCGGATGTCTGCGGGAGCCATGTTTATGACTATGTTACTGGTAGGCATTCGGTAGCCATTTACTTGCAACGCGGATATAATTCGTTGATGACTCTCTTTAACAGCTGAGTCGGGTAGACCCACCATGTAGAACATGCAGCCTCTCGAGCTGTTTACTTCGATAGTGATTAGAGTAGCATCGATTCCTTGTACAGCCGCTCCGAAAACTTTTATCAACACTGCTATTTAGTTTGAAGTTTGAAAAATGCAGCAGCTTGTGTTTGCGCAAGGGGCTGTTTGGATTTTAATGTTTGATATTCGCGGATGATTTGTCCGTTGCTTGGCTTAGACCTTTTATTTGTCCTACTATTTTGCGTTGGATCGTATTTATATCTAAGTTCCGACCTTCAATTCTCCCGGATGGTCCGATAAGAATATTATATGGTATGTTTCCGATATTCAGTTGCTTTACAATTTCACTATTCCAACCTGCTAAATCACATACTTGTTCCCATTTCAGAGTATCAGCTTTTGCGGCATCTTTCCATTCTTTTTTATCAGCATCAAGAGAAATACCCAATAAAGCAAAGCTTTTATTATTCTGTTCTTTCTTGTAGATATTTCGATAGATGCTGTTTGCCTTTCTGCTATTGGGGTCCCATGAAGCCCAGAAGTGGATGAGGACATATTGATGATTGAATTTGGATATGCTGATTTCCTTTCCTTCAAGATTACGAAGGTGGAAGTAAGGTATATTGCTTCTTGTTGGACTTGTCTCAAGACTTTGTATCTCATTCAAGAGGTTTTCCATATAGGGACGATCTTTTAGATCTCCAGTCATCTCTGCTGTTAAACTCTTTATTCTTCCAAGATCAGGTTGAGCGACCTGTATAAAATAGTGGTTGAGTAAATATGCGCTAACCAGGGAGTTTGAATGGTCTTTTATGAATGACGCAGCTTTTTCTTGAAGAACTTTCAAAGAAGGCTTCTTGTCTTTTATATCTTCATAAAATTCGGTCAAATCTTCGTTAGAGTTGTTCCCGGTGATATTTAAGGAGGAAAGCGCATCACTCGAACCTTTAATCTTAATTTTATCTCCTTTGTTGAGATAGACCGGATACTCAGTGCCATCTCTGAAGAGAAGTAATGTTTCGACTAACGTATCAACAGATAACTTTGCTGAAAACTTCCCTTTTTTGACAATGATGGTATCCGTGTGATTATAAAGTCTATCTGCTCCATACAAATAGAGCGTGTCATTGCCCAATCCTTTGATTTCACCTTCTAAAATCGTGCTTCCTGAATTTTGGTTTCCACAAGCAGCAAGGATAAGTAACAAAAAATATAATGGAAAACAATTTTTCATTTTTCAATACTTTGTGCGAAAGTACTTCTTTTGTTGGGAATATAAAAAGAAATGCCTGACATTTTAGTGTCAGGCATTTCTCTATAAGATTTATATAATATCACCTTCTTAGTGAAGGATACCCATAAAATCAGCATTAGTGAAATATTTAGCAAATTCCAAATCGGAAGCTGCTTTCTTTGCTAATGAAGAATCTTTGGCAATTGCATTTTTCAAGCTGCTTACAACCATTGAAGAGTTGTTTGTTCTAGCGCCTAATACTGCCATCAAATAATCTGTATATGCATCAGGTTTCTGTACATTAGCCAATGTGCTTTTTGCTTTATTATAATCTTTAGCTAAGATTTGAGCTAATGCAGCACTGTTTGTTTTTGTATCACCAAAAGCGTTTACAGCTTTTTCATATTGACCCTGGGCTACATAGAGGTTACCAAGAGCTTCATTCAGTTCTTTTGTGCCAGATGCTTTGCTCAAATAAGATTCAGCAGCAGCTTTGTTGCCTTTAGCCAAAGAAACTAAACCTAAGTTCATGTTTGCTTCAGGGGCATCTTTTACAGAAAGAGATTTTTTCAAATAGCTTTCAGCTTTATCCAAATTACCAGCTTGGAAAGCAAGTTTGCCTAAGTTGTTGTATGCACGGTAATCGTTAGGATAGTTTTGAGTCGCTTTAGTGTATATATCCGCTTTTTTAGCTGGATCATTTGTTAACGTAGCTGCATAAAGCAGTTCTTCGATGTTCAATTGTTGAGCATCAGAAGCAGCTAATTTAGAAATTTCTTCATCTGATTTGCCAATAACGTCATAGTTCAAGGTCAAACGAGAACGACGCAATTGAGGCAAGATGTCTTCTGCAAGATTCTTGTATACAGAAGAGATGTTTTTGATTTCAGTTTCTCTTCTTTCAGGATCAGCATACATAGACAATACACGGAGGATTAACTCTTTGTCTTGGATATTTGATTTTGAAACCAATTCTTGGAATCCATCCCAATCTTGAGCTGTGTATTTCGTGTCAACAGCAGCATCAACTTTGGATTTTTTCAAGTTTTTACCAATAAGCTTAGCTGTATTGTTTTCACGATTTTCAGCTAATTTAGTGTTCAATTTAACACCACCGTCTGGAGAAGCATATGCAGAAATTTCTACGTTGCTGATCTTTTTGTTGGCAGCATCACTGACAGCTTTTGCTTCTTGGTTGAAAGCAGTTGCCTTTTTTAATTCAGTTGCGCGGATATTTGCTTGTTGGATTAAGAACATGATGTCAGAATCATGTTTTTCTTTGATAATGCGTTGGAAAGCATCATCTCCATTAGCCGTATTTGCGCTTCCTAATGTCTGTCCAATAAGTTCAGATGTAGAAATTACACCATCTGCAACTTTAACAGAAGGAATTGTGATTGTCTTGTTTCCGATAGTTGCCTTGAACTCCAAATATAATTCGGATTTAGCCATTTCAGGAACATAATCAAAAGAAGTTCTTAAAGTGTAGTTACCACCCATCTTATAAGAGATGGCCTGATTGTTTCCTTCAACTTTCTCGCCTTGGAATACAGCGGGCTGTCCTTTAGCTTCACCACCATTCCATTTAAGAACCGGAGTAACTTCTACTACTGCCTTCTTGTTGAAATACTTTTCAGGGAATTTCCCGTTGATTGTAGCAGGTACTTTACCACCTACAGCTTCTAATACTTGGGGGGTCACCGTAAAATAGTCCGATGACAACTGCCCCATTTTGCTGCTACAAGATGAAAGAGCAACAATTAATGCCATTAATAGAGGCAAATACAGTTTCTTAGTCATTTTAGGTATAAATTAGATGTTTGTAATATAAAATTGTCTATTCTTTTTCTTCTTTCTTCTTTAAAACAAACGAAAACATCACAAAGTTATCAAAACTACTCTCAAAACCGTGGCCTTAATGCTAATTTTATCATAATTTAATGAAATGCTTTGTTTTCTCTATATTTGATATTTCGTGGATGATGTTCTATGATTTCACTTCGTAATAAATTACGATCAATATGTGTATATATCTCTGTGGTTGCAATTGACTCATGCCCAAGCATACATTGAATAGCTCTTAAATTAGCTCCTCCTTCCAAGAGATGTGTGGCAAAGGAATGGCGAAAAGTGTGTGGGCTTATACTTTTCATAATTCCGGCCTTTTGGGCGAGTTCTTTGATAAGGTGAAATACCATTATTCTTGAAATATTATTTCCCCACCGTGCTAAAAATACATAATCTTCAAAGCCCTTTTTAATTTTACCTAAGTTTCGGTCCGGCATCCAATTTTTAATCTCTTTAATAGCACGAGGAGATATGGGAACCAAGCGTTGCTTGCTACCTTTTCCCTCTACCTTTATAAAGCCTTCATCAAAATAAAGATCGGATATCTTTAGATTGCAGAGTTCTGAAACGCGTAATCCGCAACTATATAGCGTTTCCAATATGGCACGGTTTCTTTGCCCTTCTTTCTTACTCATATCTACGGATGCAATAATGGAATCAATTTCATTAATAGTAAGGACTTCCGGTATTTTGAATCCGATCTTTGGTGCATCAAGGAGTTCACTGGGATCGTCTTCTCTGTAATCTGCAAGTGCCATAAAATGAAAAAAAGACTTTATGCCTGAAATAATTCGAGCTTGCGAACGAGGGTGGATGCCTATGTCATGTAGTCCTGCTGCAAACTGTTGCAAGTGGTCTAGTTGTGCTTCGAATGAATTTATGTTTTCTGATTTGAGAAAGTGCATAAGTTTGCTTAGGTCAGTGAGATATGCATCTAGCGTATTAATTGAAAATCCTTTTTCGAGCTTGAGATACTGCTGATATTTTCGGATAATCAACGCTTCTTTCTCCTTATTTCTGGTTTCTTCGTTTAAATTCATTTCTTTTTCCTACCTTTGCTCCTTGAAAATGATCATTGGGAGGCAAAGGTATAATTTTTTATGTTATGAGGATACAAATTATTAATGGGCCGAATATAAATCTGTTGGGTAAGCGCGAACCTTCTATTTACGGGAGTGTTATTTTTGAAGAGTTTCTCTCTGATTTACGAAATGAATACGCTGATTTGCAGATAGATTACTTTCAATCCAATGTAGAGGGCGAGTTGATAAATGTAATCCAGAACACAGGTTTTGATGTTGATGGAATTATCTTAAATGCTGCCGCCTACACTCATACATCTATTGCAATACTAGACGCAATTCGATCTGTGGCAGCTCCGGTGATAGAAGTGCATATATCAAATGTACATGCGCGAGAATCTTTCCGACATGTTTCTATGATAGCTGCCGCTTGTAAAGGGGTGATTTGTGGCTTTGGATTGGACTCTTATAGATTGGCTTTGGAGGCTTTGTTGAAAATTAAATCTGTTTAAAATATAATCAAGACTGAAAATTATGTTGTTGAAACAAACAAAAATAGTTGCAACGATTTCTGATAGACGTTGTGATGTTGATTTCATTAAACAATTGTTTGAGAATGGAATGAATGTTGTTCGAATGAACACAGCCCATGCTACTCAAGAAGGGTTCGAAATTCTTATAGGAAACGTTCGTACAGTATCTAATCAGATCGGTATCTTAATGGATACTAAAGGTCCCGAAGTGAGAACAACGATTTGTAAAGAACCCATTTCCTTTAAGATGGGAGACCGTGTAAAACTTGTTGGAAATCCTGAGCAGGAAACGACTCGTGAATGCATTTGTGTGTCGTATTCTCATTTTGTAGCTGATGTAAGCCTTGGCGTTCACATTCTTTTTGATGATGGTGATTTGGAAATGATTGTTGCAGAGAAGACAGATGAGTCATTGGTTTGTATTATCCAGAATGATGCTACTTTAGGAAGCCGTAAGAGTGTAAATGTGCCTGGAGTCCGTATAAATTTACCGTCGTTAACAGAAAAAGACCGTAACAATATTCTCTATGCAATAAAAAAAGATATTGATTTTATAGCTCACTCTTTCGTTCGCAATAAACAAGATATCTTGGACATTAAGGAGATATTGGATGCCCATAACAGCGATATTCAGATTATAGCAAAAATTGAAAATCAAGAGGGCGTTGATAATATTGATGAGATTCTTGAAGTAGCCGATGGTATTATGGTGGCTAGAGGTGATTTGGGTATAGAAGTTCCTCAAGAACGTATTCCTGGTATTCAACGTTTATTGATCCGTAAATCTATCCTTGCTAAAAAACCTGTAATTGTAGCAACTCAAATGCTTCACACAATGATTACTAATCCACGTCCGACTAGAGCCGAGGTTACTGATATTGCGAATGCTATTTATTACAGAACCGATGCTTTGATGCTTAGTGGTGAAACAGCTTACGGAAAGTATCCGGTAGAAGCGGTGAAGACAATGACGAAGATTGCATCTCAGGCTGAAAAAGATAAGATGGGTGAAGAAGATATCAGAATCCCATTGGATGAAAACAGTAATGATGTTACCGCTTTCTTAGCAAAGCAAGCTGTTAAAGCAACTTCTAAACTTAAAATCAGGGCAATTATTACAGATAGCTTTAGTGGTCGTACTGCACGTAATCTGGCTGCATTCCGTGGTAAATATCCTGTTTTGGCTATTTGCTATAAGGAAAAGACAATGCGACATTTAGCCCTTTCATATGGAGTAGAGTCTATTTATATGCCTGAACTGGCCAATGGACAAGAGTATTACTTCGCAGCTCTTCGTCGTCTTCTTAAAGAAGGTCGTTTGAGCCCTACCGATATGGTTGGCTATTTAAGTAGTGGTAAGGCTGGGACTCAGACATCATTCCTTGAAATCAATGTTGTAGAAGATGCACTTAAGTATTCTGAAGATAGTGTACTTCCCAATAAGAATCGTTATCTCTAATTGAAGATGTCGGAGGATAAGATGGGCCTTGAAGAGTATATTCTACACCATATTGATGGTGAAGGTGAATATCTGAATGAATTATATAGAGATACCCATCTTAAGCTTCTTTATCCTCGTATGGCTTCTGGACATCTTCAAGGGCGTATCTTGAAGATGCTTGTAAGAATGATAGCACCAAAAAGAATTCTTGAAATAGGTACATACAGTGGATATTCTGCATTGTGTATGGCTGAAGGTCTTCCTGAAGGTGGCTTTATCTATACGTTCGAGATAAATGATGAGCAGGAAGAATTTACACGTCCTTGGTTTGAAAAATCAGCTTATGCCGATAGAATAAAATTCTATATTGGTGACGCTTTAGAAATAGTTCCTACACTTGATGTAAAGTTTGATTTGGCTTTTATTGATGGCGATAAGCGACATTACATCGAATATTACGATATGGTTTTATCTCGTCTCGTCGAAGGTGGTTTTATACTAGTGGATAATACATTGTGGGATGGGCATGTTTTGGAGGAGACAGTCCGTTCGAAAGATGTACAAACTTCCAGTATTAAAACTTTTAATGATTATGTGAGTCGGGATCCTCGGGTTGAAAAGGTAATTCTTCCTTTACGTGACGGTTTAACACTTATATATAAGAAGAAAAAAGAAAGAGACTTTGTTTAATGTTTCTTGATAATTAAAAATTTAGATTACATATGGAAACGACCAGACAAAATAAAATAGCTCGCTTACTTCAAAAGGAGTTAAGCGATATTTTTTTACTTCAAGCCAAATCAATGCCCGGTGTACTGGTTTCGGTTAGCGCGGTTCGTATTAGTCCTGATTTGAGTGTGGCTCGTGCTTATTTGAGTGTTTTCCCTTCGGATAAAGGTGAAGAATTAATTAAGAATATCAATGGGAGTATGAAATCCATTCGATATGAGCTAGGTACCAGGGTACGCCACCAACTGCGCATAATCCCTGAATTGAAATTCTTTATTGACGACTCATTAGACTATCTTGAAAAAATAGATGCTTTGTTAAAGTGAACTTCCCTTTTTACATAGCACGGAGATATCTTTTTTCTCCAAAAAAGCATAATGCGATTAACGTCATATCAGCTGTGTCGGTATGCGGAGTTGCTTTGGCTACAATGGCGTTGGTTTGTACTTTGTCTGTCTTTAATGGCTTTCAAGAAATGATTGCGGGATTTTTTACTTCATTCGATCCAGAATTGAAAATAGTCGTTCGTGAAGGAAAAGTTTTTGATCCCAATGAATCACGAATTCAACAGGTGCATAACCTAAAGGAAATTGCTGTATGGACTGCAACTCTTGAAGATAATGCTATGGTTCAGTATAAAGATAGACAAGCTATGGCTGTAATTAAAGGGGTTGATGATAGCTTTGAGAAGCTTACGTCTATAGATAGTCTGTTATATGGTACTGGTAAATTTGTTCTTAAAGATTCCATTGTGGATTATGGCTTTATGGGCGTAGAACTCGTTTCTCAGTTAGGAACAGGTATACAGTTTATCGATCCGTTATTGGTTTATGCTCCCAAGAGGAATGTCCGGGTTAATATTGCCAATCCTTCAACATCTTTTAATCAGGAATTTTTATATTCACCGGGTGCAGTATTCATCGTAAAACAGCAAAAATATGATTCCCGTTACATATTGACTTCTCTGAGCTTCGCACGTCGTTTGTTTAATTATGATACGGAAGTTTCCGCAATTGAGTTAAAACTGAGAAAAGGAGCTGATATTGCAAATGTCCAAAAGAAAATTGCGAGAATATTAGGTGATCGTTTTATCGTGCAGAACCGTTATGAGCAACAAGCTGATGTCTTCCGAATTATGGAAATAGAAAAATTAATTTCCTATTTGTTCCTTACATTCATACTCGCTATTGCTTGTTTTAATGTGATAGGTTCCTTGTCTATGTTGATTTTGGATAAGCGTGAAGATGCCAATACTTTGCGAAATTTAGGAGCTGACGATCGCCTGATTGGGCGTATTTTTTTATTTGAAGGTCGTTTGATCTCTGTTGCAGGTGCCATTTTGGGAATTGCTTTAGGTTTATTGCTTTGTTTTCTACAACAATATTATGGTATTATCTCCTTAGGAGGAGGAAACGGTGATTTTGTTGTCAATGCTTATCCCGTAAGCGTGCATGCAACCGATATTCTTTTAATATTTGTCACAGTATTGGTAGTTGGATTCTTATCAGTATGGTATCCAGTTCGCTATTTTACCCGTCGGTTATTGAGAAAAAATGAATAAAGTACTTAATTGCTTTTAGCTTTAAGTAGAAAAAGATATATTTGCTCCGTGTAACTAAAATGAACCGTTATGATAGTAGGGCTTCTGATCAGTGTGTTGCTGTTGGCTGTTATGATGTTTGGATATATATCAGAACAGAAAAATAAAAAGAAGCTATTGCGTCGGATAATGGTTGTGGAAAATGCTTCGAAGAATACGGAAAAGATCTTCAATGCCATATTACAGAATATACATGCTTTTGTCTTATATATTGATAAGGATTTCCAAGTTGTTTTCACAAATTATTATGCTATTACGGGAGATACCCAAACCGACAAAGCTATTCGCGTAGGAGATCTGCTCAAATGCAGTAATACTTCATCCTTTTCTAATGAATGTGGTGCTAGTGAGTTTTGCAAGAAATGCTCTATTAAAAATAAAATAAAAGAAGCATTTAACACAAAACAAAATTTTACTGATCTGGAAACTTCTTTGAACGTAAAAGACGCGAATGGAAATTTTTCTGAATGTTATGTGTATATATCCGGTGAATATTTGCAGAATGATGGAAAAGATTTCATGGTTGTTACAGTTCATGATATAACCCGCTTGAAGGTTATAGAAAATGAATTGCAAAAGGCCCGTGAGAAAGCTGAGAAAGCAGATCGTTTTAAATCAGAGTTTCTTGCCAATATGAGCCATGAAATTCGTACTCCACTGAATGCTATTGTCGGATTTTCGGAGTTGTTGGCTGTTGCAGAGCAAGACGAGGAAAGGAGTGAATATCTTGAAATAATTCGCTTAAACAATGATTTATTGCAGCAATTGGTCGCTGATATTTTGGATATTTCAAAAATAGAGGCGGGTACTTTGGAATTCACTTATTCTGAAGTTGATGTGAATCAAATTATTCTTGATTTGGGGCAGTATTTCCAGTTAAAATCTGAGGAACAGAATACTCAAATTAATATTCTAATAGAAGTTCCGGAAATACATAACACTCTATATTCAGATAGAAACCGTTTGATGCAGGTTCTCTCTAATTTTATGACGAATGCTTTAAAATTTACTGAAAAGGGTAATGTAACTATTGGATATAAGAATTGCGATAAAAATCTTCATTTCTATGTAAGAGATACAGGAAAAGGAATTGCACCTAATAAATTAGAACTAATATTTAAGCGTTTTGTCAGATTGGATACCCAGAAAGTTGGAGCAGGCTTGGGACTTGCAATTTGTGAAAAGATTGTCCATCGCTTGGGTGGCGAGATAGGTGTGGATTCAATAGAGGGGGAGGGATCAACATTCTGGTTCACAATCCCTGTAGATGAAAAGGAGTCATTATAGAATGGTTGTATTTTAAAAGATAGATTGTATTTATATGGATAAACAAAACATGGATTATTATCGTGTTGGTCTTACAGACGATGAAGTGATAGATAGAAGGAATAGGTATGGTTGGAATCTATTGACTCCTCCCAAACGGCCTTCGTTGTGGAAATTATATTTTGAAAAATTCCAAGACCCGGTAGTTCGGGTATTACTTGTCGCAGCTCTTTTTTCCCTAGGTATTTCTATTATAGAAAATGAATATGCTGAAACTATCGGTATAATAGCTGCCATCTTGTTGGCAACCGGAATAGGTTTCTTCTTCGAATATGATGCAAATAAAAAATTTGATTTGCTGAACGCAGTAAATGAAGAAACTTCTGTGAAGGTGATACGTAATGGAAGAGTTCAAGAAATTCCTCGTAAAGAAGTTGTTGTAGATGATATCATCATATTGGAGACTGGGGAGGAAATTCCCGCTGATGGGGAACTTCTTGAAGCCGTTTCTCTACAAATCAATGAATCTAACTTAACAGGAGAACCAATTGTTAATAAGACTGTTCGGAAAGAGGATTTTGATGATGAAGCTACTTATGCCTCTAATCAAGTGATGCGTGGTACTACAGTTGTTGACGGTCATGGTACTATGCGGGTCACTAGTATTGGTGATTCCACGGAAATAGGTAAAGTTGCGAAACAAAGTACAGAGCAAAGTGGAGAGCCAACACCTCTAAATATACAACTAACTAAACTGGCTAACATTATTGGAAAGGTTGGCTTTTCTGTGGCCGGAATTGCTTTTGTTGTTTTCTTCGTAAAGGATGTTTTATTGGTTTATGACTTTGCCTCTTTTTCTACTTTTTCTGATTGGCTTCCTGCTTTGGAGGATACCTTGCAATATTTTATGATGGCGGTAACACTTATAGTGGTTGCTGTGCCCGAAGGTCTTCCTATGAGTGTTACTCTAAGCCTTGCCTTGAACATGAGGAGAATGTTGGCAACTAATAATCTTGTGAGGAAGATGCATGCTTGTGAGACAATGGGCGCTATTACTGTTATTTGTACAGATAAAACCGGTACATTGACTCAAAATTTAATGCAAGTATATGAGTCTAAATTTTATGGGCTTACTAATAATTCAAGTCTGGGCGAAGATCAATTAAGCACACTTATTCAAGAAGGAATTAGTGTGAACTCTACTGCATTTTTGGAACAGGTAGGAGCAACTGAAAAACCGAAAGGTGTTGGTAATCCCACTGAAGTTGCTTTGTTGCTTTGGCTTGATCGACAAGGTAAAAACTATCTATGGTTGAGAGAACAGTCTCAGGTTATTGATCAGCTCACATTTTCTACTGAAAGAAAATTTATGGCTACTTTGGTACAATCTCCCTTGATCGGTAAAAGGGTTTTGTATATAAAAGGAGCTCCTGAAATTGTGCTCGGTAAATGTAAAGAAGTCGTTATGAGCGATAAGAGTGTTGAATCATCCGAATATAGAACTGAGGTTGAGAAACAGTTATTTGCTTATCAAAATATGGCAATGCGGACTTTAGGGTTTGCTTATAAAATAGTTGATGAGGAGGATGGGAATGATTGTGCAGATTTAGTTGCAAAAGGAGACTTGTCCTTTCTTGGAATTGTGGCTATAAGTGATCCTGTACGTACTGATGTGCCAGCTGCTGTAGCCAAATGTGAATCTGCAGGTATTAATATTAAGATTGTAACAGGTGACACTCCTGGTACAGCCACTGAAATTGCTCGTCAAATAGGATTGTGGAAGTCTGAAGATACCGATCGTAACAGGATTACGGGGACTGAATTTACTGCATTGACTGATGAAGAAGCTCTAGATAGAGTGATGGATCTAAAAATTATGTCGCGAGCAAGACCTACAGATAAACAAAGGTTGGTACAACTCCTCCAACAAAGAGGTGCTGTTGTAGCTGTAACCGGAGATGGGACAAACGATGCTCCGGCATTAAACCATGCTCAAGTTGGTCTTTCTATGGGTACGGGAACTTCTGTAGCTAAAGAAGCGAGTGACATTACTTTATTGGATGATTCTTTTAATAGTATTGGCACTGCAGTAATGTGGGGACGCTCCTTGTACAAAAATATACAGCGCTTTATTGTATTTCAGCTGACTATTAATTTTGTTGCACTTTTTATTGTCTTGATAGGTTCTTTTATTGGAACAGAATTGCCGTTAACGGTTACTCAAATGTTGTGGGTAAATTTGATAATGGATACTTTTGCAGCTTTAGCTTTAGCCTCTATTCCGCCTAGTGAATCTGTCATGAATGAGAAACCTCGGAAGAGCGATGATTTTATTATAACTAAAGGAATGCAAAGAAATATTTATGGAGTGGGGATCCTATTTTTATTTGTTTTAATGGGAATGCTTCTCTATTTTGACCATGCATTGAATGGAATGACTGTACAGCGTCTTACCATTTTCTTTACCACCTTTGTAATGCTTCAGTTTTGGAATCTTTTTAATGCTCGGGTATTTGGTACCAATGATTCGGCTTTTAAGGGGATCTCTAAATCTTATGGTATGGAAGTAATAGCGTTAGCTATATTACTAGGCCAATTCCTCATTGTTCAGTTTGGAGGGGCCGTTTTTCGTACGGAGCCTTTAGATTTTTCCACTTGGATTATAATTTTGGCATCGACTTCTTTGGTATTATGGATGGGTGAAGGAATACGTTTAATCCGTCGCATTGCAAGATAATAACTTATGAATAAAATAAAAAATCTTATAATTGATTTTGGCGGAGTATTAATTGATTTAGACCGCCAGAAGTGCGTTGATAATTTTGCTAAACTTGGTTTATATGAAGTAAAAGCTATGCTTGACGTCTATCATCAACATGGGTTCTTTCTTCAGCATGAAAAGGGATTAATAACCAGTGCTGATTTTCGGGATGGGATAAGAAAAAGTGCCGACTTAGATGTTTCTGATGAACAGATTGATGCTGCTTGGAATAGTTTCTTGGTTGGTATTCCTAATAACAAGCTGGAGCTATTGTTAGCATTGCGCAAAAATTACAATCTCTATCTATTAAGCAATACTAATGCGATACATTGGAAATGGTCGTGTGAAAATGCGTTTCTATATGATGGTTATCGTGTGGAAGATTTCTTTGATAAAATATATCTATCCTTTGAATTGAAAATGGCAAAACCTGATTTAGATATATTTCAATACGTCTTGGATGATATAAAGATAGATTCTTCGGAAACACTCTTTATTGACGATTCTGCTGACAATTGCCGTGTAGCAAATACACTTGGAATATCGACTTATGCTCCTTTGGCTTGTGAAGATTGGAGTCATTTATTTGATAATGGATTTTTGAAAGATAAGCTAAATGCAACTACTTCGATTTGAACATGATGAACTTCTTCAGCCATGTGTAGCAACCATTGGTTTCTTTGATGGAATACATCTAGGACATCGTTATCTTATAAGGCAAGTTTGTGAAGTTGCTGACCAATGGGGTTATAAAGCGGCAGTCGTGACTTTTCCCGTGCATCCCCGGCAAATAGTTCGGTATAAACCGGACTTTAAGTTGCTAACGACTTGGGAAGAGAAATTGTCCATATTATCTGATTCAGGTCTGGATTATTGCATAGCCTTGGATTTTACAGAAAAGCTTGCAGCTTTATCTGCAAAAGACTTCATGTTATTTCTCAAGAATGATTTCAATGTAAAAGTCTTATTGGTAGGGTATGATCATCGATTCGGACACAATAGAAGTGAAGGTTTCGCGGATTATGTGAAATATGGAGAAGAACTAGGTATTAAGGTTCTGCTGAACGAAGTTTATAAAACAGATGAAAATGAAGTAATAAGTTCTTCTCTTATTCGCAATTCTTTGCTGTTAGGAAAGGTTTCGGATGCTGCAAAATTACTTGGATATAATTATTACTTGGAAGGTATTGTTGTAAGTGGACGCCAATTGGGGCGGCAAATCGGGTATCCTACTGCAAATTTAAAAGTGGATAGTCCCGATAAGATTATTCCCGCAGATGGAGTATATGCCGTTTGGGTTACTATCGATGGAAAGAGATACGGTGGAATGCTTAGTATAGGAGTTCGTCCCACTGTCAACAATGGAACGGATCGTACTATAGAAACTCATATATTTAATTTTGATTCGGATATCTACGGCAAGATGATCCGTATTTCTTTTGTGAGCTATATTCGTCCTGAAGAGAAGTTTGGGACACTTGATGAATTAATTGCTCAGCTTCACAAAGATGCCGAAGTGACTACTCATATACTAGAACTGGCGACATAAAGTAGATACAGAAAAAAATCTTTTTTTGAAGGCATGTCGTGATTGAAGAATATTATCCTGTATATTTGCGCCTATATTATTGATGAGAATATGACAATAGCAATTAAAAAGGTCTCTACGAAAAGAGATTTAAAAAAATTTATCCGTTTTAACTATCGTCTGTATAAAGACTGTGTTTATTCTGTCCCAGATCTTTATGATGATATGCTTAATACATTTAATAAAGAAAAAAATGCTGCATTTGAATTTTGTGAAGCTGATTATTTCTTAGCTTACATAGGAGAAGATATTGTCGGTCGGGTTGCTGCAATTATTAATCATAAAGCAAACCAGACATGGAATAAAAAGGAAGTACGTTTTGGGTGGATTGATTTTATAGATGATTTTGAAGTTTCTGAAGCCTTGGTTCGCGCTGTTGAAGAGTGGGGTAAAGAGAGAGGAATGACCCACATCCTAGGCCCTTTGGGCTTTACCGATTTTGATGCTGAAGGTATGCTTGTAGAGGGATTTGATCAACTTAGTACTATGGCAACGACCTATAATTATTCCTATTACCCTAGTCATCTTGAGCGCATGGGGTTCGTGAAGGATGCTGATTGGGTGGAATTTAAGATTTATATACCTGAAGCCATTCCTGAAAAGCATCAACGGATTGCCGATCTGGTTCAAAGAAAATATAACCTGAAAATTAAAAAATATTCGTCTTCAAGAAAAATATCAAAAGACTATGGGCAAGCTATTTTTGAACTTATGAATGAAGCATATAGCCCTTTGTATGGATATTCAGCACTTTCTCAACGACAAATTGATCAATATGTCAAGATGTATTTACCCATTGTGGATTTACGTATGGTTACGTTGATTACAGATGCTGAAGATAAGTTGGTAGGAGTAGGAATTTCAATGCCTTCACTATCGGTTGCTTTGCAAAAAGCTCACGGTCGATTATTACCTTTTGGCTGGTACTATTTACTTAAAGCTCTTTTCATGAAAAGGCGTTCTAAGATACTTGATCTATTGCTCGTAGCAGTGAAACCTGAATATCAAAATAAAGGTGTTAATGCGTTGTTATTTTCTGATTTGATACCTGTTTATCAAAAATTAGGATTTATATTTGCGGAAAGTAATCCGGAATTAGAGCAAAATGGAAAAGTTCAAGCTCAATGGGAGTATTTTAAAACTGAGCAACATAAACGCCGGAGAGCTTTTATAAGAGAAATCCAATAATCTAGTGTGTTGGGATTTATCTATATTATTATTTCTTGCAAATAAAATTTCTTAAGATGGAAGATATCAATGGATTTACACCCGAAAGCAATGTAGAATATACCGAAGACAATATTCGCCATTTGGATGACATGGAGCATATTCGTGTTCGTTCAGGAATGTATATTGGACGTCTTGGTGATGGCGCACAGGGGGATGATGGTATCTATGTGCTTTTGAAAGAGGTAATGGACAATAGCATAGATGAATTCAAGATGGGTGCTGGAAAACGAATTGAGATTAGCATCGAGGATAACCTTCGGGTAGCTGTTCGTGACTACGGAAGAGGGATTCCTCAAGGCAAGCTTGTAGATGCTGTTAGTAAGTTGAATACCGGTGGCAAATATGATAGTAAGGCTTTCAAAAAGAGTGTTGGATTAAATGGAGTCGGTATTAAAGCCGTTAATGCGCTTAGTTGTTTATTTGAAGTGAGAAGTTTTCGTGACGGAAAAGTTCGTACTGTTATTTTTGAGAAGGGAATATTGAAGAGCGATACAACTGAAGAATCCGATGAAGAGACCGGGACATATATCTTTTTTGAACCGGATAATTCATTGTTTTTGAATTATTCATTTCAAAATGCCTTTGTAGAAAATCTATTACGAAATTATACCTATCTGAATACAGGGCTTTCTATTATATATAACGGGCAGCGTATAATTTCCCGTCATGGCTTGGAAGATCTTTTAAATGATAATATGACCGCTCAGGGTCTATATGACATTATTCATTTGAAAGGTGAAGATATTGAAATAGCTTTTACTCATACCAATCAATACGGAGAAGAGTACTATTCATTCGTCAATGGACAGCATACCACTCAGGGTGGAACTCATCAGAGTGCTCTAAAGGAGCATCTAGCTCGTACTATAAAAGAGTTTTATAATAAGAATCAAGACTATTCTGATATCCGTAACGGGATTGTTGCAGCTATAGCAATAAATGTTGAAGAACCTCAGTTTGAAGGGCAAACTAAAACTAAACTTGGTTCTCCTTCAATGTCTCCCGGTGGAGTCAGTGTGAGTAAGTATATCGGTGATTTTATTAAGACGGAAGTGGATAACTATCTGCATAAGAACCCTCTTGTTGCGGATGTAATGCTCCAAAAAATTCAGGATTCCGAGAAAGAACGAAAAGCAATTGCCGGGGTTACTAAATTGGCTCGTGAACGTGCCAAAAAAGCTAACTTGCATAATAGAAAGTTACGTGATTGCCGTTTTCATTTGAGTGATGCAAAAGGCAAAGACCTAGAAACGGATTCATGCATTTTTATAACTGAGGGCGATTCGGCTAGTGGCTCTATAACCAAAAGCCGCGATGTAAATACTCAAGCAGTGTTTAGCTTGCGTGGTAAACCGTTGAATTCTTTTGGCCTGACAAAGAAAATAGTCTATGAAAATGAAGAGTTTAATCTTTTACAGGCTGCATTAAACATTGAAGAAGGGATTGAAGGGCTTCGCTATAATAAGGTGATAGTAGCTACTGATGCTGATGTTGATGGTATGCATATCCGTCTGTTGCTTATTACTTTTTTCCTTCAGTTCTTCCCCGATTTAATAAAAAAAGGGCATGTTTATATTCTTCAGACTCCTCTTTTTCGTGTCCGTAATAAGAAAAAGACGAGTTATTGTTATACAGAGGAAGAGAGGATTAAAGCTATAAATGAGCTTGGCCCCAATCCGGAAATCACCCGATTTAAAGGATTGGGAGAGATTTCTCCAGACGAGTTTAAACACTTTATCGGAAAAGATATGCGTCTGGAGCAGGTTTCATTGCGTAAAACAGATCTGGTCAAAGAACTGTTGGAATTCTATATGGGAAAGAATACAATGGAACGCCAGACTTTCATTATTAATAATTTGGTAATTGAAGAGGATATTGCATCATGAGAAGAGCGATTTTTCCGGGAACATTCGATCCGTTTACAATTGGACATTACTCTATTGTAACTCGAGCTTTGAGTTTTATGGATGAAATTGTGATTGGTATAGGGGTTAATGAGAATAAAAACACATATTTTCCTATTGATAAACGGGTACAAATGGTACGCGATTTCTATCAAAATGATCAACGGGTTAGTGTTGCTTCTTATGATTGCCTTACTATCGACTTTGCACGTAAGGTAGATGCAGAATTTATAATTCGAGGCATACGTACAGTGAAAGATTTTGAGTATGAAGAAACAATCGCAGATATTAATCGTAAACTTGCTGGAGTTGAAACAATCTTATTATTTACCGAGCCGGAGCTGACATGTATCAGCTCGACGATTGTGCGTGAACTGTTGCAATATGGTAAAGATATTGGTCGTTTTTTACCCGAGGGAATGAAAATCTAAACACAATTAATCTCTCTTGTTTGTGAAATAACTAAAGAGCCTAAAATACACTTTGATGAAAAAGCTTGTTCTACTTATTCTTTGTTTTTGTACTTTCAACCATTTATTGGAAGCTCAGAATATTAATAATTTGTCTGCGCGCAAGCTCCAAATGGCGGAATTTGCAATCACAAATCTCTATGTCGATACGGTGAACGAAAGCCAATTAGTGGAAGCTGCCATAATTAAAATGCTATCCCAGTTGGATCCTCATTCTACATATAGTGATGCTGAAGAGGTAAAGAAGATGAATGAGCCTTTGCAAGGTAATTTTGAAGGTATTGGGGTGCAGTTTCAGATGATGGAAGATACTCTTTTAGTCGTTCAGCCTGTTTCTAACGGACCATCTGAGAAGGTTGGAATATTGGCTGGAGATAGAATTGTCGCAGTGAATGATACTTCAATAGCGGGAGTAAAACTATCTACAGAAGATATTATGAGTCGCTTGCGAGGGCCAAAGGGATCTGACGTGAAGCTGACTGTTGTTCGCAGGGGAGTACATGATGTCTTGTTTTTTACGGTAAAACGTGATAAAATACCTATATTCAGTTTAGATGCATCTTATATGATTCAACCGAAGATTGGGTATATCCGGATTAATAGGTTTGCCGCTACTACCGGAGAGGAATTTGTAAATGCACTAAAGGGGTTGCAAAAGAAAGGAATGAAAGATTTAATCCTTGACTTGCAAGGTAACGGGGGAGGATATCTGAATGCTGCAATTGATCTGGCAAATGAATTTCTTGGACAAAAAGAACTCATTGTTTATACTCAGGGAAGAGCATCACAACGTAGTAATTTTTATGCTAAAGGCGTAGGAAACTTTAAAACAGGGAGGCTTATAGTACTAGTTGATGAATATTCAGCTTCTGCAAGTGAAATTGTAACAGGATCTATTCAAGATTGGGATAGAGGGCTTGTTATCGGTCGTCGTACTTTTGGAAAAGGCTTGGTACAACGCCCTATTGATCTTCCTGACGGATCGATGATAAGATTAACTATTGCCCGTTATTATACGCCTTCCGGACGCTGCATTCAAAAACCTTATGACAGCACGGCAGATATGTCTTTAGCAAAGAAAGCGGATGCAAAGAACAATGAAGACGGGAATAATAAAGCTAAATATAATCAAGATTTGATTGATCGCTTCAACCGTGGTGAGATGATGCATGCGGATAGCATTCATTTTGCAGACTCTTTAAAATGCTATACGAAGAAACTCAATCGAGTTGTTTATGGTGGTGGAGGTATAATGCCCGACTACTTTGTGCCTATTGATACAACGCAATACTCTGACTATCATCGAAATTTGGTTGCGAGAGGGGTTATTATTAGAGTCACAATGAAGTATATTGAGCGCCATCGAAAAGAACTGCAACAGACATTTCCAAAATTTGATTTGTTCAATTCCAAATTTGAAATTGGGGATGATATCTTGAGTGATATGAGAAGTGCTGCCGAAAAAGAAAATATTGTTTTTGATAAAAAGCAATACGAGCTTTCTTTGCCTTTGATAAAAATACAATTAAAAGCTTTGATTGCCCGTGATTTGTGGAATATGGATGAGTATTTTGAGATTATGAATCAAGCAAATAATAGTGTTATCAAAGCATTGGAAGTCTTAAATTCCGGTCAATATCAGAAACTCTTGAAATAATGATTTTATAAATAGTAGATTCATGCATATTTTTATTTCAATTCTCTTACTATCACTTCTTATTTATATCGGCTACAAAATATGGTATGATTTTGCTCATGAAAGAAAGATTAATTTTTGGAGGGCAGTCTGGTTTATAGGTATTGCAATGTATCTTGTTATTTCCTATTTGTTATAATCCTTGAGATTGTTATCTTATCCTCTCTTTTAATTATAGAGGGAAGCTAATTTACGCCTAGCAGTATTCTATTAAGCCAACGATTAATGTATATGTTTGCGATAGCACATCCTGCTCCGATAGCAGCACCTGCCATTACGTCGCTTGGATAATGAACGCCTTCGTTCATACGCGATATCCCTACGGAACAAGCCCATAGAGCTGAGGGTGCTATGATATACCATTTGGGATACTTTATAGAGATAGAAGTTGCCAATGCAAAAGCTGTAGCTGTATGACTGGAAGGAAAGGAAGGTGAATGTTCTTTACTGTATGGATAAACCTTTTCAGGATAGCTTTCGTAAGGCCGTTCACGATTTATTAAATATTTAAGTCCATACGTGATAACTAAAGTACCTGCTACACTTGTCCCAATATATCCGGCATTTTTCATCAAATTCTGATCATTATTTATCCATGCTATTGCAACCATTGAAATTGGGATTCCAATGGCAATATACGGCTCTGTTTGTGAAATTCCCTTGTTGTAATTACGAATAAATTTGCTATTCCAGCTGTTTATTTGATGCAATGTATTAATGTCCCAATTTTGGGAATGAATATCCAATACAACAAATGATATAAATATTACAAGTAGCATTCCTCGTTTCATAATTTTCTATGCTTTGACACCTCACAAAGATAATTTAAATTCTTTGAGCGTACGAGAAAAAAAAATATCTTTGTTCTCTGATTAATTTAGATTATTATATTATTTAAGGCAAAAATATGCAATGTGGTCGACGAATAGATTGTACTTCTTGTTCTCAAAAGAACGAAGGAATTTGGGGTTACCATCAGTATCCTAAAGGTCGTCATTTTGCAGCTGAAAAGAATACCCAAAACTGCATTATTTTCTTGCTGAAAGGTGAGTTATTAGTCAACAGTGAAGAATATCCAGGTACTACTCTTTTAGAGAGGCAATTCATATTACAAGCTATAGGGTCTAAAGTTGAATTATTGGCCCTTACCGATGTGGAATATATCCAATTTTGGTTTACTGAACTTCCTTTAATTTGTGAACTAAGCTATAAAGAAATTTTAGAGAATTCTGAGATGCCATTAGTTTATACTCCACTAACTCTTATCTCAAAGCTCAATATTATATTATCTGATGTTATTGATCACTTAAAAGAACAATCGATAGTTTGTGATAAGTATTTGTATTTGAAAGCTGAAGAATTGACGTATGTTCTCACAAACTATTATCCATTACCTCAAATTAGTCGTTTTTTCTATCCGATAAGTACTTATACTGAAAGCTTTCATTACTTTGTGATGCAGAATTATGACAAAGTCAAGAATGTCGAAGATTTTGCGCATCTTGGCGGATATGCGACTACTACATTCCGTCGTCTATTCAAAAATTTGTATGGGGTACCTGTGTATGAGTGGATATTGGATAAAAAGCGTGAAGGTGTTTTAAATGACTTGCAGTTTACGAACATGCGTATATCTGCCATAAGTTCTAGATATGGCTTTGATTCTTTATCCCATTTTGCTCATTTTTGTAAAGATTCATTTGGTGATACACCGCGTGCACTAAGGAAGCGGGCAGCAGGTGGAGAGAAATTGTCTGTCATAAAAAATACTGTGACAGATAAAGCTAAGAATAATGAGGGATTGGATAATATTACCGAATAACCGCCTTTGAATGTAAAAAGAGTACGACTTCCATTACGGAATTATTTCTTTAATTCCTTGCTAAATCAAGCTATTTCTTCTATTTTTGCCGGATAATAATGCTATGAACACTCCGTACGTAATTTTTGTAACTATTAAATAATTAAAATTCAATCATTTATGTGGTTAAGTAATTCATCTGTAGGAAGGAAAGTGGTGATGAGTATTACCGGCGTCGCCCTTGTCCTATTTCTAACGTTTCACATGGCGATGAATCTTGTTGCACTGGTATCAGAAGAAGGGTACAACTTGGTTTGTGAGTTTTTGGGAGCGAATTGGTATGCATTAGTAGCAACAGCTGGTTTGGCTGCTCTATTTGTGATCCATATTGTATATGCTTTTTGGCTGACTATGCAGAACCGTAAGGCGCGCGGAACCGAACGCTATGCAGTTGTTGAAAAGCCTAAAACTGTAGAGTGGGCTTCACAAAACATGCTTGTTTTAGGTATTATTGTTTTTGTAGGTTTAGGCTTGCACCTTGTAAATTTTTGGGCTAAAATGCAATTACCTGAAATTATGTATAAATTAGGTGATGCCACTGTAGATACGACTTATGCAGCAGATGGTGTTTATCATATTAAGAACACATTCTCTAATCCTGTATTTGTTGTTTTGTATCTTGTTTGGCTTGCAGCTCTTTGGTTTCATTTAACTCACGGTTTTTGGAGTGCAATGCAGACTATTGGCTGGAATAATAAAATTTGGCTTAACCGTTGGAAATGTATCTCTAATATTTATTCTACAATTATTGTTGTATGTTTTGCATTGGTTGTTATCGCCTTTTTCATAAAGTCATTATTGTGTAGCGGTGCTTGCTAATGCATAATATTGAGGAGAATAACCTATTTGCTATACAAATTTTGTTGATTACAACAATCGCCAATAAAATTAAAAATAAATTATTATGACTAATATAGATTCAAAAATCCCGGAAGGGCCGGTGGCAGAGAAATGGACTAACTATAAAGCTCATCAAAAATTAGTTAATCCTGCTAACAAGCGTCGTTTGGATATTATTGTAGTTGGTACTGGTTTAGCCGGTGCTTCTGCAGCTGCTTCTCTTGGAGAAATGGGCTTTAGAGTACTCAATTTCTGTATTCAAGATTCACCTCGTCGCGCACACTCTATTGCAGCACAAGGTGGTATTAATGCTGCTAAGAATTACCAAAATGACGGTGACTCAGTTTATCGTCTTTTTTATGATACAGTAAAAGGTGGTGATTATCGCGCACGTGAAGCCAATGTTTATCGTCTTGCTGAGGTTTCCAATAGTATTATTGATCAATGTGTAGCTCAAGGTGTTCCTTTTGCTCGCGAATATGGCGGTACTTTAGATAACAGATCTTTTGGCGGTGCACAGGTTTCACGTACTTTTTATGCAAAGGGACAAACTGGTCAGCAATTACTTTTGGGAGCATATTCAGCATTAAGCCGTCAGGTTAATGCAGGGACAGTTAAGCTTTACACTCGTTATGAGATGGAAGATGTTGTTATTATCGACGGACGTGCTCGTGGTATTATTGCTAAAGATTTGGTAACTGGTAAATTGGAACGCTTTGCTGCTCATGCTGTTGTTATTGCTACAGGTGGTTACGGTAATGCTTATTTCTTGTCTACCAATGCAATGGCATGTAACTGTTCTGCTGCAATGGCATGTTATCGTAAGGGGGCATGGTTTGCGAATCCGGCATATGTGCAGATTCACCCGACTTGTATTCCTGTTCACGGTGATAAGCAATCTAAATTGACTTTAATGTCCGAGTCACTCCGTAACGACGGTCGTATTTGGGTACCTAAGAAATTGGAAGACGCAAAGAAATTACAAGCTGGCCAATTACAAGGGAAAGATATTCCTGAAGAAGATCGTGATTATTACTTGGAGCGTCGCTATCCTGCATTTGGTAACCTTGTCCCTCGTGACGTTGCCAGCCGTGCTGCAAAAGAACGTTGTGATAAAGGTTTTGGAGTAAACAATACGGGCCTTGCCGTATTTCTCGATTTCAGCGAAGCAATCAACCGCTTGGGTAAGGATGTCGTTGCACAACGTTATGGAAACTTGTTCGACATGTATGAAGAAATTACAGATGTAAGTCCATATGTTAATCCGATGATGATTTATCCGGCCATTCACTATACGATGGGTGGTATTTGGGTTGATTATGAATTGATGACTTCGATCAACGGTCTGTTCGCAATAGGCGAATGTAACTTCTCCGATCATGGAGCTAACCGTCTTGGTGCTTCTGCTTTAATGCAAGGTTTGGCTGACGGTTATTTTGTACTTCCTTATACCATTCAAAACTATTTGGCTGATCAAATCACAGTACCTCGTTTCTCTACCGATCTTCCTGAGTTTGTGGAAGCAGAAAATGCTATCCAAAGTAAGATAGATAAGCTGATGAATATTAAGGGTAAGGAATCTGTTGATTCTATCCATAAGAAACTCGGTCACGTAATGTGGGAATATGTCGGAATGGGGCGTACAGAAACAGGTTTGAAAGAAGGTTTGGCTAAGATGAAGGAAATTCGTAAAGAGTTTGAAACAAATCTATTTATACCGGGTGATAAAGAAGGTATGAATGTAGAATTAGATAAAGCCATTCGTCTATACGATTTTATAATTATGGGTGAGTTAATCGCTTATGATGCTTTGAACCGTAATGAAAGTTGTGGTGGTCACTTCCGTGAGGAATATCAGACAGAAGAAGGAGAGGCTAAGCGTGATGACGAAAACTTCTTCTATGTAGCTTGTTGGGAATATCAAGGATCTGATGAAAAAGCTCCGGTATTGCTGAAAGAGCCACTGGTTTATGAAGCGATTAAGGTACAGACACGTAACTATAAGAGCTAATCGGGAAGTTAAACATTAAAAGAATTAAAAGACAATGGATAAAAATATAAGTTTCACGCTTAAAGTATGGCGTCAGAAAGGGCCGAAAGCTAAAGGCGCTTTTGAAACATACCAAATGAAAGATATTCCTGGCGATACTTCATTCCTTGAGATGCTGGATATTCTTAATGAACAATTAATCAGCGAAGGTAAAGAACCTGTCGTTTTTGATCATGACTGTCGTGAAGGAATTTGTGGCATGTGCTCTCTTTATATTAACGGGCATCCTCATGGCCCTGCTACCGGAGCTACTACGTGTCAAATTTATATGCGGCGCTTTCAAGATGGAGATACCATTACTGTAGAACCATGGCGTTCTGCCGGTTTCCCTGTCATTAAGGACTTGATGGTTGATCGTACTGCATTCGATAAGATTATGCAATCTGGTGGCTATGTGAGTGTTCGCACAGGCGCTCCTCAGGATGCCAATGCCATTCTTATCCCAAAACAAATTGCCGATGAAGCGATGGATGCTGCATCTTGCATCGGTTGTGGTGCTTGTGTTGCTGCATGTAAGAATGGTTCCGCCATGTTATTTGTTTCTGCAAAAGTAAGTCAGTTAAATCTCTTACCTCAAGGTAAACCTGAAGCTTTACGCCGTGCTAAGGCTATGCTGAGCAAAATGGACGAATTAGGCTTTGGTAACTGTACCAATACTCGTGCTTGTGAAGCAGAGTGCCCTAAAAATATTTCGATTAGCAATATCGCACGTTTAAATCGTGATTTCATCGTTGCTAAATTGAAAGACTAATCAGTCATTTGTTTTTTTTGATTAATATTATGATGGGGCCATTCCAACGTTAGGAATAGCCCCATTTCTTTAGTTACTCTTTGTGTTATAATACCTCATATTTGCTGTCAAAAAGATACATGTGCGCGGAAACGATAAAAATATGTGAAATAAAAATAATTTAAATGTAAACTAGATGTTTTTCTTTGGCATATTTGATAAGACCTTTATATTTGCATTGTGATTTTTTTCATAGTATTAGATTTAAGGTTAACAAAGGTTGGAGTACAGCGGTACTCCTTTTTTTATTTATGCACTTTAAATGATTTTGCTGATTGAATCACTATTGCACTACTCAACTATCCCCTAAAAAATCACTAACTTCAGATTTTGTCGATAAAAAAGTTTCTTTTGTAGATTTCTTTTGTTTAACCTATTTGTTCTTTATACTTTTGTTGTGAAAAAGATAAAGCATTATGCATATTCTAAAGAAAAGATATTTATTGTTGATCTACACACTTTTATATTTAATTGGTGCGCAAGCGCAGAACCCCGAAAAGAAACAGCTACCTCGTGAAGTTCCTTCTCCTGAAAGAGTTGCGACTAAGATGACGGATGAAATGAAAAGGGACTTGCAACTTTCGGAGAAGCAATATGATAAGATATATGATTTAAATTTGAAAGAGCAGAAAATTGTATTTGAGAATGTATTGAGCCATCCGACACTAGGTAATGAAGAGCGTCCTCAAATGGGAGAACATGAGCATTCACGGGAAAATGATGGTGGAGAGATGGGCCATGGCATGAGACGGAATCATTTTAATTCAAGTGAGAACTTTGGCCATCATTCCATGAATCAGGAAAATGCCGAAAGATTAAAAAAAGTAGCAGAATCTAATGAGAAGAAGTTCAAAAAGATTTTGACGAAAGAGCAATATGCAAAGTGGGAAGAAATAAAGAAGACTAAACATCCTGCTAAGCCTGAACCGATTAATATAAATCCAAATAATAATTTATAATACTCATACACACTAGAGACTCTCTCTAAATAGCGTTTTTTCATGTATTATTGACTGTTTGCCGTTCCACCCCCGTGAGGGGAGGGGGCGGTTTTTCTATTAATTAAGCTAGAGCTCTCAATTATTGTTTGTCTTCTTTCATAAAAGAGAGTGATAATATCACGAAAATGGGTGATCATCACTTTATGAGTAGCCTTTTCTTTCTTAGTATTTCTTTACTAAAAAAGAACTTATATCTTTGTAACATCTAATTATATGAAAGGGTCTATGAAGCGATATTTTTTGTTCTTCTATTTTTTATTGTTGACCGCAATATCGACTGTAGCCCGCCCTATGGTAGACTCTTTATTGATACAATTGGATAACACAATTGCAAGCCGCTCCATATATGAGGCAGCCAAGATAAAACGAATAAATATAATAAAAGATAAACTTCATAAGCCTCACCTTTCTATTGAGCAGCGCTATCAAATTAACGACCTCTTGTTTCATGAATACGAATCGTATGTTTGTGATTCTGCCCGACGTTATGTTGATGCAAATATTAAGATTGCTTCTGGTTTAGGACGGCGGGAGTGGCTTACTGAAGCCTTACTCAAGAAGGCTCACATATTGGCCACATCGGGGTTATATGTTGAGGCAATGAAACTATTGGAATCTATTGACAAAGAACATTTGGAAAAAGAAACATTGGTCGATTATTATATCGCATTTGAAAATCTTTACCTATATCAGGCTGAGTATGCTAAGGGAGATGAATATATGCAGACTTATCTTAAGGCAATGAATCTGTATCGTGACTCTGTTCTGTCTGTTGTTCCTGACAGATCATATCAGTACATTATCACAAAAGTTCCCGCGCTGGTTGAGCAGCAAAAGCTAAATGAAGCGGAACATCTCCTGCTATCTTATTTACCTCAGGTATCTACCGATACCCGTAATTATGCCGTGTTGACTTCGATTCTAGCATTTGTTTATGAGTGTAGCGGACGTACAGAAGCTAGGAAAGAATACTTGATAAAGAGTGCTATCTCCGACGTTAAGGCTGTGGTGAAAGAGAATAATTCACTCAGAGCATTATCTGAACTTTTATATCAAGAAGGGCAGATAGAACGTGCCGATCATTATGTAAAGGTAAGCATGGAAGATGCCAACGTATATAATGCCAGACTTCGTAATGTACAGGCTTCGAAGATGCTGCCTATAATCGATAAGGTATACCAATCCGAGAAAGAATATCAGCAACAAGTACTGCGCTGGATGTTAGGCATTATAAGTATATTATCTTTTTTCCTTTTATTGGCTATTGTATATGTCATTGTGCAGATGAAGAAGCTGGCACGTGCTAATGAAAAGCAGCGGCAGACTAATCATTCGTTGACAGAGGCAAATTGTATAAAGGAGGAATATATCGGGCGTTTTTTAAGTCTTTGTTCTGCATATATCGATAAATTAGAAGTGTATCGGCGTATGTTGAATAAGAAAGCTTCTTCAGGCAAAACTGAAGAACTTTTCCGGACATTGAAATCGACGCAGTTTGTAGATGATGAATTGAAAGAGTTTTATCATAGCTTTGACACCTCATTTCTTAATATCTTCCCTGACTTTGTAGAGAGTTTTAATTCCTTATTACCTGAGAAAGAGCAAATCCATCCTAAGCAGGGAGAGAAACTGACTACGGAACTTCGTATATTCGCTCTTATTCGTTTAGGAATTACCGATAGCTCTAAGATTGCAGATTTTCTTCGTTACTCAATAACCACAATTTATACCTATCGCTCCAAGCTTCGTAATAAATCTCTTTATAAAGATAGCTTTGAAGAAAGAGTGATGAAAATAGCTTCTTTTGATAATGCAGGTTCTGGTCATCAAATCCATTAATCACTCTCAGCTCCAACCTCACGAACTATCTAGGGTTTTGCATTAATAGTGTCTGATAATTAAAAAACGAGCTTTCTAAGTCCAGCATCTACTCTATTTCATTTAGTTTTTTGGCTTTGCGTATTTGGCTATTATATTTAAAATCAGAATATTGTCTCTATGGGCGTTTAGATTTTATCTAGTTGCTATCTTTTTTTGAAAGTCTTTCACTGATATTTGCAAATGCGCTTCAGTGTGAGAAGCGATAAAACGAAAGTTAACGTAAAAATCTGAAATTATGAAAGTCTCAAAAAAGAAGCAACGTTTCTACAAACAATTCCTTTTGTTGATAGGGCTATTCTTCTCCATTTGTGTGTCTGCACAAGTATCTACTATTCATGGAAAGGTCGTAGATTCTTCCGGGGAGCCTGTTATCGGTGCTAATATTCTTCTAAAAGGAACTTCAAACGGCACAATCACAGATATGAATGGCATATTTAGATTGTCGGGAGTATCTCGCGGAGATGTATTGGTTGTTACATTTATGGGTTATAAGGCGGTGGAGATCCCTTGCGCTGGGAAAACCAATTTTAATATTGTCATGCAGGATGATACGCAGACGCTGAGTGAGGTTGTCGTCATAGGCTATGGGCAAGTACGTAAAAGTGACGCTACCGGATCTTTAACTTCTGTAAAAGCAGATCCTTCTGTCAGAGGATTGGCTCCTAATGCACAGGATATGCTCATTGGTAAGATAGCCGGTGTTAATATTACAACAGGAGGTGGATCTCCATCTTCCGGTGCAACGATTCGTATTCGTGGAGGTTCTTCTCTTTCTGCTAGCAATGACCCTTTGCTGATTGTCGATGGTGTTCCGTTGGATAATACAGGTATAGGGGGAGTTGGGAATTTACTTAGCACGGTGAATCCCACGGATATTGAAACTTTCACTGTATTGAAGGATGCTTCCGCTACAGCTATATACGGATCTCGCGCTTCCAATGGTGTCATTATGATTACTACCAAAAAAGGAGCTAAGGGCAAACCCCATGTTACTTATGATGGCAATGTATCAGTCGGGATGCGGGTAAATCAAGTGGATGTACTTAGTGGAGATGAGTTTCGTAATTTTGTGACGGAAACATTTAAGGGATTAACCAATGAAGCTGAGGTCGTAGGAAAGCTAGGTAAAGAGAATACCGACTGGCAAGATGCGATTTTTAAAACGGCTGTCAGCACCGAGCATAATGTCAGTGTTTATGGAGCCATAAAGGATGTTGTTCCTTTCCGTGCTTCTGCAGGTTATATTAATCTGAACGGTATCTTGAAGACTTCAAATATGGAGCGTTACACGGGGAGTCTTTCTCTAACTCCTTCTTTGTTCGACGATCACCTTAAACTGAATTTGAATGGTAAGGGTATGTATATTAAAAATCGCTTTGCCAATCAATCGGCTATAGGTTCTGCCATAGCAATGGATCCTACTCAACCGGTCTATGATCCTAATAGTATATTCGGAGGATATTATACTTGGACTGGAGCCGACGGTAATATTCTGAATGTGGCAACTAAAAACCCTCTTTCACTACTCGAAATGACAAATGATCATTCCGATGTCTTTAATTTCGTAGGGAGCGCACAGATGGATTATAAAGTTCATTTCTTACCCGATCTGCGTCTGACATTAAATCTTGGCTTGGACTATTCTAAAAGTACCGGTCATAAGTATATTTCGGAGTTCGCACCTTCCGATTATTTGAATGGGGGATATGATGGGAATTGGGATCAGAAAAGACGTAACAGTCTACTCGACTTTTATGCGCAATATTCTAAAGACTTCTCTTTCCTCAAAAGTCATTTTGATGTAATGGGTGGTTATTCCTGGCAACATTATTGGAGAGATGGAAGCAACCATGATTATAGAATTTCCAAGTTGGATGCAAATGGAAATCCTGAGGTAGTGAGCATTAGCAGTTATGAGACAGAGAACTATCTGGTTTCTTTCTTCGGTCGTTTAAATTATAGCGTTCTCGATAAATATCTTCTGACTTTTACTATACGTGATGACGGTTCTTCACGCTTCCATAAAGATAATCGTTGGGGAATATTCCCTTCGGTGGCTCTGGCATGGCGGGTTATAAATGAAGGATTCCTTAAAGATCAGGATGTTTTAAGTGATTTAAAGCTTCGCTTAGGCTGGGGTATGACAGGTCAGCAAGATATTAATCAGGGTGATTATCCTTATATGGGCCGTTATGAACAAGCTGTAGGAACTCAAGCCAATTATATCGGTGGATATGTTAACGGTACTCCGACATGGATTCCTGTCATTCGTCCGACGTCATTCAATCCCGATCTGAAGTGGGAATCGACGACTACCTATAATGTCGGCATGGATTATGGTTTCTTAAAGAATCGCATAAATGGTTCATTCGACTTCTATTATCGTAAGACCAAAGATCTTATTAATGCCGAAACAAAGGTTGCAGCTGGAACTAACTTTAGTGAATATGTCGTTGCCAATATCGGCTCTTTGAAGAATGTCGGTACAGAATTCTCTATTAATACCATTCCATTCACAAACAAAGATTGGCAATGGGAGTTGGGGGCCAATGTCGCTTACAATAAAAATGAAATTACCGAGTTAAGCTATGGTGATAATAAGAGTGCAATCCGACGCTATGGCACTACCGGCGGTGACGGAGGGTTTCAGTTGCTCGCCCATACTGTCGGTAATCCTGCCGGAATGTACTATGTGTACGAACAGATCTATGACACCAACGGAAAACCTATAGAAGGGATGTATAAAGACCGTAACAGTGACGGACAGATCAACGAAAAAGATCTTTATCTATATCATAAACCTGCTCCCGACTGGACGTTCGGCTTGAATACAAAATTGACATGGCGTGCGTGGGATCTTTCTGTTGCAGGACATGGCAGCATTGGCAACTACAACTACAATGCCATAGCAGCAAATAATGCAGAGCTTGCTCCTGCCCGTGTATATGCCAACGAGTTCTTGTCTAACCGTGTACAAAGTGCTTTTGATACTAATTTTCAGACAAAGAAAGTTCTTTCCGATTACTATGTGCAAAATGCATCTTTCTTCCGTATCGATAATATTACGCTAGGATGGTCTTTCGATCGCATTGCCCGTAGCCATATTAAGGGAAGAATTTACGGAACCGTTCAAAATCCTGTTGTCTTTACCGCATACAAGGGACTTGATCCGGAAGTAGCGGGTGGTGTGGATAATGATTTTTATCCAAGACCCTTGACGCTGATGCTTGGTATAAACTTAAACTTCTAATTCTAAATAAAGATAGCATGAAAAATATATATAAAACTTTTTATACTCTGGTATGTGGAGTATTATTGGTCTCTTCTTGCATAAACGACCTTGATACGGTGCCTCTTGCTGATAATGTGCTATTACCGGAAGCTGCATGGAGTGATACTCAGACCTACTCCAGCTTCTTAGCCAAGATTTATGCGGGCTTTTCAATCAGTGGTAATGAAGGACCTTCGGGTATGCCCGATATTGTAGGAAGCGATCAGGGTGAAGCAACATTCTTGCGTGCGTATTGGAACTTGCAGGAGCTCCCTACGGATGAGGCTGCCATTGCATGGAGTGATGATGGATTGAATGGCTTACAGTTTGATCAATGGACTTCCAGCAATCGTTTTTGTGAACTGAACTATAACCGTATGCTACTCAATGTTGCATATTGTAATGAATATCTTCGTCAGACTGCTCCTGAAAAACTGGCTTCACGTGGAGTGGACGATGCATTAAAGACCCAAGTGGAGACTTATCGGTATGAGGTGCGTGCTTTGCGTGCATTAAACTACTATTTCTTGCTGGATCTTTATGCAAACGTTCCTTATATCACGGAAGGTGATGGTGTAGGCTCCTATCTCCCGGAACAAAAAGGCAGGGATTTCCTCTTCCCATGGATTGAGAGTGAACTAAAAGCCTGTGAGGGACATTTGCCTGCAAAGTCAATGGCTAATTACGGCAGGGTGAATGATCCTACGGTATGGATGATTCTATCGAAGCTTTATCTTAATTCAGAAGTTTACATCAATGAAAAGCATTATACAGAAGCGTTGACTTACCTTAATAAAGTGCTGGGGGCGGGTTATGTACTCGATCCGACTTATAAGAACATGTTTGGTGCTGATAACCATTTGTCGACCGAAATCATCTTCCCTATTGTATTTGATGGAAAGTCGGCTACATCTTATGGTGGCACGACTTATCTGATGGCTGCTGCCTACGGTTCGGATATGGACCCGGGTAAAAACTTCGGTTTGGCACAATCATGGTCGGGTGTCCGTTCAACGCAAGCTCTTACCACTTTGTTTGGCGACAATGACAAACGTGCGCTTTTCTGGAAAGAAAAACGGACTCAGGATGTCACTCAATGGAGTGATTATAATACAGGTTGGGCTGTTGTCAAATATACAAATATGAAGAGTGACGGCACTCCCGGATCGGACAATGTATTTCCTGACACAGACTTCCCGATGTATCGTTTGGCAGATGCTTACTTAATGTATGCTGAGGCTGTGTTAAGAGGGGGAACTGGTGGCGACAAGACTCTTGCGCTGGGATATGTCAACGACTTGCGCAGACGTGCCGGAGTTAGTGTGATTGGTGATTCTGATCTGACATTGGATTTCTTACTCAATGAACGGGCTCGTGAGCTTTATTGGGAAGGTCATCGTCGGACTGATTTGATCCGCTTCGGTAAGTTTACCAAAAACTATGCGTGGCCATGGAAGAACGGAGTATATGCAGGCACAGCCAATATTGATGATAAGTATAAACTCTATCCGATACCGGCGGCTGAACTGGTAGCTAATCCTAATATTAAGCAAAATACGGGATTTTGATTCTGGAGATCATCCAAGGGATAATTTAATGATTATCCCGACTTATTAATTATGAACTTTTTTAATCGTTTATATATGAAAAAGTACTTATTCCTTAGTGTTATTCTTGTCCTTCTCTTTGGTTCTTGTGCCGAAAGAGATAAGGAACCTATTCTGACCAAAGTCAATCCCAGTACTCTGAATAGCTTACCGTTTGAGTCGGCTTCTCTTAGCCAACCGGCCGAAGGCGCCAGTCCGTTGTTATGTACGGTAACTTGGAGTGCAACTCAGTTCTTTCTTGACGGTCAGGAAGAGTCATCGTCTGTCGGTCCGATATCATATACTCTTGAATTGGCAAAAGCGGGGACGGATTTCAGTAATCCTCAATCACTTGCCGTAACCTCGTCTCTCCATGCCGATATACTGACAAAGACTATCAACGATTTGCTGACTAAGACATTGAATGTCCAGCCTGGTGAAACGTTTGATGCGGAGTTGAGACTGACTGCGACTTACGGAGAGGGATTGCCTAAAACCGTAGCGTCGTCCAATCTTCTAAAGTTGACCCTTACGCCTTATGAAGAGGTGGTTGAAAACCAGTTGAAAGCTGTCTATATATGTGGTGATATGAATGGATGGAATAATTCGAATACGGACTTTATCATGTTTCGTGATGATAGCGATCCGTCCAATCCGGTATATACGTATACGGGACGTATAGCTGCCAACTGTTACTTTAAGTTCTGCCCGGAGGAAGCACTTGGCACTTATAAGATGTATTGCGACAAGGGTGACGGGCAGATGTCTTACGAGGAAAATGCAGGCGGCGCTTTCTACAATGCGACGGAAGGTTATAAGACCATAACCATCAATGCCAAGGATATGACCTATACCATCACTGATTTCGACATGACAAATGCCAAGACATGGGATATGGTGAACTTTGTAGGTGATTTCTGTGGCTGGGGGGCGAATAATGCTGATCCTGCCATGACTCCAAGTAGTTATGACCCACATATCTGGAGCCTGACGGTTAATGTTGACAATCCGGGTTATGGAGTGAAGTTCCGCGTAGATCATAGCTGGGATAACAGATGGTGCCCGAAAGTTCCTTCAAACATACCTTATGGAGTAGCCGAATATAATCCTACAAGTCAGGATAATAATATCAGCATACAGGATTCGGGTGAATATAGTGTGAAGTTTAACGACCTTACAGGTCATTATGTAGTAATGTTGAAGAAATGAAGTGCAAATTAATTGCTTTGTTGGCGGGAATTGCTTTGATTGGTTGCGGGGGGCATTCCGGTGCTGCCGGGCCTGATGAACCTCTACCGGTAGTCCCTACAGAATTGGTTAGTCCTAATAATAGAGTGATATATGAAGTGAATGTCCGCAGCTATTCGGCTGCGGGCACATTCGCCGCCGTTAAAAACGATTTGACCCGGTTGAAAGAGCTGGGTGTTGATATCCTGTGGCTAATGCCTATTCATCCGGTAGGGCAGCAGAATCATAACGGAACTTTGGGAAGCCCATATTCCGTCAGAGATTATAAGGCGGTGAATCCTGCTTATGGCACATTGACCGATTTGAAGGGACTTGTGCAGGCTGCTCATGACAAGAAGATGGAGGTTTGGCTAGACTGGGTGGGTAATCACACTTCGTGGGATAATGCATGGGTTACCGAACATCCCGATTATTATGCCGAAAAAGATGGAGTGCGCCCATACTCGCCTGAAGGGTGGAATGACGTAATACAGCTCGATTATAACAACGCCAATATGCGTGCCGCCATGATCGACGCGATGAGCTTTTGGGTTAAAGAAACCAATATTGACGGATTTCGCTGTGATGCGGCCAGTTATATTCCTCTTTCTTTTTGGCGTGAAGCGCGTGCGGCAATTAATCCGGTTAAGAATATTACTTGGCTTGCCGAAGGCGATAAGCCCGAGTATATGGATGTCTTTGATTACGATTATGCATGGGATTTCAACAATCGTCTGAATACTTTCGGCACGGATCGCAATGTGCAGGCTTTGTCGGATGCGTGTAAGTCACTCTTCAACAATACCGGCTATTCGACTAAGGGGCGCATGGTGTTTCTTACAAACCATGATTTGAATGCATATAGCGGTACGGAGTTTACTCGCTACGGTACGGCTACTCTTCCGTTGACCGTATTGGAGTTTACCATATATGATATGCCACTGATCTATAACGGACAAGAGGTTGGAATGAATAAATCGATAGGCTTATTTGATAATGATAAAGTGGCTTGGACGCCTGTGAACCAAACTATGAGTACTCTAATAAAAAAGATGATTGCATTGAAGCGCTCTTCTCCGGCTCTTGAGAGTGGTAGTGGCAGGGGAACATTGAGTGTACTTGGAGTAAACAATTCTAATGTACTGGCATATTCGCGAAAGAAAGGAGACAGTGAGGTGGTTGTGTTGTTGAATTTTGGTTCTTCTCCTTTTGCGGTACGACTCAGTGGAAATTTGCCAACCGGAGAATTTACCGATTATTTAAAGGGTGGAAAGCTGACTTTCTCGGCCGATGCAATGATATCATTGCCTGCTAATGGCTATGCCGTATATACGAAATAGTTTTCGGGCAGTTGTGCATTAGAGGTTGTTTTCAATAGAGAAAAAAATAATATTATTCTCATGTTTATATTGTGATGATTCGGAGTATAAGTGTATTTCATCTCCTGTCCGATCCTATTTCTTCCTAGGACTAATTGTATCATCAATGCCATTGATGATAGTTATCATCGGCATTGATGGTGGGCATCATTGGCATTGATGATATGAATTATTTATCTTGATTCTATATTCAACAATGGGATGAATAGAGTACGGTCTATGCCTCTTCTGGTATAGACACCCGATCATTGCATAATATTATGGGGGTAATCACTAAAAAAGAAAGAGTAAAAGAATAAAGATGAATAAAGTAAGAATTAAGAAGAGTGTGATTTGGCTCTGTTTGCTGCTGTTTGTTTCCTTGAAACTTGCTGCACAGCAACAGGGCTTGCAAACCTCTAAAGAATTGTTTTCACCAGATAAGGTGTTGAATTTAAGCGTACAACTGAATGATGGTTCGCTTTATTATAGTTTGAAGTATAAGGGTAAGATTGTTATAGGGCTTAGTCGGTTGGGCTTAAAGGCGGATGAGGCTTCATTGACCGGAAACTTTGAGGTGGCAGATATGCAGTGTAGCTCGCACGATGATACTTGGCACCCGGTATGGGGCGAGTATGCCACAGTCCGCGATCATTATAATGAATTGCTAGTTGCTTTGCGCCAGTCGGGCAGCGGGCATTCCCTCAATATTCGTTTCCGATTGTATAATGACGGACTTGGATTACGCTATGAATTGCCTGTGCAGAATTCGTTGAACTATCTGACAATAAATGATGAGTTGACTGAATTTGCTCTTACGGGTGACCATAAAGCTTTCTGTATACCGGGAGATTACGATACAAATGAATTTGCATATACAACGGCACCACTTTCCATGATTGCCTCGGATATGGAGAAAAAGATAAGCAAGAAGCCTTATGAGACTAAAGCCGAAGGGGGATTGACCGTACAAACTCCACTGATGATGAAAACCTCAGATGGCATTTACTTGAATATTCATGAAGCAGCTTTGGTTAATTTTGGTGCTATGCTGCTGAATGTGGACGATCGGAAGTTCATGCTTTCGGCACATCTGACTCCCGATAAGCTCGGTAAGAAAGGATATTTGCAATTGCCTTTTAGTTCACCTTGGCGTACGATCATTGTAAGCGATGATGCAAGGAATATCTTGGCTTCACAGCTCATTTTAAACTTGAATGATCCGTGTACTTACACCGATACATCATGGATTAAGCCGATGAAATTTGTCGGAGTGTGGTGGGAGATGTTTACCGGAGGAGGGAAAACCTGGGCATATAGTGATAACTATAAGGCGAAGCCTGGGGTGACCGATTATACACAACTGAAACCGAACGGCCGCCATGCCGCCAATACCGCTCATGTAAAAGAGTATATTGATTTTGCAGCCGAGAATGGCATACAAGGTGTGCTGGTTGAGGGCTGGAATGAAGGATGGGAAGATTGGGCTTCTTATCGTAAAGATCGGCAGTTTCTTTTTAATAAACCTTATCCTGATTTCGATGTAGAGGAGCTTCAACGTTATGCTGCGTCCAAAGGCGTACAAATCATTATGCATCATGAGACGTCTGCTAATGCCGCTGATTATGAAAGACAGTTGGACGAAGCCTTCTCACATATGCAAGATCATGGTTATCATGCCGTCAAGACGGGCTATGTAGGGTATATCATACCTCGAAGCGAATATCATTCCTCTCAATGGATGGTGAATCATTATATCCATGTGGCTCGTCGTGCCGCTGATTTTAAAATTATGGTCGACAGCCATGAAGCTGTCCGTCCCACAGGCTTATGCCGTACTTATCCTAACTGGTTGGCACAAGAGTCGGCAAGGGGTGGAGAGTTTGAATCGATGGGAGGAAATGATCCCGATCATACCTGTATTCTGCCATTTACCCGCCTGAAGGGTGGACCAATGGACTATACTCCGGGTATTTTCCAGACTCGTCTGGATTATTATAAAGGGGATAAACCGAATGAAAGGGTTCATACTACGTTGGTCAAGCAATTGGCTCTGTATGTGACGATGCCTTCTCCCATTCAAATGGCAGCTGATCTTCCTGCTAACTATAAACGTTTTCCCGATGCCTTTCAGTTTATCAAGGATGTGGCAGTAGACTGGGCAGACAGTTGGTACTTAGAGGCCGAGCCGGGTGATTATATCACGGTAGCCCGTCAGGCAAAAGGAAAACAAGAATGGTTTATCGGTGGAATAACCGATGAGAATTCGCGTACGGCTACTATACCTCTATCTTTCTTACCCCCCGGCGGTAAATATGTGGCAACCATTTATGCCGATGGGAAAGATGCTGATTGGGATACTCATCCTCAGAGCTATACCGTAAGAAGAATGATTGTCACTTCAAAAAATATATTGAAACCTTACCTGGCTCCCGGTGGAGGAGTTGCTATTAGTCTGCGTGAAGCTACCGAGCAGGACTTGAGGGATCTAAAGAGACTTAAATGAGGCGATGTAATAATCGGGTAAGTGGAACTTGCTTCCTGCATTTAAGAATTAAAGTTAACAAAAGGAAGGCACGGACCGTGAGGTTCGTGCCTTTATCATACTAAATGTTCAACTCGTTTTCTAGTATTCCATAGCGGCTTATTGAGCCGATTTGCGTCTTTTCTTTTGCTCGGCAAAGATAATGCCGGCTATTCCCAAGATGATAAGAATCTGCCCTGCATAAGCAATGCCTTCGGTAACATGTAAGCTCTTCGGGTCAAAACTCATGTCAATGGTATGCTTTCCTGCAGGAACATACATTGCCCGGAGAATATAGTTTGCACGGGCTATGGCTGCCGGTTTTCCGTCAATTGTAGCCGTCCATCCATGTGGATAGTAGATTTCCGAGAATACCGCAACGCCGTCTTTAGCGTTATTTGTCTCATAAGTCAGATGATTCGGCTGATAGCTTTTCAGACTAATGCTTGAAAGTGTGTCTTTGAATGCCGTTGTTGCATTGTTTAAGCTAGTTTTGAACTTCTGATCTACCACAGCGGTTTTCGTCGGAATAATATCTTTCAGTGCATCAATCTCTTTATTCGCATTGTCTACATACTCCACATCATTTACGAACCAGGCATTGCCATAGGCATAGGGGTTCATAATAGGAGCAGTCTGCCCTTGTGCTCCTGTAGGGAATATAAAGTATTTGGTATTGAGCATGTTGATTATACGGAACTTTGAAGCATCCACACTATCCATTCTGCCGTTTACCGCGGCAATAGACTGATAAGCCGTTTGCATTTCCGGTGCGATGTGATGTTCAATCATCTCTTGATAACGGCGTAATTTAGCAGCGTGGTAACCTCCCACACTTTTATGCCAGTAAGAGGTATTGTTCTCATTAAAGGTGTTCGATGCAAAGTTCAATACACGATAGTCCTGACTCTTATCCTGAAGAATCAAATCATCGGTCTGGCTCTTTTTAAAAGTATCTACTTGTGCAGAACGCGATACAAATTGTCCGTCATTAAGGTAGCGTTTGTTCACACCCCACATGTCTACAATACATAGGATTGCTATTCCACCAAGAGTAAGTGATTTAGCCAGTTTTCCGCGTGTATATAGCAAGAGAAGAGCACAACCGATGCCAATAATGAAGAAACTGCGTAATGCATCGGATGCTACCAAAGAAGAACGTACTTCTTTTAAATTGCCTAGTATTCCCGATAGCTCACTAGCCGGTATCATTTGCTGGTTGACGGCATTTTGCAACATTTGCACTTCTTGAGCAGGGACATAGGTCATTCCAATACTATCGGGGAATATGGCTACAAGTAATGCCACACCTGCAGTCAGTGCCACGCTCAGACCAATAGGTTTCTTCTCTGTTTTCAGTATTCCCGGTTCGTCGAGTAGCCGCTTCAATGCAAAAATGGCGAGTAGAGGAATGGTGAATTCGGCTATAACCAATATGGATGATACTGCTCTGAATTTATTGTACATCGGGATGTAATCAATAAAGAAGTCGGTTAACGGCATAAAGTTTTTACCCCACGCCAATACAATGGAGAAGAATGTCGCACCGAAGAGAGCCCATTTTAAAGGTCCCTTTACTATAAAGCAACCTAGAATGAAAAGGAACAGTACGAAAGCTCCGACATATACCGGACCGGATGTCATAGGCTGATCACCAAAATATTGGGGAAGTTGCTGGTAAAGAGTAGCATAATTCGGATCAGCCTTGTCCATGGCTGTCTTGTTTTGAGCAATGGGCACCGTCGCTCCTCCTTTAAAATTAGGTATCAACAGAGTGAGAGTTTCGTCTACACCGTAGCTCCATTGAGTGATGTAATCACGATCCAATCCGCTGCTGGTCTGCTTGGCTGCATCCCCTGTCTGTACAAGTTCGCTTTTGCCTCGCATAGTCTCTTTGCTGTACTGATAAGTATGATAGAGATTGGAGAGATTTATTGCCACTCCGACAAGTCCCGCGACGAACAACACGCCCGTAGCTTTAAAGAAATGTGGCATGCGTTTGTTTCTCCAAGCATCTTCCAGATATGCACCTACCACAAATAAGATTACAAACAAGAAGTAATAACTCATTTGCACGTGGTTGGACAGTATCTGTAAAGCGACAAAGATGGCTGTGACAATACCTCCCATAAGGTATTTACCTTTATAGGCGAGGACAATACCCGCAATTGTCGGTGGAATATAGGCAAGGGTAATGAACTTCCAAATATGCCCTGCCGAGATCAGTATAAAGAAATAAGATGAAAAAGCCCACATTACACCTCCCAGACCGGATAGCCATGGTGATACTCCGAAGGCTCGGAGTAAGATGTAGAATCCCAGCATTAAGATGAAAGTCAGATTAATATATCCCGGTAGGAATAATTGATAAGCTTTCTGTATCCATCTTAGTGGTGTGGTCGATTCATAACTTGGAGATATCTGATATGTCGGCATACCTCCGAATAAAGAGTTTGTCCAACGGGTATAATTACCTGTCTCTTCGTGATATTTTGCTGCTTCTTGTCCCGCTCCGGCACCTGCTGCAGTGTCATGCTGGAAAAGAATTCTATTCTCAATGTCGGCCGGAAAGAAATAGGCAAAAGAAAGCACTGCAAAAGTCAGAATGACTAATAAATCGGGAAGAAGCTTTTTCATAAAATAAGATTTTATGAATTGAAAGTTGAAAATGGACAATTCTCAACTTTCAATTTATGATTAATAACGATAATGTTCAGCTTTATAAGGACCATCTACACTAACACCAATGTATGCCGCTTGTGCAGGAGTTAACTGAGTCAATTTCACGCCAATCTTTTCGAGGTGCAGACGAGCGACTTCTTCGTCAAGATGTTTAGGCAGGCGGTAAACGTCTGTTTCATATTTCTTGTTGAAAAGCTCAATCTGTGCCAATGTCTGGTTGGTGAATGAGTTACTCATCACGAAAGACGGGTGTCCGGTAGCACAACCCAGGTTTACTAAGCGTCCGTCGGCTAATAAGATGATGCTATGTCCATCCGGGAAATAATAACGATCTACCTGAGGCTTGATGTTTACACACTTGATACCATTGTAATGTTTGAGTGCATCCACTTGAATCTCATTGTCGAAATGACCGATGTTACATACAATAGCTTGGTCTTTCATTTTCTCCATGTGGTCAATGCGGATAATGTCGATATTTCCGGTAGTCGTCACGAATATGTTACCTTGGCTGCAAGCATCCTCCATAGTGACCACTTCAAAGCCTTCCATCGCAGCTTGTAAAGCACAGATCGGATCGACTTCAGTAACTAATACGCGTGCACCATAAGAGCGCATTGAGTGCGAGCAACCCTTACCTACGTCGCCATAACCGCAGACTACAACAACTTTTCCGGCGATCATTACGTCGGTGGCACGCTTAATACCATCGGCAAGTGATTCGCGGCAACCGTAGAGGTTATCAAATTTTGATTTGGTTACGGAGTCGTTTACATTGAATGCAGGGAATAGCAACTTACCTTCTTCTTGCATCTGGTAAAGACGGTGAACGCCAGTAGTGGTTTCTTCGGAAACACCGCGAACTTCGGGAGCAACACGGTGCCAGCGATTATTGTCTTCCGCCAAGACTTTCTTCAAGATGGCATTCAACTCTATTTCATCTTCGGCATGTACTTCCTTATCCAATATTTCGGGTTTGCTCTCGGCTTCATAACCAACGTGGATCATCATAGTAGCATCACCTCCGTCATCAACAATTACTGTGGGACCTTTACCTCCGGCAAAGCTTAAAGCCTGGAGTGTACACCACCAATATTCAGCAAGAGTTTCACCTTTCCATGCAAAAACAGGTACACCACTTGCTGCTATTGCAGCGGCTGCATGATCTTGAGTGGAATATATATTGCAAGAGCACCAACGGACTTCAGCACCCAACGCAACGAGGGTTTCTATAAGTACCGCTGTCTGTATGGTCATGTGAAGTGAACCCATAATGCGGGCACCTTTTAAAGGTTTTGTTTCTCCATACTTTTCGCGAAGAGCCATAAGGCCGGGCATTTCTTGTTCTGCCAGATCGATTTCCTTGCGACCAAAGTCAGCAAGAGTAATGTCTGCCACTTTATAGGGCAGTGTAGAGAATAATTCTTCAGACATATCTATCAATGATTTATAGTAAAGTAGCGCAAAGATAAAACATTCTGATTAGTAGGACAAAAGCTGAAGCTTTTTTTAAGGCTTTCAGGGCCTCTCCCCCAACTCCTCATCTGTAGAGGGAGAGCAAGGAAAAAAGCTTTTGATCAAGAGATGCTTTGCTCTGCATAACTGTTTTATTAACACAGTCACAGTCTTTTTCTTCTTCTTGCGGGTGAGCTGTCATGAAAGAGGCTTTTAAATGACTTCTATGCCTTGCTCTTCGCAAAGCTTCAATCCCAACTCTTTCAATTTGAATTTCTGTATTTTACCACTTCCGGTCATAGGGAACTCTTTCACAAAAAAGATGTATTTAGGTACTTTATAGCGGGCTATCTGACCGTTACAAAAGTCGCGCACGTCCGATTCGTGCATCTTTGCTCCTTCTTTAAGAATGATGAATGCACCTACAGATTCGCCATATTTATCCGAAGGAATGCCGGCTACTTGTACATCTTTAATGCCTTCCATCCTGTAGAGAAACTCTTCGATTTCACGCGGATAAATGTTCTCGCCTCCACGTATGATCATGTCTTTGATGCGTCCGGTGATTCGATAATTTCCGTTTTCATCCTTTATACCGAGGTCACCCGAGTGGAGATATCCGTTGGCATCAATTGCTTCGGCTGTTGCTTCGGCATTCTTATAATATCCCTTCATGTTGTTATAGCCTTTATTGCACATCTCTCCTTGAACACCTACAGGACATTCCTGCCCGCTTTCGGGATCGATAACTTTCACCTCGGTAAACTCGAAATCACGCCCCACGGTATTGCAACGAATGTCAAAAGAATCGTCAATACGAGTGGCTGTCATTCCGGGTGAAGTCTCCGTCAGCCCGTATACGCTGGTTACTTTCATAAACATCTTCTCCTGTACTTGCTTCATAAGCTCTACCGGACAGAGTGAACCTGCCATGATGCCGGTACGCAGGCTCGACATATCGAACATGTCGAACATGGGATGGTGTAACTCGGCTATGAACATGGTGGGAACACCATATACAGCTGTACAACGTTCTTTATGTATCGATGCCAATACGATCAATGGGTTGAAGCGTTCCACCATAACCTGGGTGCATCCGTGTGTCAGGCAGTTCATGGTGGCAAGTACCACACCAAAGCAGTGGAACAAAGGTACACAACAACATAATTTGTCGTCCGCCGTAAAACCCATGTGTTCTCCGGTGAGGTAACCGTTATTGGCAATGTTGTGATGTGTCAGCATCACACCTTTAGGAAAACCGGTTGTGCCCGAAGTATATTGCATATTCACTACGTCGTGGCAATTCGTTTGGCTTTTCAACTTCTCCAGTCGCTTATCATCCACATTATTTCCCAATAACATGATTTCGGGGGTACTGTACATTCCGCGATGTTTTTCCTGACCGATATAGATCACGTTTCTCATGTGTGGGAAACGTTTGCTGCGTAGATGTCCACGTTCGCATGTTTTCAGTTCGGGCAGCATGTTATAGGTCATCTGTACGAAGTCACTGTCTTTTTCGCCGTTGATGATACACAGGGTGTGCATGTCGGAGTTCTCACACAAATATTCTACTTCGGCTTGTTTATAATTGGTGTTGACTGTGACGTAGATCGCTCCAATCTTGGCACACGCATATAAAAATGTCAGCCAGTCGGGGACATTCGTCGCCCAGATACCTACGTGAGTACCTTTGCCTACACCGATGGCGATCAATCCCTTGGCTGCCTCGTCCACCCTCCGGTTAAACTGACTCCATGTAAATCGCAGATTGCGGTCGGCATATACAATATATTCTTTATCGGGCGTAGTCTCGGCCCAATGTTCAAGCCATTGCCCAAGTGTTCTGTCGTATAGTTGCATGTTTATAGTGGTGCTTTTATTAGTAAGCAATATGATGCCGATGATTAGTGATAAACAATTAGTGCTTAGTAATAAAGTCTTAAAGTAGAACAAAATAACTAACCACTAGCCTCTGATTACTAGATTGGCGTATAGATTACAGCCAGTATTTTGGCAGCCTGTCCTTCGTATGCGTGTACATGATGGGGGACAATTGAGTCGTAGTAGATACTGTCGCCCTCTTCAAGTAGGTATGTGTATTTGCCATAGCTAATCTCCATGGTACCTTCCATCACCATAATAAACTCTTCTCCTTCATGTGAAGATAATACAAAGTCACTGTCACCGGTAGCAGCTACGTCAATAATGAAAGGCTCCATGTGGCGGTCGGCCTTCGATTTGCACAAGGAATGGTAAGCCATGTGTTTGCGGGATTGTATGGCATTATTTGAAAAGCTGATCGTGTCTGTAGCTTCCATCTTGCGACAGATTACCGGACCGCTTTCATCCTGATCGTCGAGAAATGTTCCAAGGCGTACGCCCAGAACACGTGCTATTTTGATGAGCGGTGCCAATGACGGCAAATCAATATTGTTTTCAATGCGTTCTATTTGTTCAACAGCTAAACCCGAGCGTTCGGATAATTGCTCAATGCTAATTGACTGGCCTTCACGGAGTGATTTAATTTTTTCACCTACAATCTTGTTTGTATCCATAGTTGTTGTTTTTCGATCGACAAAAGTAAGAATTTATATTGTCAAGTAGCAAAAATAAGAAAATCTTTAAGTAGAGCCAATGAATATGGATGAAAAAGTTATCGTGTATGAATCTTTTCTTATCTCTTCTTCTTTTAAATATCGTTAAGTAGTGGATAGCCTGATATGAGGACTTTTGAATGGCTTTTAGCCAATAGCTCTCTGCAAATAATCTTCCGATATATCCACACTCTTAGGTATCTATGAAGTAAACGGACTATAACTCTATGATATATTTGAAATAGTAAAATACCACCCGAAGCTACTTCTTTCGGAGCGTGTGGTATCTTAATAGCAAACACTCTACTCCATTGCTTTATTTTCTCGTCGGCTTATAAGCCGATCATTGTCGCTATGGATGCCGCCAATCATCGCTCTGCAAGGCGCTATTAGTCGCGTTGCAAAGCGATGATGCTAAGTCCGCCGGAGGAGTGGTATACCACTAGAGCTAAATGTTCTTTTTGCATAAGATTATAGAGATGTGATATCCTTCTTCTCCACAGGGCATATCCAGCTTTATAATCTTTGTAAATCCTCTTCAGAAACATGAGTTCCTTTATAACTTTTAGTTGAACCATTGATGCGATAACTTATTTTCAATGAGATCTTTCGAGAGTCAGGGCGATTCCACTTTGTGTAGGTTAGCTTTTCACCAAAGAGCATGAAAGAGTTTCTACGTGTATTCCACAAGTCGGAGCAATCAATATTGACGGATAGTCGTTTGTTAAGAAAAGATTTACGTAAACCGAGGTCCATGCCCCAACAAGATAACTGTAGTGAGGTTTCGGCATTGCCTTCGTTTTGATAATCGGCATTGATTGATAATATAACCTCCCGGGGAAGTTGGAATGTATTATTCCAAGTAATATACAAATTACCTCTGTTCATATCCTTTGTCCCGCTGAGGCTATTTACCTTAAAGAAAGGTTGAGTAAAATAGACACCGAGCTCGGGTTTCCAATTGCCTATGGGCGGAGACAGAGTTAATGAAGCATTTAATCTTTCTGACTTACGGAAGTTACCGAAAGTAAATACTGCTACATCCGGATTGCTCTCATAACCCTTTGCCATAAATTCGATAGCATTTCCAGTATATTGGTAGCTGAGGGAGAGTTGAATCCAACGGTAAAGAGTGGAGAATTGCAGGTCGTGATTGGTCTCGGGCGTCAGTAGCGGATTGCCGGCTTCGTAAATAAAGCGGTTGTTATAGCTGACACTACTGCGGAGTAACTGGAAAGACGGGCGATTGGTTTTGACGGTATAGCTAAGAGATGTTTTTGCATTTCCAATGGGAAAGTCGACGGATAGGTTGGGACACCAGTTGTTGTATGTCCGACTTTGCTCCGGGACATAGGCTCCCTTTTCCCAATAAGGGGATGAGGTGTGTTCGAAACGCAATCCGGCTTTGGTACTTATTTTACCGAAGCTATGGACATACTCTGCAAAGCTTGCAAATTTCTTTTCATCAATGCGACTGTCCGTAATGGGGAGTGTCTCCTGCGGATTATCGAATTTATCTTTACGACGAATAAAGGAGTAATCGGTTCCACCTTTTAGTGTGCCTTTCCATAGCGGATAAGTGAGGATTAACTTGGCTGCATAAAGATCATTGTATGCGCGGGTGAAAGTGTTTATTCTGCGTACTCCTTCTGTTTGACTGATCTCTTCTGCATCCTGTCGGTCGTGGCTATCACCTTTCACTATATCTGCTGTGAAGTCGAGGTGAAGCTCTCCGATGCTTCCTTGATAATAGAAGTTGAGGCGATGATCATTACTTTGCTGTAAGTCTTTTGACAGATAATTTGTCCGGTCATTCGGAACATTGTTTGCCTTTACCGTGTAGTTGGTCAGGCAATTATAATGAAATTCCGGAGTGCGGAAGTACTCATAAGATAATCCGATGCTGTGTTTTGGGTTAAAGTCATAAGCCGCACTGAAGTTTCCTCCAAAAAGTTGCCCGTTGCCGGAGAAACGACTGTTACTATTAATTAGCCATAATGTAGAGGATGACGGAACTTCATATTGTGTGTTCTGGCTGTGTTTACTCGCGTTATGATTATAATATAACATGCCTGAGAGTAGGAGTCCACCTTTATTATAATTCACATTGATCTGCTCATAATGAGTTGTCCGCCTTCCCTCAATAATCCCGGCATTTAGGGTGGTGCTTACTCCTTCATCTTTGCTAAGGGTATAAATACGGATAACTGCTTTTACGTTTGCGTCATACTCCGCTCCCGGATTGTTGATCAGTTCGATCTTCTTAATATTATCTGCCGATAGACGGTCAAGTTCTGATAAATCCTGCAAACGGCGGTTGTTGACATAGATGACCGGGGTGCCTTTACCGAAAACTGTGTAGCCGTCCTCCGTAAGCCGAATGCCCGGAATTTGTTTCAGTACTTCACAGGCATTGCTCAGCGTAGAAAGCAGACTCTGACTGACATTCGTTTCCAATATTCCATTTTGTAGCTTATACACTGGACGTCGGGCCGTAACCGTTGCTTCATTCAATGCTATCGATTCCGGTGTGAGCACTTGTCGTATTGCCGTTTTCGGGTCGCATGAGATGCAGGCGGTGTGATACCCTACATAAGACATCTGAAGTAGATATTTGCAGGGGGTGACGTTATCGAATAAAAATGTACCGTTCGCTTTGGTGCATTTTCCCTCTACAAAAGTAGAGTCTGTCTTGAGAAGGGCTACATTGGCGAATTCGATAGGTTCACCCTTTTCATTAAGTACTATGCCACGGATAGATATTTTCCCTTCTTGCGAGTAGGTTGGTGATTTGCTATGTAAAAAGCTACTACTCTTTTCTTGTGCCATGCCTATTCCCAATTGCCTACTAAAGAGAATCATAAGACAAATTATAAACTTTTTCATTGATCATTTTGATTTTAAGTCGCGAAGCTAGTGTCTCCTTATATTAATAATGGAAACTTTTTGCTAACAACTTCCTGACATTTGCCTGACATTGTAGTTCGCGGCGCCTTATGTTACTGTATAGATTGTTTGGTCGATCTATTGATGCTTTTGGAGATTGATTTTTGGAGAGACTTTGGTACTATATCACATTACAGACCCAAAAGTAATAGGACTAAAGCATTAAGATCTACGTTAGTGTTTAATTCTCTGCAAATTATAATGCAGTAAAACTATTGTTTTTGCGTTTCAATAAATGAACACATATATTCTATTAATTATGAAACTACAGAATCTCTCAGGAAGTTTGTTACTAATTTTGCTGACGGTGGCCTTTACCGCGTGTAGCGACAATGAAAGAGAACCTTACTATTTAAGCCTTAGTGTGGATAAATGCGAGGCTCCTATTGGCCGAAATTCGTACATTCCCATTCTTAGTGGAAATGGAGATTATGCAATAAAAGTAGCTAACAATGAAATAGTCGAAGCAAAAGCTGACTTTTCAACATATCCTAATATGGCTTTCGGGGTGATCCGTATACAATCTAAACAGAAAGGGGAGACTATAGTAACAGTGACGGACAATATAACACGTGACGTAAAGACGTTGAAAGTGAAAGTCACTGATAATTTTGTTGGCTTTAGAATAACAGAAAGCGATCATCAAGCATTGTCTAAAGAACGTTGGGTTTATCTCGTCGATAATGAATGGAAAGACGCCTATTTCTTTGAGAAAGGAAATAATGGAATTCGAGGTCTTTTAGCACACGGAAGTTATCAGTTTACCGTGGAAAGCAGCATTCCCTATCTGACTCTTTATTACTCAGAAAGTAACGGACAATTTACCGATGCTACAATAGCACCTGTTCCGCATAAGTTTAATATTAAAGATAATAAGGAAGTGACTTTTAATTTATTAAGTTATATGTTGCATGTAGATTGGGGCACATTAGGAGCTTTCACAAAGATGCAATATACACGAACGTCCGTAACAGTGCCTGTTTATATGCGTATGAAAGCAGAAGGTACGGATAAAGTAGTCACGGCGGTTTACGATTATAATTATATTCCCCAAGGAGTATTACAAGATTAATGGATTTCAAATTAAGCCAATTCCAAAATGTAAGCCCTTCCTCGTTCTGTGTTGATTTTTAGATTGGCATGCTCCTCAATAATGGGTTTCAATCGTCGTATGAGGGTGTAAAGCGTTTCATCTGCGTTATCTTTGCCGGGCCAAAGTGATTGGCAGATATCGGATTTTAAAAGAACATGTGAAGGTGAGAGGTAGAACATCTCCATTAATGTGTATTGCATAGGAGTCAATTTAAACCTTTCTTTATTTTCATTGTAGAAGCAACCTTCTTCGAGGGCGAGTGACAGACTCCCGAAATGGATTGTCTGATTTTTCCTCTCGTTATTGCTTATAGTTTTCTTTTTCTTACGTAAATAGAAGAGTGAAAATCCTCCCCAGAGCAGTGTAGCTAATAGTAATGATCCGGGGATGGATTGCTTCGACAGACTGAGAATCAGTCCTGTAGAACATCTGACATACCCCCTGAACGAGAGTGCCACTCCCGAACCTTCAACGTTTGTTGAAGCCCACACCAATGTGTCACTTGCCAAATATCCACCAGGGATATTGCTTGATAAGGCGGTTGGAGCACCTTTTTTAAGAATATGCAATGAAAGACCGGCTACTTTTCTCAATTCGGTGATCGATAAGGCCTCTTTGAAATCTTCGCTGGGACTGCTTACAGCTATGAAGCCTCCCATAGCACTCTGTAATTCTGAGTAAGCACGTATTGTATCGGCATTCAACCACAAATCTCTGTTTTTTAGCACAGTCTGCCGCAATGCTCGGTTTAGATCTGACACAATATGCTGCTTTGCCTCCGAATAATTGCGATACCCGAAGCCAAATGATAACATCAACAATACAAAGGTGAATGTTATGGATAAATTTGATGCAGTAGTATAATGCCTCACGCTGCAAAAATATAAAAAGTCCCTCGATTGGCAATCTCTTTACTCTAGAATTAAATTTGGTTCGATCTTTATACTTCCTTTGCTAGTTAAGCTTGGTCTGTATCGTTGCCTTTTCTTTCTGACTGAGACTTGCCGGTTATAAAGGCCTGATTGTATAACGTGAAACTTTGGGTTTGATACGTGCTTTATACAATTAAAAAGGGAAGTTTCATGTGAAACTTCCCTTTTTAATGTCTTTACCGTAAGTAATGGATTACTTACGCAGACCAAGCTCTTTAATGATAGCACGATATCTTGCGATGTCGCGATCCTTCAGGTAGTTGAGTAAACGACGACGTTTACCTACTAACATTGTTAAAGATCTTTCTGTAGTATAATCTTTTCTGTTGAGCTTCATATGCTCAGTCAGGTGGGCAATACGGTATGAAAACAATGCTATCTGAGATTCAGATGATCCAGTATCAGTGTTAGACTTTCCGTGCTTACCGAAGATTTCTTGCTTTTTAGCAGCGTCTAAATACATAACTTTAAATAATTAAAAATAATATTTTACGAGGCTGCAAAGATAGATATAATCTTTCTATATAGCAATGATTTCTAATGTTTTTTCCTCTCGGTTCTTATATATAATCCAAAATTCGTACCTTTGTAGCCAAATAATAGGTATTGTATGCAAAATATTAGAAACATTGCAATTATAGCACACGTTGACCACGGTAAAACGACTTTGGTTGATAAGATGCTTTTGGCTGGGAATTTATTCCGCAGTAACCAAAGTACCAGCGAGTTAATGCTGGACAATAACGATTTGGAACGTGAGCGAGGAATAACAATCCTTTCGAAAAACGTTTCTATTAATTATAAAGGAACTAAGATCAATATAATTGATACTCCGGGACATAGCGACTTTGGCGGTGAAGTGGAACGCGTCTTGAACATGGCAGATGGTTGCTTACTGTTAGTGGATGCCTTTGAAGGCCCTATGCCTCAAACACGTTTTGTTTTACAGAAAGCCCTTCAAATAGGGTTGAAACCGATTGTGGTGGTGAATAAGGTGGATAAACCCAACTGCCGTCCGGAAGAGGTTTATGAAATGGTATTTGATTTGATGTTCAGCCTGAATGCTACCGAAGATCAGCTTGATTTTCCGGTAATTTATGGTTCGGCTAAAAACGGCTGGATGAGCACCGATTGGCAACAGCCTACAGATAGTATAATTCCATTGTTGGATTGCATTGTAGAGAATATTCCTGCTCCTCAACAACTTGATGGAACACCTCAGATGTTGGTTACTTCTTTGGATTACTCTTCATATACCGGTCGTATTGCTGTAGGACGTGTACATCGTGGTACTTTGAAAGAAGGCATGAATGTATCGTTGGTCAAACGTAATGGTGATGTAACTAAGAGCAAGATAAAAGAACTTCATACTTTTGAAGGATTGGGAAGAGCGAAAGCGCAGGAGGTTTCTTCAGGCGATATTTGCGCATTGGTTGGAATTGATGGTTTTGAAATTGGCGATACTGTTTGTGATTATGAAAATCCGGAAGCTTTGCCACCGATTGCTATTGATGAGCCTACCATGAGTATGTTGTTTGCCATTAATGATTCACCTTTCTTTGGTCGTGACGGTAAATTTGTGACATCACGTCATATTCATGATCGATTAATGAAAGAATTGGATAAAAACTTGGCACTTAGGGTTCGCAAGAGTGAGGAGGATGGTAAATGGATTGTTTCCGGTCGTGGTGTACTTCATCTTTCGGTTTTAATAGAGACAATGCGTCGTGAGGGTTATGAACTGCAAGTAGGACAGCCTCAGGTTATCTTTAAAGAAATTAATGGTGTAAAGTGCGAGCCTATTGAAGAGCTGACGGTTAATGTGCCGGAAGACTATGCCAGCAAGATCATTGATATGGTGACAAAGCGTAAAGGTGAGATGACCAAGATGGAAACTGCCGGTGAACGTGTCAATGTTGAGTTTGATATGCCTTCACGCGGTATTATCGGTTTGCGTACCAATGTGTTGACAGCATCTGCCGGTGAGGCGATTATGGCACATCGTTATAAAGAATACCAGCCTTATAAAGGAGAGATTGAGCGTCGCACCAATGGCTCTATGATTGCTATGGAAACGGGAACTTCCTTTGCTTATGCTATTGACAAGCTGCAAGATAGAGGTCGCTTCTTTATCTTCCCACAGGATGATGTATATGCAGGACAAGTTGTAGGTGAGCATTCACACGATAATGATTTGGTGATTAATGTTACTAAATCGAAGAAGCTGACAAATATGCGTGCTTCTGGATCGGATGATAAGGTTCGCTTGATTCCTCCCGTTCAGTTCTCTTTGGAAGAAGCTTTGGAATATATTAAAGAAGATGAATACGTTGAGGTTACTCCCAAGGCAATGCGTATGCGTAAGGTAATTCTAGATGAGAACGAGCGTAAACGTGCGAATAAACAATAATGCTTTTCTTTAATTTCATTTGAAATTAAGGAAGCTTTAAAATATCATTAAAGAATAGCCCTCGTTGCTGCATTGTAACGAGGGCTATTCTTTTCGTATATCTTCTCTGTTTCTAGATATTGGCAAGATATCTCTCTTTCTGCTTCTAAATAAAATTTGTAGGAATATGTGCATAAAAAAAGGTGATCTATAAAGACCACCTTTTTTATATATAATCTAAAAAGATTAGAGTTTAGGACCGGCAACAACCAATGCTTTACCAGCTTCTTTACCTTCGAACTTAGCAAAGTTCTTGATGAAGCGTGCAGCCAAATCTTTTGCTTTTTCTTCCCATTTGCAAGCGCATTCGTAAGTATCGCGAGGGTCAAGGATCTTAGGATCTACACCTGGCAATTCTGTAGGAACTACGAAATCGAAGAAAGGAATAACCTTTGTAGGAGCCTTGTCGATAGAACCGTCAAGGATAGCGTCAATGATACCACGAGTATCTTTGATAGAGATACGTTTGCCGCTACCATTCCAACCTGTGTTAACCAAGTATGCTTTAGCACCTGATTTTTCCATCTTCTTAACCAATTCTTCTCCGTATTTAGTTGGGTGTAAGCTCAAAAAAGCAGCACCGAAACAAGCAGAGAATGTAGGAGTTGGTTCAGTGATACCACGTTCTGTTCCTGCTAATTTTGCAGTGAAACCAGATAAGAAGTAGTACTGAGTTTGTTGTGGATTCAAAATAGAAACCGGAGGCAATACACCGAATGCGTCAGCAGACAAGAAAATAACTTGTTTTGCAACAGGGCCTTTAGATACAGGCTTAACGATGTTTTCAATGTGATAAATAGGATAAGAAACACGAGTGTTTTCTGTTACGCTCTTATCAGTGAAATCTATCTTACCGTTTGCATCTACAGTAACGTTTTCTAAAAGAGCGTCACGTTTGATAGCATTGAAGATGTCCGGTTCGCTTTCTTTGTCAAGGTTGATAACCTTAGCATAGCAACCACCTTCGAAGTTGAATACGCCTTCGTCATCCCATCCGTGTTCGTCATCACCGATCAATAAACGTTTCGGGTCTGTAGACAATGTAGTCTTACCTGTACCTGACAAACCGAAGAAGATAGCTGTGCTCTTGCCTTCTTTGTCTGTGTTGGCAGAACAGTGCATAGAAGCCATACCTTTCAAAGGCAATAAGTAGTTCATGTAAGAGAACATACCTTTCTTCATTTCACCACCATACCAAGTATTCAAAATAACTTGAATCTTTTCAGTCAAGTTGAATACAACAGCAGTTTCAGAGTTCAAGCCAAGTTCTTTATAGTTCTCAACTTTAGCTTTAGAAGCGTTCATGATTACGAAATCAGGTTCACCGAAGCTAGCTAATTCCTCAGCTGTAGGACGGATAAACATGTTTGTAACAAAGTGTGCTTGCCATGCAACTTCCATGATAAAACGAAGTTTCAGGCGAGTGCTAGGATTGGCACCACAGAATGCATCAACAACATACAATCTTTTATTAGAAAGTTCTTTAGTTGCTAAGTCTTTAACTACGCTCCAACATTTTGCATCAACAGGTTTGTTATCGTTTTTGTATTCTTCAGAAGTCCACCATACTGTATCTTTGCTGGTTTCATCCATAACAAAGAACTTATCTTTAGGTGAACGGCCTGTGTATACACCAGTCATTACATTTACAGCACCTAATTCTGTTACCTGACCTTTTTCGTAACCTACCAAACCCGGTTTGGTCTCTTCTGCAAAAAGTACGTCGTAAGACGGATTGTGTAAAATTTCAGTTACACCCGTAATACCATACTTGCTTAAATCTAAATTTGCCATTTCTCTTAATGATTTAAAAATTGGTTTATAAAGTCTCTATGATTCTCTTTTTACCTATTAATCAAAATAGTTATGAAGGGCGATGCAAGGATTTTCTGTTCTATAGAACAGATTATTCCTTGTTTTTCGCGTACAAAAGTAATACTTTCTTTGAAAACAAATGCTTAATTAGAGAAATTTTTCTTTAATGGAGATTCTTTTATAACTAGATAACAATATCTGTAATCTGAATGTTGCAGGTTGGCTGGAAAATAGTTTATCTTTGCAGGCAAAAAGAAAATAGCGCTATGAAGATTATTAATTTTGCAGAATCTAATTCTGTTCTAAATCAATATGTTGCTGAAATCCGCAATGTTGAAATACAGAAAGATAGACTTCGCTTTCGTAGAAACATTGAACGTATTGGAGAAGTGATGGCTTATGAGCTAAGCAAAAATCTTGTTTATTCTCCGAAAAATATTCAGACTCCATTGGGGATTGCTTCTATTCAAACTCCTGACAATCCTTTAGTTATCAGTACTATTTTGCGTGCAGGACTTCCTTTTCACCAAGGTTTTTTAAACTATTTTGATTATGCGGAAAATGCATTTGTTTCAGCTTATCGTAAATATAAAGATACTTTGAAGTTCGATATTCATATTGAATATATTGCTTCTCCGCGCATAGATGATAAAACATTGATTATTACGGATCCGATGCTAGCTACAGGCGGCAGTATGGAACTTAGTTATCAAGCTATGCTGACCAAAGGTCATCCGGCAGAGATACATGTAGCTTCGATTATCGCCAGTAGACAAGCGGTTGAACATATAGCAAATGTTTTCCCAGAGGATAAAACAACTGTATGGTGTGCTGCTATTGATCCGGAAATAAATGAGCACTCTTATATTGTTCCCGGATTAGGCGATGCAGGTGACCTGTCTTTTGGAGAGAAAGAATAACCTTTCTGATAGAATTTGACTGGACATTATAAAAAAGATGCTACCTTTAATTAAAGGCAGCATCTTTTTTGTTGTTATAGGTTGAATGACTTACTCTACTACCCAGGTATCATTGGTCATTAAGAGCTCTTGGAAATTGTGGTATTTCTTTATAGCAGAAACTTCTTCTAACTGTTCTGCAACAGCCTTTTCATAGGTAGGTGCTTCTACGTCACGTATGACACCTAGAGCGATAGGGAAGTCCGGACCATCCATTAAAGCTAATTTTAATTGGAGGGTATTGTCTATTGAATGTGCGTCGTGAACAAGAATATCTTTTTCGGTAATACCATTCTCACCAAGTTTGACTACTTTTAAACCAAAGCCTTCTTGCATCAGCCCGAATTCATTGTTTTCACCAAATAACATCGGCTTTCCTTGTTCAAGGTATATTGCATTCTTGCTGCGGCTTTCTTTATTATATACTGCACTATGTGTTTTATCATTAAAGATAACGCAGTCTTGAAGTATCTCGCACACAGTGGTACCTTTATGCTTAGATGCGGCTCTCACAACATCAAGTATTCCGGTGCTGTCTGTTGCAACAGCACGGGCAAAGAAATGTCCTCTTGCCCCAAAACAAAGTTCCGCCGGGTGAAAGGGATCTTCTACTGTTCCGTACGGAGACGACTTGCTCACAAATCCACGTGGAGATGTCGGAGAATATTGCCCCTTGGTTAAACCGTAGATGCGATTATTTAGAAGGATTATGTTAATGTCCACATTACGGCGGATGGCATGGATAAAGTGGTTCCCACCAATTGCCAGACCATCTCCGTCGCCGGAGATCTGCCAAATGGATAGATTGGGGTTCGCTACTTTACAACCTGTTGCAATAGCGGCTGCCCGCCCGTGTATAGTTTGCATTGCATAGGTATTCATGTAATAAGGTAAACGGCTTGAACATCCGATTCCCGAGATTACAGCAGTATCCCATGGTGATACGCCTATTTCTGCCAATGCTTTGTGTAGTGAAGCCAAGAAGAAATGGTCACCACAACCGGGACACCATCTTGGTTGCCCTTTTTTGAAATCTTTTGCTGTATATTCGCTCATTGCTTTCTTTTTTAAAGGGTTATTATTTGTTTAGTATTTCAGTGAAAGCTGTGACAAGTTCACTGACAAGGAATGGTTGCCCCTTGACCTCATTATATTGGTATGGAACAAAATTATCGATTTTCATGCGCAGATATCCTGCGAATTGTCCAAAGTTCTGTTCAGCTACGACAACCTTTTTATATTGCTTCAATACCTCCATTGTATTTTTAGGTAATGGGTTGATATATGAGAAGTGTGCTAATGCGACTTTCTTTCCACTTTTATTTAGTTCTTCCATAGCGGAGTAAAGATGTCCATAAGTGCCGCCGAAGCCTACAATTAGAAGATCCGCATCTTCTTTATTACCTTCTACAACGACATCGGGCACCTGTATCTTCGCAATTTTTTCAGCGCGTAAATGGCACATTAAATTGTGGTTTTCAGGATCAGTAGAGATTGCTCCGGTTGTGCAGTCTTTTTCTAATCCGCCTAATATATGGCTATATCCTTCTTGCCCCGGTATTGCCCAATATCTTACTTGATTTTCAGGATTGCGCTTGTAAGGTGAATAGTTGTCTTTCATCTCGGGAGTGACATACTGCGGCTTAATGTCCGGGTAGCTCTCTAAATTAGGGAGTTTCCATGCTCCTGACCCGTTGGCAACAAATCCGTCTGTTAATAGAATTACCGGAGTCATGTGCTCAAGTGCTATTTTACATGCTGCATAGGCGGAGTCAAAGCAATTGGTTGGAGAAGTTGCTGCAATTACAGGCATTGGACTTTCTCCATTTCTTCCGAATAATGCTTGAAGTAAGTCTGTTTGTTCTGATTTGGTTGGTAATCCTGTAGAAGGGCCTCCGCGTTGTACATCCAGCACAACAAGAGGTAGCTCTGTAATTACTGCCAAATTCATCGCTTCCGATTTGAGGCATAAACCTGGTCCGGAAGTAGAAGTTACGGCTAATGCTCCTGCGAAAGAAGCTCCGATTGAAGTGGCACAGCCGGATATCTCATCTTCACATTGAACTGTGGTAACTCCGAGTGACTTATGCTTGGATAATTCATGAAGAACATCGGTTGCAGGTGTAATAGGGTACGAACCTAAAAACAGACGTAGTCCGGCCTTTTCTGCTGCGGCAATAAATCCATAGGCAGTCGCCTTATTGCCTGTAATATCCATGTAAACTCCGGGAACTTTTGACTTACTTTCTATTTTATAAGTGTGGGCTACAGATGCATGCGTGTTGTGACCATAATCATATCCGGCATGAATTACCTTGATGTTTGCTTCGGCAATCTCGGGCTTTTTGCCAAATTTTTCTTTTATGAAATCTTCGGCTATCTTTATATCACGATTGAATAACCAGCAAACTAGGCCAACGGCAAACATATTACGGCATTTCAGCATAGATTTATTATCCATGCCTGTATCGACTAAACAGTCCTTAACCATTTGTGAAATAGGTGCGGCTATTACATCTTGTTTAATTCCCATTTCTTCAATGGGATTATCGGTCATAAAGGCTGCTTTTTGTAGATCGGAAGATTGAAAACAGTCAGTATCTATAATAATACATGCAGTTGATTTTGCATATTTATACTGAGTCCTTAATGCAGCTGCATTCATTGCGACTAATACATCGCATTTATCGCCCGGTGTAAAAACTTTATTTGCTCCGATGTGTACTTGAAAACCGGATACACCTGTAAGAGAACCTTGTGGAGCACGAATATCCGCAGGAAAATCGGGAAATGTACTGATGTCATTACCTACCGTAGCCGATACTGTTGAAAAGATGTTGCCAGCAAGCTGCATTCCATCTCCGGAGTCTCCGGAAAAGCGAACCACTACCTGCTCCAATTCTTTGACCGTCATGTCGTTTGCCATAATTTAGTATGATTAAATTCGGGATTATTACGCGTTTAGAGTGTTCGTTGGCAAATTTCGCAAAGTTAATCGGATTAGCAAAGCTTTTTTTTCGGAAAATGAGGATAATACATTATCTTTGCACCCTCTATTTGAGGATGGCCTTGTAGTTCAACGGATAGAATAGAAGTTTCCTAAACTTTAGATAGGGGTTCGATTCCCCTCGAGGCTACTTCCAACCCCTCATACTCTTCCTTACAATTTTTATAACAATAACTTTGTTGCAGATATTAGCTATCCTGCTCGAATTTATATGCTTGTATTAAATACAAAAAAGGAGACTTTCTCTTTCAAGAAAATCTCCTTTTTATTATTTATAGCAATGTTATGCTTCTGCTTCTACTGTGACAGGAGCTGCTGCTGTTTTGCTCTTTTTATGTGGCTCGTGCTTCAAGGTTATGAATGCAACTGGAGCTGCAACGAACAATGAAGATAATGTACCGATAACCACACCAAGAATCATTGCAAATGTGAAGCTTCTGATTGATTCACCTCCTAGGATAAATATACATAGCAATACGATTAATGTACATAGAGATGTATTGATCGTACGAGCTAATGTCGTATTTAGAGAATCGTCAAATAGCTGCATCTTATTCCTATTAGGATATAATCGAAGGAATTCTCGTACACGGTCGAAGATTACCACCTTGTCATTAACGGAGTATCCTATAGCGGTAAGCACGGCTCCGATAAATGTCTGGTCAATTTCCATTGAGAATGGTACAACCCCCCATAAGAGTGAATATGCCCCCAATATCATTATTGTATCACTCACAAGCGCGACGACTGTTCCAACACTATACGCTATATTCCTTGAGCGTAGTAAGATATACAATCCAATTGCTATTACGGCAAATATCACCGACCATGTTGCCGAGACTTTAATGTCATCAGCCACACTAGGCCCTACCTTCTGCGAACTAATGATATTTCCGCCTTTATGGTTTTCACGATCGATAAATGACTGCAAAGTCGCATCTTTTGAAAGTAGTGGCTTTAATGTTTCAAACAAGAATTCCTCAATTTCATAATCAACATTGCTTGTATTCTCGTGAATGCGATAGTTTGTACTGATACGTAAAGTCTTGTGATCGGTTCCAATGGCAATAACACTAACATTGGCATCGCCGAATTTCTGTGAGATAATATCTCTCACTTCTTCCGGTTCGACAGGCTTTTCAAATTGTATTTTATAATTTCGTCCACCGGTGAAGTCAATACTCTGACTTAATCCGCGAACAAACAATGATGCAATACATGCTACAACTATTACTCCTGTTATTGACAACCATTTCTTATTACCTTCCATGAACTTGAAGTTCACGTTTGCTAATAAGTTTTTAGCTAGTTTGGAAGTGAAAGTTAAGTTTAGAAGCTTGTCTTTGCTCATATAGTGATCGTAGAAAAGACGAGTCATAAACACAGAAGTAAAGAAAGACATTAAAATACCTACAACCAATGTCGTTGCAAAACCTCTGATCGGACCGGTACCGAAATTAAATAAGATCAAACCGGTAATGATTGATGCAAAGTGGGAGTCGAAGATTGCAGGGAACGCATGTTTATAACCGTCGGAGAGTGCCTGACGAGTACCCTTTCCTGCAACAGTTTCTTCTTTAGCTCGTTCATAGATCAATACGTTGGCATCCACCGCTATACCTAGAGATAACACCATACCCGCAATTCCTGACATCGTTAAAGCCGCTTGGAAGGACGATAAAATTCCGAGGGTGAAGAAGAAGTTCAATATTAATGCACCGTTGGCAACCATACCACAAGTGAATCCATATACTACACACATGAAAGTCATTAGCATTACTAATGCTACAACAAACGAGAAGATACCGGCATTGATAGATGCCTGACCAAGAGAAGGTCCTACAATATCTTCCTGAACGATACGTGCAGGAGCTGGCATTTTTCCTGATTTCAATACATTAGCTAAGTCTTTTGCTTGTTCAGGAGTGAAATGACCGCTAATTTGTGAATTACCACCGGTAATTTCACCGTTTACATTCGGAGCGGAATATACATATCCATCCAATACGATAGCAATGCTCTTGCCTATGTTCTGCTTAGTCAACTGGGCCCAGCGACGAGCACCATCGGCATTCATAGACATACTTACGTCCGGTTTATTATATTGGTCGAAACCATCTTTTGCATCAGTAATAACGTCACCTTCAAGAGGAGCACGTCCATTACGCTCTGTTGCTCTAATGGCATAAAGTTCGAATGTTTGTCCTTTGGGATCCCCTTCAAATGCAGAAACGCCCCATTTTAGACGTAAGTCTTTAGGTAGAACGTCTTGTATTTCTTTCATCGAAAGATATCTGTTTATTGCAGCTGTGTCTCTGTGGTTGGCATATCCAACAACTGGGCTTTGACCATTAGGAGATAGCTGCATTACAGAAAGCAAAGGATGATCCTTTTTCTGTACTTCAGTACTTGCAGTTTGCTGCTTCTTCTCGCCTTTCAATAAGGCTGCAATGCTATCGGTAGTCGTTGATTGGGCAACAGCCTTTTTAGCAACGCTGTCAACAGCTGTACTATCGGATGTTGTAACTCCTGCCAAGACATTCTTTAACCTGGAGTCAGCTGATTGCAGGAACGGTACAATGTCTTTTGCTGTATATGTTTCCCAAAATTCAAGATTTGCAGATCCTTGCAACAATTTTCTTACACGTTCAGGCTCTTTAATACCAGGTAACTCAACCATGATACGTCCCATCTTGTCCTGAAGACTTTGGATGTTGGGCTGTACTACACCGAAACGGTCAATACGTGTGCGCAATACATTATACGAATTGTCTACAGCGGATTTTACTTCTTCGCGTAACACTTTTTCAACTTCAGAGTCAGATGACTTCTGGTTTACTTTATCTTTCAATTGCTGCGTTGCGAAAATCTCAGCAAGGTGATTACCCGGAGCAAGTTTGCGATATTCCCTTATGAACAGGGTTATGACATCTTCTTGACTGGTAACAGCCTGTTTTGAAGCGACTTCAAGTGCTTTGTTGAATGCTACGTCTTGGCTATTACCGGATAATGCTTTGATAACATCCGGAACAGAAACCTCGAGAATAACGTTCATACCGCCTTTCAGATCCAGACCAAGGCTAATCTCCATTTCGCGACAGCTTTTCAGCGTATAGTTCCACAGCCAGACTTTCTCATTCGACATGGAGTCCAGATATTCCTGCTCTAGCTTTGAGTCTCCTTTTGCATAATCTTTCGCCTTATTCATGTAATGGCGGGTCACAAAAGAAAATGAAAGATAGAACACGCATACCAATGTGAGCAATATCGCAAAAACTTTTACAAATCCTTTGTTTTGCATGTTACTTCTAAATTATTTATGATTGTTTTTTAATTTTGATTTTAGTTATACAAGGCTGCAAATATAGTTTTTTTTTCACATTCAGAAGTAAAAGGTACTCAAATATTTGTAGCTTATAGAGATTTGGGTTATAGAGTGACTTGTATTTTCTCTTTTTCTCTGTTTTTGTCTCAAATTGAATTCAATTTATTTTTTTAAATAGCACCAGATAGGATAATGATCCGATTCTTTTATAGAGTGATCGACTGTGCACTTATAGGATTTAAAGTTTTTGCTGGCTAATATATTATCTATTCGAAAATAAAATTGATTTTGATTATAAGATATGCCTAACCCTAAACCGGAATCAGTAAATGTGTCGTTTAAGGATTCTGAAACGATGCGGTGAGTATACGAAATGGGAGTGTCATTGAAATCACCGCAGACCAAGATGTAAGCGTATTTGTTCTGTTTGATATGTTTTGCTATGCTATCTGCTTGAGGAGCACGGATTGCAGAGGCTTCTGCAAGCTTTTTGATTAACACTCGGGCTCCACTCTTTACTTTGTCTGTTTCGGGCGATTTTATCATGCTCTCATAGATAACCTTGTCTTCCTTCGTTAACTTATTTGACTCCAGATGGTTATTGATTAATGTTACCGTGTCTTCCCCTATTTTCAATTGGTATATTACTGAACCATTATATTCGCTTTTGTATGGTATGGGACTGGAAGAGAGGATGGGGTATTTCGAATAGCAAGCTATGCAATTTGTATGTCCTTTATTGCTACCTATAACCTGAATGCTTTTGTATGGATAGGCACTCAAGGCTTCTTCAACATCATTTTGAGATAGATGGTGTCTAGCTTTAATCGTAACATACTCTTGAAGACACAAGATGTCAGCTTTGCTTTCTTTAAGATAGTTAAGAATGGAATTACCATCCTTTTCTTTTATGGTATTATTAAATCCCATAACGTTGTATGATAGTAATTTAAAAGAATCTTCGGGCGGGTTCTCTGTGCTGAAATTAAGAGGGAGGTAAGTTCGTATTTGAGAATAGCAAAATAGAAGCGCAAATAGAGGTAATAACGCATATTTATAGCGCTGGAAGATAAGCCAAAAACATAGAAAAAGTCCATTGATTAAAGCAAAAATAGGAAAAACCAATCCGAGACATGATGCTACGGGGTGGATGGTTGGCTGGATATAGGGGCTATATGCACTTAGAAGTAACAAGGTGGCAAACAAGGCATTGATGATAATGATGACGGAAGCTACAAAATTCCGGAGGTGGTTTACCCTTTTATTGTTATCTTTTGCTTGCATCGAATAGGCTTTTCTTTTCTTCAGTTGTTAGACTTTCGTATCCTGATTTTTTTAGTTTGTCCAATATCCGGTCTATTTCTTCTGATTGATGCTTTTTGTTTGCATTATACTGATAATCTTTTTCCTTATCTGAACCATAATGTATCTTCATCTTTGCTTTGCGAGGCTTCTTACTAAAAATAGATAAGATGAAATCTAAGGGTCTATTTATCCAAACAGTGATATCCCAACCTTTACTTAGACTGGCGGCAAACCATAGTCCTGACAATGCACCACCAATATGGGCAATGTGCCCTCCGGCATTTTCGGATGTAATAAAAAGTAGATCTGTAACAATAGCAATTATTGCTAAATACTTTAATTTGATAGTCCCTACAATAAATAGCCTTATCGGGTAATTGGGCTCACGGTAAGCAGCTGCTGCAACAATTGCAAGTACGGATGCTGATGCTCCTAACATGAAGGAGTAATTAATAATGGGAGCAAAGTAAGGAAAAATATTGTAGGATGCTATAAACAGGGCTCCCCCGAATATACCTCCTAAAATATACACACCTCTTAAATGTTTTGCTGAAAAAAACTGTAAGAAAAGTGATCCAAACCAGTATAACCAAAGCATGTTAAAGAGTAGGTGCATTATTCCGGCATGCATAAACATGTAGGTGATAATAGACCATGGCTGTGAAATAAAGCGATTTATTGAAGCAGGCAATTCTCCCCATTGAAATAGGGTCTCGTTCGCACGGTTAAATAGCTGCAAAAGCACCTTTATTAAGGTGGTAATAATGAAGCATCCTGCATTTATGTAAATGAACCGAATGTGGATATTGCCTCTTTGGAAAGTGTTTTTTAAATCAGTTATAATAGTCCCCATTATTGCCTTTATTTTTTCTCTTCCAATACATGATTAATATGACTCCGAAGATCATACCTCCTAAGTGTGCAAAATGTGCGACATTATCTCCCGGATTATTAGCCAAGCCTGAATATAATTCTATTAAAGCATATCCAATAACGAAATACTTGGCTTTTATGGGAATAGGGAGCGGGAAGATGAAAAGCTGTTGGTTTGGAAACAACATGCCGAAACCTAACAAAATACCGTATACGGATCCGGATGCTCCCACAGTTGTCATCATGTTGAGATAATCTTGCATGGGTATAATAGCCGACCCTGTATTGACATTGTCATAAGCAGCAAGTACCGTTTCATATTGAATAAATTGAACCGCCTCTTGTATAAACCCGGCACCAATACCACACACCAAGTAGTAAAATAGAAATTTCTTAGGTCCCCACACTTGCTCAAGTATTCGACCGAACATCCATACTGCAAACATGTTGAAGAATAGATGGGTGAAGCCTCCATGCATGAACATGTATGTGACTAATTGAGCAACATTAAAATCACTGGCAAGAAAAAAATGTAAGCCTAAATAATGTTCCAGATCAACTCCGTATGTTTGTGCGACAAGCGTTGCCAGAAAGGCTAGTACATTTATGATTAGCAGGTTTTTAGTAACAGTTGGTATAGCATTCATAATTTTATTGTTCTCAATGTGCTGCAAAAGTACGAATAAATTCTGTTCTGAAGCAGAAAATTATCCGGCTATTCTGCTTTTTTTTGAAGTTAAAAGTCTTTTTTTTAAGTTTTTATTTGAAAATTAGAAATATTACTCTACATTTGTGGGTGTTCGAATTTATTGTTTGATCATGATCTTTTGTGTAACATATTAATTAATTAAAGTATTATGAATAAATCAGAACTTATTGATGCAATTGCAGAAGAAGCCGGTTTAAGAAAATCGGACTCTAAGAAAGCATTGGATGCATTTATTGCGTCGGTTACAAAAGCTTTACAATCAGGCGAAAAAGTTTCATTGGTGGGCTTTGGCACATTTTCTGTTGCTATTAAGGCAGAACGTAACGGAATTAATCCTTCAACTAAACAATCTATTACAATCCCAGAAAAAAAAGTTGCTAAATTTAAACCCGGTTCGGAGCTGACTGATGCGATAAAATAATAAGAAATAGATATAAAAAAAAGGAGACGTTTTGCGCCTCCTTTTTTTTATGCATTTATTTGTCGAAATATTGTATCTTTGCAGTCTGAAAATACTTTTAAGTCATGAATATAGAAGAGAAACTAGAGAAATCCATTATCGCGGGGTTGTCGACATTGTACGGGCAAGAGGTGCTTGCTTCACAGGTACAGTTGCAGAAAACAAAAAAAGAATTTCAAGGCCATTTAACGTTGGTGGTATTTCCTTTCCTCCGTGCATCGAAAAAAAGTCCTGAACAAACTGCGCAAGAGATTGGCGAATATTTGAAAGAAAACGAACCGTTGATAGCTTCTTTTAATGTGATAAAAGGCTTTCTCAATTTAACGATTGCTTCAACTGCTTGGGTTGAATTACTCGATATTATTCATGCTGACGAGAATTATGGCATCATTTCTGTGACGGAGAACTCTCCTTTGGTAATGATAGAATATTCCTCGCCAAATACAAATAAGCCTCTTCATCTGGGACATGTTCGAAACAATCTATTGGGGCATGCTTTGGCGTGCATCATGAAAGCTAACGGCAATAAAGTCGTTAAAACGAACATTGTAAATGATCGCGGTATACATATCTGTAAGTCGATGTTGGCTTGGGTGAAATATGGTAACGGCGAGACTCCGGATGCTTCGGGTAAAAAAGGAGACCATCTGGTAGGCGATTATTATGTTGCTTTTGATAAACATTATAAGGCTGAGCTTTCTGATCTGATGGCAAAAGGAATGAGCAAGGAGGAAGCCGAGGCCAATTCTGCGCTAATGAATGAAGCCCGGGAAATGCTTGTGAAGTGGGAAGCGGGTGACCCCGAAGTTCGTGCTCTTTGGGCTAAAATGAACGGATGGGTATATTCTGGCTTTGATGAGACTTATCGTAAGCTGGGTGTCAGCTTTGATAAAATATATTATGAGTCAAATACATACCTTGAAGGCAAAGAGAAGGTATTGGAAGGTCTCGAAAAGGGGTTTTTCTATAAAAAAGATGATGGCTCTGTTTGGGCTGATTTAACGAATGAAGGACTTGACCATAAGTTGTTGTTGCGTGCCGATGGAACTTCCGTATATATGACTCAGGATATAGGTACTGCAAAATTGCGTTTTGATGATTATCCTATAGATAAAATGATATATGTTGTTGGTAATGAACAGAATTATCATTTTCAAGTTCTTTCTATTTTGCTTGATAAACTCGGTTTTGAGTGGGGTAAAAGCTTAGTTCACTTTTCTTACGGGATGGTTGAACTACCTGAAGGTAAGATGAAGAGTCGCGAAGGCACTGTTGTCGATGCCGATGATCTGATAGAGGAAATGGTTGGTACAGCAAAGGAGACATCTAATGAATTAGGTAAATTAGACGGATTGACGGCTGAGGAAGCTGACAACATTGCTCGCATCGTGGGCTTGGGTGCTCTGAAATATTTCATTCTTAAGGTTGATGCTCGTAAAAATATGACTTTTAACCCCAAAGAATCCATCGATTTTAATGGAAATACCGGTCCGTTTATACAATATACTTACGCTCGTATACGTTCGGTTTTGCGCAAAGCAACTGAGGCTGGAATACAAATGGCATCTTCCATTTCGGGTTTAGCTGTTGATTTGACCGAAAAAGAAGAAGGGTTAATTCAACTTTTGGCTGATTTCCCGGCAGTGGTAAAGCAGGCTGGAGAGGATTATAGTCCTTCTATTATAGCAAACTACGCGTATGACCTTGTAAAAGAGTATAATCAGTTCTATCATGATTTTAGCATTCTGCGCGAGGAAAATGAAGATTTGAAGCTCTTTCGCCTTACTCTTTCTGATTCTGTTGCGAAGGTTGTGCGCTTGAGTATGGGGTTATTAGGAATTGAGGTTCCGGAAAGAATGTAATATTTATTCGGGAGCTAAATAATAAGAATAAAAAGATGGGGATATGCCAGAACCGGCATATCCCCATCTTTTTTAAAAGGCGGACATGGTATCTTCAAGAAGTCTACACCTAATGTCGGTGAATCAGTGAGCCCTGTCCAGAAGTTCCTTCTGCCTGCAGTTCCTTTGGGTATGAAACGGGCGTAAAAGGGGTTGCTGATTACTGATCTAACGGACATTCGGTTTTTCGAAGAGGTCGTAATATGTACTCATCTGTATTTTATTTATCGATATCTCGCAAAATGTGTGTGGAGCGTCGTATTTAAGTTCCAATCTTGTTGTTTTTATCCCTTTTCCTTGCATTGGTTAAGGAATATATTAGTAGTGATTTATTCTTTCCACCGTGGAGAAACTTTCTTTCTATAACGGAGAATTTTTCTTTCCATAGTGATGGAAAGAAAAATACCTCATGATGGAAAGAATAGATGTTAGTCTATAAATTTGCTAATCTTGCCTGGGAAAAACAATAGAAGTGCCCTATAAAATGGAAGAAGAGTGTGAAGTCAAAACAGGTATAGAGGAATAGGAACTATGAATGGATTGGAATATAAGACAAAGGGGATATGTCGGTTTTGACATATCCCCTTTGTGTATCTTATTCCAGGAAGTATCGATTAAGCGTCTTTTTTAGAACGTCGTGCCGCACGTTTTGCTTTGGGTTTTCCTCCTTCTTTTTCACTTTGAAGTTTTACTATTTCCAAGCAACTTTCCAAACTTAAATCTTGCGGAATAATATCTTTTGGTATTTTGTAATTAACATTCTTATAACTGATATATGGCCCATATCGACCATTCATAATCTGCAAATCGGGTTCTTCCTCGAACTTTTTGATGTGCTTTTTGGCATCCGCTTCTGCTTTTGCCTGAATGAGTTCAATAGCTTCTTCTAATTCTATCTCCATTGGATCAGTTGTTTTGGGCATAGAAGTATAAGAACTATTATGGTATATATAAGGGCCGAAACGTCCAATATTGACACTTACTGTTTTGCCTTCATACTCTCCAAGAGTGCGGGGAAGCTTGAACATTTCCATTGCTTCTTCCAATGTTATAGTCTCGATAGACATTCCCTTTTTCAGTGGGGCAAATCGTGGTTTTTCTTCTTCATCAGCAGTACCTACTTGTACTACCGGTCCAAAGCGACCTATTTTTACAGAAACTTGCTTTCCGCTTGCAGGGTCATTCCCTAATATGCGTTCTCCTGTTTTATGTGCATTTTTTGCAGCAAGAGTGGTTTCAACTAAAGGATGGAATTTTTTATAGAAAGTTTTAAGTATTGCCGTCCATAGCGCTTCACCTTCTGCAATTTCGTCAAATTGCTTTTCTACTTTCGCTGTGAAATTATAATCCATAATACTGGGGAAGTACTCACTGAGAAAGTCTGTGACTACTGTTCCCGTATCAGTTGGCAGTAATTTACCTTTTTCTACCCCTGTTGTTTCTGAAAGTGTAGCATCCGTTAATTTATTGTCTCTGAGTGTCAGTACATTATATAGGCGTTCTGTTCCTTCTTTATCTCCTTTTTCGACATATTCCCGTTGTTGGATTGTGGAGATTGTCGGTGCATAAGTAGATGGACGTCCGATGCCTAATTCTTCAAGCTTTCGCACTAAGCTTGCTTCTGTGTAACGCGACGGATGTTGCGTGAATCGTTCAGTTGCAGTAATTGCTTGGTATTGTAGCTTTTCTCCTTTCTTTAATGGGGGAAGTAAATCTCCCTCATCTTCCGGTTCTGTATCATCATCATAAGATTCACGATACACACGTAAGAAACCGTCGAATTTAATGACTTCTCCGGTAGCCGTAAAAGCTTCTTCTGTGTTGCTGATGCTGATAGTAACTGTGGTCTTTTCAAGCTCGGCATCTGCCATTTGCGAAGCGATTGTACGCTTCCAGATTAAGTCGTATAATTTCTTTTCTTGCGCGCTTCCGTCTATTTTAGGATTTTCCATATATGTAGGACGGATAGCTTCATGAGCTTCTTGCGCTCCTTTGGTTTTAGTATTAAAATGCCTTGGATGAACATATTTTTCACCCATCATTTCCTTAATAGCTTCTTTCGTACCATTAATTGCATATTCGGATAAATTCACAGAATCGGTACGCATATAGGTAATACGTCCGGATTCGTATAATTTTTGAGCAATCATCATGGTTTGTGCTACGGTGAAGCCTAATTTGCGCGCAGCTTCCTGTTGCAGCGTTGAAGTAGTGAAAGGTGCAGCAGGACTTTTTTTAACCGGTCGAGTAGTAATGTCTTCTATTGTAAATACTGCTGATAGACACTTGCTTAATAGATCTTCGGCTTCTTTTTTCGATTTTAATCGATGAGCAAGTTCAGCTTTCATTTCTACTGTTTTGCCATCCGATCCCGAAACGATAAATGCTGCAGTTACTCGATAGGAAGCTTCAGATTTGAAGGCATGAATTTCCCGCTCCCGTTCCACAATTAACCGAACAGCTACAGATTGTACACGACCTGCTGATAGAGCTGGTTTTACTTTCTTCCATAATACCGGAGATAATTCAAAACCCACTATCCGGTCTAGAATGCGCCGGGCTTGTTGAGCGTTTACGAGATTTACATCTATCTCCCGTGGCTGTTCAATCGCTTTTAGTATTGCTGTCTTGGTGATTTCGTGGAAAACGATGCGCTTTGTATGCTCCGGGTGAAGATTTAGGACTTCATATAAATGCCATGCAATAGCTTCTCCTTCACGGTCCTCATCCGATGCTAGCCACACCATGTCTGCTTTTGCAGCCTCTGCTTTCAAAGTTTGTACAAGCTTTGCTTTATCAGAAGGAATCTCGTAATCAGGTTCAAAATTCTTTTCGACGTTAATACTGAACTCCCTTTTTTTTAGATCACGTATGTGACCATAGCTGGAAAGGACTTTGAAATCATCTCCCAGGAATTTTTCAATTGTTTTCGCTTTTGCCGGTGACTCAACTATGACAAGGTTTTTAGGCATAATTTTCTGTATTTTAGTAGTTCTTACTACTTATTTTGCCCGCAAAAGTAGAAAAAAACAATTATTTCCACCTTATATTATATGTAGAATATATTTTTTTTAGTAAAAAGAAGAGTTTTCTTCGTGTTGAAAGGTGCCCCATTAGTTTCTCTCAAAGTCAAGAAATAAGCTAATTCCTTTCTTAATGGAACCCAATCCAAATTCTTCTACATGGATCTTTTCTAATGGTATAAATTGTAAATCGGCAGCATCGTCCATTGCTTTGAAATGTAAATCGTCTGCTACCTTGCAACGAAAAAACATGTCTAGTGTATGGACTGTGAATCCTGAATAGACATATAAATTAGGTAGAGAAAAAAGGTATTGGGTTGCAATAACCTCCATTCCAGTCTCTTCAAAGACTTCTCTTTTAACTCCTTCTTCTCCCGTCTCATTCATGTCAATAAAACCTCCGGGCAGGTCTAAGGTGCCTTTTGCCGGTTCTTTGGCTCTGCGGCAAACTAAGAGTTCATTTCGGGCGTTAACGATGAATGCAACGGTTGAGGACGATGGATTGAAATAGTATACGAATCCACAATCTTTACATCGTTTAGACTTTTCGTTATTGATATAAAATAGGCTAGAGCCACATTTGGGGCAATATTTAAACTTTTCGAGAGGATGTTCCATTTGTCTTTTCTTCTTTGATATAAAGCAAAGATAATAAAAAATGATTTTTGCGAGTTGTTTTGCTTCCTTCTATATTTTTATTTGTATTTTTGACGTATTAATATTGCACAATTTAGAGGCTATTTGTCTTTCTATGATGATATAAAATGGAAGATTTTGCAGCGATAGATTTTGAAACGGCCAATGAGCAGCGTTCAAGTATATGCAGTGTTGGTGTGGTGATTGTCCGATGTGGCCAGGTGCTGGATACATTTTATAGCTTGATTCGCCCGGAGCCGGAATATTATTCCCATTGGAATACCAAGGTGCATGGATTAACATTTGAAGACACGCTCAGGTCACCTATATTTCCTACTGTGTGGAGTGAGATCATTCCTCGAATAGAGGGATTGCCATTAGTTGCTCACAATAAGGGTTTTGACGAAAGCTGTTTGAAAGCCGTTTTCCGAACTTATAACCTCGATTACCCGGACTATCATTTTTATTGTACCTTGCAGTCTGCAAGAAGAAAATTAAAAGGATTACCCAATTATCAGTTACATACGGTTGCTGCTTCTTGTGGCTATCATCTTGAGAATCATCATCATGCTTTAGCCGATGCTGAGGCATGTGCATGGATTGCAAAGTCTATTATATAATTAGGATATGGAGAATATTAAAGATTTGGAGGCCCTCACTAATGAGGTTCGTCATATAGCGGTTAATGCCGGGCTTTATTTGAAAGAAGAAAGGAAGTCTTTCCATCGTGAAAGTGTGATGGAAAAACATGCACACGATTATGTGTCTTACGTGGACAAAGAGTCAGAGCGAAGAATAGTCGAGGCTCTATCAGGCTTATTGCCTGACGCCGGATTTATTACGGAAGAAGGATCTGCCGGTTATGATGATGAATCTTATTGTTGGGTTGTTGACCCGCTTGATGGAACTACAAACTATATTCATGATAATGCCCCTTATTGTGTGAGTATTGCCTTAAGGACTAAAGCTGAACTGCTAATGGGGGTAGTTTATGATCCCTGTCGTAATGAGTGTTTCTATGCATGGAAAGGGGGAGGAGCTTATGTAGATGGTTTAAAGATGTCTGTATCTGATGTGTGCAAAGTTGAAGATGCATTTGTCGTTGCAGAGTTGCCTTATAATAGTCGCCAATATGCAAAGACCGGCGAATATATCATAAGCCAGTTGTATGGTAAAGTTAGCGGCATTCGCATGACCGGCTCTGCTGCTTTGGCCATTTGCTATGTTGCTGCCGGTCGATTTGATGTTTGGGCGGAAGCTTTTATAGGAAAATGGGATTATGCTGCTGCAGCTTTAATGGTACTTGAGGCCGGCGGTCGTGTTACGGACTTCTATGGCAATGACCATTTTTTTGACGGACATCATTTAATCGTTTCAAACGGTCATTTACACCTTTTATTCCAAGATTTGATTACTAAAGTACCTCCATTAGATATGTAATATAACCTTTTATGGAAAACACGCTAAAAATTTGGTTTTATTCTTTTGTCCATTTATTCTTCCCACGGTGTTGTGTGGTTTGCGATACCTTACTAGTTGAAGGTGAAGAAGAACTATGCACTCGGTGTAATATTGATATGCCTCGTACGGGCTATCACTTGCTAGAAAATAATCCGGTGGAAAGAATGTTCTTCGGCAAGATTCCTTTAGTACGAGCGACATCCTACTTCTTTTATCGGAAAGGTAGTAATTTTCGTAAAATACTTCATGAATTGAAATATGGAGGGAAAAAACATCTTGGTACGGTTATGGGTAGATTTATGGCTGCTGAATTAGCAGGAGCCGGTTTTTTTGAGAGCATTGATGTTATTATCCCTGTTCCTTTACATCCTCGTAAACTGAGAGCCCGGGGATATAACCAGACAGAATATATCGCTCGGGGAGTATCCGAAATATCTGGCATTCCTTTAGATGCATCTTCTATTATTCGTATTAAGTTTACTGAAACTCAGACGCACAAGTCTATCTTTGAACGCTCTGAAAATGTAGATGGTGTGTTTAGAGTTATCTCTCCGGAATATTTTAGAGGGAAGCATATTTTAATAATAGATGATGTATTGACAACTGGTGCTACTACTACTGCTTGTGCAGATGCTTTCCATGGGATTCCGGGGGTTCGAATAAGCATATTGACTTTGGCTGTGGCAGAATAATTTTTAATAATAAATCTTATTAGATGCTTTCTGATCCGAGCATACGAGTGTCCATTGGAAATACTTATTTGGAATTTCTTTATCGCCATATAATTTCATGTGATGATTATGAATACAAATATAAGGAACTTAAGAATTGCCTCTCTTGGGGGCATCTTGATTGTAGGGGTAAAATATAAAAAGGTCAGCTATTGCTGACCTTTGCTCTTCCTCTTGGACTTGAACCAAGGACCCTCTGATTAACAGTCAGATGCTCTAACCGACTGAGCTAAGGAAGAGTGTTGTTTTTTCTCAAATGCGCTGCAAAAGTAATAGGATATTTTGAAATATGCAATATCTTTGCAAAAAAATAATGTAATGGATAAAATAATAGGAATGGGGAATGCCCTTGTGGACGTACTTGCGACACTTGATGATGATAGAATTTTAGAAGAAATGGATTTACCCAAAGGTAGCATGACCCTCATTGATGAATATAAATTAGAAAAAATAAATAATTGCTTCAATCAAATGAAAACTCATTTGGCGACTGGTGGGTCCGCAGGAAATGCTATTCGCGGAATGGCTTGCCTTGGTGCAGGAACCGGGTTTATAGGAAAGGTTAGCAATGATTCTTATGGTGATTTTTATAGGAGAAGTCTTTTGGAACGTGGAACTCAAGCAAATCTTCTTGTATCATTAGATAAGCCTTCTGGAGTTGCTTCCACTTTTATATCTCCTGACGGTGAACGGACTTTCGGAACTTACTTGGGAGCTGCTGCTACTTTAAAGGCGGCTGATCTGACTCTTGATATGTTTAAGGGGTATACTTATTTATTTATTGAAGGCTATTTGGTGCAAGATCATGAAATGATTCTTCGTGCCATTCAATTGGCGAAAGAGGCGGGTTTACAAGTTTGCCTTGATTTAGCTAGCTATAATATTGTGGAGCAGGATATTGAATTCTTCTCTCTCTTAATAAGTAAATATGTAGATGTCGTTTTTGCGAATGAGGAAGAAGCCAAGGCCTTTACGGGACAAGATCCAGAAAACGCTTTAGATACAATCTCTGAAATGTGTAGTATTGGCATTGTGAAGATTGGTGCAAAAGGCTCTCTAATTTGTAAAGGAACGGAGAGGGTTAAAGTGAATGCCGTTCCGGTAGAAAAAGTATTGGATACTACCGGAGCTGGGGACTATTTTGCTGCAGGGTTTCTTTACGGATTGACATGCGGCTATTCATTAGAAAAATGTGGAAAGATCGGCTCTATTTTGTCTAGTAACATTGTGCAGGTAGTTGGGGCAGAGTTGCCTGAAGCACAGTGGGACGATGTAAAGTTGAAGATAAATTACTTATAATTTTATCGGGTATGAAAAGATTTCTTAATTTGCGTTGGGGTGCTGCATTGGTAGTTTTGACCGTTGCTGTTATCTTTTTAAGTTTTAAGATCGGTGATAGCCGCAGTTTTCAAATTGCCAAGAATCTAGATATATTCAATTCTATTGTTAAAGAATTGGATATGTTTTATGTGGATACTATTAATCCGAACAAAGCGGTTCGTGAAGGTATAGATGCGATGTTGTATTCACTTGATCCTTACACACAGTATTTCCCGGAAGAAGACCAAAGTGAGTTGGAGCAAATGTTAAAGGGATCTTATGGAGGAATAGGTTCTGTTATTACTTACAACACTAAGTCGAAACGCTCGATAATAGGAGAGCCTTATGAAAATATGCCTGCAGCTGAAGCGGGGTTGAAAGCCGGAGATATCTTGTTGGAATTGGATGGTAAAGATCTTACCGGTAAAACGAATGAAGAAGTGAGTGAAATGCTTCGTGGACAAGCCGGAACTAGTTTTAAGCTGAAAGTAGAGCGCCCCGGAATTCCTAAACCATTGGAATTTAATCTTGTACGCCGATCTATACAGCTTCCATTTATCCCATATTATGGAATGTTGGATAATCATATAGGATACATTAATCTGAGCACTTTCTCAGGAAATCCCTCGAAAGACTTTAAACAAGATTTTCTTGATTTAAAGAAGAAGGGCATTACATCACTGGTTATAGATTTACGTAATAATACAGGAGGGCTGCTTGACGAGGCTGTTGAGATAGCTAACTATTTTTTACCAAAAGGTAAAACTATTGTAACAACAAAAGGCAGGCTTAAACAAGCTAGTAATGTATATAAAACATTACGTGAGCCTTTGGATACAAATATACCTCTTGTAGTATTGGTAAATAGCAGCACTGCATCTGCTTCCGAAATCTTAGCCGGTGCACTTCAAGATTTAGATCGTGCGGTGATTATAGGAACACGTACTTTCGGAAAGGGACTGGTACAGGTTCCACGCTCCTTGCCTTATGGCGGAACTATGAAAATAACAACATCTAAGTACTATATACCTAGTGGACGGTGTGTACAGGCTATCGATTATAAGCATCGTAATGAAGATGGCAGTGTAGGGCGTATTCCTGATAGCCTGACGACTGTATTCCACACAGCTATAGGGCGTGAAGTTCGTGACGGTGGCGGTGTGATGCCGGACATTGCCGTTGAACATCCGAAACTACCTAATATTCTGTATTATTTGATTAATGACAATTTGATATTTGATTATGCAACCCAGTATTGTCTCAAGCACTCACGTATCGCTACACCTGAAGATTTTAAGGTGACGGATGCAGATTATGCTGATTTCAAGGCTCTTGTGAAGAAATCAAACTTCAAATATGATCAACAGAGCGAGAAAATCTTTAAGACTCTGAAAGAAGCTGCAGAATTTGAAGGTTATATGCAAGATGCTTCGGATGAGTTTAAGGCTCTTGAGAAGAAGTTAACGCATAACTTAGATCGTGATTTGAACTATTTCTCAAAAGACATAAAGAACATGATTGCTTTGGAAATAGTAAAGCGTTACTATTATCAACGTGGCGGTATTATTGAGCAGTTGAAAGATGATGATGACCTGAATGAAGCGTTTAAGATTTTGGGTAATCATGCCAAATATAAAACGATGCTGAGTGCTCCATTGCAGAAAAATGCATCTGATAAGAAGATTTCAAAGACTGGTCGTGTAGGGATGCCAATTTGCTCGAAAGGCTCTCAAATGAATGTCCAATCGTCAACTCAATCATTTATTTTATGCTAGTGTAATATAATTATGATGAAGAAAGCTTCTTCGAAATCCTAAAGAGATATGCCTATATAAAAATAGCCCGAAATGAGAATTTCGGGCTATTTTTATGTGTTGTAGATTCACTGATGAATATTATTCTTCTTCTTCAATGTAATCACCATTCTCTTTTATTAATTCAATCAACCGCTTTACAGCTTCTTCTTCGGGTATATTCTTCTCTATACACACTTTCTTTTTGTACAGGCTGATTTTACCACGACCAGCGCCTACATATCCATAGTCTGCATCTGCCATCTCGCCGGGACCATTCACTATACATCCCATAATTCCTATTTTTAATCCTTTTAGATGAGATGTGGCCGCTTTGATGCGGGCAATGGTTTGTTCCAAATTGTAAAGTGTACGTCCGCATCCGGGGCAAGATATATATTCGGTCTTGCTGGTTCTTATTCGTCCCGCTTGCAAAATGGAAAAGGCTGTACTATCAACAACTGCATGACTCAATAGACCTTGATTGAAAATGAAAATTCCATCACATAGACCATCAAAGATTAATGCACCCATGTCTGCTGCAGCTTTTATCTGTAGGTTTTCCGCTTCGTCCTCTCCATAATGCTGGAAGAATATAACCGGATTCTTCAGACCTTCGCTCATTAATTGATGTACTAACGCCCGGTGCTCTCCTAAGCGGTTTGGGTGATTACTCTGTGATATGATTACCACTTCCGGATGATATTTCAGGCACGAAATAGCTTCATCGTTCTGTGCCATATATGTCATAAACAGAAATTTTAAATCGGCAGGGCAACTGCCTAATAAAAGGAGCTGTTCGTAGCTGAAAGCAGGGTATGTACCTTCTTCTCCTTCCCATACATCTGCATCGAGTATATACTCAACTCCGGCTTCCCTTATTGCAGGTATACTTCTTCCAGCGTAAATATAGTCCGGAGTAAACTGTGGGTTTGTCTCTGTACCCCCGTCCATGCGCTCAGCAACGACTACAGGTAGGTTATCACCCCCTATATTGTGAATGGCGTCTGTTTGGCGTCGGGATGGTGATAAATAGTTAAAGCCTGGAGCCTCAATTCCCGGTATATATGGATGATCCTGATGAAGCATAACGTATTCCACCAATTTCCGGGCTACAGGTATTTCCGCTTCGGGTGCTTCGCTTAAAGAAACACGAATCGTATCTCCTAGGCCGTCAGACAATAGAGCTCCTATTCCAAGAGCCGATTTTATACGTCCATCCTCACCATCACCGGCTTCGGTCACACCAAGATGAAGGGGGAACCTCATTCCTTCCTTTTCCATAATGGAAGCAAGTAAACGTACAGTTCTTACCATGACTACGGTATTGGATGCTTTTATGGAGATGACAACATCGCTGAAATTCTCACTAACACAAATGCGGAGGAATTCCATACACGACTCTACCATCCCTTCGGGTGTGTCGCCATAGCGGGACATGATCCGATCTGATAGTGATCCGTGATTCACCCCTATGCGTATAGCCGTGTGATTTTCTTTACATATATTGAGAAATGGAATAAAACGGTTGCGTATTTTTTGAAGCTCTTGTTTATACTCTTCTTCGGTATATTCCAAATGCTTGAATGTTCGCGGAGCATCAACATAGTTACCTGGGTTGATGCGTACTTTTTCTGCATATTGGGCTGCAATGTCTGCCACTTTTGCAGTGAAATGAACATCTGCAACTAATGGGACCATATAACCGTCCGTTCTTAGAGAGATGTTGATCTCTTTGAGATTTTCCGCTTCTTTTATTCCTTGTGTAGTTAAGCGTACATAGTTAGCACCTGCATCTACGATGCGTTTGATTTGAGCAACACTATTCTCAGTATTTAATGTAGACGTATTAGTCATACTTTGTATACGAATTGGGTTTGAGGCACCCAATGGAATAGCTCCTATATTGACTTCTGATGTTTCCCGACGGGAATAATTGAATAGATCCACTTATTTTTATGATTAATGGTTAGTGATTAGTGTCTTTCGAGCTACGTCGAATGCTCTGAATAGAGCTTATTGTTTATCACTAACCACTAATCATTGCATTTAGTTCGTTTTATACTCGTATTTAACTTCTTTGAGTTCTTCGTTAGCATTTACGATCTTCTTCTTTAGCCCTTCTTTGTATGCGGCAAAGGTTTCGGCTAAATTTTCATCGCTTAGAGCTAGTATCTGTACTGCAAGAATGGCAGCATTCATAGCGCCATTAATAGCTACTGTTGCTACAGGAATGCCCGGAGGCATTTGAATGATTGAGTAAAGAGCATCCACTCCGTCCAGTACCGAACTTTTTATAGGTACTCCGATTACCGGCAATGTTGTATTTGCTGCGATCACACCGGGAAGTGCCGCAGCCATTCCTGCAGCCGCTATAATAACTTTAACTCCTCTCTTATTTGCATTTTTTGCAAAAGATTCAACAGCTTCCGGAGTACGGTGGGCTGAAAGAGCATTCATTTCAAAAGAAACATGCAAATCGTTTAGCAGTTGTGCGGCCTTCTCCAACACAGGAAGATCGGACGTACTGCCCATAATAATACTTACTAATGGGGTCATTTTACTATTGTATAATTAGTTCATTATTCATAAAGGCAACATTTTCACTCATTTTGGAAATGTTGCCTTTATATTCTAGCATTGTAAATTTTACCCGTTGATGAGAGCTTTATAAGCATTTGCATCGAGTAAAGAAGCAAAATTAGCTCCTGGTTCCGGTTTTATTTTAATAAGCCAACCTTCTCCGTAAGGATCTTTGTTAACTAGTTCCGGCTGATCGGCGAGAGCTTCATTCTCCTTCAATATTTCGCCACCTACGGGGAGAAATAGATCGGAGATTGTTTTTACGACTTCTATGGTCCCGAACACTTCACCTGTAGCGAGTGTCTCTCCTACGGTTGGAATGTCTACGAAAACTATATCTCCCAATTGCTCTTGGGCATAATCGGTTATTCCAATATAAGCTACTTCACCTTCCAAGCGTATCCACTCATGTTCGCTCGTGTACTTTACATTTTCAGGACAATTCATAATCGTTAGTTTTTAGGGTTATACGAATATTATCTTACTAAAAAAGAAAAATGCGAAAAAGAATATTACTTAATGGATGCAATACCATTAACGAACAAATTAATCCCACCAAAAAACCAGTTGAGACTTCACCCAGTGTATGGTGTTGCAGTATAATCCGGGCTGTTCCCAGTATTCCTGCTATAAGAATAAATAAACAGAGCCAACTCACAGGATTGTATCCAAAAAGTGCACTAAATGATATTAATCCACCTACGATTGCTCCCATTCCGGCCATGTGCTCACTAAGTTTCCACTTCAAATTCACTATTACACAAATAATCATCATTAAGAGTGCAGCAAGTATAATCCCGGTCATATACCATGGAATGTTGAGTCTATGCATCATGAATAAGCAAAGGATATATGACAAGATCGTTAAAAGGAAAGGTATAAATCGTCTTTTCCGTTCCGTTAAGTCTGCAGGAGAAAACCCATTTACCTTGCGAAAAACAAAAATAGTTATTGTGGGCATTAATATTGTAAAGCAATAAACGACTCCCAGCACTATCAGCTTGTATGCTAAAGGCATTATATGCAAATAAGAGAACAGAAATAAAATCAGGAAAGCCAAAAAAGGGATAGAAAACGGAGTGAATATTGCAGAAATAATCTGTGCAACCCTTATTAATGTTCTGTCTGCTATAATATGTTGATCTGGTGCCATTTTATTTTATTATTTTCTTAACCGGGCTACCGGTATATTCATTTGTTGTCTATATTTAGCTACCGTGCGTCTGGCTATGGGGTATCCTTTTTCTTTCAAGATATCCGTAAGCTCATCATCTGTATACGGTTTTTTCCTGCTTTCACTTTCAATGCATTCTTTCAATGCTTTTTTTATCTCACGTACAGACATTTCTTCTCCATCTTCAGTGGTGTATCCATCACCGAAGAAGAACTTTAGCGGGTAGATGCCGTAATTGGTTTGGGCATACTTGCTGTTGCTAACACGGGAGATAGTGGAAATGTCAAGCCCGGTACGTTCTGCAATGTCTTTAAGTATCATTGGGCGTAATAATGATTCGTCCCCTTCTATGAAAAAAGGGCGCTGTATATCTATAATCGCCTTCATGGTAGTCATAAGGGTATTTTGCCTTTGTTTCACCGCATCAATGAACCCTTGAGCTGAGTCCATCTTTTGCTTGAGAAACATCATTGCTTCTTTTGCCTCTTTCGATTGGTTTGCTTTGTTTTTAGTATGTTCCTCTACTAATTCGGTGAAATCCCTACTCATACGGAGTTCAGGGACATTTCGATTGTTTAGTGCAACATTAATTGTACCATCATCATAAGTCTCTACAATGAAATCGGGAACTATCTGTTGAAAATTCCGTCCGATAGCCTCTCCCAATGATGCTCCAGGGCGTGGGTTTAGTTTTGTTATCTCAGTGATGACTTGTTGAAAGTCATCATCATCCAATCCTAGCCTCTGCATTATTTTGTCCCAATGCTTCCGGGTAAACTCATCATAATAGTCCTTAATGATTCGTTCTTCCATTTTAAGAAGAGGAGTATTCTCATTCTCCTGTTCCGCTTTTCTGCGAATCTGATTTAATAAGCATTCTTGTAAACTTCGTGCTCCCAAGCCCGGTGGATCGAAATCCTGAATGATATTCAAAGCTTCTTCCAATTCTTGAACACTGGCTTCAATACCTGCATATATGGCGAGTTCATCACTGAGACTCTCCAGTGATTTCCGTAAAAGTCCGTCGTCATCTAAAGAACCAATTAAGTATTCAGTGAGTTCACGCTGGTGATCGGTTATATTACGTTCGCTGAGCTGTTCCTTTAATGTCTCGTAAAAAGACGTTGCTTCAGAAAATGGGATTTCTTCGGGTTGTTCACCTTTGCTGCGGTTATTCTCTTGCAGCTTATAATCTGGAATGTCATCTTCCGTGAGATAATCACCAAGCGAATCATATTCGCTATTCTCACTTTCAGAGGTGGAGTTGTCTGCTTCCGGATTATCAGAATATTCTTCACTCTCCGTATCATCACGCCCCTCTTCCAATGCAGGATTTTCAAGTAGTTCGGCACGTATGCGATCTTCCAGCTCAACTGCGGGCAGTTCAAGCAATTTCACTACCAAGATCTGTTGAGGTGATAGTGTCTGTATTTGTTGCTGAGCTTGAGTCTGTACTTGTCTGGAACCTTGTGCCATAGTTTGTTTCTCTACTTTACTCGCTACAAAAATAGTGAATAGTTCCTGAACGAGAAAAGTTCTATTATTATATTTAACAGGAAAGCAGAGGAATGGTTGGCAATTTGTTTTTATATTTGCGAATATCAATATAAAAGTGAAATATCATGTTTAGCAAGGAAACGTATATGCAGCGTAGAGCTGTACTGAAGAAGAATGTAGGTTCTGGAATATTATTGTTTATAGGTAACGATGAGGCTGGACTTAATTATGAAGATAATGTATTTCGTTTTCGACAAGATTCTTCATTTCTTTATTATTTTGGGCTATCTTTTGCCGGGCTGTCGGCTATAATAGATATTGATGAAGATAAGGAAATCATCTTTGGTGATGAATTGAGCATCGATCATATTGTATGGATGGGTACCCAACCTACATTAAAAGAGAAAAGTGAGAGAGTAGGTATCGTGGAGACACGCCCTTATGCGGAGATAATTTCATATTTGCAGAAGGCGTTGGATAATAAGCGTAATATCCAATATCTTCCGCCATACCGTGCCGAACATAAACTGAAACTTATGGATTGGCTTGGCATAGATCCTCGCCGGCAAGAAGGGTCAGTTCCCTTTATTCGCGCTGTTGTGTCTCAGCGTAGTTACAAGACAGCAGAAGAAATTGTCGAAATAGAGAAAGCTTGTGACGTTACTGCAGATATGCACATCATGGCTACGAAAGTTCTTCGTCCGGGGATGCGTGAATGTGAAGTTGTTGCAGCTATGGAAAGTGTGGCTACTGCAGCCGGTTATGAATTATCTTTTGCCACTATAGCAACCATAAACGGGCAAACATTGCACAACCATTATCATGGTAATCTTGTGAAGCTGGGTGATCTCTTTCTTATAGATGCCGGTGCTGAAACTGAAATGGGATATGCGGGGGATATGTCTTCAACTATACCTGCTGATAAAAGATTTTCTTCAAAGCAGCGCGCCGTATATGAAATACAAAATGCAATGCATCTGGAGTCAGTGAAAGCACTTCGCCCCGGTATTCCTTATATGGAGGTTTATGATCTCTCTGCTAAAGTTATGGTAGAGGGGATGAAAGAACTCGGTTTAATGAAAGGGAATGCTGATGATGCTGTACGTGAAGGTGCTCATGCTTTGTTCTATCCTCATGGTCTTGGACACATGATGGGGCTGGATGTGCACGATATGGAAAACCTGGGTGAGACTTGGGTAGGCTATAACGGACAGCCCAAAAGTACCCAATTCGGGCGTAAATCGCAACGCTTGGCTATCCCTTTGCAACCTGGGTTTGTACATACTGTTGAACCGGGTATTTATTTCATACCCGAGCTGATTGACCTTTGGAAGAGTGAAAAGAAATTTACCGATTTTATTAATTACGATAAAGTTGAAGAATATCGCCACTTTGGTGGCATTCGCAATGAGGAAGATTATCTGATTACTGAAAGCGGTTCACGCCGGTTAGGGAAGAAAATTCCTTTAACGCCTGATGAAGTAGAGGCGTTGAGATAAATGGGGTTTTCCAAACTCGCATACTTATGATTTTAATATAGTAATCCTTGCAATTCTTTTATGAAATTGCGAGGATTACTTTTAAGTCATGTTATTTTATTTGTATATTTTATTCATTAATTTCTCTCCGAGTATAGGTCTGTAATGTGTTTTTTCGTAGTAATTGTGTATATCATTGGTATACTCATTTATGCCTGTAAAATCAAACACATTATTTTCTCCAAAGATATTATTTAAGACTTCTATATCTTTCTTATTTATACTGACTTGGTTGTAGTCAGGGCTTATAATAATTTTTATAGAAGAATTGTTTCTTACTAATATATCTTTGATTTTTGTTAATATATTGATTTGGTTTTCATATAGTACCGGAAAATCTTCTTTATATTTCCCGTCTCTGTAGTTCTTATCTCTTTTTTTCTGAAATTCATGTTCTCGATTTATCCAATATTTTTCGCCTTCTTCTTCTATCATTTTTTCTCTAGGATTTATGGCGTCATTATTATCCGATTCTCTTATCCTGCCATAAGGATTTATAACCCCATTCATATAAGGGCGATATTTATGGGTTATCTTATAATCTAAATATGGGATTAGAAAACTGGGATAAAAGAAGGATTGACAAAACATTTCCTGAAATTTGAATTTGCTTATTCCAGATATAGTATGGGGTAAAATACCTGTATGGCTTAATGAGAGTTGGCAATTCTCTAATGAAGTCTTGTCTATTATCATTAATATGTTGTTTATAGGAGCGCCGAGTTTGTCTAGTGCTGCTAATTTTTTATATATGGACATGATTGACTCTGCGCATCCGGGAAGTCTTATAGCTTTCCCTGCTTTCAGATGTTTTTCCCATTCATGACATTGAAAAGCCATGGTACATGAATTTCCCATAATAAAGGAATTAAATGCTATCTTGTTGCGGTTGTTTACAAATATTTGCCATCCAACATAGTCTTCGTCTAGAACTACTGTAGAGTTATACTCCTTATATTGTTTGAGTACCATAAAAGGGTCATCGTGTAAGTATATACCCAATATAATAATGAATGGTATAAGGAGTACTGCAAGTTTTAGAGCAAATCGTGAAGTAATACTTCTTTCATCTCTCTTTTTCATAACTTTTCATTTAGAATTGTAGATAGATAAAATTGTCCGAAGAGAACTGACCCAAAGCAAAGAGTATTATGATTAATAGGTAGTAAACTCCCCAGCGGACGCATATAGGCTGCCTTCCTAATAACTCGAAAAGATTTTGCTTGTCCATGAAATATTCGTAAACAAGAATCATAACCAAAGCAGAGCCTGCTACTATGCAATTGTGATCAGGCATACCTATATTTATTTCTTTCCAAGTCGAATTCACATGAAATGAGATATGTCTAATATAGTAGATAGCTTCGCGTACTGAATCCAATCGAAAGAATATTAATGATATTGCAAATATCAAATAAGTTCTGATGATTGACAATGCTGCAAATAGAGGGTATCCGAGTTTGTTTTTTATCCATTTATGAAGCTTTGGCGTTTTCATTTCATAGCAGATGACGACCCCTTGAATAGCTCCATAAATAACATAATTCCATCCGGTTCCATGCCACATGCCTAGTGCTACGAATGTAATCATGAGGCTTAAGAAGATGCCTTTTTCTTCCCATTTGCGTAAAGCAGCAGATAAAGGCATGTATAGATAATCTCTGATCCAAAATGATAATGACATATGCCATCTTCTCCAAAAATCAGCAGTTGTCTGTGCGATAAAAGGACGATTGAAGTTATTGCTAAGTTTGAACCCCAGCATATAAGATCCTCCTAGCGCAATATCCGTATATCCCGAGAAGTCGCCGTAAAGTTCAATCGGATAAAGTAAGCATGCCATTAATAGCTGCGCCCCTGAAGCAGTATGTATAGAGTTAAAAATTCCATCAATGTAAGGGGCGATATAACCTGCAAGTATCAATTTCTTGATCAGTCCAATTGCTATCAATAAAGTGCCTTGTACTAAAAAATGATATTCCACTACCTTTTTTGACTTTATCTGCGTTAGCATATCTTTTGAGCGCTCAATTGGCCCTGAAAGAAACTTCATGAAGAAGAGCATATATAACATAAAATCTGGTAGCTCTTTTTCAGATCGCTCTTCTTGCCAATAAACTTCCGTGAGGTAGGATATTGCTTGAAAAGTGTAAAAGGAAATACCTAACGGAAAGAATATGGGTGATGGTTGGTCGCTTAAAGTTTTCTTATTCACAAATAGCATATGAATAAAAGACATGATATAATTATCATATTTGAAAGCCAGCCAACATAGAATAAGAGTAACAATTCCAATAACAAATCTTTTCTTACGGCATTTTTCATTAGTCGACAAGTCAATCCATTGCCCTAAATAAAATGAGCTCAGTGAAACGAGAATAGCTGTTATTAAGAAACCTATATGATAAAAACCAATAAAAGCAGCGCTTGCCGCAAGTAATATATAAGTTTTATATCGAATATTCACCGTGTGAAATAAGATGAATGTACATGAAAATAGTAGTACAAACTCTATTGATATGAAAGACATACTTCTTACTTCATTTTATTTTGGATGGCATTGCAAATGTCACCTACGTTTTTCAGATGTACAATATCCCTAAATGTAAAACGTACAGCAAACATCTTCTCCATTTCGTGAACTAATATCATATTTGTTAGCGAATCCCACTCATCTATATCTTGAGCGGTTGTTTCACTATTAAGTTCAATATCTTCTTTCTTGAGCACTCTCCGAAAAATAGAGTTAAGTCCATCTAAAATTTCTTTTGTTTCCATGTTTTTTATATTCAAATTAATTCATGTATTTTTCTTCTGTCTATTTTATTACTGGTATTCAGTGGAAAGTTTGCTATACCGTGTATATATTTAGGGACCATATATATGGGTAATTTGCTGCAGATATATTCATGCAAGGCTTTTTTGTTGAATTCAGTATCTTCAATAACCAGATGTAGCTCGCAGCCTCTGCCTTCGGGATATTTGGGAATCACAACTGCATTATGTTGATCATTGAAATACTTTTTTACTACATACTCAATCTCGCTAAGCTCAATACGGAACCCTTGAACTTTTACCTGGTAGTCTTTACGTCCGCAATATATAATATCTCCTTCTTCATCTATCCGGCATAGATCCCCTGTTTTATAATATATATTTCCATCCAAGCCTTTTACTAAAGCGATTTCTGATTTTTCAGGCGCTTTCCAATATCCTTTCATCACTTGTTTTCCGCTTACCCATAATTCTCCAGCTTGTTCTGCATTGAATGGTACCGGTTTTCCCTCTTCATTCATCAGACATACCTTTATTCCGTAAAATGGTTTTCCAATGGCAATCATGCCATTATGATGCTTACATCCAGTCGGGGGAATAGTGTAAGCTGTGCAATAGATCGTACTTTCTGTGGGACCGTATAAATTAATAAATGTTGCATTCGGAGCACATCTTCTGAAGTCAGATAGAAGTTTCGCATTTGAAGCCTCCGCTGTTACTATCAGGTATTTAAGATTGGGAAGATAGATTTCAGTAAAGTAAGGTAGCAACAATTGCAGCAGTGAAGGAGATATAGCTGCAAATGTCAGCTTATATCTTTCCATTATCTCTATTATATTTAAATACTTGATACCTTCATGAGATACGGTATAAACGCATGCACCAAGGGTTAGTGGATATAAAAAAGACACAATAGATACGTCGAAAGTTAGTTCAAACATTTGTAGCATTCTATCTGTCTCATCGATTTCCCATCCCAAATGGTTATATGCTGTATAAAAAGCATTTAGATTTTGTCGCGAAATAGGTACTCCTTTGGGTTCTCCTGTGCTTCCCGAAGTAAAAATAATATAGGCATAGCCATTCTCATTTACTTCTGTTATATTATGAATATATTCTTTTTGCAGATCATTAGTGCATATAGACTCAATGCATGAGGTGGTTTCGGGAAAAACTCTTTCTGAGCAATGCAAAATTATTTTTATTCCTGCTTGTCGGGTAATATTTTCGTTTCTCTCTTTAGGATAATCGGGATGTAGAATGACATAAGTTTTTCCGCACAAAAGTACTGCTAGTATGGAAGCATAAGTCTCTACTTTATTTTCAGCAACAATACCTATTATTTTATCCTGATACCCGCTAATTAAAGTAGCTATGCCATATACTTTTAAGCTCAACTGCCTATAAGTGTAATATTTCCCTTCAATAAAAAATGCGTTATGTTCCGAATATACATCAAAGGCATTCCATATATATTCAAGCATACCCTTATTTTTTTGTTTTGTCATTTTCGTTTGCTCCTTTTATTTTGGGATATTCTATTTTTTAAGTAGATGTAGCACAAACCAATCATCATGCTATTTCTGAGATAGAGTTCATGTTTTTATTGATATCACACTAAATGCATCAAATCCTAGAATACTGCATTCAGAATTCAAAACATTTACATATTTATTCTATTATCTTTTATAAATTGGAGAGTAAGGGCTTTTTGCTTCCCATGTTTTAAGTGTGTAGGACTTACGATTGCCCACATAGATTAATGAAGAAAGGAGATTTTAGAAAATCTTGTTTCGCGGAGAGTGAATAGACGTTTTTGTGAAATAGCAATATTGAAAGTCTTTAGCAAGAGCAATTAACAAACCATTGTATTACCTTTTCGCTGTAGGTCTTAGATATAGGAATGTCCGGTACTCTATCTACACCTAATTCCATATAAATGCCATCTTTTCTCCGCTGTATCACTTTTACTTGATCGAAGTTAACCATATAAGAACGGTGGCAGCGCTGCACATTTGTGTCGGTCAAACTCTCTTCGATGGCTTTCAAAGAATTACGTAACATGAATTTTGTTACAACACCTTTATTCAGATACCAAATCAGCACATAATTATCTGCAGACTCAATGTATAAAAGGTTTTCGCGCTTGACAGATAAACGAAGCTCGTTTTTTTCATCGTAAAAAGAATATACATTTTGCTGTGCGGCAGCTTCTGCACGATCTTCGGCTAATAATCTTAGCTGCTGTTCTTTCTCCCGATAAGAAAAATAGAGATGCAAAGCTGCATAAGGAAGTAGAAGTACCAAACTTGTGTTTATCACAGACTCTTTGAATGCTGCCAGATATTCTCGCTTTGGATTTAGTATGACTGTATAAATCGTATAGAACATAGCCATAAAGAAAATCTCCAAGAGTATCCAAATGGCGTATGACGTGTAAGGTATACGGCGCTTTTTGCCATAGTAATACATAATAATACGGCTGATGACTACGACCAATACACCGGTCAAAATAATGAGACTGGAAAACAGGAAAAACTTGAACTCGGATACATTATACCAACTCTCCGAACTGAAAGGCTTGTACAAGTTGATAAAAACCAATGCAAAAGCAGCAGTCAGTAATATTAATCGGATTATGTTATCCTTGGTATAAATATAGACCGGTATGTTGTTGTTTGATCTTGTTTCCATGAATCATCTTGTTTCCGATGGCAAAAGTAGGGAAAATCCCGTTTGCTTTTACCCCGAATAGGAGTTTTCTGCCCCTTATTAAGGCTTTTTGTCCCAGTTTGGACTACATAAACCCATTTTTTTGTAAAACAGGATAAAGTGTTGTTTGTTTGCATCGTAAAATAGAAACAAGAATGGAAGTATCAACTCGTACACATTATTTAAATCAATTGTTCTCTTATGAGCGAAAAACGGAAATAGCAGATAGTAAGCTCGAGATTATTCCATTCCGTTTTGTTCAGACAATCGGGGCCCTTGAAATAGAGAGCTTCCAAGAAGAATTATCCGAGGCAGACTTTTTTCCGGTATCAGATAATCTTATTCTAGAGAATAAGTCCTTTACTTATATGGTTTTTAATCCGCTGGGAAGAGTTAAGTCTGATCAAGCTATAATATTATTACATGGGTTGAATGAACGTACTTGGGAAAAGTATCTTACTTGGGCCGAATATTTAGTGATTACAACAGGGAAACCCGTCATCCTTTTTCCGATAGCTTTTCATATGAATCGTAGCCCACGTTCGTGGAGTGATCCACGGGAGGCTTCATCTTGGGTGATACAGAGAAAGCTGGAAGTTCTCGACTTGTGCAATTCTACGTTTGCTAACGTGGCCTTGAGTTGCCGTATATCGAAGAATCCATTGCGATTTTATGCTTCTGGGAGAGAGTCAGTGTATAATCTTTGGCAGTTGGTGCATGATATCAAAAGTGGAGTGCATCCTTTGTTTAAGGAAGATACAAGCATCAATTTGTTTGCTTATTCCATAGGAGCATTTTTGTCGCAAGTTTTATTGCTTGCCAATCCTGGTAATTTGTTTACCGACTCTCGGCTTTTTATGTTTTGCGGCGGGTCAATATTTAGTGAAATGGATGGGAGGGCACGTGATATTATGGATAAGGAAGCTTTTGAACGGATGGAGTATTACTTCACGCACAGTTTTATCGAGCGAACCTCCATACCCGAAACATTTAAAAATGATTTTCTAGAGCATGCTTTTAAGGCGATGATTCGTCCTGATATCTTAAAGCTATTTCGTGAAAACTTTTTTGAAAAGGCTTCTGATCGCATTAGGGCAGTTTCATTAAAGCAAGATACTGTAATCCCTACCACAGGAGTTTCCTTGGCGTTGGGAAGAGCTGCGTGCAAAATTCTCAAAGAAATTGATTTTCCTTTCTCTTATTCTCATCAGGTACCTTTTCCTATGCGAGGAAAGGTTAATCCGGTGGAAGTAAACCAGGCTTTTGCTTCTGTCTTTAATCAAGCAGCTTCATTTTTATAAGACAGAAACGCTTGTATTAAAAAATGATTTAAGTGTTTTATTAAGCATGTAGTTCGAGGATAAAGCGGCTTCCCTTATTATAGCTCGTGTCTAATGTTAATGATCCGTTTAGCTTTCCGGCAATTAATGCGCAAATAGGTAATCCCAAGCCATCTCCTTTGGTAAGGTCGCGTACTTCTGTAAAAGGTTTGAATAGATTTTGTTGGGCTTCCGCCGGTATACCACAGCCGGTGTCTGTCACGACTATTTGGTGGGTGTGTGCACCGCGCTTTTTGAAATCGAGCCATATTTTACCACCTTCGGGAGTGTATTCTGCTGCATTACTTAGTAAATGAAGAAGGATACGTTCCAATTGCTCGGGGTTCGTTTTTACGCTTAGTTTGGGTGCATTAATTATAGGCGTAACATCTGCTTTTAGTCTATCTTTTACTTTCTCCATTACCTTTTCGCAAAAACTGCTGATATTGATTTCTTTCATCTCATAGATATCAGATAGAGAATTTTCTAAAGAAGAAAGCTCCTGTATGTTTTCGGCGAATTTATGGAGAGCTTTTACCGCAGGTTGTGTCGGATCCAACAAGTCGAGGGTTGGTTCCATTTGTGCAGATATGTTTTGTATGAACTTGGTTTTCAGTTCACTATGCTCGTTGATAGTGCTTATAGTCTTGCTTTGCTTTCGGGTGAGTAGAATATATCGGAATAAAATAGCACCTCCTACGACCAATGCAGCAATTAGAATTGCTATCACAACGCATAATCCGATTATAGAATATTTCTTGATAGCGAGAGAATGTTCCTTTTCGGTTATGGTCTGTTGGCTTTCATCAAACTTTTTCTTCAGTACACTCAGCTCATCTTTTGCGGTTAGCGCTTTGGCTGAATCGGTCCACTTAATATATTCTTCATATGTGCGGGCTACAAGTCCGGCATTGTTTGCTTTTCGAGCTATTGTGATTAAATGTTTATAACATTCGCTTACTTTGTCATAGTTCTTCTGCTCTTTATATTTTCCGATGAGCTTTTTAAAGCTTGCGTCCCCTTGCTCGTACATCCCGAAAGTGTAGTAATAGTTTGCTTGGGTGTACAGTAAGTCTTCGCTGACAGAATTATTTTGAGCAGAGGCAGCCAATACTTCAAGTTTGTTTAAATAATCTTTGGCCTGGGCGCCGCGTTTCAATGCAATGTACATCTCCATCCGCTCTTTGTTGATGGAGTAGTGAAGAGCCGGTAAAGGGTGACCGGATTTTTGCTCCGCTGTACCTACAAATTGTTCCATGCCACGACACAAATCAAAAGCTTCTTTATAAAGACTTTCTTTATGATATAATGCTGCTGCCTGTGTCCCGCAATCTATCGCTTTATTATAATTCCCTTGCCCTGAAAATAGGCTGTAAGCTTGAATAAAAAGATAGCGTGCTTTGGTATACTCTTTTTGGTTCAGGCTCGTCTGAGCCTGATGTTGCAAATCCTCTGCACTATTGGTGTTTTGTGCATTGAGGGCCATGAAGAAACATGCAAAGAGAGAAAGAACGAGGACAAATTGCTTCATAGGATAATGATTTATTAATCTTTGTACAAAAGTAAAAATAATCTTTTAGTATTTGAAGCTGCTTCCTCCTAAAAATTCCCGTAATAGCGAAGTAAAAGGTATTTCCTTATCTTGCACCGGAGTGAAATACTTGATGAATTTCAGGAGACGATAGGCTTCAGCATACTCGGGGCAATTTCGTGGTACGCTATTCAATATAGGTTCGGCATGCGATCTCAAAACGGCAAACTCAAATAGTAGTGCGGAGTTGAACATGACATCGGCGTTTTCTTGAAAAGGGAATATCCATTTATCTTCACCAGTGCGCACGCTGTTCCACCTTGATATCGTTTCTTGTGCAGAGTATCCTCTATAATTGTAATCACGAATAATGCGACGCAACAGACGGTTATCGGTCGTTGGTATCCAGTTGTGGTTATCCAAAGAGATGGTTGTTAGAGCTGAGACATAGATTTTATACTTGCTTTCATCCGGTATTTGTGGTGTTAATTCCGGGTTTAATCCGTGAATACCCTCCATTATCAGCACCATGTGATCATCAATTCGTATTTTGTCTCCACGGTATTCTTTTTTTCCTGTGGTGAAGTTGAAGCGGGGTAACTCGACTTCTTCACCGTGGAGTAGGGCTTGCAAATGATTGTTAAATAATTCAAGGTCGAGTGCATGGAGCGATTCATAGTCATAATTTCCGTTTTCATCTTTCGGTGTCTGCTCCCTTTCTACGAAATAGTTGTCTAATGATATCGGATAGGGGTATAATCCATTCGTCATTAACTGTACGGAAAGTCGTTTGCTAAATGTTGTTTTTCCTGACGAAGAAGGACCGGAGATTAAAACAAGCTTAACTCTGTTCCCATTTTTCCCTCTATTATAAATATCATCTGCAATTTGCGCAATCTTTTTTTCTTGTAATGCTTCAGCTATGTTAATGAGATCGGTCGCATGGCCTTTTTGGCACGCAAGATTAAAGTCGCCCACATTGCTTAGCCCCATGATGTGATTCCAGCGTAAATGTTCTTTAAAGACATCCAACATCTTCTCTTGTTTTACGACATCTTCCAGCTCATTAGGGTTCCCTTTACTTGGAATGCGCAACAGTAAGCCATCGTAGTACTTCACAATATCAAAGAGCTTGATAAATCCGGTGCTTGGGAGCAAACTACCATAGTAATAATCTACTGTCTCGCCCAGCGTATAATAATAGGTGTATATGGAGTCGGATGTCTCCAATAATTTCACTTTGTCATCCATCCCCCTCTCTCTGAATATCTTTACAGCATCTGTTGTGTGGCATTCGGTACGATGGAAAAATATATTTTCGTCAATGATTTCCTGCATTCTGGTCTTTATGGCTGAAACATCATCCGAAGTTAAGGAGCGTCCAATTTCCAAGCTACAGAAATATCCTTTTGAAACAGGGTGTTCTACGTAAAGCTTGCCTTGTGGAAAAAGCTCGCTCGTTGCTTTATACAGCACAAAGCAAAGACTGCGAACATAGGTTCGCATTCCTGAGGAATCACGGACATCGAGAAATTCTATATCTTTATTATTGTACACACGAAAATTTAATCCTTCCGAGCGATTGTTGACCTTGGCACTGACTACTTGATATGGAAAATCGAGTTGAAAACCACGAAATATTTCAAGAATAGAACTTCCTATAGGGAATTCACGGTAAGTGTTGTTGTTCTTACATAAAACCTGAATCATACCTCTCATAATGTCTTTATTTAAGTGTTTAGCACCTTAAATATAAGACTTCATTACGTATATGGCAAAAGAAGAACAGAATTATTTTGCATTTATAATTCAATCTATCTATTTTTTTTGTTTTGGCATAAAGATGCTTTGTATAAGGGGTTTCATACTTGTTTTGAAAATAGTATATATTGAAAAACGAATTAAATTTATTGTTTTACGATAAATATAATCCTTTTTTCTTTGTTTATATGAAAAAACTCTCTTTATTTGCATATCGAAAAACGATATATATTTATTGAATTACAAAAGAAAAGGTTGGATATTATGAAAAAAGCATTTATGAGTATTAGTCTTTTAGTCATCTCTATTTCGGTGTTGATGACAATAATTTGCGGCACTGTGATTGCTGCATAAGATTGTAAGCTGGAAAAATTGTATCTTTGTGTAATATTTCACTCAAGTTTATGAAAACAGCCATTAAATTAGCGCTTATATATTTTGGAATGCAGATTTTGGCAATGCTTGCCGTTCTGCCTTTCGCTTATATCTACTCATATATCGAATATGGAAATGTAAGTCAGGGAGCAACTCTTTCGTTAGCCCCTTCTATGTTAGTTGGATTTCTGTTTATGGGACTTTATCTGTGGAGGAAAGACTATTTGAGCAATTACAAGCAGTTGTTCTCTATCTTTTCCATCTCTTTTTTACTTTACAGTATTCTGGCCGGTATATCTTCTATCTTTGTTATAGAATGTATAATGTCTTTTCTCTCTTTCTTACCGGATTTAATGAAGGATACCTTTAACTTGTTGCAATCCGGTTGGTTGGGGATTCTCTGTATCGCTGTATTAGGTCCTATATTGGAAGAACTATTATTCAGAGGAGCAATTACAAAAGTCCTATTGCAGAAATATAGTCCGTTAAAAGCCATTTTATTATCAGGATTGATCTTTGGTGTTTTTCACTTGAATCCCGTACAGGTTGTTGGTGGTATTCTTTCCGGCTTTCTGTTTGCTTGGATTTACTATAAATCGGGTAGTCTGATTCCTACCATATTGATTCATATTATAAATAACAGCCTCTCGGTATATTTTACGTTGCATTATCCGAAGGTCGATCATGTTTCTCAGATTATTGGGGAACCGGCATATTTAATTTTCGTAATTGTGTCGGGTGTGCTACTTTTATTATCTTTGAAAATGATTAACTCATATAAGAATGAACTAACCTCTCAATTATGAAAAAGAAACTGAATATACTCTGTTTTATTGTTATGCTTGTCTTAAGTTATTCCGTGCTTGAAGCGGTATACTATATGGGTATAGGATTCAAATCGGGTGTCGAGCTGGGAATGAGTACCAAGATGAACGTACAGAGACGGCAAGAACTCATGCATTTGGAGAATATTAATTTATTGCCTCGTAATTTATCAAGAAACTTCCTGACTGACTCTGTTTATAATGCTAAAACAGGAAAGTATATCCCTGCTTCTTTTGGACAAATGACGGTCAGTGTAGATACCCAGCCTTCCATTGTATTGAAGGTTTTCTCCGTTTCGGCTACTCTGACAGACTTTGTGACAACGGTATGGGCTATCATTCTGTTTATTCGTATTGTGGTGTCTATTAATAAATCGGAAATATTCAATTGGAAAAATGTTCGTAGGATACGTCGCTTGGGCGTATTGCTTATAGTTAGTTTTGCTTGTACATTTCTGACAGCCTTTTTGACGGTTTACAATGTTGAGAAGGTGTTTTCTTCTATGCATTACACACTGTGTCTGACCGATATGGTGAAAATAACTTCGCTGGTTTTAGGGCTGACTGCCTTGATTGTAGCAGAGGTATTTGCCATCGGATTAAAGATGAAAGAAGAACAGGAGCTAACGATATAATCGGATTTTTTGAATGAATGAATTATGATTATAGTAAACCTTGATATAATGATGGCCCGGAGAAAGATATCTCTCGGGGAATTGGCTGAAAAAGTAGATATTACGCCTGCTAACCTGTCTATTCTAAAGACTGGAAAAGCAAAAGCGATTCGTTTTTCTACCCTCGAGGCTATTTGCAAGGTGTTGGACTGCCAGCCCGGGGATATTTTAGAGTATAAGGATGACGAAGAATGAGATATTCTTTTGTAAGTAAAGCAGGTGAAACTTTATTTACTGAAACTGATTGGTGCTTACATGAAACTGATTCGAAAAGGAATGTATGTTTCACAGAATCAAGGTTACGGGTATACTCAACGTAGATCAGTCGTATAGTGATCATAGATCCCTCCTATACTTATCATAGATCACTTGTATTCTGAAGTTTCCCTTGTTCTAAGCGCTCTGAAGCTTATAGTAGTAATACCCTGTAAATCCGGATATTACTACTTTAGTAAAGTGACGGGTGTGAAAGCGGAATTATTGGGCGCTTTTGCTCTTAAAAGCCAATGCATACATCCGTATTTGCTTCACCATGGATAATAGTCCATTGCTACGCGTAGGAGACAGATGCTCTTTCAGCCCGATTTTATCAATGAAATACAAGTCTGCGTTAAGAATTTCGTCGGGTGTATGTCCTGATAATACTTTTATCAAAAGAGCTATGATACCTTTTACAATTAAAGCATCACTCTCTGCCTGAAAAACAATATTCCCATTCTCTTCATCTGCTTGCAGCCAAACACGGCTTTGGCAGCCCTCAATCAGATTTTGTTCAGTCTTATATTTCTCATCAAGTGTTTCCTGTTCGTTCCCAAGATCAATGAGTAATTGATACCTGTCCATCCAGTCATCAAAATCACTGAATTCGGCAATTACTTCGTCTTGTGCTTCATTAATGCTCATTATCTTATATTTATTTTTCGTTATATATTACTTGTAGTAAGGTTTGCCCTACCGCTCCTAATGTTGCTCTGTCAATACCTTCCATATCATCTTTTATGGTATGCCAATTCTTATAAAATTCGCCGTTTGCTTCGGTATGTATTATATCGATGGTTGGGATATGGGCAAAGTCATTAATAAACGTATGGTCATCTGTCACTCTTCCTCCTTCTTCTTTTATGAAATAACGTCCATAGTCAAGACTTGCAGCGGCATTCCATACTTTCTGATTAATGTTGGGAGCTTTTTCTTGTGAATATCCTTCATAGCGGAAAGTCGCATTTTTTGCTCCTACCATGTCCAGCAGAATACCAAATCGTGCGGTATAGCCTTCCACATGTGGATTTCGTGCCCAATATTGCGCACCTAATCCCCATGACTCATCAGTTCCGGGATCGCCATAGTCCTCGGCATCAAGGAATATCAGGTCTATACCTAACTCCGGTTTTTGTTGCTGTATCTGACGCGCTATTTCTAACATGACACCCACACCACTGGCACCGTCGTTTGCTCCCAAGATCGGTTTCTGATGATTCTTTTTATTAGGATCGGCATCGGCCCATGGGCGACTGTCCCAATGAGAAAAGATAGCAATTCGCTTTTTATTCTCCGGGTTGTATGATCCTATGATATTCCTGGCCTTTAGGAGTGTTCCGTTAAATGCGGATAAATTGGTATATTGGTTAGTGACCGTTGCACCAAACTGAGCCAACATCGCTGCCAGGTAGTTACCACATGCCACGTGCGCTGTGGTGTTGGGTACACGAGGCCCGAAATCAACTTGTGCTTTGACATATTGATAGGCACTGTCTGCATTGAAATTTGGGATATTAACGGTGGCTTTTGTGGTGTTCTCTGTATTTTCACCGGATGTTTTTGCCTTGTTGCTACATGAAACAATAGCAAGCAACAGCGATATCAACAAGAAAAGAGTATATTTCCGTTTCATTCTTTATCTGGATTAAAGTTAAGTTTTACATTTCTGTTTTCTACCTCCAAACTGACTTCAGCACCTTCTATAAGAGGCAAGTTCATGGTCACATGCCCTACGGGAAAATTGAAGCAGATGGGATAGTCATATTCTTTCACGAGATCAGCAAGTGCCCCGTACAAGTCTTTACCGAGGGATTTATCTTCTTCATATTCGGTAAATTGCCCTATGATAAGCCCGGATAACTTATCCAGGACTCCTCCCAATTTGAGATTGTATACCATGCGTTCTACTGCGTGAGGTCGTTCACCAACATCCTCAATGAAGAGGATAGTACCCTCACCAGGAATATCGTAAGGAGTTCCTCTCAATCCGTAAAATACAGAAAGGTTTCCTCCTCGTAAAATGCCTGTGGCTTTACCTTTATGGTTCAGTTTATGTGACGGACAGCTGTAGCCAACCCCATTTTCTCCTACCTTCAGTGCTTCTGCTGTATCTGCCGTATTATGTCCTAAAAGAATGTCTTTTAATGCTAATGAGCAGAAATCATCATCAGACTCCACCGTTAAGTGGCGTGCCATTGGAGCATGTAATGAAGCGAAACCTTTTTGCTGGATGACATTGTGAAGTGCGGTAATATCACTGAAGCCGATTAACCATTTGGGAGATTTACTAAAGCGGGTAAAGTCCAACTTTCCCACTAAATGGACAGCCCCGTATCCTCCGCGGCTACACAAGATGGCTCTTACGTTCTCATCATCCAATGCATTTTGCAAGTCTTCCAATCTTTGCGTTGTACTACCTGCATAAGTGCCATGTGAGCTACCGGCGTGTTTACTGACTTCAACTTTTAATCCCCATGACTCAAGGCGTTTTTTTGCACCTTTAATAAATGATTTATCAATCTTACTTGATGGAGAGAGAATTACCACACGATCTCCTTTTTGCAAGTATGGTGGAATAATCAAACTATTCATATTCATTAATCATTTTAAATAGTGAAGTCATCTCAAAATGAAGAGAACATTGACTTTAATATATCTAACAGCAATATAAGCAAAAGATTATTGTCTTAATATGTCTGCAAATGTAGCAAAAATAATAGGTATTGCATGTTATGAACTGACAAAAGACAATCTAAAATGTTAATCATATAGGAATGTTTGGAAATTGATATTGCTTAGAAATGCACTTTTGACATTATGATATTTTATAACCTATTTTATAGAGGAATAAAGCATATAATATGAATAAAATTTTAGATATTTGTGGAAAATCTAACATTATGGAACCTATTCGAAGCTTTGAACAGTTAACTTCCCATTTGCAGTCATTGAATAAAAAGCCGCGTATTGCAGTGGTGTGTGCAAAAGATGCTAATACGGAGTATGCTATTTCCCGTGCATTGGGTGAAGGTATAGCTGAGTTTATTATGTTGGGAGACGCTACGGATTTGGAAAGTTTCACTTCACTGCGAAGGTATCCTCATTCAGTTCAAATCTTGCACATTGTTGACCCTGATGAGGCGGCTAGAGAGGCAGTCAGAATGGTTAGAGACGGAGAGGCTGATATATTGATGAAAGGTATTATTAATACAGATAATTTGCTACATGCTATACTCGACAAAGAAACCGGTTTGTTGCCTAAAGGTAAAATATTAACCCATTTGGCGGTAATGCAAATTCCGACTTATAATAAGCTTTTGTTTTTTTCGGATGCAGCGGTTATACCCCGACCTACGTTGCAACAGCGCATTGAAATGATATGGTATGCCATTCGTGTATGTCGGCAGTTTGGTATAGAGCAACCTCGTATTGCCTTAATCCACTGTACCGAGAAAGTTAGTGCAAAGTTTCCCCATTCTTTGGACTATGTGAATATTGTAGAGCTTGCAGAAGCGGGTGAATTCGGTGATGTCATTATAGATGGTCCTTTGGATGTGAGTACTGCTTGTGAGCAGGCAAGTGGCCAAATAAAAGGGATTGCGTCGCCTATTAATGGGCAGGCTGATGTTCTTATTTTCCCAAATATAGAATCGGGAAATGCTTTTTATAAATCCGTCTCTCTTTTTGCTGGAGCTGAAATGGCCGCTTTATTGCAAGGGCCTACTAACCCTGTGGTATTACCCTCAAGAAGTGACTCGGGCTTATCTAAATATTATAGTATTGCAATGGCTTGTTTAACATGTAAAGAATGTCTATGAAGATATTAGTCATTAACCCCGGTTCTACTTCGACTAAAATAGCCGTTTATGTAGACGAAATTGCTTATTTGGTTAAGAATATACGTCACTCTGTGGAGGAACTTGCCAATTATCCCGAGGTGATGGATCAGTTTGAATTCCGTAAGCAGTTGGTTGTGGAAGAGCTTGAAAGACAAGGGATCCCATTTAGCTTCGATGTGGTGATTGGTCGTGGTGGCCTATTAAAACCTCTTCCGGGAGGCGTATACGAAGTTAATGAAGTTATGATTCATGACACTCGATACGCAATACGTTCTCATGCATGCAATTTGGGGTGTCTCATAGCAGCTGATTTGGCTTCTTCTCTACCCGGTTGCCGTGCATTTATTGCCGATCCGGGGGTCGTAGATGAACTGGACGACGTTGCCCGTATTACAGGATCGCCGTTAATGCCCCGAATAACGATTTGGCATGCATTGAATCAGCGTGCTGTTGCCCGGCATTATGCTACGGAACAATCAATTGCCCATCCTAAACATCCGGTCCGGTATGAGGATCTTAATCTTATTATTTGCCATTTAGGTGGAGGAATATCCGTTGGTGCCCATTGCCATGGCCGTGCAATTGATGTGAACAATGCATTGGATGGAGAAGGGCCTTTTTCACCTGAGCGTGCCGGTACACTACCTGCCGGTCAACTTATCGACCTTTGCTATTCGGGAAAATACAGCAGGGATGAACTCAAAAAAAGAATATCGGGTCATGCTGGTCTGGCAGCCCACTTGGGGACTACCGATGTGCCTAAAGTGGTAGAAGCAATAAATAAAGGGGATGAAAAAGCAAAGTTGGTGCTTGATGCCATGATTTATCAGGTGGCGAAAAGTATTGGTGCGGCGGCAGTTGTGCTTTATGGTAAGGTTGATGCAATCCTATTGACAGGAGGTATTGCTTATTCCGATTATGTGATATCCCGCCTTAAAGAGCGTATTTCTTTCCTTGCCCCCATACACGTCTATCCAGGGGAAGATGAAATGGAAGCTTTAGCAATGAATGCTCTTGGGGTACTGCGTGGTGAGATTGCATTGCAGATATATCGGTAAGGTACTTCTTTGGCTAAATGCTAAAGATCTGGTAAACTAATATCCCCTTCCCAAGATAGACCAGGGAAAGGGATATACATAAAATGACTTTTGAGAGTGATTGAATTAGAATTTGTTCAGTCCTGTATCCCACCATAAGCGTGTTCCGCCATCATCATTTCCACCTAATAGTTGTTTCAAAGAACCCATTGTAGTGGCATCAAGATCTGTGGGGAATGTAACGCGGCGTATCATAACATCTGTATCAATTGTACCTCCGCTTAAATTGACAGCTACCTTAAACAGCTTTGGATAACCGGTACGGCGTTGTTCTGCCCAAGCCTCGCATCCATCAGGATAAAGCGCTAGCCATTTTTGGGTGATAATACGCTCTAACTTTTGCTCTTTAGTGGCATTATCAATCCACTTCGGTGTAATAGCTGTCATAGCTGCTACATTGAATTTTGTGTCGAAAGCATCTTTGTAGTCCGAAGGAACAGCATTGCTGGTCAAATAAGTTGCAACATCTCCGGCTCCCCATTGAGTAAAGGAAGTGGTGACTCCTTTCTCGTAATACTCGCCTTCTTTGCCGGAATCAACATAACCCTTTAAAGCAGCTTCAGCGCGTAGGAACCAGACTTCAGCGGCAGTCATGACAATGATGCTACTGGATGTGGTGATAGTAGTACGCGAGTGATTAATGTAACGGTTATCTTTATCCAATGCTGTACCTTGGCGAATACCTTTATAGGTTTTAGCAATAGGGAAAAGCTCGGTAACTTCTCCGTCTGCTCCCGAATTACCGGTAGCTTTTGCAAAGAACTTCTCTTCACGCGGGTCGTTGTAGCCATTTAAGAAAGACTCCATGCTTGCATTCATATAAACTTCCTGCCATCCACTAACTCCTCCGAGTGGATTGCGGACGCCGTATTCACCAACAGTCTCCCCGGCAGTCTCCAGTACACCGCCATTTTCAGGGTCCAGTGCAGCTTGAGCTTGAGCCTTAGCGAGTTCGCTGTCGACATTTGATACCCGCATAGCTAGACGTAAACGTAGGGAATTTGCAAATTTCAACCATTGTGCATACGTCCGTTTTCCTTCAGGCATCATAATGTCGGCTTTTTGGAATGTTTCAGGACCGTTACTTGCGATATATGTTTTCAATACTTGAATTGCATCAGTCAGATCGTTAAAGAAATCTGTATAGATATCTTTTTGAGATTCGGGTGTAGGAGTAGTAGCTCCAAAATTCTTGTAAATGATGGGGCCATAGTAATCGCTTACCCGATGCATCATTGCTACTTTCATAATTTTAGTAAGTGCGTAGAATGCAGGATAATCCTCCTTCTTACACAACTCCTCCGCATTAGCGATGGAAGGCATTCCCTGAGCATAAGTGTAACTCCATTGAGCTCCTACCCATCCAGAGTTTAGTTTGTAGGATGAGTTTTGTGAATTGAAGCCACCGTTCATATCATGAAAATAACCTCCGAACATATCAGCAGCCAAGTTTTGCATAATCTGGTATTGCCAATCGGTTCCGTCTACTCCAGTCTGATATACAATGGCCGTCTGTATTGTCTTGAAGGGGATTAGTTGTTTCTGAAAATCATACTCCTGCAAATCGTCAGTATAGGCCCCTGCCGTACTGTTATATCTATCGAAGCTATCTGTGCAAGATGAGAATGCTAGCAGTCCGCTGAGCAATGTAGTGGTTATATAATTATATTTTTTCATATCTAATCGAGTTTAGAAGGTGAATTTGACATTGAATCCTATATTTCTTGTTGTCGGCATACCAAATATGTCAACGCCTTGATTGCTATTACCTACAGATAGAATAGCATCAGGATCAAACGGTGCGTCCTTGTAGAAGAAGAATAAGTTGCGTGCAACCAAAGAAATATCTATTGCTTTGAATATATTACCCTTTTGAAGTAGAGATTGAGGAACGGAATATCCCAATGATAGTTCACGCAGGCGAATGTTAGTACGATCATAACGGTAGTAGCTTGTGCATCCGTCACCGCGGTTGGCAACTGCGGTGTAGAAGCCTTCCACATCTGTAAATTTCTGTCCTTCTACTTCCACATATCCACGATCTCTGGCGTCGCCGCTAGCTTTGCTTACTCCTCTTAAATCGAGTGCACTTTGTGTCAATGAGATAACATCACCACCCATAGCCGCATCAATTAGGAAGTATAGACTGAACCCTTTGTACGTAAACGTATTACTCCATCCGAGCATACAGTCGGGGTTGGCATTTCCAATCAATGAATTATTACCTGTATCTACTTTTGGAGCACCCTTGTCTGTAATGATTATTTTACCATTCTCATCTCTACTGAAGTCATTGCCATAGATATCGCCTAATGATCCGCCTTCTTTAACTCGCATTCTATAAGGCATGCTTACTCCTGTTCCATAGTCAAAAGCAGGGTGATCACCCAAGGAAATGACTTTGTTCTTATTAGTAGAGAAGTTTACATTCGTCTTCCATCGAAAATCCTTTGTTAAAACGGGAGTTACGCCCACAGTTAGTTCCACTCCGTAATTACGTATTTTACCAGCGTTGATATATCTATAAGGATGTTTTCCCGTAGGAGTATTGATGTAGAGTAACTGGTTTTTTGTATCGGTGCGATAGTATGTGAAATCGAGGTCTGCACGGTTATTAAAGAACTTCCATTCTGTTCCTGCTTCCCATGATGTACTTATTTCCGGCTTTAAATCATCATCAAAGTCATATTGGACAGGTCTTACTATTCCTCCTGCCGTTATTATAGGAGAGGGGGAGGTTATACCGATGGGTAAATCATTTCCCACTTGTGCCCATGAAGCACGAACTTTACCAAAATTAATCCAGGAAGGCAGTCTCAGATTATGGTTAAGGATCCATGAAAGACCTACTGACGGATAAAAGAAGCCGGTATTCTCACTCTTGGTATTTGCCAATGTAGACGACCAATCATTTCGAGCAGTCAGGTCCAGATATACACTTTCTTTCCAGCCCAACTGTGCTGTTGCAAATACTGATTGTACATTTCTTCGGGCATCACGTGTTTCATCAATGTAAGCGGTCTGTTGATTAAGAATCATATTGGCTACGGTGAATACATTGGCATAATATAGTCCGGCTTTCCCGGAATCTAATTTAAGCATATTGGTCTTCGTCATATTATTACTTGCACCCACTGCAGCGTTCAGACTCCATTTATCCCAAGTTTTATTGAACATAGCCATAATGTCTCCATACATCATAAATTCCTGATCGTTCATGTCGACATAACGTCCATTCTCATGACAAAGATTCAATGCACTGCCTGCATAAAATTTCTGTTGATATTTATCGTTGATAAAGTCCACATTGCCGCGTGCTTGAATACTGAACCAATCATTGATTTTAAAGTTGGCACTTAGTGACGCTATACCACGGTAACGTTTGTCTTTACTGGTAATTCTATTCACAATCCAATATGGATTTTGTTCAAAGTCGAGAGTTGAAGTATACCAATTCTGTAATGGCATGTTACGTGAATTGTCAAATACTTCATAATTTGTGCGATATTCACTCATGTCTTTTCCACGCGGGAATGTATATAGTCCTACAAGTGGGTTCATGTAGTACCCTCCGGAAGTAGGACGATCGTTAATTGTCTGGGATATTAAGTTGATGTTACCGTCTAATGTCAGTTTGTCATTGAATAAACTAGCAGTCTCGCGTAAAGTAAGATTGTGCTTATATAGCTTGTTTGCACTGATAATACCTTTGGCAGTGGTATTGGAGTAAGAGAAATAAGTTTGTGTCTTCTCTTTTCCAACTTGTACAGTTAAACTGTTAATAGCGGTCACCCCGTTACTGAAGAAATCATCCAAATTATTGTATGCTTTCATATCTGTCTGCTTATCTCCCCAGCTGGTAGTACCATTTACTCCATACGTGTTTTGAAATTCGGGCAAGGATATAGCGTGATCTGTTGTAAGGTTAGAAGAGAAAGTGATGCGCTGCATTCCCGCTTTTCCTTTTTTAGTGGTGATAAGAATGACTCCATTCGCAGCTTGAGAACCGTATAATGCAGCGGCAGAAGCACCTTTTAATATATTCATACTCTCTATATCGTCGGGATTCAAATTGGATATTCCATCACCGGAGTCGCGGTTACCGGCATCATTATCACCGCCCATTACATTGAGAGCCTGTTCGGTAGTGTTGTTCAGCATAGGGACTCCGTCAATTACGTAAAGAGGCTGGTTGTTTCCGCCTTCATTGGCCGAACGTATACCACGTATTGAAACTTTGGCCGACCCACCTAAACCGGAAGAATTTCTTGTAATCGATACACCGGCTGTTTTACCTGCTAGCGCATTAATCATGTTAGGATCTTTGGCTCGCGTAAGTTCATCGCCCTCAACTTGCTGAGTGGAATAAGTTAATGAAGCGGCTTTCTTCTTGATACCCATTGCCGTGACAACTACGGTCTCTAGTGTTTGAGCTTCTTCTTGCATTTGGACTTTGATAGTTTTCTGTCCGTTGACTTGTACACTCATCTTTTCATATCCAATATATGTGATGATCAGTGTGGCATTGGGGGAAACATTCAAGGAAAATTCTCCATTCATGTTCGTTATTATGCCATTGGTTGTTCCTTTTTCTACAACATTGGCACCGATAATAGGATCTCCCGTTTTGTCAGTAACCGTACCTTTTACTATTATATTCTTGTCTTGTTCAGGTGCTTTTTCGTTATGTTTGGTTAAAACAATATTCTTGCCTTCCATTACATAGCTAATGTTTGTGCCGTCAAAGACTTCATCAAGAATATCGGACACTGCCTGGCTTTTAGCATTAATATTTACCGTCCGATGTACGTCTACATTATTCTTATTATAGACGAATAGATAATCCGTTTGAGACTCGATTTGAGCTAGGATGTCGCTGACTTTCAACATAGAATGAGGAATGCTGACTTTGGCGCTTTGCGAATAACTTGTGTGACTATACGCCTGGAAGGTTACAAACAGGAGAAGGAAAATTGAGAGCTTCATAGTTCGTAATATTTGTTTAAACAATAAACTTTTTGGGTAAAATTGCCCCATCAAAGAGTTTTTTCTCATATCTTTGTAATGTGTTAAGTTAATAAATTGATTAAGGTCGATTTTTGACTGTTTCGGATCGGAAAGTATGGGGGTACTTTCCGATCTTTTTTATGGGTTATGTTTTGTCTTTTTTCATAGGCTTTTTATTAAGTTTTCTAATAGTTTGATTAATATATTATTATGGAATCTTTTTCTGCATTTGTTTTGAAGTGGAACGGATGCTCTTTAGATATTGTACGTAGAATATGTTCTATGCCATCTTGTTCTCTGAATTTTCCGGTGCATCCATTGTAATGTAGTAGCTGTGGGTTATTGACAGTGATCTTTACATTATAATATTTTTCCAGCTTCGACATAATATTACTGAACGGTACGTCGTCGAAACAGTATAATCCTTCTTTCCAACGCAAATACTCATGGGAAGGCATAGCCATCTTACCGCACTTCCCATTGTTGTTAGAGAAGAAATCATCCTTTTGCAATCGGGTTATCTTGTTGTTGCCATCTGCTGAATAGATATCAACGATTCCTTCGACCAAAGTTGCTTCAAATTCATTACTTCCTTTGTAAGCGCAAATATTGAAGCAAGTCCCTACTACTTTTACCGTATTTAGTTCGGTGTGTACGTAGAAAGGTATCTTTTTATTTTTCGCGACTTCGAAATATGCTTCTCCATCCAATTGGACATTTCGCTCATTGCGACCGAAATTTGCAGCATAACTCATGGTTGACTGCGAATTGAGCCAGACTTTTGTCCCATCCGCAAGGGTGATTTGAGCCCGTTGTCCCGGAGGAACGGTGACCGTTTGCATTTGTGCAACCCTGCTGTATTGGTAGTCTTTGAGACTAAAATAGCTTAGAAGTGCAAAAATAAAAATTGCGGCACTACGCATTCCCCATTTGAATATTTGGCTGGAAAAGACAGTGCTTCTCTTTTTTGCCGGCTTGCTTGAAAATAGGGCTATATCGAACAGCATTCTTTCTTTAAGAAAAAGCGCCCGATTCTCATCCGATTTTTCCACCCAGTTAAGAATGTACTTTTCCTCTTCTGTTGAGGCTATTCCTTGAAAATATTTGTATAGTAACTTCTTATTCATATTAAATCTTTAGTATGTAAAGAGGCAATGATGTTTTAATATTTCCGTTTAGCCCTCTCTATATATATTACAAGCCGGCACGTAGGAACCCTAGTGCAAAAAGATACTTTTTTTAGTCTTTCTTAAAAATAATATGATTTGACTTTTTACTCCACTAGGCAAAAGCACATTTTATGCCTATATCAAGGTGTTTCATCCTTGGACTTATGCCGTTTCTCTCTAGAACTGTTTATGCCATCATTGGCACTGATGCTATCTTGGGTGAGGGAGTGATTGTGAAACGTTCAATGAGCCATACAGGTATGGCTTTAGTCGTATAATATTAGAATATGTGGGTAAATGTTGATGAAGGAAATGAAGAGATATTTTTATCTTAGACTAAAATCGACATTAGGTAATCTTTGAGTTCCAAACGAAGGATGCGGAGAGCTTTGGTGATATGGAACTCCACTGTTTTGAGTGAAATATTTAATTGTTCTGCAATTTTTTTGTTCGGGAGATTATTGTAACGGCTTAGAATGAAGACTTCGCGACTTTGCTCGGGCATCTTTTTCAGCGCTTTATGCACGATATGTTGTATCTCCGTGCTGAAGATTTTATCAGGCTCACAGTCTTTCAGCGTCGCTATACGGAAATTTAATTCTCTTTCTCGGTGAGCATTCAAATCTTCTTCAATACGCATTCGCGTTTGCATATGTTCAAGATAATTGAGCGCTTTGTTCTTGATGATTGTGAGTAGTAGTGCATGCAAGCTTTTTTCTTCATTCCACTGTTTACGATACTCCCATAAAGAAATCATGGATTCCATTAGAATGTCTTCTGCTTCATCCCAATCTCTAATATAAGAGTAGGCGAAAGCGAGAAACTTTTCTTGGTTCTCTTCGAAGAATAGAGAGAATTGATTAAGGGTACGGGTTTCGGTATGCTCAGGCATTCTGAATTCTCTTTTTAAGAATTGTTTATTACAAAATAATGTAGTATTTTTCTAATAAGCAAAAAAAAGATAGTAAAAATCTTATTTATGATTGCTTTGCTTACAAAAAGAGATTCTGTTGCATTCAAGAGAATCTATCTTTCAGTAGTTTTAGAATTCTGCTTTTGGGGGGAATTCTAGCTATACTATTCTGGTAGTTTTGTATTTCAGTCGGTTTGCGTGGTGATTAGGCAAAAAATAATCCCGGTAAAGAAAAATAGCTTTACCGGGATTATAATATATGAGATATTTATATTATTTATTTTCTGGTTTAGGAAGCAGAACTTTACGTGAAAGTTTGAACTTACCAGTCTTAGGATCAATGTCAAGTAATTTAACTTCTATTTCATCACCTTCTTTGATTCCGGCTTCTTCTACAGTTTCCAAACGTTTCCAATCAATTTCCGAAATATGGAGTAAACCGTCTTTACCAGGCAAAAATTCTATAAATGCACCGTAAGGCATGATCGAACGAACTTTACCTTTGTAGACTTCACCGACTTCGGGTACAGCTACAATACCTTTGATTATGCGGATAGCATCATCAATGGATTTTTTATTAGTTCCTGCAATCTCAATTTTGCCGGTATTGTCCACTTCTTCAATGGTAATTGTTGCGCCAGTCTCTTCCTGCATTCCTTGAATAATTTTTCCACCAGGGCCTATTATCGCGCCAATGAACTCTTTTGGAATGGTTATTGTCTCAATGCGAGGAGCATGAGGTTTCAAGTCCTCACGAGGTTCTTGAATTGTTTCCAATATTTTGCCCAATATGTGTAAGCGTCCTTCTTTGGCTTGTTCCAGAGCACGCTCCAGAATTTCAAATGAAAGCCCATCTACTTTAATATCCATCTGAGTAGCAGTAATACCATCTTTAGTCCCGGTTACTTTAAAGTCCATATCTCCTAAATGGTCTTCATCACCCAAGATGTCTGATAAGACAGCATATTTGTCTTCTCCCGAATTTTTAATTAAACCCATGGCAATACCTGAAACAGGTTTTCTAATCTTCACACCAGCATCCATTAATGCTAAAGTACCGGCACATACAGTAGCCATTGAAGAAGAACCGTTTGACTCAAGAATATCAGAAACCACACGTACAACGTAAGGATAGTTTGTAGGTATCATACGTTTCAGAGCTCTCCAAGCCAAGTGTCCGTGTCCAACTTCACGGCGACCTACTCCGCGCTGGGCTTTTGCTTCACCGGTAGAGAATGGCGGGAAGTTGTAGTGTAATAAGAAACGTTCTTTGCCATGCACCAATACATCATCAATTATCTTTTCATCTAATTTCGTACCAAGTGTAACGCTTGAAAGAGATTGTGTTTCACCACGAGTGAATACTGCAGAACCGTGAGGTCCGGGTAGATAACCAACTTCACTCCAGATAGGACGAATTTCGTTTGTCTTACGTCCGTCCAAACGCTTACCCTCATCAAGAATGCAGCGACGCATCGCTTCTTTTTCAACATCATGGTAATAGCGATCGATCAATGACGCTTTTTCATCCAAATCTTCTTCACTCAATTGAGCTTTAAATTCTTCACGAACTGCGTTAAATGCATCTTCGCGTTCATGTTTATTTCTATTGCCTGAAGCAGCAATTGCATAAGCCTTTTCATAACAAGCATCGCGTACAGCTTTACGGAGTTCATCATCGTTAACCTCGTGGCAGTATTCGCGTTTTACTGTAGAACCAACAGCTTCAGCAAGTTCCATCTGAGCTCTACATTGTATTTTGATAGCTTCATGGGCAGTTTTCATTGCATTTAGCAAATCCAACTCAGAAACTTCATCCATTTCACCTTCAACCATCATGATGTTTTCATAGGTAGCACCTACCATGATGTCCATATCGGCTTTTCCGAGTTGTTCAAAAGTCGGGTTAATAACGAACTGACCATTAATGCGTGCTACACGTACTTCGGAGATAGGTCCGTTAAAAGGGATGTCAGAAACGGCAAGGGCTGCTGAAGCTGCCAGTCCGGCTAATGAATCGGGCATGTCAACGCCATCAGCAGAGAATAATATAATATTTACGTAGACTTCGGCATGATAGTTGTCCGGGAAAAGAGGGCGAAGAGCCCGGTCCACCAATCGGCAAGTAAGAATTTCGTAATCAGAAGCGCGTCCTTCGCGTTTTGTAAAACCGCCGGGGAATCGTCCAAAAGCGGAAAATTTTTCTTTATACTCTACCTGTAAGGGCATGAAATCTGTACCGGGAACTGCATCTTTGGCGGCACAAACAGTGGCTAATAGCATGGTATTACCCATGCGTAGCATTACAGAACCGTCTGCCTGTTTTGCCAGCTTTCCCGTTTCGAGCGTAATGGTTCTGCCATCAGGAAGCTCGATCGTCTTAACAATTGGGTTAATCATAAAAATTGTTTTATCTATATTTTCTATCAAAATTGCGGCAAAGATACATAAAATATTCATCTAATATTGTGGAAATGAGATAAAAAGTTTATATCCCTTACTCTTTTGACAACTAAAGATTTAAGAAGAGTTCAAAAATGCTTTGACTATATCTGAAAAGAGCTATATTTGCACGTTCTATATTCTAGATAAAATAATATGAAAAAGATTTGTTATGTTGCGTTGGCTGCGTTGGCTTTAAGCGCTTGTAATTCCGAACCGAAATTCAAGGTGGAGGGCCAGATCTCTGGTGCTGATGGAAAGATGTTGTATTTGGAAGCTTCTGCTTTAGAGGGTGTTGTCCCTTTGGATTCCGTTAAGTTAAAGAAAGACGGCTCTTTTAGTTTCAAGCAATTGCGTCCGGAATCTCCAGAGTTTTACCGTTTGCGTGTGGGTGATAAGGTTATAAACTTTTCTGTAGATTCCACTGAAACGGTCGAAATTAAAGCACCTTATAACAATTTTGTAACTGATTATACTATAACAGGATCTCCCAATTGCACAAAAATCAAAGAACTTTCTATAAAGCAGTTGCAGTTGCAAGAGCGAGTGAGCGCTTTGGATAAATCGATGCAAGCCCAGCGGATAGGCATGGATGTTTTTGAAGATAGCTTGACTTCACTTTTAAAGAAATATAAAGATGATGTAAAGATGCATTATATTTTTTCTGCACCTAATACTGCTGCAGCATACTTTGCGCTGTTTCAAAAGTTAAATGGATATTTGATATTCGATCCGCTCAATAGTAAGGACGATATTAAATGTTTTGCTGCAGTTGCAACAAGTCTTAACAATCTTTATCCGCATACTGACCGGTCTAAAAATTTATATAACATTGTCATAAGGGGTATGAAGAATACACATACTCCTCAACAAAAGGTGATACAGCTCCCGCAAAAGGCTGTTACTGAAACAGGAATTATAGACATTAGCCTTCGCGATATGAAAGGAAATGTGCGTAAACTGAGTGACTTGAAAGGAAAAGTTGTATTGCTCGATTTTATTATCTATCAAAGCGCTGTGTCCAGTTCGCACAACTTTAAATTACGTGATCTGTATAAGAAATATGCCTCTCAAGGACTCGAAATCTATCAGGTATCTCTTGATGCAGATGAGCATTTCTGGAAGACATCTACGGATAACTTGCCTTGGATTTGTGTCCGTGATGCAAGTGGAGTCGACTCATCTATTGCTGCTACTTATAATGTAAAAAGTGTTCCTTCGGTGTTCTTAATTAATAGAAATAGTGAACTGAGTGCTCGTACCGAAACAATTAAAGACTTGGAGGCTTCAGTTAAAGCTTTGTTATAAGTGCTTATATGGTAGTTTTTACTTAAATATGTTACAAAGCAGCTATTTTAACTTGACACGAATAGACTAAAAGATTATCTTTGCAAAAGAAATACGGAAGGGTTCCAGCATGCTGACCATGTTGGAATTCTTTTTTGTTATAGTATAATAAAATTAGGAGGAAAAGAGTATGGCTTATATGTCAGAAGAAGGCTATAAAAAATTATTAGCCGAACTGAAAGAGTTGGAGACGGTGGAACGTCCCAAAATTTCGGCTGCCATTGCCGAAGCGCGTGATAAGGGTGATTTATCAGAAAATGCTGAGTACGATGCAGCAAAAGAGGCTCAAGGTATGCTTGAGATGAAGATTAATAAGCTTAAAATCATCATTTCAGATGCTAAGATTATTGATGAGTCCAAGCTAAAAACCGATTCTGTTCAGATTCTCAATAAAGTAGAGTTGAAGAATATTAAGAATGGGATGAAAATGTCCTATACCATTGTTTCGGAGAGTGAAGCAAATCTGAAAGATGGTAAGATATCTGTGACAACCCCTATTGCTCAAGGCCTTTTAGGTAAGAAGGTCGGCGATATAGCCGAAATCAAGGTACCGCAAGGCATTATTAACTTAGAAGTATTGAGTATATCGTTTTAAAACTGAGGCAAGCCCGCAACATACGGACTTGCCTCTATTTATATATAGAGTTATGGCAACAATATTTAGTAGAATTATCGCAGGCGAAATACCCTGTTACAAAGTAGCTGAAAACGATAAGTTTTTCGCTTTTTTGGATATTAATCCTTTAGTTAAAGGACATACTCTTGTTGTTCCTAAGCAGGAAATTGATTACATATATGATTTAAATGACGATGATTTAGCTGCGATGCATGTTTTTGCTAAAAGTGTGGCTCGTGCCATAGAAAAAGCTTTCCCGTGTAAGAAGGTAGGAGAGGCTGTAATAGGCTTAGAAGTTCCGCATGCACATATTCATCTTATTCCTATTCAAAAAGAGTCGGACATGTTGTTTTCCAATCCTAAGCTTAAACTCTCTGATGATGAATTTAAAGCTATAGCTTCTGCCATACATTGTAATTGGTCTCCAAAATAGCTTGTGAGAAAGTAATAATCCTCCATTACATAAAAAGCGGAAACACGACTAGTTCGGGTTTCCGCTTTATTATTTTATAAGCTTTATTGTGGGGCTAAATATATTTTTCACCCATTTTTATTTGTGCATCATTTACATATTTCCGAATGGAGTGTTCTTCGTCTTTTTTGCAAATAAGCAGGACATTATCTGATTCGGCAACGAGATAGCCATCAAGTCCTTCGATGACAGCAAGTTTGTTTTCTGGAAGAGCTACGATGTTATTGTTGCTGTTGTATAATAAAGATTCACATTTTAAAGAGACGTTGCCTTCTTCGTCTTTAGTTGAGAGATCATAAAGTGATCCCCATGTGCCTAAATCGGACCAACCAAAATCACCCAATGAGACATATACATTATCGGCTTTTTCCATTATTCCGAAATCTATAGATACATTAGGGCATGCGGGAAAATTCTCATCAATAAATGCTTTCTCATTTGGTGTACCGTATGCTGCTTTGCCTTGTTCCAATTTTAAAGCGAGTTCTGGCAATAGTGTAGTGACAGACTTTATAATTGCATTCACATTCCACATAAAAAGTCCTGAGTTCCAATAAAACTCACCACTTTCTACAAAAACTTTAGCTAATTCGAGTTCTGGTTTTTCAGTGAATGTTTTTACTTTATAAAAATTGTCTCCCGCAGGCTCATCTATTTGAATATATCCATATCCTGTTTCCGGTCGATTGGGCTTGATGCCTAAGGTAAGTAGTCTTTCCGATTGAGATACATAATGCAAGCCTTTTTCTATGGAGCTCAAAAATTCATTCTCTTTTAAAATGAGATGGTCAGAAGGCGCGACAACTATATTTGCATTAGGATTTAAGGCTCGAATATGATATGCAGCCCAAGCAATGCATGGTGCCGTATTCCTTCGCATTGGCTCTAATAGAATTTGACCCGGAGCTAATTCGGGCAGTTGCTCTTTTACGAGATCGGCATATAAATCGTTTGTGACGACAAGAATATTCTCAGCCGGAATGAGTTTATTGAAGCGATCGAACGTCTGCTGTAGAAGAGAGCGTCCTGTTCCAAAGAAATCCAAGAACTGCTTGGGAAGTGTTTTTCGGCTAAAGGGCCAAAAGCGACTACCAATTCCCCCTCCCATGATAACGCAGAAATTGTCCTTATTTGTTCCCATATTATTTTTGTTGAAGTTTTCGGCTAAGGTACTGCATATTTTATTAATAAAAGAGTTCTTCCAATACCTTTTCTCTATTCATTCCTTTTTTTGTGTAAAATCCTTGTTGATTTGAAAAAAAGACGTATCTTTGCACCGCATTTGAGATAAATCAATGCCCAGATGGCGGAATCGGTAGACGCGCTGGTCTCAAACACCAGTGGATTCACTTCCATCCCGGTTCGACCCCGGGTCTGGGTACAAAGAAAGCCTAATTGAATTTTCAATTAGGCTTTCTTATTTATTTTCCGTTTGAAATGTAAATGACAGATTAATTGAATTGCTCTCTGAATTCCATTGGGCTTTGGTTAGTTTTGTTCTTAAAAAGCTTACTGAATGATTGCGGATGTTCAAAGCCGAGTCCATAAGCTATTTCGCTAACAGAGAGATCTGTTGTAGAAAGCCTCTCTTTTGCTTTCTCAATTAGCTTTTCATGAATATGCTGCTGTGCACTTTGTCCGGTGAGGACTTTCAGTAACGTTGTAAGATACTTGGGAGAAGTGTTCAATGTCTCTGCCAATTGTTGTACAGAGGGCAATCCTGCATCAATTAAATCGCTTCTTCTGAAATATTCATCTAAAACATTCTCAAAGCGGTCCAGAGATTCATGACTGCTAATTTTCCGTGTAATGAATTGGCGTTGGTAAAATCTCTCAGAGTAATTGAGCAATGTTTCTATCTGCGAAATAATAATGTTTTGGCTAAACTTGTCAATGTTGGTTTGACACTCTTGCCCGATATTCCGAACAATACTATTTATAATGTCTTCTTCTTTCTCTGATAAGAATAGCGCCTCATTTACAGAATAGTCGAAAAACTCGTATTTGCTGATATTCTTAGCTAAAGATGTGTTCCAAATGAAATCCGGATGAATAAGCAGGAGCCATCCGGAGCGCTCCTGGGATACAGCTTCTTCTTCGCTCAAGACCCTCAATACCTGGTTTGGAGCTAAAAAGAATAATATACCATTATCAAAGTCATATTGTTGCTGTCCGTATAACATCTTACTCACTCCTCTTTTCAAAGAGATTGTATAATAATCGAATACGAAGCTACCCGGTGCAGGCTCCAACTTACCATAATCCACCACACTGATTAGAGGATGTTCTGGCTGCGGTAACCCCCGCAGCCTATGGAACTCACTTATCGATTTAATTCTGGCAGGCTTAGTATAAGTCATAATTTATCCAACTTATATAAAAGTATAATATTATAATGACTGTCCGCCTGATACTTCGATGCGTTGACCGTTTATCCAGCCAGCATCATCAGAACAGAGAAAAGCTACGACTTTGCCAATGTCATCGGGTAGGCCAACCCGTCCTAATGCAGTGCGGTTTGCTACCATATCATTATATTCTTTATTGTCTCTTACTCTTCCACCTCCAAAGTCCGTTTCTATCGCACCTGGTGCAAGAGCATTTACTCTGATCTTTCTTTCTCCCAATTCGTTCGCTAGATAGCGGGAATATATTTCTATGGCTCCTTTTATAGAACCATAAACTGATGATCCGGGTAGAGTCATGCGTGCAAGGCCTGATGATATATTTACAATGCCCCCTCCGTTATTGATATAAGGCAGCAACTTCTATGTGAGAAAAAATACACCCTTATAATGGATATTGAAAATCTGATCCACTTGTTCTTCGGTGGTTTCGGCTGCTAATGCATATAAAGCTGTTCCCGCATTGTTTACTAGAAAATCAATGTTTGGATTTCCGTTTGCTTCTTTTAAATAGAGGGTTACTTCGTTTACAAAAGCATCAAACTCTTTAGTATTACTGGTGTCGAGTTGGAAAGCTATTGCTTTTTGTCCTAATGAGTGAATTTGATCAACTACTTCGTTAGCAGCTTCTTTATTGGAATTGTACGTCAATATGACATCAATACCTTTTTGAGCTAGTGCTAGCGACATGTTTTTGCCCAGTCCACGGCTACCGCCGGTAACTAATGCTATTTTTCTTTTTGTATTCATTTCTTCTTATTATTTTGATTATACTTTATACAGTAAAAACTATTGTTGGTGAAATAGGGCGGAAAACTCTTTGGCAAAATCTACTAATTTTACATCTCCCAATATTGGGTGGTTCTTGTAATAATCCTTATATAACAAACCATTCCCCTGACTTGTTTGCATTTCTACAAATCCGTTCGCTATCTGAGGGTTAAAGCCCGCTTTCAGCAGATTCTTTAACAGTTGCTCATTCGATATAATGATCCATTTCAAATCAAGTATACCTATTTCACTCCCTAGAGTCTTTGCTATTTCATTTGGAGATACCTCATCGCTGGCGACGTAACGAATCATGCGCCCTTCGAATGGTTTATCTATTTCTTCGGCGATAGCGGAAGCAATATCCAGGGGAGAGACCCAAGGTTCCTTTTGATCTCCACCATAATTATAGAAAATAGCTCCTTGGGTTTTGATCATGTTGATAAGAGGGAATAAGTTACTGTAGAAACCTACAGGGCGGATAAATTTGATAGAGATATCATCCGATAGTTGCCTTAGTATGCTTTCCGCTACATGGTGAAAACGCAGAAAACCATTGTCTTTTTCCATGTCAGCTCCAATACTGCTTAAGTGCACTACTTTTTTTATACCGGTTTCTTCTATAGCCTTTTTGTAGTTTAGTACAATCTTCTCTACGGCGGCAATAAAATCGACTCTTTGGTCAAAAAAGCTTCCTGCTGCATCCAGTGTTTCCATCAGGTAGACAATATCTGCCCCTTTGAAAGTTTCCGACAAGAAATTCAAGTCAAACATACTGCCAATTGCAGCTTTGGCGCCCAATGACTGAATTTCGTTTACTCTTTCCGACTTGCTGCTAATGACAGTTACATGATGATTTCTCTCTATTAGCTTTTTTACAAGTGGTTTCCCTATTTGGCTTATTGAGCCGGTCAATACAATATTCATAGTCTCGAAAATTTTAATGCAAAGGTATGCATCACGAAAGATCGGGACGTAGCCAAATGTTTGTAGTTTGTAGCCGAAAAGGAATAAAAGTGTTTTTTTATATTTAGCTCTTTTAATCTAAGACTAGTTCGTAGTCTATAACGTCCAGCCATTTGCCGAATTTTTGTCCGACTTCTTCGAACTGGGAAACCTGCTTAAAGCCAAGCTTTAAATGTAAATGGTCACTGGCTTTATTACCTTCGGTCACACATGCGATTAATGCGTGTATTCCCTGCTTGCGACATTCTTCAATGAGCTCATTCATTAATAAGGTTCCGTAGCCTTTTCCTTTATATTTATCCGAGAGGTAAATCGTAGTTTCGAATGTGTTTTTGTAGGCGGCTTTTTCTTTCCAAGCATGTGCATAGCAATAGCCTGCTATTTCTCCATTCTCTTCATAAACAAAATAAGGCCCTTTTGATGCGAATATTTGTATACGCGAAAGCATTTCTTCTATCTGCAATGGCTCCGTTTCAAAAGTTATAGTACTATCAAGAATATACTTGTTGTAAATCTCAGTTATTCCTTTCGCGTCACTTAGTTCTACTTTCCTAATCATGATAAGCTTATTCCGTCGATTTGTCTGTGGTTTCAATTATAAATGAGTCTCTATTACTTGTGAAAGCACCCTTCAATGCAATAGACTGTCAGTTGTTCTACAGTACCTTCTTTCTCGCATGCTTTTTGCATGTTGCAGTGGTTACATAGCTCTTTTACATCTGAATAATCTATTTTTATCTCTTTAGTATTCAGGAGGCAAATATAATAAATATTATCTCTGCCATTTACTTCCTTGGACTTTCATTCCTATAAGACTAAGGTATTTATAGAAAAAGAGGATATCGATATGGCAAAATATCAGCTTTCTACCGGCCTGCCTTTATTGATCTTTAATTATTCTCCTTTGTAGTCGAAATAATAAAAATCCGCACGGGCTTTTGATTCTTTGGAGCCCGTTGTGGCATATAGCCCCAATACTATTCCAGTGAATCCTCCGGCTGTTTCCGAGCTTAAATATTTTGCATCCATTCTTCCCAATTCACGAAAACTGCTTCCATCAGTTGAATAACCGAATGAGTAAAAGTTGTTATTTCCTTTTACTTGGAGAATAATATTACCTCTAACTATGCTGACTTCTTTTTCCACATGGGTCAGCTCTCCCAGACGATAACGTAAAACTATTGTTTGATGATCGTTCTTACCTCCTTTTACAAGGAGGTCATAGTGTGAATGGGAGTCCATGTAGACTGTAATCCCTGCTTCATCTTGTGTTTTTGCGTTCTGTAGAAGTATTTTGCTAGAGGCGGAAAAATTTATGTGCTCTTGTCTGCGTGCTATAAAAGACGGACTTCCCATATCGTTCAATGTTATGGGTGTACCTTTCATTCGCAAAGAATTGCCGGTAAAAGAATAATTTTCCTTATTTGGATTTTGTAAATATATCCATTCAGGCCCAAGTTTGGCATTGCTAAAATCAGTGTGTTCCGCTTTCGCTGCAAAAGTTTCTTGTGGGAGTGTAGGAACATTCATTTTAAGAGAAAGCGTTCCGTTGCCATTTACCACGGGCCAGGCATTCTCATCCCATCTTACCGGTGCTAAATAGGTCTCGCGACCTAGTAGGTGGTGACTACCAGTTTGGGGGCGGAAAGCAAGGCAAACCAGCCACCACGACCCATCTGCTGCTTCCACTAAGTCGGCATGACCTGTTCCTTGAATGGGATTGTTTTGTGCATTACTATTGGCATGGGTTAAAATGGGATTAGCAGGATTTCCCATATACGGGCCCTCAATAAATCGGCTGCGGGCTATTGTGACTTTATGGCCATATTCGGTTCCTCCCTCCGAAATGAGCAGATAATACCAACCGTCCTTTTTATAAAGATGTGGTCCTTCGGGGTAGCGTCCTCCCGTTCCATCCCAAATGCGTTTTGATTCTCCTTTCTGTTCACCCGTAATCGGATTAATTTGACATAAATAGATGCCGTTATCCGGATTGCTGACGAGATAGCATTTTCCTTCTTCAAAATAGAGAGATGGGTCAATCCCGGCTTGATTTATCCATACCGGGTCCGACCATTCTCCTCGCGGATCAGTCGTGTGGACTATGAAATTCCCCTTGTCGGAGACGTTCGTCGTTATCATGTAAAATACTCCATCATTATAGCGAATGGTAGGAGCGTAAATTCCACTCCATGATGCGGCGTTTTTTAGGTTGACTTGTGAAACTCGTGTCAGGCAATTGCCTATTTGCTCCCAATTAACAAGATCCTTACTGTAGAAAATGGGAACTCCCGGGAAGTAATTAAAACTGCTATTTACTAAATAATAATCGCTTCCTGCACGGCATACACTGGGGTCAGGATGAAATCCTGGGATGACGGGGTTATTGTAACCAAACTGTTGTGCACTTAAGTAAGTCAAAGAAAATGTAAACCCGATGTATAGAAGGATTTTTTTCATAATGATTACGAATTTCCGGTTATATTATGCTGATACGCATTTATCTTGTCACAAATATAAAATTAAATAGCCAAATAAACAATAGTGAAAAGTTTGCTTTTATAAGTACTTTTTATTTCATTTGCGACGGAATAACCACTTAAGTCTCTTATCAAATGAAAAGACTATTATTACTGTTTTTATTCTTTCCAATAAGTTGCTTGTCTATTTCTGCTCAGGAATACATGTTTAAGCATCTCGAAGTAAGAGATGGTTTACCCAATAATCAGATTAATGCCATTTTTAAAGACTCGGAAGGTTTTATGTGGTTTGGTACAGCTTCCGGGCTGGCACGTTATGATGGATACCGGTTTAAGGTTTTTCGCAGCAATGATGCAGATAAGACTTCCCTGCCGGATAATTATATTGAAAGAATAACAGAGGATGCGGAAGGGCGCATGTGGATTAGAACGGGTGGGAAAGGGTATACTATCTATAATCGCAATACGGAGAGTTTTATACAAGATGTTCGTTCCTGGATGCGTAATATTGGAATTGAGGCCAGTCCGAGACTGGTATTGTCGGATAAAAGAAAAGTACTTTGGTTTGTTGTGGACGGCAAAGGTTGTTTTAGATACCGTTCCGGTGATAAGAAAGCAGGGGCTTTACTTTTCAGTAATAAAGGGCTCCCGACAGTAAACGTGAGTGATATAGTGGAATGTAGTGAGGGTATTTTGTTGGTTTATGCTACAGGGCTTGTTGTTTGTGTTGATCGGGACAATCTTCGTGTGAAATGGAAACTTTCCGATATTGAAAAGCAGCGGGCTATTAATGAAACTTTCTCTCTTTTTGTGGATAGAGATAATAATCTATGGGTATATGGTTCTCCGGGTATGTGGGTTTATGATTTGTCTACCCGTAAACTCGATACACGATGGTATGGTGAAATTGATATACGATCCTATAATATCTTACATACTATTGCACAAGATAAGTATGGACATATTTGGTTTGGTAAGGATCATGGCGGAATAGATATTTTGGATAAGAAAACCAAAAAGAAAACATCTCTGTCTTATCGTCCGGGCGATGAACGTGGTTTACCCAACAATACCATAAACGCTTTATATGAAGATACTAGCGGAGTGATGTGGATTGGTACCTATAAGAAAGGAATTGCTTACTATGATCAGAGTATCTTTAAGTTTGGCATTAACCATATTGGCGATGTAAACTGTATTGATGAACATAATGATGGAAGTATATGGGTGGGTACAAATGATGCCGGACTAATTCGTTGGGAACCGAAGACGAACAAGAAAACATTTTATAGTATTCATGAAGGGAAAACCTCTGGATCCTCTAATGTTATTGTTTCCTTGCTAAAGGCTAGGGACGGTAAGCTTTGGGTTGGAACCTTTTGGGAAGGTTTAAATTGCTTTGACGGTCATAAGTTTATCTATTATAAAAATCGTCCGGGAGATATGAATTCTTTGGCCAATAATAATGTATGGTCTTTAGCGGAAGATCGGGATGGGAATATCTGGATTGGGACTTTAGGAGGAGGCTTGCAATGTCTTAACCCGAAAACCGGAATTTTTATCACTTATAATTTAGGGAACTCCGGTATTATTTCGAATCATATTGTCTCTATCTGTATAACCCATGATGAACGATTGGTTATAGGTACGGCTTCTTCTGGTATATCTATTCTTGATCTGAAAACACGAAAGTTCACCAATTTAGCCGGGAATATGGCAGGAACGGTACGTTTTTCTAATCAGAGTATGAATCAAGTGTACGAAGACAGTAGGGGGTTGATTTGGATTGGGACTCGTGACGGGTTAAATGTATACAGTCCAAAAGACGACAAATTGCAGATTGTTTCTTCTACTCAAGATAATTTAAAGCAATTTATAGCAGGAATAACTGAAGATAATAGCAAGAACATGTGGGTTACAACATCCAACGGTATAATGAATATTGTTCCTGTTGTTGATACCAAGTCTGGTACCTATGCCTTCCGCGTTTATACTTATGATGACAAAGATGGCTTACAAAGCTGTGAGTTTAACCAACGCTCCATCAAACATTTGTCGACAGGCGAAATTATGATAGGAGGGTTGTATGGAGTAAATACTTTTTACCCCGATCATATCAAATATAATCGTGCTTTGCCAAAAGTCTTGTTTACCGGTTTTCAGTTGTTTAATGAGGATATTGCTATAGGAAAGGAATATGGCGGGAGAGTTTTATTGGGTGAAGCGTTGAATAAAGTCCGTGAGATCAAGCTTAATTACAGGCAAAACGTATTTACGATATTCTTTGCTTCCGATAATTATATTCTTCCTGATAAGACACAGTACATGTATAAACTCGAAGGATTCAATGAAAATTGGATGTTTGGTACTGCTGATATGCATCGTGTCACTTATACGAATCTGTCCCCTGGTACTTATATTTTGAAAGTTAAGGCCATTAATAGTGATGGTTATCAAGGTAAAGATGAAGCGAGTTTGAAGATTATTATCATGCCTCCTTTCTGGTTGACTACATGGGCCTTTATATTATATATCTGTATTCTTATAGGCATCTTGTTTTGGGCACGCAATGTTGTGCTGCGGAGAGAACGCAATAAGTTTAAGATACAACAAATAGAAAGAGAAGCGGAAAGAAATGAAGAGGTGAATCAAATGAAGTTCCGTTTTTTCACTAACGTCAGTCATGAGTTGAGAACCCCGTTGACTCTTATTATATCTCCGTTGGAAAGTATGATGAAAGATGCGAAAGATATCGTTCTCTTGGATCAATTAAAAATGATGCACCGAAATGCTGTTAAGCTGTTGAATCTTGTGAATCAATTATTGGATTTTCGAAAAAATGAGGTGGCCGGTTTGCATCTTGACCTTTCCGAAGGTGAAATAATATCGTATGCCCGGAATATTTGTAATTCTTTCCTTGAGTTGTCCGAAAAGCGTAATGTACATTTGACTTTTTTTTCTGCAATTGAAGCTTTAAATATGTCATTTGACGAAGATAAAGTTGCTAAAATTATAATGAACCTTTTATCCAATGCCTTTAAATTTACTCCTGATGGTGGTCGTGTGGATGTTTCTTTGGAAGTAATAAAAGGTAATCCGGAAACACTCGAAATTAAGGTCTCCGACACAGGGATAGGTATAAGTGATGAAGAAAAAGAGCATATCTTCGAACGATTTTATCAAGCTGAGAGAAAAGGGGGAGGGAATTCCTCAACAGGTAGTGGTATCGGGTTGAGCTTGGTGCGTGATTATGTTACTTTGCATGGGGGAGTTGTGCGAGTATTCGATAATGCCGGGTCCGGTAGTGTTTTTGTCGTTCATATTCCGGTGAATCATTCAGCTGTCATCGTAGCCACACCTCTATCCGAGGAAGCTGCTAAAGAGGATGTAGTTGCATTGTCGGCAAGAACCTTGGAAGATCGACAAAATGATAATGCCAAGACTGACGATACTTCTCAGAGCCTCCAACGTAATGAAAAGCGTAATAAGCCATTGGCTTTGATTGTAGACGACAATACTGATTTTGTTGCTTTTATGTGCCATGCTCTTAGCTTGTATTTCCGGGTATATTCTGCATCCAATGGGCGTGAAGCGTGGCAAATTATTCCTGAATTGATGCCCGATATTATTATTAGCGACGTCATGATGCCGGAAATGGATGGCAATGAGTTGTGTCGTTGGGTAAAATCGGATAAGCGTACAAGTGGTATTCCATTGGTTTTGCTTACCGCAAAGCAATCGGTCGAAAATAAGGTGGAGGGCCTGACTATTGGAGCGGATGATTATGTGACAAAGCCCTTTAATATGGAAGTTCTGATTCTGCGTTTGCGTAAGTTGATTGATTTGAGCAGTAAGAATAAGTTGAGGGGACGTATTGATCCTGAGCCAAGTGAGATTGTAATTACTTCGCTGGACGAGAAGCTCATTGAAAATGCCATTAAATATGTGGAGGCAAATATTTCCCGTCCGGAATTGTCTGTTGAGGAGTTGAGCCATGAGCTGGGAATGAGTCGGGTACATTTATATAAGAAACTTTTACAAATAACAGGGAAGACTCCAATTGAGTTTATTCGGATCATTCGCTTAAAAAGGGCAGCGCAACTCTTACGCGAAAGTCAGCGTAATGTATCTGAAATTGCCTATGAAGTGGGCTTCAATAATCCCAAATATTTTAGCAAATACTTTAAGGAGGAATTTGGGCTCTTACCTTCGGTTTATCAGGAGCAAGAGGGTAAATAACAAAAAGTACCCTATACAGAAACATTCGGTGCGGTCATTTCATCAAATAGCCCCATTCCGATCAACATGGAGAATTTATACTCTCCATGTTTTTTTTTACTTTTACTTCCGTGAAAATACTTAAAATATTACCATAATGAGATTGAAAAGCACTTTAGCATTTGTCCTTGCCGGCTCGATGGCAATAGGATGTTCCGGGCATAATTATGAGAAAATAGCCAGAGGGATTGTTATTACTCTTAAACAGCAAAACCCGACTGATGTCCGCAAGGTACGACTCGAAGTAATGGGTGAAAAACTTATACATGTATCGGCAACTCCTGAGTCCGGGTTTTCCACTAATTCCAGTTTAATCGTTGTTCCTCAAAGTGTGCCTATCACTTTTTCTCTCGAAGAAAAGGGAGATACAGTTGTTTTGAAAACAGCAAAGTTAGAGGCTAAGGTCTCTACTGTTACAGGAGAGGTTGTTTTTGCTGATTCTACAGGTCGCCTGATCTTGTCCGAAGATAAAGGAGGACGGAGTTTCCAGCCCATAGCGGTGGACAATACCAAAGGCTACTCCGTGAGGCAAATATTCCAATCTCCAAATGATGAGGCTTTCTATGGGCTGGGACAACATCAAGCCGACGAGTTTAACTATAAAGGAAAGAATGAAGAGCTTTTTCAATATAATACTAAGGTATCCGTACCTTTTATTGTTTCAAATAAGAACTATGGTATCTTATGGGATAGCTATTCTTTATGTCGGTTTGGTGATCAACGAAGTTATTCCCAATTACAACATGTTTTCAAGCTATATGATAAAGAGGGTAAGGCCGGCGGATTGACCGGTACTTATATTCCCGGTGATAAATCAAACAGGGTGATTGTCCGCAATGAAGACTCATTGTATTTTGAGGATTTGAATACAATAAAGAACTTACCTGCAGGTTTTAGACTTGGGGGATCGAAGGTTACGTATGAAGGAGAGATAGAACCATCCGAAACCGGAAATTTCAAGCTAATTCTTTATTATGCCGGTTATACTAAAGTGTATATTGATAATCAATTGGTTGTTCTGGAGCGTTGGCGTACGGCATGGAATCCCAATAGCTACAAGTTCTCGCTGAATTTAAAAGCCGGTAAGCGCGTTCCGTTAAAGGTGGAATGGTTGCCTGATGGAGATGCCTCCTATTGTGGTTTACGGGTATTATCACCTGTTCCGCAGGAAGAGCAAAACAAGCAAGCTTGGTGGAGTGAGATGAATGATGAACTGAATTACTACTTTGTATATGGCAATGATATGGATGATGTCATTCGGGGATACCGTACGCTGACCGGCAAATCACAGATCATGCCTAAGTGGGCGATGGGATTTTGGCAGAGCCGTGAACGTTATAAAACGCAGGATGAGTTATTGGCTACCTTAAAAGAGTTTCGCAAACGTCATATTCCTATTGATAACATTATACTCGACTGGCGTTATTGGGCCGATGATTCTTGGGGAACCCATGAATTTGATAAATCACGCTTTCCCAATCCGAAAGCCATGCTCGACTCTATTCACGCCATGAATGCAAAAATGATGATATCCGTTTGGCCGAAATTCTATTATACCACGGAGCATTATAAAGAATTCGATCACAAAGGGTGGATGTATCGCCAAGCGGTGAAAGATAGTGTTCGTGATTGGGTCGGGAAGGGTTATATAGGCTCTTTCTATGATGCTTATTCAGCAGATGCCCGCAAATTATTTTGGAAACAGATCAATGAAAAATTATATAGTCTGGGCATTGATGCGTGGTGGATGGATGCCAGTGAACCTGATATTCAGAGCTGTTCGGATATTGATTATCGTAAAAAACTTTGTGGTCCTACCGCATTAGGCTCTTCAACCCAGTATTTCAATGCTTATGCCTTGATGAATGCCGATGCTATATACAATGGACAGCGCGGGGTGGATAATAATAAGCGGGTATTTCTTCTTACTCGTTCGGGATATGCCGGATTGCAACGTTATTCCACCGCAACTTGGAGCGGAGATATCGGGACCCGTTGGGAAGATATGAAATCACAGATCTCTGCAGGTCTCAATTTTGCTGTTAGTGGCATACCTTACTGGACAATGGATATTGGAGGTTTTTGTGTGGAGAAGCGTTACGAAAAAGGACAATTCGAATTCGACAGAACAGGTCGGGAAAATGCTGATTATAAAGAGTGGCGAGAGTTGAATACGCGTTGGTATCAGTTCGGTGCGTTTTGTCCCTTATTCCGTTCGCATGGACAGTTCCCATATCGTGAGGTTTGGAACATAGCTCCCGAAGGACATCCAGCCTACAATACCATTTTATATTATACAAAATTGCGTTATAACTTGATGCCTTATATCTATTCCTTGGCCGGTATGACCTATTTCAATGATTATACCATCATGAGACCATTGGTAATGGATTTCACCGCGGATACGCGTGTCAATAATATTGGTGATGAATATATGTTTGGTCCGGCATTACTTGTAGCACCTGTCTACGAATATAGTGCGCGTCAGCGGCAAGTCTATTTCCCCGCCGGATCGGGGTGGTACGATTTCTACACCGGGAAACATCTTTCGGGAGGCCAGAAACTGATGGTGGCTGCTCCTTACGAGCATATTCCGTTGTTCATACGTGAGGGAGCCATAATACCTTATGGGCCTGATATGGAATATAGCAATCAGAAACAACCTTCGGAAATCACCTTGTATGTCTATGCCGGAAAAGATGGCAAGTTTACGCTATACGAGGATGAAGGCGTGAATTATAATTATGAAAAAGGACAGTATGCACAAATATCGTTCAGTTATGATAATAAGAAACGTCAGCTGACAATAGGCAACCGTAACGGCGACTTTCAGGGTATGCTGAAAGAACGTACGTTTAATATTGTATTTGCTACTAAGGATAAACCGCAACCTTTTGATTTGAAAGCTAAAGGAATATTGGTGAAATACGACGGTAAACAACAAACCGTGAAATTATGAAGTTCTACCTGATTCTGCTGCAACTCGGTCTGTTGTTGGGTTTCCTAGGAAGCTCTTCTGTCAAAGCCGACACACCCCGTCGGGCAGACTTTAACTCGGGTTGGCTCTTTTGTTTAGGTGACGACCCGTCCGCCGCTCGTTATGATTATGACGATACGGGTTGGAGAAGGCTGAATCTTCCGCACGATTGGGCCATTGAGGGAGAATTCAGTAAAGATAATCCTTCCGGTACGGGGGGAGGCGCTTTACCCGGAGGTATAGCATGGTACCGTAAATCATTTGTCGTGAAAGAGAGTGATAAAGGAAAACGGTTGAATATTGATTTTGATGGAGCTTATATGAACTCTTCCGTATATATTAACGGACATTTGCTGGGAACCCGTCCTTATGGATATATTTCGTTTGGTTATGACCTCACTCCTTATGTGAAATGGGGCAAGAAGAATATGATTGCCGTAAGGGTTGATAACGCGGAACAACCAAATTCACGTTGGTATTCGGGTTGTGGAATCTATCGGAACGTTTGGCTGACAAAGCTCAATCCCGTACATATAGCACGCTGGGGTACTTATGTTACAGCCAGTGAGGTGACCAAAAATAGTGCCAGCCTGAATATCCGTACAAAGATTCAGAATGAGAGTGAGGTGAATGCCCCTGTGAAATTAACTTCCGAATTGATCAATGCCGATGGGGTGGTGATAGCCAATCATTCCACTTCGCAGCATATAATTAAGGGGAAAGAAGTGGAAGTCAGTCAACAATTTGTGGTCAAGAATCCTCAGTTGTGGAGCGTAGATCATCCTTATTTATACACTATTCGCACAAAAGTCATAAAGGGAGGAGTTGTCATCGATAACTATGATACGCCTACCGGTATTCGTTCCTTCCGCTTTGATGCCCGTAAAGGTTTTATTCTGAATGAGGAATCCTTAAAAATAAATGGCGTATGCATGCATCACGATCTTGGTTGTCTGGGGGCTGCCGTCAACACCCGTGCTATAGAACGCCAACTGCAACTACTTAAGGAGATGGGGTGTAACGGTATTCGTTGTTCACACAATCCCCCTGCACCCGAATTGCTTGATCTTTGTGACCGTATGGGATTTATTGTGATGGATGAAGCTTTCGATATGTGGCGCAAAAAGAAGACTTCCCATGATTATTCCCGTTATTTCGACCACTGGTATGAGCGTGATCTGACTGATTTAGTCCTTCGTGATCGTAATCATCCCAGCATCTTTATGTGGAGCATTGGAAATGAGGTATTGGAGCAGTGGACGGATGTTCGTGCAGATACCTTGAGCTTGGAGGAAGCTAATCTGATTTTAAATTTCGGGCATAGTGCCGACAAGTTGGCAAAGGAAGGGGAAATGAGCGTGAATTCGTTATTGTGCGGTAAACTGGCAGATATGGTGAAAAGCCTTGACCCCGGTCGTCCTGTGACCGCAGGTTGCAACGAACCCAACCCCGATAACCATTTGTTCCGTTCGGGAGCATTGGATATAATAGGTTTTAATTACCATGATGCTTGGTTTGCGGGTGTTCCCGATAAATTTCCGGGAAAACCTTTTCTGATTACCGAAAGTGTATCTGCATTGATGACCCGCGGTTACTACCGCATGCCAAGCGATTCCATGTATATTTGGCCCGAACGCTGGGATAAGCCTTTTTATGAGAGTAGCTTCTCCTGCTCTTCGTATGATAACTGTCATGTACCATGGGGAAGCACTCATGAGCAGTCGCTTCGTCAGGTGAAGAATAATGATTTTATAAGCGGACAATATATCTGGACAGGGTTCGACTATCTGGGTGAACCGACACCTTATGGATGGCCGGCACGCAGTTCTTATTTCGGAATCGTTGATTTGGCCGGATTCCCTAAAGATATTTATTACCTCTATCAATCGGAATGGACGAATAAGGATGTCCTACATCTTTTCCCTCATTGGAATTGGACTCCGGGGCAGGAAATTGATATGTGGGCTTATTACAATCATGCAGATGAAGTGGAACTGTTTATCAATGGCAAATCCCAAGGGGTGCGCCGGAAAGGAAAAGATGATTTCCACGTGATATGGCGTGTAAAGTTTGAACCGGGAGTAGTAAGCGTGGTGTCACGTAAAGCGGGTAAAACTGTGCTTGAACGCGAAATTCACATGGCCGGTACACCTGCCCGTATCCGGCTGACGGCAGATCGGCAGTCTATTTTAGCAGACGGCAAAGATCTTTCGTTTGTAACCGTTGAAGTATTGGATAAAGACGGTTATCTTTGTCCCGAAGCTGAAAATTTGATTTCTTTTGACGTTGAGGGTGCCGGATTTATAGCCGGAGTGGATAACGGTAATCCGATTTCTTTGGAAAAGTTTAAAGCAAATCATCGTAAAGCTTTTCACGGTAAGTGTCTGATCGTGATACAGAATACCGGGAAATCAGGAAATATCAATCTCTCGGCCCGATCGGAAAGCTTGAAAGCCGATGAAATCAAGATCAAGGTCAATAGACCATAATAAATAATACCATATAAGTAAGTGCTCATAATTAATTGCTAGTATACGTATTTGTAAAACGCTAAAAATTAGCAATATAAAAAATAAATGTATTAAACTAATTCTGTTCAATTACTTAACCTGAATAAAAATATAATGAAGAAACATTTGCTAGCTTGTCTACTTGGTATGTGCACTGCTGGAATGCTGATGGCGCAGACCCCTGTTTACTTAGACGATAACCAGCCTGTTGAGGCACGTGTGAAAGACGCTTTGGGGCGTATGACTTTGGAAGAAAAGGTGGCACTCTGCCATGCCCAAAGTAAATTTAGTAGTCCGGGAGTACCACGCTTGGGCATTCCCGAACTTTGGATGAGTGACGGCCCTCATGGGGTGCGTGCTGAAATTAACTGGAATGACTGGGGCTATGCCGGATGGACGAACGACAGTGTTACTGCATTTCCTGCACTGACCTGTCTGGCAGCTACCTGGAATCCCGATATGTCCGCTGCTTATGGTAAGGCGATTGGTGAGGAGGCCCGTTACCGTGGAAAAGATGTGCTTTTAGGTCCCGGGGTGAATATCTACCGTACCCCACTCAATGGGCGTAACTTTGAATACATGGGTGAAGACCCTTATTTGGCCGGCATAATGTGTGTGCCTTATATTCGCGAAGTCCAAAAGAACGGAGTGGCGACTTGTGTGAAACACTACGCCTTGAATAACCAGGAATTATGGCGGGGACATATTGATGTGGAATTGAGCGACCGTGCCTTGCACGAAATCTATCTTCCGGCTTTTAAAGCTGCCGTGCAAAAAGGAGGGTCATGGACTATAATGGGGTCGTACAACAAAATACGCGGACAACATGCTTGCCATAACGAGCTTACCCTGAATAAGATTCTGAAAGGAGACTGGGGCTTCGATGGAGTGGTGATTACCGACTGGGGTGGCTGTCATGATACTTATGAAGCTGCAATGAACGGACTTGATATTGAAATGGGTTCGTATACCAATGGGCTGACTTCCGAAAGTAAATTCACTTACGATGATTATTATCTAGCGAAGCCTTATTTGGCAATGCTGAAGTCGGGTAAGGTTCCAATGAGTACGGTTGATGATAAAGCATCCCGCATTCTGCGACTTATTTTCCGTACATCGATGAACCGGCATAAACCGTTCGGCACATTGACTACCGACGATCATTATCAGGCCGCACGCACTATTGGAGATGAGGGAATTGTTCTATTGAAGAATGCCTCTGCTACCAAAAAAAGTGCGCCTCTTCTCCCCATTGCCGGCGATAAGTACAAAAATATTCTTGTAGTAGGTGATAATGCTATCCGTATGCTTAATCAGGGTGGAGGGTCATCCGACTTGAAGGTTAAGGATATGATATCTCCTTTGGAGGGCTTGCGCGAAGTTTACGGTGATAAAATATCATATACCCGTGGATATGCTGCAGGACGACCCATGTACGGTCGGGCTGAAGAGGTACCTCAGAGTGTGAGTGACTCTCTTCGTATTGCTGCAGTGAAGATGGCTAAAGATGCAGATCTTGTTATATTGGTAGGTGGCTTGAATAAAAATAATTTTCAGGACTGTGAAGGTGTTGATCGTTTAAGTTATGCTTTGCCTTTCGGTCAAAACGAACTGATTGAGTCTTTGCTGGGAGTGAATAAGAATCTGGTTTTGGTTCTGCTTACCGGTAATGCGGTAGAAATGCCTTGGGTTAAACAAGTCCCTGCCATTGTACAAGGTTGGTATCTTGGTTCGATGGGAGGAAAGTCATTAGCGGATATTCTGAGTGGAAAGGTCAATCCGAGTGGTAAATTACCTTTTTCTTTCCCTGTGAAACTGACCGATTGTGGCGCGCATTCTTTTGATAAGTTGTGTTATCCGGGCGATAGCATTAAAGAAGTGTACAAAGATGATATCTTAGTCGGCTATCGGTGGTACGATACAAAGAAAATTCCGACGTTATTCCCCTTTGGTCATGGGCTGAGTTATACAACCTTTGCTTACGGTAAGCCACAACTTTCGAGTAAGGTGATTACTGAGGATGGGAAACTTACAGTCTCCATCCCGGTAAAGAATACGGGGCGTGTTTCGGGCAAGGAAGTCGTACAACTTTATCTCGGTGATGAGAAATGCAGTGTACTTCGTCCGCTTAAAGAGTTGAAAGCATTCCAAAAACTGGAATTAGCTCCAGGTGAAGAGAAGCTGGTGCCTTTTACTATTTCGGTTGACGACTTAAAGTTCTATGATGAAGCGAAACAAGATTGGAAAGCCGAACCTGGCAAATTTAAAGTCTATATAGGTTCTTCATCTAAAGACATTCGTCAGACGACTGAATTTGAGTTGCAATAGATGGGGGGCAATCAGATGACGACATAATGGTGTTAGTCTATTTTTGACATACACTCTTAAACCAAAGGAACAGTGTGCGGGCAAATCATGATTTACCCGCACACTGTCATTTTATAGGGCATTTCTATTGCTTTTCCTAGGCAGGATTAGTACATTTGTATACTAACATTTATTCTTTCCATCACGGGGTACTTTTCGTTCCACCATTATGGAACGAAAAGTACCCCACGGTAGAATAAAACTTTCTTCACGGTGGAACGAATAAATTGTTGCTATGCTGTTTCTTAATCATTGCAAGGAAAATAGATAAAAACAGTAAGAATAGAACTTAAATCCGACACTTCACAGATATTCTGCGCGGTATCCGTAAAAAACATAGATTATGAGTGCTTATTATGATCTTTTTGAAAAGCCTGATGTCCGTAAAACCGGTGAAAAACAACCCCTTTACGCCCGTTTTATACCCAAGGGTACTCTTGGGCAGGAAGAATTTCTGGATCGCGTCCATCTCTTTACTGGAATCAGTCGCAGTCTGCTGAAGGGTGCCATGTCTGCCTTTATGGATGAGTTGCGCGACAGTCTGGCTGACGGCTGGTCGGTGGAGTTGGGTGAGCTCGGCTACTTTACCCCTTCACTAAGTTGCGAGCATGAAGTCATGGAAAAGAAAGACCTTCGTTCCCCTTCAGTAAAGCTTCGCGGACTGAACTTCCGTATAAGTAAAGAATACTACAAAAAACTGGATAAAAAGATCGTTCTGGAACGCCATCCGCAATCGGCATCCAGATCCGAATCCAGTTCTTCACTTCTGTCCGTAGAACAGCGTTATTGTTTGCTTGAGGAATATTTACAACAATATCCCTGTATCAACCGTTCTCAGTACATCCGTCTGACAGGGCGCAGTGCGAAGCAAGCGGTCACCGATCTGAACCTGTTCATCGAAGATGGACTACTGATGAAATATGGTGCGGGGAGGAATGTGGTGTATGTGATAGAGAAAGGGAAGTAAAGAAGTAAGGGAAGATACTTATTATGCATAATTCAAAAAGAGAGCTATTTTCAAGCTCTCTTTTTGAGTTTATTATTATTAGAGGAACCTTGATATACTTCAATGCATGACTTAAACATCGAATTAAGGTATAAAACCTAATCCGATTACCTGTTAGTTTTAACGTTTACACAAAATATGGGAGAGTCCCAAAATTTTATTGGATTTCATTAGACATTATATACAATAAGTATTGAGGCTAATGATTATCAATTAGTTATAGATGTTGATTTTCAAGAGGCTCATTTTCAGTAAATTAAAATGATTGATATTTTGTAAACAACTGATAATCACATAAAATAAACCCTTATTCAATATAAACTCTATTAAATAAAGTCTATTTTAATTTGACATAGAACTTATGTTAATTTACATTATATTTGTGAGTTAATACTATAATCTTCAGATAGGTATTAAAAAGTGGATATAAATTAATTAAGCATATGAGTATGAATCCATCAAATGATTTATTACTTTCAAATTTAAGTGTACGTTTAAGAGAGTGTGATAATTCACAACCTATAGGTAGTGGAGTATTATATTATCACTCTGATCTAAAAAACCAAATTTATATACTAACAGCTGCTCATTGCTTATATAAAGATGGAGATAGCTTTACAGAGCCACGTGAAGGGATCAAAATTGATTTATTCAATGGCGAAATTTCTATATATAAAAAGATAAATTATAATCTTGTGTCGGCGTGTATAGAAAGGGATGTGGCAATTATTGTAGTAGATAAAAATGAAATTCTGTCTGTCATAGATTCCTTACCTTGTGTCGAGATTATAAAAAATCATCTTGCGATATCCAACTTTGCTGTAAAAGGATTTCCATTAGCCACTAAAGGAGAGGAGGTTGTCTGTATCTACCCGGAATGGAGCCAGGATCTTGTTCCGGACCGTCGATTCCAATTAAAGTTGAATGATGATTACAATGCTGATGAAATCGATGGATTCTCAGGGAGTGGAATCTTTCTGCATACCGATAATAAATTATTTTTAATGGGTATATTTACCCGTTATCGCGAAGAAGGTAGAGGACGAATTATTTATTGCCAATATATAAACCAGATAAATCAGCTTTTGAAGGAAAACTATTTGTCCCCTCTTCCTTATTCTTTTATCGGAGGACAAGGATTAATACGTGATGACTTTTCACGACGTATTAGTAAAGCTATTAGTGACTTGGGACCTCGATTTAATGAAGAATTAAACTTTCGTTTACCTATAGTTTCCTGTTTTGAGGCCCTCGGAAAAGAAAATATATATAAGAAGAAAATACAGCATGTAATTGATCGTTGGTTGCTAAATAACGAAAAGTATGATTATGGTATAAATGACCATTTGAGTAATATATCAGATAGTATTAATGAGGAGTTAAAAGAATTTGCAAAAAGTTGGTTTAATGAGGTTGTAGAAAAGTGGGAAGAACCGCTTCCAATCTATATTGAAGAATTCATAGAAAGAATAAATCAGTATAATATTACTCTGGAAGAAGCATCCAAAGTAATATATTCACAAACTAAATCAATTGCACAAGAAGATGAAAAGCGCAGTAAAAGCATTAAGCATATTTATGAGCAGATTGAATTGAATAACTCATTACTTCAAGATTTGGAAGAGTTAAATATAGGCTTATTCAACAACCCTTTGCTACTTATTAAAGGAGATGCCGGCTGTGGAAAATCTCACCTTTTGGGCGACATTGCTAATTGGAAAATAAAAGAAGGGAAACCGGTTATTCTACTATTAGGACAACAATTTATAGCGAGTCAGAGCATCAGTCAAAATATCATAACTCTTCTGGATTATCGGGGTACTTTTAGTGAGTTATTAAATGGAATGAATGAAATTGGCAAACAGATTGATTCCCGTGTATTATTTATGATAGATGCCCTGAATGAAGGAGGGGGAAAAGAACTTTGGAGAAATGGTTTATCCGGATTTATAGATGAGATTGCATCATATCCATTCATTAGCCTTGTAATAACTGTGCGTAGTACTTATTATAATGCAGTTATTCCAGAGCAAGTACAGAAAAAACCAGAACTCACTCAATTCACACATCAGGGATTTGCAGGAAATGAATATGCTGCTTTACGTCTTTTTTGTAAATATTATGAGTTGAAACAACCACAATTCCCAATTTTGAATCCTGAATTTACAAATCCTTTATTTCTTCATTTAATTTGTCAGACTGCAAAATCAACTCCTTCAAAAGAAATTCCATTGTGTTTTGAGGGATTAACAAATATTCATATTGACCATTTAGAATATATAGAAAAAAAACTGGAAGAAAAGCGTGAGGAATATGCTACTCATCAAGGGATTGTAAAAGAGGCTATTTATGAATTAGCATATGCATGTTACAAAAAGGTTGATGACAAGAAACTAACGTATAAAGAGGCTGAAACATTGTTTCGGGAAAAGTTTAATGACTTTCGTTTTTTGATGAATGATTTAATTGCAGAGAATGTTATCGTCCGGAATTTATACGTAGATTATCGTAGTGGTATTAGGGAAAAAATAGAAACTATTTATTTTGCATACGAACGATTTGGTGATTTCTATATGGCAGAACAATTGCTAAAAATGTATTCACTTGAAGAAGAAGTATGTATGGCCTTTAAAGAGAGTAATGAATTAGGCTCTTTATTAGATAACTATTGGAAGTATGGCGGGATCATAGAGGCTATGGCATCACTTTTACCTGAAAAATTTAATTTGGAACTATTTGAAGTTTACGATTGGGTTTTTGAAGACCCCCAAAGAGGGGAAGCAGAACGAATTATAGAATATGTATTCAATAGTTTAAGATGGAGACAGGGAAAAACGATAGATGATGAAAAGATATCGAATTGGCTGAATTCAGTTGGATTCAAGTTAAATTATGATTGGCTGAATCGCTTGATTGAAATGTCTACTTTACCAGCACATCCTTTTAATAGTGACCGGTTAAATAAAAAATTGAACCCTTTTTCAATGGCAGATAGAGATTCATTCTGGCAGGAATTTCTTCTAAATTATACCGGAACAGATGGAGGTTATACTTTTCCTTTTACCCGTTTAATAGATTGGGCATGGCAGCTGGGTGTCTCGACTTTAGTGGATGCGGAAACTGCAAGATTAACAGCACAGACACTGATCTGGGGATTAGCAACTACGAACATACAATTAAGAGATCGGACTACAAAAGCATTAATCAATTTATTGGAAGAGCAACTGCCTGTATTAATTAAATTGATGATTGAATTTCAGAATGTTTCAGATGTATATATTGCGGAGCGGATTTATGCTGTGGCATACGGCTGTGTATTACGAACTTCCCAATTGTCAGCAGTTCAGGAATTGGCACAATACGTTTACAACCACAACTTTGAAAATAATACTCCACCGGAACATATCCTTTTAAGAGATTATGCTCAAAATATAGTAGAGTTTGGTATATATAAAAAACTAGATCTAAGAGTGGATATAAGTAAACTACGGCCTCCTTACCAAAGTGATATGCCAACTGTTTTTCCAATCATAGAGGATATTAATAGAAATTACAAACTTGATTATCAGGATGATACTATTCCTAAGAATTATTTTAAACAAAACACAATTTTACGTTCAATGACCACCGAATATGGTCGCGGTACGGGAGGCTATGGTGATTTTGGCCGATATGTTTTCCAAAGTGCATTGTGTAACTGGGAGGTAGATGTAAACGGTTTAAGTAATATGGCTGTTGAATGGATCTTTGAAAAATATGGCTATGATCCTAAAAAGCATGGAGAGTATGAAGAATATTTAGGTTATGCAGGTAGAAGTGGTCCTAAAGTAGAACGTATCGGGAAAAAGTATCAGTGGATTGCTTTATATGAGCTTTTAGGTAAGGTTGCCGATAATTGTAAAATGAGGTCTTCATGGAGAAGTCAAAACCCTATATATAATGGCATATGGAATTATTACATACGAGATATAAATATCGGATGTATTGACCGAACACAAGAAAATTCAGATGAAGACTTAGAAACTGAATCTGATCCAACTCACAGAAACGGTTGTTTGGATTATGCCAACTGGGATCAACCTCTTGAAGACTGGCTTATAAACCAACAGGATTTACCTTCAGTTAAAAACATTATTCAGAGAGAAGATGAGGAGAGGTATCAATGGCTATCCCTGGATTCATTCATTAAATGGGAAGAGCCCAAACAAATAGGTGAAGATACTTATCACAGATCTCGCCGGGAAATATGGTATATGATAAAAAGCTATTTGATACATAAAGAGGAAAAGGAAAAAATCTTAGAATGGCTAAGTACACAGAATTTTCATGGGCGATGGATGCCTGAATCAGGAAATACTAATGATGTGTTTAGTCGTGAGAATTATTGGTCACCCGCTTCTCAAGACCATTATATAGAAACGAACGTTTGGGAGGAAGTTGAGAGAGGAAATTTTGATGTCGCCCTGACTACCCATAAAAGTGCCGGTGAATTTTCTCAGGATAAGTCCGAAGCTCATAGAAGTTACGAAATGCCATCAAAAATAATTTGGAAAGGAATGGATATGCAGTATGGGAAAATGGAAGGTGTTTTTGAAAATGCATCCAACAAAGTTATCTGTAAATGCGTTTTACCCGATGACCCACTCATACTAAAACCGGATTTTATGGAATTTCTTGACCGGGAGAATCTGGAGATCATATGGACTGTATTAGGAGAAAAATTATTTGTAGGTAAAGATCATTGGGTGGGGCGGAGTATTATTAATGGCGTTTTTACATTAGAGAAAGGTGATATTAGTGGAGAAATAAATTTAACAAAAGAAACCTTTGAAAATGACTGATTGCATAATTACTTTTTATCCGGCAGGCTGTGCTGACGCTGCTAAGATTCGTTATAAAGGAACGGATGGAAATATGCATACCATATTTATTGATTCCGGTTTTAAATCCACCTATGATTCATTTCTCTCTCAAGAAATTTCCAATTTAGAAAAACTGGGAGAGCAAATAGACTTATGGGTAATAACCCATATACACGACGATCATATCAAGGGTATGGAAACATATGTGAAACATATTCTGACCGAAAGAAAAAAAGATATGGTTGGTACCTGGTGGTATAACATACCCCGTTTACCAACTGAAACATTTCCTGCTATAAAGAGAGCTACATCAATAAGTAGTGCCAAATCCATCGGGAGTGCAGATCTGTTAAGTGAATATCTTATCAAAAATAGTCGACCGGTTACTGCTATAACGACTGGAATGGAACCTGCTGATTTTGCTGGTCTTACTTTTACACAGTTGTCTCCTTCACCTGAAGACCTGGCTTCTTTAAAAGATAAATATATGTCAGCAGATACTTTATTTGAAAGACAAGAATGTCAGAAAATAAGCGAAGCTAAAAGCGCAAAACAGCGCGATCATTCAACGCGTTTGAAAGATTTCGATTTAAACAGAGGAGAAGAAGATGATTCTGTAGAAAATAGAAGTAGTATCGCCTTTGTTACTACTTTTCGGGAACAGAACGTTTTATGGCTTGCAGATGCACACGCATCAACAATAGTTACTTCTTTAAGAGAAAAGGGTTATAGTGAAGAAAATCCACTTATTTGTAATTTAGTAAAGGTCTCCCATCATGGAAGTATAGGTAATAATACTAATGAGCTTTTTTCTTTGATAAGATGTGATACATACTTGTTCAGCGTAAATGGAAATAACAAGCATTCTTTACCTGATAAAGCTTCTATGGCACGCATTTTACGTAATCCTATTCGTCCTGCTGATATGCATTATACTTTTTATTTTACTTCTGATGACAATCTCTTACGTAATATATTTGAAGTAGATGGAGAAGAGGTTTTTGCAGAATTCAACTTTTCAGTTTCGTATTCAGATAAATCTGTAGTTATGCAGATGTTGTAATGTAAAATATCCTTACCTGATTAATATTCAGTGCGAGATGTGGATTTTAAAACAAGTACGATATGCCTTTGATTCGTTTATATTTAAACGGCATACAAACGCCCAATTCTGTATTAATAATTCGCAAAATGTTAAATGCTTTTCCCCAACCACCACAAAATTCAGGACTTATTGCTATAGTAACCACATCAATATTCCAAAGAGAAGCCTTAATTTCCTGACATATATATTTTATGTATTTCTGTGTTGTAAATTGAAAGTATCCCTCATCATCGTGATTTTGGAAAAAGAAATCTATATCTATATTAACAATCCAACGCTCAATACTTTTGTCACATTTTGTTAACCAATAATTTATATTAGTATGTAAATCCCATAATTCAGGAATATATGTGTTTATCAATTCAAGGCTTGTTCCGGTACAGTCTGTTCCATCCTTGTGAGTTGCATAATAAACTTTTTGTATAAGGCCTGGATATAATCTATTGAATGTGTCAATATAATTGTCAAATCTGAGAGCCTGGACTCCTGATTTATCTTTCAAGGATAAATATGCAGAAAAATCATTTCCTATTAATATATCTCTATTTTTACACAAGAAATCATCACTCAGATTATTTAGCAGATCATAATGTCTATCAATATGAAATAACCCATATTTCTTTGACACATCAATATTTTGGGACCAGCACCAAGCAGCAGCTAAATGATTATCCATAACATAGAATTTGCTATCATTAAATAGTAAATTCATCTCATAGCAGCCTGAATTTCCTAATTGTTGTTTGTTTTTATATATCCAGCCCATATTATTTTATTTAAATATAATGATCACTTCACACTACCTATAAAATTATAATCACAATGCTTGAAATCATACACTTCAAGTCCCACAAACTCCGCTCCAATAATTGTTTTGCGATATAGATTCTCCATATTTAGAATGTCCGATTTGGGCAACTCCGTCATCTTATCCAAAGCCTTGAAATAAAACCGTCCATAAGCCAAATTACTGATATACGAACTCCTTCCTTGCCTACGTTTATTGACTTCTTTGCCATATTCTTGTGTAACTGGTATGAAACGGAACGGCTCATAAGCAGAGAAAGTAAAATTATAATCCCCATATTTCATGAATCCCAATTTCTCATTTTCAATAAAGTTAATCAGATAGCCTTTCTTTGAAAAGTCATATTTGAAGTAAAATCAAAATCGTTCATCATATCCTCCAACTGCTTGGTATATTCAGCCTTCACCGAGTTATATTCAAATTCATTTGCTTTACATTTTTTATACAGGTCTTTGTCTTTGAGGCTGATTAAAAACAGAATCTGTTGATCCGTTATAGGCAGTTTGTTCACACGGAGCGCAATAGCCAACAGTGAATCATCGCTCAAGAATTTAGCATCTGGATACAAGCGTTGTGCAGGCTTTGCGATCACTTCCCCCTTTTCTATGGCATCATTTATATTTATGAATAGTTCCTTCCCACTTGATTGCTCGTGCACTTTCAGGGTTGATTCCTTTACCGAAGACGTATAACTCCGACCCGCATCCTTTATCTCGATTACTTCCAGTTTAGAAAAAGCTATGTCTTCTTTGAAATCACGAAGATAGTTCCCTTCCATCACCTTTATCGTATTATATTGGTATATGGACGGCTTGTGTCCTGCTTGAATAATATCGCCGACTTTTATTGTTGTCCCGTCGTAAACCTGAACCGAGGTATCCTGTGCTAGCACTGTTCCGGCTATAAGGAATAAACAACAAAGAGAAAATAGTGATCGCTTCATGTACTTGATTTTTAATTCGTAATCCTGACAAAGATATCTATAATCACAAAGAATCCCTTAACAAATTACAAGTTTTAAACGAACATACTGCCACTAGACTGCCAAACACTACCACCGATTTATAAATCAGACTTTTACTCATATTTCTACTCTACTTTAGTTCTCGAATTACATTAATGTCGATGTAATTATTAAACAATTTATTTAATATGGAAAATAATTTGAATGACCAGGAAGTTTTATTGGTCGTAGAAAAAGACAGTAACGAACTAAAAGTTGTTACAGGGTTAAATGATGACGGAACACCAAAGACTGTCAAACCAGAAGCGAAGAATGAGCCGGACTTTTTAAAAGTTGATAAACACGGCGGTGTATTGGAAAACTTCTTCGAGAATTTCATGCGGCAAGCCAAAGAACCCACCCATTTTCATTTTTTCAAAGTACCGTTGGATAAAATCGAAAATATGGTTGTCGGCTGGCAGGAACTATTAAAAAATCCTGAAACCCCGACCAATAAGCAGATGCTCGACGAGCAACTGGTTTTGCCGGAGAATTTTGCTCCGAAGCAGTATCAGTCCATCGATGAGTCCCGTATCAATTGGGAACAGCTGGAGAGCATCGGGGTTACACGCGAACAACTTGTTAATACCCATTCGTTGGATAAAATGCTCAACTGGCAAAAGTCTCCGGTATTATTTCTCATACAGGGAGATATTAATGGAGTTCATATCCAGACCGATGCCCGTTTGTCTTTTCGTGAAAAAGCCGAAGGGGAACTTAATCTTCGTGTACATTCCGTCCGCCAGCAACCGGAGTTGGATCAACCGCTCTATGGAACCCATCTCACAGAAGAAGATAAAAAGAACCTGTTAGAAAAAGGCAACGCCGGACGGCTGATCGAATTTAATGTTGGCAATGACAAGACAATCAATGCCTATGTTTCGGCGGATAAATTAACGAATGAGTTAGTCGTTCTGAATACCGACAAAATAAAAATCCCCGATGAACTCAAAGGAGTGAAACTACCCGAACTACAAAAGCAGGAACTCCATGAAGGCAAAGGAGTCTATATTGAAAATATGTTCTCCAAAAACCTCAAACCGTTCAATGCCACCGTACAGGTGAATGCCGATAAGCGCGGATTGGAATTTCAATTTCCTGATACACAAAAACAGATTCAGAACCAGAATGAAAAAATCAAACAGGGAGAAACTCCCAATACTTTCCGTCAAGTAAAATTAAGCAATAAGCAAAAGGACATAGTAAATTATTGCAATGTTCCTCGCAGTAGTAAAGAAATTCTAGAAAGAGTTGGCGTAAGCTATCATAGTAAAAACATAGAGCGGTATATTAACGCTTTGGTAGATTTAGGTTATTTGGAAATGACAAACCCGGAAAATCCAAATGCAAGCAATCAGAAATATCGTAAGAAAATACGGAAATAAGCACAGTCATAGATAAGATATATAACAATCTTGAGCAAGCTAATGAGCCTGCGGTAAAAATCGGTACATCCGTACTTCATCGCAAACAAAGAACTTTATGGAGTTTGTAACCAATTTAAAGAATAATGCTGTATCTAAGTTTGTTAGAACTTTCTTAGTATCATCAAATAATTCTTGTTATAAATTCCCGTTTTTACGGTAATCTATCCATAAAGCAATATTGCACGAAACTGTAGAGATAGCTTCAAAAGTATCTGTTTATAATCAGCGATTTACACTTCCCCTTGTAGAGCTTATTACTAAATTTCACTTTTCTCCATTTTCCCCTCTATCTTCCTCTGTTATTTTATTGTAGAGATGCTTCTTTTGTAATATCTTAATTATTAGCGAATTGTGCATTCAGGCTGTAGATGCCATTTCCTTGCTTTTGCCTGATTCCCGTTCTAACTTTGCAACATCGCATTTGGAAAACAGAAGTCTGACCGTTGAGGCCTCACGGTGAAAAACTTCTCGCTCCCGAATGAGAAGAGAATAAAAAAGCATACCTATTAATAATTAAAAAACAAAGATTATGGCTATTAAGTATGAAGTGAAAAAAGTCATATTTGGTTTCGATAAAACCAAAACAGAGAAGTTTGTGGCGCAGACAAAGGTGCTGGGCTCGGTCGATTTCAAGACACTATGCGAAGAAGTACAGAAAGTGAGTATGGCGCCGCGTGGCGTAGTGAAGATGGTGATTGACGGACTGGTAGATACCCTGAATATGGATTTGGACAAAGGATATTCCGTGCAGTTGGGAGATTTTGGTTGCTTCCGCCCCGGACTGAATGCAAAAAGCCAGAAGGGTGTGGATGACGTGGATGCCAATACAGTGTATCGTCGGAAGATTATCTTTTATCCGGGAAGTTATTTTAAAAATATGCTGGGCAAGGCTACGTTAGAAAGACTGTCGCTGGGTAAGGGCAGTGTAAGCGGGAGTACAGGCAGTGGATCGAAACCAGGTGGCAACGGTTCCGGTGGAGACGGTAAGGATGATAATCCTCTGGGATAAAGCAACGAATTGTTTTATGATGTAAAAGCGGGAGATTGAAAAAATCTCTCGCTTTTTATTTTAAAAACATCTTCAGGCTGCGTGTGCTTATCTGGATTTTTATACTATTTTTGTGTTAGTCTGCTAAAAGTATTGCTTATAATATTATGAAAAAATTCTTTATCACTTTTCTACTGGTTGTTGCTTGTGCGCCTGTTGCGGGAATTGCACAGACAGCTTTTACTGATGATTACAACGATCAGCTTTATTATACTTCGCCTGCGAGTCTTTGGGAAGAAACTTTACCCTTAGGTAACGGGAGATTGGGTATTATGCCCGATGGAGGGATTGATAAAGAACATATTGTTTTGAATGAGATTTCGTTATGGAGTGGTATAGAGACCGATTACGGCAATCCTGATGCTGCAGGGAGTCTTCCGGCAATCCGACAATTGCTCTTTGAAGGAAAGAATCGCGAAGCACAAGAGCTTATGTATAAGAGTTTTGTGCCGCGAAAACCAGAGCTTGGCGGGACGTATGGAAATTATCAATTACTAGGCAATCTGGATCTGGATTATTCTTACCCGACTATCCATAACGGTAAAAGCACTATTGAAGATGTCGAAAATTATCGACGTTGGCTCGATTTTCGTCGTGCAATAGCCTATACTTCTTTTCGAAAAGATGGGGTGAACTTCCGGCGTGAATATTTCACTTCGCGGGATAAAGATGTTATCGTGATCCATCTGCTGGCTGATCGTAACCAAGCGCTTAATTTCTCGGCTCGCATCAGTCGTCCCGAACGAGGTACTGTCTCATTGAAAGATAACACCTTGTTTCTTGATGGAGCATTGGATAGTGGAAAGCCCGGAAAAGACGGGATGAATTACCGTATTGCCCTACGAATGATAACACTGGGAGGTAAACAGCAAACATCCGTAGCCAATGGAATGAGCGTGAAAAATGGTAGGGAAGCTTGGATCATCCTTTCTGCCACCACTTCGTATAAAGCTAGCGGGACTACTTTCGCGGGAGAGCGTTATGCGGTTGTTTGTGACAGTCTCCTCAATGCCGTGCTTCCGCATAAATACTCCGATAAAGCGGGTGCACTTGCCCAAATGAAGCTTTATAAACAAAGTCATTCCACCTTGTGCCGTTCGCTTTATGAGCGTGTGTCGCTGACTTTGCCTGCGAGTCCTGCGGATAGTCTGCCCACGGATCAACGTCTTACACGTTTCGCTACCCAAGACTCTCCATCCATGGCAGCGTTATATTACAATTATGGGCGATATCTATTGATTAGCAGTACTCGTCCCGGCAGTCTTCCACCCAATCTGCAAGGACTTTGGGCAAATGGAATACAAACGCCGTGGAATGGTGATTATCACACGAACATCAATATCCAAATGAATCATTGGCCTCTGGAGCAGGCTGGTCTCACAGAACTGTATCAACCTTTGATTTCGTTTGTAGAACGTTTGGTCCCATCCGGCGAGGAGACCTCCCGTACATTCTATGGAAAGGGTGCCAGAGGATGGGTACAGCACATGATGACCAATGTCTGGAACTATACGGCCCCGGGGGAACATCCTTCATGGGGAGCCACAAATACCGGAGGCGCATGGCTTTGCGCTCACCTTTGGGAGCATTATCAATATACTCGTGACATTGCTTATCTGAAGCAAATCTACCCCGTACTGAAAGGAGCTTCGGAGTTCTTCCATTCCACAATGGTGCGTGAACCCAAGCACGGTTGGCTGGTGACTGCTCCTTCTTCTTCCCCCGAAAATGCCTTCTATCTGAATGGAGATTCCATTCCTGTAAGTATCTGTATGGGGCCGACAATGGATATTGAATTGATAACCGAGCTATACACCAATGTAATGGAAGCCGCCAATATATTAGGCTGTGACGCCGATTACTCCGACTCATTGAAAGAGGCCCTTAAAAGTTTTCCTCCGCTACAAATAAGTGAGAAGGGATACTTGCAAGAGTGGCTTGAAGATTATAGAGAAGAAGATATACACCATCGACATGTTTCCCATTTATATGGTTTACATCCGGGGAATCAGATATCTCCTGAAAAAACGCCTGCTTTGTCAGAAGCATGTAAGGTGACATTAAATCGTCGTGGAGACGAAGGAACCGGATGGAGTCGCGCCTGGAAAATCAACTTTTGGGCACGTTTAGGTGACGGCGACCGTGCATGGAAACTTTTTAAAAGCCTGCTTCACCCAGCTATTAATCCGCTGACAAAGCAACACGGAAGTGGAACATTTCCCAATTTATTCTGTGCCCATCCACCTTTTCAGATTGATGGTAATTATGGTGGCGCGGCAGGGGTCGGTGAAATGCTGTTGCAAAGTCATGAAGGTTTTATTCATTTGCTTCCTGCTCTACCCACAAATTGGGATTCCGGAAGTTTTAGGGGGATGCATGTCCGCGGAGGAGCAACGGTAGATTGTGAGTGGAAAAACGGAAAAGCGGTAAAAGCCGTTATCACTGCGTTAATACCGGGAGACTTTCGTCTGATGTTACCTGCAGGAGCTGTTGAGGCTAAAATGCTGATTGAGGGTCGGACTTCGGTTATCAAAGATAAAGTCATCTCTTTCTCGTTGAGGCAAAAAGGAGATTCGGTTACCTTTAACTTTTTATAGCTGGATGTTATTCTTTCGATAATTTATCTAAGCAAGCTTCAAACTCTTTTCTATCCTTATCTTCAGTTATCGTTCCGATCCATTTCCGGATGATTCTTCCGTCTTTATTGATGAGGATATAAGTAGGATAGCAAGAGATATCATACTTTTTAGTGAGGGGCATTGTACTATTTTGCTCCGCTTCATCCCAGATGTGATACCAGTCTGCTGTACCGTTCTTTTCGATGCCTTTCTTCCAATCTTTTTCTGAATGATCTTTTGAGATTGCAATTGCAATCAGACCTTTGTTCTTATATTTGTTGTAACACGATTTGATATAGGGAGTATTGGATACGCATGGACTACACCACGAAGCTCCAAAATCGAGAAGAACATAGTTTTTCTTTCGAAAATCAGATAGGTGAATTGCTACATTCTTTTTATTCATTAGCTCAAAGTCAGGGGCTCTCTTCCCAATCTCCGATTCTTTTTTATGTTCGATCATTTGAGCAACAAGCTTGGCTGTAGGCACTTCTTTTTGCTCTGGCGTATATGCTTCATAAAGGTTTTGGGCTTCTTGAAGTGAGAGCCAATCTGGTGAGAAAAAGGATAGATATTTGAGAATCATAAAAGATCTCGGATTAACTCTTGCAAAATCGACAAATGTGCGTTGACGTTGCAAGTTAAGAGAATCCAGTGTTTGAAGTAAGATTGATCTTTCATGGGAAAGTGAATCCAGCGCTTCAATTTTGTCTCTTAAAAGATTGTTGGGCTTACTTAAACGGTTAAACTCATAATTAATGAACCGACTTTCATTATCTGTTAGAGAACCTGTTAAAGAATATTTCTCCAAGTTATGAGGGGAGAAATATATTTTCATAGGTGTTGCTTCAAGAAATAATGGGAGCTCAGCATCGTTAATGCGCAAACTTCCACTGACAGGTTCATTTATAGTTCCTTGGAAATGAAATGTTCCATTAACGATAGCTGTAGTGTCCGAATGTACATCAAACTTGTCGTTTACAATATAGTAGTAGGATAGTATTATTGTTCCGCTCTCAATACTGTCAACTTTTCCATCCAACTGGAAATCTCCAACCCAGTTCTGCGCAAATGATACTGTAGAATACATTATCATACAAATAACGTAAAGTTTTTTGGGATGTCTCATGTTTATTAGCCTCCTCTTTTTAAATTTATAAAAGTAAAGAAGTGATCGATTTTAGATTAAAGCTTTGGTAAATATTCATGATGTATAATTGATTGCAATGTATAGAAATATTTTCATAATAGAGTACTTTAGTAGGAAAATCTTGAAAGAATGCTAGAAGATAGGTCAACCTAAACAAGGGTAAGACAATATTAATGTGAAGAGATTTGGCTATCTTTGCGGGCTATTTAATCTGTGGAAGCTATGAATTGTATCGCGCTTGCTTTGAAACGACCCTTCGTCTGGTTGTCCCGTTTTCGCCATCGTTGTGGATATGGGGTGCACTCTCCCTTTGCTTTTAACCTGATTACCCAGGTCATTTACGAGGAGCATCATTATTATTCTTACGAAGAGCTCATTGAAAAGCAGAAGGAATTGGCATTACAGAAAAATAGATCTTGGAGTTCAGAATCTACAAAAGTAAAGCGGTTGTTATTCCGGTTGGTGAATTATGCCCAACCATCTGTTATCATTGATGCCGGTACTGTTGCAGCATCTTCGCTTTATCTGAAAGCAGCGAAACCATCTGCTGACTATACTGCAGCATCGGAACTTTCCGAATTGTTTCTTGAGAAAGGGACTTCCGTCGATTTCCTTTATTTGCATGATTATCGCCATCCGGATTTTGTAGAAGGCGTATTCGATCTTTGTGCTTCACGCGTCAATATCAAATCAATGTTTGTAGTGGAGGGCATTCACTATTCAAAGAGGATGAGGAGGCTTTGGAAACGTATGTGTCAGGATGAGCGAACTGGTATTTCGTTCGACTTATATGATCTTGGTATTTTGTTTTTTGATAAAACTAAAATAAAACAAGCTTATATTGTCAACTTCTGACCTGTTTTTTGTGTTTCTGTTCTATATTCAGTATTAATCGACAAATTTTAATCAAAAACACATGGTTATGAGAAAGAGCCTTGTATATACAAAAACGGGAGATAAAGGTACTACTTCATTGGTGGGCGGTACGAGAGTTCCCAAAACGCATGTCCGGCTTGAAGCCTACGGTACTGTGGATGAGCTTAATTCCAATTTGGGATTGTTGCTGACTTATCTTCCCGAGGGAGAAGAGAAAATTTTTCTGCAAGGAATACAGCATCGTTTGTTTCGTGTAGGCTCATATCTGGCGACTGATCGCGAAAAAATGGAACCCCGTCCTGCAAGTATTCTTTCACTTGACGACGTGGAATGTGTGGAAAAAGAAATTGATAGAATGGAAAATGAACTCGAGCCTTTAAGAGCTTTCATCCTTCCGGGGGGAAGTCGTGCTGCAGCCGTTGCTCATATCTGTAGGACGGTTTGCAGGCGTGCGGAACGTCGGATTCTTGTCTTGGCAGAGCAGGCTGAAATAGCCTCAGAATTATTGGCTTATGTCAACCGTTTGTCAGACTATTTGTTTGTCTTGTCTAGGAAAATTAACCATGATGAGAAAAAAGATGAAATATTTTGGAATAATAGTTGCAAGTGACGTTTTTTGTTATACTTTTGCCGAAAAATTAGAAAGTTGTATTTAATTATTCACAATTTTAATACTTGATTTACTATGTATTGGACATTGGAATTGGCTTCTAAGCTTGAAGATGCGCCTTGGCCGGCTACCAAGGATGAACTTATTGATTATGCCATGCGTTCGGGTGCTCCGCTTGAAGTGATTGAAAATTTACAGGAAATGGAAGATGAAGGCGAGATTTATGAAAGTATCGAAGATATTTGGCCCGATTATCCAAGCAAAGAGGATTTCTTCTTCAACGAGGAGGAGTATTGATACGCTTTTTAACCCTGCCGTTGCAACGGTCGGTTTTAATTTATAATGAGGTAGTCTGAAGACCTGAATGCTATGGGTTGGAAGATTGCCTCTTCTTTTTCTTTTTATGTATTAAGAATATTATAAAATGTCGCATCTTCTACCTGAAATTAAAAAAACTATCCTGCCTGAGGAGGAAAGAGCAAGCGTGCGTGAGTTATTGAGGAGTGTTTATGGTTATGAACAGTTTCGCGAACTGGAAGTGTATGCCGACCTTTTCAAAGGGAAAGAAACTATCCGGATCTCTCAGGGGCAGCTCATAGAGAGTGTGATACAATCGGCTGAATCGGCGAAAGAAGTAGGTGCGGACTATGATAATATTTTGCTGACCGCTCCTACAGGTGCGGGAAAATCATTGCTGTTTCAGTTGCCTGCTATCTATCTAGGGCATGAATATGGCTTGCTGACTATTGTGGTTTCTCCTTTGAAGGCTTTGATTCTTGATCAGGTGGAGAGCCTGCAGGACATAGGCTATGAGCGAGTGGCTTATGCTTCATCCGATTTATCTCCGGAACAGAAACAAGAGGTGTACCGGCGGGTGCGCGATGGGGAAGTTGATCTTTTCTATTTATCTCCTGAATTGTTGTTATCTTATGACGTAAAACGTTTCATTGGGGAACGACGCCTCGGTTTAGTAGTTGTGGATGAGGCTCATACTGTGACCACTTGGGGTAAAGAGTTTCGTGTGGATTATTGGTTCTTGGGCAGGTATCTTAAGAATATAAAGGGTAGTTTGGGGTATTCATTCCCGATTTTTGCCCTTACAGCTACTGCAATATGGCATCCCAATGGTAGTGATGATATGGTTTTTGAAACGATACGCTCTTTACAGATGAGTCCCTGTGCGCTTCATGTCGGCATCGTAAAACGAAAAAATATAGGATTTGACATTTGTCCGCTTCTAGTTGAAGAAGGGGAAACTTACGATAAAGCTAAACAGCACGTGATAGCTGAACGAGTGGAAGGTTTTCTGGACGGGCATAAGACGATTCTGTATTATCCGTTTGCCGGTGGAATTGATATGAAACTAAAGACGTGGGTCAGGTCTGCTGACTGGCATTGGGTTTCATCGTACTATGGAAAGAAAGACAAGGAAGCTAAAGCGGCTATCATAAGTGAGTTTGCCGAAGGAAGCAAGAAAATGATCGTAGCTACCAAAGCTTTTGGTATGGGAGTGGATATCAGTGATATCGATCGTATTTACCATGTAGCTCCTCCAAGCACATTTGTCGATTATATTCAGGAAATAGGTCGTGCTGCCCGTGATGCCGAAATTCATGGTGTTGCCGCAACTGATTTTCATGAGCGTGACTTCTATTATATGAAACGTTTGCACATGGTAGGCAGTATAGCTCAGGAGCAATTGAGTCTTATACTGAAGAAGCTGATGGAAGTCTACCGAATGAAAGGGGAGAAAAAGGAGATGTTGATTTCTTTGTCTGACTTTGAATTTGTGGTGAAGCTTCCTCGTTTAAAGAATAAATTGGAATATGAAGCTGAGCTTGGTCAGCTGATTAAAACGGCGTTGCTATGGTTGGAGGATGATTTGAATAAGCGCTTCGATTGTAGTATGCTGTCGGTATCACCACAAAATCTCTTAAATGAGGGATATATTCAAGATAAGACAGGTGATTTATTTGTGAAACAATATGCTTCCTATCTGACTAAAGTGGAAGATACGGACGATGTATATCAGGCTTCTTTGGATAAGCTGTGGGAAGAATGCTTCCCGGAACTGGGTTATAGGGAATTTAAACAGAAACTTTCAAAAGGAACCTTAGTCGAAGGTGCAAAGGCGGTTTCGGTAGGCAAGCATGAGGTCTTACTGAAAGAGGATGCCACAGTTATCCGACAACGGATGGATGATTTGTTTGGTAGTCTTAAGCAATTGTTTTTTGATAAACTCTATAAATCAAAAGGGCGTTTTGACGAAGAAGAGCTGCGTTCGGTGTTTGCTGCACATGATATGGACGTGCCTTCCGCCAAACGTTTTATTGGTGCCTTACTCGAGTCCCGTACGGAAGAAGGGCGGAGTGTGAGTTACATTAGCAGTGTGAAGAAAAAAGAAGAGAATAGTTTGTCTTTTACAGTAACCAAAGGTTTTGACTTGTTGCTTTCGCGTTATCAGAAGTTGTTCTCCCAACGGATTGTGGGTAATAAAGGGGAACGTTTACTATTCTATTGCACTCCTTTCTCCGATCTGAATATGCTGCTTAATCTGCTCTCCATGCTGAATAGTCTGTCTTTCAGTGTAGAAGGAGGTGGAACTCCTTGTGTGGAAGTGCATATTGATAATCCGGAACGTTTGCAGCAGGTAGTGGACTCCAACGAGTACCGCAGCCTTATTTTGGATGAAAACGAACGGATTTTTCAGGAACAGATCGAGCTGTTTACTTTGTTTTTCGGGAGTAAAATGGATGATGATCAACGTTGGAACTTAGTAGAAGATTACTTTACAGGTATGGGGGTACAGGAGTTGAAGAGTAAATATGTACTTTAAAATCATTTAACCCAAGTTGGTATTAGTATTATTGCATTATTTGGAAATTAATCATATATTTGTTTTGAACTAATTGCTCTTAGGAGGTTGTTACTCTTAACGAGTTTTTTGATTGATAATACTAATTTAAAAAAGGATTCTTATGAAGAAGTTTATGGTATGTGCGGCTTTTGCTTTTGCAATGGTTGCTTTCGGTACAGTGAATGCTCAGAATGCTGCTAAAGATTCTAAGGCTAAGACAGAACAGTGCTGCAAAAAAGGCGGCGATAAGAAGTGCTGTGATAAGGCTAAAGCCGGTGATAAAAAGAGTTGTGACAAGAAAGCCGATGACAAGAAATGTTGTGATAAGAAGGCTGATGTGAAAGCTACTTCAAAGAAGGCTGCTGATAAGAAATAATTGGCAAGATTAATATGGTTATTGAAGAGAGGAATGTCTTGTACGTTTCTCTTTTTTTTATCTGTGTTCCTGCTATTGCTTCTTTATATTGAGATAATGATTTCTGTTTTATACTATTTGAATAATGAGCTATTGTACTTATATTCCCAATATGACAGAACCTAGTAAGAGTCTGCATAAAAAATATCATGATTTTCATTATGGTTTTCCCATTCATGATGACAATGAATTGTTTGGACGTTTGATTCTCGAAATTAACCAAGCTGGTTTAAGTTGGGAAACTATTCTAAAAAAAGAGGATGGTTTTCGCCGGGCTTATGATAATTTCAATATCCAAAAGATTGCTGCTTATACAGAGGTTGATCGGGAGCGGTTGTTGAATGACCCAGGAATTATACGCAATAAACTTAAAATAAATGCTGCAATTGAGAATGCTAAAGCTCTTCTTCTGTTGCAAGAAGAGTATGGTAGTTTTGAAAAATGGTTGGAGCACCATCATCCTAAGACAAGAGATGAGTGGATGAAAATCTTTAAAAAGACGTTTAAGTTTACAGGTGGGGAGATTGTCAATGAATTCTTGATGAGTATCGGTTACCTTAAAGGTGCTCATGACGAAGACTGCCCCGTTCATCAACAGATATTGAGGCTTAACCCGATGTGGATGAAAAAATAAATGTAAGGTGGCTTTTATTTGCGATTCTTATTTGATGTAAATAAAAGAGAAATAATGCCGGTTCCTTCCATGCAAGAGAACCTTGATTCTCAATATTAGTATATATGTTTTATATTGATAATATTGTTTGATGTATGCTGTATTATTTGTTGTCTCAGTTTATCTGTGTTTTAATTTGGATATTTTATTTATATAATTGTATATTAATATATTGTGTATGAAATGGTGTTGTGATAATATATTTTATGGTAAATATTGATTTATAAAACAAATAAGAAAATTAATTGTTTTATAAAAGACATGCATATGCATGATGATTTGTAGCGTACGTTTTGATAACCGTTTTGTGGTGTTTTTATATATAATGTTTAATTTAAAATTTTAAATTATGGAAAACGCATTTGTTGAAGGTGGTTATACCGCTTTCGGGTTATTGAATTCGGATGAAAAACATCTGTTCGAAAAAGTTTTAGCACCTCTTGTAGGAGCTAAACATGTTCCTTTGGCAGTGGCTACTCAGATTGTAAATGGTACCAATTATGCTTTTTTCTGTGAATCCAAAGTTGTAAGACCGGATGCCGTTGCTTATAACACATTGGTTATTATCCATCAGCCTTTACCAAACGTAAATGAGCCTCCTACACTTGTGGAAATTAAAAGAGTGAAGATTATCTAAACCCGTGTGATGGGTTTAGTATATCTCTATGATGATTTTACTGTCGATAAAAGATTATCTGTTCATTGATAAGGATGAGGTAGCTTTTATCTTCAACCGTAGATCAGCACAAATTCCGAATTTGTGTTCGTATCTTAATAAAAGAAAAGCCTGCAAATTTGAATTTGCAGGCTTCTATCTTCAAGAAATCGCGGAAAGACAGGGATTCGAACCCTGGGAACAGTTGCCCGTTCACCGCATTTCGAGTGCGGCCCGATCGACCACTCCGGCATCTTTCCTTGTGTAAGGAAAAGCATAGACTACCATAGTATCACATACTTTTGCAAAGGTAGTATCTTTTGTTGTTATCTTGAATTTTTCTATTCTTTTTTTGTCTGTTTTAGTGAGTGATTTTTATAATTCATCTGACTACGATATCTTTATTGCCCACGTTGTTGGGCTGAACAAAAAAGAAAAAGACTTGTTGTTTCATTAAGTGTAAAACTCATATATTTGTCACGGAAATAAAACAAAAGACTTATGAAAAAAATTATTAGTGTATTTTTAATAGGCGTATGTAGCCTGGCAATGGCTATACCTGTTCAGGCACAATTGATTAAATGGGGTGTGAAAGGCGGTGTGAATCTTTCTAAAATAGATGTTGATGGCGGATATAAAGGAAATAAGGATAATAATACCGGTTTCTTTGTTGGTCCGATGGCCGAATTAACTATTCCTATAATTGGATTAGGTGTTGATGGAGCTTTGCTGTTTTCGCAGAGAAAAACTGAGCTCAGTGATAATACCTTAAAACAGACAGGGGTAGAAATACCGGTCAACTTGAAGTATACAATTGGAATGGGGAGTGCTTTTGGGCTTTATTTTGCTGCGGGTCCCGATTTCTTCTTCGATTTTACCGGAGACAAAACATTTTCGGATTATGATATAACGAAGAAAACAGCTCAAGTGGGTTTGAATTTGGGTGCTGGTCTTAAGTTGTTGAGACATTTGCAAGTCGGAGTTAATTATCAAATCCCTATGGGTGATAGCTTTACATGGAAAAATACAAAAGACGCCATTGATGGAAATGGGAAAACGAAGACTTGGCAGATATCTGCTGCATACATTTTTTAATTAGACGCTTCTTATAGGTTGTGTCTTTTGCTTTTGAGATAATATATTCAGCGGGTTGCTAAACAAGCAATCCGCTTCTTTTTTGAATATGTTTGTCCTGCTTTGAAACATTTCGTTTTTTCGAAAATTCCGAGAGTGTGTTTTGCATACTTCTTCTTATCTTTGCCTCACGTATGGATAAATTCGTGGATGTCATATTGCCCTTACCTTTGCCTCGGTGTTTTACTTATTCTCTGCCACAAGAATGGGAGGATACTTTATGTGTGGGTTGCAGGGTGGTTGTTCCTTTCGGTCGGAAGAAGTATTATACGGGAATTGTAAGTGGCATACATCAATCTGCTCCCGAAGGTTATGAGGTGAAGCCAGTGGTTTCTGTATTGGATAAATCCTCTATTTTATTTGAAGAACAGTTTCGCTTTTGGGAATGGCTATCCGATTATTATCTCTGCACTCTTGGCGATGTATATAAAGCCGCTTTGCCTTCAGGCTTGAAACTTGAGAGCGAAACAGTGGTGGTCTATAATCCTGATTTTGAATCGGAAATTCCTTTGACGGAAAAAGAAAATGTGGTGCTTCGTTTGCTTTTGACTGAGCCGGAGCAGACAGTGACCCGATTGGAAAAAGATAGTGGGATAAAGAATGTATTGCCGATCGTAAAGTCTCTATTGGATAAAGAAGCTTTATTTGTGAAAGAGGAATTGAAGCGAACCTATAAGCCAAAGACAGAAAACCGTGTGCGTTTGACTGGCAACATGATGAATGAACGGCGGCTAAAAATTTTGTTTGATGAATTATCACGAGCACCTAAACAATTGGATTTGCTCATGAAATATATTGAATTGTCCGGATTATTGGCTGCTGATGGGCTCTCCGATCAATTCAAAGAAGTTACAAAGAAAGAATTACTCCAGCGTAGTGGCGCTTCCCCAGCTGTTTTCAATGCTTTGTGCGAAAAACATATTTTTGAAACATACTTGCAGGACGTAGCTCGTCTGCAGGATATTAACGCAACGTTATCTCCCGTAAATGCCCTTAATGAACATCAAGATCGAGCCTATAAAGAGATACTATCATGTTTTAAATCGAAGAATGTTTGTTTGTTGCACGGGGTGACTGCAAGTGGTAAAACTGAGGTCTACATTCATTTGATAGAGAATATGATTCGTCAGGGAAAGCAGGTACTATATCTTTTGCCCGAGATAGCACTTACTACCCAGATAACCGATCGATTGCAACGCGTATTCGGAGACCGACTGGGTATATATCATTCCAAATTTCCAGATGCTGAACGGGTAGAGATTTGGCAAAAGCAACTGACGGATAAGTCGTATGATATCATATTGGGCGTACGTTCTTCGGTATTCTTACCTTTTAGTCGGCTTGGGCTTGTCATCGTTGATGAAGAACACGAAAATACTTATAAACAGCAAGATCCGGCTCCACGTTATCATGCCCGTAATGCTGCTATCATGTTAGCTTCAATGTATGGAGCTAAAACCCTTCTGGGTACGGCTACTCCTTCCATTGAATCATGGCATAATGCTACTTCAAGTAAGTACGGATTGGTAACGTTGCATGAGCGTTATAAGGATATCCGACTCCCCGAAATCATCCCTGTGGATATAAAGGAGTTGAATAGAAAAAAGCGTATGAACGGACCGTTTTCGCCATTATTGCTTGAGTATGTACGTGAAGCCTTGGAGCAACATGAGCAAGTCATCTTATTTCAAAATCGCCGTGGGTTTGCTCCTATGGTAGAATGTCGCACATGCGGATGGACACCCAAATGTCAAAACTGTGATGTGAGTTTGACATACCATAAAGGCTTGAACCAACTAACTTGTCATTATTGTGGTTATACGACTCAGTTGCCTCGTATGTGTCCTGCTTGTGATGGTACCGATTTGCGTAATAGAGGTTTTGGAACCGAAAAGATAGAGGATGATATAAAGGTTATTTTTCCGGAAGCAACTGTTGCCCGTATGGATTTGGACACGACCCGTACACGTACTGCTTATGAGCGCATTATTTCGGATTTTGAACGGGGAAGAACAAACATCTTGATCGGAACACAGATGGTGTCAAAAGGTTTGGACTTTGACCATGTTAGTGTAGTTGGTATTCTTGATGCCGATGCAATGATGAACTTTCCCGACTTTCGCGCTTATGAACGCGCCTTTCAGTTGATGGCACAAGTTTCCGGCCGTGCAGGGCGAAAGAATAAAAGAGGGCGTGTGATTTTGCAGACTAGAAATATTACCCATCCTATTATTGCTGAAGTTATAGATAATGACTTTAAGCGCATGGTATCCGATCAGTTGACTGAACGGCAAATGTTTCATTATCCTCCTTATTACAGGTTGATTTATGTCTATTTGAAAAACCGTAACGAACAATTGTTGGAAATTATGGCGCAAGCTATGGGAACAAAGTTGCGAGCTGTTTTCGGTAACCGGATTTTGGGCCCTGATAAACCTCCTGTAGCACGCATACAAACTTTGTTCATTCGCAAAATAATGCTAAAAATAGAATATAATGCTCCTATGAGTAGAATCAGAGAATTACTCCTTCGCGTGCAAAAAGAAATGCAGGAAAGTGATCATTTCAAGTCTTTAATAGTCTACTATGACGTGGACCCAATGTAATTTCTAGATACCAATATGGAATATTCAAATAGTTCAATAAGAAGACAAAACTGTCTTCTGGATCAGACAAATGCAATACATTTATTAAATCATGGAGAATATGGGGTTTTGTCAATTCAGACTCTTGAAGGAGGTGCTTATGGGGTGCCTTTGAATTATGTATGGGATGGTGACTCATCAATATTTATTCATTGCGCTCCTGTCGGGCGTAAATTGGCTGCGATTAAAGCTTGTCCAGAGGTCTCTTTTTGTATAGTCGGCGTTGTACAAATTATACCGGGAGAGTTCACTACAAACTATGAGAGTATTATTTTGCAGTGCAAAGCTGTCTTGCAACTTTCTCTTGAAGAAAAAATGAAAGCAATGGGACTTATGGTGGGAAAATACTCTCCGGAGTATAAAGACACTGGTATGGCTTATGCTGAAAAAGCTCTTTCAAGAATGGAGGTTATTCGTTTGGATATTAAGCATTGGAGTGGGAAATGTAAAAAATAGTGAGATGAATAAACCGCGTAGAATTTTGTTTGTCTGTCTTGGTAACATTTGTCGTTCTTCTTCAGCGGAAGGAGTTATGAAATCGCTGTTAGAAAAAGAAGGAATTGAAAATGAATTCATAATTGATTCGGCGGGTATCCTTTCATATCATGAAGGGGAATTGCCGGATGCCAGAATGCGCATGCATGCCGCTCGTCGTGGGTATAATCTTACACACCGTTCCCGACCTGTTAGGACTCAAGATTTTTACCACTTTGATTTAATAATTGGGATGGATGATCGAAATATAGATGATCTTAAGGATCGTGCACCTTCAATTGAAGAAAGTAACAAAATCAGACGTATGACTGATTTCTGCGTACAAATGTCGCATTCTGATCATGTCCCAGATCCTTATTATGGAGGTGCTGAAGGTTTTGAATATGTGCTTGACTTGTTAGAAGATGCTTGCGAAGGCCTTTTGGAACAAGTCCGATAATTGTTTCAAAAGCTGTTTTCATTCTCGGTTAATGGATAGAGTCTTGATAAAAGCGCTTTTCGCGGTCAAGGCTGCAGGTTGCATCAATGCCGACGTTTTGTAATGAAACTGCTATTTCATCCAACTCTTTACGGGATACTCTGCCTATATAGTAGAGACGGTAGTTATAATTTTTGTCCAAAAGCTCCATGATATGAGTGAAATTTTGCTCACGCGCAAAGTCGAAATTGACTTTAATGATATCTTCGTATGGATGACTAATGACCCGTCCTACGCTGAATATGGTGAGTTCTTTATCGGAAGTGGAAAGATAACAGAATCGCGTAAGTAGCATATTTAGGAAATATAGAGCGGCACTGAATGATAGGAGCCCCGGTATAAACTTCCATTCAGATGCCAATGTGAGAGACCAAAAAGCAAGTATTATAAAGGTTAGGAACAGAACGAAGAAATAAAACATATATAGAGATGCTCGGTTATAGGTCTTTTCCGGAAGACTCTCTATTGTCCGCTTACCGGGATGATAATTTTTAAAAGAAATTCCATTAGCCAATAAATAACGGATTATACGTTCTGGGTGTTGCGATGGCTTCAAGGAAAAAGCATTTTCATGGTTGCCTCTAAGGTATAAAGTCAGTATTCCGGCACCATATTTTACTTTGGTTCCTATGTGGCTTTTGTACCTCGCCGGTTGGTATGGTTTCATGAAACAAAATTCAGTGATTTCATGAAGTTTTATACCCTTATTTTGAAAGAATTGTTCCGAGTATTTCTGATCTTGAATGCTTTTCATGGCTTTGATTTTATTTTTTTAATTCGGGATAACTGATTCGTGTGTGGTATATCGTTTTTAGTTTCTCCTTGAATACACCTTTTATTACTGCGATGTCTCTGAACGTGATAGGGCATTCTCTAAAAAAACCTTCATCCATTTGTGAATCAATAATTTTATCGACAATATTGTTGATACTCTCTTCAGTGAATTCTGATAAACTTCTTGAAGTGGCTTCTACGGCATCTGCCATCATTAATATAGCTGTTTCCCGTGTAAAAGGATTGGGCCCCGGATATGTAAATATCTCTTCATCAGGCTCTTCTCCCGGATGCTCGTTTTTCCATGAGATATAGAAATACTTCGTTTTTCCACGTCCGTGATGCGTGCTGATGAAATCTTTGATGACTTTTGGCAGATTATTCTTTTCAGCCATCTTTAAGCCTTCGGTTATATGGCTTATAATTATCTGTGCGCTCTGTTCGTAGCTGAGGTTTTTGTGAGGGTTTACGCTTCCTATCTGGTTTTCGGTGAAGAAAATCGGATCAACCATTTTTCCAATATCATGATAAAGGGCTCCGGTACGTACCAATTGACTTTTGGCGCCAATTCGATTTGCTGCTTCAGCGGCAAGATTAGCTACTTGCAGGGAGTGTTGAAATGTGCCCGGTACAGTTTCGGATAAACGGCGTAGCAATGGGTTGTTTATATTCGAAAGTTCGACAAGGGTGACATTAGAAGTAAAACCGAATATTTTCTCCAGTAAGAAAAGTAGAGGATAAGCAAATAATAGAAGCACTCCATTAACAATGAAGTAGATATACATGCTTGCATTTAGTTGGGAAAGACTGTTTTCCGTTATTAATTCAAATGAAAAATAAACGGCTGCATAGGTTACTATGATTAAAATAGCAGTACGGATTAATTGGGAACGTTGCGATAATTCTCGTAGACTGAAAATGGCGACCAGTCCCGCGGATAATTGCAATAGAATGAACTCATGTGGAAAGCGAAGGCTTACAGAACAAATGAGTATTGTAATCACATGGGTTATAAAAGCTGTGCGTGAATCCAAGAATACGCGTATAATCAGGGGAAGCATTGCATACGGAATGACATAAACGTTAAATAGATGATTACTTACCATCAAGGATGTGATGACGCAATAGACCATAATTAGTGCAAACAATAACGAAAGGCTTCCTTTATTTCCATAATAATCTTTCCGAAAAAGGTCAAGATAGAGCATGAAAAACAGCATGAATATTGCTATGAAAAGAATCTGCCCAAATAAAACCAGTCTTTTTTGACCAATAATGGATTCATTGCTCTGAAGGGACTCTTTTTTAAGACTTTTCAGTATATTATATGTTTCTTGGTTGATGATTTCTCCACGGTCTATTATCTTTTGCCCACTCAGCACCATACCATTAGCCCATGAATAATTGTCAAAAACTTCTTTCTTAGCAGTCTCTGTGCGATGCTTATCGAAAATTAAATTAGGAATCAGATATTCATTTAAGGAACAATGTCGGAGAATCTCCGGTGAAAAATGAATTGTATCTGCCCCTAAAATAAAAGTATACGCCTCTTTTGTGGAAAAAAGTAAGGATACGTCTTTGGGATTTGCAAGTTTGCTTTCGACAATAACAATGGATCTCGTGCTATCTTGCTTTAACCTACCGGCTTCTTCTGTGGATATTATCCCTGTCTGATATACTCTATATAGCATTTTTTCGAGATAATATAGATAGCTTGCAGATGGCAATATTTTTTTCAGATGGTCTTGATAATCGTTTCTCAATTTTGATACAGCGACTTTAACAGTATTGGTATCTAGCTGATAGAAGGGTTGAAAAGTCGAGAGTATGCTGTCTTGTTCATGCTTTACAACGGATTCGTCTTTGTATATTGGAAAATCAAAAGTCGCAATCAACTGACCATATTTCCACGGCTTATTTATGTCAAATTGATAGTTAAAGCTGTTATCACGAGGTAAAAAATAGACTATAACTGTCACAGTACATACAAAGATCAGTGCTTTATATATTAAATCTCTATATGAAAACGGGTTATTGCTCCTGATATTGCTCATGTCCGTTGATTTTTTTGCGAAAAGTACGAAAAAAAACACTTGTATGGAAAAAAAGGTTTAATTTTGCCGACTGATTGTCTTAAAATTAAGTAATGCAAAGTATGACAAATAGAAGAGTTAGAGTTCGTTTTGCTCCAAGTCCCACCGGAGCGTTGCATATTGGGGGTGTGCGTACAGCATTATACAATTATCTTTTTGCCCGTCAAAATGACGGTGATTTTCTTCTCCGCATTGAAGATACCGACTCAAATCGATTTGTTCCCGGAGCTGAAGAATATATAGTAGAATCATTTAAATGGTTAGGCTTATCTTTTGACGAAGGTGTTGGTGTTGGTGGGAAAAATGGTCCATACAGACAGTCGGAGAGGCGTGACATCTACAAACAATATGTCAATATTTTATTAGAATCGAATAAAGCGTATATTGCTTTTGATACTCCGGAAGAGTTGGAAAAAAAACGTACGGAGATAGCTAATTTCCAATATGATGCATCTACGCGCATGAAAATGCGCAATTCTTTGACTCTTTCTAAGGAAGACGTTTCTGCATTGATTGCCAGTGGTACAAATTATGTAGTGCGATTTAAAATAGAACCGGGTGAGGAAATCCATGTGAATGATCTTATTCGTGGTGAAGTTGTGATCAATTCGTCTATATTGGATGATAAAGTGCTTTATAAGTCGGCGGATGAGTTGCCTACATATCATTTGGCAAATATCGTCGATGACCATTTAATGGATATTTCACATGTTATCAGAGGGGAAGAATGGTTGCCTTCTGCACCTTTACATGTACTTTTATATCGTGCTTTTGGGTGGGAGAATACCATGCCTGCTTTTGCTCACCTTCCACTGCTTTTAAAACCGGAAGGGAATGGTAAACTAAGTAAGCGTGATGGCGATCGACTTGGCTTTCCTGTTTTTCCGCTGGAATGGCATGATCCGAAATCGGGCGAAGTATCTTCCGGTTATCGTGAATCCGGATATCTTCCGGAAGCTGTCGTCAATTTTTTGGCATTATTAGGCTGGAATCCCGGAAATGATCAAGAATTGATGTCACTAGAAGAACTTACTCGACTATTCAGTTTGGAACATTGTAGTAAGTCCGGCGCAAAATTTGATTATAAAAAAGGAATTTGGTTTAATCATGAGTATATTCTGATGAAACCGGATGAAGAGATTGCCAAACTTTTTGTTCCAGTATTGGAGGAACATGGGGTGGATGCTCCTTTTGATAAAGTCATAACCGTTGTGGGAATGATGAAAAATAGAGTTAGCTTTGTTCGTGAGTTATGGGATGCAGCGAGCTTCTTTTTTGTAGCACCTTTAGCTTATGATGAAAAAACGGTACAGAAGCGTTGGAAAGAAGACTCTTCTCAATGTATGACTGAACTAATGCAAGTACTGGCTGGAATAGATGATTTTGGTATTGAAAATCAAGAAAAAATTGTCATGGATTGGATTGCTTCAAAAGGTTATCATACAGGTAATATTATGAATGCTTTTCGTTTGACTTTGGTAGGGGAAGGCAAAGGTCCTCACATGTTTGATATCTCTTGGCTTCTAGGTAAGGAAGAAACTTTATCTCGAATGCAACGAGCAATAGAAATACTGAAATAACACCCGGAAGTATGTTGTTATATGACTTGGCAATAGGCTTTTATGATCTTTTGGTCCATTTGGCTGCTCCTTTCAGCCGTAAGCCGCGTAAAATGATGAAAGGGCATTGGGTCGTATATGAGCTTTTACGTCAGCAGTTGGAAAAAGATATGCGGTATATCTGGTTTCATGCTGCATCTCTTGGTGAATTTGAACAAGGTCGTCCTTTAATTGAAAGAATTCGTGCGGAACACCCCGAATATGGCATACTATTGACTTTCTTTTCTCCATCGGGTTATGAAGTTCGGAAGAACTATCGTGGAGCTGATGTCGTTTGTTATTTGCCCTTTGATAAGCCTCGAAATGTAAAGAAGTTCTTGGATATTGCAAATCCTTGTATGGCCTTTTTCATTAAATATGAGTTTTGGAAGAATTATCTTGATGAGCTGCATAAACGTCAAGTGCCGGTATATAGCGTGTCATCTATTTTTCGTAGAGGACAAATATTTTTTAAATGGTATGGAGGTACCTATCGTAATGTCTTACGTGACTTTGATCATTTATTTGTCCAGAACGAGCGTTCTAAACGCTATTTGGGTAAAATAGGAATCAACAAAGTTACTGTAGTGGGTGATACGAGATTTGATAGGGTTTTGCAGATTAGAGATGAGGCCAAAGATCTTTCTTTGGTGGAAATGTTTAAAAATGATTCTTTTGTTTTTGTAGCGGGCAGTTCATGGCAACCTGATGAAGATCTTTTTATTGAATATTTTAATAATCATCCTGGACTGAAGTTGATAATTGCTCCGCATGTGATTGATGAAAATCATTTAGTGGAGATTATCCGGAAATTGAAACGCCCTTATGTGCGCTATACCAGAGCGGATGGGAAGAATATTCGTAAAGCCGATTGTTTAATTATCGATTGTTTTGGCTTACTATCTTCTATCTATCGTTATGGAGAGATTGCATATATCGGGGGTGGTTTTGGTGTAGGTATTCATAACACTTTAGAGGCTGCGGTTTATGGAATACCTGTTATTTTTGGGCCTAAATACCAAAAATTTATGGAAGCGACCCAATTGATAGAAGCAAAAGGTGCTTTTTCTATTACGACTTATGATGAGTTGAGTACATTACTTGACCGTCTACTGTCCGATGAAGTGTTTTTACGTGAAACAGGCACTAATGCAGGGTATTATGTGACTGGTAATGCTGGAGCAACCGACAGAATTATGAATAAAATAGATATTTAAATCCTGTCCGTTACTCCTTTTGCTTTTTACCATTCAACTATTTGTACCAATTGGAATACATTAAATAGTTGTGTGCTATCTTTTGATTCAGTTCTTTTGCTTGCTGTGGATCTACTTTTTTTATAAATTTAGCGGGAACTCCTCCCCAGATACTACCTGGCTCAATGATCGTGTTGCTTAATACTAACGAACCTGCTGCAACGATAGCTCCTTCACCCACCACGGCGTGATCAAGAATTGTTGATCCCATTCCAATCAATGCATAGTCCTTTATTTTTGCACCATGCACAGTAACATTATGGCCAATGGAGACATGATCTCCTATTTCAATTGTCGACTTTTCATATAAAGTGTGTAAAACGCTTCCATCTTGTATGTTGACTCCATTCCCTATTTTTATAGAATTTACGTCACCTCTTAATACGGTGTTAAACCATACGCTGCAATCATCTCCTATTATAGTGTCTCCTATAATGGTTGCATTGTCTGCCAAAAAACAATTTTTTCCGATTCTTGGAGTAAATCCTCTTACTGATTTGATTAATGCCATTTTCTTATAAATTACTTGTTATATCTTTTAGCCATTTTTGCTCGTCTTTATCTAAATTCGGAGCTAATTTATCGTATACTTCTTGATGGTAATTATTAAGCCATTCAACTTCTTCATTAGTGAGTAGCTCTTTTATAATCCCTTTTTTGCAAATAGGGCAAAGAGTTAAGGTTTCAAATTTTAGATATTCTCCAAACATTCCTTCTCCAGCAGAAACTACTAATGTAAGATTCTCTGTACGTATGCCATGCTTTCCAACTTTGTAAAGTCCTGGTTCGTTTGAGGTCACCATTCCAATCTGTAGTGGTACAGGATTCTCATTCATACGAATGCTCTGAGGTCCTTCATGCACATTTAGAAAATGTCCAACGCCGTGGCCTGTGCCGTGAAGATAGTTCATCTTTTTTTGCCATATTGGCATTCGAGCTAATACGTCTAATTGTGTTCCCCGTGTACCTGTGGGAAAAATAGCCATTGCTAATGTAATATGTCCCTTTAATATTAGTGTGTAATCCGTTTTTTCTTCTTCGGTTAGTTCTCCTAATGCGATGGTGCGGGTGATATCTGTTGTTCCGTCAAGATATTGAGCACCAGAGTCAAGAAGTAAAAAACCGTTTTTCTTTAAGAGTATGTCGGTTTCAGGAGTAGCTTCATAATGGACAATTGCTGCATGTTCTTTATATCCGGCTATTGTATCAAAACTATCTCCAATAAACAAGTCTTGTTGAGCTCTGAAAGCATGTAATTTCTTGTCAATAGTAATTTCAGTTACATTGCCTTGAGATATTGCTTCCTCAAGCCATTTAAGAAATTTCACTAGCGCAATGCCGTCTCGTAGCATTGCTGAGTGTATACCTTGTATCTCTTGTTCGTTTCTTATCGCTTTTAATAAAGCAATCGGCGAAGGAATCAATTGTATTTGGGATAAAGAATTTATGGATGAAGCTATTGAATAGTTTGTTTTTGCAGGGTCGACTGAAATTTTTTTTATGTTGATTTGACGTAGGAAATCTTGAATGTCCGAATAGTTGTGCTGCTCTACTTTAATGTCTCTGAAATACTTTTTTAACGTTATAGGAACCTTTACCGGGTTTATAAATAAATGAGCATGCTCCATGGTTATAACGAGATAGCAGATTGCAACAGGGTTGCAATGTATGTCGCCACCCCTAATGTTCAGAATCCATGCAATTTCATCCAATGCACTGATGATTATAGCGTCGGAGCCAGCCTCTTTAAGTTGCTCCCGCACAATACACATTTTATCTTGGCTACTTTTTCCGGCATATTTAAGGGGATATATGGAAATTTCTGTTTCAGGGATAAGAGGTCTGTCTTTCCATAATTCATTCATTGGATCAGGCGTGATTTCCAATTTTATATCTCTATGATTGAGCTTGTTCTTTATCTCATTGACTTGATTAATAGAAAATAGTTTCCCATCTATACCTACATGGTCTCCACTATTAAGTTTATTGCTTAAAAACTCTGCAATGGTGGGAGTTTCGGATAGCCCCTCTTTGTATAGTTTGATCCCACTGCCGCTTAGTTGCTGCTCTGCTTGTATAAAATATCTGGAGTCCGTCCACAATCCGGCTTCATGTAATGTAACAACAATCGTCCCAGCAGATCCGGTAAATCCAGATATCCACTCTCTGATTTTCCAATGTGGAGCCAAGTATTCACTGATATGTGGATCTGCAGTGGGTATGATGATTGCTTCTAATTTCTTTCCCTTCAACCATTCTTGTAAGGTTTGTATCCGGATGCTTATAGATTGATTCATTTTTAATTGATGTTATATTTATCTCCTCAAAGATAATCACTTTACATAAATATATTGTTGATGAGTTGGCATAATTGCTTCTTTTTCGAAAAAAGCAATGCCCACTAAACCATATATTTATTGTTTTTTCGATGAAAGTTTTGTGAATAAAGAAAGTATATGTAATTTTGCCGCTCGAATTTGATATAATTTTCTAAACCATTAATATTTTAATAAAAAAAGTATGATCGTAGTACCCGTAAAAGAAGGCGAAAACATTGAGAAAGCGCTGAAGAAATTTAAAAGAAAATTTGAAAAAACAGGCATAGTCAAAGAGTTGAGAAGTAGACAACAATTTGATAAACCTTCTGTTGTTAAAAGACTTAAGAAGGAGCGTGCTGTTTATGTTCAGAAGCTTCAACAAGTGGAAGATTAATTATTCGTAATTCCTTTGATTTTATTGAATTCTTTTCATATATTCGTTGCATGATTTATTTCATAACGGTATGTGGACAGTAACTTCTTTTCTCGATAATCTTCAATATGAACGTAACTATTCTGAAGAAACAATAAAGGCGTATCGTGAAGATATATGCCAGTTTGAAAACTTTGTTTCTGAAGAATTTGGATCCGTTGAACTTTCAAGTGTGACTCCTGATATTGTTCGTGAGTGGATTATGTCCTTAATGGATAAAGGTTATACATCTACTTCTATCAATAGAAAGTTGAGTGCATTGCGTTCACTTTATAAATACCTTTTACGCTTCAATCTAGTGTCTGTAGATCCTCTCCGGAAAGTAACAGGCCCTAAAAACAAAAAGAAGTTACCGGTGTTTTTAAAGGAAACCGACATGAATAAGTTGTTGGATGAAACGGCTTTTGAAGATGGGTTTAAAGGATCTCGTGATCGTTTGATTATTGCAGTGTTTTATGTGACTGGTATTCGCCTTTCTGAATTAATAGGATTGGATGACAGGGATATCGATCTGGAATCTGCTCTCATTAAGGTTTTAGGGAAGCGAAGAAAACAGAGATTAATACCTTTTGATGAAGAACTTAAAATGATGATTGCTGACTATTTGAATGTTAGAAATACGTCTATAGTTCGTCTGACTGATGCGTTTTTTGTTCGAGAAAACGGAGAGCGGTTGTCTCGTAGTGTTGTGGAAAATTTAGTGAAACGGAATCTATCGAAAGTGGTGACGTTGAAAAAACGATCTCCTCATGTTTTGAGGCATACTTTTGCAACAACGATGCTGAATCATGATGCTGAGTTGAGTGCAATTAAAGAACTTTTGGGGCATGAGAGTCTGACAACGACAGAAGTATATACGCATACGACTTTCGAAGAGCTTAAAAAAGTTTATAACCAAGCTCATCCCAGAGCTTAAAAATGGAGGTAGTTATGGAAGTAAGAATTCAATCAATTCACTTTGATGCGTCAGAGCAATTGCACACTTTTATTCGAAAGAAAGTTGTAAAATTGGAGAAGTATTACGATGATATAAAGAAAGTGGAGGTGTCGTTGAAAGTTGTTAAGCCTGAAACCGCTGCAAACAAAGAGGTGGGTGTTGTGGTTGCAATTCCTAATGGTGAACTTTATGCAAGTAAAATCTGTGATACTTTTGAGGAAGCGGTTGATTTAAGCATAGAAGCTCTCGAAAAGCAGTTGGTTAAATATAAGGAGAAACAACGTAATAAATAAATCTGCTAAAATTTTGTGGGGAAAAAATAAATCTCTAAATTTGCAGCCGTTTCGCTCATGTGGGACGTAACGGTTGCATCTTTTTGAGTTTTGCCTCTTTAGCTCAGTTGGCCAGAGCACGTGATTTGTAATCTCGGGGTCGTTGGTTCGAATCCGACAAGAGGCTCAAAAAGTGGGGGAAAAGTGCCTTATTTTAGAAGGGCAAATACCAGAGTGGCCAAATGGGGCAGACTGTAAATCTGCTGGCTTACGCCTTCGGTGGTTCGAATCCATCTTTGCCCACTTTCTTTTCTCTTGCTGTTATAGCTCAGTGGTAGAGCACTTCCTTGGTAAGGAAGAGGTCCCGGGTTCAAGTCCCGGTAACAGCTCATAAAAATGAAAAGCTGATTATTAATCAAATAAATAACAAGTAAAGCTATGGCTAAAGAGAAATTCTCACGTACCAAACCGCACGTAAACATTGGTACAATTGGTCACGTAGACCACGGTAAAACCACGTTGACTGCTGCTATCACTGCTGTGTTGGCAAAGAAAGGTCTTTCAGAAGTTAAGTCATTCGATCAGATTGATAATGCTCCTGAAGAAAAAGAAAGAGGTATTACTATTAATACTTCACACGTAGAATATGAAACTGCAAATCGTCACTACGCTCACGTAGACTGTCCGGGACATGCCGACTACGTAAAGAACATGGTAACTGGTGCTGCTCAGATGGACGGTGCTATTATTGTAGTTGCTGCTACTGATGGTCCTATGCCTCAAACTCGTGAACACATTTTGTTGGCTCGCCAGGTAAACGTTCCAAAATTGGTTGTGTTTATGAATAAATGCGATATGGTTGATGATGAGGAAATGTTGGAACTCGTTGAAATGGAAATGCGTGAATTGCTTTCTGCATACGAATTTGATGGTGATAATACTCCTATCATTCGTGGATCTGCATTGGGAGCTTTGAACGGTGTTGAAAAATGGGAAGATAAAGTTATGGAATTAATGGATGCTGTTGACTCATGGATTCCATTGCCTCCTCGTGATGTTGATAAACCATTTTTGATGCCTGTTGAAGATGTATTTTCAATTACTGGCCGTGGAACTGTTGCTACTGGTCGTATTGAAGCTGGTATCGTGAAAGTTGGTGATGAAATCGAAATCCTTGGTTTGGGTGAAGATAAAAAATCAGTTGTAACTGGTGTTGAAATGTTCCGCAAATTGTTGGATGAAGGTGAAGCTGGTGATAATGTTGGTTTGTTGCTTCGTGGCGTTGATAAGAATGAAATCAAACGTGGTATGGTTCTTTGTAAACCAGGCCAGATTAAACCTCACTCTAGATTCAAAGCTTCTATTTATGTGTTGAAGAAAGAAGAAGGTGGTCGTCATACTCCTTTCCATAATAAATATCGTCCTCAATTCTACTTGCGTACTATGGACTGTACAGGTGAGATTTCTCTTCCTGAAGGAACAGAAATGGTAATGCCTGGTGATAACGTAGCAATCAATGTTGAATTGATCTATCCTGTAGCATTGAACGTTGGTTTGCGTTTTGCAATCCGCGAAGGTGGTCGTACAGTAGGTTCTGGTCAGATTACTGAAATCCTTGACTAAAAAATAATTTAATCAGTTCTTGCGAATTATTGCAAGGACTGATTTTTTCTACGGAAGTAGCTCAGTTGGTAGAGCACCGGTCTCCAAAACCGGGTGTCGGGAGTTCGAGCCTCTCCTTCCGTGCTAATATTGTGAAAATGAAGAAGATAGTAACTTATATTAAAGAAACTTACGACGAGCTTGTTCATAAAGTATCGTGGCCTACTTATTCTGAGCTCTCTAACAGTGCAGTAGTTGTTTTATATGCTTCCCTACTTATTGCATTGGTAGTGTTTGCGATGGACTTCTGTTTCCAGAACCTAATGGAAAATATTATTTATCCACATTAAAAAGAGGAAGTTAAATGTCTGAGATTGAAAAAAAATGGTACGTTCTGCGTGCTATTAGTGGGAAAGAATCTAAGGTTAAAGAGTATCTTGAAGCTGACATTAAAAATAGCGACCTTGGTGATTATGTTTCTCAGGTATTGATTCCTACCGAAAAAGTGTATCAGGTTCGCAATGGTAAAAAAATTGTAAAGGAAAGAAGTTATCTTCCCGGTTACGTTTTAATTGAAGCTGCCTTGGTAGGCGAAGTTGCACATCATCTAAGAAATACTCCGAATGTAATAGGTTTCTTAGGTGGTTCTGATAAGCCTGTGCCTTTGCGACAGTCTGAAGTTAATCGTATACTTGGTACGGTAGATGAGCTTCAAGATGCTACTGAAGAATTGAATATACCTTATGTGGTAGGTGAGACTGTAAAAGTAATTTTCGGTCCGTTCAGTGGATTTAGTGGTATTATTGAAGAAGTTAATACCGAAAAGAAAAAGTTAAAAGTCATGGTTAAGATATTTGGGCGGAAAACTCCGCTTGAATTAGGCTTTATGCAAGTTGAGAAAGAATAATGCAAAATGTTACGTTGCACTGTTCTTTATTAGTATTTATATATAAAATAATAAAAAAATGGCTAAAGAAGTTGCTGGACTAATCAAATTACAGATTAAAGGAGGCGCTGCAAACCCATCTCCCCCCGTAGGACCTGCATTGGGTTCGAAGGGTATTAATATTATGGAGTTTTGCAAGCAATTCAATGCCAGAACCCAAGACAAAGCAGGTAAAATTTTGCCTGTGGTTATTACTTATTATGCAGATAAATCATTTGATTTTGTAATTAAAACTCCACCTGTTGCAATTCAGTTACTTGAGGTCGCAAAAATTAAAGGTGGATCTGCTGAGCCTAATCGTAAGAAAGTTGCTGAGATTTCTTGGGAACAAGTTCGCACGATTGCTCAGGACAAGTTGGTTGATTTGAACTGCTTTACTGTGGACGCTGCTATGAAAATGGTTGCTGGCACAGCGAGAAGTATGGGTATCACTGTAAAAGGGGAGTTCCCGGTTAATAATTAATAAACTTCAATTAGGATGGGTAAACTGACAAAAAAACAAAAGTTGGCTGCTGAAAAAATTGAAGCAGGGAAAGCATACTCACTGAAAGAAGCTTCAGCATTAGTGAAAGAAATTACTTTTACTAAATTTGATGCTTCGGTTGATATCGATGTACGGTTGGGCATTGACCCTCGTAAAGCGAATCAGATGGTGAGAGGTGTTGTTTCACTTCCTCACGGTACTGGCAAGGTTACTCGAGTATTAGTACTTTGTACACCGGATTCAGAAGTTGCTGCAAAAGAAGCAGGGGCTGACTATGTGGGTCTTGATGAATATATTGAGAAAATAAAGGGTGGATGGACTGATATTGATGTTATCATCACTATGCCATCTATTATGGGTAAAATTGGTGCGCTCGGTCGTGTGCTTGGTCCTCGTGGATTAATGCCTAATCCGAAGAGTGGCACTGTGACTATGGATGTTGCTAAAGCTGTGAGAGAAGTTAAGCAAGGAAAGATCGACTTTAAAGTTGATAAAAGTGGAATTGTGCATACTTCTATTGGTAAGTCGTCATTTAGTGCTGATCAGATTCGCGATAATGCAAAAGAATTTGTATCAACATTGAATAAGCTTAAACCAACAGCAGCTAAAGGTACATATATTAAGAGTATTTATCTTTCTAGTACAATGAGCGCGGGTATCAAAATTGATCCGAAATCAGTGGAAGAAATCTAATAAAAAAGAGCTATAATGAGAAAGGAAGATAAAAGTACGATAATTGAGCAAATTGGTGCTACTGTTCAGGAGTATAGTCATTTCTATCTGGTAGATACTACTGCGATGAATGCTGCTGCTACAAGTGCTTTAAGAAGAGAGTGTTTCAAATCCGACATCAAATTGGTTGTCGTAAAAAACACTTTATTACATAAGGCGCTAGAAAGCTTAGACGTGGATTATTCTCCTCTCTATTCTTGTCTGAAAGGTACTACTGCCGTTATGTTCTGCAATACTGCAAATATCCCGGCTAAGCTTTTAAAAGATAAGTCTAAAGATGGTATTCCTGGATTAAAAGCTGCATATGCTGAAGAAAGCTTCTATATTGGTGCAGATCAGTTGGATGCTCTTATCAGTATTAAGAGTAAAAATGAAGTTATTGCGGATATTATTGCATTGTTGCAATCTCCCGCTAAGAACGTCGTTTCTGCTCTCCAATCAGGTGGAAACACCATTCACGGAGTTCTTAAGTCACTTGGCGAAAGAGCTGAATAAAAACAATAATAAATTAGTAATTAAACAATTTAAATCATACAAAAATGGCAGATTTGAAAGCTTTTGCAGAACAATTAGTTAACTTGACAGTAAAAGAAGTTAATGAACTTGCGACTATCCTCAAAGAAGAATATGGTATTGAACCTGCTGCTGCAGCTGTTGCTGTTGCTGCTGGTCCTGCAGCCGCTGGTCCTGCAGCCGCTGAAGAAAAAACTTCTTTTGATGTAGTGTTGAAGAGTGCCGGTGCAGCTAAACTTCAAGTTGTTAAGGCTGTGAAGGAAGCATGTGGTCTTGGCTTGAAAGAAGCTAAGGACATGGTTGATGGTGCTCCTAGCGTAGTAAAAGAAGGTTTAGCTAAAGATGAAGCAGAATCATTGAAGAAAACATTGGAAGAAGCTGGAGCTGAAGTTGAACTTAAATAACATTAGCCTGTAAATCAGGTATTTCGGTTAAGAACCCTTTGAAATGAGGGTTCTTAACCTTTTTGTGTATATATTTATTATTAAGTTCTTCAAACCCATAAACAGATGTCTTCAAATACTGTAAATCAAAGAATTAATTTCGCTTCAACTAAAAATCCGTTAGAATATCCGGATTTTCTGGAAGTACAATTGAAGTCATTCAAAGACTTTTTGCAACTAGATACGCCGCCTGAAAAACGTAGAAACGAAGGGTTGTATAAAGTTTTTGCAGAAAATTTTCCTATAGCTGATACAAGAAACAATTTTGTTCTTGAGTTTTTGGACTATTACATTGATCCACCGCGTTATACTATTGATGAGTGTATAGAGCGAGGGCTCACTTATAGTGTACCTTTAAAGGCAAAATTAAAGTTATATTGTACAGACCCTGATCATGAAGATTTTGATACTGTCGTTCAGGATGTATTTTTAGGGCCTATTCCCTATATGACGGATAAAGCAACTTTTGTGATTAATGGCGCGGAACGCGTTGTTGTTTCTCAGTTGCATCGTTCACCTGGCGTGTTTTTTGGTCAAAGTGTTCATGCGAACGGGACTAAATTATATTCAGCTCGTATTATTCCATTCAAAGGTTCTTGGATAGAGTTCGCAACTGACATCAATAATGTAATGTATGCATATATTGATCGTAAAAAGAAATTGCCTGTTACAACTTTATTACGTGCTATTGGATTTGAGAATGATAAGGATATTCTCGAAATATTTAATTTAGCTGAAGATATAAAAGTTAACAAGTCGAATCTAAAAAAGATAGTTGGACGTAAGCTGGCTGCTCGTGTGTTGAAGACATGGATTGAAGATTTTGTGGATGAAGATACTGGTGAAGTTGTTTCTATTGAACGAAATGAAGTTGTTATTGATCGTGAAACAATCATTGAACCGGAGCATGTCGATCTGATATTAGAATCCGGTGTTCAAAATATTCTTATACATAAGGAAGAGCAGAATCAATCTGACTATTCTATCATATATAATACTCTCCAGAAGGATCCAAGTAATTCAGAAAAAGAAGCTGTCTTATATATATATAGACAATTGAGAAATGCTGATCCTGCGGATGATGCTAGTGCACGAGAAGTTATAAATAACTTATTTTTCTCAGAAAAGCGCTATGATCTTGGTGATGTTGGGCGTTATAGAATCAATAAAAAATTGAATCTGACGACTGATATGGACGTAAGGGTTCTGACAAAAGAAGATATAATTGAAATCATTAAGTATTTAATTGAATTAATAAATTCGAAGGCAGATGTTGATGATATTGACCACTTGAGCAATCGTAGAGTTCGTACGGTGGGTGAGCAATTGTCCAATCAATTTGCTATTGGTTTGGCTCGTATGTCTCGGACTATTCGTGAGCGAATGAATGTACGAGATAATGAAGTTTTCACTCCTATTGATTTGATTAATGCAAAAACGATCTCATCTGTAATTAATTCTTTCTTTGGGACGAATGCATTGTCTCAATTCATGGATCAAACTAATCCTTTAGCGGAGATTACACATAAGAGACGTATGTCTGCGCTCGGACCTGGTGGCTTGTCTCGTGAGCGTGCGGGATTTGAAGTGCGCGACGTGCATTACACACACTATGGACGCCTTTGTCCTATTGAAACGCCGGAAGGACCAAATATTGGACTAATTTCGTCGTTATGTGTGTTTGCCAAAATTAATGATCTAGGATTTATTGAAACTCCGTATCGTAAAGTTGCGGATGGTAAAGTTGATATTTTAGATAGTGGATTAGTTTATTTAACAGCTGAAGAAGAAGAAGGCAAGATTATTGCACAGGGAAATGCTCCTTTAAATGATGAAGGAGATTTCATTCGTGATAGGGTAAAAGCTCGTCAGGATGCTGATTATCCTGTTGTAAGCCCATCTGAAGTTGAATTAATGGATGTGTCTCCTCAACAGATAGCATCCATAGCTGCTTCTTTGATTCCTTTTCTTGAGCATGATGATGCGAACCGTGCATTGATGGGGTCTAACATGATGCGTCAAGCTGTGCCTTTGTTGAAAAGCGAATCTCCTATTGTTGGTACGGGTATTGAACGTCAGTTGGTTCGTGATTCTAGGACACAAATTACGGCTGAGGGTGAAGGAATAATTGATTTTGTTGATGCAACTACCATACGTATTCTGTATGATCGTACAAAAGATGAAGATTTCGTCAGCTTTGAGTCGGCTTTACGGGAATATCGTATTCCAAAATGGAGACGTACTAATCAAAATATGACAATTGATCTCCGTCCGATCTGTGAAAAAGGTCAAAGAGTGACTAAGGGGCAAATTTTGACAGAAGGTTATTCCACAGAAAAGGGGGAATTAGCTTTAGGCAAAAATCTACTTGTCGCTTATATGCCTTGGAAAGGATATAATTATGAGGATGCTATTGTATTAAACGAGCGTGTAGTTCGTGAGGATCTTTTGACTTCTATCCATGTTGAAGAATATTCCTTGGAGGTTCGTGAAACGAAACGTGGAATGGAAGAGTTGACTTCTGATATTCCAAATGTAAGTGAGGAAGCTACAAAGGACCTTGATGAAAATGGTATTGTTCGTGTTGGGGCTCGTATACAGCCAGGTGATATTTTGATAGGTAAGATTACTCCTAAGGGTGAATCGGATCCTTCTCCTGAAGAGAAGCTTTTGCGGGCAATATTTGGAGATAAGGCTGGAGATGTAAAAGATGCATCTTTGAAAGCTTCACCTTCTTTGAAAGGTGTTGTAATAGATAAAAGATTATTCTCTCGCGTAATCAAAAGTAGAAGTTCTAAACTTGCCGATAAAGCGCTATTGCCTAAGATTGATGACGAATTTGAATCAAAAGCTTCCGATTTGAAGTCTATCCTAATCAAGAAGCTATTGGCTTTGACTGAAAGTTATGTTTCAGAGGGTGTAAAAGACTATATGGGCGCAGAGGTGATAGCTAAAGGTGCTAAATTCTATGCTTCTGACTTTAGCAATTTAGATTTTACCTCTATTCAATTGAGTAATTGGACAAGTGATGAACATACCAATGAACTGATTCGTGATTTAATCATGAATTATATCAAGAAGTATAAAGAGCTTGATGCAGAGTTAAAACGCAAGAAATTTGCAATTACAATTGGTGACGAGCTTCCAGCTGGTATAATTCAGATGGCAAAAGTTTACATTGCAAAGAAAAGAAAAATCGGTGTGGGTGATAAAATGGCAGGTCGCCACGGAAATAAAGGCATTGTGTCTCGTGTTGTTCGGCAAGAAGATATGCCTTTCCTTGCTGATGGTACTCCTGTTGATATCGTTTTGAACCCTCTAGGTGTACCTTCTCGTATGAATATCGGGCAGATTTTTGAAGCTGTTTTAGGTCGCGCAGGAAAAAATTTGGGTGTGAAATTTGCTACTCCTATATTTGATGGTGCTAGTTTGGATGATCTAAACGAATGGACAGATAAAGCTGGGCTCCCGCGATATGGCAAAACAAGATTATATGATGGAGGAACAGGAGAACCTTTTGACCAACAAGCTACAGTAGGTGTTACTTATATGTTAAAGCTTGGGCACATGGTTGAAGATAAAATGCATGCTCGTTCCATAGGTCCATACTCTTTAATTACCCAACAACCGTTGGGTGGTAAGGCTCAGTTTGGTGGTCAGCGTTTTGGAGAAATGGAGGTTTGGGCATTGGAAGCATTTGGTGCAGCTCATATTTTGCAGGAAATTTTGACTATTAAGTCAGATGATGTGATGGGACGCTCAAAAGCTTACGAAGCAATAGTAAAAGGGGAACCAATGCCACAGCCAGGTATACCAGAATCACTCAATGTATTGCTGCATGAATTGAGGGGCTTAGGATTAAGCATCAATTTGGAATAACATAAAAATGTCAATTACCATTTATATATAAAAGTATGGCTTTTAGAAAAGAAAACAAGATAAAGAGTAACTTCTCCAAAATCTCTATTGGCTTGGCTTCTCCAGAGGAAATCTTGGAGAACTCAAGTGGTGAAGTTTTAAAGCCTGAAACTATCAACTATCGTACCTATAAACCGGAACGGGACGGCTTATTTTGTGAACGGATTTTTGGTCCAATAAAGGACTATGAATGCCATTGTGGTAAATATAAGCGTATTCGTTATAAAGGCATTGTTTGCGATCGTTGTGGAGTAGAAGTGACAGAAAAGAAAGTCAGACGTGAGCGAATGGGGCATATTCAATTAGTAGTTCCGGTAGCTCATATTTGGTACTTCCGTTCTCTTCCTAATAAGATTGGTTATTTGTTGGGGGTACCGACAAAGAAGCTGGATTCTATAATTTATTATGAACGCTACGTTGTTATTCAGTCTGGTGTTTTATCTGGAGAAGTAGCGGAGTATGATTTACTTTCCGAAGAAGAGTATTTGGATTATTTGGATAAGCTTCCCAAAGATAATCAGTTTCTTGAAGATTCAGATCCGAATAAGTTTATCGCTAAAATGGGAGCTGAAGCAATCTATGATATGTTATCCCGTTTAGATTTAGACGCTTTATCCTATGAGCTTCGTCATAGAGCAAGTAGTGATGCTTCTCAGCAACGAAAAACTGAAGCTTTAAAGCGTTTACAAGTTGTAGAATCTTTTCGTGCTTCTCGTGGTCGCAATAAACCAGAGTGGATGGTTGTTCGTATTGTTCCGGTAATCCCTCCAGAATTGCGTCCTTTGGTTCCTTTGGATGGAGGACGTTTTGCAACTTCGGATTTGAATGATCTTTATCGCCGTGTGATTATTCGTAATAACCGTTTGAAGAGATTAATCGAGATAAAGGCTCCTGAAGTTATTTTGCGTAATGAAAAGCGTATGCTTCAAGAGGCGGTTGATTCATTATTTGACAATTCGCGTAAATCTAGCGCGGTAAAAACTGATGCAAATCGCCCACTTAAATCCCTTTCTGATAGTTTAAAAGGAAAGCAAGGACGATTCCGCCAAAACCTTTTAGGCAAACGTGTCGATTATTCAGCCCGTTCCGTAATTGTCGTTGGCCCTGAGTTAAGAATGGGCGAGTGCGGTATACCTAAGTTAATGGCAGCCGAACTTTACAAGCCGTTTATAATTCGCAAGTTGATTGAACGTGGCATTGTAAAAACGGTTAAGAGTGCAAAGAAGATTGTAGATCGCAAGGACCCTGTTATTTGGGATATTTTGGAGCATGTGATGAAAGGACACCCGGTTCTATTAAACCGTGCACCGACATTACACCGTTTGGGTATTCAAGCTTTCCAACCTAAAATGATTGAGGGCAAAGCTATTCAACTCCATCCATTAGCATGTACGGCATTCAATGCTGACTTTGATGGTGACCAAATGGCTGTTCATTTACCATTGAGTAATGAGGCTGTTCTTGAAGCTCAAATGCTGATGCTTCAATCTCATAACATATTGAATCCGGCCAATGGAGCACCTATTACAGTACCTTCTCAGGATATGGTACTTGGATTATACTACATTACAAAATTACGTAAGGGTGCTAAAGGTGAAGGTTTAACATTCTATGGACCTGAAGAAGCTTTGATAGCATATAACGAAGGGAGGGTAGATATTCATTCTCCTATTAGTGTTATTGTGAAGGATGTTGACGAGAATGGAACTGTCGTTGATAAAATGATGCATGATACTTCTGTAGGGCGTGTTATTGTGAACGAAATAGTTCCCCCGGAAGCAGGCTATATAAACACTATTATATCAAAAAAATCACTTCGCGACATTATTAGTAATGTAATAAAAGTATGTGGCGTTGCAAAGGCTGCTGATTTTTTGGATGGAATAAAGAATTTGGGTTATCAAATGGCCTTTAAAGGAGGCCTATCTTTCAACTTAGGAGATATCATTATTCCAAAAGAAAAAGAGGCTTTGGTGCAGAGAGGTTATGATGAGGTTGAACAAGTTATTAATAACTACAATATGGGATTTATAACGAATAATGAGCGTTATAACCAGGTTATTGATATTTGGACTCATGTAAATTCTGAGCTGTCGAACATCTTGATGAAAACAATTTCTAGTGATGATCAAGGCTTTAACTCTGTGTACATGATGCTTGATTCAGGAGCTCGTGGTTCTAAAGAACAGATTCGCCAGTTGTCTGGAATGCGTGGTCTGATGGCGAAGCCTCAGAAAGCAGGTGCTGAAGGTGGGCAGATTATTGAAAATCCTATTCTTTCAAACTTTAAAGAAGGACTTTCCGTCCTTGAATATTTTATTTCCACTCACGGTGCTCGTAAGGGCTTGGCGGATACCGCCTTGAAAACAGCTGATGCGGGATACCTTACTCGTCGATTAGTAGACGTGTCTCACGACGTGATTATTAATGAAGAGGATTGTGGAACGTTGAGAGGTTTGGTTTGTACTGATTTGAAAAACAATGATGAAGTTATAGCGACCCTGTATGAACGTATATTGGGTCGTGTATCCGTACATGACATTGTGCATCCGAATACAGGTGAATTGCTTGTTGCTGGTGGAGACGAAATTACAGAGGAAATTGCTAAGAAGATTCAAGATTCTCCAATTGAAAGCGTGGAAATCCGTTCTGTACTGACTTGTGAATCTAAAAAGGGAGTTTGCGCGAAATGTTATGGTCGCAATCTTGCTACAAGTCGTATGGTACAAAAAGGTGAGGCTGTTGGCGTTATTGCTGCACAATCTATTGGAGAGCCTGGAACACAGCTTACTCTTAGAACTTTCCATGCTGGTGGTACTGCAGCTAATATTGCAGCAAATGCTAGCATTGTAGCTAAAAATCCGGCACGTTTGGAGTTTGAAGAGCTACGTACCGTTAGTGTTGTTGATGAAGCAGGTGAACCTGCTAAAGTTGTGGTTGGGCGTCTTGCTGAAGTTCGATTTGTTGATGTTAATACAGGTATTGTACTTTCAACTCATAACGTTCCTTACGGTTCTACTTTATATGCTTCTGACGGTGAGGTGGTTGAAAAAGGAAAATTGATTGCTCGTTGGGATCCTTTTAACGCTGTTATTATAACGGAAGCTGCTGGAAAGATTGAATTTGAAGGAGTGATTGAAAATATTACTTATAAAGTTGAATCAGATGAATCTACTGGATTACGTGAAATCATAATTATTGAATCGAAGGATAAGACTAAAGTTCCTACGGCTCATATTATGACAGAAAGCGGTGAGTTGATTCGCACTTATAATCTACCTGTAGGCGGTCACGTTGTAGTTGAAAACGGACAAAAGGTTAAGGCCGGAGAAGTTATTGTAAAGATACCTCGTGCTGTGGGTAAAGCTGGCGATATCACGGGTGGTCTTCCTCGAGTAACGGAGTTATTTGAGGCCCGTAATCCATCTAACCCTGCTGTTGTTTCTGAAATTGACGGTGAGGTTACTATGGGAAAGGTAAAACGTGGTAATCGTGAGATAATCGTGACTTCGAAAGGCGGTGAAGTAAAGAAGTATTTAGTTCCCCTCTCTAAACAAATATTGGTTCAAGAGAATGACTATGTTCGCGCTGGAACTCCACTTTCTGACGGGGCTACTACTCCTGCTGATATATTGGCTATTAAAGGTCCTACGGCTGTTCAAGAATACATCGTTAATGAAGTTCAAGACGTATATCGTTTACAGGGTGTGAAAATTAATGATAAGCACTTTGAGATAATCGTTCGTCAAATGATGCGTAAAGTTGAAATTGATGAACCTGGTGATACACGATTCCTGGAACAACAGATTGTAGATAAACTTGAATTCATGGAAGAGAATGATCGTATCTGGGGGAAGAAAGTAGTGGTTGATGCCGGTGATTCTCAAAATTTACAGCCAGGGCAAATTGTTACAGCTCGTAAGTTACGTGATGAGAATAGCATGTTAAAGCGTCGAGACTTGAAATTAATAGAAGTTAGAGATGCTGTTCCTGCTACATCTACCCAGATCCTTCAAGGTATAACTAGAGCCGCCTTACAAACATCTAGCTTTATGTCAGCTGCTTCATTCCAAGAAACAACCAAGGTGCTTAATGAAGCTGCTATAAACGGTAAGATTGACAGGTTAGAGGGTATGAAAGAGAATGTAATTTGTGGGCATCTAATACCTGCAGGTACTGGGCAACGAGAATTTGAAAAAATTATTGTTGGTTCTAAAGAAGAATATGATCGTATTCTAGCTAATAAAAAGACGGTACTTGATTATAGCTCAATGGATGTTAATGAATAACCTCTTGTAGTTTATATATTTATTAGGGTGCACTTTTAAGTGCACCCTTTTATGTTATTAGGAATATAGTTTTAAAAATATAATATTAATCTTAAAATATAGAATAATGGAAAAACATGAAGTGGATAATCAGTTGCAAATAGAGTTGAATGATGACATAGCTCAGGGAGCATATGCTAATTTAGCTATTATAACTCACTCTAGCTCTGAGTTTATAGTCGATTTTATTCGTGTAATGCCGGGGCTGCCTAAAGCAAGCGTTAAGTCTAGAATTATATTGGCACCAGAACATGCAAAAAGATTATTGCGTGCTTTAGAAGATAATGTTGAGAAATACGAACAAGTCTTTGGAACGATACAATTAAATGAAGAACAATTTGCACAACCCATTGCGAGCATAAAAGGTGAGGCTTAAAAAAATAAATGTAGTGTGTTGATTATTCGAAACTTATTCGTATCTTTGCAGCCCAAAATGTATCGTTTAGGAATTTAATAATAATAATATATATAATTAAAAACATTAAAAAATGCCTACAATTCAGCAATTAGTAAGAAAAGGGCGCGAGGTTTTGGTTGATAAGAGTAAGTCACCGGCCTTAGATTCTTGCCCTCAAAGACGTGGCGTTTGCGTGAGAGTGTATACAACCACTCCAAAAAAACCGAATTCCGCAATGCGTAAAGTTGCGCGTGTTCGCTTAACTAATGGGAAAGAGGTTAACTCTTATATTCCAGGAGAAGGACATAATCTTCAAGAGCACTCAATCGTATTGGTTCGTGGTGGTCGCGTAAAAGATCTTCCTGGTGTGCGTTATCATATTGTTCGTGGAACTTTGGATACAGCAGGCGTTGCAGGGCGTACTCAACGTCGTTCTAAATATGGCGCGAAACGGCCAAAGCCAGGTCAACAAGCAGCTCCTGCTAAGAAAAAATAATAAAGAATTAACTCGTTTTGGTTTTATTGGATGTTTGGGTTGAGTAAATTTTCTGGAGAGAAAATTGAAGATATCGAGAGATAAATACAGCCAAAAAGCAAAACATAATATTAAAAATAATGAGAAAAGCTAAACCTAAAAAACGTTTGATCTTACCGGATCCAGTTTTTAATGATCAAAAGGTTTCAAAGTTTGTAAATCATTTGATGTATGATGGAAAGAAAAATACATCTTATGAGATTTTTTATGCCGCTTTAGAAACGGTGAAAATAAAACTTCCTAATGAAGAAAAGTCTGCTTTGGAAATTTGGAAGAAAGCATTAGAGAATATTACTCCGCAAGTTGAAGTGAAATCTCGTCGTGTTGGCGGTGCTACATTTCAAGTTCCCACAGAAATCCGTCCTGATAGAAAAGAGTCCATTTCAATGAAAAACTTGATAATTTATGCTCGCAAACGTGGTGGAAAATCTATGGCCGATAAGCTCGCAGCTGAAATTCTGGATGCATTTAACGAACAGGGTGGCGCCTATAAACGTAAAGAAGATATGCATAGAATGGCAGAAGCTAATCGTGCCTTTGCTCATTTTAGATTTTAATGCTGTTAAGAAGTAAATTATTTAAGAAACTTAAAGTGAAAATTTAAAAATGGGAAAGCAAGATTTACATTTGACGCGTAATATTGGTATCATGGCTCATATTGATGCTGGAAAGACGACAACATCAGAACGTATATTGTTCTATACCGGTTTGACCCATAAAATAGGTGAGGTTCATGATGGTGCAGCTACAATGGACTGGATGGAGCAAGAACAAGAGCGTGGAATCACTATTACCTCTGCTGCCACAACTACTCGTTGGAAATATGCCGGCGATACATATAAAATAAACTTGATTGACACTCCGGGACACGTTGATTTTACCGCTGAAGTGGAACGTTCATTACGTGTTCTTGATGGAGCTGTTGCTACATATTGTGCGGTTGGGGGAGTGGAACCTCAATCTGAGACTGTATGGCGTCAAGCTGATAAGTATAACGTGCCTCGTATTGGTTATGTGAACAAAATGGACCGTTCTGGGGCAGACTTCTTTGAAGTTGTTCGTCAGATGAAAGATGTTTTAGGAGCTAATCCTTGTCCAGTCGTTATCCCTATTGGTTCGGAAGAGTCTTTTAAGGGTGTTGTTGACTTGATAAAGATGAAAGCTATCTTGTGGCATGATGAAACAATGGGTGCTGATTATGACGTTGAAGAAATTCCATCCAATTTGTTGGATGAAGCAGAAGAGTGGAGAGCTAAAATGCTTGAGACTGTGGCTGAGTTTGACGAAACTCTGATGGAGAAATTTTTCGATGATCCTTCTACTATTACAGAAGAAGAGATCTTGCGTGCTTTGCGCGCTGGCACTTTGAAAATGGAAATTGTCCCAATGTTGTGTGGCTCTTCTTTTAAAAACAAGGGTGTTCAAACTCTGTTGGACTATGTTTGTGCTTTCTTGCCATCTCCATTGGATACTCCTAATATTATTGGTACGAATCCAGAGACAGGTGGTGAAGAAGACCGTAAACCGGATGAAGATGAGAAAACATCTGCTTTAGCATTTAAAATAGCAACGGACCCGTACGTTGGCCGATTAACATTTTTCCGTGTTTATTCTGGAAAAATTGAAGCAGGATCGTATATTTATAACACTCGCTCTGGCAAAAAGGAGCGCGTTTCACGTCTTTTTCAAATGCATTCTAATAAACAAAATCCTGTGGAGCTAATTTCTGCTGGGGATATTGGTGCAGGTGTTGGGTTTAAGGACATTCGCACTGGTGATACTTTATGTGATGAGGAATCTCCTATTGTATTAGAATCTATGGATTTCCCTGAGCCAGTAATTGGTATTGCTGTTGAGCCGAAGACCCAAAAGGATATGGATAAGTTATCAAATGGCTTGGCTAAATTAGCGGAAGAGGATCCAACTTTTAGTGTAAAAACAGATGAACAGACCGGTCAGACTGTAATTTCTGGAATGGGAGAACTCCATTTGGATATTATTATTGATCGATTGAGAAGAGAATTTAAGGTTGAATGTAATCAAGGACGTCCGCAGGTTAATTATAAAGAAGCAATTACTAAGACTGTTAATCTACGTGAAGTTTATAAGAAGCAATCAGGAGGGCGCGGTAAATTTGCTGACATTATTGTTAATGTAGGCCCAACGGATGATGATTATAAGGAAGGTGGATTGCAATTTATTAATGAAGTTTCCGGTGGTAATATTCCCAAAGAATTCATTCCTTCAGTGCAAAAAGGTTTTCAATCTGCGATGAAGAATGGGGTTCTTGCGGGATTTCCAATGGATTCTTTAAAGGTTACGTTGTTAGATGGTTCATTCCATCCTGTTGACTCAGATCAGCTCTCTTTCGAAATATGCGCTATTCAAGCTTATAAAAATGCTTGTGCTAAAGCTGGTCCTGCATTAATGGAGCCTATTATGAAACTGGAAGTTGTAACTCCGGAAGAAAATATGGGTGACGTGATTGGTGACTTAAATAAACGTAGAGGACAGGTTGAAGGTTTGGAATCAAGTCGTTCTGGTGCCAGAATTGTAAAAGCTATGGTTCCACTTGCGGAAATGTTTGGTTATGTCACCACTTTACGTACAATAACGTCGGGTCGTGCAACCTCCTCAATGACTTATTCTCATCATGCGCAAGTATCTTCTTCTATTGCAAAATCTGTATTGGAAGAAGTTAAAGGACGCGTAGATCTTATTTGATCATCAACAGCGTAGGCTAGCGAATGACTCTTAGCCTACGCTATATTTATAAATTTAATAATTGTACTAATGAGTCAGAAAATTAGAATTAAGCTGAAATCTTATGATCATAATTTGGTTGATAAGTCAGCAGAAAAGATCGTTAGGACTGTAAAGGCTACAGGGGCTATTGTTAGCGGACCAATTCCGCTTCCAACCCATAAGCGTATATTTACAGTAAATCGTTCGACGTTTGTAAACAAGAAGTCTCGCGAACAGTTTGAGTTGTCTTCTTATAAGCGTTTAATTGATATTTACAGTTCAACTGCTAAAACAGTAGATGCATTGATGAAATTGGAATTGCCTAGTGGGGTAGAGGTTGAAATTAAAGTTTAGAATTAAAAAATTAGTGAAATGCCAGGATTATTAGGAAAAAAAATCGGAATGACATCCGTTTTCAGTGTTGAGGGTAAGAATGTACCATGCACTGTTATCGAAGCAGGTCCTTGTGTTGTTACTCAAGTTAAGACTGTTGAAGTTGATGGTTATGAGGCTATTCAGTTGGGCTTTCAAGACAAGAAAGAAAAACATACAACTAAGCCTTTGCTAGGACACTTTAAGAAGGCTGGAGTTGCACCCAAGAAACACTTGGCCGAGTTCAAAGGTTTTGATGGTGAGCTAAATTTAGGTGATACTGTTTCGGTAGAGCTTTTCAATGAGGCTACATTTGTTGATGTTATTGGTACATCAAAAGGTAAGGGTTTTCAAGGCGTTGTTAAAAGACACGGCTTTGGCGGTGTTGGTCAGTCTACTCATGGACAGCATAATCGCGCTAGAAAGCCGGGTTCTATTGGAGCTTGTTCTTATCCAGCGAAGGTCTTTAAAGGTATGCGCATGGGAGGACAACTTGGAGGTGATAGAGTAACTGTACAAAACTTGCAAGTATTAAAAGTAATTCCTGATCATAATCTTTTATTGATAAAAGGTTCTGTTCCAGGTTGTAAAGGTTCAATCGTAATAATAGAGAAATAATGGAAGTTAACGTATATAATATTAAAGGTGAAGATACTGGAAGAAAGGTTACGTTAAATGAATCTATCTTCGGAATTGAACCAAACGATCATGCTATTTATTTGGATGTAAAACAGTTTATGGCTAACCAACGCCAAGGAACTCATAAATCTAAAGAGAGAAGCGAAATTAGTGGTTCAACACGTAAAATAGGTCGCCAGAAAGGTGGTGGTGGTGCCCGTCGTGGTGATTTAAACTCTCCTGTTTTGGTCGGCGGTGGTCGTGCCTTTGGCCCTAAGCCAAGAGATTACTATTTCAAATTGAATAAGAAGGTTAAGGCTTTAGCGCGTAAATCTGCTTTAGCATATAAAGCCCAAAAGCAAGCGATTGTCGTTGTTGAAGATTTTACTTTTGACACTCCTAAAACGAAAGAGTTTCTAGCAACAACAAAAAATCTTAAGGTTTCTGATAAAAAGCTCCTTATGATTTTTCCGGAAGCAAATAAAAATGTATATTTGTCGGCTCGTAATGTAAAAAAAGCTAGCGTACAGACAGTTTCTGGTCTAAATACTTATAGAGTTTTGGACGCAGAGGTTGTAGTTGTTAGTGAAAATGCTCTGTCAGCTATTGATAAAATCTTAAGTTAAAAAGGAGGCTTATATAATGAGTATTATTATTAAACCGTTAGTTACAGAGAAAATGACTGCAATTACTGATAAAGCTGGAAACCGTTTTGGCTTTATTGTGCGTCCTGATGCTAACAAACTGGAAATTAAGAGTGAAATAGAAACTTTATATAATGTTACAGTAGTATCTGTTAATACTATGAAGTTTGCGGGTAAGAACAAAAGCCGCTATACTAGAGCTGGTATCATCAAAGGTCGTACTAATGCTTATAAAAAAGCAATTGTTACATTGAAAGACGGGGATACTATTGATTTTTATAGCAATATTTAATTAAAAATGGCAGTACGTAAATTTAAGCCCACAACACCGGGGCAAAGACATAAAATTATTGGTACTTTCGATGAGGTCACTGCTCGGGTACCAGAGAAGTCTCTTGTATATGGTAAGAAATCTTCAGGAGGTAGAAATAGTGAGGGTAAGATGACTATGCGCTATATTGGCGGAGGTCATAAGAAGATTATCAGAATTATTGATTTCAAGAGAAATAAAGACGGTGTACCTGCAGTTGTAAAGACAATAGAATATGATCCGAACCGTTCGGCTCGTATTGCTTTGTTATTCTATGCAGATGGTGAAAAACGATATATAATAGCTCCCAATGGGTTGCAAATAGGTGCTACTTTAATGTCTGGTGAAAATGCAGCTCCGGAAATAGGGAATACACTTCCACTTCAAAATATTCCGGTAGGTACTGTGATTCATAATATCGAGTTACGCCCTGGACAAGGTGCAGCTTTGGTTAGGTCAGCAGGTAATTTTGCGCAGCTAACTTCGAGAGAAGGAAAATATTGTGTTATTAAATTGCCTTCTGGTGAAGTTCGCCAAATTTTGTGCACTTGCAAGGCTACTATAGGAAGTGTTGGTAATTCAGATCATGGATTGGAAAGTTCAGGTAAGGCTGGACGCTCTCGTTGGCAAGGACGTCGTCCTCGTAACCGCGGTGTTGTTATGAACCCGGTTGATCATCCGATGGGTGGTGGAGAAGGACGCGCTTCCGGAGGACACCCAAGGTCTCGTAAAGGCTTGTATGCTAAGGGACTTAAGACAAGGGCTCCGAAAAAACAATCGTCTAAGTATATTATTGAGAGAAGAAAGAAATAATCTGATTAATTGATTTAAATTATGAGTCGTTCATTAAAAAAAGGTCCATATATTAATATAAAACTTGAAGGTAAGGTTCTTGCTATGAATGAATCTGGCAAAAAAGTTGTGGTTAAAACATGGGCTAGAGCTTCAATGATTTCTCCTGATTTCGTGGGGCATACTATTGCAGTTCATAACGGAAATAAATTTATACCTGTGTATGTTACCGAAAACATGGTTGGGCATAAGTTGGGCGAATTTGCTCCAACTCGTACATTTAGAGGCCATGCAGGTAATAAGAAAAGATAACAGGACTTATTATTTGAAATAAAATTGTAATAAATAAATGGGAGCAAGAAAAAAAATATCGGCAGACAAGAGAAAAGATGCCCTTAAAACCTTGTATTTTGCAAAGTTGCAAAATGTTCCTACTTCTCCTCGTAAAATGCGTTTAGTGGCTGACATGGTACGTGGCATGGAAGTTAATAGAGCACTTGGGGTTTTGAAGTTTTCTTCAAAAGAAGCTGCTGGTAGAGTCGAAAAATTACTTCGCTCTGCTATAGCAAATTGGGAACAGAAAAATGAGCGTAAAGCTGAAAGTGGTGAGTTGTTTATAACAAAAATTTTTGTTGATGGAGGGGTTACTCTAAAAAGAATGAGACCGGCTCCTCAAGGTAGAGGTTATAGAATTCGCAAACGCTCAAATCATGTGACTCTGTTCGTTGATTCTAAAAGTAGTAATGAAGAACAAAATTAAGGTAAATGGGACAAAAAGTTAATCCAATAAGCAACCGTTTGGGAATCATTCGTGGATGGGATTCTAATTGGTACGGTGGCAATAATTACGGAGATTCTTTACTGGAAGATAGTAAAATTCGTAAGTATCTTAATGCACGACTTGCAAAAGCAAGTGTATCGCGAATTGTTATTGAGCGTACACTCAAATTAGTTACTATCACTGTTTGCACAGCTCGTCCTGGTATAATAATTGGTAAAGGTGGACAAGAAGTTGATAAACTAAAAGAAGAGTTAAAAAAGATAACAGATAAAGATATTCAAATTAATATATTTGAAGTAAAACGTCCAGAGCTTGATGCTGTTATTGTTGCTAATAATATTGCTCGTCAGGTTGAAGGAAAAATTGCTTACCGTCGTGCTATAAAAATGGCGATAGCCAATACTATGCGAATGGGTGCTGAAGGTATTAAAATTCAGATATCTGGTCGTTTGAATGGGGCTGAAATGGCTCGTTCTGAGATGTATAAAGAAGGAAGAACTCCATTGCATACTTTTAGAGCTGATATAGATTATTGCCATACAGAAGCATTGACTAAAGTTGGTCTTCTTGGGATTAAAGTTTGGATTTGTAGAGGTGAAATTTATGGAAAGAAAGATTTAGCTCCAAACTTTACTCAAAGCAAAGAAACTTCTCGTAGTGGAAATAATGGCGGTGGAAATGCAGGGAAGAACTTCAAAAGAAAGAAAAATAATCGCTAACGAATTTGATTTTTAGGAATTATGTTACAACCGAAAAAAACAAAATTCAGAAGACAGCAAAAAGGCCGTTCTAAAGGAAATGCCCAGCGTGGCAACCAGTTGGCTTTCGGCTCTTTTGGAATTAAAGCCTTGGAAACAAAATGGATCACAGGCCGTCAGATTGAAGCTGCTCGTATAGCAGTTACAAGATATATGCAACGTCAGGGACAAATATGGATTCGTATTTTTCCTGATAAGCCAATCACTAGAAAACCAGCAGATGTGCGTATGGGTAAGGGTAAAGGTAGCCCTGAGGGCTTTGTAGCACCTGTAACGCCCGGTAGAATAATTATTGAAGCAGAAGGAGTCTCTTATGAGATTGCAAAAGAAGCATTGCGTTTGGCCGCTCAGAAACTTCCTATTACGACGAAGTTCGTTGTTAGACGTGATTATGATATTCAAAATCAAAATGCGTAATGGGTATGAAAATAGCAGAAATTAAAGAAATGCCAACGAAGGACTTGTTGGAACGGGTTAGTGCAGAAGTGGCAACTTATAATCAGTTGGTTTTAAACCATTCTATTTCTCCTTTGGACAATCCTTTTCAAATAAAAAGTCTGCGTAGGACAATAGCGCGTATGAAATCAGAATTACGCGAAAGAGAACTTAATAATAAATAATAAGTTTGATGGAAGCAAGAAATTTAAGAAAGGAAAGAATGGGTGTAGTGCTTAGTAACAAAATGGATAAAACTATTACTGTTGCAGCAAAATTTAAAGAAAAACACCCGATATATGGGAAATTCGTTAGTAAAACGAAGAAATACTATGCTCATGACGAAAAGAATGAATGTAATATAGGTGATACTGTACATATTATGGAAACTCGTCCTTTGAGTAAGACTAAGAGATGGAGATTGGTGGAAATAATTGAAAGAGCTAAGTAATTATGATACAAGCAGAATCTAGACTAACAGTATGCGATAACAGCGGGGCTAAAGAAGCTCTTTGTATTCGTGTTCTAGGAGGGACAGGTCGTCGTTATGCGTCTGTTGGAGACGTTATCGTTGTTTCCATTAAAAGTGTAATCCCTTCGAGTGATATTAAAAAAGGTGCAGTGTCTAAAGCTTTGATCGTACGCACAAAGAAAGAGATTCGTCGCGCTGATGGCTCTTATATACGTTTTGATGATAATGCGTGTGTTTTATTAAACAATGCAGGTGAAATCAGAGGTAGTCGTATATTTGGTCCTGTTGCGAGAGAGCTTCGTGCTACAAATATGAAAGTGGTATCATTGGCACCAGAAGTACTTTAATTTTGTAAAAGATTTAAGTAATGAGTAAACTACATATTAAAAAAGGCGACACCGTTTATGTTAATGCCGGTGAAGATAAAGGTAAAACTGGTCGTGTGTTGAAGGTCCTTATTAAGAAAGGACGTGCCATTGTTGAAGGTGTCAATATGGTATCTAAAAGTACTAAGCCTAGTGCAAAAAATCCGCAAGGAGGTATTGTAAAGCAGGAAGCCTCAATACATCTTTCTAATTTAAATCCTGTTGATCCTAAATCGGGGCAGGCAACGCGTATTGGAAGAAGATTGAGTTCCGATGGAGGAAGTTTAGTGCGTTATTCTAAAAAGTCAGGAGAGGAGATTAAGTGATGAACAATACTGCAAGTCTAAAGAAAGAGTATGCAGAGCGCATCGCGCCTGCATTAAAATCGCAATTCCAATATTCTTCCGCTATGCAAATTCCTGTATTGAAGAAAATAGTAATTAATCAGGGTTTGGGAATCGCTGTAGCTGATAAGAAGATTATTGAAGTTGCTATAAATGAAATAACAGCAATCACAGGTCAGAAAGCTGTCGCTACAATCTCTCGCAAAGATATTGCGAATTTTAAGCTTCGTAAGAAAATGCCAATAGGTGTTATGGTTACATTGCGCCGTGAAAGAATGTACGAGTTTTTGGAAAAATTAGTTCGTGTAGCTCTTCCTCGTATTCGCGACTTTAAAGGAATTGAAAGCAAATTTGATGGTAAGGGTAACTATACCTTGGGTATTCAGGAACAAATTATCTTTCCTGAAATAAATATTGATAGTATAAGTAGAATTCTTGGTATGAATATTACTTTTGTAACTTCTGCTACAACAGATGAAGAAGGATATGCTTTACTAAAAGAATTTGGATTACCTTTTAAGAACGCTAAAAAAGATTGATAATATGGCAAAGGAATCAATGAAGGCACGTGAAGTTAAGCGTGCCAAGCTAGTAGCCAAATATGCAGAAAAGAGAGCACAGTTGAAAAAGGATGGCGATTATGAGGGCTTGCAAGCTTTGCCAAAGAATGCTTCTCCTGTTCGTCTGCATAATCGTTGCAAATTGACTGGTCGCCCTAAAGGCTATATACGGCAGTTTGGAATATCTAGAATCCAGTTTCGTGAGATGGCTTCTAATGGGCTTATTCCGGGCGTAAAGAAAGCAAGTTGGTAATTATTTAAATATTGTCAGGATTGACCTGATTAATTTAATTTTTTTAATATGACAGATCCAATCGCAGATTATTTAACAAGGTTGAGGAATGCTATCCAAGCAAAACATCGTGTTGTGGAAGTCCCTGCCTCAAACTTAAAAAAAGAAATCACAAAGATTCTTTTTGAAAAGGGCTACATCTTGAACTATAAGTTTGTAGAAGATGGTCCTCAAGGTACTATAAAAGTGGCTTTGAAATATGATCCTGTTAACAAAGTAAATGCAATTAAAAAGTTAGAGAGGATATCTTCTCCTGGATTGCGGAGATACACAGGATATAAGGATATGCCGAGAGTTATAAATGGATTAGGTATTGCTATAATATCTACTTCTAAGGGTGTAATGACTAACAAAGAAGCTGCTGATTTGAAAATTGGTGGTGAAGTATTGTGTTATGTTTATTAATTTAGGAGGAGTAGAGTATGTCAAGAATTGGAAAATTACCCATTAATATTCCTTCTGGAGTATCTGTTGCTTTAAATGATAGCATCGTTACTATAAAAGGTCCTAAAGGTGAGCTGAGCCAATATGTTAATCCTGCAATAAATGTTGTTATTGAAGATGGACATATACTTTTAAGTGAAAATGAAAATGCAATGTTAGACAATCCAAAACAAAAACATGCTTTTCATGGATTATACCGCTCTTTAGTCCATAACATGGTTTTAGGTGTCTCTGAAGGGTATAAAAAAGAATTGGAACTTGTCGGTGTCGGCTATCGTGTTTCTAATCAAGGAAATATTGTGGAGTTGGCATTAGGCTATACTCATAATATTTTTATTCAGTTGCCTCCAGAAGTTAAGGTTGAAACAAAGACTGAAAGAAATAAGAATCCGCTTATTATTTTGGAATCTTGTGACAAACAGTTATTAGGGCAAGTTTGCTCTAAAATACGCTCTTTCCGGAAGCCTGAACCATATAAAGGTAAGGGTGTTAAATTTGTTGGTGAAGAAATACGCAGAAAGTCAGGTAAATCGGCTGGTGCGAAATAATTTACTTTAAAAATAAGGTTATTATGACAACAAAAATAGAAAGGCGAATTAAGATCAAATATAGGGTACGTAATAAATTATCTGGTACCACTGAGCGTCCTCGTATGAGCGTATTTAGAAGTAATAAGCAGATTTACGTTCAAATTATTGATGACTTGAATGGTAAGACTTTAGCTGCTGCATCTTCTTTGGGATTTGATAAAATGCCTAAAAAAGAACAAGCATTGAAAGTTGGAGAGTTAATTGCAAAAAAAGCTCAGGAAGCAGGTATTACTACTGTCGTTTTTGACCGTAATGGTTATTTGTATCATGGGCGAGTTAAGGAGGTGGCTGATGCTGCTCGTAACGGTGGACTTAAATTTTGATCATTATGGCAGGAATTAATAATAAAGTAAAGATCTCAAACGATATAGAACTTAAAGACAGGTTAGTTGCTATAAATCGTGTGACTAAAGTGACTAAAGGCGGAAGGACGTTTAGCTTTTCTGCTATTGTAGTGGTAGGCAATGAGGAAGGTATCATAGGATGGGGCCTTGGTAAGGCTGGTGAAGTTACAGCTGCTATCGCTAAAGGTGTAGAGGCTGCTAAGAAAAACTTAACGAAAGTTCCTGTCTTAAAAGGGACTGTTCCTCATGAACAATCTGCTAAATTTGGCGGTGCTGAAGTTTATATTAAACCGGCATCTCATGGAACTGGAGTTGTTGCTGGTGGTGCTATGCGTGCCGTTTTAGAAAGTGTCGGTGTTACTGATGTTTTGGCTAAGTCGAAGGGCTCGTCTAATCCGCATAACCTGGTAAAAGCTACAATATTAGCTTTAAGTGAGATGCGTGACGCACGTACTATTGCGCAGAATCGTGGTGTAAGCATTGAAAAAGTTTTTAGAGGATAGGAGGTAAATATGTCAACTATAAAAATTAAACAAATTAAAAGTAGGATTGGTGCTCCGGCTTCTCATAAAAGAACACTTGACGCGTTGGGATTGCACAAACTGAATCGTGTGGTTGAGCATGAATGCACTCCCTCAATTCTTGGGATGGTGGATAAAGTGAAGCACTTAGTTACCATTGTTAAATAGTTGTTTGTTGAATGTAAATGAATCACAATATGAACTTAAGTAATTTAAAGCCTGCTGAAGGATCTACTAAAACAAGAAAAAGAATAGGTCGAGGTCCTGGATCAGGCTTAGGTGGTACCTCTACTAGAGGTCATAAGGGCGCAAAATCGAGATCTGGTTATTCTAAGAAGATCGGTTTTGAAGGTGGACAGATGCCTCTTCAACGTCGTGTTCCTAAATTTGGATTTAAGAACATTAATAGGATAGAGTATAAAGCTATCAATCTTGATATTGTTCAAAAATTAGCTTCTGAAAAAGATTTGAAATCTGTTGGGATAGAAGATTTTGTTGCTGCAGGATTTATATCTTCGAATCAGAAGGTGAAAATATTGGGGAAAGGAGCTTTAACTTTAAAGTTGGATGTGCAGGCGCATGCTTTTTCCAAGACGGCTATTACAGTGATTGAAACTGCTGGTGGAAATGTCGTAAAACTCTAGTTCGATGAGGAAAGCTATTGAAACATTAAAAAATATATGGCGAATTGAGGATCTAAGACAACGGATCCTCATTACCATACTGTTTGTTGCAATTTATCGTTTTGGATCTTATGTCGTTTTACCTGGGATTAATCCATCGATGTTAACTCAATTGCATAAGCAAACTAGTGAAGGTCTTCTTGCCTTGTTAAATATGTTTTCTGGAGGTGCTTTCTCTAATGCTTCTATTTTCGCATTGGGGATAATGCCTTATATCTCGGCTTCCATTGTAATTCAGCTGTTAGGTATAGCAGTTCCATATTTTCAGAAGATGCAGCGTGAGGGCGAAAGTGGTAGAAGAAAAATGAATCAATATACGCGTTATCTAACGATTTTGATTTTATTTGTTCAGGCTCCTTCTTACTTACTGAATCTAAAAATGCAAGCTGGTCCTTCTTTAAATGCTTCATTAGATTGGACTTTGTTTATGATAACTTCTACTATGATTTTGGCTGCTGGTAGTATGTTTATTCTATGGCTCGGAGAAAGAATTACTGACAAAGGGATTGGAAATGGTATTTCATTTATTATTTTAATTGGTATAATTGCTCGTCTGCCGCAATCTTTCTCTCAAGAACTTATTTCTAGAGTGACAGAAAAAACTGGCGGTTTGGTTATGTTCTTGATTGAGATAATAGTTTTGTTGGTTGTAATTGCTGGAGCGATTTTATTGGTTCAAGGTACGCGTAAAATACCTGTTCAATATGCTAAAAGAATCGTAGGAAATAAACAATACGGTGGAGCACGCCAATATATACCTTTGAAAGTTAATGCTGCGGGAGTAATGCCTATTATTTTTGCTCAAGCAATAATGTTTATACCGATTACTTTTATGGGTTTTTCAAATAAAAGCCATGCGAGTTCTTTTTTACATGCTTTTACTGATCATACAAGTTTTTGGTATAATTTTGTTTTTGCAGTTTTAATAATTCTCTTTACTTATTTTTACACTGCAATAACCATTAATCCAACTCAGATGGCTGAAGACATGAAGAGGAATAATGGTTTTATACCAGGAATTAAACCTGGAAAGAGAACGGCTGAATATATTGATGATATAATGTCTCGTATTACGCTACCGGGGTCTTTCTTCTTAGCTCTTGTTGCTATTATGCCTGCATTTGCTGGTGTATTTGGAGTAAAAACTGCTTTTGCACAATTTTTCGGTGGAACATCTTTATTAATACTAGTTGGAGTTGTTCTAGATACGCTTCAGCAGGTTGAGAGTCATTTATTGATGCGGCATTATGATGGATTATTAAAGTCCGGACGTATCAAAGGTCGTAGTGGTGTAGCTGCGTATTAATTTATATAAAATGATATTTCTTAAAACTGAAGATGAAATAGAGCTATTAAAGGAAAGCAATATGATTGTTGCTCAAACTTTAGGTGAAATTGCTAAATATGTAACGCCTGGTGTAACGACTAAGACGTTAAACAAAGTTGCGGAAGAATTTATTAGAGACAATGGTGCAATTCCTACTTTTAAAGGTTTTCCTAATCACTATGGCTCTCCGTTTCCAGCATCTATTTGTACTTCAATCAATGAAGAAGTTGTGCATGGTATCCCTAGTGATATCATATTGAAAGAGGGAGATATTGTATCCATTGACTGCGGGGCTTTGAAGAATGGTTTTTGTGGTGATTCTGCTTATACATTTTGTGTAGGTGAGGTAAGCGAAGAAATTCGCACTTTATTGAAAGTAACCAAGCAAGCTTTATATCTTGGAATACAGACAGCTGTTCCAGGTAAAAGATTGGGGGATATTGGATATGCTATACAACAATGTTGTGAAAATCATTCGTATGGAGTTGTTCGTGAGTTTGTGGGACATGGTATCGGGAAAGATATGCATGAAGATCCACAGGTTCCTAATTATGGGAAGCGTGGCTCTGGTATTGTTATAAAGAAAGGCTTATGCATTGCAATAGAACCAATGATTACATTAGGATCTCGTCAAATTATTATGGAATCAGATGGTTGGACTGTGAGAACAAAGGATAGAAAGTGTGCAGCCCATTTTGAACATACTATTGCTGTTTGTGACGATAGAGCAAATATCTTGTCTTCATTTGAGTTCATTGAAAATGTTTTAGGAGATAAAGCAATTTAAATACATATGGCTAAACAATCCGCTATAGAGCAAGATGGAGTTATCGTAGAAGCATTGTCAAATGCAATGTTTCGTGTTGAATTGGAAAATGGGCATGAGATCACGGCTCATATATCTGGTAAAATGAGAATGCATTATATTAAAATTTTGCCGGGTGATAAAGTACGTGTTGAAATGTCTCCTTACGATTTATCGAAAGGAAGAATTGTTTTTAGATATAAATAATTGAAATATAGATATGAAAGTAAGAGCATCATTAAAAAAACGTACACCAGAATGTAAAATCGTAAGACGTAATGGTCGTTTGTATGTTATTAATAAGAAAAACCCTAAGTATAAACAACGTCAAGGATAATATTATTATTTTTGCAAAATAATAACTTAATATATGGCTATAAGAATAGTTGGTGTCGATTTGCCTCAGAATAAAAGAGGAGAAATAGCTTTGACCTATATCTATGGAATAGGTCGTAGTAGTTCAGCTAAAATATTGGATAAGGCTGGGATAGACAAAGATTTGAAAGTAAAAGATTGGTCTGATGATCAAGCGGCTAAAATTCGTGAGATTATAGGTGCTGAGTTTAAAGTAGAAGGCGATCTTCGTTCTGAAATTCAATTGAACATTAAGCGTTTAATGGATATTGGTTGTTATCGTGGCGTACGTCATAGACTTGGGTTACCAGTTCGTGGTCAAAGCACTAAAAATAATGCTAGAACACGAAAAGGTAGGAAGAAAACCGTTGCTAATAAGAAAAAAGCTACTAAATAATATTTGTTGTTATGGCGAAAAAAACAGTTGCAGCTAAAAAGAGAAATGTGAAAGTGGATGCTAATGGGCAATTGCATGTTCATTCATCTTTTAATAACATTATTGTTTCTCTTGCAAATAGTGAAGGACAGATTATTTCCTGGTCATCTGCAGGAAAAATGGGTTTTAAGGGGTCTAAGAAAAACACCCCCTATGCAGCTCAAATGGCTGCTCAGGATTGTGCAAAGATTGCTTATGATCTTGGCTTAAGGAAAGTTAAAGCATACGTTAAAGGACCAGGTAACGGACGTGAGTCTGCTATAAGAACTGTGCATGGAGCCGGGATAGAGGTTACAGAGATTGTTGATGTAACTCCATTGCCTCATAATGGGTGTCGTCCTCCTAAAAGACGTAGAGTTTAATTTTTCTAAATTTTGAAAACTTGTTTTTGTTTTTTGATTACATTATCTTCTTCTTTGTGATCGCGGCTGCAACAAAATAAGTTTTGAGTAAACAATTTAATATAAAAAGAAAATGGCTAGATATACTGGACCAAAATCGAGAATAGCCCGCAAGTTTGGTGAAGCTGTCTTTGGAGCAGATAAAGTTTTGTCGAAGAAAAACTATCCTCCGGGACAACATGGTAATTCCAGAAAAAGAAAGACTTCTGAATATGGAGTTCAACTTCGTGAAAAGCAGAAAGCCAAATATACTTATGGAGTTTTAGAAAAACAGTTCCGTAATTTATTTGAGAAAGCTGCTACTTCTAAAGGTATTACGGGTGAAGTGCTTTTGCAGTTGCTTGAAGGAAGATTGGATAATATCGTTTATCGCTTAGGTATTGCACCCACTCGTGCTGCTGCGCGTCAGTTGGTTGGACATAAACATATAACTGTCGATGGTGATGTCGTGAATATTCCTTCTTATGCTGTAAAACCAGGACAAGTAATAGGTGTACGTGAAAGATCCAAATCTTTGGAGGTAATTGTTGGTGCATTAGCTGGGGTAAATCACAGTAAATATCCTTGGTTGGAATGGGATGAGAGCTTGAAAGTTGGTAAATTATTGCATGTACCTGAAAGAGCTGACATTCCAGAAAACATAAAAGAACATTTGATTGTAGAATTATATTCTAAATAATAATTAATTTCATGGCGATATTAGCATTTCAAAAACCTGATAAAGTATTAATGTTAGAAGCGGATTCAAAATTCGGTAGATTTGAATTTCGTCCGCTTGAGCCAGGCTTCGGTATTACTGTAGGTAATGCATTGCGCCGTATTCTTCTTTCCTCTTTGGAAGGCTTTGCTATTACTACTATTAAAATAGAAGGGGTAGAACATGAGTTTTCTAGCGTTACTGGAGTAAAAGAAGATGTAACTAACATTATCTTGAATCTGAAACAGGTAAGATTCAAGCAAGTAGTTGAAGAATTTGAGAATGAGAAAGTAAGTATTACTATCGAAAATTCGAGTGAATTTAAAGCAGGTGATATAGGTAAATATTTAACTGGATTTGAAGTGTTAAATCCTGAATTAGTTATTTGTCATTTAGATCCTAAGGCTACTATGCAGATTGATATTACAATTAATAAGGGCCGTGGATATATACCTGCGGATGAAAACCGGGAATATTGTACGGATGTTAATGTCATACCCATTGATTCTATTTACACCCCTATTCGTAATGTCAAGTATCAAATAGAACCTTTTCGTGTTGAACAAAAAACTGATTATGATAAATTGGTGCTTGAAATTACGACAGATGGTTCGATACATCCAAAAGATGCATTGAAAGAGGCTGCAAAAATTCTTATATACCATTTTATGTTATTTTCTGATGAAAAAATAACATTAGAGACTAATGATACGGATGGTAATGAGGAATTTGACGAAGAAGTTCTCCATATGCGTCAGTTATTGAAGACTAAGCTTGTTGATATGGATCTTTCGGTACGCGCTCTTAATTGTTTGAAAGCTGCTGATGTTGAAACATTAGGTGACTTGGTACAATTTAATAAAACAGATTTATTGAAGTTCCGGAATTTTGGAAAGAAATCGCTTACAGAGCTTGATGATTTGCTTGAAAGTCTGAATCTATCGTTTGGAACTGATATTTCTAAATACAAATTAGATAAAGAATAAAATGAGACATAATAAGAAATTTAATCACTTAGGTCGTACTGCTTCCCATAGAAATGCAATGTTGTCTAACATGGCATGTTCTTTGATTAAGCACAAAAGAATCACTACGACTGTTGCTAAAGCTAAGGCTTTGAAAAAATTTGTTGAGCCATTGATCACAAAATCAAAAAATGATACAACAAATTCCCGCCGTGTAGTATTTAGTAATCTACAGGACAAGTATGCTGTTACTGAATTATTCAAAGAAATCTCTGTAAAAATAGCAGATCGTCCAGGTGGATATACCCGAATTATTAAAACAGGAAACCGTTTAGGTGATAATGCAGAGATGTGTTTTATTGAATTCGTTGATTATAACGAAAATATGGCAAAAGAAAAAGTTGCTAAGAAAGCTACCCGTACTCGTCGTTCGAAAAAGAATGCCGCTGAAAGCGCTGTAGAAACTTCTGAAAGTACAGCCGTAAATGAAGATGTATCAAGCGAACTAGCTTCTGTTTAATAAATTAGTGAAGTATTTTTTCTCGCTTCATATGAGAGGGTGCATAAATTGCATCCTCTTTTTAATGTGTGTCACTTGCAAAAGGTAGAATGATATTAGTGGGGACTATCGATCATTTTGTGTAAACTGACAAACTGTAGTTACTTAGATTAGGATTGTACCTTGAAATCCGATTTTCAAATATAGTGAGAAATTGATTATTTCTAAAAGCATATTCGACAATTCTGCGAGCATCTATTTTATCATTCTTTCCACGTTATACGCCAAATGAATACTTTATTTGTGTAGGATCTTCTATCCACAAATCAAGTTCCAATACATTACAAGACTGTATCAAGGGATTAATGTACATCCCTGTATATTCACAGCAAATTAAGACATCCATGATGTCACATTTAATTTTTGACATCAATGATTTAAGTGATTTTGGAAGAACCTTTTTTGAGTTATTTAATTGACACTCTAAAATGACAGAATGAGAACTTCTTACACATACATCAAGTTTTTGCTTGCTTATGTCTACTCCAATAAAATACTTTTTCATTTCGTATTACAGTTTTACGAATATAATAAAGCTCTCTTCGAACAAGCCTACAAACCTTAATGTTACAAGGTAATAAATTCTTATTCAGGTCTAAGTTCAAAGATGTACGATGAGTAGAAAAAATATGAAAGGTCTTAACTATTCTGTGTACAGTGTCACTCATCGTACAGCCTTTATTTATTCTTGATTAATAATACAAATCTAAGGTTCTGTGTAAACGATACTCGGGTTCGATCTTTAGTCGAGTGCTAAAGCTCAATTCTGTTTTCAAATATAACTAAAAATTGGTTCATCACCATACCCCAATTTCTGATAGGCATCGTCCATTTCTTTTCAATCTCTGCTATAGCCAGGTAGACAGACTTTCTCAGCGCATCGTCAGTAGGAAAGGATAATTTTGTTTTGGTATATTTACGTATCTTGCCATTTAGGTTTTCAATTAAATTGGTTATATAAATGATAGTAAGTATCTCTACCGGAAAATCAAAGAAAGCAGTCAGATCGTTCCAGTTGCGATGCCAGCTTTGTGCGGCATGACGATATTTAGAACCCCATTTTTGCTCAAATTGTTCCAATGCGATGGCTGCTTGATCTCAATTGACGGAGGTATAAACCTCTTTCATATCAGCAGTAAACTCTCTTAAATCCTTCAATACAACATATCGGCGTGAATTACGAATTTGATGTACCCACACATATTTGAATTGTGGATTGCGGAAATACAGCGCGTATGGTTTCGGTAAAGCCATTTAGGCTGTCAGTTACCGTTATAAGTATATCCTCCACACCACGTGCTTTGAGGTCCGTTAGAACACCCATCCAGAAGGAAGCACTTTCGGCTTTACCGACCCACATGCCCAGAACTTCTTTGTATCCTCGATTATTAAGCCCCGCACATAGATAAACAGTCTTGTTTATAACTTTCCCTGATTCTCTAACCTTGAATACGATGCCATCCATCCAAACAACAATATATAATCGTTCTAACGGACGATTCTGCCGCTCACTTGCCCACTGAGTGACTTTATTGGTAATGATGGAATTGCACTGGTAGAGAGGTTTATTTTATAAATGTCTCGCAACTCAGCCTCATATCAGATACGCTTATTCCCTTTGCATAAAGAGAAATAACCAGGCGTTCTATAGATAAACCCCGACTTTGATGTTTTGGAACCACAATAGGTCAAAACTCACCTTTGCGATCACGGGGTGCTTCGATAATATGCTCACCATGGTCGCTTTGAATCTTCTTGCTAAAGCTGCCATTGCGAGAGTTATCGCTGTTATAAAAATCAGTACTGTGCTTGTCATAACCTAAATGTGCATCCATCTCACCCTGAAGCATCTGTTCCAATACTTGAGAATGAAGATCTTTTAGAAACTCACTAACACCCTCCTCTGTCTTGAATTGGCTCAAGAACTCTTTACTGAGCAGCTCGGCAGGAACTCCCTGCCGCTTTTCTCGTTTTGCCATAATACTATTCATATTATTTGTTTTTAAAGATAAAAAATAGCTCGAATCTAAAGACCCGAGTCATAGTTTACACAATGCATTAGATAGTGTCTCACCTTCAGGTATTTGCTCATACAAACGACAATGAAGACCACGAAGAAATGAATCTATATCATCGGCACTCTTAAACTTACGAAGAAAATCTTTGTTCAAAAATAATTGGGAATGTCAATTAGAGAGTTTTATCAAAGTTATGCACAAATGATTAAACAGCAACCTATATGCCTGAAGTTTAATCATTTACACAATATCTTGGATAGTGTCTCTATTTAACGCATTTTTTGAACTAATTGGTTTGAATATATTAAAAAGCGTTATTGAAGAACTTCTATTGATGAGATGTATTATATTTGCACTTCTGACTTTAGATCTAACCTGTGAATAAGCTAACTTTATGAATATAATCATTCATTATTATGATTTGCACATCAGGTACGAGCAGGACAATTTATTCTTTCTGTGATCCATCTATTGCTTTTAGAAGCGATATTAAGAATATTATATTAGGACTCGGATTATTCCTTTTCGGTTTTTTATTTTTTATAATAGCTTTTAAAGTCCATTTGTTTACCTCGCTATTGCGTTTTTTTCTACTTATAGCAGGGATTGCTTTTCTTCTTTGTGGAATTTATCAATTATTGTGGCACCTTAGGAAAAGGATATATGTTCCAACTGGTAGCTCTATTAAAAATTATTCTTTCTTTTTCGATGATAAATATTCAAAACCTCTTCTGCAGATGTTTAATGACGAGAATTGGGAAGATCATATAATTTATATGGCTTCTTCAACAGGTTCATTACGTTTAGATTTTCTTGTTTCTTTGGACCGAAAGTTTATAGCGATGCAGCTACTTCGCTATGTTGGTACTCTGTATTTACCGATTACTTCTGTATATTATTTTGTAGGGGATGACGCTTCTGATATAATTGCATCCTTGTTGGTTTCCCATGCTCTTTAAATTTAAGAATAATAATACGCTGTCTATAAGGTTTAGGAGGATGCTATATTTATGCAATAATGAAGTGTAGATGTTTTGATAGAAATATTTATATTATTCGTATCTGATTCTGAAACTTGTTTTTACTTATATCTGTATTCTGTTGTTTAATTAGTGCTTTATAGTCTTATTCGCAATTTAGTAGCCGTCGTTTTTTATATAAATATTTGTTCCATATAGAGAAATAGTGTAACTTTCGCAAAAATATTTTAGATATTATAGGAGATTTTACTATGAAAAAGTATTGGTTACTGAGTTTATTGGTTATCTTTTTTGATGCCTATGTTAGTTCGCAGCAAGTTACTTTTTCCAGTCTGAAAAATTTGGTATCTGGACGTGGCGATACCTTAACGGTACTTAAAGTAGAAAAGAGATCCAAAAATCAGATTTATTTAACCGGAGGAGGCGATTATCGTATTATAGCGCAAAACAACTCTGGGCTTTGTCGCTATCTAAAGTCTCGTTGCTATGCTGTTCAGATTGACACGGCGTTATATGTTAATTGTAAAAAAATGAGATATAAACGTTTTCGCTTTGGCAGTTGGTTTGCGCCTGCTATTTGGATAAAAAATAAAATATATTTCTGTGCTCAGCCTGTCGGTGCAGTGGCTGCTAGTACAGCAACTCCTACTGATGAGACTAAGCTTGGTGGCGACGTAGGAACTGCAATAGCTTCTTCTGGCTTAGTTAATGCTCGTGTATATTATGAGCTTGACCTTTCTACAGGTAAGGTGGATTTTTTGGGAAAAGATAAAATGACTCAATTATTGGAAGGACAGACTCAATTGCAAGATGATTTTTTTAAAGAAAATTGTGAAAGCGCTGACGTTGTGGGCAAATATCTATGGCGTCTAAAAAAATAGCTTAGTTATTCTTATTATTGCTGTTTTATATAATTTCTTTCTTTAATATTAGTCGTTGATTTTTTATATCTATCTTTGTTTCATTTTTAATAGCTAGAATTATAATCTGAATATTGCTTGATGGATAAAGAACTTCAAACAGAAGACCAATGCAATAATGTTTCTCTACGAAGTAGTTTAAGAGAACGTATTGTTGATACAGCTTTCGATGCGTTTGTTTCGCAAGGCATAAAATGTGTGACAATGGATGAGATTGCAAATATCCTTGGTATCTCGAAACGCACATTGTATGAAGTGTTTGCTGATAAGGAGACTTTACTAGTAGATTGTATTTTAAAATTTAAAAAAGAAGCAGATACTTATGCGAAAACAGTATATGATGAATCGGTTGATGTCCTTGAGGTTTTGTTGAAATGCTATCTATATAGTATTGAAAAGTTTCATCGAACCAACAAAAAGTTTTTTGAAGACCTTAAAAAATATCCAAAAGCTCACGAAGTGTTGAGAAAGCACCAGCATCAAGATAACGAAAATGCGGTAGTTTTCTTTACGAAAGGCGTAGAACAAGGGCTTTTTCGAAATGATGTTAATTTTGCTATTGTTAATTTGTTGGCCCATGAGCAAGTCAATATGCTAATGAATAGTGAAGTGTTTAAAGCTTATCCATTTTTGGAAGTTTATGAATCTATAATGTTGACTTATATTCGTGGAATTTCTACGTCAAAAGGTATCCGTAGGCTTGATGATTTTATATTGGAATATCGTCATTTAATGCAGACAGATAGATAGTCTTGTGTATTTGCGATATTCGTTTGCTGTGTGGGTTCCTTTTGTGGTGATTCATTGCCCATTTTGGGGGGTATCGATCATTTTGTGTAAACTGCAAACTGCAGTTACTTGTATTAGGGTTATAGCTTAATTCGATTGGCACTGTCCGTAATATTGTGTAAACTATGACTCGGGTCTTTAGATTCGAGTTATTTTTTTATCTTTAAAAACAAATAATATGGATAGTGTTATGGCAAAACGAGCAGCTCGGCAGGAACTCCCTGCCGAGCTGCTCAGTAAAGAGTTCTTGAGCCAATTCAAGACAGAGGAGGGTGTTAGTGAGTTTCTAAAAGATCTTCATTCTCAAGTATTGGAACAAATGCTTCAGGGTGAGATGGATGCGCATTTAGGTTATGACAAGTACAGCACTGATGGTTATAACAGCGGTAGCTCTCGCAATGGCAGCTTTAGCAAGAAGATTCAAAGCGACCATGGTGAGCATATTATCGAAGTACTCCGTGATCGTGAAGGTAGCTTTGAACCTGTGATTATACCTAAACACCAAAGTCGTGGCATGTCAATAGAGCGTCTGGTAATCTCCTTATATGCCAAGGGTATGAGCGTGTCTGACATTGAGTCTGAGATGGCTGAGATTTATAAGATTAGCCTCTCTGCTTCTGCCATCTCTGTGATTACAGGCAAGGTTTCTCAAGCTGCTTTAGAGTGGCAAAAT
>VOIU01000053.1 GCA_007896885.1 Bacteroidaceae bacterium HV4-6-C5C
GGGCCATACTAGTACTGGATGCATCTGCAGGATATCGCGGCCGCACGGTCATCAATTCTTTAAGTGCGGAGGCGCCAGGGGGCACAGAGAATCTTTTTTTTCATAGCGGGCCCTCGTCAGCTCGTGTTATTGAAGCATTCTGTTCCCAGTGCCCACACATGTGAAGCATCCTCACTGATCTACTTCCCCACCTACCTGATGTGGCTCAATTCTGACAAGAAAGCAACTTTGGAGAACCATGAACCTACCTTTAGAGCTGGACGTGGACCCATCAGCATTCAAAATCATGTGTAAAAAACAGGAGAAAATGTCACTTTTTTTTAACCCTTGAATTTTTTTGGTAGACACTCCCGGCTTCTGGGTTCCTTTTTGTGATGGTTCTTATTACTCTTCAAAAGCTCCCAATCTTCAAGACCATTGACCGTAATTGGAAGCCTAATGTGCGTAAAAAGGGGCGGAGCTTCAAGTTTTAGAGAATGGACTCTGGGAGAGGGTATGTGGCAAAGGTTACTCAATTTAATGTCCCTCACATGGAAATAACATTGGGATCAAGAGCTTTATTATCTTAAATTCTAAAGTCCACATCCACCATTTCCCTAGTAAAAAGAGGGGCTCTGTTATTTAGCCATTTGTGTACTTTTTGTGAGGAGGTTATGTCAATAATATCCTTTTTGCTGCTGAAGTTGCGGAGAGTTTTGGCCACATATTCTATTGTAGTCTGGATCTTCCTCGGTAGGCTAAGCGTCGTTCCACACACAACAACATCTCTCCACTGTTTGTTTAAAGTTTAGAAAGAAAATATCCATCGTTCACAAGATCGTAGGAGAAGGACACGACTTAAGGATCCCCCGGGCCATACTAGT
>VOIU01000006.1 GCA_007896885.1 Bacteroidaceae bacterium HV4-6-C5C
GTGTTTTCGATGCCACGGGATAAATCACGTTCGGGATGTCCGGGAGTGGGGCTTCCCCATTGGCGGAACTCTTTGAGCTCATCTAATGAATACTTTCTAGCTAATGCAAGTACGGAATATAGCATTGGCGACATGTGTCCGGGGTCGAGAAAGAAACGATCGCGTGCTTCCCAATCAGGATTAGCAGGATCATATATCAGGTATTCGGAAAAGAGTACATTTATAAAATCGGCACCGCCCATTGCACCACCGGGGTGTCCGGAATTCGCCTTCTCAACCATTGATGCAGCTAGGATGCGGATATTGTCTGCTGCACGATTCATGAGTTTACTATCGTTCATATCTTTTGAAGATTACTTCGCTTTCATAATAACTTTACTTTTCCAGATGTGGTAAGTCCATTCTGCATGATTAGTGCCCGAAGGTTGTACGTCTGGTGCTGCCTTGCTGACTGCAAAATAGAAAGTCGGTTCTTTCCAATTTTCCAATGATCCGAAGTTGTCTCTCAGTAAAGTTGCATTATGGTTTCTTGGATAGCCGGTATCATCGGGAGTGACCCTATATATTGGCATCCAATATCCTCGCTGGTTCATGAAGTCAGAAAGGTTCATATAATCTATTTCCAATGAAGTATTTAGATAATTAGGGTAAGTATTGGGCATAGGCTGTACCGGACGTATCATAACTATTTTATCCGCATCCTTGTTGATAGCAAACTCAGAATTGCAGGTATAGTCCCTCGACTGGTTATCAATAGCCTTTAGCCCTGTCTGTACAATTGTCTGTGGAGTGGTTATAGTATAGTTATCCATGTTGCTGAAATCAGCCTCAGACCATGCGATCCGTGTGCCGCCGATATCTCCGATGGTATAAGTTAGTAATAGCTTTCCTTTGCCATCTAAGGATACTACAGAAGGCTGGCCTACTCCCCACGATTTGCCACTACCCCCAATTTCCTGATCACCTTCAGTAGTCCATGTTTTTTTTACAATCTGCTTCGGATATTTCACCCAACTTTCTGCATTAAGATCATTGCTGAACGCAACGCCTATTTCATTATAATAGACTCCGTACATATTGCTTAAATAAAACAGGGCATATTTGTAAGTGATATTATTCCAAGTAAAACTACCTTCGATAACGGAGGGGTCACATGTATGGTGGTCATCCCATGAACCGGATATGCCGGGTTGTAATACACTTTTGGGAACTGTTTGAGAGCCATCCGGATTGATCTTTATATGGAAGATGTTATCTACCATGATTAAGTTTTGCGGGTTTCCGCAAAAAAACAGGTGGACTGTTCCGTCTTTCTGTTCCAGTGCGCTGGGGCAATATGAATACTTACTCTCTCCATTAAAACCAAACACGAATTCTGGTTTTGTAATGCTCCATGTGGGAGTTTCTTCCGGTGGATCAACAATAGGATCTTCTTCCGTATTTTTACTTGAGCAAGAACAGACTAAGCATAGCCCAATTAAGCTTAATAGATATTTAACCATACTGTTTTATTATTTATTAAAATGAACTGGTTGTTTGGTAACCTGTTTGACAAAGTGTTGCTTTATGTTCTCAGCTTGCATTGAATCGACTTTTAAATAGTACCGATTTCCTTGGGGATCAGGAGTAAATACTGTCGCACCTTTATCAGTTATATTTATCCGCCCAGCGGGCGAAACTGTGAAATAAGAGGATCCTTCTACAGAATATAGAACTGATGTCAGGTCCCAAGTAGGACGGTCGTAAGGCATTTTTTGATAACTTTTGTAAGCTTCTACCATAGGGTGCATCGATACCCAACTGAAGTCATTCTCAATGCTTTTGGCTGGATAATTGATGGCAATGCCTACCTCGAAAGGAGAGGTAACGAGACGTGTTGGCCATTCGGTGAATACCTTTCTGGCTGCTGGAATGTCTTTTGCCACATTATACTCATATAGGTTAGGATTATTAAAGCACCCTGCCATGGTACACAGCAATTTTACTTTCTTTCTAATCAGTTCTTTTCCGGTCAGCGGAGAAATATTGTCGGCAGGAGTATCTAGTAAGCGGGCAAGGTTAGTGGAAAAACCAACGGAAATGATAGTGACGGAATTGTCCGGTTGTTGTGACAATATCTTGCGGTACAAAGTAGGGGCTTCAGGTAGGTGATTATAATTTTTTAGAGAACGTTTGAATGCCGGCTTACCATTTGCCCCTTGTATGAGACATACGGATTTTGCATAGTTCTTAGCGTCATTCTCACAATCTGCACCGTTGTGTATGATTCCGATTGGTATCCGGGGATAGCCATACCATGTGTTCATGATATCGATATACTCAGCAGGATATTGCCCTTCCTTGTTGATAGTAATACCCAACAGGTCTATTTTTCCGATATCAAGATATTTATATAACATATCTAGTGCTAAGGCATCATCTACGTCATTGCCAATATCTGTTTCCAAAATAACCTTTTCTGCATCTGAAGCAACTTTCTCCATCTGCTGTTTCCTCGTTGAAATGCAGCTTGATAAGATTATCAGGAATAGGCTTATTACATAAAGTTTCTTTTTTCTCATGGTGAATTATTTTAGATATTAATTATTGGGTGAAATGGAAATATAAAGTTCAGGGATAACTTTTTGCAAAGCTTTCTCATTTTCTTCAAGGTCCGGGCGGTAATATATCTCTTTATTTTCCGATGGCTTGTCGGTATATGAGTACTGGAAGCGTCCGTCATCCTTTATTTCATTAAGTTGGCAAGGCTTGAGTCCATCCCCTGTAGATCGGTCTCCTTTCCGCACATCTCCCTTCTTCACAAGGCGGAATTCGCCTCCGGGGGTGCAAATAATCTTTCTTTGTGTTGCTTCTAGCCAGATGGCACTTTCCCAGACATGAAAAGGTCGGGGATAGCGTGTGATATCAATCTTTAGCGGATATCCGTTGTCCATGGCACGCAGGAAGTCATATTGTAATTTCCGGTTGAAAACAAAATCCAGATATCGTTGTAAACGAGGATGCATTTTGCGTATGAATTCCATATCGGGCAATTGCCAATAGGTGTTGTTATGGTCTTTTATAAATCCTCCATCCTTACCTGCGCAGGGATATATAGCGACTGGTAAGCTCGATTTCAATATTCTAGTGAAAGCGAATACGTCTAGTGCTACATTCCACTCTCCACCCGGAATGGCATTTGCTCCGGCATCACTTCCCAACTCATGGTTCTTGTTTGCCGTACCTGCACTTAGATATATCTTATGTATTTTCTTCTTCATCAGTTCGGGCTTTCGATTGTAGGCAACGGCCAAAATCCTTGCCGAACCGAAGGACAGAATTTCAATAGGTTGTTTACTCTTTTCTAAGATATTCAGCAAGAGGCGGATGGCTTCCTGCTCGTAGTCGGGAAGATATTCCATTTTATCCTTCTCCGATTTCATCATGGAGAGGGGACCGATGCCGTAAGGCACCTTCTTGTTAAAGATATAACTTAGCTGTTCAACGGGAATGATGCCGGCTTCTCGTGGTCCGCGCGGATCTTTCCATAGAGTAGGGTGGTCGGCGGTGTCCTTCCGGAAAGCATCGGTGATATCCAGAAGTACGGCTTTCAGCTCTACATCAGGTAGGCCGAACCCCATGATGAGATCCATGTTATCGCCCGGATCCTGATAGGGATGATAAAGGTCAGTGATGACCACTACCGGTATCTTTTTGTTTTGCGCTGTTGCATTTCCATAAGAAAGGATGAGGGCAACGATACAACACACAATCTGTATTGTAGTATTTTTCATTTGAAGTAGCTTTTGAGATTGAACGTAGCCGAATACAGGTCGTAAGACCATAACCAGTTTTCGCCTGTCATGGCCGGAGTGAAGTACATTACAAGTTCATATTCATTGAGCATATACCCTTTTGTATCTGTTAGGATACCTGGATTGTGATTTCTTGGGAATCCGGTCTCTTCTGGTCCTGCATGTCCGATTTCTATCCAGCCATCTTTTTCTGTGAAAAGCCCTTCACTTCTTGGTTTGTAAGCCAAACGGCAGACATCGCCCACCCAGGTAGGGATTTCCTTGATAGGGGATACACGTGTTTCAGAAACCATGTATATATTTTTGTTCGATATTGCAGGATAACTATTAGCGCTTAAGAAAGGAACTTTCTTTTCTTCACCTAATACGATATTATCCAGATCGTTCAGTTTGATTTCGCGCATGCAGAAGGGACCGTTTTTTGTCGTTGAATGGTAGAATAACTGTATAGTTGTGGAGTCCTTGACAATCGTTGTGCTTTGTCCTACTCCCCATTTTGTTGTATCCGGATAAGCGATTAATGGATTTCTGTCGAATTTGATATATGGGCCTTCTATGTTTTTAGAAATAGCCAGACCGATTTGGTTATGGTTGCAATCCCAACGGTCTACACCCAGATAAGTCATAATCCAGTAGTAGGTTTCTCCCTTGTATGTAGTCTTGAATTCACGTACGTCCGGATCACAGATATGACAATTATCCCAGCCTGTTTCCGAAGGGGCAATAACTTGCGTGCCGGGTTGCCATACGTAACCTTTTTCCGTAGAAATTCCCTTGTACAAGTACACGTAATCTACAATCTTGAAAGGATTGCGGTTTTGGCATATAAATCCGTACCTGATACCGTATTTATCTTGGATGATGCTTGGAGCATAGTTATAGTGGCCTGCACCGCCACTGAATTCATATCGGATCTGTGGAGTGATTATGCGCGACTTATTTCCGTAATAACTTTTGCATCCAAAGAGTAGAATACAGGTGAGGCATAACATGAAAAATCGATTTTTATTTTTCATTATATAGGGCTAAATTAAGGGTTTGTTGGATATGTAGATCCAAGACATTGGATCTATATATCTGACGCGTTGCATCTATATATTCAACACGCCAGACATATAGATGTTACAACTCAATTTTCTACTTGTATGTTTTTGACGGGCCTTATCATAGCTGCACGAGCTTTTTGTCCATCGCCCCATCCCCAAATATCGCGATAACCACCAGAGTCACCCAATGACATGCCGCCATGCGTAGCACTCAAAGAATTGCCACTACGGACTGCACAGAGCCATGTGCGATCCATCATTCCGGTTTCATTTCTCCAACCGCTTTGAGGTAGGAAAAGACAGCCTAACTGTTTCAGGTTATCTTTGGTAGCACGTTTAGCAGTAGCCCCATCAACACCGATAATAATGCCGTTAGTTTTAAATCCGGTCTGAGCTGCTGTCACCCATGTTGCTCCTATATTCCATAGTGCAGCCATTTCTTCAGTAGTAGGTATTCTCCAGCCTTCAGGAGAGGGATCATTATTACTTACCCAGTTCGTTCCGTCGTTTGTATAACCGGAAGGCCAGTTTGTTGGTGCCGGGTCTCCTTGTGTACCAGCTGGATAGCCCACTTTACGATTGAATTGATATAGTTGCCCTATATCGTCAGGTGAGCTTGCAAAGGTCCCCGGGGTGCCTACGTTCTTGGTCGACCATATTAAGCCATTTATTAAGACTTCATCTTCACCTAGGACCATTGTTTCTTGAAGAACTTTCGATTTCAACGTTTTACTGCCCGAAGTTACCTCAATGATAATAGAACGATTTTTTACGAAAGAGGTAGTTGGTTTTACACTAAGAGTAATAACCTTTTGCCCACTACCTGATGTTTCACTTAATGTACACCAATTTTGAGCAGAGCTGTTGGAATTGGTTAATTCGGCTGTCCAGGATTCGTTTCCCGTGACAGTTAGCTCGTATGTTCCTCCGTTTGCACTTACGGGTATTGCTACCGGGAAAATACCGAATTCATTAGGATTATTTTCAATCACATAACCTGAGTTGCTGTCGCATCCCCATAGTGCCAGCAATATTATAGCTGTTCCTATTAAATATTTTATATTGATCATGGCTAAAATGTATTCAATTAATATTGGTTATTTTGGCTTAAATTAGGATTATTATCTACTTCGCTTTGCGGTATAGGCATGCGGATGGATTTATTAATTATAAAGTTGTTGAAATCGCTATCACGTGTTTTCAGTTCATTCAAGGTCGCTTCATTATCAATGTTCCATCGTTTCAGATCAATCCAGCGAACACACTCTAGGGGAAGCTCCAGGGCGCGTTCTATCTTAAGGTGTTCACGGAAAGCGTCCTTATTGGTGGTAATCTGTGTGCCATTGTAGTATGTGCTATTTTCGATATTAGGTAGCTTAACCCGATTGCGCACCCGGTTTAGGCACTCTATAGCTTTGGCAGGCGGTGTAGTGTTTAGCTCGTTGAGTGCTTCGGCGTAAAGCAATAACATGTCTGCATAACGCAGTGAACGGAAGTTGTTGTCATTCCAGTAGTACAATGGGAGTGCGTCGGTACTATATTTCTTAATAAAGACACGGTTTCCCCAATCACTATTCCAAGGTGCCCCATAGATTAGCTGGTTAGGATGTTCCGGAAAGTCAGTTGCTGCCCCGTCATACCACAAAGTGTAAAATAGACGTTCATCATATTTTCCATCTGTCGTTCTTTCACGTTTGAAATAATCTACCAGCCAACGTCTTGCTTCGATATTGTTCCAACCTATACCGGTAGGGGCTTGGTTCATTTCAATCTGTGTACCCAACTGTGCGTTCGGGTCCAGATAATTATCGGTCTGGTCAAAGCCAACTCGGTGTGCCAATGAGAAATGTATCTCATATAGCGACTCTTTATTGTTCTCTGTCTTATTACTGAAGTTATCTCCATAGTTGGATACTAAATCATAATAATTCTTTCCTTCGCCATCAACAATCCACTCAAGACATTTTTTTGCTTCTTCCCATTTATGGTGCTGCATATAGGCTTTAGCAAGCAATCCATAGGCAGCGCCTTTGGTTGGGCGACCAGTGTTTTCCGAGTCGCGTGTGGAAGGAAGTTTGGTAAAAGCATCTTCCAAGTCTGCTTCTATTTGAGTTAGAACTTCGTCGGCCGTAGCTTGGACAGGCTTATCTGCTGCAGATGAAGTTTTCAAGACAAGAGGTACATTATCCCAAAGCGCTGTCATATAAAAATAGTAAAAAGCGCGTAAGAATTCGGCCTGCCCAATTAAATCATTTTTATGTGTTTCATCAGCAAATGTTACGTTGCCTATATTATCCAACACTTGATTGGCACGGAAAATTGCCGTATAGTGCTCTCTCCATATTTTTGTATTGCATTCCGAAAAATTGTAGTCGGTGAAGATAAATTTGGTATATTCATTTAACTCAGTCCAACCGGCATAACTCACGCCATCATCAGCCATACCGTTCATTTGGGTATAAATATTTCGAGTCCAAGTCCCTTGACGGTAGAACATTGCATATGTAGCTACAAGACCCGCTTCAATATCTGATTCCGTCTTCCAGAAGACGCCTGTGCTTAAAGTGTTCTCGTTTTGTATATCGAGTAAAGAAGCATCACATGAGGTAAGCAGTGTAGTGGCACCGCATATTATATAAATTACTATTTTTTTCATGTTCGGAAGGATTTAGAATGTGAATGATAATGCGAATTGTACTGCACGTGGATTAGGGAATGAGCAGTTATCAGCACCCATTTGGAAGATACCACTATCTGCAAATTCTGGATCTAAGCCGGAATATCCGGTAAATGTGATTAGATTCTGTAGAGTGACTGATGCGCGTAGCTTTTCCAAACCTATTTTTTTGATATAGTGCGTTGGCACTGTATAGCCCAGTGTAATATCACTTAGGCGGAAAAACGAACCATTCTCCAACCAGCGATCTTGGTCACTTCTACTATTTCGGGAATCTCCATATACAATTCGTGGACGGTCATTTACCGGATGTTCTTGTGTCCATGGCGCGATACCATTGAAATTGTTTTGGTTGTTGGCAAAGTCGCCGGCTGTCGCTGCTGCTCCATTCCAAATCTTTTGTCCAAATCGGCCATAGCCGTTGACGCTTAAATCAAATCCTTTATAAGAAGCCCCAATATTTATACCGAGTTCTAATTTAGGCCAAGGACTTCCACAGATCTGCCGATCTTCAGATGAGATGATGCCGTCGTCATTGTAATCATTATACCTGATGTCTCCCGGTAAGGCATTCGGTTGAATAACCTTTCCTTTCGAGTTTACATGGCTTTTTACTTCTTCTTCACTTTGGAAAATACCTTCCGTCTTGTATAAATACCATGCACCAAGTGCTTTCCCTATTTCTGTTTTTGCGAGGCTAGTGTAATAAACATCTTGTCCATATCCTAAGTTAAGTACTTTGTTTTTAATATGGGAGATATTAACAGATGCTGAATATGCAAAATCTTTACCAATTTGATCGTTCCAACCGAGCTCAACTTCCACTCCTCTGTTCTCCAAACTACCTGCGTTTACAGCAGGTGAACCACCTTCATTGCCAGAACTCATTAAGATGGGAAGATAGACTAGAAGATCTTTACTTTTTGCATAGTAATATTCTGCACTAAGACGGAGTCTACTGTCCAAAACAGTCATGTCAAATCCAATGTTAGTAGTTGTTTTCTTTTCCCAGACAAGGTCATTGTTACTTAGCTGTGATTGGGTCATGCCAATTAATACGTCGTCTGAATTACTCAAAACTGCGCGCGGAGCGGTGTTAATGGTCGATTGATAATCCCAATAGCCAATGCTGCTGTTACCAAGCGTACCGTAATTGGCACGTATTTTCAAGTCGTTAATCCAGGGTATATTGAAAAAAGCTTCATTACTAATACGCCAGCCTAGAGAAGCTGAGATAAAGTTTCCCCACCGGTTGTTTTTGGGTAGTCGGGACGTGCCGTCACGGCGAGCAGTTAGTTGAACCAAATATTTATCATTATACGCATAATTGATTCGACCGAGATAAGAAATTAAGGCAGACTTAGAATAGTTTCCGCCTGCTGTCGTATTTCCTGTGGCCGCGTCTAATGAAGTGATATATTTGTCTCCAATGGTCAATGGATTCAACTTAGTTATCCAGCGGTATTCTTGATGGAACTTGTTGTAGCTTATGCCAAACAAAGCGTTTATATCATGCTTTCCAAATTTATGTTTGAAATTATATGTTTGTTCAATCAGAATGTCGTGATATTGAGCACTTGAATATCCTAGATGTGCGGCATCATCACCTTGCCCCATTGTCCAGTTGCCTTTTTTACGGAGGCTGTTGGTAACACCCATATAACTTTTGTAGGCAAAGTTCAGTTTAGCTTCCAACATATTGAAAAGAGAAATTTGACCGAATATATTGCCTATCAGGTACTCTTCTTCATTATTGCTTTTATAGAGTTCTTGCATGGCAACAGGATTCAAGCCGTAGGAATTTGCCCGATCTACGTCACCATATCCGAATCCGCCACTATGTGATTCATCATATACAGGAATGGTAGGCGGCATGCTAATAAAGTTGCTCCACGGGTTACCATTTAAATCCTTTCTGTCAGATTTAGTGTAATACAGATTTTCGCCATATGAAAAAAGTCCTTTTTGTCCGCTGGTGTTAATACGGAATCCGTATTTATCATAACTGGTATTCAATAATGCCCCGTCATCAGTCATTCTGTTGAGTGAAGCATAATATTTCACCGTTTTTGAACCACCGGACAGAGATACATTATAATTTTGTAATACGCCTGTGCCTAACATTTCTTCCTGCCAGTCGGTATTTCCATCATAGTGATTTTGGCGTTTAGTAACACCAGATACCCCTGCTAAAATGGCTTCATCGTAGGCACGGTTATCGTAGATTTTGTAGGTTTCAGCGTCCATCAGATCGTAACGTGGTAACCAGCTCAGTGTTACTTGCGAATCAAATTTGACTTTTAAATCGCCTTCTTTTCCCTGTTTTGTGGTGATGATAACTACTCCATTGGCAGCTCGTGAGCCATATATGGCTGCAGATGAAGCATCTTTCAATATTTGGATGGATTCAATATCTTCCACATTGACGCCTAGTTCGCTACCTGCATAAGAGCCGTCAATAATAAACAGTGGATTATTGTTGGTTAAGCTACCTAACCCGCGAATATTAATTGTGGCTCCTGAGCCTGGTTGGCCGCTGCTTGTAATCTTGACGCCCGATGTAAGGCCTCGCATTGCTTCTACTACATTCCCTGAAACACGTTCGGCAAGAGCGTCTTCTTTTACTGTAGATATAGAACCAAGTAAGTCTTTCTTTTTGACTGAGCCGTAACCGATAACCACAACTTCATCCAGCATTTTGTTTTCAGGTGCTAATGTGATATTGATGACATTAGCATTACTTACTTTTGCTTTTTGTGTAGCATATCCGATAAAACTGAATTCAAGAGTTGCTCCTTGGTTGACCTTGATCTCGTATTTACCATTGATATCAGTGGTTGTTCCGTGTGTACGGCCATCTTCTTTAGCCAAAATGGATACTCCTGGTAGAGTTTCTCCATTGTTGTCTTTTACGGTACCTGTGACATTGATTTGTGCATATAGATCGAATGAACACATCAATAAGCATATAGGTATAATAAGCCAATAAAGCTTTTTATTATTTGCTTGTCTTTCTTTATACATCTGAGTTGGTTTCATGTACTAAGTATTAAAGGTTAAATAAAATATATTCGGTGGGAGAATCAACTATCTTCTTTTACTCTGCTAAAAAGTGGAAAAAGAAAGCACAGTAAATAGTTAGAGAGATTAGGGGTTATATTAATTTGCCCCAGAGAGTATAATTGCTCCTAAACCGGACATAAATAGAACAAACATGCATGCAAGTAAGATGTTTATCGTACGCGAAGAGCCTTTGAACTCTTTCCAGATAAATATGCCCCACAAAGCTGCAATCATGGGCGCTCCTTGTCCTAGTGCATACGAGATAGCCGCACCGGCTTTCCCCGCTGCAATATAACTCAGAGCCGTACCTAATCCCCAAATGACTCCTCCCAATACTCCGACCATGTGTGTACTGAATCTACCTTGGAAGTACTCTCTATAGCTTACCGGAGTACCTACGAATGGTTTCTTCATTACAATGGTGTTAATAATGAAATTGCTTATGAGAATACCTACTGCGAATATAAAGAAAGCTGAATAGGGAGTAGCCATCGTTGGAGTAGGGGATTCAAAGTTGTTTAAGTCCATAGCAGCGGCAACAAACCGGTAGAAGAAGGACATTAATACTCCAGCTATGACAGCGATTATAATCCCTTTCTTATTGGTGCTATTTTCTTTCTTATTTATCTTTCCGGCAGCTATGGCATTGAAAATGATGGCCAGTACCACTAATGCTACACCGCTGAACAGAATTAATGCATCGCCTTTAGGAGCACCGAAATAATTAACAAAAACACCTAATACCAAGGCTATGCCAACTCCCAGGGGAAACGCTACCGTAAGCCCCGCCATAGAAACGGAAGCGGACAGCAAGATATTAGCTAGATTGAATATAACACCGCCCACGAAGGCTCTTACATAGTTTTCAGTACTAATCTGCTTCAAATCCTCGACAAAACCGCGTCCGGCATCTCCCGTACTACCTAAGGTGAATCCTAAAAGGATAGAGAAGGCAAGGATACCAATGACGTAATCCCAGTAGAACAATTCATAACGCCAGGTTTTCCCGGCAAGCTTTTGCGTATTTCCCCATGATCCCCAACAGAACATCGTAATAACACAAAAAACGACGGCCAATGAATAACTGTTAACTATAAACATGGTATTAGACTTTTAAGTTAGTATTTATAAATAATCTATTTCTTTGCGATAGGGTAAGGAGGATTGGGCTCCCATCCGGGTGACGGTGATAGATGCACATTTATTTGCAAATTTCACGGCATTAAATACGTCCATATCTTCTGATAGAGCCACGCATAATGCTCCACAAAAAGTATCACCTGCAGCAGTAGTATCAACGGCTTTTACCTTTGGTACCGGTACTTCGTGATATTGATCCTTCTCTTTAATTAATGCTCCTTTAGAACCAAGTGTAATCACTACAATATCGACTCCTTTGGCACTAATGATATCAGCTGCTCTGCGTGCACTTTCCCAATTGATTACTTTTATTCCCGAAAGTATTTCAGCTTCTGTTTCATTGGGGATTATCATATATAAATTTTTCAGTAAATCAGCTGAAAGGGCCCGGGCTGGTGCTGGGTTTAAGATCACTTTATTTCCTTTTTCTTTTGCTATTTTGGCTGCGTACTCTACCGTTTCTATGGGTATTTCTAATTGCATTAATAATATATCCCCTTTTTCAATAATGGAATGGGCTGCTTCGATGTCTTTAGGACTTAATGAACCATTAGCACCGGAAGCTACAGTAATACTGTTTTCTCCATTTACATCAACCATAATCAATGCCACACCTGAGGGAAGTACTGGATCGGAGTATATATGTTCTACGTGAATACCTTCATCTTCATACTGTTCTATTGAACGCTTACCAAATAGATCATTGCCTGTTTTGGCTATAAAATGCACATTCCCTTTTAATCTGGCAGCTGCAACAGCTTGATTGGCTCCTTTACCACCCGGGTTCATCATAAAACTCCCCCCCATTACAGTCTCTCCTGGAACGGGCAAACGATCTGCTTTGATGACCATATCCGTGTTGCAACTGCCTATAACAATAATATTCTTGCTCATAATTACTCGTTTAAGATTAAATAATTCGACATTAAAGGGTGTGCTCTCTTTTTCCATTTCAAAAGTAGATGATGTGTGCTTTATAAGCAAACGAAAATTTGCTGTTTTTAATATTAGTAAAATCGATATTATAAAGCTTTATATTCTATAATATGTTGGTTTATATATATTTATAATTTTATATTATATATGTTTTATGGATTAGTAATATTTATATGAAATGCATTATTTAGAGAAAAACAATTGTTATCTTTTGTTTTTTATCTACCTTTCTATCCTAAAATAAGTGTTTTCCTAATTCAAGATTGTTATGCTTAAATCTGAATCACTCATTAAGTTGGTTAATAGTCTCACAAAGCAGGAGAAAAAAGAATTCTCAATTTATATTTCTAATAAATCAGCCAAAGATTATATAATGCTTTTTCGGTTGATTGATGATGAAAAGGTCAGTATCCCCGAAGAATTGAAACAACGTTTTCTCAAGCAAAAACCAACCTCTTCTTTTAATACGGCAGTAATTTATTTGTTTGACTTGTTAATAGAAATATTGGCTAAATTGCGATCAAAGCAGGATAGTTATTTTTTATTATTCAATGAGTTACTGAACGCACGGGTGTTATATGAGAAATCAATGTATTCCGAATGTTTTCATGTTTTGAAGAAAGCAAAAGAGAAAGCAATTTATTATGAAAATAATTTTGCCTTATTAGTTGCTCAAAGATTTGAACTAAACTATTTATTAACTTTAGATTTTGACCATTTGGATGAGACGAAGCTATTGAGTAAGCAAAATAAGATGCGGAATACATTAAAGAATATCAATAAATTGAATGAGCAATCTTCATTGTATGAATTACTAAAATATAGAATGAATAGCAGAGGAGCTTCCCGTTCGTTGGAGGAGACTCAAAAGCTAAATGATTTGGTAACTAGCGAGATCAGTATAGTCGCAAGTACAGCCGTAGAGAATTTTGAAATAAAAAAGAATCATCAATTATTTCAAGCTAATTATTTTATTACGGTTGGTGATTATAAGGCTGCTTTTAACTCTTTTGTTGAGTTAAATAAACTATTTGAAGAAAACACTCATTTATGGAATGACCCTCCCGTGTATTATTTGATGACACTAGAAGGTATGTTGGAGAGTTTGCGTATCATGCACAATTATGAAGGGATGAATTATTTTATTGATAAACTGGCAAATCTTACCAGTTCTTCTGCTAGTTTTCAACTGAATATCTCCTACGTAATATTTATATATCGTTTATTCTCATTTATTGATATAGGTGAATTTGAGAAAGCGGAAGTCTGGATTTTACAAAATCAGGCTTCACTTATTGATAAAACAGCTTTATTGAAAGAGAGCCAACAAGCTGAGATGTCTCTATATATTGCACTTACTTATTTAGGAAATAGTGAGTTTAGAAAGGCGAGAAAGCGACTGAGTATTTTCATAAGTAGGGGACATTTATATTCTTTGCCTCTTTTCCGTACAATCAGAATTGTAAATGTCATGATTCATTATGAGTTAGAGGATATTGATTATATTCACTCCGAGAGTCGCTCCATCAAAAGAGAAATATTAAAGAATAAAGAGTGTAATCTGAAGGTTGAATCATTCATGTTAAGATTCATGAATTATTCTCTAACAAAGGGTAATAAAAAAGATCGTTTGACTCTCTGGAAACGTCTAGAAAATGAAGTCAAAGTTTTGTACGCTGATAAGTATGAGTCTCAAATTTTACGAAAATTCGATTTTATGGCGTGGATTGAATCTAGAATTTTTGAAATATCTCTAAGTAGCATTTTACAAAATAAGAACACTTATCATAGTGAAAGGATTTAGCTAATACTATTGGAAATATTTTGACAATGGAGTGATGCTCTATTATTTCAGCAATTCCTCCACTTTTTTGTAAAATAAAGCAAGATGATGGCCGTCGACAAAACCATGATGAAGTGTCATGCTAATAGGCATGATAAGCTTTCCTTCACGTTCTATTGCTTTACCTGCATTCATTAATGGATAATTGTTCCCTTGGCGGTACTCTTGTGTACAGGTGATGGACGTGAAGTAAAGATCGGGTGTTGCACTTAGCAAAAATACATCTAGCAAGTCTTTTCCCCCTGTTTTTTCAGCTTCATAAGGATCCCCCTCCGGATCAATATTTTGTATTATTTTACATGCTGATTCGTAGAAACAATCGAAATCTTCGTACCAAGGAAAGCGTGCGGTGAAAAATTTGCCGTTATCTTTCACTTTGATAGGGGATAGAATATCTACGGTATCAAAGTAAACCACTTTACCTTCCGGGTCTATCCGGTAGCGGAATTCCGGTATTTCGTTGACAGCCCGGAGTACAGCGTATAAATAATGGAGAAAAAAAGACTTTTTGCTTGCTTTGGCTCTTATTTTAGCGCCTGCACATTCCACTTCGGATGTTATGGATAACTGAGGATTTAAGAAATGGCGGAAAAACTCAAAGTTGTCTTTCCGCTCCCAAGTTTCCATATCTACTATATGTTTCATTCTTGATAATGTATGCTTGGATAGATTTATTTCTTTTTCTTACCGTAAAAGAATATGAAGTATAAGCCTATGATGACGAATGGAATGCTAAGCCATTGACCCATGTTAAGACTCATTCCATCCTCGAAACTTACTTGATTTTCTTTTAAAAACTCAATAAAGAAGCGGAATATAAATATTTCTGTCAGACATAAGCCAAAGAAGAAGCCACGAGGTAACTTTTTGCTGTAGTTCTTGTACAGATAAAGCATGATGAGGAAGAAAACGAAATAAGCAATTGCTTCATAAAGCTGTGCCGGATGACGAGGAGTCATATCTACTCGCTCGAAAACAAATGCCCAAGGTACATCAGTAGCCTTACCTATAATTTCAGAGTTCATTAAATTGGCCAAACGAATGCAGCAGGCACAGATCGGTGTCGCAACCGCTATCATGTCTAACACGTCCATGTAATGCATCTTAGTTTTCCGGCAATATAACCAGAGGGAAATAATCAATCCTAATGTGCCACCATGACTTGCCAATCCGGCATATCCGGTCCATTTCCAACCACCTCCGGGCAGGAAATGTACGGGTAAAATCATTTCCCAAAAATGGTGTAGATAGTATTCCGGTTCATAAAATAAGCAATGACCCAAACGAGCGCCGATGAGTATGCCAAAAAAACAATAGAAAAATAATGGTTCGAACTTATCGTCGCCAATTTTCTTGTCACGATATTGGTAGCGTACTACAATGTAGGAAAGTGCAATGCCTACGACCCATAATAGACCGTAGTACCTGACAGGAACATGTCCGAATAAGTTGAATATTTCCGGATTCGGGTTCCAGTTGATAGTAAGGATTGGCAACATATTCTATTGTTTTAATGATTAGTTTTTAAGTTTTGATGCAAATTTTTGAGCAACCATCTCGTATGTAGGTGCTTTTATGCCATTTTTTTCTGCAGCAGCAAGCATATCAAACAACAAACCTTGTACTTCCGATTCGTGTCCGCGTGCTATATCTTTTTGCATTGAAGCAGTGCTCTTAGGATCAAGCTTGTCGATGACCTTTAGGTTGTACTCCACAAGATTTTCTTTGAACTCTATGCCTAGCTTAGCGCCTAATGTAGCGCTTTCTTGTGAAAGCCCTATGAAGGTATTACGTATTTCACCTGCCTTCTGAACTTCTCCCATTGGAACGTCATAATACGCCCCAGTTATCGCCATTGCGGAAATAAATGACCATTTCACAAATGTATCGCGATTGATATCGGCGGATATCTCCGCTTTAATACCACTTTCTTGCAGATCGTGTTGTACGCTTTCCATCACTCCTTCAGGAACTAAAGTCCCTTTATGAGCCCCAAAGACAAGCCGGAATATCTTACCCATCTGTGTGACTTCCCCTTTTCCGGAAACAAATCCTACAATGTATATGCAGCCATCCAGTACGATAACGTTGGGCACCTGTTTTTGTATACGAGGACCGGTACCATAGACATTAAGTATTGGTATGACAATTGTATTTTTGTGGGAAGCCCGTTTTATAAGATCATTGATGGAAGCCAGAGAATATCCCTTTACGCATACGAAAATGACGTCTGCTTTATCTTCGAATTCTTCAGCCGAGAGGGCTTTTATTTTCAGAAGATGTTCACCTTTAAGATCAGAATGAAGTTTTAATCCATCTGCCTGTATTGCGTCGAGGTGTTCTCCACGGGCTATGCAGGTCACTTCCTTTCCAGAAAGTGCAAGAAAGCTGGCTATGCAGCCACCCACTCCTCCTGTTCCTACAATCAAATATTTCATTATTTATAATATTTTTCTTTTTCCATGTAATACAATCCTTCACCGCGGTCACCATTTTCTAAATCAGTAAGCTCAACTTTGAAGATACGGTAAGTGTTTTTTGTCTCTTTTCTAGGCATATTTACTGTGAGTAAATACGCATTGAAGCACTGATTTGTATCAGCTTTATATCAGTTATACATTGAATCGGAAGTGCATAATGTCACCATCCTGGACTATATAATCTTTTCCTTCAACACCTAATTTCCCGGCTTCACGGACGGCGGCCTCGCTACCATATTTAATGAAGTCTTCATATTTGATGACCTCTGCGCGGATAAATCCTTTTTCAAAATCTGTGTGGATTACACCAGCGCATTGTGGAGCTTTCCAGCCTTTTTGGTAAGTCCATGCTCTAACTTCCATTTCTCCTGCAGTGATGAATGTCTCCAGATTGAGCATTCTATATGCCGATTTAATAAGTCTGCTGACACCAGACTCTTCTAAACCAACTTCTTGCAGGAACATCTGGCGGTCCTCGTATGTCTCTAATTCGGCTATATCGGCTTCTGTTTTTGCAGCAACTATAAGTATTTCGGCATTTTCTTCCTTTACAGCTTCTCGTACCATTTCCACATATTTATTTCCATTTACCGCACTTGTCTCATCTACGTTACATACGTACATTACAGGTTTGGAAGTGAGAAGGAAGAGGTCTTTTGCTATCTTTTGTTCGTCTTTTGTATCAAAGTTTACAGTGCGGGCCGATTTGCCTTGTTCCAATGCTTCTTTGAAGCAAACTAATACGTCATACGTCTGTTTGGCTACTTTATCACCACCCGTCTGTGCTTGCTTTTGTACTTTCTGAATACGGCTTTCAATGGTTTCCAGATCTTTAAGTTGCAATTCCGTATCGATAATTTCCTTATCACGAACGGGGTCTATACTACCGTCTACATGCGTAACATTATCATCATCAAAGCAACGGAGCACGTGAATGATGGCATCTGTTTCGCGTATGTTAGCTAAAAATTTATTTCCTAATCCTTCACCTTTGCTGGCCCCTTTTACCAATCCCGCTATATCGACAATTTCTACGGTTGTTGGTACGATGCGTCCCGGATGTACCAATTCCGCAAGCTTTGTCAAGCGTTCGTCTGGGACGGTAATTACACCTACATTCGGTTCTATTGTGCAAAAAGGAAAGTTTGCCGCCTGTGCTTTTGCATTCGACAAACAATTGAAAAGTGTCGATTTACCTACATTGGGCAAACCTACAATACCACATTGTAAAGCCATTCTTTATTTCTTATTTACTTATTTATCAGTATGCAAAGATATATATTCTTCTGTTATCGTGCGATAGTTTGTAGCATTTTCCGTTTTTTAAACTCTTTACTCTCTCTTATACATTGAGGTTTTAATGGGAAAGATCATTAAATATTTTCCTGATATATGTAAATTTTGCGGATGAGGATTTTATGTTCTGTACATGAAGAAGTTGGGTATGATATGAGCATGCTACATGCGATTGCTCTTCTTAGCCTTCTATTGATGCAACTTTCTCTATTTATTTGAGGGCTTTTAAGTGAGTGCGACAACAATTTAATATCTCTTTTTCTGGCAATTGTGGAGTATAAAAAAAACCGGAATACATCGCGTACTCCGGATTTCTTTTGGTTACAAAACTTTATAAAGGTTTGGTATATCCAGTTATGTGTTAGATTTTTAAGAGAGCTTTTTTATGTTATGAGTTGGGATCATCCATTGTCACAGTCATTTCAGGAACAAGGATGTAAGTTTGCTTTTTAGTATCCCATTTGTAGTAAGTGGTAGTTACACTCTTACCTTGATAGGAGTATTTAATACGCAAGTCATTTTCCCATGTATTCTTATCAGTATTCCATTTCATGGATTCACTTTCAGTCATCCGTTTTTGTTCGTCATACTGGTATGAGTATTTCATATAATTAGCCAAATTGTTACCGTCCATTTTATAGACCGTTTGTCCCACCATCATCCCATCTCTTTCTTCCGAATTGTAAATGAGATTATTTTTATTGTCTGCTTTAGCTATTGCAGCGCCCAAAAGAATTATAGCAGATAATACAACTGATTTTAAAAATACTTTTGTTTTCATGGCTATTATTGTTTTAGATAAAACTATTAATAAGATATTATATTGTCTTTAATACCCTGCAAATATACTGATAGTATTGACATAAAATCGAATATTGAAATAAAAAATATCAAAATGTAAATCACGCCCATTGCATAGTTCTTTCTTTTTGGTGGAATTATTGATAAAAAAATATCCGGCAGTACGTTTGCCGGATATTCTTATAAACAAAGTGTATATATACCTCTTTCTATCTGTTGCTTTCTGATTGTAAGTTAAATAAAGTTATATGAGCGTTTAGTGTGCTTCTAACCAGTTTTTACCCCAGCCAAAATCTGCTTTGAGAGGCACGTGCATGCGATATGCCTTTTCCATTTCTTCAATTACAATTTTTTGCACCATCTCTTTTTCTGCCTCTGGAACGCTAAAATTTAGCTCATCATGGACCTGTAATATCATCTTTGCTTTCAAATTGTAAGCTTTAAACTGCTCATATATCTGAATCATTGCTACTTTTATGATGTCAGCGGCACTTCCTTGTATTGGCGCATTGATTGCATTTCGCTCTGCATAGCCCCTTACCGTTGCGTTTCTCGAGTTTATATCCACTAAGTAGCGCTTCCGATGGAAGATGGTTTCAACATATCCCTTTTCACGCGCAATTTCGATGCTTTTATCCATATAAGCTTGAACTTGGGGGTAAGTTTTAAAATATCCTTCAATAAGTTCTTTGGCTTCTTTGCGATCAACATTCATCCGTTCGGCTAATCCAAATGTGGAAATGCCATATATAATACCGAAATTTGCAGTCTTCGCTTTGCGCCGCATATCGGAAGTAACATCTTTAATGTCAACTTTAAATATCTTTGCAGCAGTTGCTGCATGAATATCATATCCGCTTAAGAAAGCGTCTATCATGTTTTTATCCTGGCTGAGATGAGCCATAATGCGAAGCTCTATTTGGGAATAATCTGCGGAAAAAAACGAACAATTATCATCGGGGATAAATGCTTTTCGTATCTCTTTTCCGTCTTCATCGCGTATAGGAATATTCTGCAAATTAGGGTTACTTGAACTTAAGCGCCCTGTAGCAGTTACTGCTTGGTTGAACGAAGTATGTATGCGTCCTGTGCGTTGATTGATCAATAGGGGTAGAGAATCAATATAAGTATTCAGTAATTTCTTCAAACCACGATGCTCTAATATTTTTACGATAATAGGATGTTTTCCTCTTAGGCTTTCTAATATTTCTTCAGAAGTGACATATTGTCCGGTTTTTGTCTTTTTCGCCTTATCTATAATTTTTAGTTTATCGAATAAAATTTCACCAACTTGTTTTGGCGATGAAATGTTGAATGTTTCGTTGGCTAAGTTATAGATTTCTTTTTCTATGTCTTGAAGTCGCGAAGTGAAATCGGCGGAAGATTGTTTTAGAGCTTCCGTATCAATTCGTACTCCATTGCATTCCATGTGAGCAAGTACTCTAACTAGTGGCATTTCGATTTCATAGAACAATTCTTCTATCCCTTGTTCTTTCAGTTCTATCTCAAATATATTTTTTAATTTTAATGTGATATCAGAATCTTCGCATGCATATTGATAGACATCTTCCGGTCGAAGATCACGCATATTTTTTTGATTCTTCCCTTTTGCTCCAATCAGTTCGTCTATATGAATCGTTTTATAATTTAAGTATATTTCCGCTAGATAGTCCATGTTGTGCCGAAGCTCCGGTTGAAGTAAGTAATGGGCAATCATTGTGTCGAATAGTTTTCCTTTCACTTCTATTCCGTAGTTTTGCAAAACGATAATATCGTATTTTATATTTTGACCGATTTTGATTGATTTTTCATTTTCGTAGAGTGCGCGAAACTCATTAACTATTTTTAGTGCTTCTTCTCTCTCTTGTGGGATAGGAACATAGTATCCCTGATTTTCTTTACTGCTGAAGCTTATTCCGACAAGTTCAGCTTCCATTGCTTCCGTTGAAGTCGTTTCTGTATCTATTGAGAGAATTTCTGATGTAATTAAAATTTGAATTAAATTAGCTCTTTTGTCTTTATTATCAATGAGTTGATAGTTTTGATTTAGTATATTTAAACATTCTAGATTCGTTTTTTTAGAACCGCCTGATAAATTGCCCGGCATTTCCGGAAAGAGACTGCCTTGTGCTGGTACTTCTTTTCCCGAAAATAATGGTCCTGCAGAAATATCTTCATTATTATCAAAAAGTGGTCCGGCTGATAACTTCTTTTGCGGAGTAGGTGAAGAGATTGAATTTTCCTTTTTGAGTACGCGTTCTATGAGAGTACGAAATTCCAGTTCCTCAAAAATTCCTCTTAAAGCTTCTTCATCTATTTTTTCCCGAATGAGTTCTTCCATCTTTAATGATATGGGAACATCTATTTTAATAGTCGCTAAGAACTTTGAAAATACAATCATTTCACGATTGGTTTCCACTTTACTTTTGAGTGCTCCCTTTAATTCATCGGTATGCTCTAGCAAATTTTCTATGTTGCCAAACTCTTTAATTAATTTTTGCGCTGTTTTTTCTCCTACTCCGGGACATCCGGGAATATTGTCAGATGAGTCGCCCATCAGTCCAAGCATATCAATGACTTGTGATGGAGATTCAATATCAAACTTACTTTTTATTTCTTCTATTCCCATCACCTCAAAGCCTCTGTCATGTTTTGGCCTGTACATGAAAACATTTTCAGAAACAAGTTGCCCATAATCTTTGTCCGGAGTCATCATGTATGTGGTAATACCTTGTTCTCCTGCTTTTGTAGCTAGAGTACCGATCACATCATCTGCCTCATAGCCTGCGACTTCAAGAATGGGAATTCGATATGCTTTAATTATATCTTTTATTATTGGTACGGAAAGCCTTATTGCTTCCGGAGTTTCCTCTCTTTGAGCTTTATACTGATCGAATGCTTCATGGCGAAAAGTGGGTCCTGAAGGGTCAAAAGCAACTCCAATATGTGTAGGATTTTCTTTTTTTAGGACTTCTTCAAGTGTGTTTACAAAACCTAGAATTGCTGAGGTATTAAATCCTTTTGAATTGATTCTTGGGGTTTTAATAAAAGCATAATAGGCTCGATATATTAAGGCGTAGGCATCTAATAGAAAAAGTTTATCGGTTGAATTCATTTATTTATCTATTTTTTAATGGTAAAAATACAAAAAAATACGGTATTAATCGTTTTATTGCTATTTTTGTAGGAAAATAGCATGTATGGACTATTTATCGTTAATTAAATCTCCAATTAGCATAGAATTGGGAGAGTTCAGAAGTTTATTCGATAGCACTCTTTACAGTTCAAATTCTTTGTTGGACAATGCAATAGATCATATCCGGAAGAGGAATGGAAAGATGATGCGTCCAATATTGCTTCTTCTTATTGCTAAGTTATATGATAAGGTGTATCCGGAAACTCTTTATGCCGCCGTATCTTTAGAACTTCTTCATACCGCCAGCCTTGTGCATGATGATGTAGTTGATGAGAGTACCGAACGTAGAGGGCAACTATCTGTAAATGCTATTTTTAATAATAAAGTAGCTGTTTTAGTCGGTGATTATTTGCTTGCTACTTCGCTTGTGCAAGTCTCAAAAACACGTAATCATGCTATTATTGATGTTGTGTCTAGGCTAGGGCAGGACCTTTCTGAGGGTGAACTTTTGCAACTTTCCAATGTGAGTAATCTTAATTTTTCTGAAGAGGTTTATTTTAATGTTATACGTAAAAAAACAGCAGCCTTGTTTGCAGCTTGTACAAAGTCTGCAGCTCTTTCTGTTGGTGTAGATAGTGCAAAGGTTGAGGAAGCTCGATTGCTCGGTGAATATATTGGTCTTTGTTTCCAAATTAAAGATGATATTTTTGACTATTTTGATAGTAAAGATATTGGCAAACCAACAGGGAATGATATGCTTGAAGGTAAGTTAACTTTACCTATAATATATGCTCTTAATACTACTAAAGAGCAATGGGCGGCAGATTTGGCTGTAAAAGTAAAACGAGGCGAGGCTTCTTCGGCGGAGATATTGACTTTGATTCAGTTTGCTAAGGATAGGGGAGGCATAGAGCATGCCATAGATAGGATGAAAGATTTTAAAGAAAGTGCTCAGAGGCTTTTGGAAAGAATGCCCGAATCTGATATAAAGTTCTCTTTAGGCAAGTATTTAGATTATGTTGTGGAACGTAATATGTAAATATTAAATAAAGAGAGGAAATGAAATTTTCATTTCCTCTCTTTATTTATTCAATTAAAAGAAATTTATTGATTCTCCTTTTATTTCAGATAAAAGAAGATTTGCTAAGCGACTCGTACCAATACGAAATAGGCTGTTATTTAGCCATTCTTCACCAAGCACTTCTTTTACAATTGTATAATAGGTTATAGCGTCCTCCACTGTATTTATTCCTCCCGCAGGTTTAAATCCTATTTTATTTCCAGTTTCTTCGTAATAGGCTTTGATGGCCGTACACATCACATACGCCGCTTCTGGAGTGGCAGCTGGTTGTTGTTTTCCTGTAGAAGTTTTGATGAAATCAGCACCTGAATACATTGATAGGAGTGATGCTTTCATTATATTTGATGCCGTTTTTAGAGCTCCGGTCTCTAGGATTACTTTGAGGTGATGCTTTTTACAAGTATCCTTAAGTTCCTGTATTTCGTCGCACATATTCTCATAATCTCCACTGAGAAATTTACCCACAGAAATAACGATATCTATTTCGTCGGCGCCTTCCATTAATGCCATTGCAGTTTCGGCAATCTTCACTTCGGTAAAGGTTTGTGAAGAGGGGAATCCTCCTGATACACAAGCTATATTTACATTTTCTACTTCAAGTGTACTTCTTACGATTTCGGCAAAATTTGGATAAACACAGATAGCTGCTACATTATCTAAATCAGGGAATTGCTCGTCAAAGAGATTAACTCTTTTAGTGAAATTCATCACACTTTCGTCGCTATCCGTTGTATTTAGAGTCGTCAAATCAATGCAGTGGAATAATATTTTTTTTATTTCTTCCGTATCATTTTCAGAGGATTTTTCTGCGATAAGTTTTGCTACTTTATTTGCTATATCTGCATCATTCAAATTGGTATTATACTTAGCTAGCGCTGATTCATACTTGGTTTTAGTTGATTCATTCTTTTCCATAATCCTGTAATTTTGGGTTATTGATATGTCGGGTATTATCCCGTTTTGTTTTCTTCTCTATGTTCTTGGTAAAAGCTTCAGAAAGATCTACTCCACTTTGGTTTGCAATGCAAAGAAGTACCCAAAGAATGTCGGCTAATTCTTCATCCATATTGTCTTTTTCTCCCTCTTTGAATGACTGATCACCATATTTTCGAGCCATAACCCTAGCTAACTCCCCGACCTCTTCGGTAAGAATAGTCATATTGGTTAGTTCGCTGAAATAGCGTACTCCATATTTCTTTATCCAGTCATCTACTGCTTTTTGAGCTTCTGCTAATGTCATTATTCTTTGTTTTTAGTATCCATACATATCGTAACTGGTCCATCATTTAATAGCTCTACTTTCATGTCGGCACCAAATTCTCCAGTGGCAACTTTTTTCCCAAAAGTTGTACTCAACTCACAACAAAACTTTTCATATAGCGGGATGGATATTTCATGCTTTGCAGCTTTGATGTATGAGGGCCTATTCCCTTTTTTTGTTGATGCATGGAGTGTAAATTGGCTAATTACCATTATCTCCCCGCTTATATCTTGTACGGATTTGTTCATAACGCCCTTTTCGTCGTCAAAAACACGAAGATTTACTATCTTTTTGCATAGCCATTCTATATCTTCTTCTTGGTCCGATTCTTCAATACCTACAAGTATAAGCAACCCCTTTCCTATGGCAGATTTACACTTCCCATTTATAGTGACTGATGCGTGTGCAGCTCGCTGTATAACTACCCTCATATGTCTGTAACGATAATTGTTATTTGCAAAGTTAAGAATAAAATTATTCTTTTAATGTGCTTATAAATGAATAAAGTCTACTTTGACTCTCTCTTTGTATATGATAGTCTGGCTTTCCCTTATTTTCTAGGTTTTTCTTTTTTAGCCATTTGGATTTAGGGCTACTAGTTATGTAGAGATCCTTTTGTGTTCTTGCTCTTTAAGCTCTTCTAAATTATCCGGATTTACGAAGAAGAGTATTTAGCAGGCTGGCTCTATAAGCCTTGAATATATGATATGCGGATATAGTTTGCTTATAGTATGCTTTGCTTTATTTGCCAATAAATGAATTGATAATTATTGTAAATCATCATAAATAAGCCTTTTGAAATTTGTTTTTGTTAGACGCTGTTTAGATATTCCCAAATAATTTTTGCTTTGGCTTCTCCTATTATGGCAGACAAATCTTCTTGAGGTGTTTCTTTTATTCGTTTTACGCTTTTAAATTGTTTCAATAAAGCCGTCTTCGTTTTCTCTCCAATGCCTTTTACTTCGTCCAACACTGATTTTACCTGGCGTTTACTCCTTTTATCACGATGAAAGTTTATAGCAAATCGGTGTACTTCATCTTGTATCTGCGTCATTAATTGGAATAAAGGTGTATTTTGTTTTAAGCCGATTATTTGCGGAGGGAAGCCATAGATTAATTCAGAAGTTCTGTGTTTTCCGTCTTTTGCGAGACCTGCAATGGCAATGTTTAGCCCTAGTTCATTTAAGACCTCTTTTACGGCACTCATTTGCCCTTTCCCTCCATCAGTAATGATGAGGTCTGGTAGGGCGGAGCTTTCTTCTATAGCGCGTTCGTAACGACGCTTTACGACCTCTTTCATTGAGGCATAATCATCAGGCCCTTCTACGGTCTTTATATTATATTTTCTATAGTCTTTCTTATAAGGTTTGGCTTTTTTAAATACAATACATGCTGCGACGGCATCTGAACCTTGTATATTTGAGTTGTCAAAGCATTCTATTTGCATGGGCAAGCGGTCAAGATGTAGTTCGGTTTGAATCTCTTTCATGAGTCTTACACTCTGTTGCTCAGGATTCAGTTTTTCAGCTTGCTTTAATCGATCTGCTTTGTATTGCTTTACGTTAAGAATTGAGAGATCGAGTAGCTTCTTCTTATCGCCTCGCTGTGGAATGGTAAAGGTTACTTCTTTTAGTTCCATGTCAAGGTTAAAGGGGACAATTATCTCGTGTGAAAGGCTCTTATACCTTTCCCGCATTTCAACTATACCGAGTGAAAGCAGTTCTTCCTTAGATTCATTTAGACGCTTTTTGTATTCAAAGGTGAAAGCTTGGTTAATTGCCCCGTTTGTAATATGGAGGTAATTGATAAATGCAGATTTCCCATCAGAATCTTCTTCAATTGAAAATACATCGATATTATGTAGTATATTGCTTACGACTTCTGATTTAGCCCTATAATTTTCGATTAGCAAAAATTTCTCTTTAATGCTTTGCGCCTCCTCAAACTTCATTTCTGAAGAGAGCTCTTGCATCTTCTGATACAGTGCTTTTTGAATATCTTGGGTATTTCCCTTTAAAATCTCTTTAATTTCAGTGATATTTTTATTATATTCTTCCAGTGATTGCTTTCCTACACATGGTCCAGCGCAATTTTTTATATGATATTCCAGACATACATTATATTTTCCTGAGCGAATATTCTCAAGAGATAGATTTAAATTGCACGTGCGAAGCGGATATAGGTGCTTTATCAAATCAAGTAGCCCATTCATTGAGGGGATGTGGCTGTATGGTCCATAATATGAAGAACCGTTCCGTATTATTCTGCGAGTTTTAAAAACACGTGGAAAATATTCATTTTGAACGCATATTGAAGGATAGGTCTTATCGTCTTTTAGAAGTACGTTATATCGTGGCTTATATTTCTTTATTAGATTATTTTCCAGTAATAATGCATCTTCTTCTGTATTAACAACTATATATCGAATATCAGCTATCTTACTTACCAGCACTCTTGTTTTGCCGGGTTCATGTTCCTTATTAAAATAAGAAGATACTCTTCTTTTGAGATTTTTTGCTTTCCCTACATAGATGATGTGCCCCTCAGTATTTAGATATTGATAAATGCCAGGGTTTTCGGGGAGGTTGAGGACAATCCCTTTTAAGTATTCACTTATTTTTAATTCGGAGTTCTCCATCTCAAATCGGAATAGCTGTTATAGATCGTTAGCTATAGTTTATCTGCGTTGAATATAGCTATTTTATAGTTGAGGTATACAAAGTTGGAAGGATATTTGTAATTTCTACGATAAATATCCTTCCACTATGGTTATAATGATAGTACAGATTGGACTTCCGTGTCTTTTTCAAATGAATCAATTCCATGGAGATCTTTTAATTCCAGTATGAAATTAACATATATCTTCCGAGGCGAAAGTCTTTTGACTAGATTGCAGGCGGCTTTCATTGTTCCTCCTGTTGCTAGTAAATCATCGTGTATAAGTACGACGTCATTTTCTTCAAGAGCGTCTTTATGTATCTGGATAATATCTTTTCCATATTCTTTATCATAACTCTCTTCGTAAGTTTCTGCCGGTAGTTTTCCTGGCTTTCTGATAGGGACGAATCCTGCACCTAATCTTGTTGCCAATATTGGGCCCATAATAAATCCCCGGGACTCTATTCCAACAACTTTCGTGATGCCTTTATCTTTATACATTTCGTAGAGTTCGTCTGCCAATGCTTGGAGTGTCTGCGAATCTTTAAATAAGGTGGTTACATCGTAGAAAAGAATCCCTTTTATCGGAAAATCCGGTATTTTCCTGATGCTTTCTACCAATCTTTCTTTGCTCATAATCAGTATTTAAAATAGTTTTTGATAAAACTTTAGTTTCACGTGGAACGCTTCCCTCTTAGCGCCCTGAAAGCACTAATAGGACGTTGATGTCGCTGGGAGATATACCCGGTATTCGACTGGCTTGCGCTATCGTTTCAGGATCTATCTTTGCTAATTTTTGCCTTGCTTCTGTCGATAAAGACTGTATGGTGTTATAATCAAATTTTCCTTTAATTTTAATATTCTCTAGTCTAGACAGTTTATCTGCAATCATACGTTCTCGTTTAATGTATCCCTCATACTTTATGAGTATTTCTGCAGCTTCTTTAATTTCATCCTTTCTATCGTTGATCTTCTCTAATTCACTGCTGAAATCAGGAATTTCCTTTGCCATGTCTTCCATCGAAATTTGAGGGCGATTTATTAAATCGATTAATTTGCATCCATGGCGTAGGGGAGTACTTCCGATTCGTTCGAGTGCAGGATTTATTATATCCGATTTTATCGAGTAATTTCGGGTAAAATCTATAATTCGGTCTATCTCCTCTTTTTTCTCTATTAATAAGTCATATCGCTCTTTTTTCGCAAGTCCGAGCTCCCATGACTTTTTTGTAAGCCGCATGTCTGCATCATCCATTCTAAGGAGTATGCGGTATTCTGCGCGAGAGGTGAACATTCTATAAGGTTCATCAACTCCTTTGGTTACGAGATCATCGATTAATACGCCGATATATGCTTCATCTCTAGCTAAAATAAATTCGCTTCCACCGTGGCAGTTTATATGTGCATTGATTCCTGCTATGATTCCTTGTCCTCCTGCTTCCTCATAACCAGTTGTCCCATTTACCTGTCCTGCAAAGAACAGGTTCTTTATAATTTTCGATTCCAGCGTGTGTTTTAATTGTGTCGGATCAAAATAATCGTATTCAATGGCATACCCCGGGCGGTATATTATGATATCTCTGAATGCCGGTATCTTTTTTAGTGCAGCAATTTGTATGTCCAAAGGTAATGATGATGAAAATCCATTTAAATATAACTCATGGGTTGTTTCACCTTCTGGCTCTAAAAACAATTGATGCTGATTTTTATCTGCAAAAGTTACGATCTTTGTTTCTATACTTGGGCAATAACGAGGCCCTATACTTTGTATTTGCCCGTTGAATAGGGGAGAATCCGGTAATCCTTTGCGTAGGATGTCATGAACTTCCTCATTTGTGTAGCAAGTCCAACATGGCAATTGTTTGAGATGGTGCACATCTGTCTTCATGAAAGAGAACTTATGAAAATCATTCTCTCCATCTTGTATATCCATGTCTTCGAAATGTACACTCTTCTTGTCTATTCTTACAGGAGTTCCGGTTTTCATTCTCCCTACATTAACCCCATGCTTCACGATGGATTCAGTCAAAAAGTAAGATGCAGGCTCCGCCATTCTTCCTCCGGGAAGTTTCGTTCTTCCAATATGCATAAGTCCGTTCAGGAACGTTCCGGCTGTAATCACTATGCATTTAGCTTTGAATGTAACATCAAGGAGTGTTTTCAGTCCTACTACTTCTTCATTCTCAACGATGAGCTCCCGTACGGTGTCTTGCCAAATATCCAGATTGGGTATGCTATCTAAAATTTCTCTCCAAGCCCATATAAATTTATTCCGATCGCATTGGGCACGTGGACTCCACATTGCCGGACCTTTCGAGCGGTTCAGTATTCTGAATTGTATGGCCGTTTCGTCTGTGACTAATCCCATATAGCCTCCTAATGCATCTATTTCACGAACGATTTGACCTTTGGCAATTCCTCCTATAGCAGGGTTGCAACTCATTTGTGCAACTTTATTCATATCCATTGTTATTAGGCACGTTTTAGAGCCTAAATTGGCTGCAGCCGCAGCTGCTTCGCAGCCGGCGTGACCTCCACCTATTACAATAACGTCATATCTAAATTCCATTTATTCAATGCTTTTAAAACGCTACAAAGTTACTAAAAAACAGTGTTGCTTTTTCATAAATTATTTTCTTGGGGACGAATAGCTCTTTTTATATTATTGGGATGAGACCTTTTTCTTTCATACAAAAAGCTTTTTTATTCCGATGAATGCTTCGTTTTGCGACTTTGGTAAGATATGTTTTTATCATTTCTTTTTCTTCCGCTTTTTTGTCTGAGTTCAGTTTTTTGCGAAAATTATGATGGAGTGCAATAAAATATTCTTTATTGTCATAAATTGGATATAAAATGAATAAATATATCAAAAAGATAATTTATATCATTATATATTGTCAAATAGAAATAAAAAAGCCTGTTTGTGTTTTCAATGTGTGAAATATTAATATCTTTGCCCACACAACTATTAAAATGTGTATGTATTAGTTAATTTTAAGAGATTGCTTATGAAGAAAAGAATTTATTTGAGCTTCCTCTATCTTTTGATTGGAGTGGGGCTTATGGCTCAAACATCGAAGATTTCGGGGATTGTGTATGATGCCAGCGACAAAGAGCCTGTAGTGGGGGCTTCGGTTTTGGTGAAAGGTACTACACTTGGTGCGGTAACTGATATTGATGGAAAATTTACGATCGTGAATGTACCTGCTGCGGCAAAGCAGTTACGTGTATCTTTTATTGGGATGAAAACGGTAGAAGTTCCGATTAAATCGGATAATAAGATTATCCTCGAAGCTGACTCAAAAGTCTTGGATGAAGTAATGGTCGTTGCTTATGGTACGGCTAAGAAAAGTAGCTACGCCGGTTCTGCTTCATTGGTTAAATCAGATGCAATTAAAGACCTGCCGAATACTAGTTTTGAAAATGCATTGAATGGTAAAGTTGCTGGTCTGCAAATAACTAATTCTTCCGGACAAGCAGGCTCTACACCAAGTATACGTATCAGAGGAAACGGTTCTATGAATGCATCAAGTGAACCTCTTTATGTAGTTGATGGTGTCCCTGTAGTTTCGGGAGATGTCGGGCAGATGAGTGACTATACATACTCAACTAATAATATTATGAATTCGCTCAATCCCGAAGATATAGAATCTATTTCTGTATTAAAAGATGCCGCGGCTTCTTCGTTATATGGTTCGCGTGCAGCTAATGGTGTTATTTTAATTACTACCAAGAAAGGAAAAGAAGAGAAGCCGGTTGTTAGTTTGAAAGCATCAATGGGATTTACACCTTCTTGGGCGACAGACAATTATGAACCTGCAGGAATTCAGGAACAAGTGAATATGCTTTATACTGTTTTTCATGATTACCGTACTTCCGGCAATGGAGATTCCGATGCCCAGGCTAATACTTATGCGCTATCACAGTTGAATAAAAAATTCAATAAACACGGCTATTCCTTTAGCACTTCTAGTACGGGAGCTTATGAGAATGTGGCTATTTCCGATTACGATAATTCGGGGAGGAGCGGCAAATACTTCGATTGGGAAGATGCTTATTTTCGGACTGCTGTCTATCAGACATATGACTTGGCTGTCAGTGGTGCAACTCCTGTCACAAATTATTATACTTCATTTTCGTACACTAAAGATGAAGGAAGACTAAAAGTGAATAGCTTCGATCGTTTTTCCGGTCGTGTCAATCTTACTCAGAAAGTAGGAAAACTCTTTGAACTGGGTACAAACGTTAATATTTCACGTACCACAAAAAGTGGTTATAATGATACGCGTAGTACAGGAGATAATTACTTTCTGCAAACACGCAATCTGCTTTGGGGCTTTTATTGGCCGACAGATTACAAAACAGGAGATCCATGGACTACCCGTTACGGAAGCTATGCCCAGAATGGTGTGTATTATGACAAGGAATGGGAGAATGAGTCGATTAATACACGTCTTTCTGCTGCAGAAACCGTAACCTTGCATTTGTTTCCAGGCTTGGATGTTCGCTCCATTTTTTCTTATGACAATACTGCAGTAAAAGATCATATCTATTATAGCGCTAATCACTATAAAGGTTCTTCCACCAATGGCAGTGTCACTGAAATGCGTACAACTTATGAAAAGATGGTTTCATCTACTACAGCTGCTTATAATGCTACGTTCGGAGCCCATACCGTTGGTGCATTGGTTGGATTTGAAGCTGAAAAGAATAAAACGGATTTTGTTCGGGCTACTGGTGAAGGGCTTCCTACAAGTACTCTGCATACTGTATCTACAGCTGGTACACTCTCTTCTGCAGGCTATGATTGGGGAAATGCGATGGTTTCCGTACTGTCAAAGCTCGACTATAATTATGATCAGCGTTATTATGCTTCCGCTTCATTCCGAAGAGATGGCTCTTCTCGTTTAAGTCCGGATACTCGTTGGGGAAACTTCTGGTCTGTTGCCGGTGCATGGAGAATTTCCAGTGAAGAATTCCTGAAAGATCACCCCGTTATTAGTGATTTGCGCGTACGTGCTTCTTATGGGGTTAATGGTACATTACCCACTAGCAATTACGGCTATATTAACTTAATGTCGTATACCAGTAAATATTTGGGAAATCCGGGAGGAACTATTACTACTGTCGCAAATAAAAATCTGTCATGGGAGACAAGCTATACCTCCAATATTGGCGTTGAATTCGGGTTATTTAATCAGCGTTTGCGTGGAACGGTAGAGTATTTTAATCGTGATTCAAAAGATCTTTTACAGGATGTACCGATTTCTACGGTTACAGGTTTCTCATCAACTCTTCAGAATATCGGGAAAATCAATAATAAGGGTATCGAGATAGAACTTAGTGGTGAAATCCTTCGCAGTGGCGGCTGGTTGTGGAATGCTTCGTTAAATGCGTCTTTTATTAAATCAAAGGTGACGAAATTATATAAAGGGGCTGACATTATCTGGTATGATCCGACGGGAGGTGATGATCGCGCACAATTCATTTACCGCGAAGGTGAGTCTACTCTCGCTTTTTATGGCTATGAGTGGGCCGGTGTGGACAAAACAAACGGTAAAAGCGTGTATTATGTAAATGATCCGACTAATGTTAAAGCTGGTGATTTTGAATATAATGGGAAAGGCGCAACGTATGATTACAGCAAAGCCAACTATAAAGTGATTGGTGATGCCATGCCGAAAGTCAGCGGTGGATTCACTACAAATGTAGCTTACAAAGGAATTGATTTAGGTTTAAGTTTCATTTATAAGATTGGTGGGAAGCTTTATGATGGCGCTTATAAAGATGTGGCCGATGATGGATATTACTGGGAACGTATACGAGCTAAAAGCTATTATGAGAACATGTGGACACCGACTAATACTAATGGCAGCCAACCAGCGCTTTCGGGCTTGGATTTAACTGATGCCATGCAATACAGTACCCGGCAAATGCACGATGCTAGTTTTCTTCGCTTAAAATCCTTGTCGTTAGGTTATAGCTTACCCAGAACATGGACTAGCAAAGTAATGATTAATAATGCAAGAGTGTTTTTCAATGCGTCCAACCTGTTGACTTTCTCCAAATATAAGGAAGCTGATCCGGAAGTGAATCAATATGGAACCCGTGGTTGGGAAACCCCTATTGGAAAAACATTTGTATTTGGTATTGATTTGAAATTTTAATGAAGGAGGACATTGACAATGAAACATTTTAAATATTTAATCTTGTTTGCAGCTCTTGGTCTTTTGGGATTTTCATCATGTGATGGTTTTCTTAATATGCAACCGAGCAATTCTGGAAATGCTGAAACGGCAATAGCCACTCCTGCTGATGCAAAAGTGGTTATTAATGGTATTATGCGATCAATGAGCTCGTCTAATTATTATGGACGCAATTTTATCATGTATGGTGATGCTAAAGGAGGTGATCTGACTATCTATTCTGCAGGACGCGGTCTTGACGCCCTTTATTCGTTTAACCATACACCCACTAGCAACAGTTATTCAGGCTTTTGGGAAACCGGGTATTATTGCATTATGCAGCTCAATAACCTATTGGAAAACATTGATCGTCTTGAATCTGCCGGTGGAACGGGCTTTTCTTTCTATAAGGGACAGGCTTTAACTTTACGGGCTCTAATTTATTTTGATATGGTTCGGTTATATGGCCTTCCTTATAATTATGACAAGTCCTCTTATGGGGTTCCTAATATCACAAAGACATTGGAAGCTGATGCACAACCGGTTCGCGCTACTGTGGAAGAGAATTATAAGCAAATACTGGCCGATCTTGCAACAGCTATGCCTTTATTGGCAGGAAATAAATCACCCCAAAACGGTTATATCGGGTACTATGCCAATATTGCAATTCAGGCACGCGTCAAGCTCTATATGGAAGATTATGATGGAGCACTTACTGCTGCCCGGGAGATCATTGAAAAGAGCAGCTATAAGCTCTATCAGCCTTCAGAATGGGTTTCCTCATGGAGCAAACAATATGGTTCGGAATCTATATTTGAAATAGGCATTGATAAAGAATCCGATTTGGGAACTTCTTCCTTAGGTTTTTATTTGATGCGCTACGGACAAGTGAGCGGTGCGCAAGGTTGGTTTCTTGCCAGCGATTATTTCCTTGCAAGGTTGGGGCAGGACGCTTCTGATGTTCGTTGGGGAATTATGGATAATGATGAATATTGGGTTGAGACTAAAGAAACTCGTAAGGGTGCTTGTTATAAATATCTCGGGAAAACTTCACTCTATGGCGATGGAAAGGAAACTTATACAGCCGTTAATGTTAAGGTAATACGTCTTTCGGAGATATATCTTATAGCCGCCGAAGCTGCTCTGCATGCCAAGACACCCGATGCAGCTCTCGCTGCAAGTTATTTAAATGAGGTGCGAAAGCGTGCGCCACAGCTGACTCCCGCTGATGCTAGCACCGTTACAGATGACATGATTCTAGATGAGCGCAGCAAGGAGCTCTTTGGAGAAGGGCAACGTTTCTTTGATATGATACGTAAGAATAAAACTATCGAATTCAACGATGATTTTCAGGGTGTACCTGTCAGCAAACGTGAGAAAACGGTAGATCGTACGTTTAATAAGATTGTCCTTCCAATCTCTCAAAATGAGATCAATGCCAATCCGGCATTAGCCGACGAACAGAACGAAGCTTATAAATAGAGAAAATAAAGCTTTACGATAACTTTACTGTAAGGAGAGTGACCGGAATAAATAACCGGCATTCTCCTTTTTCTTTGGGTGTTCTTACTGTCGGATAAGCAACTGCATGTTTCTTGCCTATTGTCTGGCATAACAATTCCATAAGTCGGAAACGACAATTCCCATATAGAGTTATCCTCGTTTCTATATAGAGAAACTTTCGTTCCCTATATAGGAAACAGCCTAAAAGTATTAGAATTGTTCGCGTAACTGACTATACATGGAAATGATTATAAGCGGACTATGAGGGTAGATACTTACCCTCATAGTTACCCCCATCACTACTCACATGTCTGTATCTCCTATGAATAGGCAGATACAGGTAATTTATGAGGGTATGAGGGTATAAATGATGTAAAAACTATATTTAATATTGAGTTCAACTGATAAATGCGACATTATGAGGTTGTCAAATAGAAAATAAAAGAGAAAAGTGAATGAAATGAATCTTACAAACTGTTTATCTGTTATTTGGTCAATTAATTACAAAGTTTGAACTTATAGTTCTATCCCTCTTTTTTTTATATTTATATTTTTGTCCTTATTCTATAATTTAAATATTTAACTGTCATGAGAAAACTTTTTCTTATATCATTTTTCTTTGCATTTTTTGTTTCAAATGGTTTTGCCCAATGGCAGCCTGCCGGAGATCGAATAAAAACACAATGGAGCGCGGATGTCAAGCCTGATAATGTGTTACCTGAATATCCACGTCCTATTATGGAACGGTCTGACTGGAAGAATTTAAACGGTTTATGGGACTATGCTATTATTGAGAAGGGTAGCGCTGTTCCTGCAAAATTCGAAGGAAAGATTTTGGTCCCTTTTGCCATTGAATCTTCTCTTTCTGGTGTACAGAAGAGAGTTGATGAGATGCATGAGCTTGTTTATGCCCGCAACTTTGAGGTTCCTTCTAATTGGAAGTCCCAAAAAGTTCTTTTGCATTTTGGTGCAGTCGACTGGAAAGCCGATGTATGGGTCAATGGCGTAAAAGTAGGAACTCATACAGGAGGATATACTCCCTTTTCATTTGATATAACGGCGGCTTTAAATAAAGGACAAAATAAGCTTGTTGTTAAAGTCTGGGATCCGGCGGATAAAGGTTATCAGCCTAGAGGCAAACAAGTTAGTAAGCCTGAAGGTATATGGTATACTCCTGTTACAGGCATTTGGCAAACGGTTTGGTTGGAGCCTGTAGCTGAAAAATATATTCAAAATCTTCGCATTACTCCTGATATTGATAATAATCTTCTGACTGTAAAAGCAGAACTGAATAATACCTCTTCCTCAGATCTTGTTACAGTTGATGTTTATGATGGAAATCATTTGATAACTACCGGTAAAAGTATAAATGGACAATCTGTTGAGATAGCTATGCCCAAGGACGTTAAACTTTGGACTCCCAATTCTCCGTTCTTATATTCCTTGAAAGTGACTTTAAGAAGTGGGAATAAGCAAGTCGATCAAGTTGCCAGTTATGCAGCCATGAGAAAATACTCCACCAAAAGAGATGCGAATGGCATAGTCCGCCTGGAACTTAACAATAAAGCGCTGTTCCAATTTGGTCCACTTGACCAAGGATGGTGGCCTGATGGATTATACACTGCTCCGACTGACGAAGCATTACGTTATGATATTCAGAAAACGAAAGATTTTGGATTTAACATGATCCGTAAACATGTAAAAGTTGAGCCTGCCCGCTGGTATACTTATTGTGATAAATTGGGAGTTATTGTATGGCAAGACATGCCTAGTGGCGATCGTGGACCGGAATGGCAACCTAGAAATTATTTTAATGGAACAGAAATTAAACGTTCCGAGGCTTCTGAAGCTTGTTATCGCAAAGAATGGAAAGAGATTATGGATTACTTGTATTCTTATCCATGTATAGGTACTTGGGTACCGTTTAATGAATCTTGGGGACAATTTAAGACGGCTGAGATCGTGGAATGGACGAAACAATATGATCCGACTCGTCTTGTTAATCCGGCAAGTGGTGGTAACCATTACACTTGTGGAGACATATTAGACCTTCACCATTATCCGCAACCCAACATGTTTTTGTTCGATGCCCAGAGAGCTACCGTTTTAGGGGAATTCGGAGGTATTGGCATGCCTTTAAAAGATCATCTTTGGGAACCTAACCGCAATTGGGGTTATGTGCAATTTTCTACTTCAAAAGAAGCTACCGATGAGTATGTGAAATATGCTGATATACTTTATAAATTAATCAATAAAGGCTTTTCCGCTGCGGTTTATACTCAGACCACTGATGTGGAAGTTGAAGTGAATGGATTGATGACATACGACCGTAAAGTGATAAAGCTTGATGAAAAGAGAGTGAACGAAGCAAATACACGTGTTTGTAATGCCTTGAATCAATAGCGTTATCCTTTGAAATATTTCTAAAAGATTGCATCAGAATACATATTTATTGTTCTGGTGCAATCTTTTTTTTATTTATAAGATTTGAATGCTTACTTTTATGCCTTAAAACCTTAGATGATTAATATCATGACACGAATTTCATTTAAAATCTTATTTGTTCTATGCATTCTGGTTATGCCGATAAAGGCACAGGATGTTCTTCATTACTACTTTAGGACCTTGGATATTCGGAACGGTTTATCTCAAAATACAGTGAATACAATTCTACAAGATAGAAAAGGATTTATGTGGTTTGGGACGAAAGATGGTTTAAATCGCTTTGATGGTTTATCTTTCCGTGTATTTAAGCGAGAGGATACAAAATTGGGCAATAACATAATTACTGCACTCTTTGAAGATAAAGATGGTAATATATGGGTTGGTACCGATGCTGGTGTTTATATTTTCAATCAGGTTTCAGAACAGTTTACGGCTTTTGATAAAATTAGTAATACGGGGTGCTCTATTAAGCGTGCTGTTACATTGATTGCTCCCGATGAAAAGGGAAATATCTGGATCTCTTCAGACTATGATGGTCTTTTCTGTTATGATACTAAAAGTGCAAAACTATTCAGTTATTTGCACAGAACGGGGACAGCAAATGTAACTCGTTTTTGGTTTGAAAATAATATTTCCTGGGTGGCATTATATGCTGATAATTTATATTATACCAATAAAACGTTCAATTCAACTTTGCATCCGTTTGTTGATTCTGACGGTAGAGAAGTCTTTAAAGGTGATATTATTAACACTCAAGTGAAGGGCCCTCATAATTGCATTTATGTTGGTTCATCCGGTGGATTGACGGAAGTGAATCTGACGACCCGTAAGACCCGGAGAATACTCAACGCCTATGTGCGTACTTTACAATTTAAATCTGATGGAGAACTATGGGCTGGAACAGAATCGGGACTTTATGTTTACGATTTGATAAAAGACAGAATCACCCACTTATCTGCTCCATATCAAGACAATGCTTATTCCTTGTCGGATAATGCTATTTATTCTTTATGTCGAGATAAAGAAGATGGTATGTGGATTGGTTCCTATTTTGGTGGAATTAATTATTATCCAAAACAGTGGACTTATTTTGAAAAATTTTATCCCAGAGATGATATTGAAAACTTAGGGCGTAGAGTGCGCGAATTTTGTGAGAGTAATGATGGTACCGTTTGGATCGGTACGGAAGATAAAGGATTGTTTCATTTTGATCCTTTTTCTGGAAAGATAGAGCCTTTTGAGCATCCCAGTATTTATAAAAATATCCATGGCCTTTGTCTTGATGGAGATAATTTGTGGGTAGGGACTTTCTCGGGAGGGTTGAATCGTATCAATCTGAAAACAAAGCAGGTAAAGCATTATGAAAAAGGAGAAGCGGCTAATACAATAAATGCAAATGATGCTTTTTCGATTTGCAAAACAACTACAGGTGATTTGTTTATAGGCACCACTTCCGGACTTTTACGTTATAATCGCTCTACAGATGATTTCACTCGTATTCCACGATTGAATAGTATATTTGTTTATAAGATACTGGAAGACTTTAACGGAAATATATGGTTAGCTACCTATTCAAATGGTGTTTTCCGGTATGATGTAAAAACTAAGCAATGGAAGAATTTTACTTTGCAAAAGGATGATCCTGAGTCTCTCCCCTATAATAAAGTAATCAGTATTTTTGAAGATAGTCATAAACGCTTGTGGTTTATGACACAGGGCGCAGGATTCTGCCGCTTTGATCCTAAGAATCAAAAGTTCATACGTTATGATATGTCGAAGGGTTTTCCAAGTAATATCATTTATAAGATGGTGGAGGACAATCGAGGTAAGCTGTGGCTCACGACAAGTAATGGCTTGGTAAGTTTTACTCCCGAGACCGGAGAAAAACATATATATACTACGGCAAATGGTTTATTGAGCAATCAGTTTAATTATCAATCCGGTTATCGTGATAAAAAAGGGCATCTTTATTTTGGGAGTATTAATGGTTTTATAGTCTTTAATCCGGAAAACTTTGCTGAGAATACTTTTGTTCCGCCGGTTGTAATAACAGATTTCTATCTTTTCAATAAAAGGCTTCCTATAGGCTCAAAACAGTCCCCTTTGCAAAAAAGTATCACCTATTCTGATGAAATAGAACTTGCATCCGATCAAAATTCCTTTTCATTTCATGTGGCAGCCCTTAGCTATCAAGCACCTGAAATGAATAAATTAGTATATAAATTAGAAGGTTTTGATAAAGAATGGTATAGTGTGGATAAGAGTGCATTAATAAGCTACTCCAACCTACCGTATGGAACTTATAAATTTCATCTAAAAGGTTCAAATAGTGACGGAAAATGGAATACCTCCGAGCGAATCTTAAAGATACATATACGCCCACCGTTTTATTTATCACCATTTGCCTATGCAGTCTATGCACTCATCATTATTTTCTCTATTGTTAGCCTGATTTCTTATTTTCGGCGGAAGGCTATACGAAGGCATAAACAGGCAATGGAGACATTTGAACGTGAAAAAGAAAGAGAGTTATATACAGCCAAAATTGATTTCTTTACGAATGTAGCCCACGAAATACGCACTCCTCTCACGTTAATAAAGAGCCCGCTTGAGAATGTGCTGTCTTCTGGATATGTGAACAAAGATATAAAAGATGATTTGGAAATAATGGATTTGAATACGAATCGCCTTCTCGATCTAGTCAACCAGTTATTGGATTTTAGAAAAACAGAGACGGAGGGTTTCCAGCTCAATTTCGTCGAATGTAATGTCTCAGAGATATTGCGTAAAACATACGTGCGTTTTACTCCATTGATGAAGCAGAGAGGCTTAGATATCACTTTAAACTGCCCTGATGATATAAAGGCATCAGTAGACAAAGAGGGTTTCACAAAGATTATCAGCAATTTGTTGACTAATGCGGTGAAGTATGCAGAGACTTACGTTAAGGTTGATTTTACTCAGGACGATCACTTACTAAAATTTTCAATATGTAATGATGGTGAGATTATTCCGCTTGATATGCGTGAAGAAGTCTTTAAGCCTTTTGTCCAATATAAGCGCGGAGCTGAACGCTCTGTTTCCGGGACTGGCATTGGATTGGCCTTGGCACGTTCGCTTGCAGAACTTCATGAGGGAACTCTGTCAATGGATTCATCAATGCAATATAATGGCTTTATTCTGACGTTACCGACTAAACATGAACACACTATTGATATTTTAGAAAATGATAATAAGTTTGTCAGGCTGGAATCCAACAATAATTTTGAAAAAACGACTATGGAAGGGCATTATGAATCTATCGGTCAGTCCCGGTACACCCTTTTAATTGTTGAAGATAATCCGGAAATGCTTTCTTTTGTGGCAAAACAACTCGCACTTGATTATACCTTGTTTACTGCCTCTAATGGGATAGAGGCATTACAAGTGTTGAAAGAACAAACTATAAATTTAGTTATTTCTGATATTGTCATGCCTGAAATGGATGGGTTACAACTTTGTGACTATCTGAAGTCTGAATTAGACTATAGTCATATTCCAATCATATTATTAACAGCGAAAACAACTCTTCAATCGAAAATAGAAGGACTTAGATCCGGAGCTGATGCATATATTGAAAAGCCTTTTTCGGTAGAATATTTGAAAGTTTGTGTGTCCAATCTACTCAATAATAGGGAAAAGCTTCGTATGTCTTTTGTGCATTCTCCTTTTGTGCAAACTAACACTATAGCAATGACAAAAGCTGATGAAAGCTTTTTAAGAAATTTGAAAGAAATAATAGTTGAGAATATGCAGAACCCTGATTTCTCTTTAGATGATATGGCTGATTTGTTAAATATGAGCCGTTCCAGTCTTAATCGCAAAATAAAAGGAATATTGGATATGACGCCCAATGATTATATTCGGTTGGAGCGCCTTAAAAAATCGGCTCAATTGTTGAAAGAAGGGGAGTGTAAGATTAATGAAATTTGCTATATGGTGGGTTTTAACACGCCTTCTTACTTTACGAAATGCTTTTTAAAACAATTTGGTGTTTTGCCGAAAGATTTTAGAGGCTGATTTTTACATTATTGATTTAATAAATATATTTATGAATACATTTGCCCCATTTGCACGTCCATTATATGTTATGCTGAAGCCAATAGGCGCTCATTGCAATTTGGCATGTGATTATTGTTACTATCTTGAGAAAGCGAAATTGTACGATAATATACCTAAGCACGTGATGAGTGAAGAAATGCTTGAATCTTTTACGCGTGAGTATATCCAATCACAAACAATGCCGCAGGTCTTATTTACGTGGCACGGAGGGGAAACACTGATGCGACCGCTTTCGTTTTATAAAAAAGCGATGGAATATCAAAAGAAATATGCTCAGGGGCGTACTATTGATAATGCTATTCAGACAAATGGGACTTTATTGAATGACGAGTGGTGCCAATTTTTTAAGGAAAATAATTGGTTGGTTGGAGTCTCGATTGATGGACCGCAGGAATTTCATGATGAATATCGCAAGAATAAGCAGGGGATGCCTTCATTTGTCAAAGTTATGAAAGGTATTGATTTGCTTAACAAGCATGGAGTACAGTGGAATGCAATGGCTGTGGTAAATGATTATAACGCAGACTACCCATTAGAGTTTTATCGTTTTTTCAAGCAAATAGATTGTCATTATATTCAATTTACTCCTATTGTGGAGCGTGTGAAGGGACATTTGGATGGGCGCCATCTGGCAAATTTGGAAGATGGAACAGATTGTCAACTTGCAGAATTCTCTGTAACTCCTAAGCAGTGGGGAAATTTTATTTGTACAATTTTTGATGAATGGGTGCGTAATGATGTTGGCGACTATTATATTCAGCTGTTCGATTCGACATTGGCTAATTGGATGGGAGTAGAGCCTGGAGTTTGCACCTTGGGAAAATCATGCGGGCATGCTGCTGCTATGGAATTTAATGGAGATGTCTATTCTTGTGACCATTTTGTTTTTCCGGAATACAAACTTGGAAATATAAGAACAAGCTCTTTAGTTGAAATGCTATATGGAGAAAAGCAGTCTGAATTTGGAAAAATAAAACAAAAAATGCTTCCAACTCAATGTAAAGAGTGCGACTTCTTATTTGCCTGCAATGGAGAATGCCCTAAAAACCGATTTATACAATCAGCATCCGGAGAGAATGGACTGAATTATCTTTGCCAAGGGTATTATGGCTTTTTTAAACATGTTGCCCCGTATATGGATTATATGAAGAAAGAATTGATGGCTCAACGCCCACCAGCCAATGTCATGGAAGCAATACGCAAGGGGCTAATATAATCAAGTATTATTATGCGCTTTTACATCTATTGTTATTTCATTTAGAATAAGGTTGTTATCAATTCTTTATAGATAACACTAGATGGTTGTGCTTTTATATGCTTCTATTTAAGACTTTTATTCGTACTATTGTCTAAAATGGTAATTATTGCTATTAATTGAGTATATATTTTTATTCTTTTGGATATTATTATTATTACTTTGAATTCCTTGAAAAATCAATAGAAAGAACTATAGAAAAAGTAAGTATAATACATTCTAGAATAAAAGTACTATGAATTTAAAGTTATTATTTTTGCCCGCTTCTTTGTTAGCGACATTAAATGTTCATGCTGGAACTAAACTAAAGCAAAAAACCTCTGATAAACGACCAAACATTTTGGTTATTTTGGCGGATGACTTGGGGTATTCTGATTTAGGTTGCTATGGTGGAGAGATTCATACTCCTAATTTGGATAAATTGGCTAAAGAGGGAGTTCGTTTCAGCCATTTCTATAATACAAGTAGAAGTTGCCCAACGAGAGCTTCTTTGTTGACCGGTCTTTATCAACATCAAGCTGGCATTGGCCGTATGACTTTCGACGATCATTTGCCAGGATACCGTGGAACGCTTTCAAGAGATGCTGTTACTATAGCAGAAGTGTTAAAGCAGGCAGGGTATGGGACTTGTATGCTAGGAAAGTGGCATGTTGCAGAAACTCCTTTGCGAGACGATCAGAGGGCTTGGCTAAATCATCAAGTGTACCACGAAACCTTTTCGGATTTGTCTAATTATCCAGTCAATCGTGGCTTTGATACACATTATGGGGTGATTTATGGAGTTGTAGACTATTTTGATCCCTTCAGTCTTGTAGAGGGTGAAGTACCCGTCAAAAATGTTCCTAAGGATTATTACATAACTCAAGCACTATCAGACCGCGCTGTTGAAGAAGTTGATAAATACTCCAAGCAAGATAAACCTTTTTTTATGTACTTAGCCTATACTTGTCCCCATTGGCCTCTCCAAGCTCTTCCGGAAGATATCGCTAAATATAAAGATACTTACAAGGGCGGATGGGAAGCAATACGAAATGCTCGATATGAGCGGCAGAAGAAGATGGGGCTTTTCTCAGGTGCAACTGATTTTCTCTCTGAGCGTCAGTTTAAAGACAAATGGGAAGAAAATACGCATGCAGAATGGGATGCCAGAGCCATGGCCGTACACGCAGCAATGGTCGATAGAATGGATCAGGGTATTGGAGAAGTGATAAACGCATTATCTCGCAACGGTCAACTTGATAATACTTTAATCTTATTTCTTTCGGATAATGGCTGTAGCAGTGAAGTCTGCCAAAATTATTCTCCCGGCGAGAACGATCGTCCGGATATGACTCGAGATGGTCGGGCTGTTGTTTATCCACATAATAAAGAAGTGCTTCCAGGTCCTGAAACCACGTATGCTTCTCTTGGCCCGGAGTGGGCGAATGTTGCAAACACTCCATTCCGCTATTGGAAGGCAAAATCATATGAGGGTGGTATATGTACCCCTATGATTGCGCATTGGCCAAAAGGTATAAAGAACAATATTGGTGGAGTGACACCTGAAATTGGGCATGTAATGGATATAATGGCAACCTGCGTTGATATATCCGGAGCAACTTACCCTGATAAGTACAAGGGGCATTCAATAGTGCCTATGGAAGGTCTCAGTTTATCTCCTGTCTTTAAAACCGGACATCGTATTGGACATGCTTATCTTGGTTTCGAGCATTTCAACGAACGGGCATTCCTGGGTAATGATGGTTGGAAAATAGTATGTCCTGGCGGTAATAAAGCAAAATGGGAACTTTATAATTTAAATACGGATCGTAGTGAGAAACATAATGTAGCGGACTTGTATCCAGCTAAAGTTTCAGAATTAGTAAATGCTTATGAAAAATGGGCAAAGCGTTGTATGGTCGAACCTTATCCGGGACAAAAGTAGTTTATGGAGAACAGGCAAGGATGAAGTATTCTTCTATATTTTTATGTAGATGTTAATTTAAATCTGATAATTATGGATTTTAAGAAATGTTTTTTTTCGGGAGTGCTTTTCCAAGGAATTGGTTTATCATTATTTGCTCAGACCACTAAACCTAATATTGTAGTAATTATTGCAGATCAACAACGTGCGGATTTATGTGGACGGGAGGGATTTCCTTTAAACATTACTCCTTTTGTTGATGAATTAGCGCATCAGAACGCTTGGTTTGATAAAGCATATACGGTTATGCCGGCTAGCGCACCAGCACGTTGCTCGCTATTTACAGGACGTTTCCCTAATGCAACTCATGTTCGGACAAATCACAATATCCAGGATATATATTATGATAAGAATCTGATTGATGTATTGAAGGATAATAACTATGCGACTGCTTTAGTAGGTAAGAATCATACCTTCTTGAAACCTAAGGATATGGATTCCTGGTCTGAATACTCTCATTGGGGAAAAAATGTGCCGAAGACAGAAGAAGAACGTGCCAGTTCCCTTTTCTTTAAGGATGCTGTTGGGCAGTATTTGGACTCTTCTCTTGTAGCTTTGGAAAATCAACAACCTACAAAAATTGTGGATGAGGCATTAAAGTGGATAGAAAGTCAAAAGAGCAATCCTTTTTTTGTTATGGTTTCATTTCCTGAACCTCATAACCCTTATCAAGTTTGTGAGCCCTATTATTCAATGTTTTCACCAGATAAGATACCCTCACCTAAAACGTCACGGAAGGATCTTCCTTTAAAAGGAGAAAAATATCAGATATTAGCTTCTTTGGAAGATACTTCTTGCCCTAATTTAAAGGACGATTTACCAAGGATCAGAGGTAATTATATGGGGATGATTCGTCTTATTGACGATCAGATAAAGCGCCTGGTTGAGAATTTAAAGAAACAAGGTTTATTTGATAAAACAATTTTTATTATTTTGTCAGATCATGGAGATTATTGTGGAGAATATGGGTTGATACGTAAAGGTGCAGGACTCTCAGAAAGTTTAACTAGAATTCCAATGGTATGGGCCGGCTATAAAATTAAAAAGCAGGCTAAGGCAATGGATGCATTCGTTTCAATAGCAGATATTTTCCCGACACTATGCTCGGCTATAACTGATTCTATCCCAATGGGTGTGCAGGGGAGAAGTTTATGGCCTATGTTGACGGGAGATAAATACCCAAAGAGTGAATTTTCAAGTATCATTGTTCAAGAGGGATTTGGTGGCGAAGATTTTCATAAAGACGATAATTTGACCTTTGAACAGGAGGGAGCTTTGGTTCGTAATAAAATAGCCGGTTTTGATGAGTTGAATACTTGGACTCAGAGCGGGACATCCCGCATGGTTCGCATGGGAGATTGGAAGCTCATAATAGATAGCAATGGCAAGGGAGAGTTATATAACTTGAAGAAGGATCCATTTGAACTGAACAACTTATTTGGACAAAACAAGTTTGTCAATGAACAAAATTCATTATTAGTGAAGCTATTATCTTGGGAATTGCGGCTTCAAGATCCGTTGCCGTTGCCAAGAACTCGCTATCATTTCAAGCGGAACCCTAATAATTATCATTTTATGGAAGATGGAATGAAATAATATAATTATATGAAAAAGTTATTAGTTTATGTTTGTTTTGTGTTTTTGGGTATTTCAAGCTTTTGTCAGCCTTGTAAAGCGGATGACGCAGATGTTGATAAAACAAATACAAAAGAGAAATCTCCTGTTCTTCTGGGAGATCCGTTTATCTTATTGGATAATGGTACTTATTACGCTTATGGAACCCATGCTAGTGGTGGGATCGAAGTTTATACCTCGACAAATTTGAAAAAATGGAAATTACATGGTTTGGCTTTAAATAAGGATGATGTGTGGGCTGATCGTAGGTTTTGGGCACCGGAGGTATATAAGATTAATGGTAAGTTTTATATGTATTATTCTGCAGATGAACATATCTGTGTTGCGACCTCCGATTCTCCTTTAGGTCCTTTCAAACAAGTAGAGCAAAAGCCTATGATTGCAGATGAAAAGTGTATTGACAACTCTTTATTTATAGATGATAATGGTAAGCCATATCTATTCTTTGTTCGTTTTAATGATGGTAATAATGTTTGGGTGGCAGAGCTTGAAAGCGATCTGGCTACGATTAAGAAAGAGACAATGCACCCTTGCATTCATGTTTCGCAAGAATGGGAAAAGGTCTGGCCGAGAGTGAATGAAGGTCCCTTTGTCATTAAGCATAAGGGCTTATATTATATGAGTTACTCTGCTAATAGTTATGAAAGTCCACTTTATGGGGTAGGATGTGCAACGGCAAGCAATATTATGGGGACATGGACTAAATATGATAACAATCCGTTGCTTCAAAGTCCGGGAGATTTGGTAGGAGTCGGGCATAACGCGATGTTCACTGATAAAGAAGGACGGCTCCGTATTGTTTATCATGCTCATAAAGACAAAAATAACATTCATCCTCGTGCAATGTATATCGGATATGTAACCTTTGAAAAAAGTGGTGGTGTAGATAAAATGAAAATAAGCAAAGATTATATCTCGCCAGAATTAGTCCAATGATGGTATCCTTTTTGAACTTTTAAAGGATGCCGGCTCTCATTTTGAGGTTCTCGTTAATCTATTTTCTGTGCTTTTTAAATATTAATATTATGAATAAATATCTGATATCCGGTATGCTTTTTCAAGCATTAAGCATATCCATGGTTGCTCAGACGAAACCCAATATCGTGATTATCTACACAGATGATATGGGTATTGGTGATCTATCTTGTTATAATAATGGCTGGGTGACGACTCCAAATATTGATCGTTTGGCCGCGAATGGACTTAAGTTTAATCATTACTATACAGCTTCGCCTGTAAGCTCTCCTTCTCGAGTTTCACTCACAACGGGCATGTTCCCAACGGAATGGGGAGTAAACACCTTCTTACATGAGAGAGCGGGTAATGCTCGCTGTGAGCAGGTTGATTATTTGGATGCTTCAGCCCCCTCTATGGCTGAATCATTAAAGAAAGTAGGGTATGCTACTGCTCACATTGGTAAGTGGCACATGGGAGGCGGTCGTGATGTTGATGATGCGCCACAAATTCCTTTATATGGTTTCGATGAATATGTCTCCACTTATGAGAGTCCGGATCCCGATAAGCTCATTACTGCATCTGATTGGATTTGGAGTAAGCAGGATAGCATTAAGCGTTGGGATCGCACAAAATATTTTGTTGATAAGACATTAAATTTTTTGTCACGGCATAAAGGAACTCCCTGTTTTGTAAATTTCTGGCCGGATGATATGCACGATCCTTGGATTCCTCAAAAGGATTTTTTTGATGATAAAAAAAGCTGGACTAGTAAATCGAACTTCATAGCAGTTCTAAAAGAGTACGATAAACAAATAGGGCGTTTATTAGATGGTTTAAAGCAACTTGGGATACTAGATAATACTTTAATTATATTTACCAGCGACAATGGAGCTTTACCAACATTTGAGCAGATTAGGACGAATGGGCAGAGAGGATCAAAAGTTAGCTTATATGAAGGTGGTGTTAGGATGCCTTTCATTGTAAGCTGGCCTCAAAAAATTAAAAAAGCAAGGATTGATGATAAAAGTATACTCTGTTCTGTTGACTTATTCCCTTCAATCTGTTCAATTACTGGCGCTAAAATGCCAAAGGGATTTGATTATAGTGGTGAAGATATGAGCAAGTCATTATTGGGCTTTAAAGTCCAAGCCAGGCATAAAGATATTATGTGGGATTATGGGCGCAATCGTTTTTTCGGACGTCCTCCACAGCCCTATCACCAGAGTCCTCATTTGGCTATTAGGAGAGGTGATTATAAGCTGCTGATAAATTCAGACAAAACATCTTTAGAGCTATATAACATACAGAAAGATCCGAATGAAACTGTAAATATTGCAGATAAATATCCTGACTTATGTAGAGAAATGAGTCAAAAGGTGATCAATTGGTATTTTACTAAAAGGAAATTAAGGCAATAGGAAATTTATAATAATGTTACAATTTGTGTTATGAAAAAAAAGATTTTGTTATTGATCTTTGGACTGACTTTTTTGAATAGTGTTTGCGTCTTTTCAAAGCAAGAAGATGATAGGCTATATCGAAATCCGGTAGTTAATTATAGCCTTCCCGATCCGTCGATTATTAAAGGGGAAGACGGTTATTATTATCTATATGCGACGGAAGATATTCGTAATTTACCTATTCATCGATCGAAAGACTTAGTTAATTGGGAATTCGTAGGTACCGCTTTTTCAAAGGAAACGCGCCCCAACTTTGTAAAAAAGGCAGGAATATGGGCGCCTGATATAAATAAAATAGGAGACCATTATGTAATGTATTATTCAATGTCCGTTTGGGGAGGAGAATGGACCTGTGGCATAGGCTGTGCTGTAGCTGATAAACCCGCCGGTCCGTTTAGGGATCTTGGGAAGCTGTTTATTAGTAGCGAAATCAATGTGCAGAATTCTATAGACCCTTTTTATATTGAAGACAAAGGCAATAAATACCTTTTTTGGGGCAGTTTTCGAGGTATTTATGGAATAGAGCTATCGGAAGACGGTCTTTCTCTGAAAAGTGGGGCTGTTCCCCCAAAAATAGCAGGAGGTGCATTTGAAGGAACATATATTCATAAGAGGGGGAACTATTACTATCTTTTTGCTTCAGTTGGTAGCTGTTGTCAAGGTCTTAAAAGTACTTATAGAACTGTCGTTGGACGTTCTGATAATTTGTTTGGCCCTTATCTTGATAAAAAAGGGAACCGCATGTTAGATAATCATTATGAAGTGTTGATTCATAAAAATGAATCATTTGTTGGTACTGGTCATAACTCAGAAATAGTAACAGACGATGCTGGAAATGATTGGATCTTCTACCATGCTGTGAGTACAGCGAATCCCGAAGGACGTGTCTTAATGCTGGATCAAGTGAAATGGAAAAGCAATTGGCCTCTTGTAGAAAGCAGCTCTCCTTCGCTGGAGTCAAAAAGACCGGTGTTTAAGTAGAAAGGCAAATTCGACAGATTTCATTACTGTAAATAAGAAGAGCCTCTCTAGATGTGTTTAGGGAGGTTCTTTGAATATATAATTGCAAAGATTGAATATATAATTGCATTTATATTTCTCTTGTTAGTTTACTTTTGCTTTTGATAAATTAATACTATATTTCCAATGACTATAACTGGGAATTAGAAAAAACTATTGGATAGGCCGATGAAGATGTGCTAATGATGATAGAGTTTCTTTATGGCGGTTATTTTATATTTTGAAAGATGAAGCAAGATTTTATTAGTAGGCGAGATTTTTTGAAAAATATAGGGATTGTGGGAGCTAGCGCTGTGCTAGCTGCAAGCCCATGGTTATCTACATTTTCAGAAGTAACATTGACTGGTAAGGAAAAGTGCCGCTTAGGTGTTATTGGAGTTGGATCGCGCGGACAATTCCATCTTGGGTTTTTGAGTAAAAATCCAAAAGTTGAGGTTGTTGCGCTATGTGATATCTATCCTCCCTCAATAGAAGAAGCTCATAAAATCGTCCCTAAAGCTAAATTGTACGGTGATTATCGGAAGTTATTGGATAATAAAGATATTGATGCGGTGCTTGTGGCGACCCCATTGAATACTCACTATAAGATTGTAATGGATGCATTTGATGCAGGAAAGCACGTGTTATGTGAGAAATGTATCGGTTATACTATTGAAGAGTGCTATAATATGTATAAGCGTCATAAAGAGACCGGGCTAATCTTTTTTACAGGGCAGCAGCGTCTTTTTGACCCGCGTTATATTAAGGCAATGGAGTTGGTGCATCGTGGTATGTTCGGTGAAATCAATGCAATTCGTACTTTCTGGAACAGAAATGGAGATTGGCGGCGCCCGGTTCCTTCACCTGAGTTGGAGCATTTGATTAATTGGCGCTTATATCGAGCATCCTCAAAAGGTTTAATGACTGAACTTGCATGCCACCAGTTACAAATTGGTAGTTGGGCTTTGCATAAACTTCCCGAAAAAGTAATGGGGCATGGAGCTATCACTTTCTGGAAAGATGGAAGAGACGTTTATGACAATATCAGTTGTATTTATGTTTTTGATAATGGAGTGAAAATGACATTTGATTCGGTCATCTCTAATAAATTTTATGGGCTGGAAGAACAAATAATGGGAAATCTTGGGACAGTGGAGCCCGAGCATGGTAAATATTATTTTGAGAATACTCCACCTGCGCCGGGATTCTTACAAATGGTAAATGAGTTCGAAAATAGACTTTTCGGTTCGCTACCTTTTGCCGGTACAAGTTGGGCTCCAGAGACAGCCAATGAAAATAAGGGTGAATATATACTAGGCGAACGTCCACAGAGTGATGGCACATCTCTTTTGCTGGAAGGTTTTGTTGAGGCTGTTATTGCCCGTCGACAACCTGCTCGAATTGCTGAAGAAGGTTATTATGCAAGCGTACTCTGCTTATTGGGGCATCAAGCTATTGAAGAAGGGCGAGTCCTTACTTTCCCTGACGAATATAAGATTGATTATTTGAATCATCATAATCACGCATCAATTGGAATATGAAAGACACTCTTATTACTGCGAAAAGAAAGAAGCAAGAATTGATCACATTATTAATCTGCTTTATTTTGGCTAATTTGGCCAATCTTTATTCAATTATTGTTTACCATACCCAATTTTCGGAGTTGATCACTTCACTTCTTTATGTAAGTGCTTTCACTGTTGCACTCTATATCTTCTGGTCTTTATTGCGGCTATTTCTATATGAATTGCGATTATTGTTTTTGAAGAAAAGTGGACGAAAGATAGGCTGATATGGAAAATTCCCCTATACAGCACTTATCAAAGCCTATGAGTCATGGATGCTTGCTATATGCATGGTTTTCATCGATGCATACGCGTGTTGACATAATATTATATGATGGGGATGAGGATAAATTGCTGGGCATTGTTCGTTTGATATACGAAGAATTGTATAGGTTGGAGCAACTGGCTAATTTTTATGAAGATAGTGAACTCTTTCGAGTCAATAAAAAAGCGATTCAGGAACCAATTAAAATGAGCCGGGAATTATTTGATATGATATCTTTTTGCTTGTCGGCTCATGAGCGTACTTTGGGCTATTTTGATATTGCGGTTCATTCTGATGGTTACAATACTGAAACAGTTCATGCTATAAATTTATCTTCAAAGAATCAGACAATAAGCTTTGGAATGCCTGGGGTAAAAATTAATCTTTCCGGATACCTAAAAGGCTATGCAATAGAGAAAATAAGAGGACTTTTGAATAATTGCGGGCAAAGAAATGCTTTAGTTAATATGGGCAATAGCTCTGTTTTGGCAATGGGAAATCATCCATATGGTGAAGGATGGAAAGTTACTTTTGGAAATAGTGCAGATTTGTTGAATACTGAAAATGATATTTGGCTGTTTAATGAGTGCTTAACGACTTCTGGCAATGATTCTGAAGAACGTAAGCATATTATAGATCCTTTTACAGGCCAGTTAATAAAAGGTAATAGACAGGTTGCTGTAATTACAGATAATGGAGAAGAAGGAGAAATTCTTTCCACTGCTTTGTTTGCGGTCGGAGTAGAGAAGCAACATATCTTACGAAAAACGTTTTCGCCTCGTTGGATTCAGTTCCTTCCGGCAGAGACAGTTATTCATGAATATGAGAGTTCTGATGCTTTAAACTAAAAATATGATAAACAATATGTTAACTAATTAATGAAAAACAATGGTATCTAGAAGAGATTTTCTTAAAACGATGACAATGGCCTCTGCCAGCTTGGCCGTTGGCTCAAACGGGCTTTTAAAAGCCTCTTCACTAAGCAATGACCAAAAACCAAAATCCAAATCCAAAGTTAAAATTGCTTATATTGGCATTGGTAATAGGGGTGAACAGATTATAGGTGAATTTGCTCGTACCGGAATGGTTGAAGTTGTAGCTCTTTGCGACGTGGATATGGGAGCAAAGCACACGCAGAAAGTTATGGGAATGTATCCCAAAGCAAAGCAGTTCCGTGACTTCCGACAAATGTTTGATAAGATAGGTAATGAGTTTGATGCAGTGGCTATAGCTACGCCCGATCATTCACATTTTCCTATTACTATGTTGGCTTTGGCCTCTGGTAAGCATGTTTATGTTGAAAAGCCGTTGGCGCGCACGTTCTATGAAGCGGAGTTGTTGATGCAAGCAGCGCGCCGTCATCCACAGTTGGCGACTCAAGTAGGGAACCAAGGTCACTCTGAAGCAAACTACTTCCAATTTAAGGCTTGGATGGATGCTGGGATTATTAAGGATGTTACGGCTGTAACGGCACATATGAACAATGTTCGCCGCTGGCATAAATGGGATTCTAATATTTATAAATTGCCCGCAGGTCAGCAGATCCCAGCAGATATGGATTGGAACACTTGGCTTGAGGCTGCTCCATATCATGAATACAATGAAAAATATCATCTGGGCGATTGGCGTTGCTGGTATGATTTTGGTATGGGTGCTCTAGGCGACTGGGGGGCACATATTCTTGACACAGTACACGAATTCCTAGAGCTTGGATTGCCATACGAAGTATCAATGTTATATGAGAAAGGACATAATGATTATTTCTATCCGTATTCATCGACTATTCTATTCCGGTTCCCACAGCGGAAAGGGATGCCTCCTGTAGATATTACGTGGTATGACGGGCTTGATAATCTGCCACCTATTCCTGCCGGATATGGCGTGTCAGGATTAGATCCTAATATACCTAAGACAAATCAGGGGGATGCTCCTGCTGCTCAACTGAATCCGGGGAAAATTATCTATTCAAAAGATTTGATTTTTAAAGGAGGAACTCATGGCAGTACCTTATCTATCATACCCGAAGAAAAAGCCAAAGAAATGGTGAGTAAGTTGCCTGAGGTTCCCAAAAGCCCTTCTAATCATTTTGAAAATTTCTTGTTGGCATGTAATGGACTTGAAAAAACACGTTCTCCATTTGAAATCAATGGAGTGTTGAGCCAGGTCTTTTCTCTTGGTGTAATGGCTCAGCGACTCAATACTCAATTATTTTTCGATAGTCGGACCAAACAAATCACTAACAATGAATTTGCCAATGCAATGTTGGCAGGAATACCTCCTCGTAAAGGTTGGGAGGAATTTTATAAATTATAATTTTGTTTGAATTTCAAAACGATATAATTATGCGTAAAACACTATTTGTATTATTATTAAGTCTTCCTTTTCAACTTTTGTTAGCTCAGAGCAATCTTTTGTCCAATTTCCCAAAAGGGTGTAGTCCGGAAGAAGTTGGAAAACGTTTAGCATATCATTTTGTAGATGGTAAGCACATGCTTCATGCCGGGAAATGGATTAGCTATCCGGAAACATTTAATTGGAGTGGAGCTTTGAAATTTGGGGCGATAACGAAAGACAAGAAGCTTATCCAACTTTTGCAAGATAAGTTTGAACCATTGTTTACAACAGAAAAAGCTTTCTTGCCGATAATGAATCACGTTGACTTGAATATGTTCGGAAGTCTACCTCTTGAATTGTATAGAATAACAAAAGAAAAACGATACTTGGATTTGGGTATTCCTTATGCTAATACCCAATGGGAAGTTCCCGAAAATGCAAATCAAGAGCAGAAGAAATGGGCTGAAAAAGGTTATTCCTGGCAAACTCGCTTGTGGATTGATGACATGTACATGATCACTATAGTTCAAACACAAGCTTACAGAATAACCAAAGATAGAAAATATATTGATAGGGCAGCAAAAGAAATGGTACTCTATTTGGATGAGTTGCAACGGCCTAATGGACTTTTCTATCATGCACCCGATGTGCCTTTTTATTGGGCTCGTGGAAATGGCTGGGTGGCTGCCGGTATGACCGAATTACTTAGCAGTTTGCCTAAAGATCATAAAGATCGTCCCCGGATCCTTAGAGGTTATCAAGCGATGATGAAAAGTTTGAAAGATTATCAGACATCAAACGGATTATGGAATCAATTGATTAATGAATCGGATTGTTGGGCTGAGACTTCGGGATCAGCGATGTTTACTTTTGCTCTTATCAAAGGAGTGAAAAATGGCTGGTTAGATGCAAAAGAATATGCTCCTGTAGCACGTAAAGCTTGGATTGGATTAGTTTCATATATTAACGACAAGGACGAAGTAACCGAGGTTTGCGTGGGTACTAATAAAAAGAACGATAAACAGTATTATTATGATCGCCCACGTCATGCTGGTGATTACCATGGACAGGCACCTTATCTTTGGTGCGTTGCGGCTCTTTTAGATAAATGATATTATGTATAACTGGAAATAAATAGATATGAAAAAGAATTTTTTATTACTTGCGCTTTTACTAGGTGCGATTTCGTTATCGGCACAAAACTGGGAGCCTCTTTTTAATGGAAAGAATTTAAAGGGCTGGAGTAAGCTGAATGGGAAAGCGGATTATAAAGTTGTAGATGGTGCCATTGTAGGTACTCCTAAAATGAATACTCCGAATACTTTTTTAGCGACAACAAAAAACTATGGAGATTTTATTCTTGAATTTGATTTTAAAGTGGACGATGGCATAAATTCCGGAGTGCAATTTCGTAGCGAGAGCATTAAAGATTATCAAAAGGGACGTGTACACGGCTACCAATTTGAGATAGATCCATCGTCTCGTGCATGGTCTGGGGGCATTTACGATGAAGCACGTCGTAACTGGATATATCCTTTGACACTGAATCCGGCTGCAAAAACAGCTTTTAAACATAATGAATGGAATAAGGCACGTATTGAAGCTTTTGGACATTCGATGCGTACCTGGATTAATGGTGTCCCATGTGCTAATATTTGGGATGATGCAACTCCTGTCGGGTTTATTGCTTTACAAGTACATGCCATTGATAAAGTTTCAGATCAGAGCAAGAGTATTAGTTGGAAAAATATCCGAATTTGTACAGAAGATGTTGATCGTTACTTAACTTCGGAAACAAATGAAGCGCCTGAAGCTAATCTGATTGCTAACACGCTTTCTCCCCGTGAAAAAAAAGCTGGTTGGGCTTTACTTTGGGATGGCAAAACAAGTACGGGTTGGAGAGGTGCCAGACTTTCAACTTTCCCTGCAAAAGGTTGGGTAATGGAGAATGGTATATTGAAAGTAATGAAGAGCGGAGGCGCTGAATCTGCCAATGGGGGTGATATTGTGACTACTCGTAAATATAAAGACTTTATTCTTTCCGTTGATTTTAAGATTACTGAAGGCGCTAATAGCGGTGTCAAGTATTTTGTGAGTCCTGATATGAATAAGGGAGAGGGCTCTGCTATCGGCTGCGAATTTCAAATATTGGATGACGAAAGACATCCCGATGCAAAATTAGGTGTAAAAGGGAATAGAAAATTAGGCTCATTATATGACCTTATTCCTGCCCCTGAAGTTAAACCTTTTAATATCAAAGAATTTAATACTGCCACTATTGTAGTCAGGGGTAATCATGTGGAACATTGGCTGAATGGAGTAAAGCTTATCGAATATACTCGTAATAATCAGATGTGGAATGCATTGGTTGCTTATAGTAAGTATAAAAACTGGCCTGACTTTGGAAACCTTATTGAAGGAAATATCCTTTTGCAAGACCATGGCAATGAGGTTTGGTTCAAGAACGTTAAAATTAAGGAGCTATAATCATTTATAATGATTCTGAAAGGTAGGAAGCAGTAAATTGTGACCTGCCTTTTATATTCTTCTAGCTTATGTTGTTCGCATTTGTCAATGTGAAGCGTGTTGTTATTGTGGAAACTATAGTTGTGATGATACATATATATCGAAAGTCCTTGTGTGAATGTGGGTTCATATTTGTAAGATATTGATCTTTAATTACCAAAGTGTAGTCATCCTGTGAGAAAAAAAGTGCATAACGGCAGTAAGGATTGAATCAGAAAAAACAATTATCTCGTCAAGAATCTCTTCGAGTGGTAGATTGGTAATATCATTCTATTCATTGGATGTTTTATGTTATTTTGTGATTTTTTCATTTCTTACTTTTGCTGTATGGATTATTGTTTGGAATATAAGAGGGTCAGTATATTATTTAGTCAACTGAGGTAAAACCTATATTAATACACTTCACAATTTAATAATAAACTTATGGCATAAAAATGATTAGCTTCTTCTTTATGGAAGCAGATGCTTTGTAGAATAAAGCAAAATAGATACGGAATTATGGTTCCGTGAGTTTAGAATCTAATATCTATAAAAACATGATTAAGAAAATCCTATTTCTATTTTTTTGTGTGTTTACATTGACTGCACATTCTCAGAATGTCGCAATTAAAGGCTCTGTAGCTGATGTAAACAATGAGCCTCTTCTAGGAGTAAATGTAAAGATTAAGGGAACTTCTGCAGGTTGCATTACGGACATTGACGGTAACTTCTCTTTGAGTGGGAGGAAAGGATGCACGCTTGTTATTTCCTATATTGGTATGGTGACTCAAGAGGTTACTTTTAGCGGTACTCCTTTAAAAGTTGTGTTGAAAGATGACGCGCAAGCTTTGGAAGAAGTTGTAGTGGTTGGCTATGGTACAATGCGTAAGAAGGACCTTACAGGTTCTGTGGTACAAGTGCGTCCCGAAAATATAGCTAACGAAAATCCCAAAACAGTGCAAGATATCTTGCGTGGTACACCAGGATTAGCGGTGGGCTATAATTCAGATGCCAAAGGTGGTGGTTCCTTATCCGTCCGTGGTCAACGTTCACTTTATACTGACGGTGGTCATAATGATCCATTGCTGATTGTGGATGGTATGATGTTTTATGGTGAACTCTCTGAAATCAATCCTGATGATATTGGACAGATTGATATATTGAAAGATGCATCTGCGGCGGCTGTCTATGGAGCGAAAGCTGCTAATGGTGTTATTATCATTACTACGAAAAAAGGTAAACAAGGTAAGCCGATGATTAATTTTACAGCTAATGTAGGGTTGACACAGCGAAGTGCTTACCGTGAGAGATTCAGCCCTTCAGGTTATTTACAGCACTATGCCGATTGGAAGGAAAAAGGTACTTATGGTGCAAATGCTGATGGTGAATGGGATGCTTATCAGACAGGAGTTTATAAGGGTATGACTGACTATTTTAAGAATCCTAATAAATTGGTTGGTACTGATCTGGATACTTGGAGGAGTTACACACAGAATGCATCAGAAGAATCCGATCTTAGTATTTGGGCCAAACGTTTGGGATTTACGGGAAATGTCCTCAATAATATTTTAGCGGGCAAAGCGGTAGACTGGCAAGACAAGGCTTTTCGTTTAGGGCTTAATCAGGATTATAACACTAGCATTAGTGGTGCTTCCGAAAAAGTAGACTATTACTTTTCTATGGGGTATTTGCGCAATGAAGGAGCTTTGATTGATGATACATATCGCGCCGTGCGCGCCAACATGAAATTGAACGCCAAAGTGACTAAATGGTTTGAGGTAGGTGCCAATGTAAATTTTCAAGACCGTACGGATGGAAGTCTTGATTTGGATGAAGATTATTTTATGCGTAACAGCCCCTATGCTGATTATGCTGATGAGAATGGTAATCCTATTCAATATCCCAATGATGATTCTTGGTCACAGCGTGGATATAACTATGATTTCCAAAAGAAGTATTTGGAATTGGAAAAAGGATATACCGTATTTAATACAATTCTGGATGCTAAGATGAAATTGCCTTTTGGAATTACTTATCAGTTTAATGCTGCTCCGCGTTTCCAATTTTTCTATGATCGTTATTTTATGTCGGCGGAATTACCTGGTAGCAATCCCAATAATCGTGGTGCTAACCGAGAACAGGCAAAACGTTTTGATTGGTCATTGAACAATACTGTAACTTGGGATAAAACATTCGCTGAAAAGCATCATTTTATTGTGACTTTAGCCCAAGAAGCAGAAGAACGTAAATATTGGTCGGATCGCATTGAAGCACGTAATATTTTACCTTCGGATGCCCTAGGGTTTCATAATACACAGAATGGATCCAAAGAAAATACTTCTTATACGACCACAGACTCACATGAAACGGCAGATGGTATGCTGGCTCGTTTATTTTACTCTTACGATGACCGTTATATGTTGACTACATCCTTCCGTCGAGATGGTTATTCTGCTTTTGGCTCTTCCAACCCTTACGCTTACTTCCCCTCTGTGGCTGTAGCATGGGCGTTCTCCAACGAACAGTTTTTCCAGAAATTCAAGAATGTAATGAGTAGCGGTAAATTGCGTGTATCCTTTGGTAAGAATGGCAATCGTTCGCTTGCAAATCCTTATGTGGCATTGGCGAATCTATCTGCAGGTAGTGGTGGATACATGGGTTATATTAACTCTACGGGTGATTTACAGTTGATGCGTTATTTGATGGCAGACCGTATGGCGAACCCTACTTTGCAGTGGGAAAAAACACAGGCTTGGAACTTCGCGTTGGATTTTGGTTTCTTGGACGATAGAATTACAGGGACTCTGGATGTCTATAAAATGAGTACACGAGATATGATTATGAGTCAACCATTACAGAACTTCACCGGATTTGACAACATTACGACTAACTTGGGACAAGTGGATAATAACGGTTTTGAACTCTCATTGAGTACTGTAAATATTAAACAGAAAAATTTCCAATGGAATACGATTCTTAACTTCTCTTACAACAAAAACAGAATCAAACACTTGTTTTACCAATATGAAAACGTATTGGATGCAAATGGAAACGTAATCGGGAAGAAAGAATCCGACTATACGGCTAGCAGTTGGTTCATCGGTAAACCTATTAATGAGATATGGGACTACAAAGTGATTGGTATTTGGCAGAAAGACGAGTGGCAGGAAGCTGCTAAGTACAAACAAGTTCCTGGTGATCCGAAAGTCTGGAATAATCCAGCCAACGATGTATATAATGCTGATGGAACTGTGAAGACAATAGTTTATAATAATGATGACAAACAATTCTTAGGTACAACTACACCTCCTATTAACTGGTCTATGCGTAATGAATTTACCCTTTGGAAAAATCTGACGCTTTCTATCAATATTTATTCTTATATGGGGTATAAGAGTCTGTCCACTAGTTATTTGAATAATGACGATAATGGTGGACATATGACTTATGCTGCCGCATGTTTACCAGCAAAAGAGTATTGGACAATCTACAATCCGACTAATAAATATGCGCGAATTGAGGCGCAAGGTCCTGATGGAGCGAAAAGCCCCGGTAAGCTCTACGACCGCTCTTTCATCCGTTTGGAAAATATTGCGGTAGGTTATACGCTACCTAAACTATTAACTCAAAAATGGGGTATCGAACGCGTGAAAGTATCCGGTACTGTCCGCAATATGGCTACTTGGGCAAAAGATTGGGAATATGGCGATCCTGAAACTGGTGCTTTGGGTACTCGACTTTATTCTTTGGGAGTTAATTTAACATTTTAAACATTAAATCAAATAGATATGAAACGATTTATTGAAAAACATATACTTAAAGGGTTAGTGATGTTTGCGGGTGCATCAATAATGCTTACCAGTTGTAAAGAGAACTTTTTGGATGCAGACCCGTTGTCATTCTATGAGCCTACTACAACTTTTTCCACAGAAGCAGGTTTGCAGTCTGTATTGGCTATCGCTGATCGGCAGTTAAAACGATATTGGACGGATGGAGATAGCGACGTAATGTCTCCTCTTATGTCAGAATATACATTCTCTGATTTAATGGTCGTTTCTGGTACTGATAAAGCGGACATACTTGATAATGTGGCTCAAAAACTGACACCTAACAGTGATCAGTCTACATTAGTGAATGTATCACGTGTTAGTACCCTTTGGTTTTTTTGGCAGCAAACTTATGCTGGAATTTGCAATGCCAATACGATCTTGACGTATATAGACAATGTAACCAGCTTGAGCCAAGATACCAAAAATATGTATATTGGTCGTGCTTATTTCCACCGTGCATTTCGTTACTATTTGTTGTTGTTCCAATATGGTGATGTACCTTTGATGACGAAAGTTCTTGATGTTCCTAAATTAAACTTTCGTTCAACTAAGCGGGATGCTGTCCTTAATATGCTTGTGAAAGATATGGAGTTTGCAGTACAATGGGTGCCCGATCAAAAAGATATGAGTTTGATTGGAATGGTGAACAAAGGTGCCTGTCGTATGCTGCTTTCTAAGCTCTACCTAGCTACGGGTGAATATGAAAAAGCGAAACAACAGTTGGACATTCTTATCAATGATTCTGGGTATTCGCTCATGACCGAAAACTTTGGAACGTTCTATAATAATTATACAGCATCGGGAACATGGCCTATTACTCGTAATATCATTTGGGATTTACACCGTCCCGAGAATAAGCTGATTCCCGCTAATAAAGAAGTCATTATGGGCATGCCTAACCGAGGTGCTGCTGCCGAATCGTTCTTGATGAATATGACGATGCGTGCTTTCTATCCTTTTTATTTTGATAGCAGGGTGAAGATGCCTGATGGTAAGCAAGCATTGTTAAATATCAAACGCAATAGCGCAGACTATAATGAAAATTATGATTATATGCGGGCTTTGGGGCGTGGTGTCGCTAATTGTCGCCCCACTTGGTTCTATCAAAAAGGCGTGTGGATGGTGAATGGTCAAATGGACGCAACAGACTTACGTCATAGTGTGGAAGCTGGTAACTGGGTGACAATGGAATCTCTAAAATGCAATAACAAAGCTTCTTCTTATTTTGGAAAGTCATTGAGACTCTATGATGACAAGGGTAAATTGCTCTGTAGCGATACAATTCGCCGTTGGTACGATGTACCTCATTATATTTGGAAATTAGATGACCCTGTCAACGAGGCTAATATTTCCGGATCTGACGGCAATCGTGGTGCTACAGATGGTGGTAATGCAGATTGGTATCTTTATCGTCTGGCCGAAGCATACTTGCTACGTGCTGAAGCCAAGTTCTATCTCAATCCGGATGATCCTACTATTAAAGAAGACCTGAATGCCATTCGTAGACGAGCACACTGTTCGCAACTTTATGAAGGTAATGTCACAATTGGAGATATAATGAACGAACGTGCTCGTGAATTATTTTGGGAAGAATTCCGCCATGTGGAGCTAAGTCGCGTTTCTCTCTGTTTAGCTCGTAGCGGCAGACCTGATGAATGGGGAAATACCTACGATATCAATACTTATGATAAACAGGAAGGTACTGACCTGACAGGTGGAAGTTATTGGTATCAGCGCTGTATTCATCAAGGTATGTACAATAAAGGCGTGACGATTGTTGTTGATGCTCCTAAGTCAAATCTCAATTATATAATTGATAAGAAAAATATTTATTGGCCTATTCCTGACAAAGAAATTAAAGCAAATAATAGGGGGCAACTATGGCAGAATTTCGGTTACACCGGATATGATGCAGGTATTCCTGAATGGGATAATTGGGAAAATGCTGTAACAGACCAAGATAAGACTGAATGATTTTATTAACAGATAAATAAACTTATAGAGATGTGTCCATACTGTAGGGAAAAATATAGAACTGCTGTTGGGCGCATCTCTTTTTTTACATTATTCTAAATAAGGATTGTTTGCACTAAATCTATGTGGAGCTAATTTGAAATCATAATATTAGTAATAGTAGAAACGTTCATATCAATCGTTTAATATTTAATTCCAGTATTATGCGTAGAATATTATTAGTCTTTTTTTATTTTCTTCCATTTCATTTATTGCTTGCCCAAACAAACGTGCTAGGTGAATTCTCTAAAGGATATGCTCCAGAGGAAGTGGGTAAGCGTTTATCATATCATTTCCTAGACATGAAGCATGCACTTTATGTGGGCAAATGGATCGGTTATTATGAAGTATTTACTTGGAGCGGGGCTTTGAAGTATGCTGAGCTTACTAAGGATAGAAAGCTTATTAAACTATTGCAGGATAAATTCAATCTTTTACTAACAACCGAGAAAGCCTATTTACCTCCTAAGAATCATGTTGATTTGAACACATTTGGAAGTTTGGCTTTAGAGTTATATCAGGTTACTAAAGAAGAGCGATATAAGGAAATTGGACTGAAATATGCTGATAGCCAATGGATAGCTCCTGAAAATGTAAGTCAAGAACAGAAAATATGGGCAGAGAAAGGCTATTCTTGGCAAACTCGTCTGTGGATTGATGACATGTATATGATCCCTATTTTACAGGTTGAGGCTTATAAAACGACTAAAGACATGATGTACCTTGACAGGACTGCAAAAGAAATGGTGTTATATTTGGATGAGTTACAGCGTCCTAATGGATTATATTATCATGCACCGGATGTACCTTACTATTGGGGGCGCGGAAATGGATGGATTGCTGCTGGTATAACCGAATTACTTCGTTACTTACCAAAAAATCATAAAGATCGTCCTCGCATAATGCAGGGGTATTTAAAGATGATGGAAAGTTTGAGAAACTATCAAAATATCAACGGGTTATGGAATCAATTAATTGATCAGGCTGATTGCTGGACTGAAACATCTGGGTCGGCTATGTTTACATTTGCATTCATAATGGGAGTTAAGCATAGATGGTTGGATGTAAAAAAATATACTCCTGCTGCTCGAAAGGCATGGATGGCTTTAGTTTCATACATTAATACCAATAATGAGGTTACAGAGGTCTGTATCGGGACTGACAGAAAAAATGATAAACAGTATTATTATGATCGTAAGCGTTGTGTAGGTGATTATCATGGACAGGCTCCTTACCTTTGGTGCGTTTCCGCTCTTTTGGAGAAGTAAAGAATAAGAAAGGAAATAATGATGACTTTAAAACTTCTTACGATGCTAATAGGACTGTTGTCTTATAGTGACTTTCTTACTCAGCATACTTTAAATCTAACAGATAAAAGGCAGCAAGAGAAGTATGCTATTGGTAAATGTAATGACCATGACATAACATCGTTACGTTCATGGGGGCCTTATTCTAAACGCTATGCTGGAATCTCTCATATACCTGACATTAGCAAAGGGATCCGATTTGATTTTTCCGTTATGCCTGGATATTATCGAAACCGTCAGTTGGTGCCGCATGTACTATTTGAGTCGTCTTACTATCCATGGGAGGTAAACCCTGAGATGACTCATATTACTTATCGTTATGAGCTGGAATGGAAAGACAAGGTTTATACAGATGTCACTTATTCCATTTTAGACGATAATCGCACATTGGTAGGTGTGCATTGTGTTAATCATACGAATATCCCTCAGAACTTAGTTTTGAATCAGATGGCGTATATCGACTATCCTGAGTCACAGCCGGAAGTAGCAGCTTCTGACGCATCTCATCTGCAATGGTACAATGCTGTTGACTATGTGGAAAATGAACCTGTTTACAAATCCCCACAGTATAGGTTAGTCTATGACGGATTGAAACGAAATGAAGAACGTAGTTCTATGGCGCTTGGTGGTTCTATTTTAGGGAAAGGATTTGGAAGGAATAAAGGTGATCGGGTATCTTATTTGGTAAATATACTCCCAGGACGGGAGAATGGAGCTATAAAAATGAGATTTAAAGTAGATAAACAGGAAGTTGTGTCATTTCACTTAAAAGGTTTGATAGAGCAATCTGTTGAACTTAAAGGGACTGGGGAGTATGATTTCCTTTCAGTGCCCTATTCCTGTGAGAAGCCCGGATGGCATAAACTTGAATTTATTTCGAATGGAGGTGCTGGAGTTTACTTAAATGGCTTTTTTGTAGGAAATAAGCAAGATATAGACAAGGTGAATGTGGTGCGGGATCCAGTTGCTTTTACTCCCGAAATGGAAGTCGGGAAGACTCAGAAGGACTTTATGTTGAAATATAAAGACTGCGATAATTTTTACGGAGTGGCATGGAACTATCCGCATTCGGTGATACGCGAGATATTAAATGGTGAATTAGAGTCTTTCTTCCGTAAGAAGGTGCATGATCATGTATCATCTAAATTGGTTGGTGACAGGAAGTGGCATTATGCAAATGCTTTTCTGCGTCCAATAGTACTGGAACCAAATTCGGAACAGACCGTATATATGCTAGTATGCACCGGGAAAAAGGAACAGGTGCAGTCGGATTTACTTAATTTTCATTCAGACCCCGATAGGTTCATAACACAAGCTCATACCCGCGAAAGATTAATCAATGAATGTAAAGCTTTGCCTGGAGGCGATAAATATCTTTTTGGGAACCGTATGCTGCAGGCTGCACTTTTGTCTAACATAGTATACCCTGTCTATACCCAGAGAGAGTATATCAGACATTTTACACCAGGGAAAAATTGGAATAGTCTTTATACTTGGGATTCGGGATTTATCGCATTGGGATTAATAGATATAGATCCCGTAAAAGCATTTGAATGCATTAAGGCCTATACTACTCCTGCCGGAAGTGAATCGGCCTTTATTCATCATGGTACTCCTTTGCCTATTCAAATGTATGCTTATCTTGATTTATGGAATAACGGCTTGTCTCGTGACACGTTAGCTTTTTTATATCCCAGACTGAAACAATTTTTTGACTTTATGACGGGAGAGAATGGTTATTCTTCGACTCGTATGAAAGGCTCCGGGTTGCTTCGTACTTGGGATTATTTTTATAATTCCGGTGGTTGGGATGATTATCCACCTCAAAGCGCATTAAATGAGAATAAGCAACAATCTAAGTTTATAACTCCAGTAGTTGCTTCTGCATATTATCTCCGAGCTGCGAAGATTCTTCGCTTAGTGGCAAAAGAATTGGGATTAAAGAGAGATATCATGGAGTATGATCAAGTGATAAGTAGGCTGTCTACCGCATTACAAGCTGATGCATGGGATGAAGAAAGTGGGTATTTTGGATATGTGGTTCACGATTCATTGGAGTATGCAAAAAGTATATTCAGATGTAAAGACCGTTCAAACTTTAATAAAGGGCTGGATGGAGTGACGCCATTAGCAGCCGGGATCTGCACTTCTGATCAAATAAATAAGATAGTGAAACATTTATTTTCTCCAGACGAACTGTGGACTAAGATAGGTCTTTCAACGGTAGATCAGTCTGCTTCCTATTATAAAGAAGATGGATATTGGAATGGAGCTGTTTGGTTTCCTCATCAATGGATAATTTGGAAAGCTCTTTTAGACTTGGGTAAAGGAAAAGAGGCTTATAAGATAGCGCATACCGCTTTAGATCTTTGGGAAAAAGAGTGTGAAGATAGCTATTTCACTTTTGAGCATTTCATTATATCTTCTGGACGGGGGGCAGGATGGCATCAGTTTTCAGGCCTTTCGTCTCCTATCTTAAATTGGTTTGCAGCTTATTATAAGCCGGGGAAAATTTCGACAGGCTTTGAAGTATGGATAAAGCAAAATGGATTCAATGAGGATTGTTCTGAATATCAAGCAGATGTCGCATTTGATGATTCAACGAAGCCTCACGAACGCTGTATGATAGTCTGCTTGAATCCTAAGTACACATACAAAGCCTTCTTCAATGGAAGATCCCTTATTTTAAGGTCACAACATGCAGGCCAGTTAGAAGTGACTTTACCTGCGACGAATAAAGCAGGCAAGCTTGTTGTTAAGGCAATTAATTAAACTTTTTATGTAGGTTGGCTCCTTTTGAATTTATCGTTGCATAGATTGGAATAATACTTATACTGAAAAAAATAATATGCCGATATATTTGCAATAGTATAATCATTATTTTATTGACAAAACTTGACTAATAAGAACTCAATATTTTTAATCTAGGCTCATAAGGTGACAGAATTATTTTGATAAATAAATAAAGAATATGAATGTAAAAAGATTGTTTTTAGGGTTAATAATGCTAGTTGGGCTGGCGGAAGTTGATGCAGCGGGATACGATGTTGGAAATGTTTCCGCGAGCATTTCTCTGAAAGTGCCAGGAAATGATGCGGTTTGCTACGGGTTGTCTTTACAAAAATTGCCCGGTGTTGATAATGGTTATCAAATGCTTGCGGCAAACAAGTTGCCGGTTAAGATAGTGCAGACTGTAGTTGAAAATGGAAATAAAGAGCGAATTACGGTTACTCTTACAGCCACAGAAGATGTTTATTTTAGCTATGGCGAACAAATAAAAACCAGTTATCGACATGATGACTGTTTGTTCTACATGCCCGGCTTTTGGTATCGTCGTAATTTACGTTCGCCTCAACAGGCTCCATCATTCCACACATCGGATAGCTGGTTGGTTAGAGAAGATCGTCTGAGCACTCCATTGACTGCTATTTTCGATGAGAAAAGCAAAAAATCAATGTCCGTTATTCGCATAGATAAGTTTGGTGATGAGGCTTTAACAACTCATAAAGAAGGAGAAGTGATCCTTTCCGGAAAGACATCTATCGGGTATACCGGTTTTGAAAATGTATCCGGTGAAGCTGTTCTCTCTTTTGGCTTCCCTTATAAAGAAATGCCTAAAACTTATATTCGTAAATTGACTTTAGCTCCTCCTGTTGAGGCTTTTCAGTTCTTAAGAAAGGGTGAAAGCATGTCTATAACTTGGGAGATTTCCGAGCGTGAAGCTACTGACTTTTCCGAATGTATTCAGCGTACGTGGGAATATAGTTACGATACCAATAAACCGCAGCCGGTGAATACTCCATATACTCCTGAAAAGATGAAAGAGGTGATGACTAACTTCTTTGTCGAAAGCTATGTGGGAGATACCCCTACGCATTACTATTCGGGTGTTGAATTACGTACGGCAACTTGTGATAACACAGATGTTGCTGAAGTTGGTTTTGTAGGACGTACTTTGCTGAATGCGTTTAATGCGCTTGAATATGGAGAACAGAATGGGCGTGCTGATTTGGTCTCAAATGCTAATAGCGTATTTGATACCTATCAAGCAAATGGCTTTTCAAAAGGTGGATTCTTTAATGAAGTTGTTCATTATAAACGTAACTCAGTGGAAGCTGTCCATAGTATCCGTCGTCAATCTGAGGGTGTTTATGCAATATTGCATTATCTCAATTATGAGCGGTCAAAAGGGCGAAAACATTTGGATTGGGAGAAAAAAGTAAGGGTGATGCTGGATATTTTCCTTCGCTTACAAAATCAAGATGGAAGCTTTCCACGTAAGTTTCGTGATGATTTCTCAATTGTAGATAAGAGTGGAGGAAGTACTCCTTCAGCTACTTTGCCTTTGATATTAGGTTATAAATATTTTAAAGATAAGCGATACTTGGCGTCTGCAAAGAAGACAGTTGATTATTTAGAGAAAGAATTGATTTCAAAAGCGGATTATTTTTCGTCTACTTTGGATGCGAATTGTGAAGATAAAGAAGCTTCATTATATGCGGCTAGCGCTGCCTATTATTTGGCTTTAGTAACTAAAGGAGCTGAACAAGAACATTATGCTGCATTGGCGAAGAAAGCTACATACTTTGCATTGTCTTGGTATTATACTTGGGATGTACCTTTTGCACAAGGACAAATGCTTGGTGATTTGGGGTTGAAGACCAGGGGCTGGGGAAATGTATCGGTCGAAAATAACCACATTGATGTATTTGTGTTTGAATTTGCCGATGTTTTGAACTGGCTTTCTAAACGTTACGATGAAAAGCGTTTCGCTGATTTTGCCCAAGTCATTAGTACATCCATGCGTCAATTACTTCCCTTGAAAGGGCACCTTTGCGGTATAGCAAAAGTTGGATACTATCCGGAAGTCGTTCAACATACCAATTGGGATTATGGCAAAAATGGGAAAGGGTTCTATAATGATATTTTTGCACCGGGCTGGACTGTGGCTTCCTTATGGGAGTTGTTCTCTCCGGGCCGTGCAGAACATTATCTTTTGAAGTAATAAAGTGCTAATATTTTTTTTAAGATAACTGATATTAGTGAAAATGCATGGTTAACCTCAATGGGTGCAAGATCTCGTCTTATGTAATTGTAGAATAATCTTTTTGAAATAGGATATATGATTAAAAACTGAAAGTTATATAAATAAAATAATTACTTTATTGGCAAGAAATGATATTTTAGTGTTGGATTACGTAAGCAAGCAGAAACTGTCAATAAAAAAACTTGTGGTTTGTTACGCTAACTTTCAAGCAATAGTAGATAATAAGTAAACGGGCTTATTTGTACAGAAAAAGACACGTAAGATAAGATCGCTTATTTAAGTTTGTTTTGATTATTGATTTAGATTTGGAGAATATAGCATATTTGCTAAATCCATATAAGAAAGAGTGGGTTAGTCTCCGTGCTTTAGTTACTATTTTTGCCCATATTTATAAAAATTATGTAAAGTTCGATAAAAGTTATGATTACGATTAGGCCCCCAAATATGATATGAAAAGTAATATTCCTGGTAAGTATCTACTGGTTGAGACAGATTCTCAGACGAGCATTTTGCTTGATGTTTATACCAATGAATAAACCATTCAAAGTTGCACTGATAGTTTTCTTTATAATATATAAAAGGTAGAAAATTTTATCTATGGTTAGTATATGTTTGAAATCAAGGAATGCTCTGATAAGTAAAAATGGGATTTGTCATTGTTTAAATCGAAGGAGAAGTATTATAATCATTACATTTATCGGTTTTAGATGAAAAAGCAATTTAGAAATTAGGTAATGAGATTATTAACTAAATAATAATATTTTAATTAACAGAATCAACAATCTATTTTATCGGTTGATTCGTATAAATAACATGTCTTATGAAAATTTCCTCTAAGCTACTTTTCATATCATTAAGTCAAACGCTTGCTATAACAGTTTGTAAAGGGAATGAAGGGGTAACTCAAAAGCGCCCCAATATCCTGTTTGTAATTAATGATGATCAGTCATTTGCTCATGTGAGTTTTGCCGGCTCGCGCTTTATTAAAACTCCTGGCTTCGATCGAGTTGCAGCTAATGGCATTTATTTCACAAATTGCTATGCGGGTTCTCCTGGGAGTGCTCCTTCTAGAAGTTCTTTGGTAACCGGACGACATCATTGGCAGAATGAACAATCCGGCCAACATGCTTCGTCTTGGATGAAAAAATATATTCCTTATGTTGATCTTCTCGAGGCTAACGGTTATTATGTGGGTTATACTGGTAAAGGAGTCGACCCATTTCAGTATGCGCGGAATAAAGCGGATTCTTTGTGGAGAAAAGAAAACGCAGCTGGGCATGCATATAATAAAATTAAATATAAAAAAGGCTCTTCTTCCGATTTGCGGACAGGCCAGGGAATAAGTCTTATTGATTATTTTAGTAATTTCCGTGACTTTATTCAAAAACGTAAAAATGATCAACCTTTTTATTTCTGGTATGGAGCTAATGAACCACATCGCGCTTATGAAAAAGGTTCTTGGAAACGTAATGGGAAGAATATAGATCAAGTAGATGTTCCTGGATTTATGCCTGATTCGGAAGAAATAAGAGGCGATATGTTGGATTATGCGGTTGAAATAGAATGGGCGGATAGCCATCTATGTAAGATGTTGAATTATCTGGATTCTATAGGAGAACTTGATAATACAATAATCATTGTAACTGCAGATAATGGCATGCCATTTCCGAGAGCTAAGGCTAATTGCTTTGAATACGGAGTACATGTCCCCCTGGCGATCAGCTATCCTAATGGCTTTCCAGCCAAACGTCGCGTTGATGATCCAATCGGGTTTGTAGATTTAGCTCCTACAATATTGGAGATGGCTGGAGTAAAACCGGAAGGTATGTTACCCATGTCGGGAAGAAGTATTGTAAATATTTTAACTTCAAAAAAAGAAGGGATTGTAGATGAAACCAAAAGGTATGTTTATGCAGGTAGGGAAAGGCACTCTTGTTCTAGATGGCAGAATCTTGGTTACCCACAACGGGCAATCCGAAGTTCTGAATATCTTTTAATTTGGAATATGAAATCAGAACGTTGGCCGGCAGGAGATCCACAAGCGATTAGTGAAAAAACAGGTGAACTTTATCCTATGTTTGGAATTGATAAACAAGGTAAGCATCATTCTGATTGGGCATTTACTGATGTTGATGCTTCTCCCTCGAAATCTTATATAATAGAGAAATATGAAGATCCCGCGATACGCCCCTATTTTGATCTTTCTTTTGCCAAACGTTCGGAATTTGAATTGTACAATGTTATTAATGACCCATATTGTCTACAAAATTTATCTGGAAAAGTAGAATACTTGAATACAGAAAACAAAATGAAAAAAGTACTGATGGAAGAACTAGAAAAATCTCTAGATCCAAGAGTTACAGGTTCAAAAAAGGATATTTTTGATACTTATATTCGTTATGGTTCAATGAGAGATTTTCCCAAACCAGATTGTGTGAAATAGATGATGGGAATGTGTTCGAAATGTTAAAAATGAACTCTTATTATCGTTGTAACTATTTTTAGCAACATAGAACTGGTTTAATTTTATTCAAAAGGCTGTCTCAAAATGATGAGATGGCCTCTTTTTTCGAGGAAGGAGGTCAATCTAAATGGATCTATCTTCTAGCTCTTTTAGCAGACTTAATGCTTTGTTTTCTGCTGCTTCCATAATTTCCCGTTCCCCAGGCCCTTTATCATTGATGCCGCAGAGGTGCAATATGCCGTGTATGATAACCCGGTATAATTCGTCGTCGTAGGTGCTTCCAAATTGAATGGAATTAGTACGTATAGTATCGAGGCTGATAAATAAATCTCCGGAGAGACGGTTACCTTCGCAATAATCAAAAGTAATGATATCCGTGTAATAGTCGTGATGCAGATATTCTCGGTTTACTTCAAGTATTTTATTGTCCGAACAGAAAATATATGCGATCTCACCGATCTTTTTATCGTAGGTACCCGCAACAGCTTTTATCCATGCTGTGGTCTGCCGTTTCTTTATCGAAGGCATTTTGACCTCTTCTGTTTGATATGTGATCATATTGTTAATGAATTTATTTCTGATGAAATCGGATTAATGAAAAAATAAGTAGCTGATGATAATCGCTGCGATGACTCCGGTAAGATCTGCAATCAAGCCACAGGTCACTGCATTGCGGGTTTTGCTAATCCCTATACTACCGAAGTATACAGCCAGTACATAGAAAGTCGTGTCGGATGCTCCGCGAGCTACACAACTCATTCGACCCACAAAAGAGTCCGCTCCGTATTGCTTCATTGTGTCAATCATTAACCCATTGGCTCCACTTCCACTTAATGTTTTCATTAAGGCTGTGGGAAGAGCGCCTACAAAACTAGTGTCCAGTCCGAATAAACCTACTATTGAACCGATGCCGTTCACCAATATATCCATAGCGCCAGACGCACGAAACACACCAATACCCACTAGGAAAGCAACAAGATAAGGAATGATGCGTACAGCCGTATTAAAGCCCTCTTTGGCTCCTGTTACAAAAGCGTCGTATACATTGGTCTTCTTCCATAATCCCCAGCAAATAAATAGCAGGATGATGGAGAATAAAATGATGTTAGCGGCTACAGTAGAATATGTTCCCAATTGGTCGCGTCCGAGATAAAGGAATAAACTTACTAATCCGGCAAAAACGAGGCTAATACATCCTGCAAAGATGAGAACAGGTTTGTTCAGCAAATTGATGCGTTGTACAATACTGACAGTGGTAATCCCAGCTATTGATGCAGTAGCATTTGTGAGTAAAGTCGGGATGAATATATCGGTAGGTTGCGCGGCTCCCATTTGTGAGCGGTACATCATAATGCTTACGGGGATTAGGATAAGGCATGATGTGTTCATGACGAGGAACATAATCATCGGATTACTTGCCGTATCTTTTTTAGGGTTTAATTCTTGAAGTTCTTTCATGGCTTTCAATCCCATTGGAGTAGCAGCATTGTCGAGTCCCAACATATTTGCAGAGAGATTCATAAAGATAGAACCCATAACCGGGTGCCCCTTTGGTATATCAGGGAAAAGTCGGCAAAATAAGGGACTTAACCATCTTGAAAGCGCATTAATCATGCCGCTGTTTTCACCGATTTTCATTACACCCAGCCAAAAAGACAGAATACCTGTCAGTCCTAAGGAAATCTCAAAGGCTGTTTTGGAAGAGCCGAATGTGGCATTCACAAGCTGCGTGAATATTTCCATATCACCCATGAATATGAGCTTGCATAATGCTACAATGAAAGCTATAACGAAGAATGCTACCCAAATGTAATTTAAAACCATAAATGAAACATTATTAGCGATGAGTAATTATCTATTGATCGATTTATGTATTAAGTTGTTGCAAAAGTAGGAATAACTTTCTATTCTATGTGTCTTTTTTGACTATTTTTGCCCGATTAGTGTTTTCTTTTTAAACAAATTGCTATCGACTGATATGCTTTATATGCCAATATGTTTGTATATTACAATATCTAAAACTAAAAGTGAGAATAATGATTATAGAAAGTGCAAAACAGATTCAGGAAGAGTTGGAACAATATATTGATCCTGTAAAAAGAGATTTCTTGCCTAAATTCTTCAAAACAGGTAAAGGCCAGTATGGTGAGGGAGATAAATTCTTGGGAGTTGTAGTCCCCAATACGCGTAAAGTCGCAAAGAAATATAAAGATGCTCCTTTTGAGGTTATATCTGACTTATTACAAAGTGAATGGCATGAATGCCGTTTGTGCGCTTTGCTTATCCTTGTAGAACGTTTTAAGAAATCTGACGATATAAACAAAAGACTTATTTTTGACTTTTATCTCTCAAATACTTCTCGGATTAACAACTGGGACTTGGTCGATTTATCAGCTCCGACAATTGTGGGAGGATATTTAAGCGATAAGCCTCGCAAAGTTCTATATTCTTTAGCAGACAGCCCATTGCTTTGGGATCAGCGCATTGCAATAGTATCAACTTACACGCTCATTCGAGATAATGATTTTATTGACATTTTATCTCTGTCTGAGCGGCTATTACATCACAAGCATGATCTAATGCAAAAAGCTATCGGATGGATGTTGCGTGAAATGGGTAAACGAGACGAGGATCTGTTGGTGCAGTTCTTGGAAAAGCATGCAAAAGTAATGCCACGTACTATGTTGAGGTATGCGATAGAAAAATTCTCTGATGACCGAAGAAAAGAGTTTATGAAGCGCTGATTTTCTATAAATGTTAGTGATAAACCTGATGTAATTTTTGTGGTAAAGAATGAATTGTAAGGTTTGTTTTTATAGAATTCTTATTCTTTAGCAGAAGGAAAAGTTATTATCTATATCGAAATGTATATCTTTGCGCTGTGATATAAGGAGAGTAATGAATGGAAGATGAAAGTTTTGACATACGTGAGCATCAACTAACTAGCCGTGAGCGTGATTTTGAAAACGCTCTCCGCCCTTTATCTTTTGAAGATTTCAGCGGGCAGGATAAAGTTGTAGATAACTTGCGGATCTTTGTCAAGGCTGCCCGGTTACGCGGTGAAGCTTTGGATCATGTGTTATTGCATGGACCTCCCGGATTGGGCAAAACTACACTATCCAATATTATAGCCAATGAATTGGGAGTAGGCTTTAAAGTAACTTCAGGTCCAGTTCTTGATAAGCCCGGCGATTTGGCAGGAGTCCTCACAAGTCTCGAACCTAATGATGTATTATTTATTGATGAGATTCATCGACTATCTCCGGTCGTTGAAGAATACCTATATTCTGCGATGGAGGACTATCGCATTGATATCATGATAGATAAGGGACCATCTGCCCGAAGTATCCAGATAGATTTGAATCCTTTCACATTAGTGGGAGCTACAACCCGAAGTGGATTGCTTACAGCCCCCTTAAGAGCCCGTTTTGGCATAAATCTTCATTTGGAATATTATGATGATGACGTGTTGAGTGCAATTATAGGGCGTTCTGCAAGGATACTCAATGTACCTTGCTCAACAAAAGCTGCTGGTGAAATATCTTCGCGTAGTCGCGGAACTCCCCGTATTGCAAATGCTTTATTGCGACGTGTCCGTGACTTTGCACAAGTAAAAGGCTCGGGAAGCATTGATACGGAAATTGCCAATTACGCCTTGGAGGCGTTGAATATAGATAAATATGGACTTGACGAAGTTGACAATAAGATACTTTGTACCATAATAGATAAATTTAAGGGAGGACCGGTAGGACTAACCACTATAGCCACAGCTTTGGGGGAAGATGCTGGTACGGTGGAAGAGGTATACGAACCTTTTCTTATAAAAGAAGGCTTTTTAAAACGCACTCCCCGTGGGCGGGAAGTGACGGAATTGGCTTATAAACATTTAGGGCGTAGCCTTTACAATTCGCAAAAGACGTTATTTGGCGAGCAGCTATAAATAACGAATTAAATATTTTGAGCATTAAAGAACAATCATTAGTAACGTGGCTGGATTAAAATCATTGGCGAAAGACACTGCTATCTATGGGATGAGCAGTATTATTGGAAAGTTTCTGAACTATCTATTGGTGCCGCTTCATACGGCAGTGTTACCTGTTGCTTCGGGAGAATATGGGGTAGTCTCAAATATGTATGCGTTTACGGCTTTAGTGCTTATTCTCTTAACTTTTGGGATGGAGACGGGTTTTTTCCGTTTTGCGAATAAAAGTGGTGAAGATCCAAAGAAAGTGTATGCCAATGCTTTGATCTATGTGGGAGGTCTTTCTTTGATATTCCTTGTTTTATGTTTCTCTTTTTTACATCCTTTATCAAACTTGCTTGATTATAACGATCACCCCGAATATGTCGGCATGATTGTTATTGTAGTGGCATTGGATTCATTTTCGAGTATTCCTTTTGCGTATCTACGTTATAAGAAGCGCCCGATAAAGTTTGCAAGTATTAAGATACTCTCAATAATACTTAATATTTCTCTCAACTTATTCTTTCTCTTAATATGTCCTTGGCTTGTTAAACATTATCCCGGAAGTGTATCATGGTTCTATGATCCACATTACATGGTAGGATATATCTTTGGAATAAACGTGGTGACTTCATTGATTCAATTCTTCTTCTTTATTCCTGAACTACACGGATTTAGCTATAAGATTGATAAAAAACTGATGAAGCAGATGATCAGCTACTCTTTTCCTATTCTTGTATTAGGGCTTGTTGGTGTGCTCAATCAATCTATCGATAAAATGATTTATCCATTCCTTTTCACCGATCGCCAGGAGGGGTTGGTGCAATTGGGTATATATAGTGCTACCAGTAAGATTGCGATGGTTATGGCAATGTTTACACAAGCTTTCAGATATGCCTATGAGCCATTTGTGTTTGGCAAAAACAGCGAAGGAGATAACCGGGGTATGTATGCCTCGGCCATGAAATATTTTCTTATCTTTTCATTGCTTGCTTTCTTAGTGGTTATGCTCTATTTGGATATTCTACGTCATTTGGTCAATTCTCAGTATTGGGAAGGGTTAAGTGTGGTAGCCATCGTGATGGGAGCGGAGATCCTTAAAGGAATATATTTTAATCTTTCGTTTTGGTACAAGTTGATAGATGAAACAAAATGGGGTGCCTACTTCTCTATAGTCGGTTGTGCTGTGATCATGTTAATGAATATTATGCTTGTGCCTAAGTATGGTTATGTTGCTTCTGCTTGGGCATCGGTAGCCGGATATGGAGTAATTACCATCCTATCTTATTGGCTGGGGCAGAAGAAATATCCGATTAAATATGATATTAAAGGCATTGGAAAATACATGTTGCTTGCCGCATTACTTTATGTTGCTTCTTCTTTTATTCCGGTACATAATTTCTATCTCAGAATACTCTTCCATACTGTATTATTGGTCGTTTTTCTGGCTTATGTAACGAAATCTGATTTGCCGCTTAAACAAATACCTATTCTCAATCGTTTTGCTCGCAAATGAGTCATTAAGAAACAAAAGCAGATAAATAAGTGAGTCCGGGTTTGCCATGATATAAAAGAAAATACAGGCTTTTACCAGCTGATTATAAACTAATACCTGAAGATGTTATAGATGAGACTGAAGTGTATCTTAACCGTATCCCTTTGTTTTTGCATGCTCATGGGGCATGCGGATGAAGGTATGTGGATGCTGGGCAATTTGAGTAAGCAGTCGCGCAAGACAATGAAAGAATTAGGACTTCAAATGGAGTTGTCCCAAATCTATAATCCCAAACAACCCTCACTAAAAGATGCTATTGTTAGCTTTGGCGGCTTCTGTTCAGGAGTTGTCGTTTCTTCTGACGGATTGGTTTTTACTAATCATCATTGTGGCTTCAGTTGTGTGCAGCAGCATTCTTCAGTAGGTCATGATTATTTGAGAGACGGTTTTGTTGCTAGAACTCGCGAGGATGAATTACCGAATCCGGGACTATATGTGCGTTTTTTACTGAGTACCGAAAATGTGACGGCACGGGTACTAAGTGCTGTAAAAAATACGATGAGCGATTCCGAACGTACTTCAGCTATTGATTCTGTCAGAGTTGCTATAGGTAGTGAGGTTACTGCTCAAGATTCCACAATGACCGGAGTAGTAGATGCCTATTATGGTGGAAATGAATATTGGTTGTCGGTTTATCGTGATTATAATGATGTCCGGTTAGTATTTGCACCACCCTCTTCTATAGGTAAGTTTGGCTGGGACACAGATAATTGGGTATGGCCTCGTCACACCGGAGATTTCTGTGTGTTCCGTATATATGCAGATTATAATAACCGTCCTGCTGATTATTCTGCAAATAATGTTCCATACCATCCCGAGTATGTAGCACCTCTTTCTCTCTCCGGATATAACGAAGGTGCTTTTTGCATGACTTTGGGATACCCCGGGACTACAGAACGTTATCTATCCTCTTATGGAATAGAGGAGATGATGAACAATACCAATCAGGCTCAAATTGATATCCGCACAATAAAACAGGCTATTTGGAAGCATTCAATGGATAGCAATGATAGTCTTAGAATAAAGTATGCAGCTAAGTATGATGAGAGTTCCAATTATTGGAAAAATAGTATCGGGACTAATCAGGCAATTCATAAGCTTCATATTCTAGATAAGAAACGGCAAGTTGAGGATGCTGTTCGTGCGTGGATAAAGAATGCTTCCACTGAAAAGGCAAAATATGCAAATTTGTTTGATAATCTTGATTCCTGTTATAAAGCCCGTAGTGCAACTTATCACGCCCAATCATATTTTATAGAGTCTTTTCTGTCGGGTCCGGAGTTGGTTCAGTTGGTTTTGAAGATTTTGAATTTTGATTCTACAGCAAGCCAAAATGCTGTAGTAGCTTCTTTAAAAGGAATCGTAGAACAGTATGCCAACTTTGATCAGGATATTGATAAGGATGTTTTTGTTGCTATGTTGAAAGAATACCGTGCCAAAGTGGACAGTACCTATTTCCCTCCATTTTATCGTACGATTGATAAAGAATATCATGGTAATGTAAAAGCGTACGTAGATACTCTCTATGCTCATTCCGAGATGACAACCCCACGAGGGTTGAAACGCTTTTTGGAGCAGGACTCTACATATCATATCATGGATGATCCTGCAGTAACTCTTGGTATTGACTTGTTGGGGCAGTTATATGAGATGAATATGAAAATGCAGAAAGCGTCTGCCCAGATTTCAACCGGAGAACGTTTGCTCAATGCGGCTTTACGTGAGATGTCTGTAAATGGTAATTTCTATCCGGATGCAAATTCTACTATGAGGATGAGCTTCGGTACAATATCTGGCTATTCTCCGTATGATGGAGCCAAGTTTGATTATTATACCACCACCAAAGGCATCCTTGAGAAAGTAAAAACTAATATAGGAGATAAGGACTTTGCTTTGCAACCCGAAATACAATCATTACTACGTTCAAAAGACTTTGGAAAGTATGCCGATGAAAAGGGAGAAATGAAGGTTTGTTTTATTACGAATAATGACATAACCGGAGGAAATTCAGGGAGTGCAATGTTTAATTCCAAAGGAGAATTGCTTGGATTGGCATTTGATGGGAATTGGGAATCGATGGGTAGTGATGTTTTATATGATGCCAAAGTGCAACGTTGCATAGGGGTTGATATACGTTATGTACTTTTTATATTAGAAAAGTTAGGCAAAGCCGATAATATTATAAAAGAATTAAAGCTTATTCCTGCTAATAAATAAGCTTTAATGTATTCAATATAAGCTATATATGGCACTTACTCTTGCACTCTGATTTCAATATCTTATTTGAATTTTCCGTGTATAAGGTCTTCAAAGGCAGAGAGTGCTGCTTTAGCTCCTTCGCCCATTGCAATAACAATTTGCTTAAATGGAACGTTTGACACATCTCCTGCAGCATATACACCGGATATACCCGTTCTGCAATTTGCATCTATTTTTATTTCTCCTATCGAAGTAACCTCCAATTGTTCACGGAAAGGAGCACTGTTGGCCGCCAATCCTATTTGAACAAAGATACCATCCAAATCGTAATCTTTTTCTTCATTAGTATTCCGATCCTTTACGCGAATACCTGTTACTTTGTTTCCATCTCCCAAAACCTTTGTAGTTTGTGATGAAACAAAGATTTCAATATTCGGCATGCTTCGGGCCTTGTCCTGCAACACTTGGTCTGCTTTTAGCGTATCAAGGAATTCGAATAGAGTTACTTTACTGCAAATTCCGGCTAGGTCAATAGCAGCTTCTACTCCTGAGTTTCCACCCCCTACGACGGCTACATGTTTCTCTTTATAAAAGGGCCCGTCGCAGTGCGGACAAAATGCAACTCCTTTCCCTATATATTCCGTTTCACCTTCAATGTTCAGTTTACGCCAACTTGCTCCTGTTGCAATAATTGTACAGGATGATATAAAACGTTCGCCGCTTGCTGTATCAATTACCTTTTCTCTATTACTAAGCTCCGCTTTTATTATTTTCCGATTCTCATATAAATCAATAGGATACTGTGTAATATGACTCTTTAAAGCATCAGCGAGTTGAGTCCCTGTTGTTTGAGGTATAGATATCATGTTCTCAATGCCTACTGTTTCCTTTAGCTGACCGCCTGTGCGTTCAGCAACAATCGCAACTCTTAATCCTTTGCGTGCCGAATAGATGGCAGCAGAAGCCCCCGCAGGACCTCCTCCCAATACTAATACATCATAATTTCTTATGATAAGGTCAGTCTTTTTTTGTTCTTCAGAGCCAAATGTATTTTCTAGCTTTTCTAGAAGTTCTCCAAGTTCCCCTCGCCCCACATGAAGTTGCTTGCCATTGCCCAATACGGTTGGAACACCTTGTATATTGAGCGCTTTTACTTCATCTTCGAAAAGGGCACCGTCTATCATTTCGTGGGTAATATTTTTATTGAGAAGTGCTATTATATTTAGAGCCTGAACAACATCAGGGCAATTCGTGCAAGTCAATGAGACATAGGTCTGTAATGTGATGGGACCTTTTAATGCTTGTATACGATCCGAAATCACTTGGTCTGGGAGATTTTTACCCTTTCCATCTGCGTTAAGTATAGCAAGTAGGAGCGATGTGAACTCATGTCCATTGGGTATTCCACGGAAATTTATCCCAGTATTTATCCCGTTTTTATATAATTGAAAATCTAGTTTATTCTCTTTTGTCTCGATAAATTCGCAAGTTATTTTCTTCGAAGACTCGGCAATGTCTTTAAGGAAGTCTACTAGTTCCTGTGCTTTTTCGTGCTGAGGCTGATATATTGCATGCAGAATATATTCATGCTCCAATGGCTGGAAAATAATCTGTAATTGCTCTTTTATTGATGTGTCTAACATATTGGTACTCTATTTTGGAATCAATTGGATCTTACTTTGCAATAATATTAAAAAGTCCTCTCCTCATTTTTTGGGATGCGTAGGAGAGGACTTTTGATGAGTTTAAATCTTACCTACTAAATCAATACTTGGCTTCAGAGTTTCAGCTCCTTTCTTCCATTTAGCAGGGCATACTTCTCCATCATGTGTAGCTACAAATTGTGCTGCTTCCACTTTGCGAAGTAACTCTTCGGCATTACGTCCTATACTGTTATCCTGAATTTCGGCTAATTTCACTTTACCTTCGGGGTTAACAACAAATGTTCCTCGGTATGCTACGCCTTCTTCTTCTATCATTACGCCAAATGCGCGGCTTAATAGACCTGTCGGATCTGCGAGCATTGGGTATTTAATCTTGCGAATACTCTCGGATGCATCATGCCAAGCTTTGTGTACGAAATGTGAATCTGTGCTCACAGAATATACTTCTACACCCATTGCTTGGAATTGTTCATACTTCTCCGCCATGTCTACCAATTCAGTAGGGCATACAAAAGTGAAATCCGCTGGGTAGAAAAAGAAAATAGCCCATTTGCCTTTTACATCTTCACTTGTAACTGTTTTAAAACTTCCGTTTTGGAATGCCTGAACCTTGAATTCAGGTAGTTGAGAATTGATAATTGTCTCCATAATCTTTAATAATTTATGAGGTTTATTATTTTTGTAAGTGATACAAAAATATAACCTTTATTTTTGATAAAACAAAATAATCGATTGAAAAGATTTATGAAGTGATAGAGAAAATCTATACGGGACATTGAGTAGCCTTCAAGACAAGCATTTCAGGAGGAACAGAAGTTTTTATTTCTTTGATAAGAACGTCTAATAAGGTGTTTCGAATAAAATGTTCTCCGGTGACTATAATTACTTGCCTTGTTGGGCATGGTATAGCAAAAGGACGCACCAATTTCTTTTGCTCTTCGTTTAGCTGATAAGTTGCAAGTTCAGGAATAAAGGTAATGCCTTTTCCGCTTTCTACCATACGCATAAAAGTTTCCATGCTACCTAAGCGATATGCAGCTTGACTAATACGCGCTGCTTTCATCTGGCAGAATCGCATTAGTTGGTCGCGAAAGCAATGCCCTTCGTCAAGTAACCATAGCTCCTCACCACTCAAATCGGAGGTCCGTATGATTTCATGGTTAAAGAGATCGGTGTTGTGGGCTACGTATGCATAAAATTGTTCGTAAAACAATGTCTTCTGTTGTAAATGCTCTAAGTCCGGAAGACTTGCTATAATACCTGCATCAATACCACCGTTCAGTATCGCCTTTTTTATATTTTCTGTTTTCATCTCAACAACGCGAATATCCAAATCGGGATTCTTCTTCATTAATTGGGGGAAAAAACGTGGCAATAAATAGGGGGCAATTGTTGGGAGTATGCCAAGCCTGAAAGTACCAGTAATCGAGTGCTTTTCTTCTTTAATAACATCCTTTATCCGGTTTGCTTCCGCCATTACGTTTTGAGCTTGTTCCAAAATGATTTTTCCGATGGGAGTGGGGCATATTGGCTGTTGATTGCGGTCGAATATCTTAACGTCCAATTCATCCTCCAGCTTTTGTATCATGGCACTCAAGGTCGGTTGAGTCACTCTGCACGATTCGGCGGCTTTTGCAAAGTGGCGGAATTGGTTGACTGCGATAATATATTCCAATTGTTGTAAAGTCATGGTTTTTACGATTAATAATATTAGAAATTTTCGGGTTGTGGTAGTGCGATTCGCTCCATTGATACACATATTACGATGCCTCCATAGAAACCGTCTATACAAAGATAGAAATTATCTGTTTGACACGCACTTATTACCTGCTTATCTTTGTCATATCAAAAACGAAGTATAGTATTAATTTATAAAAATAACGTATTATGAAAACTTTAGATTATCTTAATTTGAATGAATCGAGTGTGGTTAACGTAGTATCTGCATTGCAGCAACTTTTGGCTGATTTCCAAGTACATTATACAAACCTTCGCGGTTTCCATTGGAATATCCAAGGTCATGGATTCTTTGTACTTCATAGCAAATTTGAAGAGCTTTATGATGATGCGGCTGAAAAAGCTGATGAGATAGCAGAGCGCATTCTTATCTTGGGAGGTGTCCCTTCCAACAAGTTTAGTGAATACTTGAAGGTTGCCAAGATAAACGAAATTTCTGGTGTGAATTCTGGAAGTGAGGCTATTGAGCAGATATTGAGCACTTACCATTTGCTAATAGAAGAAGAGAGAGCTATACTTTCTTTAGCTTCCGAGGTTGGTGACGAAGTGACGGTAGCCATGATGAGTGATTATTTGAAAGAACAAGAGAAATTAGTCTGGATGTTGGTTGCTTTTAGTAACAAATAACGGTTTTATTTGCCATCGCTTTATCTTAAAGTTCCATACTACTCTTTTATTAGAAGGTATGGAACTTTTTGCATTTAAAAGCCCAATAATCATTGAAAATGTTTATAAGGCTATTTTTGAAGAAAAGATCAGAACATAGAATTTTGACATAAAGCTATGGCTATGTGTCATTTGCTGATCTCATACATAAATGTCACGAAAGCGTACGCTGTATTAGCTGCTCATGTTTAATTTTACCACATATTTTAACGGTGTGTAGAATTTGTGAGATATGGAACCTCTCAAATAACGCTATTGTTTAACTTTAAAATAATACTAATCATTTATGACGTAAGAACATCTTCTCTCGTGGGGATGCAACGATTTCGTTGCATTTCAAATCCCCTATTAAAATCAAAATCTTATTAACCTTTAAATTAAAACAAAGTATGACTCTTAGAAAGTATGAGTTTTTGTTTTTTAGCCTTGCTGCAGCCTTGTTATCGTTTCAGGCTCCAGATATATATGCCGGACAGGTTTATAATTCCAGTACTTTGCAAATGAAAAACAGCGTTGTCAAAGGTATAGTAAAAGACGCGTCGGGAGAGCCTTTGATTGGAGTTAACATTGTAATCAAAGGAAGGACAAATATCGGCACTATTACCGATATGGATGGTCGTTTCTCTATTAATTGTGAAAATAAGGATGTTTTGGTAATCTCATATATCGGATATGCTACTCAAGAAGTGGCAGTAGATGGCAGATCCTCCTTATCCATTATTTTGAAAGAGGATTTGAAGCAATTGGATGAAGTGATTGTTATCGGTTACGGTACAACCACCCGCAAGAGTGTGGTTGGTGCAGTTGATCAAGTCAAATCCGGTATGATAGAAGATCGTCCTGTAGCTAACATGACCCAAGCTTTGCAGGGTGCTTCTCCAAACTTGATTATTCAGCAGCGTAGTTTTAATCCGAATGATAATACTACGAACATCAATATCCGAGGTATCAGCACAACTAATAATAATGATCCATTGATCGTAATTGATGGACTGGTTGCTGATGCGGGTAGTTTAAATAAGTTGAATCCGCAGGATATTGATAATATTTCCATTTTAAAAGATGCCGGAACTTCTGCTATTTACGGTTCTCGTTCTTCTAACGGTGTATTGCTTATAAATACGAAAAAGGGAGCGAAGAATGAGCGTCCGGTAGTACGACTGAATGGTATGGTTGGCTGGGAGGATCCTAAAATACTGTTTTCACCTGTAGCCGGTTATCAAAATGCCACTTTAAAGAATTTAGCCTTAACTAATTCGGGAATGAATCCTATTTTTACTCCTGAGCAAATTAGAGATTTGGCAGCTCATCAAAGTGAAGAAAGTTGGTTTTATGACCAGATAATCCGCACTGCATTACAACAAAACTATAACTTGAGTGTGTCCGGTGGTAGCCAGAATACGACATATATGGTTTCTATGGGTTATTATAATCAAGAAAGCAACTATGTAGGTAATAAAGGGTTTGGTTTACAACGTTACAATATGCGTTCTAATGTAAGTACTGAGATTGGTCGTTTTAAGTTGACTACTATCCTGGCCTATACTCGTAATAACAGCGTGACGACTACCGGGAGCAGTTTGGAAGTCGATGCCGCACGTATTCCGCCTTATTACTACTATAAAATGAAGGCTGATGACGGAAGATATTTGCTTAATGATGTGTTATCCGAATTCACTCCTCTAGCAAACCTAGAAGCCGGTGGTACAAATAAATATCGGAATAACTATCTTAATGCGAGTGCCACTGCCGAATTCAAAGTAATGGAAGGCTTGAAACTTAAAGGTATCTTAGGTGCGGACATTATTAATGACCATCGCTTTACCCGTCAATTAATGATCCCTTACTATTCAAGTGAGACAGCAACCACTCCTCAGCGCTATGGAAATGAGAACCGTGAGACGAGTGATTGGAATCATGAAGCATATCTCATTAACTCTCAATTTTTGATGGATTACAATAAATCTTTTGGTAAACATTCTATTTCGGGAGTGCTTGGTGTAACAAACGAGTCCTTTACAGCGACTTCCAACGAGATTAAATTGAAGTTTACCAATCCGGATTTAGGAACACCTACAGAAGGTACTCAAGTCATACCGGGAGATGGTACTTCTACAACAAATGAAAACACGGATCGTACAAGTCTCACTTCTGTTTTGGGACGTTTAAGCTACTCATATAATGATAAGTATTATGCGGAATTTAGTTTCCGTGATGACGCTTCCTCAAAGTTCCACAAAGGATATCGATGGGGCTTTTTCCCTTCCTTGTCTTTAGGATGGAGGCTATCTGAGGAGGATTATCTACAATGGTATAAGCAGAATATAGGTAACCTGAAGTTACGCGCGTCTTATGGCCTTTTGGGTAATCAGAGTATTGGAACTTACGATCGCTTTACGACCTATGATCCCCTTAATAATACATACTCCTACAGTAATAAATCGGTGAATGGTGTGGGCTTATCTTTGGGTAAAGACGATATAACTTGGGAGAGAACCAAAACATTCAATATTGGGGTGGATGCTACATTCTTTAATAACACTTTGAGTTTTATATTCGATTATTTTCAAAAGAAGACGACTGATATTTTGATGAAACCTCAAGTGCCAGGCGTGTTTGGAACAGAGATGCCTCAAGACAATATCGGGGCAATGAAAAATAGCGGATGGGATATGTCAATCAATTATCGATTGAATGCTGGAAAGTTCCAACACGTATTCAACTTTAACTTGGGAGATTCAAGGAATAAAGTTGTAGATTTCCCAGGGTACGAACAGATTAGCGGAATAGAAGAACTATATAAGCTGGTTCGTGTTGGAGTTCCTCTAAACTCATATTATGGCTATAAAACAGATGGATTCTTCCAAAGTTATGAAGAAATAGAAGCATCGGCCATCCCTGTTGGTGGAACAGTACAGCCGGGCGATATTAAGTTTGTAGATAGAAATAAAGATGGAGTTATTGATTCGAAAGACCGGTTTATTTTAGGAAACGCTTTCCCAAGATACACTTTCGGCTTTACTTACAGCTTGAACTGGAATAACTGGGACTTCAGTCTGTTTGCTCAAGGAGTAGGTAAAAGAGATATGATGGTACGTGGTGAGCTGGTAGAGCCTTTCCATCAAAACTACTCTTACGTTATTTATAAACACCAATTGGATTTTTGGACCCCAACTAACACTGATGCTAAATGGCCTAGGTTGTCTGCTCCGGGATCTTCATCCAATGCCAATGATTATCGTAATGGTTCCGATCTTTTCATTTTTGACGGAAAGTATCTGCGTATTAAGAACATAACATTGGGATATACTTTCCCCAAAGAATGGACTGGTAAATTGGGAATGCAAAAATTGAGACTTTATGTCAACGGACAAAATCTGCTCACTTTCAGCAAAAACTCTTTCATTGATCCTGAATCAAGTGAATTCAGTAATCAAATGACTAGTGGTGGTGCAAATAGTGGTCGAAATTATCCGACTTTGAGATACTATGGTTTTGGTGTGGATGTGGAATTTTAATACAGACTGGATATGAAAAATAAAAAGTTAATGATCTTGATCTCATATTTTTTGGGAACTGTATTGCTTATAAGTTGTAACTCAATGGAGAATCCTCCTATTGATAAATATACAGATGATAACTATTGGACATCCGCTGAGAAAGCACAATGGGTTGTGAACATGGCTTATAGTCAGATGTATAATGCTGGTAAGATGTGGGCTGACGAATCATTGAGCGATAACCTTTTTGAAGGCCGTTCAAATACCGATCAACGTCTTATGCGGAATGGGCTTGCCGACCCTTCACTCGGATTATTTACAAGTGAATGGAAAGATCTTTATGGTGGTATTAAAACTTGCCATATATTTTTAGAGAAAGAAAGTCGCGTATCGATGACTGATGCGCAGAGAAACCGTATGATTGCGGAAATACGTTATATTCGTGCTGCAATTTATTTTCGTTTGGCCAACTTCTATGGTGATATCCCTTTCTTTACCAAAGACATTACATGGGATGAGTCGAAGACTATAAGCCGTACTTCTCGCGCTACGGTTATTCAATTTATTCATGATGAACTGGATGCTGTTATCGACCAATTGCCGACTAAGAGTGAATTGGGTGCTGATGATAGGGGTAAAATAACAAAAGCAGCTGTTTGTGTGCTTCAAGCTAGAGTTTATTTGGCAGACAATGATTGGGCTAATGCGGCTAAATATTGTGAATATCTCATGAATCAGCAAGACAAATATGGAAGTTATTCTCTTTTCCCTGATTATGCAGGGCTATTTACTCAAGATAATGAATATAATGATGAAGTCATTATGGATTATGGGTATGTACCGAGTGTGAAAACATGGGGAGAAATGTATGACATGGCACCGTTATCTCAAGGATCCAGACTTAATGGTAGAGCTCCTACCCAGTCGTTGGTAGATAGCTATCTTACACTGAATGGGAAAACAATAGATGAAGACCCCACTTATAATGAAGATAATCCCTATGCCAATAGAGATCCGCGTTTAACGGCAACTGTGATTTATGACGGTTACAATTGGAGCAAAAATTTGAATGATGGGAGTAAGGATGTATATATCTATATCAAGCCGGGAACCGATCCCAATGAAAAACTTGACGAGTATGAGGGGGGAACATCTAATAAGACAGCTACCGGTTATTATGTGCGCAAGTATTATGACGTTAAACATGAGACAAGTCTGGCTTCTGCTATAAACATCATTACAATGCGCTATGCCGATGTGCTTCTGATGTATGCAGAGGCGATGAATGAGCAAGGAATGATGACTTCCGATATTTGGAATCAAACAATCCGTTTGCTACGTGTCAGAGCAGGTTTTACAAATCAAGAGGCTCTTGTTTATCCTGATAAACCTCAAGATGAGATGAGGCAGATTATTCGTCGTGAACGTAGAAGTGAATTAGCGTTGGAAGGCCTGAGATGGTTTGATATCAAGCGCTGGAAAGCCGGTACGGAATATCTGAATGGATTTGTATATGGTGCTAAATTTGCGAATAGTAATAGAGACTATATCCGTTTGGATAATCGTAAATTCAATGAAGCAAGAGATTATTTATGGGCTGTGCCACAGTCACAAATTGACTTGGATCCTAATTTACGCCCCAATAACCCTGGATATGCCAACTAATGCTCAATAATATTAAAATTAAATCGTTATGAAAACAAAATCAAATATAATCATCGCATTATTATCAGTACTATTTATCTCTGCTGCTTGTACCAGTGATATGGAGTTTAAGGATGTTAAACTGACTCCGGTGAATAAGCTTTATGCTCCGGTTGACGGAAAGGGATTAGAGCTACTCAAGTCCTCTACTGCATCGTTATTTTTTGAATGGGAGGCTTCAAAAGCCGAGGATAGCGGCGCTCCTTTGTATGAAGTTGTTTTTGATAAGGAAAATGGGGATTTTTCAAATCCTGTCTATCGGATTGTTGCCGATGAAATGGGCACACAAAGCCATGCAACTATCAGCCATAAAGATCTGAATAAGATATGGGGTATGGCTGGGATTGAAGCCGGTGCTACCGGAACCTTGAAATGGACGGTCGTTTCATCACGGGGAATAAACAGTGTGACAGCTAAAGAGTCCAGAAAGCTTACTCTGACCCGTCTATTAGGTTTTGCCGAGCTTCCCACTCAGCTATATATAACAGGAGATGGTTCAGAGGCTGGTACAAATGTGGATAACGCACTTTCTTGTTCTTCACCGGAGCAAGGCGTTTATGAGATCTTTACCAAATTGGAAGCTGGTAAAAAGTATCATTTCATCGATAATAAGAATCCTGCAGTAGCACGTACATTCTATATTGACAATAAAGAAATCAAGGAAGGAACAGCGGAAGGTACTGTTGCCGAGACAGCAATATATCGTGTTATATTAGACTTTAATATTGCTTCGGTGAAATTTATACAGGTGAAAAAATTAGGTTTATTCTTCTGCCCAAGCAATGCTGTAATTATGGATCTCAGTTATAAAGGTAAAGGAATATGGCAAGGCGAAGGTAAAATAGAATTCCATCAAGAATCGTGGGGACGTGATGAACGTTATAAATTCCAAATGGAGATATCGGAAGATGGGGCTGCCTCTATTGTACATTGGGGTCCGACAAACGCAAGTTTGGATTCAAGACCGGGAGCAAATGAGAGCCAGGCGTATTACAACATGGCTCAATATGGGGCTAGCCAGTGGGACAACAAATGGAAGTTTGCCGGTGAGATGGATGGCGCACAAGTGAGAATAACCATATACTTTAACAGTGACAAAGGAGTTTATACTCACACCGTTGAGAAACTCTAACCTAATAATAACTAAATCAGTAAAAGATGAAAAAATTATTATTATATATTCCGTTGTTGACACTAGCTCTTCAGGCTTGTGGAGGAATAGAAGATAAATATATGTATGGCAAAGGGCTCTATACGATTGACTGGAATGCCGCTGCCGATAGTAGCTCCACCTCTCTTATAGCTCGTTTCTGGAATGCTGACGAGCACTTCTTTAACTATGGAAATGACGGTTTAGTGATCGATTTTCAATATTGGCCCCAGGCGCATGCAATGGACGTACTTATCGATGCTTATATCCGTACCAACGATGCTAAATATAAAACTTACTTTGATGCTTGGTATGCGGGCATCAAAGTAAAAAACGGTAATAGCTATTGGAATAACTATTACGATGACATGGAGTGGATTAACTTGACTATGCTTCGTTTGTATGACGTAACTAAGGAGCAGAAATACTTGGATACCTCCAAAGAGCTATGGGGATATATAAAAGCAGGATGGGATGAAACTTATGCAGGGGGAGGCGTGTCATGGGTACATGATAAACCCTGGAGTAAGAATGCTTGTTCAAATGGCCCTGCCAGCATTATTGCCAGTCGCATATATGCCATTACGAAAGACGATTCAGATAAAGCAATGGCGATTAAAATATACGATTGGGAAAAAGAGAATCTGTTTAATCCCGCTAGTGGTGCTATTTATGATAACATCAACGGTCAGACAGGTGCTATAGGGCAGTTCTCTTTAAGCTATAATCAGGGGACTTTTGTTGGGGCAGCTTATGAATTGTATAAAATGACAGGTGATGTAACTTACCTGAATGATGCTCGTAAAGCCGCTAACTTTTGTATAAGTAATTCCGGAATGATAGATATCGGAAATAATGTGCTGAGAGACGAAGGAAATGGCGATGGGGGCTTGTTTAAAGGGATTTTTATGCGTTACTTTGTCCAACTAATATTAGATAAGGATTTGGACCCGATATATAAGACTAAATTTACGACATTTTTAAATAATAATGCTGAGACATTATGGCGTAAAGGAGTTCGTAAACAAGATTTGCTTTTCGGCACATCTTGGACATCCGCACCTGCAGGGACCACTCAATTGACATCTCATACAAGTGGGTGCACACTAATTGAAGCAAAAGCTTATTACGAAAAAATGATTAAATAATGAAGAAAAAGAATCTTAGTTTTTATGTTTTAGCTGCGACCCTGCTTGCGGGACATGCCAGAGCAGCCGAGTTTGTTTTGCCTAGCGATAATACGGCAGTAGTTAACCACAAAGCTGAGGCTGCTGCTTACAAAAGCAACCGCCCGCCTGTAAACAAACGTTTGTTTACTTCAAAAGCCGTTGAAGCGGAGATTGCCAGAGTTAAGAAGTTGCTGACCAATCCCAAATTGGCTTGGATGTTCGAAAATTGTTTCCCAAACACACTGGAGACCACCGTTCATTATCGTACAAAAGATGGGAAACCTGATACTTTTGTATATACGGGAGATATCCATGCGATGTGGCTTCGTGATTCCGGGGCTCAAGTATGGCCTTATGTGCAGCTGGCAAATAAAGATCCTGAATTGAAAAAAATGCTTGAAGGAGTGGTTCGTCGCCAGTTTAAGTGTATCAATATTGATCCGTATGCAAATGCTTTTAATGACGGAGCGACAGGGAGCGATTGGATGACCGATATGACGGATATGAAGCCGGAGCTTCATGAAAGGAAATGGGAGATAGATTCACTGTGCTATCCTCTCCGTCTCGCATATCAGTATTGGAAGGAAACCGGTGATGCCAGCATCTTCGATGATGAATGGATACAAGCTATCACTAATATCCTGAAAACTTTCAAGGAGCAACAACGTAAAGAGGGAGTAGGGCCATATAAATTCCAGCGTAAAACTGAGCGTGCTTTGGATACGCTTAATAATGACGGATTGGGTGCACCTGTGAAACCTGTGGGACTTATAGCTTCTGCTTTCCGTCCTTCGGATGATGCTACGACTCTTCAATTTCTTGTGCCTTCCAATTTCTTTGCAGTATCTTCACTTCGTAAAGCTGCTGAGATTCTTTCTACTGTGAATAAGAAGCAAGATTTAGCAGATCAATGCACCAGCTTAGCACAGGAAGTGGAAAATGCCTTGAAGAAATATGCGACTTACAACCATCCAAAATATGGTACGATATATGCTTTTGAGGTGGATGGTTTTGGTAATCACTTCCTTATGGATGATGCCAATGTCCCAAGTTTGTTGGCAATGCCATATTTAGGGGATGTGAATGTAAATGATCCGATTTACCAAAATACGCGTCGCTTTGTGTGGAGTGAAGACAATCCTTACTTCTTCAAAGGAAAAGCCGGAGAGGGTATAGGCGGACCACATATCGGATATGACATGATTTGGCCTATGAGTATCATGATGAAAGCATTTACCAGTCAGGACGATCAAGAAATCAAAGATTGTGTGAAGATGCTTATCAACACAGATGCTGGCACAGGCTTTATTCATGAATCTTTTTATAAAAATGATCCTGCTAAATTTACCCGTCCATGGTTTGCTTGGCAAAATACATTGTTTGGTGAATTAATTCTCCGATTGGTTAATGAAGGTAAGACAGATGTTTTGAATAGCATTCAATAAATATCGGTATACCTTCTTGATATAAGAAAAAGGCTGCCTGTTAATAGATTGTCTATTGCAAGCAGCCTTTTTTATATGCAGCTTATGAGTTAATTGTCTCTTTCTTCGGTTTTTGTTGCTGTGCTATTATTGAAAGCGCTGTTTTTGCTTTCTCTATATTGCCTTGGTGTCATTTCATATTTCTGCGAGAACAACTTATAGAAGGTTCCTCTATTAACAAATCCTGTCGCATCGATTATTTCTTCCACCGTAAGGTGTGTGGAAAGCAGTAATTGCTCGGCTCTTGCCAACCGATACTCTTTGATGATATCTGTGGGCGATTTATCGGTAATGTTTTTAAGCAATCTGTAAAACTGTCTTGTACTGTATCCGATAGCGCTACTTAGAAATTCGGCCGACAGCTCCGGGCTCTTTATGTTTTCGTCAATAATCAGTAAGATTTTATCGAAAAAGGATTTGTCTTCGTTGTGTAGAAAACGTCCGTTGTCCAATTGAAACGAGCTGAGTGGTGAACGATAATATTCTTTCAGTTCTTTCTCACGATCGATCAGGCGTGCTACTAATTTCTCAAGATAGTCGACATTGAAAGGCTTTGTCACGTATGCTTCAGCACCCGAATGAATACCTTTTGCCTGCTCATTGATGTTGTTTAGTGCCGATAGGAGTATGAGTGGGATATGCTTTAATACTTTGTCCGATTTTATTCTTTTAGCAAATGTCATGCCATCCATTCCCGGCATCATCACGTCTGAAATAATTAAATCGGGCTCTTTCTGCTGTAGTTGCTCCATAGCTTTCTCTGCACTCTCAAATGGCTGTACATTATATTTGGCTACAAATACTTCGGTCACAAACCACAGTACGGAGGGATCATCGTCAATGATCATGATTGTTTCTTTCGAGGGGCTGAAGGGGACGGTCGTATTTTTGAATTCGAATGATTTATGCTCCGGTGCCGGTGGTAGTCCTTCCATTAATATCGATCTGGTATTGGAAAATTCTGTTTCTAATGAAGGGAGTATTACCTCAAACGTAGTGATTTTATCGGGGATACTTGCCACTTCTATACGCCCCTTAAGGAGATTGACCATACTGTGGCAAATCGCCAAACCTAGACCATTTCTGGAGAAGGCTCCGTTGTGGCTCTGTACTTCGAAGTTATCCAGTATCTTGTATCGATCGAATACCTTGTTCAAGTCTTCCTCTTTTATCCCTTTACCGGAATTGGAAACCCGGATATGTAACTCGTCACTTTCTTCGTTAATCCATTGCTCTATTGTTATAAATCCTTGCTTCGGGGTGTATTTGAAAGCATTGGAAAGCAAGTTGTTTACAATCTTGCTTAGGCAACTTGGGTCGGAATTCCAATAGATATCGGTTTCAATGCCCACTTGGTAGTCGACTTCCTGTCTCTCTGCCAACTCCCGAAAAGATTCAGCAATGCCCTGAATATGTCTTTTGATATCAAGTCTTTCTATTTCGAGAGGCTTGTGCCCTGTTTCAAGTCGCCTGAATTCTATTAATTCGAGTATCAAGGCATTTAGCTTTATGACATTCTGTTGAATCATGACAGCGTATTTCTTGATATAAGAATCTGTCCCCGAATAAGAGAGAATCTTTTCGCATGGTCCCGATATTAAGGTCAGTGGTGTGCAGAATTCGTGAGTGATATTCGTAAAGAAACGCAATTTTGATTCATAGATTTCTTCACGTTGATTTCGCTTCATTTCTTCAATTAAAGCTTTCTTCTTCTTTGTATACTTCGCTATTGTAAGGTGAATGCCTACGCCTATGAGTATGAAAATGAGTATGGAATAGATCCAGTAAGCCAGTGTGGTCATATACCATGGAGGAGTGATTTGTATGAGTAACGGATAAGGCTTACTTTCCTTTCCGGTTATGTTATTTCGGTATTTTACCAATAATTTATATTCTCCGGGTGATAGATTGGAGAATACTGCGGTTGTAGAGCTTCCGTTTTCAACCCAGCTATCGCTTAGTCCGTCTATCTTGTAGAAGTAAGCGTAATTATTTCCATTGATACAATCAATTGTAGCAAAAGATAGACTGAAGAAGTTTTGATCGTATTTTAATACTAGAGCATTCTGGCTTTCCTTACTTTGGAGGAAGTCGTGGATATTATAGTCTTTACCGAATATAGAGAGATGATTGAAGAAGAGTTTCGGCATATATTCTTTCATTTGCGTTCCATCCTCATGAATAGAGATAAAGCCGTTGATTCCACCGAAAAAAAGTGTACCCGTAGCTTTATCTTTGTAAAAAGCACCATCGCTGAATTCGGACACTTCTTGCTCACCTTGTTGGCGGTATATTTGCGCCGTATTGGTCATGACATTTAGCTTCACAAGGCCTTGATTGGTGCTGAGCCATAGGTTTTTATCTTTCCCTTCCAATATGCCATGTATGGTGTTATTGGGAAATCCGTCCGTCTCATTGTAAACCCGGGAAATGCCATGGTCCCAGCGAACCAATCCGAAGCTGGTTCCAAACCAATAATCATGTTCATTCTTTAGTATGGAGAATATATCATTCACTGTTTGGTTCTTTACGACTTTGTCGAAACGGAACGGTACCATCCTCCCGGTCTTTACATTCATCCGGTAAGCTCCGTAACCGCGATTACCGAACCAAACAATAGAATCGTTCTCTTGATAAGAAGTAAAAAAGTAATTGGATGCTTTCCTCCCTTTGTCTATAACGATTCTTTTTGCAGACTTTATATAGAGGGAATGCCCGGCAATGCCAATGTTGACCTTTACAATTCCTTCTCCTACGGTCGATATCCACAATGTACTATCGTTCAACTCTACGATGGAGTGAATGTATCGCACAGGCTTTCCCCCGGCGTTTAAGTCAAAAGGAAGGATCTTTTTTTTCGAATAAGAGTAATAACACATTCCGTTTTCAGTTCCGATCCAAATACGTCCCCAACGGCTTGGCGCAAAGCAATAGACCGTATTATCATTTAGTGCGCTACTACTCGAAAGAAATTTATCCGTTCTGGAAGAGCTTCCGCTAACCGGGTCGTAATTTGTCATGCGCAGTATACCACTGCCTTTTGTTCCTATCCACAGACTGTGTTCCTCATCCAAATAGATTGCCCTTACCGGAGTATTAGCCTCATACGTGGGAGTGTTCAGTAAGGTATTTCGTATGGAGAATGTATCATTGTAATACATATAGACGCCTTCCCCGTCAGTGCCTACCCAAATGATATCTTGAAAGCGATCTTTCATAAGGCAAAAGATGCCCGACTGGATATTTATGGGAGATATAATATATTTTGAGGTGGCATCCGGAGAATATTTCAGTTGAATAAGTCCGCTACTTTTAAAGCCAATGAAATAATCGTCGTATTGTTTGATAATGGAAGAGATTTCACCTCTTTGCCGTACTTCTTCTGCAATATTTGTGATGTAGTATTTCTTTCGGTTCTTCAAGTCATATTCATACAGGGAATATTTGCTATCTATCAGATAAACCATATTTTCCTGGCTAAATGCCCATACCACATCACCGGGATCTTTGAAATTCTTTTCCGGGACTAACGAAATGCGCTGTCTATCCTTTTTTATAGCGTAGCATCTACTTTGCCCGTGTGAAGAAAAAATCCAAAGTGAGTTTGCATTGTCAATGGTCAGTTGGCATACATTCTCAATATTAATTTTTGGAGTGTTTAGCTTTATAAAATTTTGTTCTCCGGACTTTGTACAATATATGTATCCTTCATCGCTAATCATATATGTATCTTTATCCTTGCTTTGCGCCATCTTCTTTACTCCCTTAGGCTTCTTATGGCTCCACACTTTCTGAGTCCGGGTGTCGAAGTAATCCAAACCATAATTTGTTTGTATCCAGAACTTATCCTCTCCACCTTCCATCATATAATCTATAAGGTTTCCGGATAGGTTATTCTTTCTGTTTACCGGTTTGTACAGTCTGACACTTTTCCCGTCATAAGTATTTAATCCGTCACATGTGCCTATCCATATTAATCCTTTGCTGTCTTGGCAAAGAGAGAGTACCGCACTATTGGAAAGTCCATTCTTACTGGAGAACTGTTTTAGGGAGTATGCTGATGCCCAATCGATAATAGCAGTAGTGAAAAACAGAGATAGGATAAGTTTGCAGCACAGCGAATTGACTGTCGGCAGGTTATGTCTTTTCATATAATACTAATGTTAAGGATCTTATGCAAAGTTAGGAGAAAGTGGAGAATATAAAGAATAATCTTTGCATTTTCGCGGTCTTATTCTGTTTAAGTCCTAGATTTACCATGTGTCTTACCCTTGATTAGATTGGCTGGTAAATAGCCTACATCATGGTAAGGTAAAGAATTTGCAAGAGACTATAGATTCAATCTTTATGCCAATATCTTGGCACAACTTTGCCATGCTCTTGGCAAGTCGGTGCCATACTGTTGGCACAATTGTGCCAACAGTATGGCAATAAACGATGAGTACTATATCTTAGTGATATGATTTGTATTTTAATTGTGATTGAATACCTTTAAAGCCTCTCAAGAAAGTTGGGATAATTGCTTCCTTAAGGGTAAGTGTGTACGAAAAGTCTAATATAAGAAAAGGCACAGAACGTATGTTCTGTGCCTTTATTCGACGATATTTGGTGGATTATTTTCTGCTTTTTCTAGCCCATCCTTCTTCTTTGAAGTCAGGGCTATCTCCCTTTAATGGTCGTTCATCTTGAAAAAATTGTTTCCAATTGTCTGTCTGTTTTGGTCCCCTTGCCGTGTTATATCCTCTTTCTTCTCGGCTAGCTCTTTTTTTTGACGGTGAATCTTCTTTCGAAAATGCTCCTTGTCTGTGGGGTCCTTTATACTCTTTATTAGAATTAGTCTTCGTGTTTTTGCGTTTGAAACGTCCTCCATCATTTCCGCTTTCTTCTCCGGCTACTTCAATGGAAACCTTGCGTCCGCCAAAGCGAACGTTATTGAGGCTTTTGATTACAAGAGGAGCTTGTTCTTGCTTGACTTCAAAGAATGAAAAACTTTTCATTAAATCTATTCGTCCTATATCTACACGTTTCTGAGTATTTTTATTTAGCAGATCAATCAGCTCGTGGGGATAGAAGCTGTCTACTTTTCCTAAATTAATGAAAAGACGAGTATAGCCTGGCTCTGCTTTGCGTCCTCCGCTTCTTCTGTCTTCGTATTGGTCGCCTGTCTTCCCTGCGCGTTGATTTCTATTGTCTGTAGCAATTTCTATTTCTTCGCGGTCACGATAGTATTCGGCAAATCGGTTGAATTCATGCGATACCATTCGTTTTATTAAGTCTTCTTTAGTCAGCCAGTCTAATTTACGGCAGATATCGGGCATGAAATCAGAGATTTCATCTTCATTCACTTTTACTTTTTCCAAGTCATCTATGACTTTAAGCAATTGCTTTTCACAGATTTCTTTGCCTGTAGGCATTTCGCCGACGATAAACTTTTTGCTAATGACACGTTCTATTTCACGCATCTTACCTTTTTCACGTAAATTGATTATCGCGATAGAAGTTCCTGTTTTACCGGCGCGACCGGTACGTCCACTACGGTGAGTATAACTCTCTATATCATCAGGAAGTCCGTAATTTATGACATGAGTAAGATCATCAACATCGAGCCCACGAGCTGCTACATCGGTTGCTACAAGTATTTGTAGGTTACGGATACGGAACTTTTGCATAACCGCATCCCGTTGTGCCTGACTTAACTCTCCATGGAGAGAGTCGGCATTGTACCCTTCCTGCATCAACTTATCTGCTATCTCTTGCGTTTCTTTACGAGTACGGCAGAATACGATTCCGTATATTTGTGGATAAAAGTCTACGATACGTTTTAATGCCGCATATTTATCTTTAGCATGTACAGTATATACTACATGCTTCACATTATTGGTTCCTTCGTTTTTCCGTCCGATTGTTATTTCTTTGGCATCATGAAGATATTTTTTTGAAATACGGGCTATTTCGGGACTCATTGTTGCTGAAAAAAGCAGGGTATTACGTTCTTGTGGAACATCGGCTAATATTGCATTGATGCTGTCTGTAAAACCCATATTCAACATCTCGTCCGCCTCGTCCATTACAACATTTTGAATGGTGGCTAGAGAAACGGTCTTGCGTTCCATAAGATCCAGTAAACGCCCGGGAGTGGCAACAATAATATGTACGCCTTGTTTTAAACTACGTATTTGGCTTTCAATGGAAGATCCTCCGTAAACCGGAAGAACTCGTAAACCGTTGGTATATTTCGAATAATCGTTTAAATCTCCTGCTATTTGCAAACACAATTCACGAGTAGGACAGAGTATTAAGGATTGAGGTACTCTTTTTGTTATGTCAATTTTTTGAATTAGGGGTAAACCAAATGCAGCTGTCTTTCCCGTTCCTGTTTGGGCCATGGCAACTACATCATTATTTTCTCCTAAAAGATATGGGATTACTTCTTCTTGTACCGGCATGGGATTCTCATATCCCATTTCTGTAATGGCACGGCGTATCTCCGGCGACAGGCCGAGCTCTTCAAATGTCTTCATTAAATTTTTATATCGCTATTATTTTCGGGCGCAAAGATAATACTTTTTTGGGGATAAAATGCTACATGTAACTATTTAAATGATTGGTATTTATTTAATAAGACACAGAGATTGCTTATTCTTCATTTGTTAATAGAATGCTTTGTAATCTTTTTAAATCATCTTGAGTAAGCCCTATTGCTTGTTGGAGGTAAGTGTCTACATCGCCATACTCTCGTTCTATTTCTTGCTTTGCTGCATCCAGATACTCCTCCTTTGAAGAATAAAGGGTCGTGATACTTTCTTGAGCAGATACAGGCAGGTCATAAGCATACTGAGATATTTTAGCGATATTGAAATATTCATTACTTAAACAATAATCATCAAATATATCATCATCATTCACTCCTAATGCCGCCAGAATTAATGCAGAAACAATGCCTGTGCGTCCTTTACCATAGTTGCAGTGTATTACGATCGGGTAATTAGCCTTATCTTGTAATATGTCGAATATTTGTTTGTATTCTTCTTTGTAATCGGTTACAAGCTTCCTATTGATATTTTCTACCATTCGATGAACCATCTCATTATTGACTTTCCCTTTTTTTATTTCTTCAACAATATCGGCCATATCTCCTATCTGAATGGGTATATGAATGACTTCGAAACCTTTTTGAAGAGGTAATCTGTGTTTTAATTCTCTTTTGGAACGCAAGTCAATAATAGTTTTGATTCCAATGCTCTTCAGTTCTTGATAAGCTTTATATCCTAGTCGGTCAATTTCTCCCGATCGGTATAGCATTCCCCATTGCACTCTTTTCCCTGTGGCATACGACGGGTATCCACCCATATCACGAAAGTTTTGTATTCCGGGGATATTAATATTTCGTGATGCAACTCTTATTTTATACTTATTGTTGAAAACCAATGTGTAATAATGTCGTGATGTGGAGCTATGAGAGTTTATAGCCATTTTTTCATCAGATATGTTGGCTGTTGCGACAGGACTGTCTTCCGGGCTGTTTTCAGGTTCTGCAGAGGCATACGCTTTCACTTCTCCTTTAAGATGAGGCGCAGTTTCCCATTTTATCACACAGTTTCCCACTTCGTTTTCTTCGCAAACGACTGATATGTAGGGTCGTGCGCCACTACATCCAGATAGTAGCAAAGAATATGCAAACCACTTTAATAAATTCCTATACATAGCCGTATTCGATAATCAACTATTGCAAAGATATGTATTTCAGCCATTGTTGTATATCCAAGCCTGTGAGTTTCACAGAGTTTTTCCTCATTTAACTCTGATTTAGTTAACAGAAGGAAGGTTTTTTGCAAAGTCTAGAGCTATAGAATTATTTAAACTATTGCAGGCATTTGCTGCAAAAGCCATTCCATAACGAATAATCTCGTCCCAAACATCTTCGTTGACTCTGTTCAAATCACGATAACGTACTCCTGATTTCAATAGACCATATATAATCCCTGCATTGAAGTTATCGCCGGCCCCAATAGAACTTGCAACTTCAATAGGTGAAATGGTGTATTCTTTGGCTATTTTATCGGTTCTGAGCGAAACTGCTTCAGATCCTGCGGTGTAGATGAAATTGGGGCAATAGAACTTTATTTTATCCTTATAAACCCGATCGGCGTCTTTCAAATTATAAAGATTGGAAAAATCATCGGCAGAACCTCGAACAATGTTTGAATATTCAAGATTCTCTATAATGGTGGGGGCCAACTTCATGGCTTCATCTTTATGCGAAGAACGGAAATTGGGGTCATAATATATGATTGCTTTCTTTTCACGAGCTAGATCTAACAGCTCAAGCATTTTCTCTCTTAATACCGGATTGAGTGCATAATAGGAACCGAATATGACGATATCGTCTTCTTCAATTTGTGGAAAGACAACATCTAGGCGCTGTTTGGGATAATCTTTATAAAAAATGTATTCGGCATCGCTGTGATTATCGAGGAAAGCAAGTGATATAGGTGACTTCCCATTCGGAAAGACATTCACATGTTTCGTATCAACACCATTCTCTTGCATAAATTGTAGGATGATGTTTCCAACCCGGTCATTGCCCGTTTCGCTAATAAAGCTGACAGGAATACCTGCTCTTGTGAGGGATACGATGCAATTGAATACAGAACCTCCGGGAACTGCTGTTGTCGGTAGCCCGTTGCGGAATATGATGTCGAGTATAGTTTCCCCTATTCCGATTACTTTTCGCATAATTCCCTTGATTTTTCTCCTAAATATCCTCCATGATGACGTTTGGAATAGTCTTCAATGGTAAATCCCGTTTTTTTCATTGTCTGTACTACAAGAATGTCACCGATAACTGTCATGACTGTAGTCGAAGTTGTTGGGGTCATACCAAGCGTACAAACTTCTTTAGGACTTCCTGTACTGATGCAAACATCAGACTCATGTGCCAATGGACTATCAGGATTTCCAGTAATGACTATGAATTTTAAAGATGGATTCAAATTATGGGCAAGCTGTGTGAGCTCTACAATTTCGCGAGTCTTTCCCGAATTGGAGATCAATAATAAGAGATCATTTTCTTGTAAAATGCCTAAGTCGCCATGCTGTGCTTCACTGGGATGAAGGAAAACCGAAGGTATTCCCGTGGAACAGAATGTAGTGGCAATGTTCATTGCTATTTGTCCGGCTTTGCCCATTCCAGATGTTACCAATTTGCCTTTGCGGCAGTGGATTTGTTCTACGATAAGATCTACAGCTTTTTCGTATGCGTCAGTTATTGGAATATTTAATACGGCTTGCGCCTCTTTTTGCAAAAGCTCTTGTATGGATTCAGTCATTATAATTTGGTAGAGTTAGTCGTTATAGGTCGCAAATATCTGCAATTTTCCATAAACAGCAATAAGTTTTATTGTATTTTTGCTGGTACAATTAATTTCAGGCTAAAGAGAAGAATGAAAAAATTACTGCCGGTATATCTGCCGGATCCCTATACATACACGATGCCCAACGGCTTGCGTATTATTTATCAACCGTCTTTATCCAATGTTGCCTATTGTGGCTTTGCAGTTGATGCAGGTACCCGCGATGAGCTTGAAGGAGAACAAGGTATGGCTCACTTTGTAGAGCACATGATTTTTAAAGGTACTCGTAAAAGAAAAGCATGGCATATTCTAAATCGAATGGAAAACGTCGGTGGGGATTTGAATGCATACACCAATAAAGAAGAAACCGTGGTTTATGCTGCATTTCTTACCGAACACCTTGCACGTGCATTTGAACTATTGGTTGATATTGTATTTTACTCTACGTTTCCTCAACATGAAATACTGAAGGAAACCGAGGTGATTATAGATGAGATACAGTCTTATGAGGATACTCCGTCGGAACTAATCTTTGATGATTTTGAAGATTTAATTTTTCGTGGACATTCTTTGGGACATAATATATTGGGAAATCCCGAACTTCTTAAAACATTTCGGAGTGAAGATGCGGCAGCATTTACTTCGCGATTTTATCATCCCGGTAACATGGTGTTCTTTATTTGGGGTAACTTTGACCTCAAGTATATAATTCGGTTAGCTGAGAGATTATTAAAGGATGTACCTGCCACAATCGTTGATAATAGGCGTGTTCCTCCACTGCAATATCTCCCCTCAAAGCTAACGATTCCCAAAGATACCCATCAGGTGCATGTTGCCCTTGGAGGATGTGGCTACAGTGCATATGATGAAAAGCGAACAGCTCTTTATATCCTGAACAATATTCTTGGAGGTCCCGGTATGAATAGTCGACTGAATGTGTCATTACGCGAGCGTAGAGGACTGGTCTATAACGTGGAAGCTAATCTGACTTCTTATACGGATACCGGTGTTTTTTGTATTTATTTTGGCACTGATCCGGACGATTTTGATGTATGTATGCGTTTGGTTATGAAAGAGCTGAAGCACCTTCGAGAAGTCACAATGAGTTCCTTACAACTTGCTATCGCAAAGAAACAGCTTATAGGTCAGATCGGGGTATCTTCAGATAACAACGAGAACAATGCTCTTGGGCTGGCGAAAACTTTTCTACACTACAATCGTTATGATACGATGGACAGTGTATTCAAAAGAATTGAAAAGATCACTTCGGATCATTTGCTTGAGGTAGCTAATGAAATGTTTGACGAAAGCAATCTTTCCACGTTGGTGTATCGATAAATTTATTGGTAGGGTGATGGTAAATATTAGCTGGTCTTTATAGATCCGCTAAATGTATTTCATTTAATAATGTACGCAAAGTTTGGTTGACTACTCCAAGTTTTAGAATACCAATCCTTCCACAAGAACGATTATAAATACGCTCTTCCTCTTCTTCAGGATCTATTAAAATTAAACTCTCTCCAATTGCATGTAATATGTTATAAAGGGTTATGTCTGCGTATTTGTCTGTTATATTATACGACAAAAGCGATAGAGGATCACCCTTTCCGGAAAATTCAATAAGCCCTGCCTCCGATAATTTGCCTAGTAAAATAGAATCTTCGGGTATTACAAGCTCCGTATTATTCACCTTTTCCATTTGCGTATTATTGGAAGAACCTGCTATAAAATGCATTATTTGAATTGCTTTTATAGTATTTAATGTAAGCATTTGTCTAATATTGTTTGCAGAGTTCTCTGCCGTTACTTATTAGGTAACGGAAAAGGTGATTATTTATCCTCAGAATGCTAGAATGAATAGGCATTTCACTCTAAAGGGTATATTCCCTAATGGATCTGAAAGTAGATACAAATACTTTATTATAAGTTTTTGGAAGTTCTCTTACAGGTCAACTATATTTTGAGAACAAATATTGAATAAATAAATCAATTTTATATTGTAAATATGCAATTAAGCACTATTGTTTAATGAAAAAATAATTATTTTATTTTGTTTGTTTATAAATATTGTCTATTATTGTACTCGGTTTTTTCCGTTACCTAATAAGTAACGGTTTTCCTCGCTATGTTCCCAAGGATATTCTATTTAATTGATAATCAATCTTTATTACTTCTTCTTCTTTGGTAAAAGTATATAATCTACTACCGTTTCATTTGCCCTGTCCAAAACTCCGTTATCAAAAGCTTTAAGATAAGCTTCGGTAGTAGTGACTGATGCATGCCCAAGTCCTTCTGATATAACCGATGTTGGTATTCCGCAGTACTTTGCTTGTGTAGCCCATGTGTGGCGTGCGCAGTAGCTACTTACTCGGCTTTGCACTTTTCGTGATTTGGCTAGATTTTTAAGCCAAGTGTTCAGATGTCTTAGTTTACTTTGATAATCCTGATAGGCTTCATATCCGGTCAATCTACCGTCGAGTATATTAAGGAGATATGGAGAATGGGGATCTTGAGAGACATTTTGGCGTAATAGCTTCAAAGTATCTTCGGATACGCGGATACGTAGGGGGGTGCCGGTCTTATGGCGGCGTAGTATCAAATAGCCTTCATGAAAATCGCTTTTGCGCAGAAATGCCAAATCCACAAAAGATAAGCCGCGTAGACGCAGCATCAACTCCAAACAGGCACGTGCCTTCGATGTTGACTTATCTATGGCACTTTTTGTCTTTTTTCTGTCCGAAAGTTCTGTTTCAGTAGTGTTTTCTTTAGGGAGATTAGAAACGTTTGTGATTTGAGTTGTATTCTTCGCGGATTCACGATTACTGAGTAGGCGGCGCATATCCGATGGTGATAACGCCCGGCGATGATTGCGTAAAGCGCCTCTGAAGACACCTGAAAACTGGCGGGGTATAAAAGGAACCATTCCACGATCTAAAGCTTGATTATATACAGCTTGTAGACATCTCATGTATGTGGAAGAGGTATTCCATTCCAGTTTTTTTTGCATGATGAGATAATTCTCGTACTCTTTTAAGAAAGCAGGTGTCATCTTGCTCATTGCCAGTTTGTTGCCGGCATATTCGAGAATGGAGCGGAGTACACTTCGATGCACATGTGCTGTTCCATAACGTCCAGCGTCTTGTAAATCGGAAATGGCCACTGTCATAAAGTCTTTTAGGTAGATTTGTTTCATACTTTGATATTAATATATAATCGATAAATTTTATCTGTCTTTGCGATTAAGGTGCACTTATAAAGTAATTTTTGGGGTTGAATATTCCCGATACTAGGATCTCTGAACATGGTTCTGCCTTTTTAAAAGCTGCAAACGTAAGTAAAAAAGGGGCATTAATTACTATAAATGGGAGATTAAAAAATCGCTTTAGGATTACTGCAAGCCCTGTTTTTCCATTATTTTCAGGATGTGAAATGAGCTTGTAGCATAAAGAGGAAAATTTCTTGGAATTGCTTTATAGAAAGGCATGCCAATACTCTTTATAAGTTTCGGCGTGCCGATGAATTTTATAAAGTGTTGTTATTATGTAAAGTTGCTTCACAGCATTTTTTGTGCTTAGGTATGCTGGATAGAAATGGTATCAAAATGATTTGTCTTTCATGTGTTGCATGCTGAATTCGCACCCACAATACTGCTGGTTATAGAATTGGTACTCTTTCAGCAGTGCATTTCGTCTGTCCTGTAAACCTCCTTTGCGCCAATTTTGTTCCCAAAAGGTCACTTGCGGATAAAGTTCTGCCGCACGGTTACCCGCCTCATTGATTTGATCCAGATTTTTCCATCGCGAGGATGCCAATGTGGTAGTGAAAAGCGTGAAATCGTGTTCTTCTGCATATCGTGCTGTCTCCTTCATGCGAATGAAAAAGCACTTTGCACACCTTCCTCCACGTTCTGGTTCGTTTTCCAACCCTCTTATTTCATGTTTCCATGCTGTGTAATCGTAATCAGCATCTATGAAGTCGAGTCCTAGATTCCTGACATAACGAATTGCCTCGGCTTTTCTTATTTCATACTCTTCTAATGGGAAAATATTGGGGTTATAGTAGAAAACAGTGGGGACAATATTATTAGCCAACAGACATTCTACAATGGCTGAAGAGCATGGGGCGCAACATGAATGGAGCAGGACTTTATCTTCCCCATTAGGCGTTTCTATTCTTAACATTCGTTTTATTCTTAGTTTATATATAACAAATAAAGTTGCCTTTTTATTTTTTCATTTCCGATGCTAACTTATACTTTCAGTCGTATCTTAATTTTAATTAGCAGACTTGTGATTAATATAATGATAAAGGAGAACACTATTGATCGGATCAATCCTATTTCCCCGGTTTTTAGCACGTCGGCATATTGCCATTTCAATATCTGCTGTACAGAATACCATATTGGAGGAATGAGATAGCATGTGAGAGTTGCCGTACCCGCCGGTTTTATAATATTGAACCATGAAGCTTTCCCTTTACTGTCGGTGAGCCAATAAAGAATACCAAATATTGGAAATAGTATTGCGAGACAGTAAAACAGCCATGTAGGAGTGGCTTGAATTTTTGAGACGATCCAATAATTATGGGAGATCATGGCAGCAGCTAACATGATGAGACCTATAGTACATAGTATTACAATGAATTTCTTGGGTTGTACATGGTCGGCATATTTTTGCATAATAAGTGTAGTCAGTACTCCGGACAGGCCAAAAGCATGTAAAGTCCAGTCACTGGGAATAAAAGGTAGCAATATGATTCGCATCCCATAGTCTTTGGGGATAGCCCCCGAATGGCTTATGAGTACGAGCGCAAGTACCGATATCCATACTAGGCCAATTCTTTGCAAATTATTTCTTGTGAACAGACAAATGACTGCACAAACGGCGTATGTCCAGCCAATCAGTCCCAATATTCCCCACCAACCTTGGTGAAAAGGTTTTCCGTAGATATCTTTATATATAACAAGAAAAGCCAATAAGGCGATTCCAATCAATTTCATTGCGATGAAAAGCGCATTTTTAAAACCTTTTGTTTTAGGATAGATTGCCCAAATAAGAAAAAAGCCGATTGTCATCAATAAGGTGAAGTACTGGTGAGATATACCATTCTCTACACCTCCACTATTCATAGCAAATAGTCCCATAGTGACTAATGCAACTGTGCGCCAGAAAATGTGCGAAATGACTTGTAATGAGTCGTCTCCTTTAGAATAGCGGTTTTGAATGGCTAATGGCACAGACATTCCCATGCAAAAAAGAAAAGCAGGGAAAATAATGTCCGAGAATCCGAGCATGTCTTCATGAACTTCAGCGTGCCTGAGCCAATAAGGAATATTCTTTAATCCGGGGATATCATTCACAAAAAGCATAAGAAACATTGTGAGTGCTCTGGATACATCTATTGCAGCCACTCTCTGAAGCGTTAAGTTTTTCATTTATAAAGTACATTTGGGGGTTCGTATCGCAAATATAGAAAACTAATTTTTTATATTTGCAATCATGAAACTAAAACTGCTTTTGTTAACCGGGTTATTGTTTGGCGCAAGTGTAGAAGCAGCTTTTTCTGCGTCTATATCCCGTAGTACAGATTCCTGTTTGGTGGCTTTAGATGAGGCTATTGGACAGTATAAAAAGTATGAGGCAACTCGTGAACAGCGAATTGATCGCTTAAAGAATCAATTAAAAAGGTTTAGTTTTTCTGACTTGAAGAGCTATAATTTGAATTATGCGCTTTATATAGAGTATAAATCCTATATCTGCGACTCAGCCCTTTACTATCTTAATCTCAATATGAAGTGGGCTGAACAATATGGAGACAATTATTTAATGAGTAAGAACCGTATTCTATTGGCTCACTTGATGACCTCCGCAGGGATGTATGAAGAAGCTTCTGAGAAGTTGAGACAACTTGACAAAGCAAAACTTTCGCCGAAATTACTTTCTGATTATTATGACTCTTATTGTCGTTTTTATGGCGAAGTAGGAGCTTATACTCAAGATAACTCTTCCAAAAAACGTTATTTCCTCTTGTCTCGTAGTTATGAAGATTCGTTATTGAAAATTTATTCTCCGGGTTCTTATGCTCATTTGGAGCGTAGAGCATTACGCAAAATGACGGACGGAGATGTAAAAGGGGCTTTGATGATTAATGATACATTATTGAGTGGATTGAATATTGATTCACCTAAATATGCTTTAGTTACTTATTATCGCTCGCAACTCTTTCGCCAATCCGGTAATAGTGAAGGTGAATTGAAGTATTTGGCTTTATCGGCCTTGGCTGATATTCGCTCTGCTATAACAGACCATGCTTCACTTTGGAGTCTTGCTCAGTTGTTGTATGAAAAAGGAGATATTGAACGTGCCTATCGGTATATGCGTTTTTCATGGGACCAAACAAAATTTTATAATGCTCGTTTAAGAAGTTGGCAAAGTGCAGGTATTCTTTCACTTATAGATAAAACATACCAAGCTATGATTGAAAAGCAAAAGAAGAGACTTGAGCAGTACGTGATAGCTATCAGTATCTTGTTTGTTTTACTTTCCGGAGCATTAGTATACATTTACTGGCAGATGAGAAAGCTTGCTATTGCCCGTAATCATTTGCAAGAGGCTAATGAGCAATTGAACCAATTGAATGAGAACCTTAGGTCACTGAACTTAGATTTATCCGAGGCCAATCAGATTAAAGAAGAATATATTGCTCGATTCGTGAAGCTTTGCTCCACCTATATTAATAAATTGGATGCCTATCGTAGGATGGTAAATAAAAAAATATCAAGTGGGCAGACTGCAGAGTTATTGAAAATTACCCGTTCTCAAGAAGCGTTAGATCGTGAATTGGAGGAACTTTATTTGAATTTTGATTCTGCCTTTCTACATATTTTCCCCGATTTTGTCAGCCAGTTTAATGCATTATTGCAAGATGACGCATCTATTGTTTTAAAACGTGATGAGCTACTCAATACCGAATTACGTATTTTTGCATTGATCCGTTTGGGTATAGAAGACAGTTCGCAAATTGCTGAGTTTCTTCGCTATTCTGTGAATACAATTTATAACTATCGGTCGAAGGTGAAAAATAGATCAAGTGTTTCACGTGATGATTTCGAAGACTTAGTGAAAGCTATAAGATAATTATCTTTATATCTTATCCACTTTTTTGAGTTACTATTTATGGTATAAAATATTAATATACAATATTTTAACGTTTTTATATATCCACTATTTCTCTCATCATTCAAAAGTTCTTTTTCCTTTTTACATAGCTTTGTGATAATTAATTCCGTCAGATAGAAATGTTTGTCGGATTAAAGTAAATTGATTTTCAAACTTAAATTAATGCTTATGAAAAAGAACAAGCGGAGTTTCCGCTTTATGAATCGAAAGATTTTTATTGCTTTCTTGGCAGTGCTTTTCTCTTTAGGGGCATTCGCCCAACAATTAGTTATCTCCGGACAAGTTTATGATGCTACACAAGAACCTCTTATCGGGGTAAGTGTGCAAGAAAAGGGTACTACCAATGGTGCCATTACTGATATCAATGGACATTTTTCTTTGAAAACAAAGGAGGATGCTGTTTTACTTTTTTCTTATGTAGGTTATAAAACTCAAGAAAAGAAGGCGACTGCACAAATGAAAATTACACTTCAGGAAAATAATGAAATGTTGGAAGAAGTTGTGGTTATCGGTTATGGAACAGTTCAACGGAAAGATGTGACTACCGCTATCTCTACAGTATCTACAAAAGATTTGGAAGAGCGTCCGATAACTTCGGCAGGGCAAGCTATCCAAGGTAAGGTGGCAGGTATAGCTGTCATTCAACCTAGTGGGATGCCCGGCGGGGATTTGTCTATTCGAGTGAGAGGAACTACATCTTTTAATGGGAGTAATGATCCTTTATATGTGGTAGATGGCGTTCCGGTCGATAAAATCGATTTTTTGTCTCCTAATGATATTGCAAGCATGCAAGTAATGAAAGACGCTTCATCTGCTGCGATTTATGGTTCGCGAGCAGCTAATGGAGTAGTACTGATTACAACTAAAAGTGGGCAAAAAGGTGCTGCTAAAATCACGTTAAATATGCAGTTTGGTATTGATAAGGTTATAGATAACGTGAAAGTACTGAATACTCAACAATATGTGGAGTTACAAAAAGAATTGGGAAATACTTCTTTACCCGATGACTTGACAGATCACACCAATTGGTTTGATGAGGCTTATCAAACAGGCTATACCCAAAGCTATCAAGCATCTGTGTCTGATGGTACCGATCGACTGAGGTATTTCGTTTCAGGCGGATATCTTGACCAGAAAGGAACCTTGGATGCGGCTTTTTTCAAGCGTTATAATTTCAGAGGAAATATAGAAAATGATGTGCGGAAGTGGTTGAAATTGACGGCTAACTTCTCCTACTCAAGTACAATCAAAAATGATTTGATTACGGGACAGGGTTCGAATCGTGGAGGTGTTGTCCTCTCTGTCATTAATACACCTACTTATGCACCGATATGGAATCCTGACAAACCCGGACAATATAATGATAATTTCTATGGGGCTAATCTTACGCATCCTCTCGAGAATATGGAGCGCAGCAGAAACAACAAGCTAAAAGAAGACCGTCTTATCCTTTCAGGGAATGCTTTAATTACTTTGATGCCTGAATTAAACATAAAATCTTCCCTTAGCCTTGATAGGAGAAATGTACTTAATACTAATTTTTTGGATCCGGTCAAAACAGGATGGGGGCGTCAACATTTTGGTATAGGCAAAGATGAACGTGACAGAAATACCATCATCACTTTTGATAATGTGGCAACTTTCAATAAACATTTTGGTAAACATGGATTAGAAGCAATGTTGGGTACTTCATATACTAAATCCGAATATTTGAACAGTTGGATTAATGGTACTAACTACCGATCCAGCGATATTGAAACCCTTAATGCCGCAAACAAGATAGCATGGGACAATACGGGTACCGGAGGATCGGAATGGGGTATTATGTCTTATTTTGGACGTGTAGCCTACAATTATGATAGCAAATATCTTTTCACTGTAAATATGCGTCGTGACGGTTCATCGAGACTGCATCCCGATAGTCGTTGGGGTACTTTCCCTTCTATGTCTGCAGGATGGAGAATTTCATCGGAGAAATTTATGGAAGATTTTTCGTGGATAGATGATTTGAAAATACGTGCAGGTTGGGGTAAGACAGGAAATCAGTCGGGAATTAACGATTATGCTTATCTACAAAGATATACGATACAGCGTTTGGCATGGTTTGAAGAAGGAAAAGAAAATGTTCTTCCGACTATTGCTGTGAAGAATCAGAGAGCAAAAGACCTGAAATGGGAAACGACCACGCAAACCAATGTCGGTATTGATTTTACAGCTTTTGGCAGTAGGTTGAATATAACCTTGGATTATTACTTCAAGAAAACGACAGATATGTTGATGAATGTAACGATGCCTTCAACAGGAGCTAATTCTATCCCTTACATTCAGCGTAATGAGGGTGAAATGGAGAATAAAGGGTTTGAGATAGCTGTTAACTCTAGAAATCTACAAGGAGCATTCTCATGGGATACTGATTTTAATATTTCATTCAATAAGAATAAGCTGACTAAGTTGATGTATACTCCAATGTATGAAGACGCATTGACCAGTGACCATGTAAATGCCAAAGTTGTTCGCAATCAACCAGGGCGTCCATTAGGAAGTTTCTACGGCTTTATAAGCGATGGAGTGAATCCTGAAACAGGAGATCTAATTTATCGAGATTTAGATAATAGTGGAAAAGGAGGAAATCCTGGTGATCAGACATTTATCGGAGATCCTAATCCGGATTTCACTTTCGGTATGACAAATAATTTATCTTGGAAGAATTTCAATCTTAACATCTTCCTGCAAGGCTCTTATGGTAATGATGTCTATAATGCATCACGTATGGAAACCGAAGGTATGTTTGACGCCAAGAATCAGACGACTGTTGTACTGAACAGATGGAAAATACCCGGACAGATTACAAATGTTCCTAAAGCAGGTTTTAATATGAAGAATTCGACCTACTTTGTTGAAGATGGTAGTTACTTGCGTGTCAAGACCGTTACGCTATCATATAACATTAAAAGCAAGCTCTTATCTAGAGCGGGGATCACCCGTTTGCAACCCTATTTTACGGCAAATAATCTCTTGACATGGACCAAATATTCCGGCATGGATCCCGAAGTAAACCAATGGGGAAACAGTGGAGCCGTACAAGGCATAGATTGGGGTACTTATCCACATAGCAAATCATTTGTGTTTGGTATTAATGTCGATTTTTAATTTCTTAAATTGAAGAACAAGATGAAACAAAAAAATATAGGAAAGATTATATTGGGTGGAGCGATGATCTTCGTTGCTGCATCCTGTTCCCTGAACTTCGATCCGATATCTGATTATTCTGATGTCACAGAGGGAATCTCTGAAACAGGGAAAGAAGTAGTGTTTAAGGATAAAAAAGCAGTGGAGGAACACCTGAAGCTTCTTTATACCGAACTTAGAAATCAGGAATGGTATCTTGATAAAACATTGATAGCTGAAAGCCATTCAGATAATGCTTATGCCGGTGCTTTTAATGCAGAAGTACTACCCTATGAGGACAACTCTCTTGATGCCACCAACAGTGTCTTGGAAAGAGATTGGAATCGTTATTTGGGGCAAATAGGATTGGCCAATAAGCTGGTAATTTATGCAGATAGTGTAGAAGATAAATCGTTAACTGATGCTCAAGTGAAAAGCTACCAAGCCCAAGGGAGGATATTCCGATCACTTATTTTCTTTGATATGGTTCGTCTTTGGGGGAATATTCCCGTGGTAACGAAAATAGCTCCTAATATTACCAGTGAGAACTTTGATGAAGTATATCCACTTTATTTCCCTTCGCAAACGCCCGAAATAGATACATATAAACAAATAGAATCGGATTTGTTGTTTGCCGTTGAATATGCTCCGGATTATAATCCTGCAGATAAAAGAATCATGACTAAAACTGTAGCTCGAGCACTACTTGCCAAAGTATATGCGGAAAAGCCTTTGAGAGATTATGATAAGGTGATTAAATATGCTGATGAAGTGACTAAAGATGGACCTCAGTTAGTAGATGATTTCAGTTTGCTCTTCGGAATGAAAAAAGATGAGAAAGGTAATTACGTGGATACAAAGGCTCGTAACACTAGTGAATCGTTGCTTGAGGCTCAGTTTGTTGCGGGTGATAACAACTGGTGTTACATGATGTTTGGACGTAATCTCTTGAATTGGGATGAAAATTTCAGCTGGAATAAATGGGTAACTCCATCACGCGACTTAATTAAACTTTATGAGACAGAGGGAGATGCAGAACGTTTCCAAGAATCTATTGTGTATTATTCGTGTGGATGGTCTCTTTACTATCCTAAAGATCATTATCCATTTATGTATAAGTGCCGTTCGTCACAAAGCAGTATTATTTGGATGCGTTATGTTGATATTCTCTTACTCAAAGCGGAAGGGCTGATTATGCGTTCATCTCCTGATTTAAGTGCTGCTGCTAACATTATAGATGAGATACGTACCAAACGTAAACTAGCTAAACTGCCAAGTAGTGTAAAAGGTAATAAGGAGGATATGCTTAATGCTTTACTTAAAGAACGCCGTTTGGAGTTGGCTTTTGAGGGGCAGCGTTGGTTCGATTTGGTTCGGCTGGATAAAGTGGAGAGTGTCATGAATGCTGTTTATGCTAAAGATTCCGGACGAAGAGCGCGTACTCAAAATTTCACAGAGGACTCCTATCGATTACCGATACCATTGCGGGTGCTACAAGCAAACTCGAATATGGTGCAGAACAAAGGATATTAGACAATAAATAAAGACTTTTAATAAGCATGAATAAGCTAAAAAGTATAAGATGGTTTGTATTATTGCCTTTTATTATTGCGGCATGTGGCATAGGTAAAAGTAATACCTTAGGTCCGGATCAGGAACCCGCGAACAAAGACGTAGTGACTGCTTATATCACTACTTCTACTCGATCGTCGGAATTTGTAAAGCGAGAATTAAGCTTTAGAGATAAAGCCGATAATATGTCTCCATTTACGGTGACACTACTCCCTCATGAAGAATATCAGGTAATGGATGGCTTTGGAGCCGCCATTACCGGATCTACGTCTTATAATCTATTGAAAATGTCGAAAGAAGATAGGACAGAGTTCCTAAAGAAGACATTTTCAGAATCGGAGGGTATGGGACAAAGTTATGTCAGAATATCTATTGGTTGTTCAGACTTTTCTCTTAGCGAATACACATGTTGTGATAAAAAAGGTATAGAGAATTTTGCTTTGCAGGAAGAGGAATTAAACTTTGTTATTCCAGTACTAAGAGAAATATTGGCTATTAATCCCCAAGTAAAAGTAATGGGTAGCCCTTGGACTCCTCCGTTATGGATGAAAGTCAATAATTTGAAAGATTTGAAGCCTTTTGACTCATGGACAAGTGGTCAGTTGAATCCTGCATATTATCAGGATTATGCAATATATTTTGTGAAATGGATTAGAGCAATGGAAGAGCAAGGCATCAAAATCTATTCGGTCACTCCTCAAAATGAGCCCTTGAATAGGGGAAATTCTGCGTCTATGTATATGAGCTGGCAAGAGCAAAAAGACTTTATTAAAAAGGCTCTTGGCCCCAAGTTTAAGGAAGCGGGAATAAATACCAAAATTTACTTGTATGATCATAACTACGATTATGATAGCTTTAAGGAAGAAACAGAAGGTCAAATACAGTATCCGTTACATATTTATGCTGATGCTGAAGCGACGAAGTATGTTGCCGGTGCAGCCTATCATAATTACGGTGGGGATAAATCGGAATTACTAAATATTCACAATGCTAATCCGGGGAAAGAGTTAGTTTTCACCGAAACTTCTATCGGAGAGTGGAATGATGGACGTAATTTTGAGAAACGGCTAATAGAAGACATGGAAGAAGTTGCATTGGGTACGGTGAATAATTGGTGTAAAGGTGTTATTGTGTGGAACCTGATGTTGGACTCAGAAAAAGGACCTTTCCGTCCCGGAGGGTGTAACTCCTGTTTTGGAGCAGTAGATATAGATAAGGCTAATTATAAGACTATTACGCCTAATTCTCATTATTTTATTATCGGACATTTATCTTCGGTAGTGAAACCCGGTGCTGTCCGTATAGGAACATCTGGATATACTGATAAAGAGTTGGTTTATTCAGCTTTTAAGAATACGGATAATAGCTATGCTTTCGTTGTACTCAATAAATCTGTGACTCCTAAAAAAATAAACTTGTATGATGGAGAAAAAAGTTTTGTACATGAAGTGCCTGCAAGATCTGTTATTTCTTACCGATGGTTTACTAATAAATAAAAAATTAAATTATGAAATTACTTATATATAAACTTCTTTTTTTAATTTCGGTCATCTCGTTCGTTTCATGCTCTGATGACGATCAGAAGAAAGCGGGGAATCCGGTGATGGACGTCAAAACTGAATTCAATAGCGTAATGTATGGTGATAGTTTACCCTTTACTGTAAATGTATCCGATGAGGTTCCACTTTCGACTTTGAAAGCCAGAATCTATTACGGAGATGAAAAGGTTTCTGAAGTAGTACTTAGAACGAAAACCAACGGTTCATACTCAGGTAAGATTTATATACCGTTTTTAAAGAATATCCCAGACGGGAAGGCAAAGTTGAAATTTGTGTTGCAAAATATCAATTTTACCATGAATGAACTAACGTATGATTTGGCAGTAGCACGGCCTGTATATCCTTACTTAACCTTTATAACAGCTAATAAGGAGTATAAAATGTTATATAAGAGCGGTCATAATTATGAATTAACAGCGACCCTTCCTCAAAAAATTAAAGGATATATAAAAACTCCGAAATTAACACCTAATGGTAATGAACTGACTTTCGGATTCGAAGGCGGTGCAATAGCTTTTGGTTCTACCGAGCCAATTACGTTTTCTAATTTGACTGCAGGAGAATATACTATTTCATTCAATACTTTCGATTACTCCGCTGCTCCATTTATTATAGCCTATGTAGTAAACGGGGTGAGAATGGAAAAAATGATAGAGAGTGATACTGAAGACAGATATAAGCTTGACTTGTCATTGAAGAAAGGAGACGAAGTTCGTGTAGAAGGTATTGATGATTTTAGTGAATGGTGGATAGACCCAGATTTCTTTGCTAAAGATGGTGATAAACTTACTTTTAGGCCCATTGATGGAGATTATCGTATCATTGCTGACTTTGTGCGCAAGTATCTTAAGGTGGAAGTTATGTCAGGTACTTCTGCAGGAAGTTTGAAAGAAGACGGTTCGGGCGCTATATGGATTGTTGGAGATGGGGTAGGTAAACCTGCCTTAAAGTATGCTCCGAGTTGGAATCCTGACATGGGTATTTGTATGGCCCCGATGGGCAATGGCAAGTATCAAGCAAGTTTTGTTGCCGGCGAAACGATTGGGATTAACAGCATCAACTTTATATTTATACATCAAAAAGATTGGGGAACTGGTTTTAAAGGTTCAAATATAGTTTCTGACGGTAATAGGACACTAGAAGTAGTTAGTGATCTTATATATATAGGAGAAGGCAAAGATGTGAATGGCGCAGATAATGGAAATTTAGCTCTTAAAAAAGATAAAACTCTGACTGAAGGAAAAACTTATCTTTTTGAGCTTGAAGCTCCCGCCGGGCTTGTTGGCTGCAAACTAACTATTACGGAGGAATAATCAACTTTGTTGATAGGTATTAGGTTTGTTTTTTTAATAAAAGGAGACTAGGAAGTAGCATTATTGAGAGTTACTTCCTAGCTTTCATTTTTTAATTGTAGAAAGAAAAAATATTTTATAGCTGAAGTAAAATTTGTTTAGGAGATAATGAGTAATATAAAATTTATACTAATAATCTGTTTCAGTTCACTTATGATGAGTCTGAACGCTACAGTGAGGCTTCCTCATTTATTTTCGGATCATATGGTTATTCAAAGAGATCAGCCTGCCAAGGTATGGGGATGGGCGGGTAAGAATGAAACTGTTCTAGTTACCATCAATAATCAGACTAAAAAAGTAAAGGCAGATAAATATGGAAGTTGGACGTTATCTTTCGAAAAAATTGCAATTGGTGGCCCTTATAGCATGGAAATAGAAGGTAGGGATAACCGAATTTCCTTGGAAGATATTTATGTGGGTGATGTTTGGCTTTGCTCCGGACAATCAAATATGGAGATGCCCATTCATGGATGGGGATCGGTTGATAATTACCAAGAAGTGATAAAAAATGCCGGGAATCATCTTATACGGACGTTTAATGTATCTAAGGCGATGGACGTAAGTCCTAAGAGTGATTGTGATGGAGCTTGGACAGTTTGTTCCCCTGAGAGTGTGGCAAATTTCTCTGCAGTGGCATACTTCTTTGCACAAAAACTAAACCACGAACTCAATATACCTATTGGCATTATCAATTCTTCATGGGGAGGAACAGAAATTGAATCTTGGATTCCGACAGATGTCTATCAAAATTTGTCTAACCACTTTAAAAAGAAGTATGAGGATATTAAAATCACCAACTTCGATCGGTTCGTGAAAGAGAACGAAGTTAATAAGAATTTGTACATGGCTGCTATGAATAATGATCCCGGTATGAGTGAAAAGTGGTATAATCCTTCGACAGATGTTTCATCTTGGGAAAAGATGCAAATACCTCAAGTTTGGGAAAATATATTAGGTAATATTGATGGTATTGTTTGGTTTAGGCGTACTTTCACCTTATCTGAAGAAGATAATGGGAGCCATGCTATGATACAGTTAGGCCCTATTGATGATGACGATGTATTATGGGTGAACGGTGTAAAAGTGGGAGAAACTCGTGGTTATGCCACAAACAGGCTTTACGAGATTCCATCCGGATTACTTAAAGAAGGGGAAAATACCATTGTGGTGAAAATTACCGATTATTCAGGTGGAGGTGGAATATATGGAAATGCCGATGATTTGCAGGTAAAAACGGCAAAGAAACAATATTCATTGGCGGGTGAGTGGCTATATAAGGCCTCAGTTAGCAATAAATCATTCAACTATGTGGCTATCTCGCCTAATATGTATTATGGGCTACTTTACAATGCCATGATAAATCCTTTGACCCAATTTCCTATCAAGGGGGCTATTTGGTATCAGGGAGAAAGTAATGTGGCCGAGGCCTATGATTATAGAACACTCTTTCCTTTAATGATCAACACTTGGCGTGAAAAGTGGAGAGAGCAGTTCCCTTTCTATTGGGTCCAACTGGCTAATTATATGGCTAAGGATAAAACACCGCAAAAGAGTGAATGGGCTGAATTGCGTGAAGCTCAAACGATGGCTCTTTCTCTTCCCCTAACAGGGCAAGCTGTGATTACAGATATTGGAGAGGGTGATAATCTCCATCCTCGAAATAAACAAGATGTAGGGCTTCGTTTGGCTTTCATTGCTTTAAATAAGACTTATGGAATGGATAATTTCGTATATTCGGGACCGGTTTTCAAGTCAATGAAAGTACTTGGTAATAATATTTGCATTGAATATGATCATATAGGGCAAGGATTATTTGTGAAGAATAAGTATGGTTTTGTAGAAGGATTCTCTGTAGCTGGTGTTGATCGTAAATTTGAGTGGGCTCAAGCTTATGTGGATGGCAATAAAGTTTTTCTTTATTCTAATCATGTTGCCCATCCTATAGCAGTTCGTTATTCATGGTCTAATAATCCGGATGTAAATTTGTTCAATAGAGATGGATTACCCGCTGCTCCTTTTAGAACTGATCAATGGGATGACAATGATAGTAAACCTTATAAATAGATACAACTATAAATTTAACACAAAATTATGAAGCGTACTTTATTAACGTTATGTCTCGTACTCTCCACTGCATTGGGGTGCCATATTCACTGTGCTCCAAAAACAGGCAATGTAAAAGAAGGATTTGTGGCAATAAAGGGGAAAGATTTGATTAAACCGGATGGCTCAAAACTTTTTATCATGGGAACTAATTTGGGTAATTGGTTAAATCCGGAAGGATATATGTTCAAGTTTACCAAAACAAATTCCGCACGATTTATCAATGAAATGTTTAGCCAGTTGGTTGGCCCCGATTTCACCGCAGAGTTCTGGAAGGCTTTTAAAGATAATTATATAACTCGTGCTGATATCCGGTTTATTAAAGAAACAGGCGCTAATACGGTCCGTTTACCCTTTAACTATAAAATGTTCACGGATGAGGATTATATGGGACTGACAACTAAGCAGGATGGTTTTGCCCGTATTGATACTTTAGTCGAATGGTGCCGTCAAGAAGGGTTATATCTAATCCTTGATATGCATGATGCTCCGGGTGGACAGACTGGCGACAATATTGACGACAGTTATGGTTATCCTTGGTTGTTTGAAAGTGAAGCCAGCCAGAAACTGTACTGTGAAATCTGGCGTAAGATAGCTGCTCATTATAAGAACGAGCCGGTTGTCTTAGGATACGAACTTCTAAATGAACCTATTGCACCATATTTTGAAAAGATGGCTGAACTCAATGGTAAGCTTGAAGGCATCTATAAAAAAGGGGTCGCTGCCATTCGTGAAGTAGATAAGAACCATATCGTGTTGTTGGGCGGAGCTCAGTGGAATGGGAACTTCAAGCCATTTAAAGACTCCAAGTTTGATAAGAAGATAATGTACACTTGCCATCGTTATGGTGGAGAGGCTACCAAAGCGGCTATTCAAGCTATAATAAACTTCCGTGACAGTGTAAATCTGCCGATGTATATGGGGGAAATAGGACATAACACCGCTGAATGGCAAGCAGCATTCTGCAAAGTGATGCGCGAAAATAATATCGGTTATACTTTCTGGCCTTATAAGAAGATGGATGGCTCTTCTTTTGTGGGCATCACTCCACCTGAAAATTGGGCGAATATTATTCATTTTTCGGAGGCTCCGCGTACTTCTTATAAAGAGATTAGAGAAGCGCGTCCCGATCAAAATATAGCTCGTAAGGCAATGATGGACTTTATAGAAGCCTGCAAATTGAAAAACTGTGTGGTTCAGAAAGACTACATAGGTTCGTTAGGAATGAAATAAACTATTTAAATGTATTAGAATATGGAAGTTAAAAAGATGTTTTTAGGACTGGTTCTTTTTGCTGTACTTCCCTTGGGAGCACAGCAAAATCCGGTATATCTGGATAAGAGCAAGTCTATTGAGGAGAGAGTGGAAGATGCGTTACACAGGCTGACGCTGAAAGAAAAGATTGCAATGGTACATGCCCAGAGCAAGTTTAGCAGTCCGGGAGTTGCCCGACTGGGTATACCTGATTTTTGGATGACGGATGGCCCTCACGGTATACGCCCGGAGGTACTTTGGGATGAGTGGGAGCAGGCAGGATGGAGTAATGACTCTTGCGTAGCATTTCCTGCATTGACTTGCTTGGCGGCTACTTGGAATCCGGAGGTGTCTCATCTTTATGGTAAGAGTATCGGTGAAGAGGCGCGTTTTCGCAATAAGACCGTGCTCTTAGGACCGGGTGTAAACATTTACCGCACTCCGCTTAATGGACGTAATTTTGAGTATATGGGTGAAGACCCTTATCTGGCTTCGCGTATGGTTGTACCTTATGTACAAGGTGTACAACAGAATGGGGTAGCTGCTTGTGTGAAGCATTTTGCGCTAAATAATCAGGAAGTGAATCGACATACGACCAATGTAGTAGTAGATGACCGTGCACTTTATGAGATCTATTTGCCTGCTTTTAAAGCTGCGGTGCAAGAAGGTAAAGCTTGGGCTATAATGGGTTCTTATAATCTTTACAAGGGGCAGCACTGTTGTCATAATCAGTATTTGCTGAATGATATATTGAAAGGTGAATGGGGATTTGATGGAGTGGTGATTTCTGATTGGGGCGGTGTTCACGACACCGATCAAGCAATTACAAACGGTCTTGATATGGAGTTTGGTAGCTGGACAAACGGTTTGTCCAACGGTGCCAGCAATGCTTATGATAATTATTATTTGGCATTGCCTTATTTGCAACGCATACAATCCGGTAAGGTTGGCACAAAAGAATTGGACGATAAAGTACGCCGTATCTTACGGTTGGCTTTACGTACTACCATGAATACTGACAGACCTTTCGGTTCGATGCTCTCACCTGAGCACTACAAGGCTGCGCGTCGCATTGGTGAAGAAGGTATTGTTCTGCTAAAGAACAAGAATGCTGTTTTGCCTATTGATCTGTCGAAAGTGAAGAAAATTGCGGTTATCGGTGAGAATGCACTGAAGATGATGACCGTAGGTGGTGGAAGCTCTTCGTTGAAAGTACAACATGAAATTTCGCCTTTGGATGGTCTTAAAGAACGTATCGGTAACAAAGCTGAAATAGTATATGCTCGTGGTTACGTGGGTGATGCAAGCGGTGAATACAATGGTGTGGTTACAGGTCAAAACCTCAAAGATAACCGATCTGTTAAAGAGCTGACTGATGAGGCTGTAAAAGTGGCAAGTGAAGCAGATTGTGTTATTTTTATAGGGGGGCTTAACAAAAGTGCACATCAGGACTGTGAAGACTATGACCGTAAAGGGTTAGGTCTGTCGTATGGACAGGATGAGTTAATTGCAGCGCTTGCAAAAGCGAATAAGAATCTTGTTGTAGTCAATATTTCGGGTAATGCAGTGGCAATGCCTTGGCTTGCACAAGTTCCGGCTGTATTACAAGCTTGGTACTTGGGCTCGGAAGCAGGTCATGCACTTGCATCGGTGTTGATGGGCGATACAAATCCTTCGGGTAAATTGCCGTTTACCTTCCCTGCTCGTTTGGAAGATGTAGGTGCACATCAGTCAGGTGAATATATCGGAACCAAGAGCCAGGATGTCGTTAATGAAGAGTATAATGAGGGAATTTTTGTAGGTTATCGTTGGGCTGATAAGCAAAAGAATGTGAAGCCTCTATTCCCCTTCGGTTATGGATTGTCATATACCACATTTGCTTATTCCAAGCCTGCTATTGATAAGAAAATCATGTCTTCTGACGAAGAGGTTACGTTGACGGTAAAAGTCAAAAATACAGGAGCTCGCGAGGGTCAGGAAGTTGTTCAGCTATATATTAGCGATAAACAGTCAAGTCTTCCACGCCCCGTAAAAGAGTTGAAAGGCTTTGCGAAGGTGAAACTCGCTCCCGGTGAAGAAAAAGAAGTGAGCTTTGCCATTAATAAAGATGCGTTGAGCTACTTTGATGACAAGAAGCACGAATGGGTAGCAGAGCCTGGTAAATTTGAGGCAATCGTAGCTGCTTCAGCTGCAGATATCAAGGGAGTTGTTCCCTTTGAATTGAAATAATTTATCCTCTCCATAGCAGAGTGCTATTTAGGGGAATATCCCCCGAATGGATGATTTAATCAAAACGTCCTTACTGCAACATCATCGCAGTAAGGACGTTTTTGTTTTTTCTAAACCATCCCAATCTTTCTGCCTGATAGCTCCCGTCGATCGCTTCTTCTACAAAAGACTTTTCCTTTAGGTGGTTTGCATAAACGAAAAAAGAGGAATCGGGACATACTACCTGCGAATTATTTCATTTCATCTGATTTGGTTGCCCGATGCCTTAATTTGGTAAGGCTTTTCTCTCTTTCTTGCTTGATGAATATTTTACAAATAAAAGGCTCTCAAATATTATTTCCGTTAATGGATCAAATTCACTCCTATACTGAATAAGGATAAGTATAGGACTTAACTATCATCAATCCTATACTTATCCCTATTCAGTCGTTACCTAATTATATCCCCATTGAGAAAGCCTTCTGATTGAGATAAAAATCACTCTCACTTTGAGTATATATCGATAGGTGTGTGTTGTAAAATAATTGACACATTATTTTCCCTGATACAAAAAAGCTCTTCACCAATATTTATAATTGGCGAAGAGCTTATCATTTTATTTAAAGGGCTAAATAAACTCTTTAAAGAGTATAACAGATTATGTACTAACCGTAACCGATTATCTCATGTTTTGTCTTTCTTTAGCGATCGAGATACATGGATTTAGCAATACCCATTTCCAGTCCGCGAAGTTCAGCCAGTCCTCTTAATCGTCCAATGCAGGAATAACCCGGGTTGGTCTTTTTCTTCAAGTCGTCAATCATCTGATGACCATGGTCAGGGCGCATGGGAATAGAGACTTTTCGACGTTGCTGTAATTCAAGAAAAGCTTTCATTACATGGAACATATCCACATCTCCCTCCAAGTGGTTAGCTTCATAGAAGTTACCTTCAGCATCCCTTTGGGTACTGCGGAAATGTACGAAATTGATTCTATCACCAAACTGCTTCATCATCCCCTCCAAGTCGTTAGCGCTACTTACACCAAACGAGCCTGTGCACAGGCACAACCCATTGCTTTGGTTCGGTACAGCATCGATCAGAGCCTGAAAATCTTCAGCTGAACTCATTATACGCGGAAGTCCAAGTATAGGATAGGGAGGATCATCGGGGTGTATAACCAGTACCACGCCAGCTTCGTCGGCAACCGGAGTTACTTCCTTTAAGAAGTAGATGAGATTGCTTCGCAATATTTCAGGCGTGATGCCTTCGTAACGATCCAGTTCACGTTGGAATTGCTCTAGTGTGAAGCTTTCTTCCGAGCCCGGTAATCCGGCGATCATATTGCGCACGAGTACTTGTTTGTCAGTCTCCGTCATGCTATCCAAACGGGCTTTTGCTTTAGCTTTCTCAGCATCACTGTATGTAGCTTCTGCACCCGGCCTCTTTAATAGGAAAAGATCGAATGCAACATATGCTGCGCGTTCAAAACGCAATGCACGCGAACCATCGGGGAGCTCATAAGCCAAGTCAGTACGAGTCCAGTCGAGCACCGGCATAAAATTGTATGTGACAATGTTAATGCCACACTTACCTAGGTTACGGAGGCTTTCCTTATAATTCTCAATATAAGTTTGGAAGTCTCCTGTCTGAGTCTTTATATATTCGTGCACGGGCACGCTCTCGACTGCAGACCAACGCAATCCAGCGTCTTCAATCAGTTGTTTTCTTTTCAAGATTTCTTCCACAGTCCATACCTCTCCATTAGGAATATGATGGAGTGCATTGATGATGCCTGTAGCACCGGCTTGTTTTATATCTTGAAGGCTTATAGGGTCGTTCGGACCATACCAGCGCCAAGTTTGTTCACATAAATACATAATGGTTCAGGGTTTAAATTGAAAAAGCATCAAATCCACCGTCTACTACTGAGAGTACACCTGTAACGAAACTGGAAGCATCACTAATGAGGTAGTGAATTGTACCGAACAACTCTTCAGGTTCTGCAAATCGTCCACATGGAGTATGAGCAATAATTGTTTTTGCACGATCGGTGTATGAGCCATCCGGGTTCGTCAATAAAGCACGGTTTTGGTTGGTTAATAAAAATCCGGGTACAATGGCATTTACGCGAAGTTCGGGACTAAACTTTGTGGCCAATTCACCGGCCATGTAACGGGTATAATTAGCTATTGCAGCCTTTGCCGAACCATATCCTACCACACGAGTCAGAGGGCGCAAAGCCGATTCAGAGCAGAAATTCACTATAGCTCCTTTTTTGTTTTTTGCCATTACATCGACAAAAGCCATTGTCGGTAAGATTGTACCGAAAAGATTCAGATCCACCACTTTCTTAAAGGCATCCACATCCAAATCGAGGACAGTCTTGTCCGGTGCAATAGTTGCTCCCGGCATATTACCTCCGGCACCGTTCAACAAGACGTCTATTGTACCGAAACGATCGAGGATAGCTTTTTTGTTTCCTTCCAATACCTCTTTATCCAGTACATCGGTAACCAAGAATAATGCTTCTGTCTTTTGGTTAAGCTCTGCTTCCAGTTCTTTGCCGATTTCTTCGGCACGATCAAGTATTACTATCTTAGCACCTTGTTCGGCAAGATAACCGGCAATACTTTTTCCCAGGATTCCGCAACCGCCGGTAATGACAATTACTTTTCCTTTGATATCAAATAAGTTTTTCATAATTTATGAAGTTAAAAATAGATTTATCTGTTAATTGCGTGCAAACATACATAAAATATTACGATTTATAATTAGATCACTTTAAAATAAAGGGAATTGATTTCCCTATTTCTGAGGTGATATACTTATAAAACCTGCCGGTATTCCCTGTACTTTTGCTGATGCTACACAATAACCTTTTACTATTGCTTTGATGGATGCTCTCCCATTCGAGGCTTGTATTTTACGTGATCCGGTGGAGGTTCCCATGTTTTGTATCAGTTTGCCTTCACCTAATAATTGAAACTCTATCTCTTTCTGTGAATCGAGACAGCGAATGCCCTTTTCATCTTTAATTTGCACTCTTATGAGTACCGTATCGCTTTTCCCAATAGGGGTGTAGCTCATTTCGATCTGAGCTTCTTTACCCCATTTAGCGGTTTGGTACTCTTGAGTTATTTTATCGGATATTTTCCCATTTATAGTGGTAGAAATAGCTTCGATTTCATTCATGCCCTCTTTTAATGAGACATTCCAATGTAATCCCGCAGCAGGGAAATCCTGACTGTTTCTTTTCCTCTTTCCTTGTGATTTGCCATTGACAAAAAGTTCTACTTCCGGACAATTAGAATAGACAAGGTACTCCTTGGGTTCATTCGTTTTGCCCCATCTCACCGGCCAAGAATGACCATAAAGATGTATCATCGGCTTTTTGCTCCAATAAGATTGAAACACATAATAGCTTTCTTTAGGAGTCAGATCCCTTTCTACTACACCTTTCTGATTGACGTACGGTATCGGATTCTCCGGTCTTAATGGAGTGGCAAAATCCTTGAATGTCCAAAAGGCTGAACCTGTGAGCCAAGGCATATTCTCTTGTTCTTTAAGGTGCCAGTCGAACAATCGGATGATATAAGACTCTGACCAATCCCCGTTTTTTGCAGCATTATTCATTCCGGCAAAGTCTCCTTCCATATTTCGTCCGGGGTGACTGTCGCCTCCCCACTCAGCATGGAAAAAATGATTTACGCTTTGCATCGCATTCATGCTCATATCCTTATAATCCTGGTAGCTTTTACTGTACCATCCTGCCCATATAGTCGGAGAGTAGACGTCGACAATATCACTGCAAAAGTCGCATCTGCGAATGCAGGTTTTTCTACTCCCATCCAACTGATGAGCAAGCGTATTGAGTTCACTCATGAAACTACGAATGGAATCTTTATCAAAAGTAGGGAAATCGCCCGGCCAATCATTTTCATTGCCTAATCCCCATAATATTACGGATGGATGGTTGAAATGCTGCTCGACCATGTTGGTGAGCATTCTGCGCGCTTGAGCTTTATAAGTCTCTCCTCCAAGTCCACCTCGGCACCAAGGTGTTTCCTCCCAAACTAAAAGGCCCAATTCATCGCATAAGTTTAATATAATATCCGATTGTTGATAGTGTCCAAGACGGATGAAATTTGCCCCCATTTCTTTTATCATCCGCATTTCCTTGATCATCATTTCTTCGGTTTCTGCAGCTCCTACGCCGGCTTGGTCTTCATGTCGATGGGTTCCCCGGAGTAGCAGACGTTTGCCGTTTAAGAAGAAGGGCCCTTTATCTTTGAACTCAAAAGTGCGGAAGCCAAAGCGCTCAATGGCATGCATGCTCTCGCCATCGGTCTGCAGAGTTACCTCACAAGTGTACAATTGCGGGTTTTCCGTATCCCAAAGTTGAGGCTTACGAATCGAAAATGAGATCAGCTTGCTGATGGTATTTTTCATCGAAAAAGAAGAAATGTCTGTCTTCTCAGTATTTGTGCTCTCTTGAGGCACATTGACTACCCCCTGATATATTTCTCTTCCCGAAGGGTCTTTTACGGCTATTTTTAAAGATGTATTGACAGGCAGAGCCTTAGCATCCTGTGGGTTATATAAAGAAATCTTCAGATCAACTTTTCCATTTTTACCCTTTTCATCGATGTAAGGAGTGATTTTAATACCCTGAAGTGATATAGAGGGTACATAGATCAAATTTACGTACCGATAGAGTCCGCCATATACAGTGAAATCTGACATTGAAGAAGGTATCCTCTCAGTGTTCCGGCTGTTATCGCAACGGACGGCAATTGGAACCTTTTCTTTGAATTGCGTTTTGTAAGTGTCGGTTCCTGTGAAGGATTTAACGGCATCTGTAATATCTGCCACCCAGCCGTCATAGCCTCCCGTGTGGGATGCCACTTTGGTGGTATAAACGTAGACATCCGTATGTTGCCCCGCACCTTCAAATTCCAATAGGATGCGGCCTCCTTTGTAAGGGTTATTGATTTGAACGTTTGTTCTATACCAGCCTGCACCTTGATAATAATTGAGATCGGGATCTAAGGCATCTTCTGCGTTGAAACAATGTGGTAAGGTTACGTGATTCCAAAGCGGTACCGATTCGGGCTGACCGGCTTTTACAGGGCGCATTACTTCCCATATATTAGCCATCTCCTGGCGGATGAATTCCCAATTATTGTTGAGCCTGATCTTTGTGGTAGAAGGCACAACAGCCTGTAGTTGCATTAAACAACTACAGGCCATAATAATAAATAGAAAAGAATAACGTCTCATTTTATTGTTCTAGTTTTGCTTTCCTCGAAAGGGCTTCCAGATAATAATAATCTGCGTATGAAAGTGGAACATCGATCTCATCATTGTTCGGGTGATTCCCGGTGGAATGGAGCAAAAGGAATCCTTTATTTGTATCAGGAGCGGCTTGGTAATGTTCGCTCAGGTTTTTTATGATCGTATCTGCCAATTGTCTGTAGTGTGCACCTTTTTCTGCATTTACATAACCGGATAATTCATATAGTGCAGATGCTATGACAGCTGCAGCCGAAGCATCTCTTGCTACATTCGGTATCCCCGGATCTTTCATATCCCAATATGGGATTAAATCACTGGGTAGGTTAGGCTGATTGAAGAAGAATTCACATATCTTTTCAGCTTGATTCAAATATGCACTATCCTTTGTATAACGGTAACACATGGTGAAACCATATAAACCCCAAGCTTGTCCGCGTGACCATACCGAAGAATCACTGTACCCTTGATGAGTACCTTTGAAACGTACATTACCGTTTGCCGGATCATAGTCTACAACATGATAAGATGAATAATCATCGCGAAAATGATTTTTCATGGTCGTGTTGGCATGGTTCACTGCAATATTATAATAAGTTGAATCGCCTGTTGCTTCTGTAGCCCAAAAGAGAAGTTCAAGGTTGATCATATTATCAATAATAACCGGATACTGCCATACGTTTTTATTCCAATCCCATGACCGTATTGCCTTTACAGTTGGGCTGTAACGTGAGCTTAGTGTTTTTGCGGCTTGTATTAGCACGTCTTTGTATGATTGCTCTTTGGTGAGTCGGTAAGCTTGTCCAAACGAACTGTAAAGCATAAATCCCAAGTCATGTGTCCCATTATGAAATTTCACCTCTTCGAGGGGCCAAGTGTAGCTTACAGCTTTCTCGCGCCATTCGTTATCATGGTTATATTCGAACACCTGCCATAAAGATCCCGGGAAGAAGCCGGAACACCAATCAAGAGGTCCTACCAATCTCAGGCTACCATCTTTTTCTGTTGAACGTGGACTAACCAGCTTCTTGTTGCTTGCTTTCCTCTGACCTTCTTGAACACACTTGATGGCATATCGCAATTGATTTTCGGCAAAGGCGAAAGCATTGTCCGTATCTTCAGCGTCAAAATAGAGTAAGAAGAAACGATCTTTCCAATCTATGCGTCTATATTGGTTGAATAGATTGCGATAATCTTTGCGTGTTGGATTGAAGCTATAGATACGGTATAAATCTTTGCAGAACTCCTGCTGTTTGTAGTCCCATTCCGAGATTTGTTTATAAGGCCATTCCGAAACCTTTTTGCCGGTAAACTGAGCTAAGAAATCAACGGCTTTATAGAAGTTACGTCCATCTGTCGATGTTGCAGTGTCCAACTTAACCCCTAACTTCTGACCCATAAGGAAGACATCAATCATGTGGGTTAGATTAAATTGTGAATAGCCGAAAGCCAGTGTACGTCTCAACTCTTGCGGTTGTTTGCCGTCAGGCTCTATTTGAGCATAGATTCTTTTAGCAGGAAATTCCCGTAAATAATCTTCTGCCACTTTCTTGTTTCCCGTGTACATGGCAAAGGCAATAACTTGCGCATCGTGCGCCGTACTGTGATTGTTCTTTTGCTGTCCTTCTTTTTGTCCCTGTTTACTGGTCAGTATCCATTGGAGAAACTTGCCGAACCACTCTTTTAATTGTTTATTGTCTTTTGTAGTGAAAGACTGTGAAGAGCCAAGCAGCGGTACTGCATCCAGCATGTCAACAAATGAATAGCTATCAATTACACCATAACAGCGTCCTCGATCGTTGTCAATTCCCGGGATAACTTGAGCGTAGTTGAGATTCGGGTTCATACGGGTTGCTTTGTTGAAAAACCAAACTCTGATTAGTTCAGTTGCTTTACGGGCATATTTCTCATTTCCGCTGAAGTAATATGCCAGAGACAGAGTTGTCACGCTGTTAGCCATACTTCCCAATCTGTTCCTATCAAGCTTCTCCAACTCGGGATTTGATTCTCCGTCACGTGCTATGTAAGGCTTTCCATTAGGTTTTGTAGGATCAGGCCAATAATATCTGGCTTGACTCATATAATCATGTTTGTCTCCACTTGGAGGAGTCTTTTCTTTCATCACAACCGATTGTGGAGCTCTTCCCAATTCCTGATCAGCCTCTCTTAATAGTTGTTGGTATGCAGTGGCATATGCCGGTTGAGAGAGTGATTGTTTGACGTGAACTAGATGCTCCGGATTCCAAATAGACTGGGCGAATGCTCCTAATGTAATGGAAAGGAACATCATAATGCTAATTGTTCTTTTTTTCATGGTTTATGTTTTGAACAAAATTATTGTAATTTTCTCAATTTGATACCGTTTAGAAAACATTTACCGTAAAGCTTTTCAAACTTTACTTCAAGACCTTGATTTGCTACTTCCACGATATATCTTTTTTTAATAGCTTGGAAGTATCCTATCTGCTTTTCGGGTGAGAAAGTATCTTCTACTTTATTCTGATTAATATAAATGTTGAAGCAATTCTCTTTATTTGTCATTGATGCACTTTGACCTAGCAGATAAGGTGATTTGTCCGTTTCTTTAAAAGTGTCTGCAAACAGGAGTTCCAGTTCGTATTTACCAGCCGGTACATCAAAGCGATATCCGTCAAGGTTACTGCGGGATGTCTGATAGAGTGGGTTATCTCTTGTATTTAGTATTTCAGTTTGTGTACTTGACTGAATCGATGTTTTACTCGCGTCCAAGTATCCCCAGCTACCTGTTTTATAAGGACGATCGGGTACCCAATTCAATTTACTGTCATTATTCACATAGAAACAATTGCTTCCTACATTTACAGCCAATTCCATATCCTTGAGGGTTTGTTCACATAAATTCTCCGGAATAGTTGTGAAATTAATGTTCATTCCATCCTCAAGCTTCTTTTCATTATTAGTTGCCGTGGCTCTGAGGAAATGATTCCCCTTAGTGAAGGGGACATCGAAAGATACAATGCAGTTCTTGCTGTTCTTCGTTCCTAGTGATTTACCATCAATGAAAAGCTCGACTTCAGGGAGATTGGTGTAGACTTTTACAGGTTGTACCACAGGATTGTCTCCTTTTTGTATTCCGGCTCTGTCCGGCCAGTCGCGTACAGCAATATGTAACACGGGGCTTTCTTTGCTGAAGAAGGCTTTAAAATAATAGAAAACATCTTTCGGCACGCGATTAGAGTAAGTCAACCCTTTATTGTTAATTCTTGGCATTGATTCATCCCGTAATGCCGATGAAAAATCAATAAAGTTCCAATGAGTACCTCCACATACAAATGGTCTTTCCTCCATCGCAGGAAGATAGTGCTCCAGGTATGTTTGCTGATACTCTATGCTGAAATCGAAATTTACGGGTGAAAAAGAGTGCAGCCGTTTGTCTGATCCGGCACCATATTCACTGACAATAAAAGGATGTTGAGGATACTTTTTATGCTGTTCATCGAGGAATTTATCGAAGTCGGTGAGTTTGCCACCGTACCATCCGGAATAGAGGTTCCATCCTATTACATCGCTAACATTCGAAAGTCCTGACTCATTGTACATGTTGCTTGAGTGAAAAGCCATGACGCTTTTTCTGAACGGATCTTCTTCCTTAAGTGTTTTTTCCAATCTCTTGGCTAAATTAAGTGTTCGTTGAAGGACAGGCTTCAGTTCCGCCTCTTCTTTATATTTACGTAAGGTGACCAAAAGTATCTCATTCATGTATCCCCACATGATTATAGAGGGATGGTTATAATGTTGTCTGATCATTTCCCGAAGGTTTTTTTCTGCAACATCGCCATATTGTGGAGAATCCGGTACTATATCAATTACGGGGATCTCTTCCCAAGCTAATATGCCTAGTTTATCACATTGCTCCAGGATAGCTTCATCCTGTGGGTAGTGGGAGATACGAATAAAATTTGCTCCCATATCTTTAATCATAAACATGTCACGGCGATGCATCTCATCACTCATGGCTACTCCCAAAGGTTTCTGATCTTGATGGCGGCATATTCCGTGTAGTTTATAAGGTTTTCCATTTAGGAAAAAGCCCTTTTCCGGGTCAAAATTGAACCACCTGAACCCGGTATTATTCTCGATTCTATCGAGAATTTTATTGGTTTGAGCATCAATAAGCTCAGTCTCTATTTTGTATAACAGAGGATTCTCAGGCGACCACAGTTTAGGTTGCTTTACAATCAGTTTACTGTTAAATTCGTTAGTCTGTTGTCCTTTTAAGTTTATTGTTTGGCGAATTGTTTCTACAACTTGGTTTGCGGGGTCATAGATAGTGTGTTTGACGAACACTTTTCCATTTTGTACAGCTTCATTTGTTACTTTTCCTTTTATAACTAGTGCTGCTTCTTTTTCTGAGACTTGTGGTGTTTGTATAAATACCCCTTCGGACCCCGCATTGGATAAATCGAAGTGCTGTTTTGATACAGCCATTATCCATGCATCTCTATAAATCCCTCCGAAGAATGTAAAATCTCCAGAAATAGGAGGGATGTCCGTTCTATAGTTATCTACTTGGATAGCGATACTATTTTCCGATGAAAAGGAACAATATGGAGTAATATCCATGATAAAGGCTGTATATCCTCCTAGATGCTCTCCAACAAAGACTCCATTTACATATACTCGCGCTGCTTTACTCGCAGCATCTAGTTTTAGAAAAATTTGCTTATTCTTCCAATCTTGGGGAATGGATAGAGTGCGTCTATACCATCCTGTTCCTTTATAGTACTCTTTGCTTGTATATGCATCTGTATTCCATGTATGTGGTATGGAAACTGTTTGCCATTCCTGGTCGTTAAAGGCTTTGTCAAATGCATGCAGTTTGTCTCCTTTCTTGAATTTCCAACTGTCATTTATCGTCTTTATTTCTCTCTGCCCATAACACAAAATCGGCAGACAGGTCATCACCATTACAACTAGTTTTCGGAGTATATTCTTCTTGTCCTTTTTCATTGATTTAAGTGCAATATCCTTATTAGAAAAGAGGCAGAGGGCTTGCATAAGCAGTTTTCAGCAAGTCTCTGCCTCTAGTCTGATTAACAATCTATTAACCCGATTTTAATTAACGTTTACTGTCGCTTTATAATTCTGCGAGAACGTTCTAACCTCATATTGATCGGTCTTATTATTCACGGTGGTGCTTACATCGGCCGATGTAATGGGAGTGGCGGCATTAGGATTCGATGTGAGTATCGTGAAGGAGCCTTTTCCTGCATTCTTGGCTTTTATATAAACGCGTTGAACGCCTTTCACAGCCTTAGGCCACGTTAATGTGAAAGCTCCATTTGCGTCAGGAGAAAGAATATTGCCGTTTTGATCGGTGATGTCGTAGTTTACTCCTCTTTGCAGGGTTCCACCTACATAGTAATAAGTGACTACATCATACGAACGTACACGTTCGCTGAAGAACTGTACCGGTACACTGATCGTGTCTCCTTGTTTCACATTGGCTGTAACTTTATTATTATTATCGCCAATTAAATCTTGAATACCTACATAATAGACATGCTCTAATGCAGGATCTCCGTTTCCCCAGTGATCTTTTTCACAACTGGCTAGCAGCATACATAAGAACGGAATTGCTATTAATAATATTTTTTTCATTTTCATTTTTCTTTTTATTAGTTATTCCCATCCTGGGTTTTGGGTAACGGCACCTCCCGAAAGAGATATCTCGCTCAGAGGCACAGGGTATAAATAATCTTTATTAGGATCAAATTTCCGATCACCTGCAACTTCAATAACATACATATCAGCTTGTTCGCTTACGTGCAAACCATTATAATTGCCATTTGCATCTGTCAGGCGGTTGGCAATATCTGATCGTTGTCTTGTTGTTTCCGTATCTACAAACTTTGCACCGATGATATTAGCGGGGAGTACATTTTCCGCAATCTTCCAACGGATGATGTCATCATAGCGCATGTTCTCATCAATAAATTCTATCGTTCTTTCACGACGAATTTCATTCAGCATATTTAAACCATTTGTATTTACAAAAACGTTTGTCAATTTCGCAGTAAAGCCTGCTCTTGCTCTGATTGCATTTACCGTAGCATCCAATTGTGCATCAGTGATGGAACCGTTATACTCATAAAGCGCTTCGGTATAAGAAATTAACACTTCGGCATAGCGTATCAACATCTTGTCTACCGTTTCCTTACTGTTAGTTGCCCATTCACTAAGCATAAATCCTTTTTTCAGTGAATAACCATTGCCTGAAGCATTGTTAAATGGCATATACGGGCCTTTATAAGCATCTTCTTGTAATTGATATAGCGTCATAGCCATACGAGGATCGCGGTTCTTGAAAACGTCATTGTAGCTTACTTCTGTCATTAACTTCAGAGGTGACTTTTCTCTTGGTAATCCGTCACTGTATAAAAACATGTCGACTATACTTCTTGACAGAGTTACAGAGTTTTCCAAACCGCGTGAGTTGCCATGTGTTACTGTACCTGCACCGTTAGGGCCATATACCTTTACGAAAATGTTTTCTTTATTCGTCGGTCCTTCTCCGTCAAAATAGAATAACTTTTGAAAATCAGGATAAAGCGAATGCCCTTCTTTCATCACAAGTTCTGCAGCATCAATAGCTCTTTTGAGGTGTGCTCTGTAGTCGCTACTTAAATTGTGATACTTGGAATATGTGCCTTCATATAACCCGATACGTTCTGTTAATGCAAGAGCTGCTGAGCGTGTTACTCTTCCCCAATCAGCTGCTGGCAAAGCGCTCATCTTGGGTAGCCAGGCTGCTGCAAAATCCAAGTCACTGTAACATTGCTGGATAATCTCTTCACGTGGAGTGCGTGGAGATTTAAGCAGTGGATCTTTAGGATCATCAAAGACTTGTAATATCAGTGGAACGTCACCATATTTTTTTACCAACATAAAATAATAGTATGCACGGAAAAAATAAGCTTCGCCCAAATATCTGTTTTTAATGTTTTCTGCTACGGCTGGATTAACGGTTTTTTGAATAATGTTATTTGCCGTAGAGATTCTTGCGTAAGCATCACTCCAATCTGAGGAAGTGGAAGGTACAGTACGTTGTCCGCTGGAAATGGCATCCGCTGAAGTCTTAACCAATTCATCGGCGCGCGTGTCATGCGAAAATCCACTAAGTTGATTGTAAAGACGATTACAAGCACCACGCAAATCAGCTTCTGAATGCCAAAAATTGCTATCAGCTAAGGTTGCATCGGGGTATCTGTCCAGATCACAACCCGTCAGACAAGCCACCGCTAATATAAAAAGGAGTATTATCTTTTTATTCATGATTTCATAAATTTAAAATGTGACATTAACACCTATCGCCCAAGTACGGAAGAAAGGATAGTAATTGGCAGTAGCATTATTTCCTACTTCCGGATCAAACACAGACAATAATTTGGAGTGTTCCCATAGGTCTTCGCCAGAGATGTAAACTCTGAGTTTTTGCAGCACATTTTTGCTTACAGGAACGGTATATCCGATCTGTAGGTTCTTTAAGCGTATATAAGAACCGTCTTGTATCCATCTATCCGAAGGGTGGAAGTTGAATACGTCGTTTCCATTATTTTGAGCATAGTTATACAAGCGAGGCCAATAGGCATCCTGGTTGTCTACCGTCCAATAATCACGATGTATGGTCCATGGCATCAACTGGGTTTGTCCAAAGGGAGCAATAGTATTTGTGTCAATGACTACTTTACGTTTGCCTACACCTTGAAACATTACGGCAAAATCAAAATTCTTCCATTGTGCGGAGAGATTGATGCCATATAAATAGTGTCCGTTAGAATCGCCCATATAAACCAAATCACCTGAATTTTCTGGTGTTGCTGCTCCCATGCCAATTGTATGGTCGGGTTTTCCTTGTGCAACATACTTAATGTCTCCACCGGATATTTTGGAATCGGAGAAAGATTGGTAGCCGGGGTGTGCCTCTTTATATGCGATATATTCATCTCGGCTACTCCAATATCCATCGGTCTTATAACCCCAAATTGTATTCAATGAATAACCTTGTAAGAGATCAACAGAGCCCTCTTTGATAAAATTTTGGCCATCGTATTCCAGCAATTTGTTTTGACTATCTGATAAATTGAAGCTTACTTGATATTTTACATCTCCGATTTTATCTTTATAAGATGCTTCGACTTCCCATCCCCAGGTTTTCAATCTACCTACATTCTCATTTGGTACTTTAATACCAATTATACTCGGTACTGGAAGATGGGCGAGCATATTGTCATTGTATTTCCAGTAATAGTCGGCAGTCAAGGTTAATTTGTTGGACAATAGGCCCAAGTCAAGACCGATATTGGTGGTACTGATGGTTTCCCATTTCTTGTTTTTTGAGGCTAATTGATCTTGCCAATAGTACTTATTGCCTAGTTCTGCTCCACTGCTAATCAATGGAATATAGTCGTATAGGCCCAAAACAGCTCCGTTACCAAGTTGCCCCCATGAAGCCCTTAGTTTCAAATTGTCTATGAAGGATACGTTAAACCATTTTTCTTGATTCACTCTCCATGCTGCAGAGAATGAAGGAAAGGCTTGCCAACGATATTGGGGAGCCACGCGTGAACTTCCGTCGTAACGAACATTTGCCTCAAATAAGTATTTATCGTCGAAACTATAATTTATTCTGCCAAAGTATGACATCATGGCCCATGACTCTATTTTGTCAGATAGGGTGGTATTACCTGCGACGGAAGAATCGTAATATCCGAATGAGAAGAAATCATTGGAATTCATGTTTAGTGCCGTAGCTGAAATTTCATCTTTCTTATATTGTTCAAAAGTGCTACCGGCAAGCGCATTCAAGTTATGCTTACCAAGTTTTAGTCCGTATGTCAATAATGCTTCGAATGTATCGTGATAATCGCCGTTCTTTGTTTTAGCCAATGAATTCGGATTATTTGCTTGGGAACGGACGGTCTTACCTAGGCGGTCATACCACACTAAATAACGTTTGTCCACTTCGGAGGTGTAATATCCAGCCTGACGTGAAGCCGTAAGTTTCAGTTCCAATCCTTTAATGACATTCTTAATGGTCATTTCTCCTCTACCTGTGTACTGCTGGTAGTCGTTTTTGGAAATTCCGCCGTTTTTCATCAAGTCAATAGGGTTTATCTGTAAGTCACCGTTATAAGGGTTTAGGTTTATATCTTCTTCGGGCTGGTAGATGGGCTGTCTACCGCGCGAACGGTATAATGCGGCCAAGATGTCTGTAGCTTTATAAGGATTAGTATTAACGAACGAGCCATTGTAGCTGGTTTGAAAACCCAAACTGAGATAATCGTTAATCTCCGAGTTTAATTTCATACGAAAGTTGTAGCGATCATTTTTATCTGGTCCGTATTTCAATATACCGTTCTTGGTGTAATAGCCAGTTGAAACAATATAATTCAAACTCTTACTGCCTCCACTAACAGAAAGAGAGTGACTCTGCTGGGTGGTGTAATCTTTAGTGCCTTCGGCTACCCAATTTGTAGCTTGAAAGAGATCCCATCTACCGTTTGATTTATTGGGGCGATAGTTGAAATTCGGATTACCTACCCATGAAGTCATTTCAGGGTTCCATTCGGGATTACCAGACTCATTGATGCGGGATATATTGATGAAGTTCTGCTCTTCCCATGCTGGTAAACGTTCGGGCATATTCCCCGGTGTGTTTACGCCAAAATAACCGTTGTAAGATACGGTGGCTTTGCCTTCACTTCCCGATTTTGTGGTGATAAGAATAACTCCGGCAGCTGCTCTTGCTCCATAGATTGCTGCTGCCGCTGCGTCCTTTAGTACTGAAACGGATGCAATATCATTGGGGTTGACCAATGTCATATCTCCTTCCAATCCATCTATTAAAACCAAGGCTTTTGTATCGTTGGCTGACGAAAATCCACGAATACGTACGCCTGATGTTTCGGAACCCGGTTGTCCGCTACTTCTCAATACGGCAACTCCGGGCATCTCTCCTTGCAGTGCAGTCAGCACATCAGATGCTGGTTTTGCTGCAATTTCGGCGCCATCAATAGCGGAGACAGATCCTGTCAGGTTAACTTTCTTTTGAGTTCCATAACCTACCACTACTACCTCTTGAAGGGTTTTCATGTCTTCTTTCATCAAAACTGTTCCCATACTTTTTTCAGCTTTGAGTTCAATAGAGGCGTAGCCGATATATGAGAAATTGATTGATGAAGAGCTTTTCGCTTTTAAAATAAACTTTCCATCAATATCAGTGATAGTTCCGTTAGATGTTCCTTTTTCTATGACGGAGACCCCTATTAGAGGTTCTTTTGAGGTTGCATCTAAAACTACCCCCCGGATATCAATACTGTTTTGGGCTGAAAGCCCCACATCAAAGAGGAAAAGAAGTAGCATAGTAAATGTCACTGTTGCTTTCCATAGTAAAAGTTTCCTTTTCATAATAAGTAATAGATTTGATTAATACTTAAACTATTCAATTTTAGTTCGAGGCAAAACTATAGTTTATATCAGACAAGGCTTGCCGAAACACTACCACATGAACTATACTGAAACTATATAGAAATACGTCATTTGTTTCTCATATTATTATTTATCATTTGTAAATGAGAGGTTTATAGCCTATTGATTGAGCTATTTATTATTCTTTTTTCTTTGGACTTGATGTATTGATATTGTGAGTTACTTCTTTTATTTATATGAGGATAATACATATCTTTGGCATGAACTCTAAGTGTTGTAATACCATGAAAAAAGTACTTCTTCTTTTTCTTTCTTTCTTTTATATTGTCACTGCTTCAGCTATTTGGCAACGTTCTGTTACCAATTATACTCGCAGAGATTATAAGGCTGGCAATCAGAATTGGATGATTGCGCAGCATGCAAACGGCTGGATGTATTTTGCAAATAATAAGGGCTTACTTGAATATGATGGTATAGAATGGAATGTATATCCCGTCGGTGATACCAAAGCGCGTGCCGTAAAAATCGCTCCTAATGGGCGGATATATATCGGTGGAATGGGTCAGTTTGGCTACTTTACGCCAGATCATTTAGGTAAGCTCAATTATGTCAGCCTTTCTGATAAAGTTCGTTCGAAGCACAATATTGGAGTGATATGGAATATTCATATTGTAGATGACAGAGTTTATTTTCAATCGGATAACTCCATTTTTTATTTGGAAGGTGATAAAGTTAAAGTGATAGAGTATGGTTTTCAGATAAAGTATTCCGCTATCATCAATCAACATTTTTATATTGCCTCTTCTCAAGGGCTATTAATTCTTAATGGTAATGAGTTTACGCTGCTTCCCGCTACAGAAGTGATAAGCAATTTTAAGATTGTTGGGCTTTTATCTTTTGAGGATAAAATTATGATTGCAACCGCCCGTAACGGGCTTTTTCTTTACGATGGATCTAAGCTCGTTCCTTTTGTTAGTGCTGCCGATTCTTTTATAAAAGAAAATCAGCTCTTTTGTGTTGCAATGAAAAACTCTCTTTTAGCTTTAGGCTCCGTACAAGATGGCTTACTCTTGTTGAATACCAGGCGAAATGAAGTGGAAAAGATTTCAATATCGAATGGACTTCAGAATAAAACAATATTGGGGCTCTTCTTTGACAGAGAGAATAATTTGTGGTTAGCACTTGATAATGGTGTGGATTGCGTACATCTTGACTCACCTTTATTCTCACTCTATGGTAACAGACCGTTAATCGGTTCAGGGTATACTTCTTGCTGTTATGACGGGAAACTTTATCTGGGAACAAATCAAGGATTGTATGTGACTGAGTATCCGGAAAAAACCAACGAAGATCTTTCTATGAATTTTATACCCGGTACCGATGGGCAGGCTTGGAGTTTATCAGTACATGATAATCAGCTTTTTCTGTGTTCGGACAATGGAATTTTTGTCTTCGAGAAGAATGTAATATACCATATTGAGGGCTTAAGAGGAGTTTGGTCGGTGCGGGAGATTAAAAACAACCCGGATCTTCTCATAGCAGGAACATATAATGGACTTCGTGTGCTTTCGAAGCAAGCTGATAAGTTCGTGCTTTTACACAAAGTGCGTGGGTTTAATTATTCTTGTAAAACGCTATTTGCTAGTGATCTGCCTAATGTGTTTTGGATAGCCAATAAAGAGAGAGGTCTCTTCAGAGTGACCTTATCCCTAGATCTCAAGCGTGTAGTGAAAGTGAAGAACTATAACGGTGGTGCTCTTCCTGTTGGCAATAATATTTATGTATCCAAAATCAATAATGATTTGGTTGTTTCTTCGCGACAAGGTGTTTTTAGATATAACCAAATGAAAGATTGTCTCGAACCATATACTTGGCTGAACAAGATTCTGGGAGTAACTTCTAAACCTACTCCATGCTCATATATGGAACAGGATGCATCGAAGAATATCTGGTACGTTAGTAACGGGGCACTAAAATTATTGCGTTATAATAGATCAACCAATAGTTATGTAAAGAATGAGAGTGAGTCATATCTTGCTGGATATCTTATAGAGGACTTTGAGCAAGTAAATGTCTGTAGAAATGATATCGCAATAATCGGTACGGAAGAAGGTTTTTCTCTTTTTAAATTTAAAAAGAATGTGCCTAAAAGGTATCCACTTACTCTCCAGATCAGAAAGGTGTACTTGACAGGGAATCATGATTCTTTGGTATACGGTAGAAGTTATAACTATGATAATAAGCCGTTGATCATTCCTTATTCCAAAAACTCAATTAAAATCATTTATGGGGTTAACAATTATGATAAATCTTTGGAGACTTTCTACTCATATAAACTTACTGGTGACAGGGATGAGGGGTGGAGCTCATATACGGAAAATAATGCGAAAGAATATACTGACCTTAAAGAAGGAGATTATACGTTTAGTGTAAAAATTATAAACGCCAAGACCGCTATTCCTATTATAACATCTTTCCACTTTAAAGTTTTGCCTCCTTGGTATCGTTCAGTATGGGCTTATATCTTTTATTCTATTTCGCTTATTCTATTGATGTATTATACATATTATAAAATAACCGAAAATAAGAGAAAGCTCATAGAACAGAAAGAAGAAGAGATTGTCAGGCAAAGAGCCAAATTTAAAAAAGAGAGCGAATTAAAAGATAAGACGATCGACTCTTTAAAAGAAGAACATTTGCAATCTGAGTTGCGACATAAGTCAGAAGAACTGGTGCGTACCACACTTAATATTGTGAGAAAGAATGAGATATTGCAGAACATACGTAAAGAAGCAGTGGGGATTAATCATTCTATTAAGGAAGAAAATCTTGTAAATATACGCAGAAAGACATTAAGACTCATAGGGCAGATTGATACGAATATTGAGCATGATGACGATTTGAAAGCATTCCAAGTAAACTTTGATTCTGTACATCATGAATTCTTTACTCGTTTGGAAGAGTTGTTCCCGGAATTGAGTAGTAAAGAGAAGTTGCTTTGTGCTTATATCAAAATGAATTTAATGTCTAAAGAAATTGCTCCTTTGTTGAATATATCACAACGTGGAGTAGAAATCGGACGCTATCGCCTTCGTAAGAAGTTGAATTTAAAAGAAGGAGAAAGTTTGGTTGAATTTTTGCAAAGGCTTACTAAATAATCTTGCTATAGTATGAGTTCCTTGCGCTTATGTTTTATAGCCGCAAGCCTTATTAACGCCTTTTCCTTCCTCATGGCACTCTTGTGCCACATTCTTGGCACAAGAGTGCCAATATGCAGGCATTTTTGTGCCAAAGGCTTGGCACTTTGCTGTTATTACTAGAGTTGAACGGTATTGCTATAATAAAAAAGAGACAGAGCTATTAACCCTGTCTCTCTGTCACACACCTAAAAACTACCTATTTACACCTAATTTCTTTATTAAGATGAGTTTTATACTCCTTTCTAGTCATTAGCTGATTGTCAGAGGCTATAAAGAATTTTGAAGAATCAACAAGCTTTCGGGACCCATATTGAATAGCAAATCAATAATACTTAAATTGGGTAAAAAGCCTTGTTGTTCTTGAAAAACCTGATAATAAGATCTTGATATAAAGTCGGTGTCTTCTGTTCGCCAATCTTTTTTAGGATGTATCCGTTCGCGAAAGTCCTCTTCATCCAAAGATAACTTCGTTTTATATTCTTCGGTATATGAAATAGTAGGCTGTATGTCAATAAGTGAACAAACTAAGTTACAGAGCTCGCTATTAAAATCAATCAAGAAAGAATATTTTTTTTCGTAGAAAGGTTGAAAATCATCTCTGTAAAATTCAAAAAAAGGGGTGTGGTTATACGAAGAAAATAAAGCATTCCAATGGAGGTGGCGCCAATTCCCGTGATCAGATATACGTATGTCTCGCATGGGGCACTTTGGAGCATCAGGTTTGATTACAGGTATTGATAGGGCTAATTCTCCACTCGTAGAGGCTATTGTGCAACGATTTCTGTAAGTCTGTTTAGTGTAGTTATCATATTGTTCAATAAAGACTTGATCATATTTCAATAACTTAGAGTAATATTCTATAGGTGCCAAGTAAGCGGATGAGAGATATATTGCTTTATTCATGTTCTTTGTTAATATTCTAATAAGAGTCTGACTACGCTGCTACTCTTCTAGTGTTAGCTATTATTTGCCTTCTCGAAATTTCAGGTCTGGGTTTATTGGACTTTAGAGAAAAAACGCTTCCAACGGAATCCGTTGAATACCCCGCTATTTTTTTCTTTTGAGAACCAGATAAGCCATGCTTTACCTATGATATGATCTTCTGGTACAAAACCGAACAGCCTTGAGTCTGAAAGGTTAATAGAGCTGCTTGTACTGACCCAATAGTAATTCTTTGTGAAATAGCAATGCTGCACAGCTTTTCCTTCGACAAAAAGTGTATCATGCTTTATTTCAGCGCGTTTGTGCTCGTGTAGTACTAAGGTGTTACGGAGTAAGGTCCTATTCCAAGGATATACTCTGATTGCTTTTCCTTTTCCCGGTATAATTAAAGGATGATAAGCTTCTGTAGAATCCTCATTACTAAGCAAAGTAATATAGAAAGAGTTCTGCAGCGCTTGTTTCAATAAATAATATTCGTAGCGGCTAAAACTACGAACACACTTTATAGAGTCTTGTCCAAGTAGCTTATTTCCATGTATTGCTAAGATATGCATCAAAGAGTCGAGTTGCTTTTCTTTGGCTCGAGGGTAAGTGTATAAAAACTTCTGGTCGGGGGCACTTTTATCGGGTGAAATGGAAGAATATAATGAATCTACTATTAAGGTATCACCGGGCAGGCCTATACATCGACCAATAAACACTTCCTTTCTATCAATGGTCTGTTGAGATAGATTGCCTGGATTGTTGAAAACAATAATATCTTCTCTTTTTAAAGGCTTGGCAGCTAATCTGTGATATCCACTTAATGACATGAATGGTAAGCGTAGCCCGTAACTCCACTTATTGACTAATATCTGTTCGCCATCATAAAGGGAATTCTCCATTCCCGAGGAGGGAATATGGTATGGACTTAAAGCAAAACACTGTAGTAGTATGGTTAGTACTACTACAGTTATAAAAATTATCCATTTTGATTTACATTGCATTTTTCACTAAGATAATAATGAGGTTTATTCTGCTTTTAATGAACCCATTTAAATATGCGATTCCAACGAATTTTTCCATCAAACCAGTCACGGTCTTTATCTAGAGATAACCATACCACAATTGGTTTCCCCACAATATGGTCTTCGGGGACAAAACCCCAATAGCGCGAGTCTAATGAGTTATGACGGTTGTCGCCCATCATCCAATAGTAATCCATTTTGAATGTATAGCTATTGGTCTTCTTTCCGTTGATATATATACCATCTTTCTTCACAATAAGGCTATTACCTTCATAGGCTTCTATACAGCGTTCGTAGATGGGAAGATTATCGGGGGTTAAGGTGATAGTGGATCCTTTTGCAGGAATCCATATCGGACCATAATTATTTCTATCCCATTTCGTATATAGATTTAATGGATACATTTGACCTGAATAGGTTTCGGGTTCCATCATGATGCGGCTGATGAGCTTTTTATTGGCAGATAATGTTGCTAACATTTTTTGAGTAAGGGGAAGATGATATACCGGAGTGAGTCTACCTTGAGAATCGCGACGATCTAGTCCCATTTCCATCAAACCTTCTTCCCAGCTTGGGTCATTAGTCATAATCCATTGATCATCTTTACTTATGCCTAAGTCGCGGAAGAGATCATCAGTGATATAAGGACCTGTTGTTTGTACAAAATAGTTAAACTGCATGTCGGTCGGATTTGTGCTTGCCTTGCCATTAATATAAACTTGTCCTGCTTTAATTTGTAAGGTATCTCCGGGGATACCAATGCAGCGTTTGACATAATTTTCACGACGATCTACCGGGCGTATTACGATATCTCCATATACTTGAGGATTTGTGCGTATAAGGTTGCGGCCGGCTGTATAATATAATTCGTAGACTTCTCGTTGCTGATCGCGAGAAAGGCTGTCCATATTCACTTTAGTGGGGTATATGCGCTGACCTTCTCTGTAGGCAAGGCTGTAAAAATCCTCTTGTTGGCGGTTTATTGCTACAGTATCTCCTGCCGGAAAATTGAAGACTACAATATCATTTCGCTTGATTTTTCCAAATCCGGGAACACGCTTGTACTTCCATTGTGGCCATTCAATATATGATTTGCAATTAAAAATCGGTAGAGTATGCTGTGCTAGAGGCATGGAAAGGGGAGTGTTAGGAACTCGTGGGCCATAGCTGATTTTGCTAACGTATAGATAGTCACCTACTAATAAAGATTTTTCGAGAGAAGAAGATGGTATCTGATAATTTTGGAATAGATAGATGTTCACGAAGTAAACAGCTACGAGTGCAAATACAATGGCATCAACCCAACTCATGACACTTCTTAGAGCGGGATTTTTCGTTTTTTTCCAGAATCCCCAAGGAATAATTTTGCTGATATATACGTCAAAGATGAAGGGGAGTACTATAATGCCCAGCCAACTTTTCACCCATATCAGAAATGCCAAATAAAGAACAGTTATGATGATAAATCTGATCCATTGGCCCCGCGTTGCTTTTCTCATAATTAGTTATTATATGTAGTTTCTCTTAATTTAGTCAATCATTCAAGAAATCAAACAAATTGCTCATTCCCAAGAGCCCTTCGTGTTTGGCTGTATATTCAGCGGCTAGGACTGCACCTAGGGCAAAGCCTTTACGGTTTTTTGCATCATGAATAATCGTAATACTATCTGCTTCCGATTCGTAGCGTATGTTGTGAATGCCCGGAACTTCTCCTTCACGAATAGAATTGACAGGAAGTTCATTGCTACTATGGACTTTGGAACCCGAAATGGTTCCGTCCGGTGCTTTCAGTGTACCTTTAACCCATTGTGATTTTCTATCGAGATTCTTTATGATATCTTCAGCAAGAGTTATTGCAGTACCACTTGGAGCATCTAATTTGTGTATATGATGTACTTCGGTCATACTAACCTCGTATTCAGGAAACTGATTCATTATTTTTGCCAGATATTTATTCACGGCAGAAAATATACCAACTCCTAAACTGAAGTTAGAAGACCAGAATAGTGTTTTACCTCCTTTTAAACAAAGTTCTCTAATTTCATTTCCATGTTGGTCCATCCATCCGGTGCTTCCTGAGACAATTTTGACACCTGCGTTGAATGTTCTGATATAATTGGAGTATGCAGCTTCCGGATTCGTGAATTCGATTGCAACATCTGCTTTCTTGAATGCATCGGAGTTAAAGTCTTCCTGATTATTGACATCAATGATAGAGACTACTTCATGTCCACGATTAAGGGCGATTCGTTCAATCTCTTTGCCCATTTTTCCATAACCTATTAATGCTATTTTCATCTTCTTTAGGGTTAAAATCACTTTATCAGTGTTTTATAAGTCGCAAAGATAATCTTTTTCTTACATTTGCTTACAGATTTACTTCTTGTTAACAATGGAACAGTTACTGCATTACTTGTGGAAGCATGAAATCTTCCCCCTGAAAATGCTCCGGACGACTTCCGGCAAGCCGGTCGAAGTAATAGATCCAGGTTTACCTAATTCAAATGCCGGTCCTGACTTCTTCAATGCCAAGTTGAAAATAGATGGTATGCTGTGGGTTGGGAATGTTGAGATACACACAAAAACGTCCGATTGGTATAGACACGGACATGATAAAGATGCTGCTTACGATAACGTTATTTTGCATGTTGCGGAAGTTATTGATGTAGATGTTTGCCGCACAAATGGTGAAATGATTCCCCAAATGGAACTTTCTTGCCCGGAAACTATTCGCCGGCACTATGATGAGTTGCATCGAATGGACTTTTCTCCCCCTTGCTATTCTATTCTTCCATCTCTTTCAAAATTAATGATCCATTCGTGGTTGTCTGCATTGCAAATGGAGCGATTGGAACAAAAGAGAGCATTAATTGCTCGGAGGTTGGATAAGTGTGCTAATAATTGGGAAGATGTATTTTTCATTACCTTGGCTCGTAATTTTGGTTTTGGATTAAATGGAGACGCTTTTGAACTTTGGGCAAGTAGTCTTCAACTTCGTGCAGTGGATAAACATCGTGATAACTTGTTACAAGTTGAGGCCTTCTTCTTTGGGCAAGCAGGATTGCTGCAGGGGGAAGACTCTCTATACGATCTGTATTATCAAAATTTGAAAAAGGAATATGAATATTTACGATGCAAGTTTGAATTACCTTTACCGATGAATAAAGCTGTTTGGCGTTTTCTTCGCTTACGTCCCGATAGTTTCCCTCATATAAGGTTGGCTCAATTGGCGTATTTGTACAATGTAAGGGAGTCATTATTTTCTCAAGTAATGGATGCAGAAAGCCTCTTGGAAGTCAGGAAGTTGTTAGCAGGTACTACATCTTCTTATTGGGAGACACATTTCACTTTTAGTAGAGAATCACCTCGGCGGGAAAAGAAGATTGGTGAAAAAGCGCTTAATTTAATTGTGATCAATACGGTGATCCCTTTTTTATATACTTATGGGTTACATAAGGCAAACGATTTTTTATGTGAAAGGGCAACCCGCTTTCTTGAAGAACTAAAAGCTGAAGATAATTATGTTATCCGGCAATGGAGCGGGGCTGGAATATCAGTTCATACGGCTGCTGACTCACAAGCTTTGTTGCAGTTGCAAAAGGAATATTGCGATAAAAAAGATTGCCTGCGTTGTAGGTTTGGTTATGAGTATTTGAAGCAAAAATAGATATATCATTTTGAAGGTTCCACGCAAATACTAATGACATAGTATATGAAATATAAAAAAAACATTATCTTTGTCAGACATATTAACCTTTTATTTTTTAAAAAGGATGAAAGCAATCCGTCTTGCGTTTTGCCTATTTTCGGCTTTTGTGTTGGCTACGATGACTAGTCACGCTGCCGGTGATGAGGATTTCCAAACTTTCCTCAAGAAATTTACTTCCAGTGCTTCTTTTCAGTATTCCCGTTTGAAATTTCCGATGAAATCACCAATTACTCTTTTGGATGACGACGGAGAAACTGAGAAAACGTTCTCTTTTACCAAAGAGAAATGGCCTTTATTAGATAAAGAGTCGCTTACAGAAGGAAATATTACTGAAGAAGAAGGTGGCATCTATATTTCAAAATATACGGTAAACGAACCGACACATAAAGAGTTTGAAGCGGGGTATGAGGAGTCAGAAGCATCTCTTAGAGTTGTTTTTGAATTGATAGCTGGCAAGTGGTATGTTACGGATTGCTATTCCGATTGGTATAATCTTGATCTACCCGTAAGTGAATTGAATGAAACGATTCGTTCGGTTCAGGAAGAAAATAAGGCTTTTCAGAAAGCGAATCCATAAATGATGTACTTCGTAAGAACTATTTTTGAGCTAAAGTCTAAAATCACATTTGTGCTGTGTCTTGTGTCTTTTTCATTTTGGGAGAATACTTCATCAGCAACAGATTTTTATAAAAATGGAATGAAAGAATTGATTGTAAAAAAAATAAATGGAACTTCTGTTTCACCAGATAAGCTTCCTAAATTACTCGATAAAGAAAATATCCCTTTCCAGATGATTGATGTTGTTAATTGGAGCCAGTTTTCTTATATCCCGAAGGTGCAATTTAGAATCGCTCATACTGAAAGTGCCATATTGCTTCAATATAAAGTAAAAGAAGCAAGTATTCGTGCTTTAGCTGGAGAAGATAACGGTCCCGTTTGGAAAGATGCTTGTGTTGAATTTTTCTCAATACCTGCAGGGGATGGTATTTATTATAATATTGAATGCAACTGTGCCGGATTTATTCTTATCGGTGCGGGTAGTGGCAGGACAGAAAGAGAGCATGCTCCGACTGAGGTTCTTCAACAAGTACAGCGTTGGTCATCTTTAGGCCATGAGCCTTTTGCGGAAAAGATAGGAGAGTGTAGCTGGGATGTGGCATTGGTGATACCTTATAGTGCCTTCTTCAAACATCATTTAACGTCTCTTGATGGAAAAGAAATCCGTGCTAACTTTTACAAATGTGGTGATGAGCTGAATAAACCTCATTATCTTTCTTGGAATCCGATAAATCTAGAGAAACCGAATTTTCATTGTCCTGAGTTTTTCGGAACTTTGTTCTTCGAGTAGTTATATAAAAAAACTCTGTTGCATTTGTCTTCTCATTTTTATAAATGACATGATGTGCAACAGAGTTTTTTATTTCTTTATTGCCAAACTATGCCGCATTTGGAGTCCTTTATAAATTGAATGATGTTTTCTATCTCTTCACTCATAGGGATCTGTTCTTCTATTTTTATCAAAGCATCTTGAATACTGATATTTCCTTGATAGATTAGACGATAAGTGTTGGTAATATGTCTTAAGATTCGTTCAGACATTTTATGGTGTGAGAGTATGACAGCATTTATGCCGTGATAGGCAGCAGGATTGCCTGCCATCATTGTATATGGAGGTACGTCTTTTGATATACGGCAGCCTCCTTTAATGAAGGTCCAGCTCCCTATATGGCAATCTTGTTGCAAAAGAACATTATTACTAAGTATGATATTATCGTCCAATATGCAGTTTCCAGCCAAAGTACTTTTTATTCCTAAGACACAATTATCTTTGATCTTAACATCATGGCAAAGATGTACACCATCCATTAAAGAATTATTGTTGCCTATTGTTGTACTTGCATCTTTGCAAGTTGCTCTACTGATAACTACATTTTCGCGAAAGTCATTATTATCACCAATAAAAAGAAAACTCTTGTCTCCTTTATAGTGAAAGTCTTGGGGCTCTGCGCCAAGAACAGCACCTTGATGAATTTTGTTATTTTTACCTAATCGAGTTCCTTCCAATACACTGGCGTGAGGCATGATCAAACAATTATCTCCGATCTCCACATCCCCTTCAATGTATGCAAAAGGCTTAATGGTTACGTTACTGCCGATTTTAGCGGCTGGATCTACATAAGCTAATGGACTAATCATAGTTACTAAGTTATTAAAGGTTAGTGATAGGTGTTATTAACGTTTATAATCAATCGATAAAACAATTAATCTCACTTATCACCATAATTATTTACTCTCTTCCTCCTCCTAATGCCTGATACAAATTAATAATCGCTTGCATGCGGTCATAAGTGTCAGATACTTCGGAAAGTTGTGCGCTAAGATATGATTGTTCTGCCGACAAAACTTCCAGATAAGTAGAAGTGCCTAATTTAAACAAATCTTTGGTATAATCGGCTGCATTTTTTGCAGAATTTACCTGTATGTTACGAGAATTTGTTTTTTCTGTAGCAGTCTGATATTGATACAATGCATTGCTCACTTCATTTCCTGCATTCAACAGCGTTTGTTCGAACTGAATCTTAGCTTGCTCTTGTTGGGCTTTTGCTATTTTAAGTTTGGCAATATTGATTCCGTTATCAAAAAGTGGTTGAGTAATGCTCCCAACTGCCGAAGCAAGGAATTTGGCCGGATTAATGATCGCTCCGCCTGCGCTATTAGTCCATCCAGCAGATCCACTCAGGGTAATTCTAGGATAGAATGCTGCCCGAGCAGTATTGGTATTGTAAAATGCGTAAGCAAATGCCATTTCTGCTGCTTTCACATCCGGTCGATTGGATAATAACTGGATTGGAACTCCAGCAGAAAACTCTGCAGGTAAAACCTGCTGCTCCAATACGCTACGTTGTATTGCTTGTGGAGATTTACTTAATAATATGCACAATGAGTTTTCAGTTTCATGAATACTACGACTAATTTCCGGCAAAGAAGCCAGAACTTGTCCATAAGCTGTTCTGCTTTGTTCAACAGCTGCGGCTGTTGTACCATATAGCGCAGCGTCTTTCATCGCCTGCATTGTTTCTGTATTTCGTTTTAAGATGTCTGCAGTCTCTTTGGAAATTTCAAGTTGACGATCTAACATCAAGAGCGTGTAATACATATTTGCAACATTCGCAATAATCCGTGAATGGACTGCTTGTTGGAATGCTTTTGCTTGCTTTAAAGAAGCTTCTGCTCCACGTTTCGGATTTAGCAATTGACCGAAGAGGTCAACCTGCCAACTGCTCGTAACCGGAAGGGAGTAAGTCTTAGTTGCTGCGCTATGATCGAAACTGCTTATTGTCCCTTGAGGCGATAGAGTCAGTGACGGAGCGAAAGCTAATTTGGCTGTAAGTAAGGGGGCTTCAGCTTCCTTTACTTTAAGAGCGGCCGTACGGACATCGGCATTATTCTGTAATCCTTCCTCTATGAGACTTTGCAATAAAGGATCGGTGAATACTTTCTTCCACGGAGTGTTGCCGAAGTTTGCAGTATCAGCTGCTAAGGTGTCATTCCCCGATGCGATGTCGCGATATAGACCGGCGACTTTGATGTCGTCCGGTCTTTTATATGTTTTATAGATTTGACAACTGCTCATTAAGATAGTTGTACCAATCAAATAGATTATTTTTTTATTCATTTTGTTTCTCCTTTTTTATGGAATTCAACTATTTGGAATACTGTTCGATTTCAGGTTTCGCATCAGAATTATCCAAATCGTTCCATTCCATCGGTTTTACTTTTTCTTGTAAGTACTGGAAGACAACAAATAGAGTCGGTACGACGAAAATCTGAAGCACCATACCAATAAGCATACCACCAATAGCAGCTGTACCTAACGTGCGGTTACCGTGTGCGCCTACTCCAAAAGCAAACATTAATGGAAGTAAACCAACAATCATAGCCAATGAGGTCATCAATATCGGTCGTAAACGAGCGGCAGCACCCAACACAGCAGCCCATGTTAAACTCATACCCATCTTACGACGATCAAGTGCAAATTCTACAATCAAAATTGCATTTTTTGCGAGAAGTCCCATTAGCATGATTAAGGCGATTTGCATATAGATGTCATTAGACATACTTCCCAAAATCATTTTGAGAATAGAGATATTTCCGATAGCACTCATTCCGTTTACAAAAAGGAAGCTTCCTAATAAACCAAATGGTATTGAGAGCAATACGGCGAGTGGCAATATATAACTTTCATATTGTGCACTAAGTAGTAGATATACAAACACAAAGCATAGCACAAAAATAAGTCCAGTGGTACTTCCACTTGTTGATGCTTCCTCACGAGCCATACCTCCCAATTCATAACTATATCCTGTTGGCAAATTCTGTTGAGCTACTTCGGAAATAGTTTTTAGCGCCTGTCCTGACGTATAACCTTCACCCGGTGAAACCATTACTTTGATAGAAGTATAAAGATTGAATCGGTTGATTATATCTGGAGCATATATTTTTTTGACTGAAATGAATTGTGAAATCGGAGCCATCTCCGAGCCGTTTCGTATTTTAATATTCTGTAAAGATTCTAGATTTGCCCGGGATGCAGGATCGGCTTGTATCATTACTCGATACATCCTACCGAAACGATTGAAATTGGATGCATAAATACCACCATAATATCCTTGCATGGTTGTTAAGATATCATTTGGGTTGATTCCTGCCTTTTTACATGCAGCAGCATCAATATCAATCATATATTCAGGGAATTTCGGGTTAAATGTTGTTTGCGCCGATTTTATTTCAGGACGTGACGACAATGCAGCAATATAGCCTTTTACTACATCGTTGAATTTGTTAATGTCTCCACCTGTCTTATCCTGCATATTTAATTCGATATCACTCGAAGCCGAATATCCCGGTATCATTGGAGGTGTAAAGAAGAGCACTTGTGCCTCTTTTATAATCTTTTGGGCGCGCATGTAGAGAGATGCAAACACTATAGTGGAGTTCTGCATCATAGCACGTTCTTCCCAAGGCTTTAGCTTAATAATAAATGAGCCATATGAAGGCCCTTGTCCGCCAAGGAAGCTGAATCCCGCAATCAAAGTACGTGAAGATACCGCTGGATCTGCGGCAACGAGGCTATCTACACGTGCTAAAACAACTGCAGCACGTTCTTGTGAAGTGCCTGGGGGTAATGTAACTGCTCCCATAATTACACCGGTATCTTCACCGGGAACCATACCTGTTGGGGTCGTTTTCATAAGTATAATCAACAGAATGATTGCAATGCCTACTAAGCCGAAAGCGATCCACTTTTTATGAATGAAGAATAACACACGTTTTTTATATCTCTTTAGAATACCATCGTAAGCAGTATTGAATGCTGTATGGAAACGGGAGATAAAGGTTGATTTTTTTTCTTCATGTTCATCATGAGGCTTTAATAATATGGCACATAATGCGGGGCTAAGAGTTAATGCATTCAATGCGGATATAGCGATTGCAATTGCCATAGTCAGTCCAAATTGCCGATAGAACGTTCCTGCCGTACCTCCCATGAAGCTTACCGGTATAAATACGGACATCATTACAAGAGTAATCGAAACAATGGCTCCTCCCAATTCACTCATCGCATCTATGGAGGCTTGTTTTGCCGATTTGTATCCTTGATCAAGCTTGGCATGAACTCCTTCTACCACCACTATCGCATCGTCCACCACAATCGCAATCGCCAAAACCATGGCACATAATGTTAAAAGGTTAATGCTGAATCCAATCATAGACAGGACAAAGAATGTACCAATTAAAGCTACCGGTATTGCGATCGCCGGTATTAATGTTGATCGAAGATCCTGTAAAAAGATATACACAACAATAAATACAAGTAAAAAAGCTTCAAGCAAAGTCTTAATTACTTCGTGGATAGAGGCGAATAAGAAATCATTGGCGTTCATTGCTACGCTGGTTTCTAGACCTGCCGGTAAAGTTTTTTGGGATTCCTTCAGTAATTGTTCTATATCAGTAATTGTCTGTGTTGCATTCGTTCCAGCCATCTGGTATACGATACAAGTCACTGATTTATGTCCGTTTACTTTGTTGTTCCAAGCATAAGACAAACGCCCCATTTCTACTTTTGCAATGTCTTTCAGCCGAAGAACTTGCCCATTTGGAAGGGCTTTGATTACAATGTTTTCAAATTCCTGAGGTTGTTTCAAACGTCCTTTATAGCTGATCGTATATTGGAAAGATTGGTTTCCTTGCTCTCCAAATTGACCTGGAGCTGCTTCTACGTTTTGTTCGGCAAGAGCCGTTGTCACGTCACCCGGAATAAGTTTATATTGAGCCATAACTTCGGGTTTTAACCATATTCGCATGGAATAATCCTGCCCGAATACATTTGCTTCGCCTACACCCTTAACACGTTGTATTTCAGGGATCAAGTTGATCTTAGCATAATTTTCAATGAATTCCATCTTGTATTTATCTTCTTTGTCATAAATAGAAAATACAAGTAGCATCGAATTTTGGCGTTTTGCAGTAGTGACACCGACTTTTGTAACCTCAGCAGGAAGCAGTCCTTGTGCCATGGAAACGCGATTTTGCACATTCACTGCAGCCATATCAGGATTAGTTCCTTGCTTAAAGTAAATATTGATTGAACCTGTTCCATTATCAGCTGCAGATGATTGCATATACATCATATTCTCTACACCATTGATTTGATTTTCCAATGGAGCAATCACAGAATTTAATACAGTTGATGCATTAGCTCCCGTATAAGTAGCCGAAACAGTTACTGTAGGAGGGGCTATATCCGGATATTGAGTGACTGGTAATGTCGCTAGCCCTATGACGCCTAGAATAACTATTACGATTGAGATAACCGTTGATAGTACCGGGCGGTTAATAAATCTATCTAATTTCATATTTTTATCCGATTTTTATTTGAAAGCTGTAGAAAGATTACCTTCTTTTTGGTCTTTTAGTGCTTTTTGATATTCAGATTGTTTTTGAGCTTGTGTGATAGGCTTAATTTTATCTCCGTCTTTCAAATTCTGCACGTTTTCAGTTACAATTTTATCGCCTGGTTTGAGCCCACTTGTTACAAAGTAATGCTGCCCATCGTCAAGAGTCGAAATTTGTATTTCTGTGTTTTTTACTGTATTGTTAGGCTGTAAAACGTATACGAATTTCTTGTCTTGAATTTCTACCGTCGCAGACTGAGGGACCATGATAATGTTTTTAAGCTCATAAGGAAATACAACTTTGGCCGTACCACCACTACGTAAAATATTTCGTGAGTTAGGGAAAGTTGCACGCATGCTTACCGAACCTGTGCTTGAATCGATCACTCCACTAATAGTTTCTACTTTACCTTTGCTTTCATAAATGCTTCCGTCAATGAGTTGCAATTCAACTGCGGGCATCTTTGCCAACATTTCTTTCATGCTTCCTCCTTCACGTGTGAGATCTAATAGCTGCTTTTCAGTCATTGAGAAGTACACATACATTTGTGAGATATCAGAAATCGTTGTCAGAGGAGTCGTAGATGAAGAGTTGACCAAGCTTCCTACGCGGAATGGGATTGCTCCGGCAACTCCGTTAGATGGACTTGTTACTGTACAGTAAGAAAGATCTTGTCTTGCTTTAATCAGATTTGCTTTAGCTTGTGCTAAAGTAGCCTGAGTTGATTCAAGTTGGTTTTCAGCCATTTGTATATCATATTCACTGATGATATTCTTTTTAAGCAGCTCTCTTTTATTGTTAACTGTAAGCTGCTGTGTTGCTACAGACGCTTTTGCTGCTTTGACGTTAGCTTCGGCAATGTTAACAGCCTCTTTATATTGGAGAGGGTCGATTAAAAACAATGGTTGCCCTTTGCGAACTAGGTTACCTTCATCAATATAGAGTTTTGTAATGAATCCCGCCACTTTAGGGCGAATCTCTACATCTTGTTTACCTTTGATTGTAGCAGGATAACTGCTGGTAGTATTTGCATCGGTGGTTTGTACAGCAGCTACTGCACATTCCGGAATGTTGTTTTTGCCTTTATCGCTTTGTCCACAGCTGAACAATACCAGGCAACATCCTAATAAAATTAATTGGCTCTTCATACTCGTTGTTATTATCATTATTCTATACTTAATGTTTCTAGTCTGTTATGTGTGTTATGAGTCATAATTTAGAGAAAAGGATAAGGGAAAACTCTATAAAGCGAAACAGTTTTCGGTCTGCAAAAATATCTATTTCTTAAATAGGTTGCTTTTTTTCTTGATACATTTAACTTATGTTTTCATATCTCGGCTCTTTCTGAATTATATGTTATACTCTTTTCCATATTTCTTTCAATTGAACCTAAAAAAGAATAAAATCAAGCTACTAAACGTTTTTCGTTTCTGCTCTTTTCAAAACTATTGCTTTTGCAAAAGTATTTCAAATATGAATTACATTTTAATATATTTGTCTATTTTATGGTTAATAATCGGCTAATTCCGGATATAAATCGCCGAATTAGGAATGTTTCCCTTTATTATAATGTTTTTTTTAAAAAAGATGTTCAATGGAAATAAGTTTAAATGAAGCGAGATTGATAAAATACTGTAAAGCATGATGCTAATTTATGGATAAGCTTTATTTTTGCATCATGTTAAATTGTAAATTTCCTAATATGGGAATGTATTTTCGTAAGATTGCATCAATAGCTGCTATAATAGCCATATTATATTCATGTGCTAGTGTCGGTCGTATTGAAGGTGGTCCAATTGATGAAGCTCCACCTCATTTCATTGCAAGTACTCCGGATCCGGGAGCACTTAATAATACAAAAAAGAAAATTTCAATTTTGTTTGATGAGTATATAAAGCTTGAAAAGGCTAATGAAAAGGTTGTAATATCACCACCTCAGGTGCAACAACCCGAAATAAAGGCTAACGGGAAAAGAGTTGTGGTGGAGCTACAGGATTCATTAAAATCCAATACTACCTATACAATTGATTTTGCAGATGCTATACAAGATAATAATGAAGGGAATGTATTACCGGATTTTAGCTTTACTTTCTCTACCGGGACTGTAATTGATTCCATGGTTGTAGCTGGTACCGTACTGAATGCTTCTAATTTGGAGCCTGTGAAAGGCATGCTTGTTGGGTTGCATAATAATTTGGTGGACTCAGTTTTCACCACTAAGCCTTTTGATCGAGTTGGGCGTACTGATAGCCGTGGACGATTCACAGTTCGTGGAGTTGCTCCTGGTAAATATCGTATTTATGCATTACAAGATGCAGATCAGAATTTTTCATATAGCCAGCCTACAGAAGCTATTGCATTTAATGACTCTTTAGTTATTCCTTCGATGGAACAACGTACTCGGAAAGATACAATTTGGCAAGATTCATTGACTATAGACACTATTGTAGATCAAGTCTATACTCATTATTTGCCGGATGATCTCATTCTACGCTCTTTCAAGGAGGTGAATCATTCCCAGCGATTGATTAAAAGCGAACGCTTGGATCCTCGTAAAATCTCTTTGTATTTTTCAGCTCCAGCTGATACATTACCAACAATAAAAGGCCTGAACTTTAATGAGCATGATGCGTTTGTTATAGAACAGACTACAGGGCGTAATGATACCATTCATTATTGGCTGAAAGATTCATTATTGTATAAGCGGGATACGTTGAAGCTGAGTCTTCGTTATCTTTATACAGATTCCCTTCAGAGATTGATTCCACGTACTGATACTTTAAACCTTGTAGCTAAAAATAAACTAAAGTTAGATAAGGATATAGTTAAGGAAAAGAAGAAGAAATCTAAGGATAAAGCGGATAAAGAAGTACAATTTTTATCGATTGATGCATATGTTCCCGGTTCTATGGATGTCTATGACTATATTTCGCTGACATTTACCGAACCGATAAAATCATATTCAAAAGATAGTATTCATTTGAGGCAGAGAGTTGACTCCTTGTGGCAAGACGTTTCTTTTGATATAGATAGAGATACTTTGGATTTAAAACGCTATAATTTATATGCTGATTGGAAGCCTGGTGAAAGTTATGAATTTAGTGTTGATTCCACTAACTTTAAAGGAATATACGGATTATTTACTGATAAGATAAAAAAAGAATTTAAAGTGAAGAAGTTGGAAGAATACGGGCAAATATTTTTCAATATAACGAATGTTTCCAATCCTGCTTTTGTGGAATTGTTGGATGCTCAGGATAAGGTAGTCCGCACAGTTCCAGTCGTTGGTGGTAAAGCTGATTTCTATTTTTTGAATCCGGGAAAATACGCAGCTCGACTTGTTGAAGATAGAAATAAGAACGGGAAATGGGATCCGGGGAACTACAAAAAGAAAATGCAGCCAGAAATGGTATATTATTATTATCAAGTTTTGGAACTTAAGGCAAATTTTGATCTGATACAAGATTGGAATACAATGATGAAGCCTTTGGATAAACAGAAGCCTGATGAACTAAAAAAACAAAAACCAGATGAAAATAAGAAGAAGAAAAGTAGTTCAAACCAAAAAAATCGGAGTAATAATACCGGTTCATCTAACTTTATGCGTTAGAAGTTTGTGTCTGTTAATTGCATTTTTTTTCAGTTTTGATCCTTTTACGTATGCACAATGTACTGCTAAGAATGATGCTTTCAAGTCTGGCGAACAAGTTGTTTATGATTTGTATTTTAACTGGAAATTTATTTGGAAGAAGGTTGGCATGGCCAGTTTGACAACGTATAGTACGACTTACCAATCTCGTCCTGCTTTTCGCTTTAATTTATTATCTGTGGGGAGTAAAAAAACAGATTTCTTCTTTAAAATGCGTGATACCTTAACGTGCTTTGTAAGCGATAAGATGGAGCCACTGTATTTTAGAAAAGGGGCTGAAGAAGGTGATCGTTATACAGTAGATGAGGCATGGTTCTCTTATAGAAATGGGATTTCGTATGTAAAGCAAAAACGTACTTGGCGCAACGGGGAAGTGAATGAGATGGAGTATAATGATAGCCGCTGCATATATGATATGCTTAGCATCTTGGCTCAGGCTCGTTCTTACAATCCGGAAGACTATAAGATAGGTGATCGGATTCGCTTTCCCATGGCAACAGGGAGAAAGGTAGAAGAGCAGATCTTGATTTACCGTGGAAAGAAAAACATTGAAGCAAATAATGACTCTACTTATCGATGTCTTGTTTTTTCTTTAGTAGAATATAAAAAGGGTAAAGAGAAGGAAGTGATTACATTTTATGTTTCCGATGATAAGAACCATTTACCGATCCGCCTTGATATGTATCTAAATTTTGGTTCAGCGAAAGCTTTTTTCAAAGGTGTTAAAGGATATCGGCATCCTATGGGCGCAGTAGTTCCAAAATAGACTGTTTATAGTTGAAAAGGCAGAGCTTTGTTTTTGCAAAAAATACTCGATTCAAAAGCTGCAATTAATTCTCCATTTTGATTGGTAACTTCTACTTGATAAAATCCTGTACTCCGCCCTTTATATCGTTCTTTTGCTTCTGCATATAAGATATCACCAACTCCACTGCTACGTAGAAAGGTAATGTTTGACGATAGTGAAACAGCGAGAACCCCATGCGAATTGGCTGCTGCAGCTAAAGCTAGATCTGCAAGAGTGAAGATTACGCCTCCTTGAGTAAGATTTCCCGCATTAAGGTGTTTATCTGCAATGGTAACAGATGCTTTGCCGTATCCCTTTTTTATCTCTATTAGCTTTATTCCGGATTGAGCGGCAAAATGATCTTTTTCGAAGAACTCTTTAGGGGTCATAATCTGTTTTTTATGAAAATGATAGATTATTTATTCAATTTCCAATCACATCCATCTTTTGTATCTTTGATTTCGAAGCCAAGCGCTGTTAGCTCGTTACGTATTTTATCAGAAGTAGCCCAATCTTTATTCTTTTTAGCTTTTAGGCGTTCCTCCAGTAGCATATCAACAACCTTTCCAAAGGCTATTTCTCGATCGGCATTCGAACTGTTCTCTTCTTTCAGTCCTAATATATCAAAGCAGAAAAGATGGAAAGTTTCTTTCAGTAATTCTAGATCTTCGGAAGTAATAGTGGCATTACCGGCAATGATGTTATTGATTAATTTTGTCCCATCAAATAAATGTGCAATAACGATGGGGGAATTTAAATCGTCATTCATTGCTTCATAGCACTTCTCTCGTAAAGCTTTTATTTCGCTTGCAACTTGAGCCGAAGAAGAATCATTAGGGGTGATTTTATGCAATGCATTTATGGCATCCATTAGCCTGTTCAATCCTTTCTCGGAAGCTTGTAGGGCTTCATTACTAAAATCTACGGTGCTACGATATTGTGCCTGTAGAATGAAGAATCGGATTGTCATCGGAGTGTAGGCTTGTGCCAATAATTCGTGCGTACCACTGAAGAACTCATCCAATGTAATAAAATTGCCAAGAGATTTCCCCATTTTTGTGCCATTAATGGTGATCATGTTATTATGCATCCAATAATGTACCATGTCATCTCCTTGCGAAGCAATGGATTGCGCAATTTCACATTCATGGTGAGGGAAGATTAGATCCATTCCTCCACCATGTATATCAAAATGTTCGCCTAAATACTTTTTTCCCATAGCAGTACACTCGCAGTGCCATCCGGGGAAACCATTTCCCCATGGAGAAGGCCAACGCATAATGTGTTCGGGTTGTGCATTTTTCCATAAAGCAAAATCTGCAGGATTATGCTTCTCAGATTGCCCATCCAAATCGCGAGTTGTATTTAATACATCATCCAAATTGCGACCGGATAATTTGCCATAATGATGATCTTTGTTGTACTTCGCTACGTCAAAGTAAATTGATCCTTCACTTTCATAAGCATACCCATTTGCCAAAATCTCTTTTACAAGCTCAATTTGTTCTATAATATGTCCTGATGCATGAGGTTCAATACTCGGAGGAAGAACATTTAATGCATCCATGGCTTTGTGGTAACGGTTTAAATAATATTGTACCACTTCCATCGGTTCGAGTTGTTCTAAACGGGCTTTCTTTGCTATTTTATCTTCTCCTTCATCGGCATCATGTTCTAGATGCCCGACATCGGTGATGTTGCGAACGTAACGAACCTTATATCCCAAATGTGTGAGATAGCGGAACAACAAGTCAAAAGTAATTGCAGGCCTGGCATGCCCCAAATGAGCATCTCCATAGACAGTTGGCCCACATACATACATTCCTACATGAGGTGCATGTAAAGGGATGAATAGCTCTTTCTTCCTATCTAGAGTGTTGTAAATTGTTAGTTGTTGCTCCATAACGTTGTGATACTTATATTTTCAAAATGACAAATTTATAACAAATAAAGTTATATTCGAAGTCTGTTCTTAATAAATTGATTCTAGGTGTTTGTACCAAAATGATGTATCTTTAATAAAATGCTTTTGGCGTGATGAGCTGCTTTATTTGTTTAATTGTAACATTTCATCTATATACTGCCTAGTGTTACATAATCGAGGAACTTTATGCTGTCCACCAAGTTTCCCTTTTTGTGCAAGCCAATCGTGAAATAAACCCTTGCGCGCCACGATGACTTCAAGTGGTTGTAATGCTAAATTGTTTTGGCGCTTGGCTTCATAATCAGAATTAATTTCTTTGAGAGTACAATCTAGTATTTTTGCAAATCGGTTAATGTCATTAGGCAATTGAACAAACTCAATCAGCCATTGATGCCGGCATTTTGCATTAATATCCATGAATACAGGGGCCGCAGAATAATCAGCGACTTGTGCTCCTGTTTCCGCACATGCTTTTGCCAGCCCTTTTTCTGCATTATCTACAATTAGCTCCTCTCCAAAAGCATTAATGAAATGTTTGGTACGGCCTGTTATGACAAATTTGTATGGTTTTACATTTGTGAATTTAATAGTATCTCCTATCATGTAACGCCACAGTCCGGCAGAAGTGGAGATAACTACAGCATAATTTTTATTTAATTCTATTTCATCTAACTTAAAGATACGCGGATTATTTATTCCGATATCCTCCATTGGAATGAATTCATAGAAGATTCCATAATCGACCATCAATAACATTGATAAATCATTAAAGTCGCTTTGAGTACCAAAGTAGCCCTCAGATGCATTGTATGTCTCTACATAATGCATATTGGAAGAACGGATAATTTCCTTATACTGTTCACGATAAGGCGTAAAGGCCACTCCACCATGGAAGAAAACCTCCAAATTAGGCCAAATTTCATCTAATGACTCTTTATCAGTTCTTTTTAGGAGATGTTTAATGAGTACCAGCATCCATGATGGCACTCCTGATAGGCTTGTGATATTAGTGTGAAGAGTCGTATCTGCAATAGCTTCTATCTTACTCTCAAAATCACTCATGAGCGCAATCTTTTTGCTCGGAACACGGATGAAATTGACTAAAGGGTTTACGTTTTGTATCAATATCGCGGATAAATCTCCAACTAAACTATGCCTAATATTATAATTAGGGCTGTGGCTACCTCCGAGAATAAGACCTTTTCCTGAGAAAAAGTGGCTTTCGGGATTTTGTTTTAAGTATAGAGTCACAGCATCCTGCCCACCTTTGTAGTGTGTGTCATGCAATGATTCCCTACTTACAGGGATAAATTTGCTTTTATCATTGGTCGTTCCTGAAGATTTAGCAAACCAACAGATATCAGATGGCCAAAGAAGATTTTGTTCTCCCCGTCTTAACCGCTCTACGTATGGCTTGATTTCTTCATATGTTTGTATGGGAACACGATTCTTAAACTCTTCATAAGTATGAATATTCTTGTAATCGTATTTCTTTCCCCATTCAGTATTTGCAGCCGCTCCAATGAGCCTATTAAGTACATTTTGTTGTAATTCTCCTGCCTGATCGTTGTATCGATCAAGTTCTTTTAAGCGGCGTTCAAAACATATTCTATTCAGTAGTGATGTGATGTTCATTCTTTATATGAAAACAGTTTTGATTCGCAAAATTAATCTTATTTATCAGCTTATCCATCATTTTTCTCTTTTTTTTCTATCTTTACGAACGTAACTGTTTTTTGAAACTGATATAATAAAGAGAATGTCATGAGAATAGGTATTCTAACTTCAGGAGGAGATTGTCCAGGCATTAATGCTACAATTCGCGGTGTTTGCAAAACGGCAATTAATCATTACGGCATAGAAGTAATGGGGATTCATAGCGGTTTTCAAGGCCTTTTGTCGAAAGATGTAGAACTTTTGACGGAGAAGTCACTGTCAGGTTTATTGAACATGGGGGGGACTATACTTGGAACATCTCGTGAAAAGCCTTTTAAAAAGGGTGGAATTGTGGACGGTATCAATAAGCCCGCTTTGATAGAGCAGAATATGAGGGAATTGGGACTTGACTGCCTCGTTTGCATAGGAGGAAATGGAACCCAAAAAACTGCAGCAAAAATGACAGCAATGGGCTTGAATGTAGTTTCTGTACCCAAGACAATAGACAATGATATTTGGGGGACAGATTTCTCTTTTGGATTTGATTCTGCAGTTAGTATAGCTACGGATGCGATAGATCGTTTGCACTCTACGGCGAGCTCTCATAAGCGAGTGATGGTTATTGAAGTAATGGGACATAAAGCTGGTTGGATTGCTCTCTATTCAGGTATGGCAGGTGGAGGAGATGTTATATTAATCCCTGAGATTCCTTATAGTGTACACAATATAAGTGAAACGATAATAAGCCGGTTAAAAAAAGGGAAACTCTATTCCATTGTTGTAGTGGCTGAAGGAATCATTACCGATGGTAAAAAACATGCTGCTGAATACATTGCAGAGGAAATAGAGCGTGAAACCGGTATTGAAACAAGAGAAACGGTTTTAGGTTATATTCAGCGGGGAGGATCTCCCACGCCCTTTGATCGTAATCTTTCTACCAGGATGGGAGGGCATGCTACTGAACTTATTGTAAATGGCCAATTTGGGCGTATGATAACATTAAAAGGTAACGAAATTTCATCGATTTCTTTAAGTGAAGTGGCTGGAAAACTAAAATTAGTGACAGAAGATGATGATCTTGTAGTTCAAGGTAGACGCATGGGAGTTAGCTTTGGATAATTTTTCCAATTGATATTATCCCTCATTATCATTTTTAATTTCGTTCAGATTAGTAGGATTCACAGATATTGTTGGCATTGATAAAATGATTTCTTCAGATTCGTCTGCAGATATATTCGCCTCTTCTATTTTAGGTGCTCTTATGGCTTCTATTTCTTTAATGAAAGCATTGTCTTCCTTTATTCTTTTTAGAGCAGCCCGCGCTGCAACTTGCTGGGATTCTTTTTTGGAATAACCTTGTCCCGAGCCCGCAGAAATTCCCTCTATACGAATCTCTGTATGAAACATCGGGTTGTACTCCGCATCAAATAACTGTTCTATCAGTTCGAAAGAAACCTCCATTTTATTTTTTTGGCTCCATTCTATTAACCTCGATTTGAAATTAACCTCTTTGCGAGACATTTTATCCAGATCAATGTAGAGCTTGAAGATCTTATTTTCCATAAAATGTTTACAGCGATCATATCCTTGATCTAAATATATGGCACCAATGAAAGCTTCAAAAGCATTTCCATACATATATGTATTGTGAGAAGAAGAGCGAGCAGAAAACTTAACCAATTTGTCTAGTCCGATTTCGACAGCCAATTTATTGAGGGTTTCCCTTTGTACTATTTTAGAACGCGTGTTTGTCAAAAAGCCTTCTCTTCTTCCTTCGAAATGCCTATAAACAATGTCTCCAACAATAGCATCGAGTATCGCATCTCCTAGGAATTCGAGACGCTCGTTGTTTATAGGATTCCCTTTTTCGGAGCGTATTGAAGTTGATTTGTGTAGTAATGCTTGTTGGTAAAGCTGTATGTTGCGGGGAAAAAAACCGAGTATTCTATAAAAACAAAGATAAGACTCTCCTTCCTTGTGGAAAAAGAATCTTATCTTGTTTATTTGATTACGTAACACGACTATAATTATTCAGTGTATTTCTTGAATATAGCACAAGCATTGTGTCCACCAAATCCAAATGTATTGGACAAGGCTACATTTATAGTACGCTTTTGCGCCTTATTAAATGTGAGATTCAAATCATAATCAATGTTTTCATCATTATCTCCTTCTTCATGGTTGATAGTAGGAGGTACAATGTTATTCTTAATAGCTAAAATACTAGCTATTGCTTCCACTGCACCTGCTGCACCAAGTAGATGGCCTGTCATTGATTTTGTTGAGCTGATATTCAATTTGTAAGCATGTTCCCCGAATACTTCTTTAATCGCTTTTGCCTCTGAAATGTCACCAACCGGCGTAGATGTACCATGAACATTGATGTAATCCACTTCTTCCGGATTCATTTCTGCATCTTCCAGTGCATTCAGCATTACAAGTTTTGCACCCAATCCTTCAGGATGAGAGGCTGTAAGATGATAAGCATCAGCAGACATACCTACTCCTGCTACTTCGGCATAAATTTTAGCGCCGCGGGCTTTAGCATGTTCTAATTCTTCGAGAACAAGGCAACCGCCACCTTCTCCCATTACAAAGCCATCACGACTTGCGCTGAATGGGCGAGAAGCAGTTTCAGGTGATTCGTTGCGTGTAGAAAGTGCATGCATAGCATTAAAGCCACCTACACCACACGCTGTAATTGCAGCTTCTGAACCTCCCGTTACGATAGCATTTGCTTTACCTAACCGAATTAAATTGAATGCATCAGCAATTGCATTTGTTGAAGTTGCGCAAGCTGAACAAGTCGCATAGTTTGGACCATGGAAACCATATATGATAGAAATCTGTCCTGCCGCAATGTCCGAAATCATTTTTGGAATGAAAAATGGATTAAACTTCGGGCCAAGCTCTTTGTGAAGAGCATAATTGCTAGATTCTTCTTCAAAAGTACGGATTCCGCCGATACCTGCACCAAAAATAACACCAATTTTATTTAGGTCTTCATTTTCAGTGTCAAGACCCGAATCTGTAACCGCATCTTTTGCTACACCAATGGCATACTGTGTGTATAAGTCCATTTTCCGAGCTTCTTTGCGGTCGATATATTGGTTTGCATCGAAGTTTTTTACTTCGCAAGCAAATTGAGTCTTGAAAAGGGATGCGTCAAAATAAGTAATAGGCCCTGCTCCACTAGTCCCATTGATCAAGTTTTCCCAAAATTCGGAAACCGTATTACCAATAGGAGTAATGGCGCCGAGACCCGTTACTACAACTCTTTTTAATTCCATATTAATAAAAGGAATAAATTACTTAGCGTGTTCCTCGATGTAGGATACAGCATCACCTACAGTACCAATTTTCTCAGCTTGGTCGTCAGGAATAGAAATGCCAAATTCTTTTTCGAATTCCATGATAAGCTCTACAGTGTCAAGAGAATCAGCTCCTAAATCATTTGTGAAGCTAGCTTCATTAGTAACTTCTGATTCTTCAACGCCTAATTTATCGACGATAATCGCTTTCACTCTTGATGCAATTTCAGACATAACTTTAAGTTTTTAATTAATAATTAGTTTTAATTCTTTAATTTTGCGCTGCAAAGGAATAAATATTTATTGTTCCTAGCAAATATTTAATCAATTAAATGCAGGTTTTTGCACATTTTTCACGACTTTGTGCATTTTTTCGAGGCTTTATGAAAAGAAATATCGCAGTTCTTGCTTCCGGGAATGGAACGAATGCGGAGAATATTATCCGTTATTTCAGTTCCAATGAGTATATTGATGTTAGCCTTGTTATTTCTAACAGGCAGAATGCCTTTGTGTTGGAACGTGCAAGAGCCTTATCAATACCTGCTATTTCTTATGAAAAGGATGAATGGTCTAGTGGAAAGAATGTATTGTTGGGACTTCGCAAGTATAAGATTGATTTTATAGTTCTTGCTGGATTTATGATACGCATACCTACTAATATATTGCATGCTTATCCTGATAAAATAATAAATATACATCCTTCTCTCTTACCTCGGTTTGGAGGCAAAGGGATGTATGGAGATTTTGTTCATGAGGCTGTATTGGCAGCAGGTGAGAAGGAGAGTGGTATTACCATACATTATGTTAATGAGCACTATGACGAAGGAGCTGTTATTCGTCAAATAAAGTGTCCTGTTTTGTCAACAGACACATTGCAGACTCTTAGTCAAAGAATACATGAATTAGAATATAAATATTATCCTTCCGTTATAGAAGAACTTTTGATAGGAGTCTAATCCTCTTTACTTAGAACCTTTATATTATTCTTATTGTATATGCATCTTTTTCTCTGCGTAAGGGATAGTTTCCTCGCAACTTTTCGAATAATTCGGGATGTTCTTTTAATTGTTTTGAATCTTGACGAGGATCATATATCTGTAAATAAGCATCATATATAGACTTCGCATAGATATTAGGTTCCGGTGGATTGGGTGGAACTATTTCGAAATTAGTGTTTATTCCAAAGTGCTTGCAGAGAGCTTCTAATGACATACGTGTTGCGTTCGCTTTACCATCTGCGGAATATCCGGCAATGTGCGGAGTGCTGATAAATACTTTATTAAGCAGATCCAGATTGATATTCGGCTCGTTTTCCCACACGTCAATGATGGCATTTTCTATTTTTCCTTCTTCCAATGCTCTAATTAATGCTTGGCTTTCAAGAACCTCTCCCCGCGACGTGTTAATAATGACAGGACGACGTTTTAGTGAGGCAAAAAATGCTGCATTGCCCAAATGATAGGTTTTGTACTTACCATCCATATTTAATGGCACGTGGAATGTTAGTATATCACATTGCTCTGCAAGGCTTTGTATGGAATCAAAAGTTTTGTGATCTTTTTGATTTTCTTGAAGTGGAGGGTCATTAAGTAAGACTCGCATCCCCATTTGTCGTGCGACTTTTAATACTTTGCTTCCTACATTCCCCACACCAACAATCCCAATGGTTGTATGGTTTGGGTCTTTCTTTCTAAGTTGGCATAATAGTATTAAAGTTGATTCAATGTATTGTGAGACTGATGAAGCATTGCATCCCGGGGCATTGGTCCATTTAATACCGGCTTCTTGGCAATATTTTGTATCAATGTGATCAAAGCCAATGGTTGCTGTCGCAATGAATTGCACTTTACTTCCTTCGAGCAGACTTTTATTGCAGTAAGTACGAGTCCTTATGATTAGTGCATCGGCATCTTTTATTAGCTCAGGAGTAAAATTACGTCCGGAGATATAAATAACATTATCAGTTATAGCCTCAAGCGGCTTTTTTATATAAGGTATATTTTCATCAACGATAACTTTCATTGTTCCATATCATTTGTTTATACTGCAAAATTATGATATATAACTGAAAACTGTCTATATTTGCCGGAATAATAAATGAATAAATATCATGGAGAGCTTAACAATAAGAAAAGCATTTTGGTTATTATTATTAATAAGTGTTTTTACTATCATTCCTTTTTTAGGGCTGTCCGATTTTCATACGAAAGGAGAACCTAGAGAGGCAATTGTTTCATACACCATGTTGTCTACAGGAAATTGGGTATTGCCCGTCAATAACGGTGGTGAAATCGCTTATAAACCTCCATTTTTTCATTGGTGTATTGCTGCAGTTTCTTTTTTGAACAATAATCAGGTGACTGAAGCTACTTCACGAATGCCTTCTGCAATCGGTTTGATTCTAATGGTGGTAGTCGGTTTTCTTTTCTTAGGACGTAGAAAGGGCGTTTCGGTAGCTTTACTTGCTGCATTCATAACACTCACTAACTTTGAATTGCATAGGGCAGGAGTGAATTGTCGTGTTGATATGGTTTTGACAGCCTTGACTGTCATTGCTTTGTATTCCTTTTATCGCTGGTATGAAAAGGGGTTGAAGGGTGTTCCATGGGTAGCTATAATATGCATGAGTTTAGCTACTTTGACTAAAGGGCCAGTAGGAACCTTGATTCCTTGTCTTGTAACTGGAGTGTTTCTTTTACTTCGAGGGATGAACTTCTTCAAAGCTTTCTCTTTTCTTTTTCTTGCAGGATTAGCATCTTTAGTAATTCCCGGTTTATGGTATTTTGCTGCTTACCAACAAGGAGGAAAGGCTTTCTTGGATTTGATCTTGGAAGAAAATGTGGGAAGAATGACTAATACGATGAGCTATGATTCATGTGTTAATCCTTGGTATTATAATCTTATCACATTGTTATCCGGATATGTGCCATGGGCGCTGCTCGTGCTAATTTCATTATTTACTCTGCAATATCAAAAAGTAAATTTAAAACCTCTTGCTTGGTGGAATAACTTGAAAGATCGAATTGCAAAAATGGAATCATTCGATTTGTTTGCATTAACAGCCATCGCTGTAATTTTTGTGTTTTATTGTTTTCCTCAAAGTAAGCGGAGTGTTTATCTTATGCCTATTTATCCATTTATTGCATACTTTTTGGCTAAGTATATCTTGCATTTAAGCAAAAAGCATATTAAGGTTTTGAAGCTATATGGTGGAATTCTCGCTGGAATAAGTCTATTGCTTTTTGCTACATTTCTGGTTGTAAAACAAGGGCTGATACCTGAAACTATTTTTCATGGCAGACATGCCGGTGATAATATCGATTTTCTTCATGCTATAGAGCAAATGGGTGGTTTTGGAACATGGATTTTAGTCTTATTACCGACACTTCTTGGCCTCTATTGGTGGGTATATAGTCGCAAGAGTATAGCTGATACTCTGCCCTATGCTCTTGTTGTAATTACGATGGGTTTATATTTGTCTTTGGATGGGGCTTATCAGCCGGCTGTACTCAATGCAAAATCAGATAAACCCACAGCGACTGATATTGCTCGATTAATACCGCCGGGCCATGGTGATATTTACGGTTTTGTTGCTTATAATTTGGATACCACCGGTGACTTTGTCCGCTTCTTTGCAATTAATTTTTATATAGGGAATCGCATAGGTGATTTCTATCAGAAACGCCCTAAGCATGGCTATCTATTGGTGGGTGAGGAAGATGCTAAACGCTTCCTTCCCGAGTTTGAGAAAGAAGGTTATAGATTTGACTTCTTTTATAAAGCTAAAAAACGCGGGTGTGATGTTAAGCAGATTGCGGAAATTTATAAATTTTCAAAAGAGTGAATTTATACTAGAATTACCGTTGATGATTTAATGTTTTTCCCTGCTTTACAAGTAACTGTGCGCTTTGTAGCATCGAAAAACAATAGTTTTTTAAAGAAAGAATATAGCTGTTGACGGGCGTTGATTTTGGTTTACCGTTCTCTATTTTATATGCAAATTCCTGACTCGTTTTTGGAGAGAACATATATAAGTAATGCTCATCTCGTGCTGCAATCATATTGTCTGCCGTGTAAAACATACAAGGCCGTTTCTCATGTAGCAAGTCGATGCCAAAATTGTTTTGCATGTAGCCAATTCCCAATAAGCCTAATAGCGTAGGCTGTACGTCTATCTGCCCACCAAAGCAATTCATTTCTTTGGGCTTAAGTTTGGGATTGTATATTATTAAAGGGATATGGTTATAAGACTGTGGCATTTCATTTTCTGCCTTTCCCACGAGTTTTCCGTGGTCACCTTCCAATACAAATATAGTGTTGTTAAACCATGGTTGTTTTCGAGCTTCATTAAAAAATTGTTTTATTGACCAATCGGCATATTCCACTATTTGCTTTTCAGATTCTTTCGATTTTGGATGAAAGTAGTGTGGAATTACATAAGGCGGATGATTGCTGATAGAGAGCAATGTTGCAAAAAACGGTTTTTTCTTCTGAGCTTGTTTATTTAAGACTGGTATGGCATATTGATAAAGGTAGTCATCCTGAACTCCAAAGCTATTAGCAACTTTATCTTTAGGATAATTCTCTTGAGAATATATTTCATCGTATCCATTTGTTCTGAAGAATGCATTCATATTATCATATTGACTTTCATGAGTCATGAAAAACAAGTTGTAATAGCCATTATCTTTTAGCACTGTGGGAAGTCCAGAATAGCGTGGAATGACCGAACCTTTCATTAAGTTTCGTTCCATAATGGCCGGAAACGAATAAAGAGTCGCATATAGTCCATGATTCGTGTGTATACCGGCCGAATAGAAATTCTTGAATCCAATGGACTGCGTGTACAAACTATCTAGAAATGGAGTAAGATTGTCTGCTTGACCAAAGTGCTTCATAAGGCTCGCAGACATTGACTCCATCATGATGAGTACAACATTCGGTCGCTTTAGTCCGATTGAGTCTAATGGAGAAGATAGTGACTTTCTCTCGGTAGCTAGCGGTGATATAGAATTTCCTGTACGATTCAAAGCTTTCTGTACTTCTGTTATAGCTCTTTGTTCATCCATCAGATGTAGGTATTTATTCTCTGGGCGTAGATCGTCTATAATACTTGTGAGTAGATTGAATGTAGGGCTAACTCCCAATTGATTTAAAAAAGCATCTTGGCAGTAATAGGCAGCACTTACTTTTATAGGATTATAACCGGTACGACCGCGTATCCCGAAAAAGCATAACCCTATCAAACAAGCACCAACTAATAAAATACCTACTTTAGGAAATAGAGATATATTTTGTTTTTTCAAAGAAATCTGTGAGTGAGCGAGTACGGTACGAAATTTCGCAGATAAAAATATGTTCCATATAATAAACCCTGTTGTACAAATTAGATAGATTGCAATGGGCAAATAATAAGATTTCTCTCCTGTAACCATTCCGGTAGTTGTTCCCGCATATCCAAACCACTCGAATATTGATGCGTTGATATGCTTGAAAAAGTAGCCGAAGTATGGGATATCAGCAACGTTAATTAGGAATACTATCGCATAGAATATACTGAAAAACACGGTGTAGAAACGGAATAGCGGTTTTTTGTAATAGTTGAAGATCGCAGTAATAACCGCAACAACAAGAGGTAGGGCAAGTGCATAGCACCCTATAACATTGTCAAACCATACTCCTCTGATAAAAGCGGTAATTTGGAGGTTTCTATCAGCAAGAGCTGCAGTAGATAATTGATGATGTAATGTGACAAAAAGTATAACTCTTAGTGCGCTTGTGATAATAAGTGCGGAGCAATGAATGGACAATAAATAAATAAATAACTTCAAAAAGCGTTTCATGATTATTCTTTCTTTTTATGAGCAAAGACGAGACTTAATAGTAGGAAGTTTATCGGTACAACAACAATAAGTACTAATATAGGGGCTATAAATTTATCACAGTCCATCCATACAAAAATATTCAGTAAGCTGATTTCTAGTATGTAGTTAACCAGATGACTGGCACCGAATCCAATTGCTTTTCTTGAAGACGGCTTGGACTGGAAGGTAAAGTATGACGTCAAGAAGAAATTACAAATAAGCCCGACGCCATAGCCGGAGGTGAAAGCAATATTTACATTTGCGATTAGAACGACTAAACAATAAACTCCATAGTGGATAGCCGAGGAGATGCTTCCTACAACTCCAAATCGTATGAACTGCCATACTTTGTCCGGGATATTAGGATATTTATCGGGTAAAGATTTAAATGTTTTGATCATCACTAAGAATCTTTTCTATATTGTACCGAGGACGACGTTTTACTTCGGTATATATCTTACCCACATAAATGCCGACAACTCCAATTGATAAAAGTATGATTCCCCCTACAAACCATATAGAGAGCATTATTGAAGCCCATCCATGCTCAGCTAAACCTGAGATCAATGAGTAGATTACATATATTGCGATCAAGAGGCTAATGGCGATAAAAGTAATGCTCAGATATATGATCGCATGAATCGGTTTTACTGAAAATGATGTGATTCCGTCCAATGCAAGTCCCAGCATCTTCTTTAATGTATACTTGGATACTCCCGCTGTGCGTTCACTAATCACGTCATCGACAGTTGCTGAGGGAAATCCCAACAACGGTATAATTCCTCTTAAATAAAGATTCCTCTCCTGATAAAGAGATAACTGCTCCAAGGCTCTGCGACTGATAAACCGAAAATCAGCATGGTTATATATTATAGTCTTCACTCCCATTTGCTTTTGCAATTTATAGAAGGCTACTGCGGTTAAACGCTTGAGGAGTGGGTCTGCTTGTCTGGACTTTTTTACCCCATACACGACATCGTACCCTTCTGCATAGGCATCTATCATCCGTTCTATTGCAGTAAGATCATCTTGTAAATCACAATCAATTGTGATTATAGCATCAGCCAAGTCTTTCGCAGTCATCATTCCTGCCATGATAGCATTTTGGTGTCCCGAGTTCTGTCCGAGGCTGATTCCTTTTACATATTTATTGGTTTGATGTAACTGCGAAATAAGTGACCAAGTATTGTCTTTACTTCCATCGTTTACGTATAAGATAAAGCTGTTTTGAGCAATTTTCTTTTTATCGATTAGCTCTTCAATGAGGCTAGTCAACCGAGTAGTTGATTGTAGTAGAACTGCTTCCTCATTATAGCATGGTGAGACAATAGCTAATTTTATCATTTCTGTTGCTTGTTTAATTCAGTCATCTTAGAAGCCGTAAACTCAGAATACGTAATAAAAGGTATATCTTTCTCTTTAAACATTGAAATCAATGCATTAAGTCTTTTGACCATACCTTCGCCTGATTGGTTTCGGATAATAAAAGGCATCTTTAATTCCGGATGCTTTGCAAGAGGAAAAAACTCCCATGGATGAAAATAGGTCACAAAATAACCGTCGTGCTTTAGTGTGTAATATGCCAAAGCCCTGTAAATGGCTGCCGGTAGATTATGGTACGCTAGCCAAAATAGAGGAAAACGCAGCAGGGGCGTTACCGATGCCGGTATCTGTAGCACATCTTCTTTTATAAAGTACTTGCGTGGAGCAGTCAAGTGCATGTATCTACCTGGGATAAATGCCGGGTTTAAAGATGAATTATAGCTATATCCTGCCTTAGCGATGTCCGAGTCAGATACCGGGAACATTCGTGGTTGCCGATACCCTTTAATTACTTTTCCGGTCAATTGTTCCAATCGTTTCTTTGAATTGAATACATCTGCTGCTTTGGGTGACCAATGGTCACACCCGTGAGCAGCAACTTCATGCCCTTCTTCGATGATACGATGCATGATTTCTGGTGCATTTTCCGCAAAAGTTGTTGTACAAAAAAAAGTAGCTCGAACGCCATTCTTCTTTAAGCAGTCTAATATTTTGGCAGTACCGTATATCGACACTTTCATTCCCTCCTCAACAGGATAGTCTACTCCATGTTCACGCGGAACATCAAATTCCTCAGTATCAAAGCTTAATAATATCATTTTCTAGATGTCTACTTCTTTGTGCAAAATTAAGTATTTATTTTCGGAGAATAACAAAATAACTCCTAAATCGAGAGTTTATTATTGCAGCCCAGATACAATTTCATGCTATTCTTTCTTTAAATAAATAAAAAGTATTTCCTTTGCATCACAGTTGAGAATGTTTTAAATCTAGTTAATTGAAAAACGCAATAGTAATGTTTTAGTGGAAAGTTGGTTGGTCTGCTTAACTATTACTATTCATTTTTATTTGCGAAGTTTAGAAAATTAATGGTGCTTTTCTATTTTAAGGTTGTGCATGAAATGTTTTGATTATGTCGGATTTTTTGTCCGAGATTATAATACTAAATATTAGTTCTATGAGAATTGTCTTGTTCTGTGAGAACAAATATGCTATTGATATTTTAAATCCGATTCAGATTGAGGCTAATAGGGAAGGGAATAATGAGACTTTATGGTATGTCCATAGGGAAAAAATTCCTGATTTTCCTTTTCAAAGAGAAGTAAGATGGACAAATAGTATTCAAGAAGTTTATAACTTCTCTCCGGAGGTTATCTTTGTTCCTGGAAATATAGTTCCTTATTATTTGCCGGGAGTAAAAATTCAAATATTTCATGGATATGCTGCCGAAAAAAAAGATCATTGGGTTATTCGTCGCTACTTTGATACGTATTTTACCCAAGGTCCATTTTTTACCAATAATTTTCTCAAATTAGCTCGGAAATATAATGATTTTGAAGTGCTTGAAACGGGATGGCCTCGGCAAGATTGGGTCAAGGAACATCTTCATGATTTTGATAAAGAGAAAGAAGCATTATTGGCCAAATATCAACGCAAGCATTTGGTGCTTTATGCTCCTACATTTTCTCCTTCATTAACCTCTTTACCTCATTTAAAAACAGCTCTTGTTGATCTGACAAATAAAGAAGATGTCTTGATTATTATAAAACTTCATCCTTTAACCAGGCAAGAGTGGGTTGATGAATATAAAGAATTGGCCAGAAATAATAAGAATATAGTTTGGATTGATGATTTTACCGTGACTAAATATCAGCTTATGGCAGATATGATGATCAGCGATACATCCTCTACCATCTATGAATTCTTATTGCTCGATAAACCGGTTATCACTCTTCGTGCGATTTCAAAAGATATTTATTGGAAAGATATAACTGAGCCGGAACAATTGTGTAATGCTTTTAGTGAAGTATTACACAATGAATCGTATATTAATCTTAGGAAATGGGTTATATCTAATTATGATCCTTATTCTGATGGCAAAGTGGCTCATCGTATGTTGGAGGGAGCTAGAGATTATATATATCGGCATGGAGTGCCGAAATATCGTTCTTTAAATTTATGGAGGAAGTATACGGTCATTAAAACATTTGGTTGGATAACGATGGATTCCTCTATTCATCTGCCTTCATATCATTTAGCGCTAAAGAAACTCTTTTCAAAGCCTATTGAAGGTTGAGTTATTTTAAAAAATATTATATATTTATATTACTGTCATTATATGTGACACTATTGCATTTGAATTATGAAATCTTATGTTTTTCCAGGGGATATTGAAGAGAGTATAAGAGAGATCGCCGCGAATCCTATCCCTTATATGCGTACGGCAGATTTCTCTGTTGTAGTGAGAGACATAGAGTCTATGCTGCTGTCTCTTATTCATTGCCCTCAAGGGAGGGTGATACCTTATACGGCATCAGGCACTGGAGCAATGGATGCTGTGGTTACAAATTATGTTTCTATGCATAATAAAGCCTTGATTCTTGCGGGGGGGGCCTTTGGACTTCGTTGGAAAGGTCTTTGTGATTTCTATAATTACCCTAATGCTCTCTTTGAGGTTCCTTTTGGTAGAGACGCAGATTATGAGCGCTTGGAGGCAGTTGTTGCGAAGGAAAAGCCGGATATTTTCTTATGTCAGCATCACGAAACGTCTTCCGGTCAGCTTTTTGACTTAAAGAAGATTTCTGATATCTGCACGCATCATGGTGTCAGCCTCGTAGTTGATGCAATTAGCTCTTTTCTCTCAGACCCTTTGGATATGGATGACCTTAAGATAGACATTTGTATTGTGAGTAGCCAGAAAGGGTTGAATATCTCACCTGGTATTGCTTTAGTGTTTCTTTCGCAGCGTTTGAAGGGAATCTCTTTCCCTGATAAGAGTTATTATTTTGATTTTAATGAAAATCTCAAGAATTTAGAAAGAGGCCAAACTCCATATAGCCCTGCAACCACACTCTTTATGCAGTTGCATAGTCGATTGCAACGTAATATGGAGCTTGGCGTTGCCCATATAATCAAAACAGTCAGTACTCGTGCTATATATTTTAGGAGACTTTGCTTAGAGAATGGTTGGGAACTTCCAGTGGAGACTCCTTCAAATTGTATAACGGGTTTTTTTGTGCATAAGAATGGAGACATCCTTTTTTCGGAGCTGATGAAGAGAGGAATATTTATTATGCCAGGAGGAGTGCCTAATTATTTTAGAGTCTCCCATACTGGTGTGCAAACATGTCAAGATTTAGATAAGCTAGCTGCCAGTATAAAAGAAATTGAAAATTCTAGCATTTAAAAACAGTTCAATGCCATGAAAAAAATAGTGAGAGTCTTTACGTCGGGGAGTTTTGATTTATTCCATGTCGGACATTTAAACATTTTGGAGAAATCGGCCGCTTTAGGCGATGAATTAATTGTAGGAGTGAGTACTGATGAATTAATAGAAAAATACAAAGGGATGAAACCTATAATTCCTTTTGAACAACGTTTTCGTATTGTCAGTTCTATCAAATGCGTAACTAAAGTAGTAAAACAGGTTAAGTTGACTGAGATTGCTCAATTGCAAAGTGAAAACATTGATGTTGTAACTATCGGGGATGATTGGGAGAATAAATATCTTGAAGGCTTAGAATGGATGAAACAACAGCCGGAGAAACGTGTTGTCTATTTCCCTTATACTCCGGGTATTAGTACTACATCAATTAAGCAGAAGATAATAGTGAGTACCCAACAAATTGTGGAGGCTGCTCTTCAACGTGAATGTGAATTGGATTATAATTGGACAGAAGATGAAAGGCAATAGAAGCGAAGGTGTATTTTCTGTTTAGCTGTGATGTAGCTCTTTAAGAATCTCTTTGTAACTTCTTTCAACATTATAGTCCATAGAGCCATGCATCGTTGGTTCTTTTTTGGGGGTCATATAGTCTCCAAAATCAATTCTTAAAATATTATCATATCCTATAGGGATGGGAATTTTTATATATTCAAAATCGCTATAAAGAGTCTGAGAATAGAAATCTTTATTTTTTATATTTTCTTTTAAATTTAAAGAAATATAAGCCAAATAATCGCTATTATTAATATTGAATTGCCTTAGGGTTTTTTCGTATGAGCGAAAAAACATAAGATCAAATCTACATTTTTTATATAACGGCCGTGGAATGTATTTCTTTAAAATTAATGAGAGTTTAATAAGATTCTTTTTCAACCTTACTTTTTTTACATGCTTAAATGCCGTTCTTACAGAATTCGGATACCCATCTAAGATGAAAATATCAATAAAAATCCCTTGGCAACATTTTTTTTTGTAATTATTAGTTGGAAGTGCTGCTGTTTGTATATTGTGTAGTTGTCCATGTCGATGAGAACAGAAATAATCAGAATAAATAGTTTGTAAAAAATAAGGTTCTTTGAATTCTAAGGGTGCAATTTTTACTAACTTATCGTAATCTTCTCTTAACATAACCATATCAATATCATCATCCCAAGGGATAAAACCTTTATGTCTAATAGTACCAATTAAGGTACCTGAGTCTGCCCAGCATTTTAATTTATATTTTTCACATACACGTAGAAATTCATTTAGTAAATCTAACTCACATGCCCAAACTTGCTTCATTAACCTACTTACAAGATATCCTGATCTGTATTCTTCTTCTAAGAAGCTTTGATTATTTATGTTAAATTGAGTCATTATATGCGTTGTTTTTTTGAATACAAAGTAACTACATATTATAGAAAATAAAAAGAAATAGAGTTTTTTTATTAAAATGGTTCTATATGGCAAGTCTGTAGTTTGCTTAGTCCCGAAGAAAATTTACCGTTTTCTGATACTATTTTTATTTACTTTCGTTAATCGTGAATTTAAATTGATTATTAATGTTGCTTTTATAATTCTTGCTTTACTAATTTTAAGGCTGCTTTAATTGTGTCATCCATATCAGCATAAGCATATTGAGCCAATCTTCCTCCGAATAGCACATTATTCCAGCTTTCAGAAAGCTCTTCGTATTTTTTATATAACCTGCTGTTTGTTTCGTCATTGATCGGATAATATGCTTCTTTCCCTAGAGTATAGTTTTCTGGATATTCGTAGGTAATTATCGTATTTTCTTGTGTCCCAAACTCAAAGTGTTTATGCTCGATAATTCGCGTATAAGGGACCTCTCTCTCCGTATAATTTATGACTGCATTGCCTTGGTAGTTCTTTGTGTTCAACTTTTTGTGTTCAAAGCGGAGACTACGATATTCCAAATGACCAAAGCGAAAATTAAAGAACTCATCTATACATCCGGTGAATAATATTTTGGTTGAAATATTTTCAAAGTATTCCTTCTTTGAAAAATAGTCTGTATTGATTTGGACTTCAACTCTTTCAAGTAGCCTGTTTATCAGTTTATTATACCCGCCTATTGGAATCCCTTGATATGTGTCATTGAAATAATTATTATCAAACGTGAATCGAAAAGGTATTCGTTTAATAATAAAAGCCGGTAATTCTGTTGCTGGTCTACCCCATTGTTTTTCTGTATATCCTTTAATGAGGCGTTCATAGATATCTTTTCCACAAAGCTTTAAGGCTTGTTCTTCTAAATTTGCAGGGTCGTATATGTGAGAAAACTCGTTACGCTGTTCGTCTATTTTCGCTTGTGCTTCTATTGGTGTTTTTACTCCCCATAATTGATAAAAAGTGTTCATATTGAAAGGGAGATTGTACAATTGCCCCTTGAATGCAGCTATAGGAGAATTCGTATATCGATTGAACTCTACAAATCCATTCGCATATTCCCATATATCTTTGTCATCGGTATGAAAGATGTGGGCTCCATATTTATGCACATTAATGCTTTCTACTGTTTCGCAAAATATGTTGCCACCTACATGATTTTTTTTTTCTATAACGAGACATTTCTTACCTCTTTTTGTAGCTTCGTGTGCAAAAACAGCTCCAAATAGTCCTGCTCCCACAATTAAGTAGTCATACTGTTTCATAGTCTTTCACTGTTTATGGCATTTATTGCATCTTTTAAAGCATTCATTATAAAATATCCTTCAGATAATCTTGTATTTAATAATTGAATATTATGCTTCATGATTCGGTATTGATCTTCAGTAATATCTGTTAGAATAGACTCTATTTCAGTGAGTGATTCAATGCAGAAGCCTATCCGCTCTTTTTCTATAAAAGATGCCAATGCGGCTTGTTTCCATATAATAACAGGGAGCCCACACCTAATGTATAGCGATGTTTTATGAGGGTTATTATACTTGAGGTATTCACCAAATTCTCCTGTGCATGCATCCAATGAATCTCCATCCCATACCAGACCAAATTCGCCTATACTATTACTGATAAGTCTATCTGCAGGAACAAATCCCATATATTGAAAATATTCGCTTTTGATAACTTTTTCTTTATCAAGGCCTTTCCCATATAACAGAAAGCAGAATGATTTTATATGTGGTCCAATCTTATAAAGAAAAGCGTTCTTTTGCTGATATAATACTCCTGCATACACTACTCTGTAGGGTTTGTTGACGGGCCTTTCAAAGTCTGCTTGATTATCCGAAAGAAAATCAAATATTCCGAGTTCTCCGATAGGCTTTTTACAGCCATTCTCTATCAACCACTGCTTCATCCTACTATTATGAGCTATGATGTAATCAGCATGATTCAGGCGTTCTATTTCTTTTTGGATGCTTAATTTTTTGCGTCTGAAGCTTCCAAGATCGTGTATTACAACTATAATCTTTGCATCCTTAAAATGAGTTATATTACAAACAAAGGAAAAATATTTTTTTAGCGGATATTGCAGGACGATACGATCATCCTGATGTATACTAAAAAGAGTCTTCAACACACCTAGAAGTGTAATAAGGAAGGCAATAACAGCATTAGAATAGGTTGATTGTTTTATACCGACATTCCGAAACCCGTGGTCAGACATGACTCGTTCAATATCAGTTTTAGCTTTATTGCCAGCAAGTGATGTATTCTTATAATTGCGTGATAAATAACAGTTCATTCTTTTTTTGTTCGCTTAGGGATTAACATTTTCTTAAGATCATCCTTTCTTTCGAATTTATCCAGCGCCTTTATGGCTTCATTTACGCTGTTCGGCACGTTCCAATCTCGTAATTTGGCATACTGTGTAACGATATCTACTAGCAAATCACGTCGATGAGTTACTCGTTTAAAATTGTTTAGGCACTCTGTAGCTGTCGGATTTTCTTTAAACTTGGATCTGTTGGTATCAATAACGGCAAATTGGAATCCGGTTTCTTCATTTCCTTTATAGAGAATATTGTCTAAGTTAGAGTCTCCATGTAGAAATCCTTTGCAATGCAGCTCTTTCAAGAACGCAGCTAATGCTTTTACCAAACTTTGGTCATAGACCGATTGTTCTACGAGAATGGGGTATAGTGAAGAATAAGTGGATACTGTAGAAATAAAGTAGCAGTATGAGAGTAATCCACATTTTTTTTCTTCAATATACGCAATAGCTTGTGGTGTTTCAATGTTTAGAGAATGTAATTTTTGAGCAAAAATGAAAGCTCTTTCAGCTTTGCTTTTTCTGAAAAATGTATAGATAAAGCGTTGAAGGATAGATGGCCTTTTATATCGCTTTACAACCCATTCACCATATTCCGTATGGAAATGTTTTACTAAGTTACGTCCTTTATAAAGTGTCTCACCAGCTAATTCATAATTTTTAATTAACTCATATATTGCTGTGTGGGCTTTTTCGTACCCGGGATCAAGGATGATTTTCATCAATTTACAATCTTTTCTATTTTAGTTATTATCATTTCCGGGCTTATCCTTTGCAAGCAAGCGTAATCTTTTCTATAACAGTCTTTATTGCCGAAAATTGAACATGGGCGACATGGTAAATCCGTCTCTACCGCATTTTGCGTGTCTTGCATCCACCCCATGAATCCGGCAAAGTAATGAGTAGCTCCCCAAATGGAGACGACAGGGGTGCCGACAAGCGATGCAAGATGCATATTTGCGGAATCCATCGAAATCATTACTCTAAGATAACTCATTAAAGCCAATTCTTCATTTAGTGTGAGGCTACCTGCTAATGAGGCGACGTTGGGATATGCTGAACTCCATTCATCTAAAATTTCTTTTTCTAAAACCCCACCAAATAGAAATATTTGATATTTTGGATGTAAGGATAGTTGCTTTATCAATTTTACAACACTTTCTTCAGGTAGTCTTTTACCTTTATGTGCTGCAAAAGGTGCTATTCCTATCCAAAATTTATCATTTGGTACGCCAGTAAAATGGACAAACTTCTTTAAGTCTCCCTTTCCATCTCCGAATATGGAATGAAAAGAAGTTTTTATTGGATATCCAAGCTCTTCAAAAACCTTCTCATAGCGAGCAAATGAAGAAGGTAACTGCTTCATAATTTTATGCTCTTTCCTTACTAGCCTCCTTTTATCTTTTCGCCCTTTATCAATGTGTTTTGTTTGCTTACCTGTTAGTTGGAAAAGGATGCGGAGCATTTTTGTGCGGAGTACATTGTGCAAATCGGCAACGAGATTAAATTTTTCTTTTTTTAAAGAGCAGAATAATCTGAATAGACTAAACACGTTGGCATACTCATTCTCTTTCAATCCTCGAAAATGAAAATTTGAAGGCATGTGCTCAAATAGCGGTTCTACAGAAGCCTTGCTTAGGAACATAATTTCTATTTCCGGGTACTGTTGGGCGAAAGAAGTTATGACGGGTATGGTCATTGCTACATCGCCTAGAGCTGAAAGCCTAATAATCAATATTTTCATTTCTTCCCGTATAGCACAGGGTTTAAATTCGGGTCATTGTACATTTTCATTTGCTTGTATACTTTCATATACTTATTCCCGCTTTCAATGTCATATAATAACTGTTCGATAGCGCTTGAAAGATCTTTTTGCTGTTCCAATAAGATGTTCAGTTTATCTGAACATTGTTTATGGTGCTCGGGTGTCGTATCTGTGCGCTCCACTTCCTGACACATGTGATAAATTTTTAAAGCGAGTATGGATAAGCGATCGATAGCCCACGCCGGACTCTCTGTATTTATTTGTGCGTTATCCTGAATTTTAACAGACTTATATTTATCCAAGAAATAGCTATCAATTAGCTCCACAAGGTCTGTGCGGTCCTGATTAGACTTATCAATACGTCTTTTGAGTACTAGTGCAGCGGATGGATCAATACTTGGATCACGTATAATATCTTCAAAATGCCATTGCACTGTGTCTATCCAATTCTTTAGGTAAAGATAATACTCAATACTTTTTATAGGGTAAGGATTTTGAATGGGGGCATCTACATTGTCAACCTTGTGATATTCACAGATTGATTTTTCGAATATGCTGTTGCAAAGTTCTGTAAAGCTCATAAACTCGTTTTTATTGGGTAGAATAAAATATTTTAGATACAAAGCTATATAAAGTTTTCAAAATTTTCAATTATTGGCGAATAAAAGTACCTTTGTGCCTTGTTAACCTTAGATCTAAATTAATCCATTATGAACATTTTTTCACTTATCCCTTGTAAGTTCTACTTATTTTTAGGTGGATGATGCAGTAAACTGCAAGAATTCTCGTTTTTTAATTAAGTAGTTATTTGATAGGCTTACAATATTCTTTGGGATTTCGGCAATACTACTGTTGCCCTAAAAAGATAGATGTATGAAAAGACATTTTTTATTTTTTGTTTCTGTTGCATATTCTTATCCAATACTTCGTCCTCTTCAAGAGGAAATATGGAGGCGGGGGGATGATGTAGCTTGGTTTGTTGAAGATGATTGCCCCATTCTATTGAAAAATAATGAGACGCTCCTCCGGACGTTGCAAGATGTATTGGATTATAACCCCATTGCGACTTTTGCACCGGGAAATTATATTTATGACTTTTTTCCAGGGGTTAAAGTATCTCTTTTTCATGGATATCCTATAAATAAACGTGGGGATGAAAAAGACGACCATTTCTCCATTAGAGGCTGGTTTGATATATATTGTACTCAAGGTGAAAGCAGTACATTACCCTTCAAGAAACTTGAAACGAAATATGGTTTTTTTAAAGTTTATGAGACAGGCTGGTGCAAGACGGATGCGTTGGTAAATAAATCTACTACTGCTCAAGTCCGGCATGATCGTCCTGTAATATTGTATTCTTCTACTTTCACAAAAGATATAACTTCTGCACCTCATTTATTCGAAACTCTTAGTAGATTAGTAAGAGAAAAACCTTGGGATTGGATTATTTCCTTTCATCCGATGTTTCAAGACCTTAGTGTGCTAAATCAATATAAAGAATTAGCCCGCGCATGCCCCAATGTAACTTTTAATGAAAGCGGACTGGTGGACGCAGAACTACTGAATAGTGCAGATGTCTTATTATCAGATGCCTCCTCTGTGATTATTGAGTTTATGCTGCTCGATAAACCTGTAGTAACATACCGCAATACAACTCCGGGAAGACATCTGCTGAATGTGACAGATCCACTAGATGTTGAAGAAGCAATAGCAAAAGCCATTACCCGTCCAAGCGGACTGATGGCTGATATTCGTTCATATGTAACTATGCATGAAGCACATGCTGATGGGCATTCTTCAGCGCGAGTATTAGACGCAGTAAACAATTACATTTGGTATTTCCAAGAAAAGGTGAGGCCAAAACCGTTGAATTTGATGCGTAAATTGAAGTTACGTTGGAAAGCCGGATATTCTTTTATTCCCGGATTTATTGGAACTAATATCTAAAGACTGTTGATGAATAATGAAATGTGAGTCACTTCCTTTGATCAGTATTATTGTCCCAGTATATAATGTAAGAGCTTATTTAAGGAAGTGTCTTGACTCTATTTGTGGGCAAACATATAAAAATCTCGAGATAGTAGTCGTGGATGATGGTTCTACAGATGGTTCGGGTGAAATTTGTGATGAATATGCCCAATTGGATAATCGGGTGAAAGTAATACATAGCAAAAATGGAGGGTTAAGTTCTGCTCGAAATATAGGACTCAACAACGCTTTAGGTGAATACATAGGCTTTGTAGATAGTGACGACTGGATAGATTATGATATGTATGAATTCTTATGGGAACTCTTGAATACAAGAAAAGCAGATTTGGCTATATGTTCGCATTATATAGAAAAGCAAAATAAAACGAAAGTAAAATACGTTTCGAACGAGGTTACCGAATTGACATCTACAAAAGCTATCCGTCTTTTATCGGAAGATAAAATTATTAGAAATTATGCTTGCGATAAACTTTTTAAGAGATATTTGTTCGAAGAACTGAGATTCCCCTTAAATCGTTATTTTGAAGACATTGCTGTAATGTATAAAATCTTTTATAATGCTCAAAAGATAGTAATGAAAGGAGTCCCCAAATATCATTATTTGATTCGCGAAGATAGCATCATGCAAAGTCTGTATGATCCTAAAAAAGAATATCATTTATTCCTTGCCGTATATGAACAGAGTAATTTTATATTAGAAAAACAAATGTGGGACAGAACTCCGATATTTGTTATTCAACGCGGGATTCATCTTATAGATCATATAATGCTCGTCCCTCCAACTTCTTGCACAGAAAAAATAGTAAATGATGTACTCGATAAAATGCATTGCTATGATACCTTTAATTGGCAGAAAATAGGGCTGTTAAGCGCTTTGAAGCGATGGAGCATTTATAACCATTTGCCTCTATATCGCTCATTTTATTATTTCTATAGGTTATTATTTAAGTTGAAGAGACATCGTGTTTAAAAAAAAGAAAAGATGCAGCTACCTTTAGTAAGTGTTATTATACCTAACTATAATTATGCCCAATTTTTAGAACAGCGTATTGATTCCGTATTGAATCAATCTTATCTCAATATTGAAGTCATTTTGCTAGATGATGCTTCCACTGATCACAGTTTACAGGTTATTGAGAATTACCGATTTGATTCACGTATTTCTCATATAAAAATAAATTCATTAAATTCAGGCTCTCCTTTCTCCCAATGGAAAAAAGGACTTGAATTAGCGAGTGGTAAATATGTTTGGATTGCTGAAAGTGACGATTATGCCGATCTCTCTTTCTTATCAATAACAGTACCTTTATTAGAAAAGTATGTTGAAGCTTCATTCTGTTTTGCTGGCGGATATCGTGTAGATGAATCGGGATGTATAATGAAATTAGATTATGATAGATGGGGGAGGAAACAGAAAACTTCTAGAAAGGGCTATAATGTCTTTAATGGAACAGAATATATTCTGCATAATTTATTTTGGCGTTCATACGTTTATAATGCAAGTGGCGTACTCTTTAGACGAGATTTAGCTGTAAATCTTGATTTTGACTTATGCATTTCTATGCATTGCAGTGGTGATTGGTTGTTTTGGACAGAAATGGCTCGTTTTGGGCAAGTCATTGAGGTTTATAAGAAATTGAATTATTGCCGTTATCACATGAACAGTGCATCTACTCAAGCTAAGAAAACAGGCAAGTCTTTAGAGGAAGATATGGTTGTTGTAGGGCAAATTGAAAAGTATTACTTTCTTCATCTTAGTTATTATAAGCGGACTTTGCGTCATGGCATTTTTTATAAAAAAATAATGCGAGCGCCAATAACAAATGAAATGAAGAAAAAACTGTATGAGAAATTGAAACAAAATTTCAAAAGTGGAATTGAGGCATATTTTTTAGAGAGATTTAATAAGTTTTTAAGTGTGTTACCCTGTGTACTGACAGAGAAGAGAGATCGGTTGTAGACTTTTTACTAAATAAAAAATGTTAGAGTATGGCTATAAAGAGGGTTGTGAAAAAAAAAATAATTTATTGGAAAGATCTGATCTTTGCGTTTATATATGAAAAAAAAATACGTGGAAACGCAATTTATTCTGTTGAAAAATACAGAGTATTTAAGGTAACCCTCTTTAAACGAGTAACTTCGATTACGGGAATAAAATCTACTTATTTGAGGTTTTTTTCTTTTAATGCTCCTCTTCCTGTAATTGATTCTATCCAATATTCAAATGATGATAATTTTGCAGACTTTGATTTACCGATAGATTTAGATAGAGTCCCGTTGGTTAGTGTTATAGTTCCTAATTATAATCACGCTATGTACTTGGAGGAGCGTTTGGATTCTATCTATCAGCAAACCTATAAAAATATAGAAGTAATTCTATTAGATGATGCCTCTTCTGATAATAGTGTCCAAATCCTGAAGGATTATCAGCATAGATATCCTGATATCACTCGCCTCATTGTTAATAAAGAGAATTCTGGGAAAGTTTTTCTTCAATGGAATAAAGGATTGGAATTAGCTAAAGGCGAGTATATATGGATTGCAGAGAGCGACGATTACTGCGATAGGAACTTTTTGGAAGAGTTACTTTTAGGCTTGCAACATCAGTCAGTAATGCTTTCATTTGCGAGAAGTGTATTTGTGAAAAATGGGAAAAAAATTTGGTCTTTGGAGGAATACCTCAAAGATTTACCGCTTTCTTGGGGGAGGCCTTTCATTATGTCGGCGCATACATTAGTGGAAAAGGCTTTTGCAATAAAAAATGTAATTCCCAATGTAAGTAGTGCTGTTTTTAGAAATATAGGGAATATACCTGATGAAATCACGGCTATTTGGCAAGAAATGTCCTTGTGTGGTGACTGGCTGTTTTATCTATGGTTAATTAGAGGGGGAGCTGTAAGCTATACTAATGAAGTTACTAATTACTATCGTATTCACGAAAAAAGTACTTCGTTGAAGATTCAAAAGACATTATATTATTATGCTGAAACCCATAAAATTTCGTGCTTTATTGCTCAAAGATATGCTGTGAGTTTATCTGTTTATAAGACTGTTAAAGATAACTTAATAGCACATTATATGGCTCATCATCATGTAGATAATTATGATGTTGTTGAGAAGATATATGATATTGAAGTAATAAAGGATTGTACAAAGTATAGATTACCTAACGTGCTTGTTTGCGGTTATTCTTTAACGCAAGGTGGAGGGGAAATTTTCCCTATTTATTTAGCCAACGAATTGAAGAAGCAAGGCTTAGCTGTGACATATATGGACTTTAGGGGTACACCTTGTGATGAGGAAATTAGACGGAAATTGAATGTTAATATACCATTGATAGAATTGAGCAATGTTAAGTATCTTCAGCGTATAATATCATCTGTCGACGCAGAAATTATTCACACTCACGAAGGTACAATTGATCATATTGTGGCTTGCGTTATAAAAAATAAACAAAAAGGATGTAAGCACATTATTACTCTTCATGGGATGTATGAAGCTGTTCCTAAAACGGGATTATCTAGGATATTGAGTTCTGTGATTTCAAGTTGTTCTTGTTTTGTTTATATTGCAGATAAAAATTTGATGCCTTTTAAGGGTATATTGGATCCAGTTCCTTTGCAGAAAATTGGGAATGCTCTTCCAAAAATACCTATAGCCCCACATAAAAGAGAAGAATTAGGTATTGAAGCAAATGCTTTTTGTTTGACTTTAGTAAGTAGAGCAAGAGTTGATAAAGGATGGCTTGAAGCTATTGAAGCTGTAAAAATAGCAAATGCTGAATCATCTAGACCTATTCATTTAATTTTAATAGGAGATGGTAAATGTTATGATATTCTAAAGATAAAGAAATTGCCTTCTTATATTCATTTGCTGGGGCGGAAAAATGATGTTCGGAATTATTTTGCAATGTCTGATATTGGATTATTACCTTCTCGGTTCAAAGGCGAAAGTTTTCCTTTAGTTATAATTGAGTGTTTAATGAGCGGAACGCCTGTAGTTGCAAGTGATGTAGGTGAAGTTCGTAATATGTTAACTGATGAAGAAGGACTTATGGCTGGCGTATTGTTTAATCTAAATAACTGGACTATACCAATTGCAGAATTGGCTAAAATTATCCTGGCTCTCTCTAAAGACAATGATGCGTATGGGGAATTGAAAACCAGAGTAGAAAAAGTGGCAGCTAAATTTGATATCGGCCGTACGGCGAAACGATATATAGATGTATATAATAAGGCTTTGGGCATCTCTCGAATAGATTGATTCTACTATGAATTTCGATATAGCTCCTATGGAATAAAATCTATCTATTAAAGAGTATATATACTAGATTGTTATATGGCATAAATGATAAGAACTGTCTGATTAGATTTTCGGTGGTGCAAATTAAACAGTGTCAAATATAGCAGTTTGTTTAAATTCTCATATATATCTTCCATCGGCAATAATGACTTTTACTGAAGAGCATATTTTTTTTAAAAGTTAAGCTGCTTTACTGGCATGAATATAGATTACTGTAATCATTACTGCTATTAAAAAGCCATTTTGTCTACCACTATATGACACTTGATTCTTTTTATTGCCGTCATTCTTATTTATTCTCTCGGTATTCAATCTGATCTTCAGTAGTCCAAAATTAGTAGAAGCCTTCTTAATACGCTTTAATCTAGGCCTTTCACGTCAACGGCTTAGCAAGAGATCAAACTCCTGGATAAATCGGAGTATTCCCACCCATAAAACCGATTTTAAATATCCCTAAAAACGGATTAAAACGGGCCTAAAAAA
>VOIU01000054.1 GCA_007896885.1 Bacteroidaceae bacterium HV4-6-C5C
ATTGAGTCCCCTGTCCGTATCCAACTCCTTACCGTTATACTTGTAAGGCTGTGAAGAGTCTTGCATTCCTTCTGCAAAGGACATCCCAAACGGATAATAGTGGTTCGTCTGTTTGATATTACCACTTGCATTGGCTACCACCCGGTTGTTACCCAAATGATCCGTCAGGTAGAAGTAATACGCGCCTCCCTCAATGTATCCTCCCTCAACAAGGATTCGCTTTAATACACCGTTTTCATAGATCACATTTCCGCAGTAATCCGTTGTCTTACCACCGATCATTGTTTTCAGCTTCCTTCCGTCAGCCGCATAGGTATAGCTATTCGTAGCTGAACCCAGAGGATTGCTGATGGTAAGCGTCTGTGGCAAATTTAGTAAATTATATGTAATACTGTTTATTCCCTTATTTAAATCTTGTATTAAATTACCATTGGCATCATAACTGTATTCCCGGGTGGTATTGGAGTTGTTCTTAAAGTCCATACTTGCGGACAGACTGACACTTGATCCGGTATCTTCCGCCTTGACCAGTTGATTGCCTGCATAAGTCATTGTCAGTACGTCAATGTCTCCGTATGTGGCTGTTCCCGTATTACCCTTGCGTGCTAGCGAAGTCATGTTCCCCTGTTTGTCATAGGCATAAGCCGTATTGAAATGGTCATTCGCGCTTCCGTTCTCCAGATAATTTGCAGCGGTCAGTCTGGAAAGGTTGTCATAACTGAACTTATAGCCGCGTGTCGGGATCTCATTTGACATCTTCCAGCTCATGGCGGAGATATTACC
>VOIU01000055.1 GCA_007896885.1 Bacteroidaceae bacterium HV4-6-C5C
GGGCCATACTAGTACTGGATGCATCTGCAGGATATCGCGGCCGCGAGTCACTGTTAGAAGTCCCGTATCGTTATTGACATATTTCCTGGCCCCACATCCACCTCCTGGTGTTAAAAGTGGATGACTTCTACATGACACAGAAAATCTCTGGCAAGCTATAACTAAAGTAGGCTTCCCTGGGTGAAAAAATAGTGGGGCCCAACAGATCTCTTTCTACATGTAGCCTGGGAAGGGTATGCTAGAAGATAATGGAGTTGCCTCCACTTAAACCAACCAAGTGAATGCTTAGCGATAGTTGGTAGATGCACAGAGCGCTCCATGAATGGTTTGACTCTAAGGACGACCTCAAATTTTACAGAGTGGTGTTCGTGTAGGAGCAAAAGCCCCTAGGCCAGCAATAATGGACTACTACTGTAAGTAACAGATATACTGGGCTGCAATACAGCAAAGAAAATCCCTCTTTTAATATATTAGACAGACCCATGTGAGGTGGACCTGTCCAAGCAGAAAATAAATTTGGGCTTACCTGGTGAATTTGTGAAGCTCAACTCCTACTACATCAGTACCTAATGCTCCCCGTACAGGCTCAGAAGAATCAGTATAAGGAGTACCCTACAACTGTACTTGGAAAAAAATATCAAATAGTAGTTTGCATTGCCTAAAAAAACTGTCATGAGCAAGTAGTGGCAACATCAGGCGGGGCAACAACCTGCTACTTCGATATATGAATTAACGGTCCAAGGATCCCCCGGGCCATACTAGT
>VOIU01000007.1 GCA_007896885.1 Bacteroidaceae bacterium HV4-6-C5C
TTTTGAAAAAACTCTGTAACTAACTAAATTTCAAATATTTCAAAGAGCGTTTTGCGATTTTAATGGGACAGCAATGACATTAAGAATGTTACAAATAAAAATGTTTGCTTTGCCATATCAATAATTATTGGTTCTTATTCTGCAAAGTTACCCATCACCTCACACAAAAGCATAATACAAATAATGGAAGAAATGACACTTTTTAAGGGAATAAGAATCATATATACATTTATATACTATCATTCAAGGCTATAAAGCAGTTTCAACAAGCCTCCTCTATATATTAATGTCCGATCTAGAACTCCCCAACAACCTCTATTCAATTCTTACTTCAAGCTCTTCTTGAACTGGACAACGGTCAGCAAATCTTCAAGCTGTTCATCAGTACTGATGTCAATAATCATGGGAATCAATTTTCCGGCAGCCTTTGCTGCGGCAAACTCTTGCTTTATGTTTTCCGAGATATTTAATGCGGCAATAGCTTCAAGATGCTTTTCGGTAAAATAAAAGCTTGTTTTAAAAAAGCCTTTCCATACCGACAACCACAAAATAGTTTTTTTCTTATATACTACTTTAGCAAGCCATGCTTTTCCATCATTATAATACCTCCATTCAACCGTCAAGCTGTACGTTGCTCCCGATATTGTTTTAAGAAAAGTATCCAATACATTATAGGCAACTTCTCCGAGTGCATCCTTCAAAACCATGTCCGAAGGAAATACCTCCGAATCTCTCAACAGCATTTTTGCTTCCATAATTTTCTTATTTTGTTCTAACAGTCCTTCAAATATAATAAAAAACAAAAGCAAATCATAAAGCGTTTAGTAATCATATCACCGAGGTCTTTTACAAGTCCTCACAGAAAGAAATAATATGAAAGATTTTTGGAATGAAAGATATAGTCAGGCCGAATATATTTACGGCGAAGATCCCAATGCCTTTTTCAAAGAGAGCATTGACAAGCTAAATCCAGGCAGAATATTATTGCCTGCCGAAGGTGAAGGACGTAATGCTGTTTATGCAGCAAGCCGAGGTTGGCAAGTGGAAGCTTTCGATCAAAGCGCACAAGGACAAGTCAAAGCCACACAATTAGCAGATAAAGCGGGAGTAAGCATTTCATATACTCTCAGCGAGGGTATACATCCCGATTATTCTCTGGAATCTTTTGACGTCATTGCTTTCATCTATACCCATACCGCTCCTGATATCCGGACAACCTTTCATTCCGATTTGCTTCCCTACCTAAAAAGCGGTGGCAAAGTGATTCTTGAGGGTTTTAGCAAAGGACACTATCAACACCAACAGAGCAATCCCCATGCCGGAGGTCCCCCGGAGAAAGATATGCTTTATTCACTCGAAGAGATACCTTTACTGTTCCCAAATTTGGGAATTATACTGCTGAGTGAGGTAGAAATCACCTTATCCGAAGGAGTTGCGCACAAAGGTGAAGCTTCAGTCATACGCTACATTGGCGAAAAGAGATAAGCACCTATAATGAAGGCTAATAGCACTCAGTCAATACGTAATAATATTTCCCAATTTATGCTCTGACAAATCGAAAAGGAACATTGACTTAATTTCTATCTTATTTAGAATATCTTTCAAGAGAGGCTATGATAAGTATACGATTGATATATGATGAGTATAGGACTGATCTACCATCAATATACGACTGATCTATGATAAGAATAAATCCGATATTCCACCACTTTTGAAAGGCATATAAAAGAGACTGATTACAGTATTAATTTGGTTGCGATTTAAGTATTTATAAGCACTTATATTAAAGGAATCAGCAGCCGGCGGTTAAGAAAGAAGAACAGTACGTTTTGTTTGAGCTTCAACCATCATGAGGAATCAGAAAACTGATGGATATCTTCTGCCAAACCATATAATTCAGTAACTTTGCTTTTTGTGAACATAATGACATCAGATAAATGGCAAAAGATAAGACGGTTTACGTATGCAGCAATTGCGGTCAGGACTCCCCAAAATGGGTCGGAAAGTGTCCGTCATGTGGTGAATGGAATACCTATGTCGAGGAAATAGTACGAAAAGAGCCGGTAAACAGGCATGTGAATACCGGATTGGAGACAAGCAAGAAAAAGCCGGTCAGTCTCAACGAAATAGAAGCAGATGATGAGCCTCGTATCAATTTGCATGATGAAGAGTTGAACCGCGTACTGGGAGGGGGACTTGTTCCCGGTTCTCTGGTATTGATCGGTGGTGAGCCTGGTATAGGCAAGTCGACGCTAGTTTTACAAACCGTTTTGCGTATGCCCGAGAAACGCATTTTATATGTATCGGGTGAAGAGAGTGCCCGGCAACTCAAGTTGCGTGCCGACCGTCTGACTACTACATCCAGCGATTGTTTGATTATTTGTGAAACTTCACTCGAACAAATATTTGTCCACATCAAGAACACCCATCCCGATCTGGTGATCATCGATTCCATACAAACCATATCAACGGAAATCATTGAATCTTCACCAGGCAGTGTGGCACAAGTAAGAGAATGTTCCGCGGCTATCCTGCGTTATGCAAAAGAGTCGCACACACCCGTATTACTCATCGGGCACATCAATAAAGAAGGCAGTATTGCGGGCCCGAAAGTGCTGGAACACATTGTGGATACCGTACTACAATTCGAAGGTGATCAACACTATATGTATCGCATTCTGCGAAGCATCAAAAACCGTTTTGGCAGTACAGCCGAACTGGGCATTTATGAAATGAGGCAGGACGGATTACGGCAAGTAAGCAATCCATCGGAATTACTGTTAAGCCAAGATCATGAAGGTATGAGTGGAGTAGCCATTGCCTCCGCCATTGAAGGAGTTCGCCCTTTCCTCATCGAAACCCAAGCATTGGTCAGTAGCGCAGTATATGGTAACCCTCAACGATCCGCCACCGGATTTGATATCCGTCGTATGAACATGCTACTGGCGGTACTCGAAAAACGTGTTGGCTTCAAGCTGGCACAAAAAGATGTCTTTTTGAATATTGCAGGTGGACTAAAGGTAAATGATCCTGCAATAGACCTTGCTGTAATTAGCGCTATCCTGTCCAGCAATATGGATACGGCTATAGAACCGGAGATTTGCATGGCCGGTGAAATAGGGCTTTCGGGAGAAATCCGTCCGGTAAACCGTATCGAGCAACGTATTGGTGAGGCTGAAAAACTCGGTTTTAAACGCTTCATACTGCCTAAATATAATATGCAGGGTCTGAATACGTCGAAGCTGAAAATAGAGTTGATACCTGTGCGAAAAGTAGAAGAAGCCTTCCGTGCACTATTCGGATAACTCCTTTTCACCACAGAGTCGCACAGAGTATCACAGAGTAAAATAAGAAAAATACACTCTTTATAGAAGCATAAAAGAAGATTTTAAATGTTTAAATTATAAATGGAGGAAATTAACGAACTGACAAGGAGTATTCGAAAGAAAGCATTTGAAGTGCATACAACTTTAGGGCCGGGACTTCTAGAAAGTGCTTATGAAGAGTGTTTATGCTATGAACTGGTACAATGTGGATTTTCGATTGAAAGGCAAAAAGCTTTACCCATCATTTACAAAAGTATAAAGATTGACGCAGGATACAGATTGGATATTGTAGTCAACAATATGGTTGACATCGAGCTTAAATCTGTTGAAGCTTTACATCCCATACATACTTCACAGCTATTAACCTATCTGAAACTTTCGAAAATCAGATATGGATTACTGATTAATTTCAATGTGCAAAGTCTAAAAGACGGAATAAAACGATATATTGTTTAACAAAAAAACTAGGTGTAACTCCGTGTTACTCTGTGGTGAGAAATATGATACAAGAATACCAATTGCGTGTGCTGCCGCAAATAGCAGCCAACGAACAGCGATTAATAGAATATATTGCGAAAGAGAAAGGACTAGATGCACGTACAATCCATGCGACTCGTGTCTTAAAGCGGAGTATTGATGCCCGCCAACGAACGGTTCTCATCAACCTGAATCTACGGATTTACATCAACGAAATGCCCAAGGATGAGGAGTATACGCACATCACTTATCACAAAGTGGACGGCAAACCGCAAGTCATTGTGGTAGGTGCAGGCCCCGGGGGACTATTTGCAGCCTTACGGCTAATAGAATTAGGGCTACGCCCCATTGTTGTGGAACGAGGAAAGAACGTACGTGAGCGGAAAAAAGATCTGGCTTTGATTGGTCGGGAACAAATGGTAAACTCCGAATCAAATTATAGCTTTGGTGAAGGTGGTGCAGGTGCTTATTCCGATGGAAAACTCTATACGCGTAGCAAGAAGCGAGGCAATGTGGATAAGATTCTGAATGTATTCTGCCAGCACGGGGCCTCTGCATCCATATTAGCGGATGCCCACCCACATATCGGTACGGACAAACTGCCTCGTGTCATTGAAAATATGCGCAATACAATTCTGGAATGTGGTGGTGAAGTCTACTTCGAAACCCGCATGGACGCATTGATAATAGAAAATGATGAACTAAAAGGCATTGAGACGAATACAGGAAAGACATTATTAGGTCCCGTAGTACTAGCTACCGGACACTCGGCACGCGATGTATATCGTTGGCTAGCAGCAAACAATGTGGAGATAGAAGCCAAAGGTCTTGCAGTAGGTGTACGATTGGAACATCCTGCCCTACTGATTGATCAAATACAATATCACAACAAAAACGGTCGAGGTAATTATCTTCCTGCCGCTGAGTACAGTTTTGTCAATCAAGTAGATGGACGTGGCGTATATAGTTTTTGTATGTGTCCCGGTGGCTTTATTGTACCCGCCGCTAGCGCGCCCGAACAGATTGTTGTAAATGGTATGAGTCCGAGCAACCGCGGTTCGCGCTGGAGTAACTCGGGTATGGTAGTGGAACTCCGTCCGGAAGACTTATTAGATCCAAAGTTGAAAGTTGAAAATGAAAAATGGAATGAACTAACGTCTCATAGCACCAGTTCTCAATTAGCCATGATGCATTTTCAAGAAGCATTGGAGTACAGTTCCTGGCAACAAGGTAATCGGAAGCAGACTGCTCCTGCACAGCGCATGGAGGACTTTACTCGCAAAAAGCTAAGCTATGATTTACCTGAAAGTTCGTATGCTCCGGGATTGGTATCCTCTCCACTACACTTTTGGATGCCACCGTTCCTTACTGAGAAGCTAAGTAAAGGTTTTCAGCAATTCGGGCGAAGCAGCCATGGGTTTCTCACCAACGAAGCCGTAATGATTGGCGTGGAAACACGTACATCAGCCCCCGTACGAATCATTCGTGACAGAGAAACTTTGCAACACATCCGCATTAAAGGATTGTTTCCTTGCGGAGAGGGTGCCGGTTATGCAGGCGGTATCGTTTCAGCAGCCATGGATGGAGAACGTTGTGCAGAAGCTGCAAAAGATTTCATGAGTTGAGAAAAATATGATTAACTTTGCGTAATCTGTGGTGGAAAGAAAAATAAAAGTAATGCATAAACCGGAAATAGCAATTATTGATTCGAATACCCTGACTGTCATCGGTCTTCAGGGCTTGTTGGAAGAAATTATTCCGATGGCTGTAATACGTACATTCCACTCCTTTGCGGAATTTATGGATGATACGCCGGACATGTATGCCCATTACTTTATTTCGTCACAAGTCTACTTTGAACATACCTCATTCTTCTTGGAACGTAAAGTCAAAGCTATCGTTTTGACAGGTAGCGACAATATGCCTCAACTATCGGGGGTGCTTACTCTTAATATTTTCCAAGATCAAAAAAGTCTGGCAAAATCGATACTACAATTACACCAACATGGACATCCGGGGATGCATCATGCTATGATGCATCCTGCGACTCATCATAGTATGCCGCCACAAGCTGATACAGAGCATGGGCTTTCTGCACGTGAAATTGAAGTATTGATACTTATAACCAAAGGACTCATTAATAAAGAAATCGCCGATAAGCTCAACATCAGTCTGACTACCGTAATCTCCCATCGCAAAAACATCACCGAGAAGCTAGGTATTAAATCAGTGTCCGGATTAACCATCTATGCAGTGATGCATGGTTATATTGAAGCCGGAAGTATTTAATCACCCTCGTTTTATATTAAGATTTGCACACAAGCAAGTCACTGACAACCAAAGGAGAGTAGAAATATCCTCATAAATGAGGATTGCATGCCCTACCCGAATACGCTTACTTTGCATTCTCAAAAAATCACGCTTAATACCAACCTTATTTTATAGGATATTGTATTGAGCCCAACCTAAATATTATAGAGAATATGAATAAGTGTAGCATGCTAGCATTAGCTTTGGTATTCCTGTCAACAGGAAAAATACTGGCCGATGAAGCAGACACCCTCAAAGTAGTGGACATTGAAGCTGTCACGGTAGTCGCAGCTCCTAAAGAAAGCCGGAAATTACGTGAGCTACCAAATGCCGTAACCCTGCTTTCGCAACAAGATTTACAAAACGCACAAATCAATTCAGCCAAAAATCTGACTGCCATTGTGCCTAACTTTTACATTCCTGACTATGGTTCGAAATTAAGCTCGGCATTGTATATCCGTGGCATAGGATCGCGCACCAATACCCCTTCCGTGGGGCTTTATGTCGATAATATGCCGTTTATTGACAAGTCCGCATTCGACTTTAATTACTTTGATGTAGAGCGTATCGACATTTTCCGTGGACCTCAAAACACATTGTATGGACGAAATACCATGGGGGGAATTATCAAGATACATACAAAGTCTCCATTCGCCTACCAGGGAACAGACATGCGCTTTGGAGCAGGTACGCACAACGCTTATAACGCGTCTGTGACCCGCTACAAACAAGTATCTAAACGGTTCGCCTATTCTTTGGGAGGGTTCTACAATTATGATGGAGGATTCTTCCGCAATAGCGCACGCAATAATGAAAGGATAGATAAAGAGCAATCGGCAGGTGGACGTTTCCGTGGAATATACCTTCCTTCGGGCAATTGGAAACTCGATTTAAATGTAAGTTACGAATATACCGACCAGGGTGCATTTCCTTACGGACTTTACGATAAGACAACGGGTAAAGCTGCCCAGCCGGCATACAATGACCAAAGCAACTACCGCCGTAATCTTTTGAATACAGGACTTTCTGCCGAATATCAAGGAAAAGGCTTCTTACTAAGTGCCATTACAGGTTATCAATACCTCCAGGATCGTATGATGATGGATCAGGACTTTACTCCACAAAATCTTTTTGCTTTGGAGCAGAAGCAACATATAAACACATTGAGCGAAGAAATCGTCATAAGAAGTAAAGGCAAGCAACGTTGGCAATGGACAAATGGCGCCTTTGGTTTCTATCAATGGCTCAAAACCGATGCACCGGTCACATTTAAGGATAAAGGAATAAAGCAGATCATCGAAGAAAATGCCAACCAAGCTTTTGATGATTTATCGGCTTCCAATCCTTATGCCCCCAAAATGCACATGGCGATCAACAGCAGTGAACTTTATACCGGTGAAAACTTTAAGACTCCGACACTAAGTGGGGCCATTTACCATCAGTCTACATTCAATGACCTCTTATTCAAAGGGCTTTCGGCTACGATAGGACTGCGACTAGACTATGAAAAGATATGGATGGACTATTACTCCGCTGCCTCCCCACTGGATTTCGATTTTACATTGAGTATGCCTCCGATGTCAATGGAAAGTAAAGGGCTTGAAGCTAACAGCCTATTAAAAGGCAAAGAAAGTACCGATTATGTGCAACTTTTGCCAAAGTTTGCTCTGCAATACGAATGGATAAAAGGAAATAACGTTTATGCCACCGTATCCCGAGGATATCGTAGCGGCGGATATAATATTCAGACTTTTTCCGATATTGTTACGACCTCTTTAAAGAATGGCATGCTTGATGCTTTGGCAGCAGATCCAAAATTTTCATCAATGAGTGCCATGATCGGACAAATGAAAGAAAAGCTGCCAGATATTAACACAGCCATGCGTTACAAACCGGAATATACATGGAATTATGAGATCGGAGGTCATCTGACCTTATGGAACGGACGGTTAACAGCCGATCTCTCAGCCTTTTTGATGGATACCAAAGATCAACAGCTGACTCGTTTCTCCGAGAGTGGATTAGGAAGAGAAACTGTCAATGCAGGAAAAAGTCGCAGTATCGGAGCAGAAGCTGCTTTGGCAGCTGCAATCACTAACAACTTGATGCTAAACATAAGTTATGGATATACTCACGCTACATTCCGTGATTATATTACTAATGTAAAAGTCAATGGTGAGTTACAAAACATTTCCTATAACGGGAACTACGTACCTTTCACTCCCAAACAGACATTAAGTGTGGGTGGTCAATATATTTTCCAAATCAACCCGGGGTATTGGCTTGATCGTATCATTGTAAATGCCGACTATACCGGTGCAGGACGTATTTATTGGACAGAGCAGAATGATGTCAGCCAAGCTTTTTACGGAACCCTAAACGGACGTCTTAGTCTACAAAAAGATAACGGGGAAATCAACTTCTGGGTACGTAATGCTCTTGATAAAGAATACGCCACATTCTACTTTGAATCAATGGGCAATGGTTTTATGCAGAAAGGGCGTCCTATACAAGCCGGTATAGAAATACGTTGCCGGTTCTAAACAGATTCCTCCTAAATTAAGAAGTTACAAAGATTCACATAAATGAAAATTATCAGCTCCTAATGCAAAAAAAACTGTATTTAGGGGCTGATTTATGACCTCACTTTCCTATGATCACCAAAGCATATCAACTGCTTAAAATAGATTTTATTCATTAATTGCCCCACAATTAGGACATTTACCTTTAGTCTTGAGTCGTACACCACATTGTCCGCAACGATAATGGTATATTAATGTTCGATACACTTTCTGAAAGAAAACCCATATAAAGACAAGTAGAAAAAGGTATCCTAAATAAATATGTGTGGTTAGGATAAAGAAGAAATAGCAGAATATACAGCAAGAAGCCAGACCTAATAAATAAAAGACAGCTTCTTCGGGAGAAAGTTGATGAAAGACATCATCCATAGCAGCAAGCAGCACTAATACAAAACACCAAATACTCAAAAGAAAAACAGAAAGAATAGGTGGAACTTTAAAAGGAGACAAGGTTGGGTTAAAATAAAAATGCTCCCATGTCTCCGGCACGAACACTTGTATGGTTTCGTATATAGTAGCACTGAATGCCATAAGCAAACACAACAATAGAGGGTAAATACTTTCAATATCGTTGAAATAGACCAACTTAAGCTGTTTCCGACGAAAAAGGCGAAAAACCCATGCAGCTATAAATAAGGCAAATACAACTACAAAATAAGAAGCATGCGTATCGCTAAACAAGTAAATAAACTGAGAGATACTGTCAGTCGGAACAAAGGCCTGCTTTAAATCCGTTTGTCTAATCCATCCTTGTATATCTTGGGTGTGCGCCAGTTTCACCCAAACAGTATCAACTGAATCTTTGGGATGAATGGCAAATTCCGCCACTACTACCCTATCACCATAATGCAGTGTATAATAACGGTCTTTTACCGGTAAAGAAGCAATTGTAACAGAGTCGGATATTACTTGTAAATTCGAATTATATGTATAATGCCGCTGGTATAGATAAGAAAGCGAATCTTTCGTCTTCGCACTAACTTTTTTATCAGTAAGATGAGGTTGTGGATAGTAGCAAGATACTAAACAGACGCAACAAACTAACAATATAAAAGAAGCCGATATACGACGTCCAGATATGAAGGAGAATAATCGGTCCGGCAACATCAAAAGTTGTCTTTCGAATTGATAGTAACTTCCATTACTCTGCATAAACTTTCATTTGGCAATTTTTACAATCAAAATCCAAACGGAAACGTCTTCCATCAGCAGCCTTCAAATAATAAGGTTCTTGATAAGGCGAACGTTCTTTCTGATAAGTACGACACCATCCCATGCTATAGCGCAAGCAGTGTTTACAAAGCATTAATACAGCTCCCGGTATTGCTTCTTTCTCAAATGCCGGAGCAATCGACTTTAACCCATGATCTTGATAGAAAGATGCAGCAACTGCATTCATTACATTACCAAGATAGGTTAGCGAAGTTTCTTTTGCCACCAAAGGAAACTGATGACTAGTTGCCTTCCACACAGCAATCTCCTGCCTATAATTAACACGACGTATGGAAATCAGACGGTCAACAACTTGCCGCTTCCAATCGGATAGTAGAGAAGAAGGGATGAACCAATTCTCTGAAAAATTGAGATCAATATCTGTAGACAAATTACTTATTTCAAAAGGAGTATTGCCAAGCTTGCTTAGTTGTGTTCTCAAGTTATCCTGTTGTGGGGTACGAGCAAGTTCTTTTGCCATAGGAAAAGTCAATACGACACGATTATCATTTTCGTCAGTAGCGGCTAAATCAAACCCAAATGAGTTTTCCTTTAGAGACAAGAGCACCCTTATTTTTCGTTCTGAAGACTTTTGACTTAAAAGCTTTTCAAATTCTCTATCATAATTACGATAAAGGACAGTCCGTGGACGAATGCGTTGCATTTCCTGAGGATATATTTTATTAGCATCTACCCTATTGATTCTAAAACCCTTTAGCTTTCCTTGTTCGTCAAGATAACAAACACCATCTCCATTATGAAATGACTTCAATCCGGCAACTGTAAAATAATTGCCCCGTTGTTCTTTTAATGTTCCCATCTCCTCTCCCAGAGATTTTGGAGTATCAAAGGATGTTATAGCAAGATTGCGCTCCTCCAAGAAATAATGTGTAGCCCCTCTGCTGAAACTTTTATCCAACTGAGGCTTAAATGTCAAGTGTGATATTCCAGAAGAGGATCTGGCATATTCTTCCCGACGTCTAAATAGCGTATCAAGTTTTTCGCGATATGCAGCTGTTACATTTTTCACATACGACACGTCTTTTAATCGGCCTTCTATCTTTAGTGAAGTTATACCGGCATCAAGCAATTCTTCCAACATGTCACTTTGATTCAAATCCTTTAATGAAAGCAGATGTTTATTTTTGCTAATGATATTCTCGTTTCTATCGACCAAATCAAAAGGCAAACGGCAGAACTGAGCACACTCACCACGATTGGCACTACGCCCAAAACAAGCCTGACTAACATAACACTGCCCACTGTAACTAACGCAAAGCGCTCCATGCACAAATGCTTCCAAAGCAACATGAGGGCACCCTTCATGTATATGACGGATTTGATGAAGAGATAATTCACGGGCCAAAACTACTTGGCGAAAACCAGCCTCAGCCAGAAAAGAGACTTTATCAATTGTACGGTTATCGGTTTGTGTACTGGCATGGAGAGGTATAGGGGGCAAATTTAAGCCCGTAATACCCATATCTTGTACAATTAAGGCATCTACTCCTATACGGTACAAATCCCAGATTAGCCGTTCCGTTTCTTTAAGCTCTTCATCTGTCAAAATAGTGTTTAGGGTCACATAGATGCGAACATTATAGAGATGTGCATAACTAACCAACTCAGCAATATCCTTTAAAGAGTTACAAGCATCTGCACGAGCTCCGAATTTAGGTGCACCGATATAAACGGCATCAGCACCATGATTAACAGCTTCAATACCACACTCCAAATTTTTGGCAGGTGCCAATAACTCTATTTTACGTTGCCTAATCATTCTTTCGCTTCTGTTCTTATCTATTTCTAATTCGCTTTGCTGATGCTCTTACAGATGAACACATCTTTCTCATAAGTGGATAAGCTTATTTTATATCTTCAATATTATAAGGTGTCTCCTGATATACAAAGTAATTCAGCCAATTGGAAAACAAAAGATTTGCATGGGCTCTCCACCGCACACAAACTCCTTCTTCAGGATTATTGTTCATATAATAGTTCTGTGGAACATGTATAGGAAGTCCCTTTCCCAAATCACGTTTATATTCTTTATCCAATGTCAGTGGAGAATACTCAGAATGTCCGGTCACATAGAAATCACGCCCTCCACGAGCCATAACCATATAAACTCCTGCATCCTCTGATTCGGAGAGTAATGTCAGCTCCGGTATCTTAACTATATCTTCTTTACGTACCTCAGTATGCCGACTATGCGGTACATAAAAGCTATCATCAAACCCTCTGAATATAGGATGCAGAGGCGACAATGAACGATGTTCAAATACCCCGAACATTTTTTCTTTCAATGCGTGTTTTGGAACCCCATAATGATAATAAAGTCCCGCATAAGCTGCCCAACAGATGTATAGCGTAGATGTCACGTGTGTACGAGACCAATCAAAGATATCAGTCAACTCATTCCAATAAGTAACCTCTTCAAAATCAATCTGCTCCACTGGAGCGCCAGTAATTATCATACCATCATACTTTTCATTACGCATCTTTTCAAAATCCGTATAAAAAGCTTTCATGTGTTCAATAGGAGTATTCTTCGAAGTATGACTCTTTATTTTCATGAAAGAAATTTCAACTTGAAGAGGGGTGTTTGAAAGCAAACGAATAAGATCGGTTTCCGTTGTAATTTTAAGAGGCATCAAATTCAAAATAGCTATACGTAAAGGACGTATATCTTGCTGTGTCGCACGGGAATTGTCTATAACAAAAATATTTTCTTCCTTCAACAGCTCAATTGCCGGTAACTTATCAGGTAAATTTAATGGCATAGTCAATCTGATTATTAATTCTAGGCAAAGATACAAAAAAACTACTATGCGATTTGCGGTTTAAAAAGATTAATATACCTTTGAAACCCGAAACGTTAAATTAGCGCTTAAAAATAGAAAGAGCGACCTTAATTTCTTATTAAGGACCAAATATTCTTATCCCAAAGCCACTGACTTTCCCATACCAATTTTGGTTTACTCAATCTAGTATTTTGTTGAACTCGGCTTAAGCCTTTAGAACAAATCCAAAATGAAAAACGACAGCATGACTATAAGAGTCATTAAATCAGTGTGTAACATTGCTATAATCTTCTTTACAGCTACTTCTTGCGTTAATCAAATTGATTCCGAGCTCGTCCCGGGTAAAATACCAATCATCTTTTCTACAAAAATATCGCACTCTACCACCAGGCTCTCAGAATCAGCCTTCTACAAAGGAGATAGAGTTGGATTATTTGCCCTGCTACACTCCACTAGCTTAGACGGGAAACGATATATCGATAACATGTGGCTAGAATGTGGCGACGATGGAACAACTTTTATTCCTGAAAAAACAGTATTTTACCCAGAGGGAAATGCTACTCTAGATTTCGTTAGCTATTATCCTTACGAACAGCAAGCGATAGATAAAGGGAAATCATCTGCAACAATTTCTGTGAAAAGCGATCAAAATACGATCGAAAATCATTGCTTATCTGATTTTTTAGTAGCCAATTCGGCAGACATAAAAAGCAGTTCACAGAACGTAGAGCTTAATTATCAACACAAACTTGTAAAATTGAAAGTAACCCTGATTCCACAAAAAGGCGAAAATGCAACAGAATTATTAAAAGCAAACCCCTATCTCGTAGCAACAGGTTTTAAGACAAAAGCTTCGTATGATTTTAACACAAACAGCTTCAGTGATTTGGAGAATGAATCGGATATTATTCCATACGGGGAATGGAGTATTAATAAAGACGGAAATCTTACAGGTAAAGAGATTATTATCATACCGCAAGAAATAAAATCTGAAAATCAAGCATTCACAATAGAATGGAATGGCAAAGTATATACTTGCCCTATACCCACTTTGAATATTGAAGGAAGCAACCAGTGTGAAATAACTATTACCGCAAAAGAAAATGCGAATTTGACCTTAAGCGGGATATCAGGGAAAATTGAGGCTTGGAAGACTGTCGAGAGTGGAACAACTCAAAATGGAGAAGATATTACCGAAATTCATTTAGCATCACTATCATTCTATCAGTCTGATGTTTATCGGATATACTACGAAGGAAAGGCTATTACGGAAATATGCAAGGAATATTTAAAATCAGAAGAGTTGACATCGCGTGCTATAGTGGCATATCCTATAGATGAGAATGACAATGCAGATCTTACACAAGGTACCGTTTTGCAATTTCTAGATATAAAAGACCTCGCATGTGGTGGCAAAATCTGCTGGAATGCAGCAGAAAATTCTTTCACATACAGCTTGGGTAATCGAGCTTCCATCTCAAAATTTTACCTCACTCCCACAGGAGAAATTTCAGTAGATAAACCTGATGTGCCAATAAGTGTAAATATCGTAAGCCATACTATAAGAGATATTAGAGGAGGGGTATTACAGAGCTATCCTATTGTAAAAATAGGCATTCAATATTGGATGAAAAGTAATCTTCAAGCAACAAATTATAGAGATGGCTCAGCTATTCCATTAAAAACAGCTCTTGGAAATGGGGCCGGGTATTTTAAACCCAGCAATCAAGATGTTTTTTTCTACAATGGAGAAGCTGTACTACAAGGAGAATTAGCCCCTGAAAGTTGGAGAATAGCACAGATGAAAGACTGGAAGCTTTTACAAACGTATGTAGGAGATTGCACTTCATTATTGAAAAGTGGTACATGGGAAAAAATAAATGATGGTGATACCTTGTATCCAGCAACAAATGAAGCTGGATTAAGCATTCTTCCAAACGGCCTATTCTATATAAAAAATGGAATTACGTCTTATGTCAATAAATCATCTTCAGTTGCGTATTGGGTGGAGGGCGATAACAGTAGTAGCTTGTCAGATCAAGCTGTTCAATTTAAATGCAATACTTCAACAATGGATATCGAAAAGAGTAATCTCCAGAATCTAGCCCTTTCCATTCGCTGTATAAAAGAATAGAAGCAAGAAGTATATCTCATTTCTTTTTCGTATTTTTGTGCCAATGTGAAAGTATTTCATCTATTTAACAAAGATCACAAAAAGAAATGAGGATCATCGACCTGATTAATAGTAATAAAAAAACAGCTTTTTCCTTTGAAATATTACCTCCCCTAAAAGGTACTGGTATTGAAAAGCTGTACGAAACTATAGATACTCTTCGAGATTTTGACCCCAAATATATAAATATTACCACGCATCGAAGCGAATATGTATATAAGGATCTTGGTGACGGATTATTCCAAAGATATAAGTTACGTCGCCGGCCGGGAACTGTTGCCGTTGCAGCGGCAATACAAAACAAATATGATATTACCGCAGTACCCCACATCCTCTGCAGTGGGTTCACACGCGAAGAGACTGAATATGTATTGCTTGACCTACAATTCTTGGGTATTACAGATTTATTAGTGTTACGTGGTGACAAAGCAAAGCATGAAGCAATGTTTACACCTGAAGGAGATGGGTATTATCACGCCACTGATTTACAAGAACAAATCAATAATTTCAATAAAGGGATTTTTATTGATGGTTCTGAAATGAAGATTACAGAAACTCCTTTCTCGTATGGGGTAGCTTGCTATCCTGAAAAGCATGAGGAAGCCCCTAATATTGATATCGATATTTATTGGTTGAAAAAGAAGATGGAACTTGGCGCAGAATATGCTGTAACTCAACTTTTCTATGACAACCAACAATATTTCGACTTTATCAAACGCATACGTGAAGCCGGTATCACAATTCCTGTTATACCGGGTATTAAGCCACTAAAGAAAAAAAATCAACTGAACATTGTTCCAAAAACATTCAAAGTTGATATCCCGGAACCTCTTGCTCTCGAAATAGCAAAATGTAAAGATGATAAAGAGGTTGAGCAAGTAGGAATTGAGTGGTGCACACAACAGTGTAAGGAATTGATAGCTGAAGGAGTACCCAGCATTCACTTCTACTCCATTGGAGCAGTGAATAGTATCAAAGAAGTCGCAAAAGCTATTTATTAATTTATTATTTCATCTTAATTTGATCGGACGGTGTTTTTTAAAGATGTAATCGGACAAGAAGCAACTAAACAGAAGTTGATACATGAGGTACAAAAAGGACGTATAGCCCATGCTCAACTTTTTTGTGGCCCATCTGGAGTAGGCAAACTTCCAATGGCTTTAGCTTATGCCCGTTACCTCTGTTGCTCAAATCGGACGGAAACAGATTCTTGCGGTGTGTGCCCATCCTGTGTAAAATGGAACAAATTGGTACATCCCGACGTTCATTTTATATACCCTATCGTAAAAAAAGGGAAAAAAGAAGTATGCGATGATTTCATTACTGAATGGAGACACACGGTTTTAAATAATCCCTATTTTACGATTAACCAATGGCTGGATGATATTGATTCGGAAAACGGACAAGCTACAATTTATGCAAAAGAAAGTGACGAGATTTTAAGGAAGTTGAGCCTAAAATCGAGTGAAGGAGGATATAAGATTACCCTAATATGGCTTCCCGAAAAAATGCATGTAGTATGTTCCAATAAATTGCTTAAGTTGTTGGAAGAGCCTCCCCAAAACACAATCTTCCTATTAATCTCAGAAGCGCCGGATATGCTACTACCAACAATAATAAGCCGTACACAACGCTTTAATTTTCAAAAGATAGAAGAAGGAGATATTGTTAACGCATTGCAGAACAAGTATGGAGTGCGCCCGGAAGATAGTAAGACACTTGCACATATTGCAAATGGTAGTTTCATTAAAGCATTAGAAACAATACATTTAAATGAAGAAAACGAGCTTTTCTTCGATCTCTTTGTAAATTTAATGCGCCTTTCTTATCAACGTAAAGTTAGAGAGATGAAACAATGGAGCGAACAAGTTGCTGGAATGGGTAGAGAAAAGCAAAAAAGTTTCTTGGAATACTGTCAAAAGATGATTCGAGAGAACTTTATTTATAACCTGCATTGCAACAAGATGAACTATATGACTATACCTGAACAAAATTTTGCAAGTCGTTTTGCACCTTTTGTTAACGAGCGAAATGTCATTGACATTATGAACGAACTTTCTGAAGCTCAGCAACATGTTGAACAGAACGTAAACCCTAAGATGATCTTTTTTGATTTTTCACTCAAAATGATCATGTTATTGAAAAATTAAAGACTTACTTAATATAAAATCGGAATAATATGGATTTTAAACTACATAATGGGAGTGGCTGTCTTTGCTGCAAAAGTTGCGGAAAGCAAGATAGACAACTCAATACATACGATTGGCTGGCAGATGTCCCTGGAAACTCAGAAGAATCTGATTTAGTTGAAGTTCAATTCAAGAACACGCGTAAAGGATATTACCGAAACAGTAACCATGTCCCTATTGAAAAAGGGGACACTGTAGCGGTTGAAGCAACTCCAGGACATGACATTGGCATTGTAACACTCACAGGAAGACTTGTCCCTTTGCAAATGAAGAAAGCAAATATAAAATCGGAAGCCGATATTAAACGGATTTATCGTAAAGCTAAACCCGTAGATATGGAAAAATACGATGAAGCGAAGGCCAAAGAACATGATACGATGATACGTGCCCGCCAGATAGCAGCCAATCTTAATTTAGATATGAAAATAGGTGATGTGGAATATCAAGGTGACGGTAATAAGGCTATTTTCTACTATATAGCAGATGAGCGGGTTGACTTCAGGCAATTGATAAAGGTTTTAGCTGAAGCTTTTCGTGTACGCATTGAAATGAAACAGATCGGGGCACGTCAAGAAGCAGGACGAATAGGCGGCATAGGTCCTTGCGGCCGCGAGCTCTGTTGTGCTACTTGGATTACGTCCTTTGTTTCCGTATCAACAAGCGCAGCTCGTTATCAGGATATATCATTAAACCCCCAAAAGTTAGCAGGTCAATGTGCTAAATTAAAGTGCTGCCTTAACTATGAGGTAGACTGCTATGTGGAAGCTCAAAAACGCCTTCCGTCAAAAGAGATCGAGCTAGAGACCAAAGATGGTTTTTTCTACTTTTTCAAAGCTGACATTCTTACAAACCAAATAACATACTCAAGCGATAAAGAGATACCAGCAAATCTGGTAACAATAAGCGGTAAGAGGGCCTTTGAAATCATAGGTTTAAATAGAAGGGGGATAAGACCTGACAGTTTACAACATCCTGATAACTCAAAGCCAGAAACGAAAAAATCAATAGATCTGTTGGAACAAGAAAGCTTGACCCGGTTTGATAAAAGCAAAAAAGAAAGAAGTGAAGCGGAAAACAGGAACGGTAGCGGGAATAACGTAAGAAGAAAAAAGAGAAAAGGGAATAGGGCTAATTTCGAAGCTAGAACAAATTCAGAGGGAGATTCTGCAAGCACAACGTCACAGGAAAAGAAACAATCCCCCACAGTTCCCCAGACTAATAACAACAACCAGCAGGCTCAGCAACGCCGTGACCGAAATAGGCAAAACAATAAGCCTAGACATCGCGATCAGAACAATGGAAATCAACAAGATAAGTCTACAAATAGCAACTCATAAGCTTTTGAAGCCCGATATGATAAAAATTTCGAAGTATTATTGGCTGATAAGTTTTATATGCATCATAATATCTGTCGCAAGTATATTTCATTCTTGCGACAGACATACTGTTTATCATATTGCCAAGTCTTTGCCTGAAAAAGGCTGGAATAAACAAGATACCTTGTACTTCGTAAAAACGATGAGCGATTCATTTAAAATATATGAATTGTCTATAGATATCAGAAGTAAGAGTGATTTCCCTTACCGTAACCTTCCCATCTTATTCAGTTGCCGATTACCTGATAAAAGCTTTATTAGAGATACTATAAACGTAGCACTGAGTGACCCCAAAGGTAACTGGCTGGGAAAAGGATGGGGTGGATTATACCAACTCTCGCACACCGTGGGTCACCTTCAAATGAAGAAGCCTGGTATTTATGTCTTTAAAATAGCATATTTGCTTCCGGATAAAAAAATATCGGGTATAAGCGATATTGGTATTAGACTACAAAAATAACTTTTATTATACAAAGCGCTTTTTACGTCCGGCATCTATACGTAAGAAAATAAAAAGAAGGATAGTAAATCCCCACAAGGAAGAACCTCCATAGCTAAAGAATGGTAAAGGAATACCTATTACAGGAGTTAGCCCTAAAACCATTCCAACATTTATAAATAGATGGAATAAGAAAATGCCGACAACGGAATAACCGTATACTCTTCCAAACGTGGAGTTTTGTCTCTCAGACAAAACCACTAAACGTAGGATTAGCACTAAAAAAAGCAAAAGTACCGCTGATGAGCCTATAAAACCTTCCTCTTCACCTACAGTACAAAAAATAAAGTCAGTATCCTGCTCGGGAACATATTTTAGTTTTGTTTGGGTACCATTCAAAAAGCCTTTCCCGGTAAGCCCCCCGGAGCCTATCGCTATTTTCGACTGATTCACATTATATCCCGCACCAGTCAAATCATCTTCCATTCCCAAAACGACCTTAATACGTACTTGCTGATGAGGTTCCAAGACCTTATTAAACACATAATCGCTGGAATAAAGGAAAGCGATGGATCCAACAGCAAACATCCCTATAAGAAAATAAGCAATTTGCCTTTCACTTAGCGATAAGAAGAAAAGATATCCTATTGTTAATATACATAAAGCCAATTGCACCCAAACAATGTTAAAAGGCACGAGATATCTGGATATTAAGTATGCTATCAACAATGAGCCGACAGTCACACATAATATGTTACGCATTGGTTCCCATTTTCTTTTGTAAACCCATACCATTCCAGCCTCGAATAGGAGAATCATAGAAAGCACAGAGAATGAACCAATCGGCGCTAATGTACCTTCTAGAAAATTACCATTAAAGCGAATACCAACTACAAAGTATACTACAGCACAAACCCCTGAAAATAGGACTACCCCCGGTAAGCCCTCCCTATATAATACCATAAAGAAAATGAGGTAAACTAACGCTGATCCCGTTTCCCGTTGCATAATGATTAATCCCATCGGGAACAAAAAGAGCGATATCACAGCTAGAGTATTTCTCCAATTTCCCGATATGAAAGAATAGGTATTCATATATTTGGCTAGGGCCAAAGCCGTTGCAAATTTAGCAAATTCAGCAGGCTGTAAACTAACCGGTCCCATAACCAACCATGATCTTGATCCCTTTGTATCAGGTGCTATAAAGATTGTGACTATAAGTAATGCAATAAGCGCTGCATAAATCAAATAACCAAAGATATCATATAGACTATCTTCAAGCATTAACAGCACAAATCCAAGTCCAAACGAACAAATAATCCAAGCCATCTGTTTACCGGCACGAGTCGAAAAGTCCCAAAACTCATGAGTTTGATAATCATAACTGGCTCCGCAAACGCTAAACCAACCGAATATAATCAAGATTAAATAGACACAGATTGTGACCCAATCTAATGACTTCCAGATGCTATCTTTCCTCGTTACCATAAGCAATTACCTTATTACTAAATTCTTCAGCTAAAGCTTCATTGGCAGGTGAAAGTTTGCCTTTCAAATACTGTTCCATCATCAAAGCTCCGATAGGCACACCATATGCTGCTCCCCATCCGCCATTTTCGACGTAAACCGCAATAGCAATACGAGGCTTTTTCATAGGTGCAAAGCCAATAAAGGCAGAATGGTCATGCCCACGATTCTGAGCAGTACCTGTTTTTCCACAAACTTCTATATCAGGCAAAATAGTATTGGCAATGCGGCAAGTTGCTCCGCCTGGTCCTCCAGTAACTGCTGCTCTCATTCCTCTGACCACATCATCATAATATTTCCTATCAATATCAGTATACCGACGGTTCCGATATAAACTATCCAAAGGAGATCCCTGGACTGTCTTAACAGCATGAGGAGCTATATAAAAGCCACGATTAGCTATTGTTGCTGCCAAATTAGCCATTTGTAAAGGGGTACTCAACACCTCTCCCTGACCAATGCCAATACTTATGACAGTAAGCCCATTCCATGATCCTCTATAGGCTTTATCATAAAAATTAGCATTGGGAATAAGTCCGCGCTTTTCTCCTGGTAAATCGACCCCTAATTTATATCCAAAGCCTTGAGAGACCATATGATTTTTCCAAACAGTAATTGCATTCTGAGGAGATCCATATTTTTTATCTCCGAACATATGGTAAAGTCCCCAGCAAAAATAAGCATTACAAGAAGTGGCTATTGCAGGGATTAAAGACAAAGGAGAAGGATGAGAGTGACAACCAACTCTGAGTCCTCTATAAATAAAACCGTGATAACAAGGAAAAGAAGTTGTAGGCTGAATTATTCCTTCCTGTAAGAATGTCAAGGCTTGTGTTGTCTTAAACGTAGAACCCGGGGGATAAACACCCATAATTGCACGGTTAAGCAAAGGTTTTTGCTTATCCATTTGCAACATCCGATGGTTCTGCCCTCTTGTTCTACCAATCAACATGTGCGGATCAAATGTCGGAGAAGATACCAAGCAAAGTATCTCACCAGTCTCGGGCTCAATTGCGACAATAGCCCCAATCTTATTCTTCATCAGTTTCTCGCCGAGAGCTTGCAGATCAATATCTATGCCCAAAGTCAAGTTTCTTCCCGGAATGGCTGCACGGTCAAGCTTTCCGCCCATATAATGGCCTTGAATTCGTCCGTGAGCATCTCTAAGCAATATTTCAACGCCTTTTTGTCCACGCAAATAATTCTCAAAAGATTTTTCTATCCCTTGTTTCCCTATATAATCACCTCTAACATAATAGTCATCATTCTCTATATCTCTAGCCGACACCTCGCCAATATCACCAAGAACATGAGCACCAACATTATAAGTGTATTGTCTGATTGTACGCCGTTGTATGTAGAAGCCTGGGAATTTAAATAACTTTTCCTGAAACACACCACATTCTTCTGCTGATAACTGAGTCATAAAAACCTGATGCGTGTATGGAGAATATCCCGGATTAATCCTTCGATTCTTCACATCGTCCATACGTTTTAAGAACTGCTCTTTAGTTATGTTAAGGGTACTACAAAAGTCCAAAGTGTCGAGAGTTGAAATCTCGCGAGGAATGAAAGTGATGTCGTATGACGGTTGATTATAAACCAAGAGTCTGCCCTTCCGATCATATATAGAGCCTCTGGCAGGATATTGTAATTTATTAAGGAAAGCATTACTATCAGCATTCTTTTTGTAAGTATCAGTCATTATCTGTAATACAAAAAGACGTGTGATATAAATGAGGACAATCGCAATTGCTACTCCGCTAATCACCAATTTTCGTTTCTCAAGCGTATAATCTTTGGGCATTTTATTTTTTATTCATTCCCTCTAAAGCCAATATACAAATCACAGTTAATGAAGAAGATGCCACTATTTTAAGTAACAGAGCTCCCCAATGGACAAAAGAGAAATACTCTATGGACAGTAATATTGCATGATGTACAAATACACTAACAATAAGAAACTTTAAAAAAGGGGAAAAGCCCATGGATGCTATCGAAGGTACAATATTATCTAAAGTATCACGTGGTGCAAAAAGCCGTAAAAAGAACGGGCGTAAAAAGGCAATTGTAACAGCAGCAACTGCATTCATCCCCGGAGTATCAGAAAAAACATCTATTAATAGAGCTAAGCAAAAAGCCCATAACATTACGGTATTTCTGGATATATCCGATTCGAATTTAAGAATAAGATATATATATAAAAAAGGAGTAGCATATCCAGCAATATGTATATTATTTAATATCAGCACCTGCAAAAGCATTAAGCCGACAAACCATCCCGCTTTACGTAAATAACTTATTATCATATTTACTCCTTTATGCTCTGTTCCAGAACCTTTTGTTCACTTTGCTTATTTCGTGCAATAATACGCACATCACTCAACTTCCCAAAATCTGTGGCGAGCTTTATTTTTAACAAGTATGAAAGACCATCATGCGAGTCAGACATATCATCTATAGTTCCCACCATAATACCTTCCGGGAAAACAGTCGAATATCCGCTGGTAACTAGGGTGTCACCCAAATTAAATTCAGCATGTCTGGGCAAATCCTTTAAATAGGCATAGCGAGAATCACCGTTCTCCCATTTCAAATAGCCAAAATAATCACTTCCCACAATTTTACAGCTTATGCTCGATTTACTATTAAGCAAAGGAAGTACAATAGAATAATTCGGAGATGTCTTATAAACAATCCCAACAACCCCATTTGCGTCAACAACACCCATTTCAGAACTAATGCCATCTTTAGCCCCCTTATCCAAAGTTATATAGTTATCTGGAAGATTAACGCTGTTTTTTATGACGCTTGCCTTATATATCCGGATGTCGGTAACCGGTACACGTTGTAAGCTAACCAAGCTCAACGAGTCCACTCCTTTCTCTTTCAATACTTTTTGCAGAGAAGCTATTCGTTCTTCCAACCACAAGTTCCGATCAAGCAAATCTTCATTAACTGATTTCAGATGAAAATAGGACGTGACACTTCCCGAAATCTCATAAACTTTTCCTGCGACGTCATTAGCAGAAGTGAAAAAGACACTCTGCTGATAATTGTTATAACGGAACAATAAAACAAAACTGGCTGCCTCTAATAGTAAGAAGAGGAACCAGTAATTGTATTTAATGAGAAAGTTCAGTAAATTTCGCATAAACGTTTATTACCTCATCAAGAACGAGAATCGATCCACATTTTTCAGCGCTACACCAGTACCTTTAGCCACAGCATGCAACGGATCTTCTGCAATATGGAATGGAATATTAATTTTATCAGTCAGACGCTTATCCAAGCCACGAAGCAAAGCACCACCACCGGCCAAATAAATGCCGTTATGTACAATATCAGCATAAAGTTCGGGAGGAGTATTCTCTAACGCACTTAAAATTGCGGTTTCAATCTTAGAAATAGATTTTTCCAAGCAATGAGCCACCTCTTGATAGCACACAGGAACTTCCATTGGCAATGCCGTAATACGGTTAGGACCATGAACAATATAGTCGTCAGGAGCATCTTCACCTAATTCAGTCAGAGCAGCACCTGCATTTATCTTAATACGTTCAGCCATGCGCTCACTCACTTTTACATTGTGTTGACGGCTCATATATTCCTGAATATCTGCAGTCAAATCGTCACCAGCTATACGAATGGAATTATTAGAAACGATGCCACCTAAAGATATTACAGCGATTTCAGTTGAGCCACCACCTATATCAACAATCATGTTGCCTTCAGGAGCTTCAACATCTATACCTATACCAATAGCAGCTGCCATCGGTTCAAATATTAAATATACGTCACGTCCTCCAGCATGTTCCGCAGAATCACGTACTGCTCTGAGTTCAACTTCGGTACTGCCCGATGGCACCCCGATTACCATTCGCAAAGACGGAGAAAAAAGATGATTACGTGTGTTCACCATCTTTATTAATCCACGTATCATTTGTTCACAAGCATAGAAGTCTGCTATAACCCCATCACGCAAAGGACGGATAGTGCGTATGTTTTCATGAGTTTTTTCATGCATCATTTTAGCCTTTTCGCCTACAGCAATCATCTTGTCTGTACGACGATCAAGAGCAACCACAGAAGGTTCATCCACAACAATCTTACCATTGGTGGTAATAATTGTATTAGCGGTACCCAAATCCATTGCAATCTCTTGCGTAAAAGAAAATAATCCCATAATTATCAAATTTATTTTTTTTATTTTACAGGGAAAAAATAACCTTCAGTTTATTCAATCTATTTAGTGTTTAAAATGACGAATACCAGTCGTCACCATCGATATGCCATGTTCATTACAATAATCAAAAGATAGTTGGTCCTTTATTGAACCGCCCGGTTGAATCACAGCTTTTATTCCTTCGTTTCCAGCAATTTCAACACAATCAGGGAATGGGAAAAAAGCATCAGATGCCATTACAGCCCCTTGCAAGTCAAAGCCAAAACTTTTAGCTTTTTCTATAGCTTGCTTCAAGGCATCTACACGCGATGTTTGTCCAACTCCACTGGCTAATAATTGTTTTCCTTTAGCCAAAACGATAGAATTAGATTTACTGTTCTTTACTATTTTGTTAGCAAAAAGCATATCGGCTATTTCTACGTCAGAAGGAACTTTTACAGTTACTGTTTTAAGATCCTCTGGTGTTTCAATATTTAAATCACGATCCTGAACGAGCACTCCATTCAATAATGAGCGGAATTGTTTCTTGGGCAATAGAGCCTGCTTACGAACCAAAATAATACGATTTTTCTTTTGACTCAAAATCTCAAGTGCATCAACATCATAATCCGGAGCAATGATAACCTCAAAAAATATTTTATTCACCTCTTCGGCAACTTCCTTGTCTATGATTGCATTAGTGATGAGAACCCCACCAAAAGCAGAGACAGGATCACCTGCAAGAGCTTCTTTCCAGGCATCCAATACAAAAGGCCGAGATGCCAGACCACAAGCATTGTTGTGCTTCAAAATAGCAAATGTCGTTTCACTAAATTCATCAATCAGTTCAACAGCAGCATTAATATCTAGCAGATTATTATAGGAGATTTCTTTGCCATGAATCTGATCGAACATCGCATCAAGATTTCCATAGAAATATCCTTTTTGATGAGGATTTTCACCATAGCGTAAAGCCTTTTGATTATTTACACCACTTCTAAAAGCAGAGCCTTCTTCAGCATCAAAATAATTAAATATAGCTGAATCATAATAAGAAGAAACAGAAAAAGCTTCTTTAGCAAACCAACGGCGTTCTTCTGTAGAAGTTACAGCACCATGTTCCATCAGCATGTCAAAAAACGGTTTATATTGAGCTTGAGATGCTATGATTACCACATCATTATAATTCTTTGCTGCAGCCCTAATTAAGGAAATGCCCCCTATGTCTATTTTTTCAATAATTGCAGGTTCTTCAGCTCCAGATGCCACAGTTGATTCAAATGGATATAAGTCAACTATTACAAGATCAATTTCAGGTATCTCGTATTTTTCAATCTGTTGCATATCCTGCTCCAATCCACGGCGACAAAGAATTCCCCCAAATACTTTAGGATGCAAGGTTTTTACACGACCTCCTAATATAGAAGGGTAAGAAGTCAAGTCTTCTACAGCCTTACAAGGAAATCCTAAAGATTCTATAAACTGGCGGGTTCCTCCTGTGGATAGAAATTCAACCCCTTCTTCATGAAGTTTGGTTATGATTTCATCCAAACCTTCCTTATGATAAACCGACACTAATGCGGTTTTGATTTTTTTGGTTTCCGACATGGGTTTGCTTATTAACGATTTGATGCGCAAAGGTACTAAAAATGTTTATTTACACATATACTACCATATAATAAATTAGACTTAATTAAAAGGCGCTGACCTCATTTAATTAAGATCAGCGCCTTTTAATTCTTCATAAAGAAAGATCACCAAATAGAGACCCTCTTTTCTACCGGTATGAACATTGGATCTTTTTCAGTAATACCGAAAGCTTTATACCAAGTGGCAATATGAGGTAATGCCCCATCTACTCGCCATTTACCTAAAGCATGAGGATCGGTTTTTGTGCGGCGCAAGATTTCAGCTTCACGAATATTTCCTGCCCAAACATTTGCATAGGCAAGGAAAAAACGTTGCGCAGGCGTAAACCCACCCTTTGACTTCAAAGGAGTCTTTTCCATGGCCTTTAAAAAAGCTTGATATGAAACTTGCAAACCTCCGTGATCCGCTATATTTTCTCCCAATGTAAATTTACCATTGCCATGTACACCTGGCGCAACTTCAATGCTATCAAAGAAATTTGCCATAACGGCAGCACGCTTTTCAAAATTCTGAGCATCGGAAGCAGTCCACCAATCTTTCAGATTTCCATCTTTATCATATTGCCTACCCTGATCATCAAACCCATGGGTCATTTCATGTCCAATCACAACTCCGATAGCTCCATAATTGAATGCATCATCCGCTTTCATATCAAAGAAAGGATACTGCAAGATTCCGGCAGGGAAACATATCTCATTTGTTGTAGGATTATAATAAGCATTCACAGTTTGTGGAGTCATCAACCATTCGTCTTTATCAACCGGTTTACCCGCTTTAGCTAGCATACGATTATATGCCCATGCATTTGCGCGAGTTATATTACTCCAATAATTGTCGCCCTTGAATTCCATGTTAGAATAGTCCTTCCACTTATCAGGATATCCGATTTTCACATGAAAAGTAGCCAATTTTTCCAATGCCTTTTGCTTTGTGGCATCACTCATCCAACTAAGATTCTTAATGCGCTCACCCAATGAACTTTGGAGATTCTTCACCAAAGCTACCATGCGTTCTTTTGCCGCTGCAGGGAAATATTTTTCTACATACATTTGCCCAACTGCCTCTCCAAGTGAATTATTGACTGTAGAAACCGCACGTTTCCAACGCGGCTGCATCTCTTTTCTGCCAGACATAGCTTTTCCATAAAAATCAAAGTTCTGTACGGCAAAGGCGTCACTTAAATAATCAGCAGAACTATTGATTAAATTCCATTGAAGATATAAAATATTGTCTTCTAATGGGAAGTTATTGATTACAGTTTCTACTTGTTTAAAAGCTTCAGGCTGACCAATAATCATATTATCCACTTTTTGCAAACGAGATGCATCAAGATATTTATCCCAATCAAAGGCTGTATATTCTTTCTCCCAGTCTGCCAAAGTCTTTTTATTGTAGTTTGCATGAGGATCACGCAACTGCACTTGCGTACGTGAAGCCTCAGCCAATGACACCTCTATATTCATTACGGCAGCTACAGCTTTCTTTGAAACAGATTCATCAAAACCTGCTAAACGAAACATTTTTTCGATGTGAGCTTTATAAGCCTCACGAATAGCAGTTGTCTTTTCATCTTTTTCCAAATAATAATCACGCTCTCCCATACCCAAACCACCTTGTCCTATTTGAGTTATATTCATAGAGCTGTTCATATCATCTGCGCCAATATACATATTAAAATAAGGATCAACACCAATCTGTTGAAGGTTACCTATCATAGTATAGATATCGCCCTTAGACTTTATTGCGGCGATTTTATCAAGGTCTTTTTTAATTGGAGCAGCTCCATCGCTATTGAGCTTGAGGCTATCCATAGCCATATTATACATACCTCCTATTTTCTGAGCCACACTACCTTCCTCATGTTTTGACTTAGATAATTCCTCAATAAGTTCACGTACTTGCTTACGGTTATTCTCAGCAAGCATATCAAAAGACCCAAAACGTGCATACTCATCAGTCAACGGATGATTTTTCATCCACCCTCCACAAGCATACTGATAGAAATCCGTCCCCGGAAGAGCTGTCTTATCCAAATTAGAGAAATCAACCCCACCTTCAGAAACAACTCCCTTCTTGCTACCACACCCTGCAGCCATCAAGCAGAATGCTAAAACAGGAAAATACTTCATTATTTTCATTACATCTATTATTAATTAAACTTTTATAATATCTTATTTTTACCTTCTTCCAATTCCGTAGAAGCATTATCCCACTCTTCCATAACACTGTCCAGTTGACGTTTAAGCTTTTGGTGCTGTTCATAAAGTTGCATATCTGAAGCACCATCGGGAGTTGCCAATTTTATCTCAAGAATAGCTATAGCTGATTCAATCTGTGAGATTTCAGCTTCGCAATCTGCAACTCTACGCTCTAACTTTTTCAGCTTCTTATTCCACTCTTTCTGAGCTTCATAAGACAATTTATTATCAGACGTCGGCAACTCTTTTATCGCATTCGAAGCATCCTCCTTGCCAAGATCCTTTAAAGAAGAAAGTAAAATCCCATTTTGCAGCTCATTCAGGCTTTCGATTTGCTTCTTTTGTAGAAAATCGTAAATACCACCCAAATGTTCTTTCACCAAACCACCTCCAAATTCATAAACTTTAGTCGCAAGTCCATCTAAAAAGTCACGATCATGGCTGACTATTATCACAGTACCGTCGAATTCACGAATAGCCTCCTTCAAAACATCCTTTGAACGCATATCCAGATGGTTGGTCGGCTCATCCAATATTAAAAGGTTGACCGGTTCCAGCAATAACTTAATCATAGCAAGACGAGTGCGCTCTCCACCGGACAGAACTTTCACTTTTTTGTCTGAAGCTTCACCACCAAACATGAATGCCCCCAAAATATCCCTTATCTTCAATCTCACATCTCCTACCGCAACCCGGTCTATCGTATCAAATACCGTAAGATTTTCATCAAGTAATTGTGCTTGATTTTGAGCAAAATATCCTATTTGTACATTGTGACCAAGTTTCAATTTGCCGGTATAATCGGTGATTTCTTCCATAATGCACTTGACGAGAGTTGATTTACCCTCTCCATTCTTACCCACAAATGCAACCTTCTCACCGCGGTTTATAGTCAAGTTAACATCATGAAAAACGATATGATTACCATATCTTTTCTCCACATCTTCGCAAATAACCGGATAACTGCCGCTACGGCTAGAACATACAAATTTAAGCCTTAACGCAGAAGAATCTTCTTCATCCACCTCAATCCGCTCTATCTTTTCAAGCTGTTTGATTCTACTTTGAACTTGAACAGCCTTAGTAGCCTTATAGCGGAACCGCTCAATAAAAGCTTCTGTATCTCCTATTTGTTTCTGCTGATTTTCGTAAGCTCTCATCTGTTGTTCACGGCGCTCTTTGCGAAGGACAACATATTCATCATATTTTACCTTATAGTCATAAATGTGGCCACATGAAATTTCAATAGTGCGAGTAGTCACGTTATTAAGAAACGCTCTATCATGGCTAACCAATACCACAGCATTAACACGTGTTGATAAGAAATTCTCCAACCATTGAATACTTTCAATATCCAAGTGATTTGTCGGCTCATCAAGCAAAAGCACATCTGGGCGTCTAAGTAAAAGCTTTGCTAACTCAATACGCATTCGCCACCCCCCCGAAAATTCAGAAGTTGGACGATCAAAGTCTTCTCTGCTAAAGCCAAGTCCAACGAGAGTTCGCTCAGTCTCAGCATGAAAATTCGTGCCTCCCATCATTAAAAAGCGGTCGTTCTCATGAGTAAAACGATCAATCAATTTATGATAAGACTCCGATTCATAATCAGTACGATCCGCCAATTCTTGATTCATGCGATCAAGCTCAGCCTGTAATCGGAACATTTCCTCAAAAGCCAACTCAGCTTCTGCTTTGACAGTGCGACTGTCGGATAATATCATGACCTGCGGAAGATAGCCAATAGTAACTTCCTTAGGCATAGCTACTATTCCTGCTGAAGGAGTCTGCAAACCTGCCAATATTTTAAGCATTGTAGATTTACCCGCTCCATTTTTGCCAACTAAAGCTATACGATCCTTTTTATTAATGACGTAAGACACATCCTCAAACAACACAGTGGCATTGAATTCCACCTTCAAACCTTCTATCGATATCATTTTAACAGAAAATTAATCATTCAAAATCGCAAAGATAATGATTTTCAAGCGTTCACAACTGAATAGACACAGTAAATCGGTCATTCCGTCACTTTTACAAGAATCTTATCAATACGCGCTCCATCCATATCCACTATTTCAAAAGTAAAATCTTTCCAGCTTACAGCTTCTCCACTTTGAGGAATATGCTGGAGCAACTCCAATACAAGTCCTCCGACCGTAGTGTAATCACTCTGATTTGAGTACAGATTCTCTTTTTCAAAGTATATAAAAAAATCATAGACAGGACATTGCCCATCAACAAACCATCCTTCTCCTTCCTTACGCTTAATAATATCAGGTTCGGTATGGGCATCTTCAATATTCCCCACGAGACCTTCCAAGATATCTTTTAATGTAATAATACCCTGAAATCCACCAAACTCATCACAAATCAACGCTTGTCCGATACGTTTGTCCTTCATCCGCTCCAACGCCTTATAAACGCTCATGTTCTCATGGAAAAAGACCGCAGGTGATATTACATTTTGTAAATCCAGCTTCGGCTTATCCAATTCAAAAACAAGTTGCTTCAATGTTACGACACCTTTTATATTGTCATAGTTCCTATCCACCACTGGATAAAAATCATGAAGATGTTCCTTCAATACAGTCTGTACCTGTATTGCATCCATACTTATGTCCAAAACGGCTACTTCAGAGCGATGAGTCATCAATGAACTGACCCTTAAATCACCCAACATAAAAACCCGTTCTAAAATATCCTGTTCAACTTCTTGCACCTCACCCTCTTTAGTACCTTCCTGAATCATTGACTTTATTTCTTCTTCCGTTACCTTATCCGTTTGTACTTTTAATCCGAATAAGTTAAAGATAAAAGAAGTACTCTTTGCCAATAGCCAGACAAAAGGCAATGCTATTTTAGAAAGCCAATACATAGGGCGAGCTACTAGTCGAGCTGTTTGGGAAGAAGCGCTCATACCAATTCTTTTAGGTACAAGTTCACCAAAAATCAACGTTAGATAAGTCACCAATACAACTATAACAGTCTGACTCAATATTCTTGAATACTCAGGATGAACACCCCAGGTCACTAACACATTGGAGAAATCATCTGCCAGCTTACTGCCTGAATATATACCTGTAAGTATACCTACAATAGTAATACCTATTTGTACAGTAGATAAAAAGTTATCGGGTCTTTGAGCCAAAGATAAAGCTGTTTTTGCCGAACGACTACCCTTGTTTGCTTCATTCAATAAATTCGATTTTCGGACAGAAATCAAAGCTATTTCAGACATTGCCAAAAATCCATTTAAAAGGATAAGACCTACAATAATAAATAATTCACTCATGATTTATATAAGTTATATATTTTATTAGAACTTTAGAATCAATAGAGGGCACACAGTACTTATCGACAAATGCACCTATGACATCACCGAGAACATAAAAGAAAATAAATATAAAAGGCAGATTGAAAAGAATTGAAAAAGCATGGTAAAGACCATCTTTGCCTGCAATATCAGCAGTAAAGCTCTTTAGAATAGCTCTATGTCCATCTGGTTCTTCGAAGACGAGGTTTATTTAATGTTCTGCAAAGATAAAAAACATCTTCATTTATTACAAATAAAAAAGGGAGCCGAATAGGTTCCCTTTTTTATTTCGATACAAAAGTGCGGTATATTAACCGTTAACTCTTTTCTCTTTGATTCTAGCTTTCTTACCTGTAAGAGCACGCAAATAATACAATTTAGCGCGGCGAACCTTACCTACCTTGTTCACTTCAATGCTATCAATAGCCGGTGAATCAATTGGGAAAATTCTTTCTACACCTACAGTACCAGACATTTTACGAACTGTAAAACGTTTTTTGTTTAAATGTCCAGAGATCTTAATAACAACTCCGCGATACAACTGAACACGTTCCTTGTTACCTTCAATGATACGATATGCTACAGTAACAGTATCACCTGCCTTGAAGCTTGGATGTTGTTTGCCAGTAGCAAATGCTTCTTCTGCAACTTTAATTAAATCCATTGTTATAATTATTAAATTGTTTCATCGTTACAACGCAACATACCAGGCTTCACACTATGTCCTGACAGCGATTGCGCGAAAGCGGTGCAAAGGAACGAATTATTTATCAGATACACAAACAATTCATTCCTTTTTATTCATCTACGATCATCAGATGACCGACTTGACCGTGAACTCTGTGTGGATGGAGCATTATCTCCACCACGATTGCTATCTGTGCCTCTTACACTTGAACGCTGTGTTTCATTGTTCTCCCTACTTCTGCTACTTTCCCGGGAGCTATTCTTACTGCGGGAAGAAGAAGAACGATTGGAATCAACATTTCTTGTAGAATTAGGACTTGAAGACTCTCTATTATTTCGATCATTGCCCTCTGATCGTCTACCGCGACTACTTTCATTGCTGGGACGTGTCGTATAAATATCATCCCTATGGGGTTCTCTGCCTGAGTTAGGTTTTATCTGAACGGAACCGAAATCAGTACGTCTATGCGAGTCTACTGTAACGCTTCCTTGTATACGGAAAGATCCGCTGTAAGAAGGTTGATCGTACCGTCCACGATAATAACTTTCATTATTACGAGATGTGCGATAATGATCACCCCGATAACTTCTGTAATTATAAGGACGTGAGAAATAGAAGTAATGGCGATCAGAGTATCTGGTATAGATACGGAAATGCCAATGAACTCCGCTGGTATATATCGGACGGAAGAAATACTCTATTTGCAGGAACTGCATATATTGGCTACGACTCAAGACCCAACGCAAATCATCGTTCCGCACATCCAAGTATTCATAGTAACGATCAAGAGCCCATTGATTGCCTCTTAATACATCATCCATCAGATAACGTACATTATTTACAAAATCAAAATTTATTTCATAAACATCATTATATTGACCTGTACTAAGATTTAGTTCATAAGCCATTTTATCCGTAAGAAAACGAGTGTCCTGCCGTAAACTCGATTGACTATATGCTTCCATACTTGCACTGCAAGAGGCGATATTCAGCGTAACAAACAGCATAAATATTATACGTTTCATAATTGCATTTAATTTAAGTTTATACTCTCGTCTATTCCTTAGATACGATACAAATGTAGAAGAAGAAATTCCTCTCTGCATCTATTTCCCTCTATTGTTCTATAGGGATTTCCCTATTTCCGACCGCCATCATTAGCCTGCTAAGGTTATTCCATTATCTGAAAGTAATATTAGGTGCTTCTTGTAAAGATCACCAACGCCTTTTTTAAAAGTCTTCTTGCTTACTCCAAATATCGCGTAAATATCTTCAGCAGGACTTTTATCATTCAAGGCTATGCGGCCTCCCTTATCTTTAATATAGTCCAATAAGGTCTTCGAAAAATCATCGACTTTTTCAAAGCCTGGTTTTTGTAGTATCAAATCTATCTTACCATCTTCACGGACTTGCTTTACATAAGCTTTAAGCCGCATACCGGTATGCAACGATTGGAATATCTCGTTCTCATAAAGAAGTCCACTATAACTATTCTCAACAATAGCCTTGAAACCCAACGTAGTCTTTTGCCAAACAAGGATTTGGACCTCTTCTCCAGGTTGATAAGAAGGTTGGGATTTGGATAGATATCGTTCTACCTTTGCAGAAGCAACAATTCTATAACTATCATCATCAACGTGTGCATAAACAATATATTTCTCTCCTATTTGCATTTTTTGCTTTTGCTCACGAAAAGGAACAAAAAGGTCTTTCATCAATCCCCAATTTAAGAAGGCACCATATTCATTAACCCAAGCTACTTCCAAATACGCAAACTGACCAACTTCTATCAACGGAGTTAGTGTAGTAGCAACGAGCCTTTCTTCATTATCGAGATAAATGAAAACGTTCAAATCCTGACCAATCTCGCATTCTTCAGGCACATATCGTTTGGGTAGTAAGATCTCGCCATCCTCTCCTCCATCAAGATATATTCCAAAATCAACTTCTTTCACCACTTTCAACGTGTTGAACTTTCCTAAATCTATATTCATAATCTTTTCGTTTGCGACAAAGATATAGATAACCCCATAATTTTTACTTCAAAGCAGACTTTTTTTCTATTTAGATGAAAAGAGCACCGTCTAGATCACCCCAAAAAGCTTAGCAACTTTAAGCAATTTCCTATACCCGGATCTCTCCTGAACTCAACGGATTTTATTTGAATATTCTTTTTGATGTCTTAAAAAAACTATTTATCTTTGCAGCCGCAAACGAAAAAGGTGCCATAGCTCAGTTGGTAGAGCAAAGGACTGAAAATCCTTGTGTCCCCGGTTCGATTCCTGGTGGCACCACCTTCTTCTCTTGAAGAATCGGAATGTAGCGCAGTTGGTAGCGCACTACGTTCGGGACGTAGGGGTCGGGCGTTCGAATCGCCTCATTCCGACATAAGGAGCTTAACTTTTATCAAGTTAAGCTCCTTATGTTTACCAAGCCACCCTTCATCGAAAACAGATCTTTAAATGATCAGAAGCAAGATCATTCTCTTGTGTAAAGCTATAAATAATCACTCCGAAATGCTGAGGTATTGCAAACTTCTTACTAAAGGACTTACATTGCTGAACCGTAGTCCTTTGGTTCCTGTACCGAAGCCCTATGGTTCGCGTAGCAAAGCCCTACGGTTTGAAAACCAAAGGGCTACGGTTTCCGATAGATAAGAAAGCCGGCGGATATGCTTTGAAAGAAGTACGAAAGTCATAATACTACTTCATATTTCAGCTATAACAGGAAGATGATCCTCGAATGAGATTGTTTGAATGGAGGCTCTATCATTCAAATCAAAAGATAAAAATAGAGCGTGGACCGATTAGTTAGCCCACGCTCTACCTCTAATATATCTAATCTTAGCGTTGAAGAGTAATACCCATCAATCCGATTACAACATCATTAGAAGAGGTTTCAATCACTAAATGTGATAATTTCTTTTCTGCATTAAGAGGCAACTCTAATAAGATGGCGGCACCGCCATCAACCATTTGAGTAACACCGGGATAACCTAACTCTTTACCAAAATTATTACTGATTTCGCCTGTTTTGAGTCTCAACCGATATAATGTCGGTGCATGCCGGTTGAATGCAAGTCCGTCCTCAAAGTACAACTGTTCTATGGGTGCCCAATTCGTAGGATTAACCAACGGGAGGCATGAAGACGAACCATCTTTATAATAGACCCGTATCGTCCCATTTGCGATATGGGACTGCATGTGGTTTGTACTGCCTGCCATCAACAAATATGCCCGTGAAGCCTTTCCCTTAAGAGGTAAGCTTATGCTGTCAGGATAATTATCCCATAAACTGGTAAAGGCAATATTCCGCCCTGTTGCAGGGGTACGGAAAGGAATACCCAGCTTGGTATCAATCTTTCCATTGCGCACTGCGGCACGTAACCCGGAATCATCAATTTCAGCAGTTGTCAACGGATGACACCATTCACCGATACCTTGTACAGGAATCTGCAACGTGGTATAAGGAGAGCGTGGTGAAAGGTATTTATTATTAAAAATATCCGTTACTGACGAATTGAAAAATTTATCTAAAACAACGGGTTCACACTTAGCTGACACGACATGAGCAAATGCCGGTTCATCAGGTACCCCACGGGGGACGAACTGATGCTTTTGCGCGGGCTGTACATGAGCAAAATTCGGTTCGACAGGCACACTGTCAAGCTGCTTACCTACATTATCTACCGCTTTCCACCATCGCATCTGCCCTTGTTTCATCGGTTCGAAACGAATGGGAGCTTTGTCCGAAAGGTATCCGGATGCAGGTCTCACCCCACCTTGGTCAGAGTTTGCATTAAGGCGCAGGCTTTCACCACCCCACCGGATAGAGATATCTAGTCTTTGATCGGCATTTGCCGGAACAATCACCGATAATACCGGATGGCCGATAGACTGATCAAGAATCTTCCATTCGGCTGGCTGCCCGTTGACTAATAATTCCGCAACCTGTGAAGACTGTGCAGGGAATTGCAGTTCAAGGGTACGTACGGCACTCAAACGGTGAGTTATGATGTAAGAAGAAGAATCCACTGCTTTTTTAAAGTCAAAATCAATATCCGGAGTATGCAGAGAAGCATATTTCCAATCACTCGGGAAACCGGGTTTCACCAGCAAGCACCCGTTCATGGCATCCGGTAGTATTCCGTATAGACCTTGGATCAAAACTCGGGAAGCAACACCAATGGGATCGCCAAAGTCACGATAACACTCTCCGCGGGCTGCATCATAGAAACTTATCTGCCCGAAGTTACCCGGACTCTCTCCCAGATACATCCCATCCAATAAAGAGCTCTTCAGTAGTTTAAATCCTGAATCGGCACGTCCCGCCTGGAAGTAAGCCAGCGAAGTATGCATCACTTCGGCAAAAGCCACATTATTAATACTCCAGGAATAGGGCAACCAATTTGTAGTGGAAACCGTTGCATAACCTTCATCTTTTAAGCCTTCTCCACGAACCGGGATATGCGGAATATCCGTATCCACATAATTTGTAGCCTGATAAGCTTGAAAAGGATCGGCAGCATCGCTATCGAGAGCATGATATATAGTCCATACCGCCGCACTTTCGTGCAAACGCTTCTTTCCCATGAAATCCTGAAACTCCGCCCAGTGTCCTTTCTCCGGCATCCAAAGTCGTTTGTTTAATGCGCTCAGTATCTTATCCGCTTCTTGTTTGTAGGGAGTGGGGTCTTCACCAATCTTCGATGCAATCATCGCAGCCAACTTGTTTGCACGATAATTATATGCCGAAGAATGAGTCACCGCCCCGCTATTATAATAAAGTGCATCACTAGCCCATATACATGCATATCCATCGTATAAACCGTCGTTATCGGGATCAAAGTTTCGTTTTTCCCAAGCTAAATGTAGCTTTAGCACTGGCCACATTTTACGGGCATAATCCAAATCTCCCGTCCAGTTGAAATGCCACAACAACTCATCAATATAACAGAGATTCATATCATAATGATGCATCTGATCGTTGCGATTGGAATTACGGCAGATATAACCGTCACTATACATGGGGGTCCCCCACTTCTTTTCCGAACGAGCCATAGCCAAAGCCGAATCTTGTGCCGGATGAGGAATAGTATTCGGGACATTAGTTACCTGACTGGCTGCATAAGCATCAAAATGCGTGCGGGCTCTATCATGCCAACCCAACACATCACCAGTATAGGCAGCACGCCAACCATTCAGAGGCATACGCCAACCAATAGCCCCATGCAACCAGACTTGCTCGTCCCATATCCCGTCGGCAGCAACAGCAAGTGTACCACCAAGAGTATTGAAGTAAGGATCGGGTGTTGTGATTTGGATACGCGAAGCCAACTCACTGCGAGCTGCTTCCGATTTATCAAAAAGACGTGCTCCCTCCAGAGCCGAAGGAATATTCAAAGAATAGTCGCGCACCAATACATAGAATACTTTTGGCAAAGTCACCCCTGAAGGCGACGGTGATACAGATTTCTTTCCTTTCTTAGCTTCCACCGAAGAAGAAGGTTTCTCATTTAAAAGTAAATCATAAGTCTGCATCATTTTAGGATGCTCCGGAGCATCAAAGCAACCCGGAGGGTCTGCTCCCATATCACCATTGCGACTCAGTTTCGATAAGCGGATTTCAGATAAGGCACAGCGTATAGATGAACCTTCAGGCATATTGAGAGCTGTTATCTTCCAAATCCCGGCATCTTCATCCGGTAGCGCCAAAGCTACAATATTTAGTTCCGCCCGATCTCCCCATGCCGGGTCTTTCACGCTATAGACACGTTTCCCGGCAATGTAACGAGCTTCACACCAAGCTGCAGAATCTAAAGCAATTGAAGCACCATTCTTAAGACATAACCGGAAACTCAGGTTGCGACTGTTCTTTTTATCGTATACCGCAAAGATGGGACGATCGCTTGTTTCCACGCGAAAGGCGGTGTGACTCCCATATAAAGCACGGGTGTAGCGATTCTTCCCATTGATACAAACAAAGCCATCGCCTTCGGGGCGATACTGCAATGTCCGCTTACTCCCACGTTTATGGTCATTGAAAGAAGTCGATTCGATAAGATCACCTGCTCCCTGGGGCTTATTCGCTTTGACAGCATACTGCCCGAATAAGTCCACAGAAAGCAGAAATAAAACTATTAAGACAAAGAGTTGTTTCATTCTTCTACAAAATAATCAGCTATAAGTCCGCTAAGGTATAGGTTGCAAACCTTCCCAACGTACATCCCATTTTCCGTCTTTAGGAAATCCGGGATTCTTCTCTTTACATCCGTCCCATCCGGCGCACATCATAGCGACAGCTGTCAACAGTCCACCGTTACCGGGAAGATAAATACGCAGACGTTCATCTTGGTAGTTGTGACCACTAATGAGGTAAGTATTGGTCCGTTTGTCCATCAACAAAGCACCAACCGCCTTTTCCGGTTCACCTAGACGCGCTGCATTCATTGCTGTCATCGGATAATCCCAACCCCATGTCTGATCCCAATTCCAATTATCCCATATCCAGTGAAGGGTGTTTTTCATGTAGTCGGGACGGGTTTGATTTGTCAACGGCAAGATGCCAACAGCTCCAAGCACAGCCATGTGATCGGATGTAAAGCGAACATCTTTGTAAGTATCCAACGCCGTTTCAGCCGCAAGATATAAATGATCCTCATTATAAGCAAGAGGAGACATCTTAGCTATCATTTCATCCCAAGCTTTGAGACGTGGTTCACCGGAGCGCTCACGCCATTTCTGTGCAACTTCCAATGCAAAATGCCAGTAGGAAAGTTCAAACGGCGGATTTACGGTCTCAGACGCACGAAGTGTTTCCTGAGCAGGGATTGCACCTTTCAATATATAACGATCATTAGCTTTATCGTAAGTGGCAAAAGAATACATGAATTCGGCAGTCTCTTGTATCAACCGGTTATATTTCTTCAATATCTTCTCAGAAGGATTTGAGCGATAAAGTAATTCGGCAAGATAGATTAAATGTGGCTGTTGCCAGATTAAGAAACTGCCGACCTTTGAAGGAGCTTCCAAACCGCTTGGATCTGTCATCTTCATCCAACGTACCCCATCAAATCCCTGACGCTTCGCAATTCCACGGGCAATTGGTTCCACCGTTTCATACCATTTTAGTGTGCGGTCGAGCAGCTTCCCATGCTTCCAAAGTGGTTGCCATGCCTGATGCCACCAAATCATTTCGAGGTGGAACTTACCAAACCATGAGTTGTAAGTCAATCCAGTCTCCTGTGGAGGTGTAGTTCCCGCACTTTGTATAGCCAAAAGATACTGGCTTTGTACGACTCTACGCTCTAGTTCTTTTGCTCGTGGATCGGTACAATGAGAGAAATCAACTGCGGCACCGTTTTTCCAGAAAGCAGTCCAATAGTTGGCAGAAGCGTTTGCCGTAACAGCAAAAGACGGTAACGAAGGAGTTGAAGATTGTACAACCGCTTTTGATTTAGCAGCTCCCAATATAGGGTTATATGCCGAAAACTGGCAAGAAAAAGCAATTCTATCACTAGATGGAGTCAATACAAAATAGTTCTTAGACTTTTCTTTAAGCACAGCCTTACCTTCCCACCGGATGGTAACATAATATGTTGTAGCATCAAGCACACGCTTTATTACAACTCCCGAAGCACTTTGCGCTATGATCTCGGAAGAGTGTTTATCGTTAGCATTCCAGTCACACGCGTCATCACTGTGCCCGCCTGTCGGATAAGGGAACTGGAATTTGATCCCTGTATGTGATTTGGATGTCACACTGGCTGATATCATATCCATTTGGGGATGACATACGGTAGCCACATCGAAGGTATAACCCTTCCACACAAAGTGACTGTTGACAACGCCCTTCCACAGATTTAAGACCTGGTCAATGCTTTTGATGTCGGAAGCTTTAGCCTGATCACCAAGCTCCAAACCGACAATGCCCAGATGCAATCGATGCGAGTTAGCACGAAGCCAGTTGGCTGCATCATGAGGTCTACCCGGCTCATTAAACTGTACGGAATAAGGTTCTTTGCGGCCTCTACCGAAATCATAATCTTTCAGCGCATCATCGGGTACAAAATGATCCGGATTGGCAAAACTGTGCCATCCCCATTGAGATTGTGTGCCAAGAGGTACACCTTCTTTGTATATCTCAGGAAAAGTTTGTAAACCGGTTGCATCCACTGTATACGCAAATTCACCATTACCCACCGAAAGAGAAGATAAACGTTCAAAAGCCTTCACATGAGGATTATGACGGGTTACCAGCGCTTCACGATCTATCGGAGCCTGCTTATTTGCACCATACGCAATAAGAGCAATAAATGAGAAAAGAGATAGAAAGACTTTTTTCATGGTTAAAACATTGCTATTTTAGAATTTATATCGATTTTACAAAGATAAATCATACATTCCGCCAACAATCTGTTAATATTGACAGAAAACATTAGTGATTTGTTCTTCAAAAATACCAATTACTAAATATCCAATGCAATAGGCTTTCAGCCTTGAACCGAATAGCTTCTCTTATCATCAGATAAAATTGTATTTAGCTTATCTTAATACCCCATTAAGAGCACATATATCCTGAAAAGATCAGAATTTAAATCAGAACTTAACCAGGCTATTCAGGTAGACTTCCACATTGGTATAATCTTTTGATAAGCCAAAGATAGAACCATCAGAAGGATCTTGAGGATTTAAGTGATGCTTTTTTTCCCAAGAATCAGGCATACCGTCTCCATCTGTATCCTGTAAGGCCTTACCTTTCTTCAATACAGGCCATCCGCCGACATCCTCTTGAGAGTTAATAATCCCGTTTTTACCGAATGTGCCGATACCTTTACGCACCTGGCGTATCACTTCACGATCATAAGAGTCACGTGAGAAACTACATCCTACGGATTTTAAAACCCGATGATAAGCTACAGCCGGAGAGTCTTCATTTATTGCTTCAAAAGGGAAAGGTTTATCCACCAGACAATCTTCCGGATTAAGAGATTTATGGGAGCTATCAGATGAAGCTACAGCATGAAATTCACCAATTGCATGGCGATTATCTTCTGTTACTTTCTTATCGCCAACCATGACATTACCACTAATAAAATAACGGCCGGTTCCATCTTCAGCCACATCCAACAAACGATGATGCTCTGATGCTGGTCCCGGTTTGTAGTAGTTGTCCACAATATTGATCTCTCCGTGATGCCCACCGCCATAAGCCGATTTAAATCCCCAGTTGTATATGACGTTATTACGATAATCCACCCATTTGGTTCCATCCACCGATGCAAACCGTGGATTACGACTGGAGTTATTAGCTAACATGTTGTGATGAAAGGTTGCTTTATATCCACCCCATATACCGCCAAAACCATGTTTTCCTTTAGTATGCACGGAGTTATTCAGACTATGAGTGACTAAGCACCATTGAACGGTCAGGTTTTCTGTTTTATAAATAGACAAACATTCATCAATACTCCAGCTTGAAGTCAAGTGATCTAATATTACGTTCTTCTGCCCATAACGTCCACCACCTATACCGTCACTATCTATATGATGATGATCACCAACACGCACCCGAATGTAACGTACAATCACATTATTGGCATTAACCACCATCGGATAATCTTTTAAGCAGATACCTTCCCCGGGAGCTGATTGACCGGCTATAGTAATACTGTCATTATTAATACGCAAAGGCGATTTCAGTTCAATCGTACCATCAACTGCAAAGACAATGGTGCGTGCACCTTGAGCCTCAACCGCTTCACGCAGGCTACCTGCACCGCTATCGTTTAGATTGCGGACGGTGAACACTACTCCTCCACGTCCACCGGAAGTATACTTTCCATATCCTTCCGCCCCGGGAAATGCAAGCTGTTGAGCTTGCAAGCCGCTTGATAAAAGTGCGATCAATACAGCTATAAAGAAAGATCTTTTCATGTTTCAAATCTATATTATCGTTTGTATAGAGTACCTCTTAACATAGAAGGTGACCATTTCCATAGTCACCTTCTATCTCATTATCAACTAGTAGCAAGGGTGTTGTTGCCCCGACAAGCCGGGGTTAACATCTATTATATTCGTAGTATTAAATGGCAGAATCTCTACCATATTCTTTTGCAAGCCATAAAACATATTTTCAATCCATGTATTCTTTGAAGCTAATCCGGCAACATCGTCTACAGAAAGTCCACCAATCTGTTTTACCGAATGACATCCAAACATATTCAAAATATAATAAGTACTTTCTATCACATTAGCTCCCTGAGGTACCAAAGCTTTAGTGAAGTAAACCTTACCCGAAGATTTATCCTCATAAAAGACCTTCTTTAAGAAACCTTTAGTTGCAGAATTTAGTATATTCAATGTAGTCGTTTCGGTAGTGGTCAGATTTAATGATGCGATATCTGCGGAGCTCATAGAGATATAAGAAACTGCAGTTATCTGATTGGGTAAAGCACCTTTCACCATTTTATAAGCACGATATACATCCACATTAGCATACTTATCCTGATGTCTGGCCAATTGATACAACTTACCCTTCTCAGCAGTCAAATACTCATATAAGATACCCCATCGAGTTAAATCGGTCTTACGCAAACATTCATTGGAAAGCTCTAACTTACGTTCTTGGATGATAGCATCTTTAAATTCGCTATATCCGGATGGGATAGTCCCTATCTTCGAAGCATCATTTCTATACGCACGCAGACGAACTTGCTTAAGAGCATCAATAGCTTCCGGTGTAGGTCCATTATTCAACTCGTTCAAGGCTTCAGCATACATCAACAGCACATCCGAGTAACGCAACAACGGAAAATTGATATCACGCTTGCTATCTGAAGTTCCTTTATCCTTTTTCCAGTCAAGACGGTATTTACCGATGCAACATCCAAGGTAGGTACTCATCTGCAAAGAGTCATTAGAAAGAATACCATAATTGCAAACAGACACATCACGGCGCTGATCGCCCTCTCTAAACTCAAAGTAGAGTGTTGGCATAGCTACCATCTGGGCTCCACCTTTACCAAATGTTTGATTGGTTCCACTTGTCGGAATACCATTGGTATATCCCGTACGAACATCCGGGGCGTTTGCGCCAAACCAGCCATATTCAAGCATGGTTTCATTGTTGTATTGTTTCAGAGCCAGATCTCTGAAGACCTGATCATAATCACTCAACAAACTATTTTCTTTTTGAGCAATAACTGCAGCACAAGCATCCGCTGCAATCTTATACAATTCCCTAACACGGGTAGCATCATCACGTTGAGCTATTTTCACCGTACTTTTGTTATAAGGCACTGTATTCAGGTCCCAACGCAAAGAGTATCCGGCAGCATGCAAAGCCACACGTGCCAAAATTCCATAAGCTGAATTTTTAGTGAATCTTTCGGCAGTAGCTACCATCCCTTCGCTTTTCCAGGGTAGCAACTTTACCGCACGTTGCAAATCAGTCACACAATGATCCCATATGGTATCGCGACTTACACGCGAAGAGGAAAACGTAGTCTGATCAACCGTAGGAATATCGACATAAGGAACGTCACCATAGAAGCGTACTATATTCCAATATGCATAAGCACGGATTGCATAAGCTTCGCCCAGCAATGAGTTGACTTTTGTCTGTTCTGTTTGGGTAGCAACACTCATTAACGGGAGGTTCTTGATGCAAACATTGGCTTCTTCAATGGCTCTATACATGGTAGTATATGTTGAGCTAAGCATCCCGGTAAGGTTGGTATAATCATAATTGGATACGTTATACTTAGAGTTCGATTCTGTCGAACTTGATTCATCCGTACCCATGAGCAATTGGTAGCCAAGCTCTTGTGTGAAGAGATTAGGGTAAGCTCCAACCACAGTCATTTCAGCTCTGTTTACTGAGGCAAAAATAGAAGAACTATCAGCTTTTGATTCAGAGGGCATATCAAGCCAATCCTGACACGATGCAACAACTAGCAGAATTGCAGATACACCTAATATATTTATTATTTTTTTCATATTCATAATCTATTAAAATGTTAAGTTTACACCCAATACCCAGCTCTTTGAACGAGGATATGAAGAATCATCAACACCGGGTGTCAAAGCACTACCCGAAGCAGATACTTCAGGATCATAACCCGTATAGTTTGTGAAAGTATAAATGTTATTCAACGTGCAATAAACACGTGCATTATTGATCTTAGCTTTTTGTACTATTTTCTTAGGAAGTGTATATCCCAACGTGATCGTATTCAATCGCAAGTATGAACCATCCTCCAGATAATAACTACTATAATCACTAATGGCAGTTTTATTATTAGAAGAGATATTCCATAATATCGAACCGCTATACTGATTTGGATTCAACTCAGCCAATCGGGCTAAATCAGAACTTTCTTTACCTGTAGTAGGATCTATCAAGGTAAACCGGTTTGCCATTGTAGCCAATGTGTTTTGGTTAGCCAAGTAAGGACCAATAAAACGTTGTGTACTCATATTGAATACTTTGTTACCATATACAAAGTTGAAGAACAAGGTCATGTCAAAGCCTTTATACCTAAAAGTATTATTCATACCTCCTGTGAACTTAGGCTGAGCACTTCCGATAACAGTACGGTCGTTAATCGAGAATACCGGCTTTCCGCTACCATCCTTTTCACCGACAATCGCTTTATATTTCACATCACCGACTTTCACATTACTACGAACGCTACCTTTGGGATAAGGTATATCATCTTTCAAGGTATAAGTTCCGTCTGTGTTTTGAGTAAAATCACTAGTTGTATAGACACCATCATAAACAAGACCGTAATACTGCCCCAAGGGCTTACCTATCTCTATCTTATAGCCCATACGGGATTGATAATCCTGAATAAAGTAGTTCTGATCGCTGCTACCATATAAATCCAATACTTTAGAGCGATTGAATGCTATATTAAAGTCTGTTGTCCATGTGAAATCCTTTGTTTGCATATTTGTCGTATTCAACACAAACTCTATACCTCTATTCCGAATAGATCCCAAATTCTGTACCTGATTGGTATACCCGGTAGATGTAGGTATCTTATTACTGATGAGGAGGTTGGAAGACTCATTATTGTACCAGTCAGCCGACAAGTTTATGCGACTGTTGAACAAAGAGAAGTCCAAGCCTAAATTGGTAGTAGTTGTTTTTTCCCATTTGATATTAGGATTACCCAAAGTAGTGCCAGGAACATAGGTAATGTAATCACCGCCATTGTAACCATAGTGTCCTGCTCCATAGGTAGTAGCATACATATTGTTACCAATACCGTTATTACCGGCTATACCATAACCCACACGCAATTTCAAATTATTCAGGAAAGATTTAAAGCTATCCATGAACTTTTCTTCAGAGATACGCCATGCTGCAGATGCCGAAGGGAAGTACCCCCATTGGTTTTTCCTTGCAAACTTAGAAGAACCATCGGCACGTAAAGTTCCGGTAAATAAATAACGATCATTAAAATTATAAGAAACTCTACTGAATGCGGATACCAGACCAACTTTGCTTTTATCGGATTTCCAAGTATATGGAGTACCCATGCTAACATCATTCAAGCCAAAATTACCATCGGAGAATTTTCTATATTCATTGTCCAAATTCATTGATTGCGAATAAGAAGTTTCTTGTCCCAATAAGACATTAAAGCGGTGCTTTTCCGCCAGCTTAAAAGCATAATTCAATGTATTCGTAATTTGCCAAGAAAAGTATTCATCATTATTACGAGAACCATATCCGTAATAATCATGATTGGCAATAGCCTGTTTCGTTGTACCGTTATCCCAATAATCCTCACGTACTTGTTGCCACATATAACTACCGGCAGTGCGGAAAGTAAGATTCTTCATCAAATCAAACTCAAATCCTGCATTAACGGTAGCCATCCGGGTATATTTCTCATTTGTTATGGCTGCATTATCCAATATAGGGTTTTGCGAGTCGTAATTGGCGTCATTCATCAAATCGCCGATTTGCTTACCTATATCCGAAGATACCATTTGATCATTGGTCCACCTCGCCCCACCCGTAATAGGCTGAAGAATGGTTTGTTTCAACTTTCCACCTAATGATCCGCCACCTTCAACTTTAGTCATTTGCATACTGGAAGCAAAATCAAAGCGGACTCCTTTCCACAGCTCATGATTGATTTTGGCACGAATGCTATTCTTTTGATATCCATGTCTCGCCATAATTCCGTCTTCTCCCGTATTGTTATAGCTCAACATATACTTTGTCTTTTCGCTACCTCCACTAATATTCAGGTTATGATTTTGTGTGATACCCGTATCACCAAAAACCAAATCCTGCCAGTCAATACCGGGGCGATTACCATACTCCTGAGCTATCCGGCTATATGCTCCCGTATAAAAATCAGTTGCATTCACATCGCCACCAAAGAAATTGGCAAAGCTATCTTGAGCGCCTCTAAGAACGTCAAATTCATACTGATACTTCACATAATCCTGAACATTCAAAAGATTCAGTTTTTTGCCCAAGTGATCAAAACTAACGAAGCCATTGTAGGAAACTTCGGTTTTGCCCGACTTACCCGATTTTGTGGTGATCAAAATCACACCATTTGAACCACGCGCTCCGTAAATAGCTGTAGCCGAAGCATCTTTCATAACGTCAATACTTTCGATATCGTTTATATCGACATTCTGCAAGCCTTTTTCCATCTGAAAACCATCCACGATATATAAAGGTGCAGTACCTTGGGTGATAGATGTACCTCCACGCACTGTAATCTGAATATCAGCACCGGGAGCACCACTCTGCTGAATGACATTGACTCCGGCAGCTTTACCAGCCAAAGCTTGGGCTGCCGTTGTTACCGGCGACATTTTTAAGTCATTCGCACCAACCGATACCGATGAGCCTGTTAAATCCTTCCGCTTCACCTTGGCATAGCCAATTGCTACTACTTCATCCAGCATCACAGATGATTCTTTCAAAGTGACATCTAAATGAGTTTTGCCGGCAAGAGCTACTGTCTGACTGTCATAGCCGATAAATGAAACGACTAATTCTTTTGCAGAAGCAGGAACCGAGAGTTTGAAATTACCGTCAATATCGGTAATTGTGCCAAGACCTGCATGCCCTTTTACCGTGACAGAAGCACCGATGATCACATCAGCTGCATCTCTTACCGTTCCGGTAATCACCTTGGTCTGAGCAAACATACTTAAAGAAAAGCTTATTAACAGAAACACTAATAAGCATGTTTTTCTGTGAATGATTTTCATAGATTATTACTATAATTGATTAATAAAAATAATATTAGGTCAAACAAAGCCCCTCCGTTATCGAGCACGGATGATAATTGCACAAAAGAACAAATTCATTCAACCAAAATCAATACTTGTTTTGACCGAAAAACTATTCTTCTTGATTTTATAAAAAGAAAAGGAAGCGCAACTCTACAAATTACAAACCGGAGAATGCAGAAAAATAAGTTGAAGCAGTTTTTTTAAATCTTAGGCAAACAATATCTTATTAAGTAGAGAATGATAATAGTAGGCCATTATATTTTTCAACATTTTCTATACAATTGTCCATCACACTCCAAAGCGAATAGAATTAACTCATAATGTAAGCCAAGATCAGTCGTATTGTGATGGTAAATCAGTCGTATTCTCATCCCACTTCAGTCGTATACTGATTATCCCCCACTCTGAAGATAAATCAGAGAGGGGGAATGATTTAATGCGACATTCAGATATTCGAAAGAGAAGAGAACGGCAAAATAAAAGAACAATCCCGGAAGGCCTTGTGTAAGCACCTTCTCACTCTATCCACCCTATTGGCATATCAGAGAGCAGCAGATTCGAGTGCTTTACCGGGTCCGGCATTATTTTATCGAAAATCAAAAAGTAAATTCAAATTCAATCCTTCATCCCCTTTCTTTATGCGGATTATACCGGGTTGGCTTTGCGGACCGTGTTGGCTAATCGGCTTAAACGAGCGGATACCGGGAATATCGAGTAAGAAAGAAAGATCACCCGCTGGAAAATCGGGCATGGTATTCACACCATCCTGCCGGAAACGAGGCTCTTCGGGAGTGAACAAGCGCAAATAAACTCCATCAGTCTCGGAGTACACCGTGAAGGGAGTCGCCGGACTTTGAATCGTAGCCCAATACATATTGGCATGGTAGCCTTTGAACTCTGGATACGTCAAGTGCTCATAGCTTTCGCCGGTGATTGTATTGTTATAAGCTTTACTCCATACACCATAGTTTGTTCCGGGGATGCGATTTTTCCAAACGCGATAGGGGCCGCGTCCCAACCAACGAACACCGGAACAGAGCTTCTCCGGAAACGAGAAGGTGAAACCGAAGTTATACACATCGGTATCGGTAAATGCATCGTCAAAACCGCCACCACCGGACGCCTTGTTCAGCAACACGGATTTCATATACAGTAAGCCGTCGGGAGCCAATCGCCATACGATTGAATCGACAGCCCCTGTATAACGGGCACAAAGAACGGCATCACCATTTTCTTTTCTTGTAGTAACCGACTTCAGCTTTATCTTCATGCCTACAGGCAAAGGGCCATCGGTTAATGACACGGATTTCTGATCACGAGAACGGATTATAGAAACTATAGTGGCATTGGATTTGCGGAAAGACACACTTAAAGCTGCCGAGCATAAGGTATATATAGAATCCGACTCTATGATTTGCGGGAAAGCAGATGGTTTTATTTCGGTTGTCGAAGTTCTTTTCGATAGCTGTTGCTCATTCATCAGATAATCTTCAGCGGAATGAACAGGGAATGTCCGGGTACAAAGCAAATTGCCGTCTAAACCGTATGAATTAAGTTCGAGAATATCTGCTTCAAAAAAATGCTTTGGCAAAGTCATTGAGGCGAAACCTGTTTCTCCGGGACTTAAATCAGGTAACGACACTGAACCTGAATCCACAACGCAAGTACTGCTTGCTTCTTGAAGTGGAGACGCGCAACGATAAAGTCGGTAGCTCATCGAACAAGCCCCTAAAGAGGTATATAAATAACGATTGGAAATCAGAAACCGCCCATTAAAAGAAGGGGTGATTTTAAGTGATTCAACCTTTATGGGAGACCAAATCTCGCGTACAGAATAAAAGCTACCCTCCTTTTCACGATATGGCCCGACTATGCCGTCGGGTGCGTTAAAACCATCACTATCCAGTTTTCCATTCCAATCAGATCTGCGTACCGCTTCATCGCAAAAAGCCCACATAAACCCACCGGCAAATAAAGGACTTGAGGTATATCTCGCCCAAAAATCTTCCAGTCCGGCTCCTAATCCTTGATCGTACATACCATGCATGAATTCAGTCGGCATAAACACTTTATTTCCATTATTGAAGCGACCTACACCTGTAAGGTATGCAGGATAATGCTGGGTATCTATACCGTTAAAGTCAGCCCAAGGATGAATCACATGGCGATTTTGTGGATCATACTTTCGGAAAAGTGAATCAAGAGCTGTATTCCATCCTCCTTCGTTACCATTACTCCAAAGCACGATACAAGGATGATTCACATCACGACTGATCATTTCTTTTATCAGTTTGCTACCCGTGTTCGTATCGTATGAGTTCTGCCAACCGGCTAGCTCATCAATATAGAGTAAACCCAGCGAGTCGCAAACATCAAGGAAGTGTTTATCGGGTGGATAGTGCGAACGAACGGCATTCATATTCATCTCCTTAATCAACTTTGCATCCTGAATACTAATTGCTTTGTTGGTTGTTCGACCTCCATCCGGATGAAAGGAGTGACGATTAATCCCTTTCATTACGAGCTTTGTATTATTCAGATAAATACCGTCATGAGGACGAAAATCGATTGTACGGAAACCTATTCGTGTGGAAGTCGTATGAATGACCTTCCCGTTTGCATCAACAAGAGAGACTGTAAGCAAATACAGATAAGGAGTCTCCGGAGTCCATGCTTGAATACCATCCCAATGGCACGATACTGCTACATTTCCGGAAATCTTTGTTGCCGAATTCGTTTCATTACCAGCGGCAGATTGATTGATCTTAAAGTTCTGCGGATTGAATGCAGTTACAATGGAGTGCTGTGCCTTACGGCTATCCCATGTAAAAGGAGTACCCTTTCCCATGACCGGAAATAAGTTGAAAGCAAGATGAGCGTTTTGAATATTTCCTGTAGTATAAACATTTGCATTCAGCGTACCGTCATACCGGGCATCAACCGCCAGTCTATCTATATGATTTACCGGTTTTACTTCAAGCCATACAGGTCTGTAAATTCCTCCAAAGAGCCACCAGTCGGCACGACGTTCGGCTGCATTCACCGATTTATTCTCAGAGTGCTTCTTCACTTGCACTTCAATATCATTAGCGCGACCATATTTCAGCAAAGCACTTATATCGTAAGAAAACTGGTAAAATCCGCCTTGGTGAACATCCCCAGCAGGAATTCCGTTGATTAAGACTTTTGTATCGGTCATTACCCCGCCAAAACAGATTTGTACATTCTTACCATTCCAGTCGCGAGGGACACGAAACGTACGTTTATAGATACCCTCTTCCATACTTGGGGCTTTTACTCCGGCTTTCTTATACCACCGCCCATAAGTATATTCACCAAAGCCCTGTAACTCCCACTGCGAAGGGACTTCTATCTTATCCCATTTTCCACTATTTCGTCCATCGGAGCAACGGAATTTCCACGTCACAGTGTTACCGAGCCCCGTGCCGGAGAGATATATTTGTTGGGTATCTTGGGCGTGAATTTCCAAAGAAGCAAGTATCAATAAAAAGAGCCCTAGGAAGCCAGGGAAAAAGAATGTTCCCAAGTTCAGTCTAAAAGAGTGTTTTCCAACCATAATTCATATTTTATGAGAATGGTACAAATAAACTCAATCTTTATCGAAAAGTTATTAATTAAGGTGATTTTATAGCTGTATATAATGATGAAAAAGGTGGCTATTCTTTACGAACAACCACCTTTCTTCACTAACCTAAATATTAATAACACACAGAATATCTTTCAAACAAGTCCTGAAAGATTATTTCTGAAAGCAGGACATTTATTATTTATAGCCCGGGTGTTGGGTCAAATTAGGATTATCAACCATAGGATGACCTGCAGACTTATTGGCAAAAGGCAACAACTCTGAACAGTTTTCCTTATATCCATAATAGAGACCATCACTTCCATCAGGAGCTTGAATCCAGTTAGGATAAGTACCACCATTTTCTGCAGATCCTGTTGGCTTGGTATAGACGATATTGCCTATTTGCAAAACATTATAACCTTTACCAAATCCAGCTGCTTTACGAGCATTGCCGTTAAATGTGCTGGTATATGCTTCGAATAAATTAGCAGGATACCATTTATCACCAGTTTGCACTGTCTTACCATGAGCAGAAACAATACCTGCCAAAACAGTCTGATAAGCAGCATAACCGGAAGAACTAGTCGGCACATTTTTCACAAGTGCTATTTCGGTGGCATCTGTAAGATCAATGTATTCGACAGCCAAGAACTTATCACCATAGATTTGTGCATCTTTATGATATTTGTACAAGCGGTAAACCGGAATATTGGCATATTGATTTTTCTTATCCGAAAGATCTTTCATTGCCTGTTTTGTAGCAGCCAATTCTTTAGGCAGACGTCCCATACGGGTCAAGTCGTTACGCAAAAATAATTCGCCTCCGAATTCCCATTTACGTTCCTGTACTAAAGCATCATCAAAATCTTGTTGTCCGGTAGGTATTGAAAGAGATCCAATACCGGCACGATTACGAATTTGCTGCAAGGCATCTTTAGCTCCTTGAGTAGGACCACCATTCAAGTAGTTCTCTGCTTCTGCATACATCAACAATACATCAGAGTAACGTATAAGTGGTATATTCAAATTACGTTGATCGGTACCCTGTGGTTCAACACACCAGGAAATGCGGAACTTACCCGGCATAATAGAAGAATAAGTAGTACCCACATCAACCCAAGTATCATTAGCCGCACCACTTTCGAGGAAGTAGATGCTATAAGAAGTACAAGTTACATCACGGCGGGTATCTTCCTTCTTGAAAGATAAATAATAAGTCGGGAGGATAAACTGCAAGGCTTTACGGCTGCCAAATGTACCACCTCTTACGCCCGGATGTGCATATACGCCAAACTTAGAGTTTGTGTTAGGTCCGTATTCAGCCAAACTCCAAATAATTTCATTATTGGCCACAGCAAGGTTACGTTGACAGAAGTTGTACCACAAATATTGGAAACCACTCATATCACCTTGGCCTTGAACCAGTGAATTTGCATTATGAGTTATAATGTCTTTACATGCCTTATCAGCTATTTGATAGAACTCTTTTACGCGAGCCTCATCACTACGACGAGCTACTTTCAACGTAGCAGGATCATTGGTTTCAAGATTCCAACGTAAAGAATAGCCACCAGCATACAACGAAATGCGTGCCAATAAAGCTAAAGCACCTTGTTTAGTTATACGTTCAGTAGTCGGGAAACCACTTGCATCAAACCAAGGTAAATAATCAACAGCCTTTTGCAAATCAGCTACAATCTGATCATAAATGCCATCACGTGAAGAGCGTTTCGGATAAAATGTACTTTCAGCCTTAGGATCTAGATCCTCTAAAGGTTGCCAAATTGCCGGGACATCACCATAGGTCGTTATAAGATTATTATAAGCGAATGCGCGAAGAGCAAGTACTTCACCTAATAAAGAATTACGTTTAGCAGTCTCCGGCAAATTATTCAAACGCTTAATTGCAATATTCGTAGATTCAATGGTGCTGTATTCTTCATTATAGAGTGTAGTCACCGTATAAGGAGAAGTGGAATCATAAAACCAGTTACAGATGTTATACTTACCATTATTGGTGGTAGCATCCTCACAAGAATGCGTTACTGTTTCACCGGCAGCCAACTGATAGAACATCTCAGTTGGAACAATACCGCGATAACAACCTTTGACAAACAATTCTGCTGCATCTTCGTTCGCAAATACCGTTTCCGAATCGGCCGAATTATAAGAAGGCATTTCAAGCCAGTCAGAACAAGATGTCATCCCTAAAGAGAATGCCACAGCTGCTGACATTATAATAAAGTTCTTTTTCAATTGAATATATCTTTTCATTATAATCAAGTTTAGAATGTTAAGTTAAGACCAACAACATAGCTCCTTGAACGTGGGTAAGTAGAACTGTCATATCCGGGAGTACATACTACCTGGTCGTTAGCTGCGGAAACTTCAGGGTCATAGCCCGAATAACCTGTAATAGTGAGCAGATTATTAGCGGTAAAATAGATTCTCGCATTAGAGATCATATATCTCTTCAACAAATTCTTAGGAAGCGTATAGCCAAAAGTTAATTGGGCCACACGTAGATAAGAGCCGTCTTCTACATAATAAGAGGAAGGATAAGTGATATATGCTGAGTTGACCTTACTTAAACTCCAAATATTGGAATTCTCATTCGGGTTCAACTCCTTAATACGAGCTAAAGTAGTAGCTTGTTTACCTGTCAAAGGATCTACCAAATGGTAATAATGATTAGCAAATTCAGAAGGTATGTTCTGGAATGCTGCATAAGGGCTCATACTATGCTTAGTCGCATTATATACATCATTACCAATAGAGAACTTCAAGAAGAGATTAAAGTCAAATCCACGATATGTGAAAGTATTATTCAAACCACCAATACAATCGGGAGTACCACTACCTATTTTAACATCTTTACGGCTGAACAAAGGGTTTCCATTTGCATCAACACCATCAGCAGCAAACTTCATATCACCTGGTTGAGGAGTACCGCTAGCCGGTCTAACCACACCATCTTTCAAAGTCAATTTACCATCTGAACCCTGAACGAAATCATCCGTAGTGTAAACACCATCATACTTGTAACCATACATATCACCCAAGCTTTGACCAACCACAGCATAGTAGTTAACCATACCGGAGCGGTTTCCACCTACCGAGAATGTTTTGCTTGTAACACCCTTCTCCAATGAAAGTACTTTAGACTTATTGAAAGCCAGATTCAAATCGGTAGTCCAACGGAAATTTTTGGTTTGGACATTCACTGAATTTACAGTAAATTCCCAACCACGATTTCTTATCTTACCTATATTCTGGAATTGATACGAATGTCCTGTAGAAGCAGGGATCTTACCTTTTAATAACAAATCGTTTACTTGATTATTATACCATTCCGCAGTAAAATTCAAGCGGCTATTAAAGAGAGACGCATCTAAACCGATATTAGTAGAATGCATGGTCTCCCATTTCAAGTCTTTATTACCCAAAGTTTCATTCACAACATACGCAGGATTTCCAATTGTATTATTCATCGGATAGTCTGATTGAAGGAATGAAGTTGTATACATCTTATCATCAATAGCACAGTTACCTGTTGTTCCATAACCAACACGCAATTTTAAGCTATTAACTGTTTCTGCAATTTTACTATCCTTCCAGAATCCTTCTTCTGAAATACGCCATGCACCAGAAAGCGAAGGAAATACTCCCCATTTATGTCCTTTTGCAAATTTTGAAGAACCATCACCACGAACCGTAGCTGTAAGTAAATAACGTTCATCAAATGTATAATTTATACGCGTGAAGAGAGATACAATACCGCTATGCGAATGAGTTACCGATTTATCTTGCACAGTAGCATTACTGATATCATCCAATCCGAATAAATTGGGATAAGGGAATTTAATCAACGTCATTTTATTGCCCTCTGCTTCAGAGTAAGACACTTCATGCCCCAACAATACGTTCAGTTTGTGTTTTTGAGCAAATGTCTGATTATAATTCAATGTATTTGTAATCTGCCACTTAAATGATTCTGCATTTGCAATGCTACCATTCATGCCAATAGTAGCATCCATCAAATACGAAGTAGAGTTTTCATCGGCAAAAGAAGTACTCTTGCTGTTAGCCCATGTATAACTACCTGCCGTACGCCAAGTAAAGTGCTTGAATAGATCAAATTCAATTCCGCCGTTCACCGTATAAAGTCTGGAACGCTTTCTAGAAGTTGAAGCCTCGTTCTGTACAATAGGATTGGCAGTATCAAAGTTAGCATTCAGCGCCGAAAAATCGGGATAGGTTTGCTTATGAAGCATTTCATCTTGAGAAAAGAGCGTCCCACCAACAATTGGCTGAAGAAGTACACTCTTCATGCCTGAATATGCGCCACCTCCATCAGTTCTATCATTAGAGAACATTGTGCTTACATCCAAACGAACCCCTTTATAAAGTTCCGAGTTGATTTTTGCTCTAAAAGAACTCTTCTTTGAAGCATGGTTTGCCAGCAAACCGTCCTGACCACTATAGTTGTAGCTCAATAATACTTGAGTTTTATCTGTTCCTGTAGTAACATTCACATTGTGCGTCTGAGTCAAAGCAGAGCCACCAAAAACTTCATCCTGCCAATCAATGGACCCGACATTGGCATAGCGATTACTGATACGACCATAAGCACCTGTGTAAAAATCAACAGCATCTGTTCCTAAATTAGCATCAAATACACTACTATAACCGGATAAGTTACCTTGTAATGCAGCCATTTCATACTGATATTTCACGAAATCTTCCGAATTAGAAATCATATCAAGTTTCTTAGAAAGCTTATCTATTGAGAAATAAGTATTATATGAAACTTGAGTTTTACCTTTTTTCCCGGATTTGGTAGTTATCAAAATAATACCGTTCGATCCACGCGCACCATAAATAGCTGTAGATGACGCATCTTTAAGGATATCAATGCTTTCGATATCATTGATATTCACACTAGAAAGAGCATCATCCATCTCAAAACCATCAACAATATAAAGAGGTTTAGTACTCTGAGTAATAGATGTACCACCACGAACTGTAATATTCATGCCAGCTCCCGGCGCACCACTTGCGGTAACAATATTCACACCTGCCGCTTTACCTTGAAGCGCTTGTCCTGCTGTCATTACAGGAGCAGCAACCAAATCTGAGTTACCAACGGAAGATGTAGCTCCGGTAAGATCTTTACGTCTCACCTTAGCATAACCAATCGCCACAACCTCATCTAACATTACAGCAGATTCTTTCAAAGTGACATCAAAGTGAGCTTTTGTTCCGATAGCAACTGCTTGGCTATCATAACCGATAAAAGATACAACCAGTTCTTTTGCAGAAGCCGGTACTGAAAGTTTGAAGTTACCATCAACATCAGTAATTGTACCAATAGCAGTATTGCCCTTTACTGTAACCGAAGCACCAATTACAACGTCAGCGGCATCCTTCACCGTTCCGGTAATTGTCCTATTCTGAGCAAACATGCTTAAAGGAAAGCTTATTAATAGAAGCATTAACAAGCATAGTTGTTTGTGAAACATTCTCATAGATTATTAATATAATATATTTGATAATAAATAATTTAAGCCCAACAAAGCTGAAACCCGTGATCGAACACAAAACTTGCGGGCACAAAAATACAAAGGGTATCCATGCAATAAGGTAGCACTTTTGACCGAAAAGCTTTGATTTTTGACTTTAGTGTATCTCAATCGACAGATAATCAACTGCAATACAGGAGCTAAAAAGGCATAAGCGGGAATAATTTCAGACTAAAAAGTTCATTCTTCAACATCAGTATTTCTGCCGAAGGACCGATATTCAAGAGGAGTAAAACCCGTACGTTTCTTAAATAAAGAAAAGAAATGTTCTGTTGATTTATAATTGAGAGTAAAAGAAATTTCTTTGACAGATTGTGAAGTACTTATAAGCAACTGCTTTGCTTTACGAAGTTTAAGTTCCTGAAAATATTTGGCAGGTGCATATCCGGTATAATCTTTAAAAACCTTACGGAACCAAGAATAACTGATGTTCAGCTTCATGGCTAATTCTTCAGGTTCTATGTCTTTATACACATTCTCATTCATTATAATTTTAGCTTGCTCTATCTTTTGATCAACCCCACCAATCTCAAATATTTTATTTTTTGATATTGAGAGAATCATTCCAATCATGTGCAAAACGATTCCAGATAGATATTGCTGGGAAGATATTTTGTCTCCTTCCGCAACATCCAGTGCTCTGGAATAAAGAGAGACCAGCTCTTCATCCAAGCCAACTTCCAATATTTGATTTTCTTTCGAAAGAAAGCCCCCTTTCATCATAGTATCTACAACCGGACCTTCAAATCCTATATAATATTCATTCCATCCTGTCTGCAAATAAGGATGATAGGTATGCCATTGTCCCGGAAACAAGAGTATCAATCGTCCCTTACAAATTTGTTTCTCAGGTGTTGACTCCGATGAGAACAGTCCACGTCCTTTCGTAATATACACCAGTTGATATTCGCGTAATATACGGCCTTTTTGTGTATTAAAATAGTATCCGGAAGGATGGTCCCTCAACGGATAAGGAGTATTTGGCTGAATAGACTGAAATCCAACAGTATTTACCCAAAGTCCAAATTTGCGGTCCATATCGTTCACAATTAAATACTTGAACTCAACTCCCAAATCATTATAATCCTTAGTCATAATACGTTTTGTATAATTCAACTTGGCAAAAGTAGGTATATTCGAGATATAAACATCACATTTACATCATATTAAACGTTAAGAATCATTAGATTATCATAGATTTAAAGAAAGACAGGACCCTAAAAATATTAAAAAAAGAAGGGCTGTTGAATAAAAAAAGTATAAAAAGAAACTTCCATGATATCAGGTTAAAAGCATATCATTTAATGCCAAAACCGGCTATCACGGAAGCTATTTGAAACAGAAATATTATTAGTTATTTCTTTACAACAATCTTATCATATTGCTGTTCTGCTTTAATTTCTGTATACTTAGGAGCATCAATCATTTCGATAAGAGCACGAAGCACAGGACCTTCCCCCATAGGATCATTTTCCTGAGTCGGACGATTATAATAATATGCTATTGAAGGCATTATGCCTGTTCCGACGCAAATAGAAGTTACATCACCATTATCAGATATTTTGCTCAAAAGTCCTTTTAATCCTTGCTCAGCAACGTAAATGAAGTCAGGATGTAACCAACCTTCTTTGACACCACGTGCAATACCAAATACGAACATTGCAGTTCCCGTTATTTCATCATAGGAATCTTCTTTATCAAGCAATTGGTGCCATAAACCATTTTTACCTTGATAACGAGCAACTCCACTGGCTTGTTGCTGGAAGTTTTTAATGACAGCATCACGCATTGGATGATCTTTCGGCATCATGGATAGTAAATCAGCTTGCGCCATAAATACCCAACCATTTGCGCGACTCCAATGAGCAACACCGTGTTCCTTGTTATCCGTATGGTAGCAATGATAATAAATTTGCTTTTCAGGACACCATAGATATTTTGTATAGTTTAAGACCTGGAGAGCCGCATCATCAAAATACTTCTTATCGCCTGTAAATTTACCCATACGGGCTAAGAATGAAATGGCCATAAAGGCATCATCAGCCCAAATTGTATTCACATGCGGCCAAAGGCGCGCAATTGTACCGTCAGCCAAACGAGGCTCAGCATAATTCAAATGATCAGCTGTCTCATTAATGTATTTCAAGAAAGATTTGTCAGGATGTCTCATCTGGAGATCAATAAGGCTGGCGCCCATTGGACCGTTATCATCCAAACGTTTTCCTCTGAATATCATATGCCAACTTTGCTTACGGATAGCATCCCATCCCCCCTCTTTAAAAGCCTTATCAAACTGCTTGCGAAAGAATTCAAGATTGCCTTCATTGAAGACAAAGTTCATATTCTTCAATACGTATTGGTCATATTTTTTTTCTTTTGCCTTATCTGCAAGTTCCATTAGAGCAATGTCAGTTACACCATTGGTGTAGTGCCAGTCATTGTATTTGCAAGCAACGCGTACGTTCATATCCAACGACAGACCTTTCACACTTTTATAGGTTTCGCCTGTTTTTGTATTCTTAAAGTCATAAGTCGTACTTGCCAATATCCGATCTGCGATTTTCAATGCCGCTTCTTTTGCCGACATTTTAGTCTGGGCAGACATTCCGGCTGAGCACAGCAACAAGATTGCGAAAAAAGATAGTTTCTTCATATTCTAATTTATTGAATAGTATATAATTACAAAATGCTATTAATAAACAGCAATCTATTTAGGTAGATTGAAAGCCACTGTCATCTCTTTCATTTGCTCTTGAGACATTCCTTCCGGTTCAAAGCCCATATTCTTCGCTGAAATATAAATTTGAGCAGACTTGTTTAACACATCTACCTGATCAAAAGCTTGCATTATATCGCAATCGACAGCAAAGACTCCATGTTTCTCCCACATCACCACGTCATAATCAGCCAGCTCTTGGATAGTAGCTTCAGCCATTTCAACAGAGCCCGGCAATTGATAAGGAATAATACCAAGTCCGCGAGGGCAAAACGCTTTGGTTTCAGGAATCATGCTCCACAATAAATTAGTCGCTACGTCTTTCTCCAAGAACTTCTTGCCATGTGTTAAAGCGATCAGTTCAATAGGATGAGTGTGGAGTGATGCTTTATAAGGAGATCCTTTACCTATAAGATAATTATGCACACTCAGATGTGAGGGCAATTCGGAAGTCGGACGAACCGGAGCATCCGCTATTATAACATAGCTTGCACAATCATCCAAAATACGTATGACAGATCCATTCTCCATAGGAAAACGTGCAAGATCTCTCATGCGCATATTAGTGCCTTTGCAATAAAAATAACAACCTTTTAGATGAGGAAGAATCGCTCCAATCTGCTTTACTTCACTGATTGCAGGGAGATTGCGAATCACATCGTCAACATGCTCAGTGATATTAACCGTTATATTTCCACCGTTACGTTCAGCCCAACCTTTTTGCCACAAATATCCGGCAACTTCAGCTACCCGGTTTACTTCAACTGCTAACGCCGGGCGATTATCCAATATAGATTTCATATAATTAATTTATTTAAAGTCTCTTCCATGCAGAATATCCGATGAAAACGCTTCGCTCCAGAGGAGATTCACAAGGAGGAACAAAGAAGAAACTCACAATTTGAAAAAACATTTTTATACACGCGTTATAAGGCATAGAGAAAAATACTAAAACCTGTACGTATATCCGATGATACAAAGAAGAATATGATAAACTAACAGAGTCCACCACAATCATCTTAACCACTTTACATTGCAACAAGAATAATAGAAGAGATCAGTATCAGCAAGCCAAGAATAAGTACCGTAATAGTACGGCTACCTACTCCTTTCCACTCTTTCAAAAGAATACCCCAGACATTACTGAATGTAACATTCAGAGACATCAGAATACTCCATGAAAACGCAAGTAATACAGGACTTTCTATTAAAAAGCTTTTTCCCATTTCCAACCCGAAGAACTGTGAATACCACAAACCTCCGGCCAATGCACAAAGCAATATATTATTAATTAGAACATTACTGTCTACTGATAAGTATTCCTTTCCCGTTTTATTTTTCACATTCTGCTGAATACAATAAACAGCATTCGTGAGAAAACCACCAAAGGTTACTAAGAAGATAACCGGTAGACCTGCGTAAAGCGGAGCAACTCCACCTGACAATGCAGCTTCCTTAATCGGTACTCCAGCTTCAAGGCCCAGTGCAAAACATGCACTCATTACACCTGCCAAAAGCGCTACCAATAGTCCCTTTGTCAATGCAAAGTCCTTGACCGCAGCCTTTTTCTCTTCTTCAGTCATATTCTTTGAACGAAGACTCCCGGCATAACCTATCACTGCAATTCCCGCTAACGTCACAGAAACACCGATAAGAAGCATCAAGCCATCACCATGAAATAAATCCTTTCCGGCAAAAAGAGCAGGGAATAATGTACCAAACCCGGCACAAGTACCCAGAGCTATACTTTGCCCCAAAGCAACTCCCAAATAGCGCATACTTAGCCCGAATGTCAGACCGCCTATGCCCCATAACACGCCATAAAGCATTGCAGCTAAGGCTCCGCCGGATGCCCATAATTGAAACAGGCTACTTCCTTGAGGTATAGCCAACAATGCACCCAACAAAGGAAATACCAGCCATGCAAAGATGCCTTGTACCAGCCAGAAGTTTTCCCACGACCAGCCCTTTACTCTATTTATAGGTACATAAGAGCTGCTTTGTCCAAAACTCCCGATAGCAATAATAAGAAGTCCTATCAGTGTATTCATGATATTAAGGAATGAAAAAATTAATAATAACTATTTTTTCTACTTTTAAGAATGAAAGTGACCGGACAAAGATATACAATTCTTTCCAGTCACTTATTTTATAGATTAAAACACAATTAATTGCGTTTTGAAGTCACCTCTGCTTCGTACTTTTCTATTTCAGCTATAAATTCTTCGCCTACAGGTACATTATTCTTAAGGCAGAACATATCCCAAACTGCATTCCAAGGCAAAGATTTTGATTCTTCAAGCAATGCCAAACGTTCAAACAATTGCTCGTTAGCTTCATAAGCACGCAATTTTTCAAGCGGTTCCAGCAATGCTTGCATTAAGCTCTTCTGAGTTGCACGGCTACCAATCACATACGCTCCGATGCGGTTGATGCTTGCGTCAAAATAATCAAGGCCGATATGTACACGGTCAAGAGCATTGCAGCGAACAATTTCCTTACAAAGATCAAGGGTATCGTCATTCATTATTGTAACATGGTCACTATCCCAACGGATCGGACGGCTTACATGCAACATGATTTCAGGGATGTACAACAATAAAGAAGAAAGCTTATCAGCTACACTCTCTGTCGGATGGAAGTGACCGGTATCCAACGTTACTATTTTCTGATGACTTACGCCATAACCGATATAGAAGTCATTGGAACCCACCGTATAGCTTTCCAAACCGATACCAAACACTTTAGATTCAATACAATCTCTCATGTTCTGATATTCTTTAGCAAAAATACGGTCAAGAGAATCTTTCAACAGTTCACGATATTTCATACGGTTCACTGTGATATCCTTACTACCATCATGCACCCATAAGTTCATAATACATGGGTCTCCCTGACGTTTTCCCATTTCTTCAGCAATAGTACGACAACGTATAGTATGTTCCACCCAAAAATCACGAATACTGCTATCAGGATTGGAAAGTGAAAGATTACCACTCTTGGGATGAGAAAAAGAAGTAGAATTGAAGTCCAGCTTCATATTATTTTCAGCACCCCATTGAATCCAGCTTTCAAAATGAGCAGGTTCCACTTGGTCGCGATCAACAAATTTGCCTCCGAAGTCTCCATAAATTTCATGAAGATTCAAGCGATGAGTTCCAGGTATGTAAGAGGCAGCTTTCAATACATCTTGTCTTACTTCTTCTATATTGCGCGCTTTGCCCGGGTAATTACCGGTTGTCTGAATACCTCCGGATAATGAACCTGTAGATTCAAAACCCGCAACGTCATCAGCCTGCCAGCAATGTAGCGACAGTGATATCTTCTGCAAAGCATCCATAGCCTTGTCTACATCCACCCCTACAGCTGCGTAGCGTTCTTTGGCTACTTCATAAGCTTTTTTAATCAGTTCTTCTTTCATAAATATTTTATTTTAATTATTTGTTATTTGTTCAAAACGTAAAAAAGCAGTATTCCACTCTTCAACGTCTTTTGCATAAAATGTTTTTAAAGGGATTGAATTGCTAATCAAGTGCCTCATTGAATAAATGTCACTCGCTTCACCGGCTGCCAATGCTTGAATCATCACATTACCTATAGCCGTGGCTTCAGAGGGTCCTGCCACAACAGGAATGCCAATTGCATTAGCTGTAAACTGGTTCAACAAATCGTTGCGACTTCCCCCGCCTATTACGTGCAGCGTCTTTACCGCTCGAGGTGATAAGTTGCGCAGGTCGTTCAATACCTGACGATAACGTAGAGCTAAACTTTCAAAAATACATCGAACGATCTGCCCGCGTGTTTCTGGTTCCGGCTGATTAGTGGCAAGGCAATAGCTACGTATTGCTTCGACCATGTCAGATGGATTGGCAAATGCTGAATCGTCGGGATTTATCAAGCTGCGAAAAGGTTCAGCGGCTTCCGCTTCTGCAATCAGTTGAGGATAAGAAACGTCTCCCCAACCAATACGTGACCGTTCCAAGAGCCACATCCCACATATATTTTTCAGAAGTCGGATTGTTCCGGCCACACCGCCTTCATTGGTATAATTTAATTTTTCCGTTTGATCGTTAATAACGGGAGAACTTGTTTCCACTCCCATTAACGACCATGTTCCGCTACTCAGATATGCAAACTCTGTATCCATAGCCGGGACGGCAGCTACTGCAGAAGCCGTATCATGACCGGCAACAGCTACAACAGGAATGGCTTTTAATCCGGTCATCCGTTGTATCTCTTCTGTTAGTACACCTATCTTTTCTCCGGGATAAACAAAGCGTCCGAAATGGTCTTCGCTCAAATCTAGAGCAGAGAGTAAGTCAGAATCTAGTTTACGTGTATCAGCGTTAACAAGCTGAGCTGTGGTAGCAATAGTATATTCGGTAACCATCTCGCCGGTGAGTAGATAACTCAACGCATCAGGCATAAAAAGAATTTTATCGGCATGCTCTAATGCACTGTCATTATTACGACGTAGAGTATCCAACTGAAAGAGTGAATTGAAGTTCATAACCTGAATACCCGTCTTTTGGTAGACTTTAGCACGGGGGACGCGATCAAAGAAAGCATCAGGTGCACCAACGGTATGAGGATCACGATAAGAATAAGGCTGACGCAGTAATCCGCCATCTTTGCCTAAACAAACAAAATCAACTCCCCAAGTATCAATACCAATAGAAACAATCTCAATATCTTCTATTTCGGCAGCCAATTTCAACCCTTCCAAGATATTGCGATACAATTCATAGATATCCCAATAATAGTGTCCGCAAGCTTCTATCAACTGATTGGGAAATCGGTTTACCTCCTGTAGTTCCAACCCTTTATCGGTAAATATAGCTATAATCGTACGCCCACTTGTGGCTCCTAAATCAACTGCGAAAAAACCTTTCTTCATAATATTAAACTATTTAATGTTACAAATTTAAGGTTTTAGGTTTCTTCGCTTTATGTATAATTTGACATAAAAGGTGCTTTATTTGACAATCCGTTCCATCGGTATAAGTCGAACCGGCCCCAATAATCCACTTGGCACAGGTTCCCAGTTCTTATAATTTTCTTTATTATAATGGATATTCACAATATTTGCATCTTTAAAGATTCTCCATTGCACACCCTTTCTATCCATATCCGCAATTCTATTGGCTGGCAAATTCGTGACTTCTATTTCAATAGTGTTAGTACCCGGATGCAGGTATTTGCCAATAAGAGTACGGAAAGGCACTGAAAATAAGACTGCAACATCCGCACCATTTACCCTGACACGTGCACTCTCACGAACATCTCCAAGATCAAGCATCCACTCTTTCGCTTTGTCAGTCTCTTTCAAGTCAATAGTGGTAGTATACGAAGCAGTTGCCATCGTACTCTTTGCATTTTGAGCAGGTAGCTCAGTCCATGATCCTAAATAGACACTATCAGGAGCTGACGTTACATTTGGAGTAGCATTGATAAAATGAAAAGACCATTTGTTATTGAGCACAATTGTGCCAAGCGAGCTTCTTGTTGTATTTCCCTTTAACCAAAGAGTAGAAGCATTCCAAAAGTGATATTCCGGAGCATCCACATCAATTGCCGTAAATGTTTTTAGAATAATAGACTCTCCTGAGCTTAACTTCATATAAACTTCTGTGCGACCTTTATTTTTACGTAGCTTTGCTTTTCCTGATGATCCATCCAACGGGTTGAAGAACATGACAGAACGCGCATCAACAGCCAATGGCACCCATCCTTCGGTATCTTCACCTTTCAAAGCCGAAATGAAATAATGGTACCCTGTCTCATTGGCCCGGCGGATATAGCTTAAACCAAAAGTGTTCTTCAAGACTTCCGGAACAACCGATGTGGCAGCCAACGTTTTTACATAATCTGTTCCAAACAAAACGCGCCCTTCTTGAGTTTTAACCTTTATCTGAGCTAGAGTGCTCTTAAAATCAGAGCGCCTCTTCTCCAAATTCATATATCCGGGCACATCCTCGGGATATTGATCTAAAAAGACAATCTTAGCCCCTTGCTCCGTAAGCTTATATAATTTCTGAAGGACATCAGAAGGCATTAATTTAGCTCCCGGAATGATTAAGGCCTTATAGGATGCACCGCCGGAAGTAACGATCTTACCATCTTTACAAGTGACCGTTCGTATAAAGTTATCGGAAATGTAATCCATGTCATATCCGGCATCATAAATACGATGTACCGCATCGATAAACCGAGGTGCGCGCTTATCCATTTTATGAATATCAAACAACAACAAACGCCCACTCTGTTCTTGCCACATATCATATACCGGCAAATAAAGCAAAAAATCATTATCAGGTTTTCCCAATTGCAAAAATGACTGGCAACGGGTTATGTATTTAAAGAATGCAGGAGCATCCCTCCATATATTATTCGTAGGACTCATATCAATGGCTGCATAAAACTTCCACCCGGGCCATGCCGCTTCGGATGGAGAATAAGCCGTTCCATGAAAAAACATGTGATTAACACCGGATACGAACATCAAATCCATATCGGGTTTACATTGTGATAATGAAGTACGGAAATGTTCCGTCAACCAAGTAAATGTTTCAGAACTGGTGAAGGGCTTCCCCGCTATATGAGCAGCAGAAGAAGCATATTTAAGCATGGAAAAATCGGAATCATTCGGTCGCGTCAGCGAATCTCTCCGCAAACCCGCTATACCAAAATCGGACAAGCCGAAGCCCTCACACTCGGGCGTATCCACTGTTGCATAAATATCGATCAGATTACCGGGGGATCCATGAGCCTGGTTACGGGTTTTCGTACCATGCTTGTGTGTCCATGCCGTCCATTGACGAGTAAAGTTTTCCTGTAGCAACTCTCCCAGAGTTTCTCTATAATCGGAAACAATCCGACATGTCATATCAGTGCGCTTTGCAGAAAGGAATTCAGGCAAGTGCTCCTCAAGTTTATACCCACGACGACGTGCAAATTGTTCAAACAAGTCATCTGTCCAGTCGGCCCCGTATACCTCATAAGAATCATTGAAAAAGTTATGTGGGTATGCCGTGGATTCTCCATTTTTTCCATTCCTAAACTTGCCGGCAAATGCTTTTTCAAATCGTTCAAGATAGTTCTTGACGGCTCGAGCAGAGAAATGATTCATTACATAGCCTTCACCACCCGGTGCAGCACGTTTTACTTTCTGGAATGTTTTTCCGCAGAAGACAGCTATCAATCTCCACTCTCCTTTCGGAGCTTTCCAACAAAGTTGCCTATCTTTTACTTTTGCCGTCAAATCATAGCATTCTTCAGCCCGGTCAGTTGAAACCTTAAAAGCCATCAATCTGTTTAATTTTGCATAAGGGCGTTGCTTCTCATCCTGGGGTTCTATTTTCGAGTCTAACATCTGTCCACCCGAAACCTTATATTCAGTCACAAACAACTTACATGCAGCATCCTCTATACCAACCTCCGGTCCTCCAAAAGGCCATCCGGTACCGGTATTCATATCTATCTGCATACCTAGATGTCCTGCCTCATTCTCGGTATGTCTAAGCATTTTCATCCATCCGTCCGAAAGAAAAGGTATCTCATTGGCATCATTCCCGTTCACACCATATATGGGAGTTATCTCCATTGTCCCCATCCCTGCTTTGGCGTAAGCGTCAAGGTTGCGACTTAGATTTTCTTTATCCACAGCATTACCCATCCACCACCAACGTGCCGACGGCTTACTATTTATGGTAATTTCAGGCCATGAGATGCTTTGTGCATAAATAGCTCCTACCCACAAGCACAGTAAAATGGAACCTAATATTCTTTTCATTATGACGATATTTATTAATAGTTGAAAGCTCGCTCACCGTAGATTACAGAGATTCATTATTTTCCCAATTCCAAACAACCCATGATAAAAGGGCCTGTAGCTTTAGCATCATTATCTCTCATCTTCTCACCGATATAGTATTCGAAACTGCCATCCCGATAAGGAGTACCCCCAAGTCCACCAACTTGGCAACAACGGGTTAACGTCAACATACCATCTTGCTTTTCAACAATCAATTTATCTTTCAAGCCATTAAAGGCTTTCTCTGCTATTTCACGATACTTCGGCTCGATATAGCCTTTATTCACAGCCTTAGCATAAGCATACATAAGTTGTGTGGTCACAGAAGCTTCCGGGAAATTACCTTTCCGTTTAGGTTGATCGAGTACCTGATACCATAAGCCATTCTTATCTTGATAATTTGGTAGGACTTTCGCCAAATCCTTTATCCAACCGACCATCTTGGCATGCCCGGGATGTGACTCTGGAATATAATCGAGTGCATCAACCATAGCCATAAACCACCATCCCACGCTTCTTCCCCAAAAATTGGGCGAGAAACCGGTCTGTGGATCAGCCCAGCGTTCGCTTTTACTTTCATCCCAAGCGTGATAGTACAGCCCGGTTTTTGCGTCATAAGTATGCTTTTGACAAATAGTAAACTGTTTTACAGCCTCATCAATCCACTCCGGCTTATTGAATTCCGCACCGTATTGAGCGAGGAAAGGAGAAGCCATATACAAACCATCCAACCATATTTGATGTTGATAAATCAATTTGTGCCAATATCCTCCTTCTAAAGTACGAGGCTGATTTTTCATCTGCTTAATTAAGCAGTCCATTGCCAATTTATATTTCTCGTTTTTGGCCTCACGGTAAAGATCAAACAATACCTTACCGGGATTTACAAAATCGATATTATAAGAAGCCAAATCATATAGATAAATCTCCCCTTTGTCATTAATTAAAGAGTCAGCCCATTCTTCCACGTAGTTGTAATATTTGCGATCGCCTGTTTTTTTCCACATCTGAAGCATTGCGGAACAGCCTACTCCTTGAGGATAACCAAAGAATAAGCGCTTACCATGATCCAACTGATAAGCTTTCGGGAAACGATACATTTCAGAATTTGCAAACCAACGAGCATAAGACACGCTAGTCCAAGCATCACTTCTGAAAGGAATAGCAGGAAAACCATCCTTATTATATAGATTTACACGAAAGAAATTGCAATAACCATAACGGACAGCAACAGGCATCTTAACCTGAGGCGCGGAAATCTCCAGTTTACTACCTTTGATAACAGCAGTAGCCGGATAAAATTGTTGATCGGCACTTGCAACAATAAAGCCAACGACCGGCGTATTATCAGGTGTCATAAGACCACTCTCGGCATATTCAAAGCTTAATATAGCTTTATTACCTTCCACTTTCATACTTTTGAAAACCGGACCGGAATATGCTACATTCTTTCCATATTGTTTGGCAAGAGCCCAAGCGGCCAAACGTTCACCTGTAACCCGTTTATTGCGTGGATGGATATCCAATGAATCGGCCGCATCGGTTACAACAGCCATCCCCACATTTTTCAATCCGCTCTGCCAAGTTTTCAACTGGGCTTCGCGTATGCCCGCAGGCTGTTGGTAATGCGGAGCTATCTGTACAAAGTAAAAAGGCAACTCGGGTTGATGCCACTCTTTACGCCAGCTATTAATCAGATTCGTAAAAACCTGCTGATATTTTTCAAAACGAATGGAATTCGATTCGCCTTGATACCAGATATTACCTTTCACTGTATATCCTAATATGGGATGTATCATTCCGTTCCAAAGCGTAGCCGGAACCTTGCATTTATCTTTTTCTTGCTTCACCTTATCTACAGCAAAATCTTTAAGTACGTCTGCATACAGAGGATTGTTTTTCATTACAGACATCTTAGTCCATGATTCGGCATGGGTTCCTCCCCAAGTCGACTGGATAAGTCCCACAGGAACATGTAATTCCTTGTATAACTTTCGCCCAAAGATAAATCCTACAGCAGAGAAATCATAAAGGTTCTTCGGATTGCAGACCAACCATTCTCCTTTACAATCATCAGCTTCCGCATCGTTAGCCAGCTGATGCTCTACTCTAAATAGTCTGATATCAGGATAATCCGCATCTTCCATCTCCTTCTCACCATTGAGCATTCCCGTCATCCATTTTTTATCTGCATGCCGGGCTACAGGATATTCCATATTACTTTGACCGGTACACAACCACACTTCACCAATCAATACATTCTTTATCGTGATAGAGTTTTCGCCCGTAACTGTTATTGTTTGTCCCTTCACCGCAGCCGGAGTCTTCAACTTAAGGCTCCATTTACCATTAGCAGTAGCTTTTGTAGTAATAACCTTATCCGCCCACGAAGCTTTAACCGCTACACGTTCACCGGGAGCAGCTTTTCCCCATACATTTACCTTTGTGTTTTGTTGCAGTACCAAATTATCTGAAAAGATAGCAGGTAATGTCACTTTTGCTCCTACAGAAAAAGGAAGTAAGCTTATAAAAAAGACAAGAAGTAGAACATTTTTTATTTTCATGTGCCTTAAATAGTTTATGGGTTTAACAAGCTAAACATCTACGTTTTAACAACATAACAATTATAAGGTTGCAAATATAAAAAGTATATTCTACTATGATGCTCTTTTTTTTGGCTGTTCTCTTATCCGTTTTGCGCTAATCTGCATTTTTCAACAACCAAAGCGACTCTTTAACAACAACATTACTTGACTAAAGTAATTAGTACAAGCATAGCAATAAAGCCACTAAAGCTTATAAAAAAAATCTTTAGATCAGACAAATATTCAAAAAAAAAGTTTTTCTTTGTCATCATAAAATATCAGCCAATTTACTGAAAATGAAATGCCAGAAAATACTACTATTGCTAATCTACCTTTGCTGCCTGACCAACACTCATGCACAAAAACAGAACTTTATAATGTACAGAGACTCGGTGTCGGGAAGAGATACAATTATCCATAAAGTATTCTTTAAAATCAAATCACCTATAAAACAACAATATTCCATTACTACTGAAAGAAACGGAGAGACATTGAACACATATACTGCCAAAGAGGTATTAGCATATCGTGATGGCAACACCGTTTACCTTTCAAAGACAATTATCGTGAATGGTGAAAGACGGCAGGTCTTACTACCGCGCGTATACTTGAGAGACTCGGTAGGCATATATATTTTCAGCACAGACAGTGGAAAAAAAGAATATTATTATCAAAAAAAAGAAAACCAAGAGAAGCCTTTAATACCATTACAAGACAATTCGTTAAAAGATTACAAAAACCCTTTGAAAGTCTACCTCGATAAATTTCCTATAGCCCAGGAGGATGCAAAGACAAAGGCCTATATTCAGTCTATGAAGCCTACCCTAGCGTCATTCAAAAGCCGTTACATAGTTTGTCGCACAAGCAACCCCAATTATATACCACAACTCCGGTGGGGAGTATTAGGAGGAATAGGCATTAGCAAATTATGTTATAAGCCTTTTAAATATGGGAAAAAGAATCAATACTTCATCGGCTTCTTTGCCGACTTACCTTTAATCAGAGGTTTATCTTTTCACCCTGAAGTAACCTATCGGCAATATGCTTTTGAACAACAGAGAGATTCTCCTCTTGAATATGATGCAGTTTACAATCGGAAAGAGTTTATTTTGCCTTTAATGCTACGCTACACTTTAGTTCCATTGCGTGGCAAGATATTACCCTATTTACAAGCAGGTATCGAGCTTGAATATGCATTAAAGAAGGAATCAGCTTATCAATATGCGACGACTAAAGACGGATTTAACGTTTGGCATAGAAGCGAACCCATCGCCTATAAGAAATCAGAAACTGCCAATACCATAGGAATAGGAGCAGAATACAAAATTCATCCCAAGCACTCCCTCTTTATTGATTTTCGTTACAGTAAAGATACCGCTAAAGAGTATTTAACGGGTTACTACATTGTATTTTCATATAATCTCTAAATTCATTAAAGGATGAAGACAAGCCATTATACACTGCTCATTTCACACATAATACTCCTATTATTACTCTTTGATTCTTGTGAAGAGGCAAAACTACCTCCAATGGAATCAGCTCAATTAAAGATCAATGTGGAGTGGACAGATTTTTCATTTCACTTTTCTGCTGAGGTTTCTAAATCGGATAATATAACAATAGAAGAACAGGGCTTTGTTTTTACCTATCCAAAATACTATTCGGACGATTACTGGAGCAGTAATGAAACAAAAAGTGAAACATTCGTAATCAGCAAAAATATGCCGTTTGAATATGCTGTAAAAGAAGAATGGCCGTCCCAAATGCAATGTCGGATATATGCCTACATAAAAACCAATTATGGTAATTTCCGCAGTGAGGAACAAAATATTTTTACCGGTGCCCAAGAAACACCTATAATAACGTCTATCCTTCATGTGCCGGATGAAGAAAACAAACAGCTATGGACCTCACCTGGTGGAACAGTTTATATCGAGGGTAGAGGCTTTTCTAAAACGCTATACAGGAACAAAATATGGGTGAGCGATGGAGAAAATACTATGACTTTATATCCAGAAGAAGCGAGCCCTAGCAAAATTAAAGCAAGATATTATTCGGGAGGATGGCCTAAAATCGGTAAATGCCCGATATTCCTCCAGGTAGGAAACGTTGACTGCCCATCTCAGATGTCTTTTGAAATAAGCGGTACGACGCTCGTTAGTACCGAACCATCATCATTCTACTATGGAGACGAAATAACTCTTCATCTAAAGGATTTTCAAGCAACAGACAATTTTCAACTGCAGATGCTTAGTAGCGAAGGTTGGAATGACCAATTCAAAATTGTATCGATGGCTGAGAACAAAATAAGACTTCGCATATACCCTCATAAAACCCAGGATGTGAAAATACGATTATATGACAAGAATCATAGATATGGACCTGATTTGCCCATGTCTATTAACAATCCATGGGTAGTAATCAACCATCTTGAAATGCCATATATCGACGCGCATTGCATATATAAAGGAAAAGGATACATATATAGCGTAAGCGAAAAAAGTCTAATCTGCTACAATCCAGTTACAAACCAATGGAGTAGCTATCAATTTGAAATTCCAAGTATAGCATCTTTAGATCGTGTTTTCTTATTAGGTATGAACAATTATATTTATATGTTAGTTCGGATGCAGCCTCTATGGGTACAGGAAGAATGGACGACCCGATATAGACAATTATTCTATCGTTTCAATTTGGCAACTTATCATTGGGAACAACTAAAAAATAATGATTTAGACGACTTACAATTTATGAATGTTAATTATATAGCATGGGATCAAAAAACGGCATATTTACATAACGATGACGATTGCTTTTTAAGAATATACCATTCTGAAACGGACTCTTGGGATAAATCGTCCCAGTCCAGCATATACAAAAATATAAACATGATAGGCAGATACGGAGAATATATATATTTTTCTAAAAATCCATGGACAGAAGAAAATAATAAAATTTATCGCTTCAAACCTGGAAATATTGAACATTTCGAATTAGTCTTTGATGGAAAAGACCTGCTTTGGAACAATATTCAAGACCCTGTCATGCACAAAAATTACATTTATTTTCAGAATGTATATGGCGTTTTTCGGGTAAATCTTTCTGCACCTATATCCACATTGGAGTCCTTGGCAGGACCTCTAGAAAATGGAATGATAATTCCTTCGGATAGAGGTGTCTTTTTTTACGATAAAACAGCAACATACAAATATTCTAAATAAAAAACATAGATAACCCAAACATCTACAGCATAGCTGTTTCTATTATTTTTATTAAGCACTCCTTATGCCATTAATAACACATCATATAGTTGATATTCAAGCAATAATTATATTATTGATTTATCATATATCCGCAAAGTTTAGTTGTTTTAGAACATAGGTCTTACAAATCTAAGTTTGTACAGAAATTAGATATTACATAAAACATCTACTGTGAACATCAAATAAAATTATTATTATAAATGCCATTGCAAATAAGAGCTATGACAATCAATCCTTCTCAGCCAACAATTCCAATATTAATTTATAAATAGCATCTTCTTTGTCTTCATTAAATCCTACCCAATGCCCTCTAATGATACCTTTCTTATCGATCAAGATTCGGACAGGTACTGCTTGGATGTAATAATTACCATTAATATCGTTAGGCTTATAAGAAAAAGGAGCCGTAGAACGAAGATCAGTAGCAATTTGTACATGATGCCAACTTTCAATGCTATCTTCTTTTATTGCCTTCTTCCATTCAGCTGTTCTTCTCAAATCTACATTAACGCCTACAATCTCGAATCCCTGATTATGATATTGTTCGTAAAAAGGCTTCATTCTTTTAAAAGCTTCACGACAATAAGTACAAGAAGAAGCCCATGCATCCATCAATAAAACTTTCCCTTTGAAATCGGATAAAGAGGTCGTTGTCATATTTTGTCTCAACCAATATGGAGACTCTTCCTTAGCTTTCCAGTAAGGAGCCTTTCGGCCGGGAATCATATTTTTTTGTCGTACAATAAAATCCTCTACTAATCTTCCAGAAAATGACTTCTGAATATCAGGAGAAAGAGTCTTAAGCAAAGAATCAGACTCTTCAACAGAACACGACCGATTTCCTACAAGCATAAAAAGTGCTTCTCCCGCAACATACGAATCAGGATATTGGGCTATTGTTTGCTTCCAAATCTTAACTCGCTGTTCTTTTGTTTCAGCCTTTGACATCATTTCATCTTCCAAATCTTGTATTTTTTGGTTTTTTGAACCCTTAACTGAAATAATATTCTGTTTATTTGCATCCAAAGTAAGTTCAATATTATTAGGTTCAAGCCAAAAAACTTTTTCATCTATATAAGCACGTGTCGGTTCTGTTACATACCCTTCAAGTGAGAACTTTCCATTCATTAGAGGAGCTTTAAGAGTTACTAAAACAGTATCTTTATAATATTCCAACCTAACTTCTCCATTTTTTTTATTAAGATACACACCATTAACTCTATAATTAGTTGAAACTTGACTAAATACAGAATTACACACACACATCACACAGAGCAAAGTAAAGATCGTTTTTTTCATACAGCTTATTTTTTAAGTTATTTCCAATAAGAACCATTATTAGCTAAATAGAGATTTCTTCATTATTCACACATAACTTACAAATAAAAACATTATTTTTTTAAATTCCATCACATAAAATAGAATAAAAATAATTACGCTTGATAAGAAACCAAGTAGTCTACATACCAGCTGTAGACACCATGCCTAACAGAAAAGGCGAAGAATGATTTTTTGCTCTATCGGCGCTTGGCGGAGTATTATACACAACAGGAGTATACTCTATTTTATTTTTAAAAAATCCTCCGTTTTCCCTCCTCTTCAACTCCTCCCGAGGAATCGAGGGAGGAGTTTATGCTACGCTTTACTATGCTATACTATGCTGTGCTATGCTATGTGTACCCAATGTAACATTTTCGGCCCTAAATGTTACATCATCATTGTTAAGTAACTGTTTTTCAGCCGATGAAGAAAAACCTTCAGATTCATTTTCTTTCTTGGTACTTGCATCTGTTTTCGGAGATGCACCAACCATTGTCTTCTTCGCATTAGGCAAAACACAATATTCCGCTTCAATAAGCGAGCCCCGTCTACGTTTTGTACTAAACAGGTATTGGCTCTGTATATCGGCAGAAGTCAGCACCTGTTTCTCTCTAAAAAGCGCGGTATCGAATATTCCGTACTTTACGGCCAGCAAAATGATGCGTTTTACATCAGCAGCAGTTTTTTCATATAGATCAGCCGATATATCTTCATAAAAGAGGTCGTCTACATAAATGTAATACCCCTCACCACCATAAATATAGGACAACACTTCCACCAGTACAACAACGGCAGCATCACCTTCACGCTTCATTATGCGTTGGATAAGGCGATTGTGTATGAAATCAGTATCCATAGGGAAATAGTCTAATCCCCGTTTCTTTATTTTAGCCATCTTTCTTCTAATTATTAACAGTAAAAATTAAATTGTTTTATACTTGCTCACAAGTTGATCATTCGAAACCTGCAACGCACGCTCAAACTACTTGCCCCGCAAAAGCGAGCGGTTGACAGTGTAAAAGAACAAGAGCCCTCCGGTAAGCGAACCGAAGCCTTTCGGTACAAGAACCAAAGCCCTTGCATTCGGGAACCACAGCCCTACACTAAAGGTATACCTTATATATCATAAGTCGCAGGAAAGAAAAATCAGATCCTAATGATTATGGAGCTTCTGCGGTGGGAGGATTACTGTGGGAAATAAAATAGTTGTTCTTTATAATTTCTATATCCATTGATGTTGTGTCAACTAAATTGACGGTTTTTCCAGTGTAAAATAAAAATGTTTTTCCGCAGGAAGCAAACAGTTTTTCAGTTTAACGCATAAAAAGTCCGTAAAGCATTATGCATGAATGCATAGCACATTTTTAAATCTTTACTAAAGTAAAAAACATCAGTGGAAAGTAGATGAAATGTAACACCCATCACTTATACTTTACTTTTTCAACCCTTTTTTTTGAAGCTAAAACGCTTTTATTGAATAAGACAGGGAACGAAGTATTGCATATTGTATAAAAAGGTATAAAATACACCCTATTCTGCATATTTTTTCCAAATTAATCCCTATTTTTGCAGAATCACTAGAATAATTATGCAGAATATGAAAAAGAAAGCCAATCGGTTAGATGCCATCAAAATGATTATTTCCAGCAAAGAAGTGAGTTCACAAGATGAATTATTGCAAGCTTTGGAAAAAGAAGGTTTTGAACTGACGCAAGCCACTTTATCACGCGACTTGAAACAGCTGAAAGTGGCCAAAGCAGCAAATATGAATGGCAAATATATCTATGTGCTGCCCAACAATATAATGTACAAACGTTCTACTGAGGAGAGCGCAAGCGAAATGCTGATGACCAGCGGATTTATTTCATTACAATTCTCTGGTAACATTGCAGTCATCCGCACGCGTACAGGCTATGCCAGTAGTATGGCTTATGATATTGATAACCGTGAATGCCCTGCAATCTTAGGGACAATAGCCGGAGATGATACTATTATGCTTGTACTCCACGAAGCGGCGTCTCATGATGAGGTGCATGATTTTCTTTCGCAAATCATTCCGAATTTATACTAAAATATACATAGTTTTAATCTGAACTGAAGAATAAGAGATGGATGAGAGAGAGATAGATGTGATGGTTGCAGATGCCTCACATGAAGTTTATGTGGATGAAATTTTGAATACGATTCGTGAAGCCGCCAAAGTCCGTGGGACAGGTATCGCAGAACGAACCCATGAATATGTTGCCACTAAGATGAGAGAAGGCAAGGCGATTATTGCCTTGTGTGGAGACAAGTTTGCCGGTTTTACTTACATTGAGAGTTGGGGAAACAAGCAGTATGTAGCGACTTCTGGACTTATAGTCCATCCTGACTTCCGTGGGGCCGGATTGGCAAAACGCATAAAGCAGGCATCATTCCGTTTAGCACGATTGCGATGGCCAAACGCTAAGATTTTCAGCCTTACCAGCGGTGCTGCCGTCATGAAGATGAACACCGAATTGGGATATGTTCCTGTCACGTTCAATGAGTTGACAGATGATGATTCTTTTTGGAAAGGATGTGAAGGGTGTATTAACCATGATATTTTAATGGCGAAGAACCGTAAGTTTTGCATCTGTACAGCTATGCTTTACGATCCCAAAGAGCATAAAGATGATAATATTTAGGAATAAAAATATAACAGTATTATGAAGAAGAAAGTAGTAGTGGCATTTAGCGGCGGATTGGATACCTCATTCACCGTAATGTATCTGGCTAAAGAGAAAGGATACGAAGTATATGCAGCTTGCGCCAATACAGGTGGATTCAGCCCCGAACAGCTAAAAACGAACGAAGAAAATGCATATAAGCTGGGCGCTGTAAAGTATGTTACGTTAGACGTTACACAGGAATATTACGAAAAAAGTCTGAAGTATATGGTGTTCGGTAATGTATTGCGCAACGGCACCTACCCTATATCTGTAAGTTCAGAGCGTATTTTCCAGGCCCTTGCCATTGCTCGCTATGCAAACGAGATCGGCGCAGATGCCATAGCTCACGGTTCTACAGGAGCAGGAAACGACCAGATTCGTTTCGACATGACTTTCCTTGTACTGGCTCCTAATGTCGAAATCATTACCCTAACCCGTGATATGGCTTTGACTCGTCAAGAGGAAATTGACTATCTTAACAAGCATGGATTTAGTGCTGATTTCGCAAAATTGAAATACTCCTATAATGTAGGATTATGGGGTACATCTATTTGTGGCGGTGAAATACTGGATTCCGCTCAAGGACTTCCCGAAAGTGCATACTTGAAACATGCGGTTAAAGAAGGCAGTGAGGAATTACGCCTCGAATTCAAAAATGGCGAAATACACGCTGTAAACGGCGAAGTGTTTGAAGATAAAATATTGGCTATTCAGAAAGTGGAAGAGATTGGCGCAGCATACGGCATCGGTCGTGACATGCACGTTGGCGATACAATTATCGGTATTAAAGGTCGTGTAGGTTTTGAAGCCGCAGCCCCCATGCTCATTATCGGAGCGCATCGCTTCCTTGAGAAATATACACTTAGCAAATGGCAGCAGTATTGGAAAGATCAGGTAGCCAACTGGTATGGTATGTTCCTTCACGAAAGTCAATACTTGGAACCGGTAATGCGGGATATTGAAGCTATGTTGCAAGAGAGCCAGCGAAATGTCAATGGTACTGCAATCCTCGAACTTCGTCCGCTTTCCTTCTCAACGGTAGGTGTGGAATCGGAAGATGATCTCGTAAAAACTAAATTCGGAGAATACGGTGAGATGCAAAAAGGATGGACTGCAGAAGATGCAAAAGGTTTCATCAAAGTACTCTCCACTCCTTTGAGGGTTTATTACAACAACCATAAAGACGAAGAGATTTAGGTTTATCCGTTTTGGAACAATTATAAAAAAGATATATCATGAACAAAAAACTTACACGCTCATCCAGCAATAAAATGTTGGCCGGAATCTGCGGAGGATTGGCCGAATACTTTGAACTCGACGCATCTCTGGTACGTATAGGCTATGCTGTATTGACTCTGTTTACCGCTTTTGCAGGAGTACCGATATACCTTATCATGTGGCTAATTGTTCCAAAACAAAAATTCTAGAAATATGATTAAAGTTGGAATTATCGGGGGGGCCGGATATACGGCGGGTGAATTGATTCGCTTGCTGATCAATCACCCCGACACGGACATTACATTCATCAACAGTAGCAGCAATGCCGGCAACAAAATCACAGATGTGCACGAAGGCTTGTATGGTGAAACTGAGTTGGTTTTTACCAATGAATTGCCGTTGGATGAAATAGATGTTCTTTTCTTCTGCACTGCCCACGGTGATACGAAAAAGTTCATGGAAACACATAATGTGCCGGATAAACTGAAAATTATCGACTTGTCGATGGATTACCGCATTGAACGTGAAGACCATGACTTCGTATATGGCTTGCCCGAACTGAATCGCCGTGCTACATGTATGGCCAAACATGTGGCAAACCCGGGCTGTTTTGCCACGTGCATCCAGTTGGGATTATTACCCCTTGCCAAACATCTCATGCTAAACAGTGATATAATGGTGAACGCCATCACAGGTAGTACGGGCGCAGGTGTAAAACCCGGAGCAACCAGCCATTTCAGCTGGCGGGATAACAACTTAAGCGTATACAAAGCTTTTGAACATCAGCATATTCCGGAGATCAAGCAATCTCTGAAAAAACTCCAAAGCAGCTTTGATGCAGATATAGACTTTATCCCGTATCGCGGAAACTTTCCAAGAGGCATATTTGCAACGATTGTAATCAAAACCAAAGTTGCACTGGATGAAATCAAACGTATATATGATGAGTATTATGAAGAAGACTCTTTTGTGCACATCGTCGACAAGAATATTGACCTGAAGCAGGTCGTAAATACTAATAAATGTTTGTTGCACCTGGAAAAGCATGGTGACAAACTATTGATTATTTCGTGTATAGACAATCTGCTGAAAGGAGCTAGCGGTCAGGCTGTTCACAACATGAACCTGATGTTTAATCTGGAAGAAACAGTAGGATTACGCTTAAAACCCTCTGCATTCTAACAACAACGACAAAAAGATTATGAAGTTATTTGATGTATATCCCTTGTTTGACATTAATATTGTCAAAGGAAAAGGTTGCCACGTATGGGACGAGAATGGAACGGAATATCTCGATCTCTATGGTGGGCATGCCGTCATTTCAATCGGTCACTCTCATCCCCACTATGTGGAGATGATCAGTAAGCAAGTGGCAACACTTGGATTTTATTCCAATTCCGTGATCAACAAACTGCAGCAGCAAGTAGCAGAACGCCTTGGCAAAATCTGCGGCTACGACGATTACTCACTGTTTTTGATCAACAGTGGTGCAGAAGCTAACGAGAATGCACTCAAATTGTCCTCGTTCTATAATGGGCGCACTCGAATCGTTTCTTTCGGAAAGTCTTTTCATGGGCGGACTTCACTAGCAGTGGAAACCACGGATAATCCTAAAATCATAGCTCCCATCAACAATAATCGACATGTCACTTACTTGCCTTTAAATGACATATCCGCCATGCAGGCAGAATTGGAAAAAGGAGACGTCTGTGCTGTTATCATCGAAGGTATTCAAGGTGTTGGTGGCATTCAATTTCCTACAGACGAGTTCATGCAATCTTTGCGGAAAGTATGTACGAAGCATAACACCATACTAATTCTCGACGAAATCCAAAGTGGTTACGGACGGAGTGGCAAGTTCTTTGCCCATCAGTACAACGGAATCAAAGCCGATATCATTACCGTAGCTAAAGGCATTGGTAATGGCTTTCCAATGGCAGGTGTTATTATCAGCCCGATATTCAACCCGGTATATGGTCAGCTTGGCACTACATTCGGGGGAAATCATTTGGCTTGCAGTGCGGCATTAGCTGTACTCGACGTATTGGAAGACGAGAAGTTGGTGGAGAACGCTGCCAACATCGGTGACTATTTATTGACGGAGTTAAAGAAGTTCCCTCAAATAAAGGAAGTTCGTGGCCGCGGTCTTATGATAGGGTTAGAGTTTGAACAACCTGTAAAAGAGATAAGGAGTCGTTTATTAAAAGAGCAGCATGTATTCACCGGAGTGAGTGGAACAAATGTTATTCGATTGCTACCTCCCCTTTGCCTTAGTATGGAAGAAGCAAATATCTTCCTCGAACGGTTCAAACAAGTTTTATAAAACTTTACGTTTAGATATTTGATAGATTATCAGCATCAAAAGTAACCCTCCGAAATCCAAATAAGAATTAGGCTGGGTTACTTTTGTTTTTTTAGGAATATCCGTAAGTTTAAAATACAAATGTAGAAACACAAAGCATCAAACAAGGCTATCTTATTGCCAGATTCACTGGAATTTGTACTTTAGCGGAGAAATAAGACAGTAACATGCTTTTAAATAGAATAATATGAAAATAGCCATTATCGGAGCAGGCAACATGGGTGGCTCTATTGCCCGCGGATTAGCAAAGGGGAGTATAATCTCCACCACTGATATTACCGTATCCAACCCTTCGGAGCAAAAGCTTAACATGTTGAAAAGCGAGTTTCCAACCTTGCATATCACTCAAAACAATCAGGAAGCAGCAAAAAATGCAGAGATTGTTATTCTCGCGGTGAAACCCTGGCTGATCAAAAGCGTTATCAACGGACTGACATTGACAAAGAAACAAATCATTGTATCGGTTGCGGCAGGCATCAGTTTCGAAGAATTGTGTTGCGATTTGAATGAAACCGAAATGACGCTATTCCGGCTTATTCCGAATACTGCCATTAGTCAATTATGCAGTATGACGCTTATATCAAGCTATAATGCCACACCTGCACTGGAACAACAAATGCTCGATATCTTTAATGAGATGGGACTCGCCCTCATTATCCCCGAAGAGAAGTTAGCCGCAGGTACGGCATTAACATCTTGTGGCATCGCTTATGTCTTGAAGTATATTCAAGCAGCTATGCAAGCGGGCATAGAAATGGGAATATACCCCAAGGACGGAATGAAAATGGTAGCCCAATCTGTAAAAGGTGCAGCCGAACTGATTTTAAATAATGAGACTCATCCCAGTGTGGAAATAGACAAAGTTTGCACCCCGGGAGGAATCACCATCAAAGGAATAAACGAGCTGGATCATGCCGGATTTACTTCAGCAGTAATCAAAGCAATGAAAGCATCAAAATAAGGTAATCTGATCTTAAATAACCATGAAGACACACACTAGAGGCTAATATATGGGGCTTATAAACCATCTTTTTTTACCCCGTATATTGTTTTTTCACCCCGCAGTTTGTCTTTTTATCCCGATCACTACCTCTTAGCCCCTTTTTTTTGCATAGCCCGCGAAACCGTTGTTTGTTTGCAGCGGCAAATGCGAAAAGGGAATAGAAAACATCGACGAATAAACGGTATTTTTAATTCTAATATCATTAACCAACCAATATGGATGAACAAATAAAACAAATTGCAGAACGTCTTTATGGACTCCGCGAAGTATTGGAGCTCACTGCTGAAAATCTCGCTAAAGAATGCGATATTCCGGTTGAAGACTACCGCTTGGCGGAATCAGGCGAATATGACATTTCGGTGAGTATGCTACAGAAGATAGCACGCACTTATGGCATTACGTTGGACGCACTGATGTTTGGCGAAGAACCAAAGATGAATACTTACTTTTTAACCCGTGCCGGAAAAGGAGTCAGTATTGAGCGTACTAAAGCTTACAAGTACGAAGCTCTTGCCGCCGGTTTCATCAATCGTAAAGCAGATCCGTTCATTGTGACGGTAGAGCCTAAGCCTGATAATGAACCCATGATGTTCAATAATCATGGAGGACAAGAGTTCAATTTTGTCATTGAAGGGCGTATGCTCGTTATTATTGAAGGGAAAGAATTAATACTCAACGAAGGAGATAGTTTATATTTCAATTCTCAATTGCCGCATGGCATGAAAGCGCTCGATGGTAAAACCGTACGCTTCTTAGCCGTCATCATGTAATTTTATTAAAGTTATGGTAGAAAAATTTTTAGCACAAACATCTTTTACTTCGCAGGAAGATTTTATCCAGAATCTTAAAATAAACGTACCGGAAAACTTCAATTTTGGATATGATGTAGTTGACGAGTGGGCAGCCGAACAACCGGACAAACCGGCACTACTATGGACTAATGACAAAGGGGATCACCGCCAGTTCACTTTTGCAGAAATGAAAAAGTATACCGACCAGACTGCGTCTTACTTTCAAAGTCTGGGTATAGGACATGGCGATATGGTAATGTTAATCTTAAAACGTCGTTATGAATTTTGGTTCAGTATCATAGCATTGCATAAGATTGGAGCTATTGTCATACCGGCAACGCATCTACTTACTAAAAAAGATATCGTATATCGTTGCAACGCTGCCGATATTAAAATGATTGTTTGCGCGGGAGAATCGGTAATCACCGACCATATCACTGCCGCCATGCCTGACTCTCCCACTGTGAAACATTTAGTGAGTGTTGGTCCCGAAATTCCTGAAGGCTATGGTGATTTTCATTATAATATAGAACATTCAGCTCCGTTCGTTAAACCGGAACACCCTAATAAGAATGAAGATATTTCATTAATGTATTTCACAAGCGGTACCACAGGCGAACCCAAAATGGTGGCGCATGACTTTACTTATCCGTTAGGGCATATCGTTACCGGAAGCATCTGGCATAATCTACACGAAGACAGTCTACACCTTACCATTGCTGATACAGGATGGGGAAAAGCTGTATGGGGAAAACTTTACGGACAATGGATTGCAGGGGCCAATATATTTGTCTATGATCATGAGAAATTCACTCCCGCAGATATTTTAGAGAAAATCCATGACTATCGGGTGACTTCCCTTTGTGCCCCTCCCACTATATTCCGTTTCCTCATTCACGAAGACCTCACGAAATATGATCTTTCATGCCTGAAATATTGTACTATCGCAGGTGAAGCTTTAAATCCGGCTGTCTTCGAAACATTCAAGAAGCTTACCGGAATCTGTTTGATGGAGGGTTTTGGGCAGACAGAGACCACACTAACTATTGCAACTATGCCTTGGATGACTCCAAAACCAGGAAGTATGGGATTGCCAAATCCACAATATGACGTAGATCTTATCGACCACGAAGGGCGTTCGGTAGAAGCTGGCGAACAAGGAGAGATTGTAATTCGTACCGATAAAGGCAAACCTATCGGATTATTCAAAGAGTACTATCGCGACGCAGCTTTAACTCACGATGCATGGCATGATAATATTTATTACACTGGTGATGTAGCGTGGAAAGACGAAGATGGTTACTTTTGGTTTGTCGGTCGTACGGACGATGTGATCAAAAGCTCGGGTTACCGCATCGGTCCTTTCGAAGTGGAAAGTGCTTTAATGACTCACCCAGCAGTAGTGGAATGTGCTATAACCGGGGTACCGGATGCCATACGCGGGCAAGTTGTGAAAGCTACCATTGTTCTCTCAAAAGCCTATAAAGGAAAAGAAGGAGAAGCACTGATTAAGGAGTTGCAGGACCACGTGAAGAAAGTGACTGCTCCTTATAAGTATCCACGCGTCATCGAGTTTGTAGATGAATTGCCCAAAACAATAAGCGGAAAGATACGTCGTGTGGAGATAAGGCAAAATGACGAAAAATAATAACCACTCAAAATGAGGAATGAATCAAAAGTCTCGAATCATTGACTTCCTTTCAAAAAGAAGTAGTGAATAGTATTCAACACCAAAGCGCAGACTGATGATACCCCTCAAATGCAAAAAGGAAGTTGTACCCTGTCTTATAGACTTGTGTACAACTTCCTTTTTTTATAGCTCAAGTAATCCAAATATGCTGCTGCAAAAAGAATTACCTCTTCCTCTCTACATCTTCTGTCGTGAAAAAGGCATCGGAATAACGCGCACCCCATAAATCATAACGGTCGAATTGGGCTACCATCTTACGAGAGAAGTTTGTCCAATCTTTCTTATTTGATGGCGACCAAAGGTTCTCAGCTAAAGCCGAAAGACGAGGAAAAATGGAAAATTCCACTTTCCATGTTGTAGGTACATACTCGGTCCACAAACAGCCCTGCCCCCCTAAGACCAATTGTTTTTGACTATCCGTCAGCGAGTCCGGTACAAGTTGGAAATTGTAAACTTTCTCTAGCGACAAAGGTCCACGAGGTCCAACTTCAGATTGGGTTCGTGTTTCCTTGATATTAAAATATGACCAAGCGGAACATGTAAAAATTGTATGATGCCCCGTTTTTAAGGCCTTCACGCCATAGTCAGGACGCCTCCAATTCATAACCACACAGTCTTCGGATATGCCGCCCTCCAATATTTCATCCCAACCAATCAAAGTTTTACCCTTCTTATTCACCACCTTCTGTACAAAATGAATAAAATAGCTCTGCAAAGCTTTTTCATCTTTTAAATTGTGGTCATGCATAAACTGCTGAGTCTGTTCTGACTCCTGCCACCACCGTTTAGCACACTCATCTCCGCCAACGTGAATATACTGCCCCGGAAAGAGATCGCAAAGTTCGGAAAAGACATCTTTTAGAAAATCAAAAACCTCAGGCTTAGGAGCTAATACATTATTAAACTTATTAAAAATCCCCCAAGTGAGTGCGGTTTTCTTCGGTTCATCGGGAGTCGTACTGAATTGTGGATAGGTAGCTAGCACAGCCATGCAATGCCCCGGAATATCGATTTCCGGAATAACGTTGATATGCCTGTCCGCTGCATACTTCAATATTTCACGAACATCCTCATGCGTGTAATAACCGCCGTAGGGTAAAGGTTGGTATGTTCCGGGATATAACCCCAGAATTTCTCCTTCACGCACAGAACCGTTCCGGGTCAATTCAGGCCGGCATTTCATTTCAATACGCCAACCTTGATCATCGGTCAGATGCCAATGAAAATAATTCAGTTTATGCAGAGCCATATAATCCAAATACTTCTTAATATATGCTACAGGAAAGAAATGACGCACCACATCTAAGTGCATACCTCGATATGAAAATCGGGGATAATCATTGATTTCCAAAGTCGGAAGCAGTGGTATTATTCCTGCACGCATAGGCAATAATTGAATCAAGGTCTGAACACCGTAAAAAACTCCCGCCTCATCATTCCCTTCAATATGAATCCCGGACGATGGTGAAATTCGCAGTCGATAACCACCTGATATCTTTCCATTATTCATACTAGAAAGTACTATTCCACGAAAAGTATCTTCAGCTAAAATAGTCGATTTCATATCAGCACTATTAAGCTTATTCGACGCTCTCTTCTTTCGAGTTTTCATATCTCTCGGGAACTCTTTTTTGAGAGGAATACCAAGGTAGCGATCAAGATAATCTGTCAGAAAATCCGCCGAACTCGCTAAAGACGATTCAGAGACATAAACCGGCATATTAGGAACGATTTGAAGGCAACTCCCTTCTTTTAAAACTACCTCAGCCGGCTCAGGAATAATATTCAAAAAGTTCTGTTGTGACTGAGCGCTGAACGATGTAAGGGTTAATAATGTAGCAGTCATAAAAAGTTTAATAAACATAGATGATGATTGAATTGATTTATAACTGCAAATATAAACTTTTAAAAAAAAGTTCGGGCTAGATGACTGGTTTATCATTTGCAAAATATGTCTCTAAGACTAAAGAACAATTATTTTTTTTAGTATATTCGTTCCAAAGTAATAAATGTATAGTTATTTGCTATGAAAACACTTATTTCAGCAGCAGTTATTACTACTGCTTTCATGCTAGCTCCCAATAATATGGAAAAATGGACTGAACACAAATGTGAAGGTTATCACCTTATTACACAGAAGGGTGGTGCTACATTGGGATATTCTCCCAACTCCGGCATAAAGATTATTTATAAAGACGGATACGCCTTTAAAGATCTGAACGGAAACGGCAAGCTGGACATCTATGAAGATTGGAGGCAGCCGATTGAAAAACGAGTGGATGACCTGGTTAGCAAACTCTCAATAGAAGAGATGGCCGGATTAATGCTCTATAGTAATCATGAAGCTATTCCTGCTACTTCATACGACATATCCAACTATAACGGGAGACCTTATGCCGAAAGTGGAGCACATCCTTGCGACTTGAGTGACAACCAAAAACGTTTCCTAAAAGAAGATTATCTACGCCACGTATTGATCACCATTATTGAAAGCCCTGAAGTTGCTGCACGCTGGAATAATAACATACAAGCTTATGTAGAAGGTTTAGGCCACGGCATTCCGGCAAATAATTCTTCAGATCCCCGCCATTCAGCCCGATCGGATGCTGAGTTCAATGCCGGAGGAGGAGGTAAAATATCCATGTGGCCTGGATCATTGGGGTTAGCAGCCACATTCTCCCCTCAATTAGTAAAGCGCTTCGGTGAAATAGCATCCGAAGAATACCGTGCTTTAGGATTTTCAACAGCTCTTTCACCTCAAGTAGATATTGCCACAGACCCGCGCTGGTATCGTTGCCAAGGTACATTGGGAGAAGACCCTAAACTCGCAGCTGATCTGGCACGTGCCTATTGTGATGGATTCCAAACCTCTCTAGGAAAAGAGGAAATAGCTAATGGTTGGGGATTTAAAAGTGTCAATACTATGGTGAAACATTGGCCGGGTGGTGGAGCATGCGAAGCAGGCCGCGATGCTCACTACGGATTCGGCAAGTATGCAGTTTATCCTAATCACAATTTTGCCTTACACAAAATACCGTTCACCGAAGGAGCTTTTAAATTGGATGGAAAAACCAAGATGGCTTCAGCTGTAATGCCATATTATACGATTTCTTACGGACAAGGATCGGATACTGTAGCAAACAGTTACGATGCAGATATTATTACTCGCCAGCTGAGGGAAGAAGCTCATTATGATGGCGTGATCTGTACGGATTGGATGGTCACCGCTGATGAAAAACATCCGGGAATACATTCGGGCAAACCATGGGGTGTCGAACATCTTAGTGTTGCTCAACGTCATTACAAGGCATTAATGGCAGGCGTAGACCAATTTGGAGGCAACAATGATAAAGTTCCGGTATTGGAAGCTTATAAAATCGGAGTTAAAGAACATGGAGAGCCTTGGATGCTGAACCGGATGAAGACTTCAGCACGCCGTTTACTTTTGAATATTTTCCGTACAGGCTTATTTGAGAATCCTTACCTCGACCCTATACACACTGCTAAAACAGTAGGTTGTCCGGCTTTCATGACCGAAGGCTATGAGGCGCAAGTGAAAAGTGTAGTCATGCTCAAGAATCATGCAGGTACCTTACCCATACAGTCCGGTATTTCTGCTATGAGTAAGAAAAAAGTATATATACCAACCCGTCACGTCCCTGCATATCGGGGTTTCTGGGGAAACATCATCGAAGCTCAGGACATCAAACCGGTCAGCAATGAGTTAGCTTCCAGATACTTCACGGTAGTAGATAAACCTGAAGACGCCGATTTAGCTATTGTATTCATAGAGTCTCCCAATAGTGGTTACGGATATAGCTTAGATGACCTGAAAGCCGGCGGAACAGGTTACCTGCCTATAAGTTTGCAGTATAGCGACTATACCGCTCATAAAGGCCGGGAGCAAAGCATAGCAGGAGGTGATCCTTATGAAAAGTTCAATAATCGCAGTTACAACGGAAAAAGCACAAGAACAATAAATATAGGGGATATGGAATTGGTCATTTCCACCAAGAAAGCAATGGGCAAGAAACCTGTGGTTGTATCTGTAAATCTCAGTAACCCTATGGTAATGAAGGAGATTGAACCTTATGCCGATGCACTTTTCGTAACGTTCGATGTACAAAATCAAGCCGTGTTCGATCTTATTACGGGAAATCGCGAGCCTTCTGCTCTCCTACCACTACAAATGCCGGCCGATATGGACACAGTAGAAGAACAAGCAGAAGACACACCGCGCGACATGAAATGCTATAGAGATAATGAAGGCAATTTATATGACTTTGCTTACGGTATGAATTGGTCGGGAGTTATAAATGATGAGCGCGTAAAGAGATATAAATAAGAGAAATAGGTCATTGAGTATCATAAAAAAACAGATGGTCTGTTGGGCTTCAACAGACCATCTGTTAGACCATAACTAATGGTGTATTTCACATCAACAGACATTCTATTTACAACGACTTTAATGCCAAACAAATATCTGCATTTATCTGTTCTTAAGTAAGAACAAGCTTCTCAGTAGTATCTGACATTTTTCCAGAAGCCATCGCACTTCTTGTGAATATTTCAAGTGTTAGCACCGATGCAATATCCCAATTCATTTTTATCATTCTTATCAACAAACCAGTATGCATTTCCCTGATCAGACTCGATATAATAAATATTAGTATAAGAGAAATCCGGATGCAATCTATTCAAAACGTTTAGCACGTTTTGCGGAATTTGAACGCTCTTATCCAATTCATACCTCGTCTCTTTCCAAAAACCATAATCTGTTGTATTTTCGCCCCTAAAGAAGACATATTTAATGATATTTTGATGGAAAATAAAATATTCATGCTCCCCCGCGTTATTTATATAACCCCTTATCTGAGCTCCCGCATATTTTTTTGCAATAAAATCAAAATGGTCTTTCGGAAGACCGACAAACCAACGCTGGCTATTGGGAGTCCAGGTCAAAGTTGTCAGAAACATTCCATCACCATTAATCAAGACGTAATGTTCCACTTTCTCTACATCCTTCCATTTGTACTGAAAATGTAGCATATAAAGAGGTTGTTCTATCTCCTCTCTTTCAGTCTTGCAAATATCTATGACTTGAGCATCCCCGAATTCTGAATCAGAAAAGGCCTTCTTGACTTTCATTGGAAGTTGACCTATATCATTAATTTCAGTACTAGTCATTTTCCAAGAATCGTTTACATACCAGATAGATGCTTCGTTCTTTTCATGATCAATAAAATCAATCTGCTGAATACCATTTGAATAACTGTGAAAAGATTTAATTTGTGCAACAGGATATTTTTCTAAGAAATCATTTTTAATTGGCAATGGGACTTCTTTATCTTGCACTTGGTTATCATCATTGCTACAAGCACCGATAGTGACTAACAAAAAAAATAGTAAAGTAGAATACAGGTAATTTAAAGGTTTCATTTATTCATCAATTAATATTACAAGCATAATAAATTAAAGGAGTATAAATATAATGAGTTTGCCTATAACAAAGATGCTAACAAACTATAAATAATTTGTTAGCATCTTATTGTACTCGGAGTGGGACTTGAACCCACACAGCCGCAATGGCCAAGGGATTTTAAGTCCCTCGTGTCTACCGATTCCACCATCCGAGCATCCAATATTAAAATAAAATGAGCGGAAAACGAGACTCGAACTCGCGACCCTAACCTTGGCAAGGTTATGCTCTACCAACTGAGCTATTTCCGCAAATGCTCTTTCCCTTAAGAGCGGTGCAAAGATAAGCAGTTTACCCTTTACAGCCAAACTTTTCTGCGAGAAAGTTAGCTCAACATTTGAAATTTACCCGACATCCACATATCTGTTTTTCGAACTAAATACCGTTTGTAGGGGTAAAGCACTGACTTTAATTTAAATTAAGAAGCCTCTGTTCAGCCTGTTGCATTACATCAAAGTTAAAACCATCGATCACTTTTTGCATCAACACTGTTATTTCGTCATTACAAAGATTTCCAATACTCCCTTCATGGGTGTGGTGCACTTCCTTCGTTGGTGAAAAATTACCGGCTTCAATATCAAGACCGACTTTTTTATAAGCATCGCGAAATGGCATACCGCCACGAGCCAAACGATTCACTTCTTCCACACTGAATATAAGCTGATACTTGTCATCATCCAATATATGCTCGTTGACCTGAATTTCATTCATAATATAGCTTGTCATTTGCAAACAATCTTTCAGTTCTTGGAATGCAGGTAGAAAGACTTCTTTTATAATTTGTAAATCACGAAAGTAGCCAGATGGCAAATTATTGGCTATCATCATAATCTGTTGCGGCAAGGATTGAAGTTTATTACACTTGGCACGAGTGAGTTCAAAAACATCAGGGTTCTTTTTATGAGGCATAATGCTGGAACCGGTAGTACACTCATCCGGAAGTTTTACAAATGCAAAGTTTTGACTATTGAAAAGACATGCATCGTATGCCAATTTAGAAATGGTTCCTGCTACGCTTGCCAAAGCGAAAGCCACATTACGTTCCATCTTTCCACGTCCCATCTGAGCATAGACAACGTTATAATTCATCGAGTCAAAGCCCAGCAATTGAGTAGTCAGACTACGGTTAAGCGGGAATGATGAGCCATAGCCAGCTGCAGAACCCAAAGGATTACGGTTGCAGATTTTAAATGCAGCTTGAAGGAAAAGTAAATCATCCACCAAGCTCTCTGCATATGCTCCGAACCATAGCCCGAATGAAGAAGGCATCGCTATTTGCAAATGGGTATATCCAGGCATCAAAACATTCTTATAACGTTCACTCTGACGAATAAGTATTTGAAAAAGATCGGTAACCTGCTCTGCAATATCTTTTATTTGTGATCGCGTAAACAATTTCAAATCGAGTAAAACCTGGTCATTGCGTGAACGACCACTATGTATTTTCTTGCCCACATCACCCAGCTTACGGGTTAGCATAAGTTCTACTTGCGAGTGCACATCTTCAACACCGTCCTCAATGACGAACTCCCCTTTTTCTACTATTCCATGAATATTTTTCAGTTCTTCAAGTAATGCCGAAAGTTCTTCCTTAGTCAGAAGACCAATAGTCTCAAGCATTGTAATATGGGCCATTGATCCCAATACATCATACTTTGCCAAATAGAGATCCATCTCTCGATCACGCCCCACAGTAAAACGTTCTATATCTTTATTTACCTGAACGGACTTCTCCCAAAGTTTCTGAGCCATATTCTGGATTATTGATAGTTTATCATTGCAAGCATATCCGCCATTTTTTCAAGACCTTCTTGCAAAGGTTTCTGAACCATTGCCTTCATAAAAGGATTAAGCTCGAGACTGATGGTCAACTTCATTTTACATTCGGTTTCGCTGACTGGCAGAAGTTGTACCCACAATGAAAATGGCAATGGAGAAGAAATAGCACCAAACTTAATCATCTTATAAGGTTCTTTCTCAACAACACTGAAAGATATCTTTCCTACCGGATCAATATCAACACTAAAGCTGTCGGAATCGAAAGTTAATTTCTGCAGTTTATCTTCCGGTAAGCGATCTTTCAATTTCTCCAAATTTTTTAAATCGGATAATTTTTCATAAACAGCTTCCGGAGAAGCTTGTATATTTTTTACAGCACTTTCAAATTTTACCATAAAATCAATTTATCTCTTAAAACGACAAAAAGAACTATTCGGACGAAATATATCCGAACGGCTCTTTCATCTTTATTATTTAAAACAAATATTTATTTACCGAATTCCCAATGAGCCGGATTTTTCCGCCATTCATCCAATGTTTTTACATCTTCTTCTTCGATATAACCAGTACGAAGCGCTACTTCCAATACAGCTTCGTAATTTGTTAAGGTAACCAAAGTCACCTTAGCTTCCTTAAACGCTTTTTCTGCAACAGGGAATCCATAAGTATAAGCCGCGACCATACCAATCACTTCACATCCATCCCGACGAATGGCTTCCACAGCTTTCAAACTACTTCCGCCCGTAGAGATTAAGTCTTCAACAACAACGACTTTCATTCCGGGACGCAACTCACCTTCGATCAAATTTTCCAAACCATGATCTTTCGGAGTGGAGCGAACATATACAAAAGGCAAGTTCAAAGCGTCCGCAACTAAGGCTCCCTGTGGAATAGCTCCTGTAGCCACACCCGCAATCGCATCAACCTGGCCGAAGCGTTCCAATATTAATCGGGTAATTTCTATTTTTACAAAATTACGTAAAGAAGGATAAGAAAGTGTTTTGCGATTATCACAATAAAATGGAGATTTCCAACCGGAAGCCCATGTAAACGGATTAGCAGGCTGTATCTTTACTGCCTTAATTTTCAACAACTTCTCAGCGAATAATCTTTCTAAAGTTTTCATAATGATTATCTATTATGATAAATATGCCACAAAAATACAGAAACAAGACGAAAATAAAAAAAAGAATAACGAGATTTTTTCATAAGAAAGTGTCAATGTCATCAAAAAGTTGCAAACAAAGACGAATATCTTTCATTTCGAAACCTCTTCCCAAAGCAAAACGTATCAATTTTCCATTTTTCTCATATTCATTTTGAGCACTAATACTTTTTCGCTTGGCATTCAACAAATTACGCAAAATTTCAATGTACTCATTCTGATCAATCGTTTCAAGTGCTGAAGAACGCAAATCTGGGGATATTTTTTTTTGTTGCAATGCTTGCGATATCTTTACTTTTCCCCATTTCGAAAAGCGATATTTATCTTTAACAAATGCACAGGAATAACGCTCTTCATTTATATAGTTCTCTGTTTCCAATTTATCGAGTATCCGAAGAATAATCTCTTCGGATGTTCCCCATTTCCGCATTTTTTCGGAAACATCTAAGCGACAATGCTCTGCTATGGAGCAATAGCTGGAAATACGGTTCCAAACTTCTATTTCAACCAGTTCTTTCATCTTTTCGCAATGATAAATCGGTCGTTTCCAGATATATCCTTCAACAACCGAACATTATGATAACCCATATCCATAAGTAAATTCAACATTTCAATACCAAAAGCGCGATTAATTTCAAAATAGAGTTGCCCTCCTTCTTTAAGCATCTGCATTCCCAAACAACCGATCCGACGGTAAAATATTAATGGATCATTATCGGGAACAAATAGAGCTGTATGAGGCTCCCAATTGAGAACATTCGGTTCCATATCTTTAGATTCAGCCTCGGTTACATATGGAGGATTACTGACTATAGCATCAAAATTATGGTGCATTTCCGGAGTATAAGCAAACACATTGCACTGCTTAAAAGTAATTTTTGCGCCTAATGCCTCACTATTGATCCTTGCAATACGTAATGCGTCTTCAGAGATATCCCATGCTGCAACTCGTGAATGAGGCAATTCCTTAGCCAAAGTAACAGCTATGCACCCACTGCCCGTACCAATATCCAAAAGAGATGAATCGGAAGATAATTCAGCAAGCATATATTCGACTAATTCCTCGGTCTCCGGACGTGGAATCAATACTCCCGGGAATACTCTAAACGAACGACCATAAAATCGCGCTATACCTTGAATATATTGTATCGGTTCGTTTTTTCTCAAACGAAATAAAATGTTTTCGAAACTCTGCTCATCATTTTCCGACAAAATAATATCTTTGCCTAAATAATAATCAACGGCAGACTGTCCCAGCATCTCGCAACAGATCAACTTGGACAAGTTTTTTATCTCTTCAGAGGGGTAATAACCTTCCAAAGCATGACGAATTCGTGAAACGACAGCATTCATAACAAATTATTTAATGCAAAAATAGAAATTATCCATAACGTAAAGACTATGACAGAAGAAGAAAAATACATGAAACGTTGTATTCAATTGGCCCGTAACGGCTTATGCAACACGCCACCCAATCCAATGGTAGGAGCTGTCATTGTATGCGACGGAAAAATAATAGGTGAAGGCTATCATATTCGTAGTGGAGAGGCTCACGCGGAAGTAAATGCCATTCGTTCAGTCAAAGAGCAATCGCTGCTAAAACGTGCCACAATATATGTAAGTCTCGAACCATGTTCACATTATGGGAAAACACCTCCATGCGCCGATTTAATTATTGAAAAAGAGATTCCGCGTATCGTTATAGGTTGTCAAGATCCTTTTTCGGAAGTCAGCGGACGAGGCATCCGTAAACTAAAAGATGCAGGGAGAGAGGTTATAACTGGTGTTTTAGAGAAAGACTGCCGTAATTTAATAATGAGATTTACAACTTTTCAAATTAAAAAAAGACCATACATCACTCTTAAATGGGCTGAATCGGCAGACGGATATATAGATATTAAACGAGAAAACGGGCAGCCGGTTGTGTTATCGAGTGCGTTAAGTAGTATGCTTACTCACAAAAGAAGAGCTGAACATTCAGCCATTATTGTAGGAACAAACACAGCTATCCTAGACAATCCATCTCTCAACGTACGCAATTGGTATGGACATTCTCCTGTAAGAATTGTTATCGACAAAAAAAATAAATTACCATCTAAACTCAATCTATTCAATAGCAATATTCTTACATTGGTATTTACAGAAACACAACACCCATATATTCCAAATATAGAGTACATAGCCACCGATTTTAGCAGAAATATCCTACCGCAAATACTTAAAGTGGCGTATTCACGAAAATTTCAATCGCTATTAGTCGAAGGAGGAGCAAAATTACTGCAGTCATTCCTTGACCAAGACCTATGGGACGAGATTTTTGTAGAAAAAAGCTCAAAAAAACTATTTACCGGTGTTAAAGCGCCCGAAATAGCTGGAAAAGAAGAATATGACAAACTTCGGTTCTTCAATAGAGAGTTCCATCATTATATCGCCGAAAAAGAGGAAGAATAGCCTCATTTTGACCGTTTTTTATCGAGAAAAAGGGGGGCATTATCTATAATTTTATATAAAACTTCCCGGTGATGCTATTTATAGAAAAAAATGTTCCTATTTTTGCAACTTGTAAATAAATAGAATCTTTCAAATGAGAATAAAGTTTTTATCCTTAATCGTAGGTTTTCTTTTTGTATCGATAGCAGTCACTTCGTGCCTCAATTCAGATAACAATTATGACTACAGTTCTGATGCCACAATACGCGCTTTCGGTATAGACACCATACATGGAAAACATTATAAATTCACGATAGACCAACTCAAAGGGGAAATCTATAATGCAGACTCACTACCCGTAGGAGCGGATACAATTATCGACCGGATATTGATTGATACCTTGAATGTATCGGGATGGGTTACTTCCGGAGTTACTGATACACTCTTCAATATAAAGGACTCCCTTGATCTAAGGTCTCCTATCAAAGTAAAGGTACATGCACCGGATGGAAGTTCCGTAAGAGAATACACTATTAAGGTCAATATACACAAGCAAGACCCGGATCTTTTAGTTTGGGAAGATATGGGAAACCCATTATCATCCACTCCTATCAGTTCTCAAAAGTCGGTACTCCTAAACGGAAATCATTTGTTTACCTACACTTCATCTACCGAAGTATATCAAGCACTGACGGATCGGGCAAGTTTTCAATGGCAACGAAGTAGCGTAAGCGGACTTCCAGTCGATGTTAAGCTGTCATCCTTAATCAATTTTCAAAACAAGCTCTTTGCAGTGACAACAGGCGGAGACCTTTATAATTCAGTGAATGGGTTGGATTGGACAAAGGTTAATACGGGAGGCATTCAATTCACAAATCTCTTATCAAGTTTTTCTACAAGCATCACTGGAATAGAAGCGGCTGACGGCAAAAAATACTTCTGCACTAGTTCTGATGGAATTATATGGACTAAAGGGGAAGAGATTCCAGACAACTTCCCAGTTGAAAATATTTATGCTACGCTTTTCGAGACCCCAACAGGTATGGAAAAAACTGTCATAGTGGGCTATACAGGATCTATAGCAACTTCCGTAGTACCATGGTTCTCATTAAACGGATACGATTGGGCTGATTTGGCAAGTAATAGTGAAAATTACTGCCCGTTCCTTCAAAACCCAAGCATCATTAACTACGGAGGTGCATTCTATATTTTCGGAGGAAATTTCGATAAGATCTATAAATCGACAGCAGGGATTGCATGGTATGAAACCAAGAAGAAATTTTTATTTCCTGCAGAAATGGCTGGAGAGAACTCTTATTCAATGGTTGTCGATAAAAACAACTATATTTGGGTAATTATCGGACAAACGAAAAAAGGCTCCGGGGCTATTGTACCTGGTAAGACATGGCGTGGACGTTTGAATCGCTTGGGATTCATTCAGCAGTAATCCACTGGTGAGAGATTCCTTTAATTCTACGAAGGCCTTTTATCAAATGAAAAAAGAATAATCTCTATAAAATGCAATATAAAGAGCAAATTGATTTAGACCGGATTCCCCAACATGTTGCAATTATAATGGATGGCAACGGACGTTGGGCAAAGCAACGCGGACACGAGCGGAGCTACGGACATCAAGCTGGCGCTGAAACCGTACATATTATTGCGGAAGAGGCAGCCCGTCTTGGGATCAAATACCTTACTTTATATACTTTCTCTACAGAAAACTGGAATCGTCCGACAGATGAAGTCGCCGCATTAATGAGTTTACTATTCGGTTCTATAGAAGAAGATATTTTCATGAAAAATAATATCAGCTTCAGAATTATCGGAGATATAAATAAGCTGCCAGCTAACGTACAAGAACGATTGAAGACTTGCGTGGAACATACGGCAGGCAACAGTGGGATGTGTCTGGTGCTAGCTTTGAGTTATTCGTCACATTGGGAAATTACCGAAGCAGCACGTCAAGTTGCTATAAAAGTTCAAAAGGGAGAACTTACCCCCAATGAAATAGATAGTAATATGATTGCCCAACACCTCACTACTCATTTTATGCCAAATCCCGACCTGCTGATACGTACGGGAGGTGAAATCCGTTTAAGCAACTATCTCTTATGGCAATGTGCTTATTCAGAACTATATTTTTGCGAGACTTACTGGCCGGATTTCAATGAGGAAGAGTTACGCAAAGCTATTTGTGACTATCAAAAAAGAGAACGCAGATTCGGCAAAACGAGTGAACAAATTAATTAAATCCAAATTATAAATAAGAACATAAATGCAATATCGTATTTTCACCATACTCATAAGTATTATTTGCCTTTCAGGCTACGCCTTTACAAGCTATGCGCAAGATACCAATGATTCCGATAATGCGTCGAAGCCTGTCATTCTCTATTCCGGTACTCCGAAGAAATATGAGATTGCTTCAATCAAAGTGGAAGGGGTCAAGAACTACGAAGACTATGTGCTTATCGGACTTTCAGGTCTGACCGTAGGGCAATCGATCTCAATACCGGGGGATGATATTACCCAAGCTTGCAGACGCTATTGGAGACATGGCTTATTTTCTGATGTGAAAATTACGGCAGACAAAATTGAAAATGACAAGATTTGGCTGACAATCCATCTGACTCAACGCCCTAGAGTCTCCGAAATTCGTTTCCATGGAGTGAAAAAGTCGGAACGCGAAGATTTGGAAGCTAAAATAGGCTTGATTAAAGGTAACCAAATCACTCCAAACTTGACAGACCGTGCTAAGACAGTCATCAAACGTTATTTTGATGATAAAGGTTTCAAGAATGCAGATATTATTATTAACCAAAAAGATGATGCAGCTAACCCTAATCAAGTACTTGTTGACATCACCATTGATAAAAAAGAAAAAGTAAAAGTCCACTTAATAACCATTGTCGGCAATGAGGCTCTCACAACCCAAAAGCTGAAAAAGGTTATGAAGAAGACTAACGAAAAAAACAAACTCCGCAACTTCTTCCGCACAAAAAAATTCGTACAAGAAAACTTCGTAGCCGATAAAAAATTGATTATAGATAAGTATAATGAATTGGGGTACCGCGATGCTATGATTGTAAAAGATAGCATAAAGCCATACGATGATCGTACTGTGGATGTTTATCTTGAAATTAGTGAAGGACAAAAATATTATCTTCGCAATGTAACATGGGTAGGTAATACCTTATATCCTTCGGAACAATTGAATTATATGCTTCGTATGAAGAAAGGTGATGTTTACAACCAAAAGTTATTGGAAGAACGTACCTCAACCGACGACGATGCTATCGGCAACCTATATTACAACAACGGTTACTTGTTTTATAACCTTGAACCTGTCGAGGTAAATATTGTAGGAGACTCTATTGACTTGGAAATGCGTATATTCGAAGGAAGGCAAGCCAGTATCAATAAAGTTAGCATCAATGGCAATGATCGTTTGTATGAAAATGTAGTTCGTCGTGAGTTGCGTACACGTCCGGGTGAATTATTCAGCCGTGAAGATTTGATGCGTTCTATGCGTGAACTTCAGCAGATGGGCCATTTTGACCCGGAAAACATAAAGCCGGATATTCAACCGAGACAGGAGGATGGCACGGTAGACATAGGCTATGATTTGGTATCTAAAGCAAATGATCAGGTTGAATTCTCTGCCGGATGGGGACAAACCGGTATCATAGGCAAGCTTAGTTTGAAGTTCACGAACTTTTCTCTAGCCAACTTACTGCATCCGGGTGAGAACTACCGCGGTATATTGCCACAAGGCGATGGTCAAACACTGACAATCAGTGGACAGACTAATGCGAAATATTATCAGTCATATAGCATTTCATTCTACGATCCATGGTTTGGAGGTAAGCGTCCGAATGCATTCTCTCTTTCTGCATTCTACTCCATACAAACCGACATAAGCAGCAATTACTATAATTCTGCCTATATGAATAACTATTACAACAGCTACTATAGTGGAATGTATGGTTACGGAATGTACAACTATGGCAACTACAATAGTTACGAAAATTATTATGATCCCGATAAGTCCATTAAGATGTTCGGTCTTTCGGCAATGTTTGGAAAACGTTTGAAATGGCCGGATGACTATTTCCAGCTTTCCGCAGAGTTGGCTTATCAACGTTATATTTTGCACGAGTGGCAATATTTCCCCGTCACCAACGGTAATTGTAACAACATTAGTTTGAACCTTACGCTGTCCCGTAATTCAAGTGATAATCCTATTTATCCTCGTCAAGGATCAGAATTTTCACTCTCCGTACAGTTCACTCCGCCATATTCTCTGTTTGATGGTGTAGACTATAGCAAATATAGCACAAGCAACCAAAGCGACATGAATAAGATGCATAAATGGATTGAATACCATAAGTGGAAATTTAAATCTAAAATATACATTCCTTTAATGGACCCTGTGACCGTAAAACATACTCCGGTATTGATGGGACGTGTTGAATTCGGTTTGTTGGGACACTACAATAAATACAAAAAATCTCCGTTTGAGACGTTTGATGTCGGTGGTGACGGTATGACTGGTTACTCGACATATGCAACAGAAAGTATTGCTTTGCGTGGATATGAAAACAGCTCTTTGACTCCTTACGGACAGGAGGGATATGCATATACCCGATTGGGAATGGAATTGAGATATCCTCTTATGTTGGAAACAAGTACCAGCATCTATGCTTTAGGATTTGTAGAAGCAGGTAATGCATGGCATGAAGTGAATCAGTTCAATCCATTTGAATTAAAACGTTCAGCTGGTGTAGGTGTACGTATCTTCCTTCCAATGATCGGTATGATGGGTATTGACTGGGGGTATGGATTTGATAAAGTATTTGGTTCCAAGCAATATGGTGGTAGCCAATTCCACTTTATCTTAGGACAAGAATTCTAATTTGTTTTACAAAAATCAAACGTTATGAGAAAGTCCATTTTATTACTGATTTTACTGTTTGCCATAGGCATCACAGCAAACGCGCAAAAATTCGCTCTTATTGATATGGAGTATATTTTGAAAAATATTCCGGCATACGATAAAGCGAATGCACAATTGGAGCAAGCTTCAAAACAGAGGCAGACTGAAGTGGAAAGTGCAGCAGAAGAAGTGAAGACAATGTACAAGAATTATCAAGCAAAGTCCGGATCACTTGCTGCAGTTCAAAAGAATAAGCAAGAAGAAGATATTGTAGCTAAAGAAAAAGCTGTAGCAGAATTACGCCGTAAATACTTCGGACCCGAAGGAGAATTAGCAAAGAAACGCGAAAGCCTTTTGAAACCGATACAAGATCAGATCTATAATGTAGTAAAAGTGCTAGCTACGCAAAATGGTTATTCTTTGGTAATGGATCGTGCTTCTGCAGCAAGTATAATCTTTGCTTCACCAAGTATCGACATCAGCAATGATGTACTTGCCAAATTAGGATATTCAAATTAATTTCATACTTTTGCACCCGTTCTAACGAATAATCATTCAAATAAATAATAAACATTATGCTTAAAAAAATTGCACTAATCGTAGTTATGTTTGCCCTACCGTTGGGCGCTATGGCACAAGCTAAATTTGCTCACTTGAATTCTCAGGAGGTTATTACCACAATGCCGGAATACACAAAAGCGCAAGCCGATCTCGAAGCACTTTCGAAGAAGTATTCCGAAGAAATGCAACGCACACAAGAAGAGTTCAACAAAAAGGTACAGGAGTTTCAAGCACAAGCTGACTCTCTACCTAAAAACATAGCAGAAAGACGTCAGAAAGAATTGCAGGATATGGCTCAAAGACAAGAGCAATTCCAACAAAACGCTTATCAAGATATGCAAAAAGCACAGCAAGAAGCAATGGCTCCTATATACAAGAAACTTGATACAGCTATCCAAGCAGTAGGAAAAGCAGAAGGCGTCGTTTATATCTTTGATATAGCACGCACTCCTATTCCTTTCATTGGAGCACAAAGTATTGACTTCACCGCTAAAGTGAAAGCTCAATTAGGTATTAAATAAGACGATATCTTAAAGAAAACAGAAACGCGGATTTTTTAATTCGCGTTTTTTTTTGAACTTTCATTTTCATCATATAAAGATCGCATTTGCAAATAAACCTGTATATTTGCGTGACACATATTATAACTTCAACTATGAAGGAATTAACTTTACCATCCAATCCCGGTCCAATAGGCGTCTTCGACTCCGGATACGGGGGACTGACTATCTTACAAAAGATCAGAGAATTATTACCACAATACGATTACATTTATTTGGGAGATAACGCACGTACTCCTTATGGAACACGCTCGTTTGAAGTAGTTTACGAATTCACATTACAGGCTGTAACCCGGCTTTTCGAAATGGGTTGCCATTTGGTAATATTGGCATGTAATACTGCATCGGCAAAAGCTTTAAGAAGCATTCAAATGAACAATCTACCAATTATTGATCCAAAAAGAAGGGTACTGGGAGTCATTCGACCTACAGTAGAAATTATCGGGCAATTAACCCAAAGCAGACATGTCGGTGTATTGGCTACCCCCGGTACTATAAAATCGGAATCTTATCCAATGGAAATTCACAAACTATATCCCGATATCCAAGTAACCGGCAACGCCTGCCCATTATGGGTTCCAATAGTAGAAAGCAATGAAGCCGGAAATGAAGGAGCTGACTATTTTGTGCGCAAATATATTTCCGAACTCCTATCAAAAGACAATCAAATAGATACTGTCATACTCGGTTGTACACACTACCCGCTCCTATTACCAAAAATCCAACAATATATGCCTGCCGGAATCCGGATCGTAGCACAAGGAGAATTAATTGCGCAAAGCTTGAAAAATTATCTAATGCGACACCCGGAAATAGCCAGCCAATGTACACAAGGAAACAGTTGTTCATATTGTACCACTGAATCCGAAGAAAAGTTTATTGAATCCGCATCTGCTTTCTTAAGCGAAAATATTAACGTTCAACATATTACACTGGAATAAAAGCCATTGTTTTTAGTAAATAGCCTTGCTAATTCAAGAATTATAATGTATGTTTGTGAAACTAAACCCAAAACAATTAACCAACATGAAAGATCTAGACCATACCCAGGCTATAGAAGTATTTAAGGGCTCCCCTTGGGAAGCAGAACTTGTAAAAGGGCAGCTGGAAAACAGTGGGATTGCAACGATCCTTAAAGATGGTATTCTAGCGACTTTAGCTCCTTATCTTGCTCCAGACGTAACAATCCTTGTTAGTCAAAATGATTATGAGACGGCCATGGAAATCATACGTGAGCGGGATAAAAACAGAAATGATGATTAATAAGGAAACGCATCCCAGCCTATCCATTAATCAACCCTCAAAATAATCACCACAAATCACAAATAGCGATAAAAGGCTATATTCAAGTATGGGACAGGAATTTAACAGAATAGCCATAAAGATAGGGAGTAATGTGCTCACTCGTGCTGATGGGACATTGGATGTGACAAGGATGTCTGCACTTGTTGACCAGATTGCCGAGTTACGAAAAATGGGTATTGAAGTTATTCTGGTATCTTCGGGTGCCGTAGCATCGGGCCGTAGCGAAATACATCCAGCAAAGAAGCTGGATAGTGTCGATCAACGCCAACTTTTTTCTGCTGTTGGACAAGCCAAGCTCATCAATCGATATTACGAACTATTCCGAGAGCATGGTATTCCGGTAGGCCAAGTATTAACAATGAAGGAAAACTTTTCCACACGCCGCCACTATCTCAACCAAAAAAACTGTATGACAGTGATGCTCGAAAACGGAGTCATCCCCATAGTTAACGAAAATGATACTATTTCAGTAAGCGAACTGATGTTTACGGATAACGACGAGTTATCCGGATTGATTGCTTCAATGATGGATACTCAGACTCTTATCATACTTAGCAACATAGACGGCATTTATAATGGCTCTCCGTCTGAACCATCATCTTCAGTAATTCGTGAAATAGAACAAGATAAAGATCTGACTTCATATATACAGACTTCAAAGTCCAGCTTCGGAAGAGGTGGTATGCTTACTAAAACCAATATCGCCAGAAAGGTAGCCGACGAAGGTATCAGCGTGATAATTGCAAACGGCAAACGGGATAATATACTCGTTGAGCTATTGAAACACCCCAAGAAGACAATCTGTACCAAGTTTATACCATCACCCACTCCTGTATCAAGTATCAAAAAATGGATCGCACACAGTGAAGGCTTTGCCAAAGGAGAAATCCATATCAACCGACAAGCCGCCGAAGTACTGAACTCCGATAAAGCTATCAGCCTTTTGCCAATTGGCATTACAGCCATCGAAGGAGAATTTGAAAAAGATGACATTGTACGGATTATAGACTTCGAAGGGAATACCGTAGGAGTAGGAAAAGCCAACTGCAACTCTCTACAAGCAAAAGAAGCCATGGGTAAGCATGGCAAAAAGCCGGTCGTACATTACGATTATCTCTATCTGGAATAAGTGATCTTCAAATCAAATCCCTACATTTGTAGAAAATCGATATATTCACATCATGAGTCTTAAGAATATCTTTACCGAGGTACAAAATGCCAGTCGGGAACTATTGGCATTAGATGACAAAGCCATCAATAATGTATTAGTAGCGGTGGCGGATGCTACGATTGCCCAAACAAACTTTATCCTTTCGGAAAATGAGAAAGATTTGGAGCATATGGACCCGAAAGACCCGAAATATGACCGACTAAAATTAACGGAGGCCCGGCTAAAGGATATAGCAAACGATATGCGAAATGTAGCGAAATTACCTTCGCCAATCGGTCGGATATTACAAGAGACAATTCGCCCTAATGGGTTGAAGCTGAAAAAAGTCAGTGTACCTTTTGGAGTTATCGGCATTATTTATGAAGCCCGACCAAACGTAAGTTTCGATGTATTTTCCTTATGTATGAAAAGCGGAAATGCCTGCCTTCTGAAAGGAGGAAGTGATGCTGATTTTTCGAATAAGGCCATTATTTCGGTTATTCACGATGTACTCAGTCAACACCATATCAATCCTCTGATCGTAGAGCTCCTTCCTACAGATAGAGAAGCTACAGCGGAACTCTTAAAAGCACGTGATTACGTAGATTTGATTATACCGCGTGGCAGTAGTAGTCTGATCAATTTCGTACGCCAAAACGCAACAGTATCGGTCATTGAAACCGGCGCAGGTATCTGCCACACTTTCTTCGACCAATACGGCGATGTAGAGAAAGGTGCTGCCATTATTAACAATGCAAAAACGCGCCGTGTAAGTGTGTGCAATGCATTGGATTGTCTTATCATCCATTCGGAAAGACTAAATAATTTGCCCGGGTTATGTAAGAAGTTACAAGAGAACAATGTCACGATCTACGCAGACCAACCGGCATATAAAGCATTGGAGAACAACTATCCATCAGATTTATTGAAGAAAGCGACGGAAGAAGATTTTGGCATAGAATTTTTGGATTATAAAATGTCTATTAAGACAGTCTCAACCATTCATGAAGGACTATCACACATTCGCCAATACGGCTCCAAACATAGCGAGTGTATTGTGACCGAAAACAAGGACCATGCAGACATTTTCTGTTTGGAAGTAGATGCAGCCTGTGTTTATGTCAATGCGCCTACATCGTTCACAGATGGAGCTCAATTCGGTTTGGGAGCGGAAATAGGTATCAGCACGCAAAAATTACATGCACGGGGTCCTATGGGATTGGAAGAAATCACCACCTATAAATGGATTGTAGAAGGTGAAGGGCAAATCAGAAGATAGAGGAAAGTAATAAGCTATAACAAATAAACGCCTTTTTAGAATCAATTAAAAAGATAACTTAGGTTACTTACCTTTGAGAATATTCTATTCTATATAACAGAAAACTGAGAAGGACTAGGAAGGACGAAAAACTTATAAAATAAATAACAATAATGAAGAATTTTACTTGTGTGCAAGATATCGGTAGTCTGAAAGTTGCACTGGATGAAGCATTTGAAATCAAAAAAGACCGTTTCAAATATGTAGAATTGGGAAAGAATAAAACCCTGATGATGATCTTTTTCAATTCCAGCTTGCGCACTCGCCTAAGTACCCAAAAAGCAGCAATGAATCTTGGCATGAACGTGATTGTACTCGACATCAACCAAGGTGCATGGAAGTTAGAGACTGAGCGTGGTGTTATAATGGATGGAGACAAACCGGAACATTTGTTGGAAGCTATCCCTGTAATGGGGTGTTACTGCGACATCATCGGAGTACGTTCTTTCGCTCAATTTGAAAATCGGGATTATGACTATGAAGAGGTTGTATTGAATCAGTTCATTAAATATTCAGGACGTCCTGTATTCTCTATGGAAGCAGCTACGCGTCATCCGTTACAAAGCTTTGCCGATCTCATTACAATTGAGGAATATAAAAAGACTAAGCTTCCTAAAGTGGTCATGTCCTGGGCACCTCACCCAAGGCCTCTTCCTCAAGCGGTACCTAACTCTTTTGCAGAATGGATGAATGCTACAGACTATGAATTTGTCATCACCCACCCCGAAGGTTATGAATTGGCTCCCGAATTTGTGGGTAATGCCCGGGTTGAATATGACCAGATGAAAGCATTTGAAGGTGCAGATTTCATTTATGCCAAAAACTGGGCAGCTTACAGCGGTGACAATTACGGAAAGATACTCAGTAAAGATCGTGAATGGACAATAGGTGATCGACAAATGGGAATGACTAACAATGCCTATTTTATGCACTGCCTACCGGTACGCCGAAATATGATCGTCACAGACGACGTGATTGAAAGCTCCCAGTCTATTGTGATACCGGAAGCTGCAAATCGTGAAATATCGGCAACCGTAGTACTAAAAAGAATGCTTCAAGCCCTATAATTCCAGATATAAAATCAACAGTAAATAAAAATCTCGCAAAGATTGTCTTTTCTAAAAGAAAGCATCTTTGCGAGATTTTCATTATTTCAGAGTTCCATAGACTCATTGGCAAAAGCCTTTGCATTACTTCACCGTTTCCTTACCGGCTAAAGTCCAGCTCTCAAATCCTTTATCTAAATTATAGACCTTATACCCTTTCTCAGCCAAAATACCGGCAGCCTTCCGACTGCGCTTCCCACTACGACAATAAAGTGCAACAGGTTTTTCTTTAGAAAGTAGCGAATCCGCCATAGACATAAAACTATCGTCAAGCACATTGATGTTTAGACTTCCGGGAATATGGGAGTCGGAGAATTCAGCTAGAGTACGCACGTCCAAGCGTTGCACTTCAGGATTGGATATCACACTCTCAAATTCGTCGACGGAAACTGTTTTATAACTCTCATTCTGTTGACACGAAAACAGAGAAGAGAAAAAAATGCAAAAACCGGTAATAATTGTATTCATTTTCATTAGGATATTTAATGAGGAATATAGTCAAATGTGCATATTTTAATCCCTGAAGCATAAGTGTTCAGACTGAAATGTACACTTATCTTCTTCACTCCCTCCACAGCATACTGCCGCAAAGGTATAGAGAGATAAGCCCGCTTTGTATAAGCCTGAACATCACCATTGGCATCATGATAAAGCGTGAGATCTACTTCCCGCAGTCCACCGGCACTGTCCTTCACATTATCTTCTATAAAATGAAAGTAATGTTTTCCGTCTTGGACTTTAATTTCGAGTATTATATTGAGATAATCAACACCCATCCAAGTGCTCAACACATTGGCCGGATCAGTTTTTACTCCATCTTTAAAACCGGATGGAGGCAACGGAGCAGGAGAAACACTCTTCAGCAAATTATACAGCTTTATTCCAGCTTTCTTATCATTGGGATCTACGAAACCATAATTACTTACAATACGTACAGTACTGTTCGAACCAATACTGGTATTTGTCGCATCTTGCGCCACATTATAAGTCTCTCCTTCATCTGTTATTACAGTCTGTAGTCGACCGTCTGAGCCGGATGCTGCAGTTAGAAATTCTTGCTTGACAGAAGGATAATAATAATCATCTTCCCCACTGCACGAAAGCAGCAGGATCGGTATCCATAAAAAAGCCAATAACCGAAAAGATAATTTCATATCCATTTTTTACAAAAAAAAACAGTTGTCACTTGCCAGCAGAAGCCTCCACTGAATGTAGATAGTTTGTCAACGGATTAGCATACATCAACAACATCTTCCCACGTAAAAAAGAGGCGTCTTTATCGACCAAATCAATGCGATCTATTTGCTTATCAAGATAGGCTAGAAAATCTTTCTTTTCTTCTTCCGAATAATTGGCAACGAATGCCGATTGGCCGGAAAGCATATCATGGGCAATATAGTTATTGGGATACAAGCGGTAATTCGCATGAATATGGTGATCAATCAAATCCGCAACAAGAGTAAACAGCTCCTGTTTAGGCAGCGAACGATCTAAAGATCTAAGCTCATCATTAATGCAAGTTGCCACCTGAAAATGTACCAGCCCTTTATACCCGGTCAGCCCCGTTTTCATATTGAGCAAATCATCCGACGGACACTTCTTATAGCAAGCGTTATCACGCTTCAACTGAAACTCTTTAGCCTTTAAATAATCACAGGGATCATATTGATAAGAAATGGTTAAAGGAGCGATATTCAAGCTTAATAAGCGATCAATAATATCACCTTCTCCCCCCATGGCCAGCATCTTCAATACACTTTCCTGAGTACGGTCGTCCGAATCTTTAGCCCGTCCTTCACGCTGGGCAATCCACACAGACTGTCTCTTTTCACGAATAGCATAATGCATATAGTTGGAAAGTCTTATTGAAGACTCCAGCATTTGTCTCATAGACAAGGCACGCTGAACTATAAACGATTTGTTGACACGAACCAACTTCTTGATCCAAGGATATATCAGCAGATTATCACCAATAGCTATTTCTACCGTATCAAGTCCTTCATCTACCAATTTAACCGACAGAAGTCCGGAGTCAAGAATAATATCTCTATGATTGGAAACATAAGTATAGGCTAACTTCCTGTCAGGCAAGGTGGAACAGTCTATAGTAGTGCCATCCGTATCCTTGTTAATGATTTTATGCAGAAAGTCATAACAAAACGCCTTTTGAAAATCGGTCTTCGACTTGCATGACCGCATTTTATGTGCGATCATCTCAAAAGGGACACCAGGTATGGCAATAGTCATAACCCGACGGAAATCCGGATCGGCAATCAGCTCCTCAAATATTTCAGGAAGCTCTGCATCATCATATGGACGTATTTCATCAAAATCCATGACAATAGAGATTAGTCATTAAAAAACATTTTCAATAATATCCGTCATGACATCTTTTATGTCTAATCCGGCAGCACGTACCTGTTGTGGTATAAAGCTTGTAGGTGTCATACCGGGAGTTGTATTTACTTCGAGCAAGTTAATCTTCTCCCCCGAAGTAATGATGTAATCCACACGGATAATACCAGAGGCCCCCAAGATATCATAAATAGCCGAAGTTATCTTTTGTATTCTTTCAGTCAATTCGGCAGAAATTCTTGCAGGGGTAATTTCAGAAACCTGTCCGTTATATTTAGCATCATAGTCAAAAAACTCATTCTGCGTTACCACTTCTGTAATAGGAAACACCACAGATTTCTCTTTTGTTTTGTAACAGCCACAAGTAACTTCAATCCCTTCCATGAAAGCTTCAACAACAACTTCTTTAGCTTCATCAAATGCTTTGCTGATAGCCGGCTGTATCTGTTCTTTGGTTTTGACTTTGGTGACACCAAAGCTGGAACCGCCCAAGCTTGGTTTTATAAAACAAGGTAAACCAATTTTAGTCAATACATCCTCGTCGGAAACAGATTGTCCTTTACGTAACATAAGGGATTCGGCAATGCGAATGCCAAAAGATTTAAGATATTGGTTGCATGCAAACTTATCATAAGTCAGAGCTGCCGCCAATACTCCGCAGCATGAGTATGGAATGCCAAGCATGTCAAAATAGCCTTGCAAATGTCCGTCTTCACCGGGAGTACCGTGTATGGTTATGTACGCAAAATCAAATTTTACTTTCTCGCCATTGAGCTGGAAACTAAAATCATTACGATCTATCGGTGCTACAGCCTCATCAGGCAGCTGTACATGCCAGTCCAATCCGTGCATTTCGACAACATACAACGTATACTTTTCCTTATCAATGAAGGAATAAATTCCCTGGGCACTGCGAAGGGAGACATGAAATTCGGAAGTGTCACCACCTCCTACAATAGCAATCGTGCGTTTCATTCTAAATTTCTGTTACTTATATAGCCTCTCCATTTGTCAATCAGCTGAGCCATGTCATCGGGCAATTCCGATGTAAAGTGCATCTCTTCGCCTGTAGCCGGGTGTACAAATCCCAACGTCATGGCATGTAATGCCTGCCGCGGACAAGTTTCGAAGCAGTTGTTTACAAATTGTTTATACTTACTAAAATGAGTTCCTTTCAATATCTCATGCCCACCATATCTTTCGTCATTGAAAAGAACATGACCGATATGCTTCATGTGAACACGGATTTGATGAGTTCTTCCTGTTTCCAGAATACATTCCACCAAAGTGACGTATCCCAAACGCTCCAATACGCGATAGTGGGTCACAGCATGTTTACCCTGGGTAGGATCACTCAATACTGTCATTTGCATACGATCTCTGGGATTACGCCCCACATTGCCTACAATTGTCCCTTCATCTTCTTCTACAATTCCCCATACCAAAGCACGGTATTTACGCTTGGTGGTCTTATTGTAAAACTGCAATCCAAGATTGGTTTTCGTATCGGGTGTTTTGGCTATCACCAAGAGTCCCGACGTATCTTTATCAATACGGTGTACCAACCCCACATGTGGATCATTGGCATCGTAATCTGGATCATCTTTCATGTGCCAGGCAAGCGCGTTGACGAGTGTCCCGTGATAATTGCCATGTCCGGGATGTACCACCAGCCCAGCCGGTTTATTTACGACCATCAAGTACTTGTCTTCATAAACAATATTCAGAGGAATATCTTCGGGAATGACCTCATTTTCATAGCGTGGACGGTCCATCATCACAGTAATGATGTCCAGCGGTTTCACTTTATAGCTGCTTTTTACCGCTTTCCCGTTTGCCATAATGCAGCCGGCATCGGCAGCTTTTTGTATACGGTTACGGGAAGCATTTGTCAGTCGGTCGAACAAGTACTTATCTACCCTGAGCATTTCCTGCCCTTTATCCACCACTACACGGAAATGTTCATAAAGCTGCGCGTCATCGCCTACCGCCTCCACATCATCCGCTTCCAATTCATCATTCAACAGGTCAATATCTTCCGGCAATTGTTCCATCATCTGATTCAAGCTTTATTTATAATGCGATTCCGGTTCGAAAGATTAGAACCAGGAGTCATCACTAGTCGATTTTCGTGACGAAGGCTTTGCAGGAGTAGCTTTTGCCGGTTCGGTGGATTGATCTTCCAATTCTTCAGATTCATCTCCGCTCAAAGAATCGGTTACTTGAGGAGTACCCGTTCCATCGCCTACCATTAATGTCAGTCGGGCTCCAACCGGAACTCTTTCATTAGTAGAAAGCTCACGACCGTGATACTTCACTCCATATACCCAATCTTGTTCTCCGGGTACATACTGCACTTCATCCAGTTTAAAACCCGAAGCCAACAATCGTGCTTCGGCTTGACGAACCGAACTGTTATCAGCCACATCAGGAATTACCTGAAGAGGAATATCCAGTGTATTAATTGTCAAATATATCGTTCGTCCTTCTTTTACTTTTTGTCCCGCAGAAGGGGTATAATCCACAATACTTCCGGCTGGTAAATCTTCTACATAGGTGGAATCAGATACAACAAAGTTCAAGCCTTGATTTCGGAACATCTTTTCAGCTTCCGCCAGTCCCATGCCTTTCACATCGGGCACCACTACCGCTTGTCCATGACGGGTATAAAGATCCACGCCTTTCAATACCCCAAACAGCAAGACTGCAATAGCCACTGCCATACCTATGATATTTACCCAGAAATATTTGTTCTGTCGAAAAGAAAAAAACTCTTTTACCGTCATATTCTAAATAACAATATTTGGAGGCAAAGATAAAGATAAAAGATGAAAGACGGCAAAAATTTGCCAAATAAGGAGATCGAAGGGGCAATTTATGCAAGGGTTTGTCCGAAAGTTAGTTACTCATAAACCTTAGCTAAGAACGGGGAAATGTATCTTTTGGAATATAAATTTTTAATAGCATACTACTACACACTTTCAAGTACCTGATGGTATACATTGCCCGAAATATTCATACGACAAAGAACACGGAAGCACAAAAAGGTATATTTAATGAATAATTTTATTTTATAAATAGAAATCGGCATTAAAAGAAATATGCAGACAATTTGTTTTTTCATAAATATTTTATATGTTTGCTAACATATTTCAGTGTGTGGATATTCACTGTAAGATTCATTGATTTATTTTTAGGTTGTATTATTGAAATTATCTTCCATAATAAATTCTTGCAAAATTTGAGCAACCATGAAGATAAGCATAATAGTACCATACGTTTTTGAGATGTATTACCAATTTGGTTTTATATACCTTAATTAGAATGCCGCTTTCGGGAAACGGACGGCACAGTATCAATCCTAAAATAATCTTTATGAGCAAAACGACGCTGTTTTTGCTGTTTGTGGCTTCACTGTTTGTAGTTACTTGTACCAATGAAGATTCTTCGGGTTCCGGTGCTTTATCCGAGCGATTCTTCAGCGTTGGCAGTTCCGATCGGTACCTGCAAGGCATAGTTTCTTCTTTGAAGCAGAAGAACGATTCCGCCAATTTTGTGTCAGAGTTTGTCGAGACTTACGGCTATCCCCTGTGGAAAGATGCTGTAGTTTTCCCTGAAAATGGAAATACAGTATATGCTGTTCCTGTAAAAAGTTTGAATTTCGGAGCCGAAATAGAGGCGATTTGGTTTTTCTCCATAGGCGCTGAATGTACAAACTATCATATCTACACCCGTAAAGTGGCTGATGCAATAACCCGACAGGTGGGAGGTGACGGAGTGGAAGACACATGGATGTTTGACTACTTCACTCGATATGCCCTGCATAAGGAACCTGCAAGCGGACTGATCTTTCTCTCTGAAAAACAAATTAAGACAAGAAGTCAAGTAATGGACCTAAATTGTAAGGTAACAGGAATTGTTGGCATGGAGTATGAAGAAGTAGAGCTTTTGGTTATAGACGTGTATTGTTGGAAAACCTATCATTATTCGATAATGTTTGATGGTGGAGGAGGAGGTGCAGATGGTACTTTTCCTCTTGGTGAAGGTGGTGGTGGAGGTAGTGGCTCAAGCAGTAATGGTAGTATTTCTGCCAAAAGCAGTCTTGATAGTAATGGACAACATCAATGGGAACAAATTATATTGGAAAAAAAGCAAGAATGTGGATATAATGCAATGCTGAACTATCTTAGTAGAAACAACTATAAATTAACTGATATCAAAATTAATTCGTCAATTTCTGGTTCGGGAAGATATAATCCAGATACTGATGTAATGGAATTCAAAAGTAATGCATTGATTAGTAACGGATTTAATGAAGAATTCATTCATTTTTTTCAAAATAAGTACTATTCCAATGGAATAAAAGAATATGCAAAGGGTAAAGGTACTCCTAATATCGAATTTGAAGCAAAGCTACTAGTGGATATACTATGTGCGCTGAAAGGAGATGCTGCTTGCCAGCAATTTGGAGCAGGAGAAGGAACAAAATATGTTGAGCAATATACCTTATGGCTTGCAGGTATAACTGATGATTACCAACGGATGCCAAGCTATGATGATTTGTTGAAAAGGGATTCTAGTTGGGGAAATTTGAACTATTGGGACTTCATGCAGAATTTCGCTGAAAGTTCACCAAGTTACAATTATCCTGTTGATCAATCCCTTGAACCTAGTGTCTTGAAGTATGTTTATAATAACGGGTGTAATAAACAAAAAACATTAAAAGCATGAAAATAAAACATCTATTTATAATTTGGTGTATTGTGTTATTCAGTAATAATATAATCGCACAAAGTGGTAGAACGATAGAAAGAACCATAAGTGGAGAAACATATTTGATAGATACGATATCCTTATTTGTTAAAAATAAAAACTATAAGTTACCCGAAGGTAAACAATGTGACTCTTTTACTATAGAGGATAGTAGTCCATTAGAGAAAATTTTTTATAATTTTCTCTCAAAAGAGAAAATGAATGAGTTAGTCAAGTCAAAAGCAATGGTAGTATTACGAATAGTTTGTCTTCCTTCCGGCAAGATAGAAGCAGTATCTTTTTTATTCCGGAAAAAAATTTTCCTCTCATTGGCTGAAATACAATCATTAGAAAAAAAGTTAATAAATACTCAATTAAAGATAAGCACTTATTGTTCGGGGAATCATTATGTTTCTATGGTAGCACCTATTAGATTTGAGAAATATACTCATGTTCCTTTATAACGTTTATTAATCGGCTAGAAAATGATTCTTTTATTAATATGCTACCAGCGATATTGAGTTTGATGGAGAGAGAGGACGCTACAGAATATGAAAACAATAAGATTCTATTTTATAACAATGCTGTTTTTCTGTAATAATATGCTGTCGGCTCAGACAACATACCAAACATGGACAGAGAAATACATTGATGAAGAATATGTAATCAAAGCAAGTAAATACAGTTATGAAATTACCAATAGAACATATAATCACGTAATGAGCAATACGACCGCAGATTATATGTTTGATGGAGAAAGCATATTGGATTACAGAAAGCGTCGGACAGAACTTATCGAAGCTATAAGCAAGATTGCAAATGAAGTCTTCCATCTTAATCAAATATACACATCAAGAATATATCATGTATCGGTTGCTTGTACTTTTGATTCCCTGACTAAAGATTATGCAGGGGGAATATGTTTAACTTTTAATAAAGAAATAAAGGAGTACATCACTCTGCAAAAAGTTTACCTTTTGGAAAAGAAATTATTGGAATCAGGACTCAATGCCGGAAGAACTAATGTAGCAGATTCGAGCAAAAAATACTTCACAATGGAAGGTAGTGATAGTACAAATAAGAAAGAGTAATGCTAACTGTATAGCACTGCCAAGCTTTATTTCTGGTAACAATATTATCCGGCGGGGAATAGGAAGTTCTCGTCGGATAAATGGAAATTATCAAAAGGGACATGGGTAGAATGAAGAAATATGAAAACAATAAGATGGATATAATATATCGCATCAAAACATAAACAACTATATATTCAGTAAAGATGAAATGGATAAATATCTTTCTCTTATTATTCTCTATGGTAAAAACGGAAGCATTATTTGCTACAGCACAAGAACCCGATTGGCTGGTTATAGGCAAAGATACCGTTGCGCTTTACAGTAATCCCCTTGAACCCTATCTCGACAAAAAGAGTGAAAGGACTATTAGTAAACATAAAATGGCGATGATAAGTACGGGAAACTATAGAGGATATATTGCAACATGGCTTTTGGAACATGACAGTTTATTTCTTGTACGGGTTAATATAGGGCATGATGATCCAGTATATGTAAATCTTTCAGAAGAGTTCGGAAGCAATAAAGTTTTTGCCAACTGGGTTAATGATACCATCCGATGCCCCCAAGGTAGATTGCTTAAGTATATACACGATGGTTATGCCTCAATTTATGAAAAAGACAATCTTTATGCTTTTAATCAGGGGAGATTGACAAGTGTGAAAAATATAAACTATGTAGAGTATGACCATACTAGAATCTTTCCTGAAGAAAAGCAGTTAAGGGAAATGATCAGAGTTAAAATAATGAAATCCTTTAATAATAAAGATAGGACTAGATTACAAGAAAATTCAAGCGACTACAGGCTGCATGTGGAATTTAATAAGAACGGAAAAATTAATCTTGTGGAGTGTACCTCTTGTTGTCCCCGGCTTTCTCGTGATATAAATAGAAAAATAATTAAGAAAAAAGTCAAGGAAGCACTAAGAGGATTGCCTAAACTGATGAAAGTGAATTGTAGATGGTACAACCACCCACATATTGGAATGGATGTCAATGTACATTGTCTGAAAAACACATACGACAAAGAAAATGGACAATATACTAAAGAATGCATAGGGCTTTACTAATGCTACTGAATAACTTTCAGACAATAATAAGAACCGACTGCACAAGTCGACTTTGGCAATATCCCGGTATCCAGAAGGCTTTATCATTGATATACTATTTGATTCTAAGATATGAAAACAATGAAATCCGTTTTTGCAGTCTTACTGCTTTTCAGTGCCAATATACTCTCGGCCCAAACAGACCGGGTATGGACAGAGAAATACAACGGCGAAGAGTACACTATCAGGGAAGTAAAAGACTGGTATGTAATCACTAATAAAAAGTATAGCCTTGCCCAAGGTAATACAACCGTAGATTACAGTTCTGACGGAGAGAGTATATACGATTATCAAACTCGAAGATGGGATCTTGAGCGTAAAGCAGATAAGATTGCAGAAAAGGTATTCCACACCGACACCCTCGAACCGATACATGGTTATGCTTTGTCCGTAAATTGTCTCTTTGATTCACAGACGAAAGATTTTACCGGAGGCATGGAAGTTTATATAAAGAAGGAAATAAAGGAGCATTTTTCTCTGCAAAAAGTGAAGCTGCTGGAAGAAAAGCTACTGCAAGCCGAGCTTAATACGGGAAGAACCAACCTGATAGACCCGGATAAAAAATACTTCATCTTATCCGGCGGTGACATAATCAGCCAACTGGATGATGATGGGATAGGACGGAGATGGACGGAAAAATATGACGGCGAAGAGTACACTGTCGAAGAAGCCGAGCACTTCTATATAATTACCAATAAAAGGTTCAGACTTCAAAAAGATTCCATAACTTCTATAACACAAGAGGAGGAAGATATATTTGGAAAGAATAACGAAGCCATAAGCAAGATTGCTAATGGCGTTTTCCACCTCGACAGAATAGATACGCATTCATATAGAAGTTATGCAGCCATAACATGTACTTTTGATACCCAAACAAAAGATTATGCAGGAGGAATACGCTGCACTATTATGCCGGGGTACGTAGAGCAAGCCATTACAGTAGCAATGTTTAATCTTTTAGAAAAGAGGTTACTAGAATCCAATCTCAATGCAGGAAAGATTAACTTGGAAGACCCAAGTAAGAAGTACTTCATCTTACGTGGATATGACTATACGACCCAAACAATCCATTAAAACACCACATCCTAAGACCTAATATCATTAGAAGAGATAAAGAACAAATTCATCGGTAAGTAGCTGATGAAATCTTCCTTCTTGAACAAAGTAGTATATCAAAAGTAAATCCGCAAAAGACTCAATTATTAGTCTTTTGCGGATTTCTTATATTAATAAGGAGACCTTATTATGCTTTTACACCATTGTACTCATCAGAAACAGTAAGTTTCTTTCTGCCTTTAGCACGACGGGAAGCCAATACTCTACGACCATTGGCAGATGCCATTCTCTCACGGAAACCGTGTTTGTTTTTTCTCTTTCTGTTAGAGGGCTGGAATGTTCTTTTCATTTCTATATCTTATTTTTATGTTATTATTTCCACGTAATCGGGCTGCAAAAATAGCGACTTTTTCCAAATTAACCAAACGATAACTCTTTTTCTCTCAAAACTTTTTGTGTTTTTTATTGATTTCCATTACTTTTGCATCCGCTAAACCTTTCTGGGAATAACTTAATTACAATTATAAAAATAAAGATTATATCTTATGATTAATGCTCAAGACATTAAAAACGGAACTTGCATCCGCATGGATGGCAAATTATATTTCTGTATCGACTTCCTGCATGTAAAACCCGGAAAAGGGAATACGTTCATGCGTACCAAACTGAAAGATGTAGTAAGTGGCTACGTTATTGAACGCCGCTTTAATATTGGCGAAAAATTGGAAGACGTACGTGTAGAACGTCGCCCTTACCAATTCTTATATAAAGAAGGTGAAGATTATATCTTCATGAATCAGGAGACTTTCGACCAACACCCCATCGCTCACGACGTGATCAACGGCGTTGACTTCTTATTGGAAGGTATGGTATTGGAAGTTGTATCCGATGCTTCTACCGAAACTGTACTTTATGCTGATATGCCTATCAAAGTACAGATGAAGATCACTTATACCGAACCGGGTATGAAAGGTGATACCGCAACTAACACATTGAAACCTGCTACAATTGAGTCTGGCGCAACTGTTCGCGTACCTCTTTTCGTAAATGAAGGCGAAACAATTGAAATTGATACTCGCGACGGTTCTTATGTTGGTCGCGTGAAAGCATAAAGAGTATACTCTGCTAACTATAAAGTAAAGGCGGCTTCCTCACAGAAGCCGCCTTTATTCTTTTCAAAGGGCTTCCAAACATTGTGCCATGCCTTTGGCACGATATTGCCAGTACGTTGGCAAAGTTGTGCCAAAGGCATGGCACAACTTAGAACAAGGCATGTGATGATGGAATCGTTCCTTACTCTAAAAAGAATAGTTGGATATATCGTATCCACAAATAAAGAATTATCTTTGTAATAAAAATTAAAGCAGCCATGAAATACTCCATTATAATTCCGGTATACAACCGCCCAGATGAAGTGGATGAGCTTCTGCAAAGCCTTACCTTGCAAACATTCAAGGACTTCGAAGTTGTTATTGTAGAAGATGGTTCGTCTGAACCTTGTGATCGTATTGTAGAAAAATATCATGAAGCACTGGATATAAGATACTACAACAAGCCAAACTCAGGACCGGGGCAATCGCGCAATTATGGTGCCGAACGAAGCAATGGAGAGTATCTCATTATATTGGACTCCGATTGCATCTTACCCAAAGATTATCTCACTGCAATTGAAAATGAATTGAACACTGAACCGGCAGATGCCTTTGGAGGACCTGACCGGGCACATGATTCGTTCACCGATATCCAGAAGGCAATCAATTATTCGATGACTTCGTTCTTTACGACCGGCGGTATACGCGGTGGAAAGAAGAAAATGGATAAATTCTACCCGCGCAGTTTTAATATGGGAGTACGCCGCAGTGCCTATGCCAGGCTTGGCGGGTTCTCGAATATGAGGTTTGGAGAAGATATTGATTTCAGCATTCGTATATTCAAAGAGGGTTATCATTGCCGGCTATTCCCGGACGCATGGGTATATCACAAACGGCGAACCGACTTGAAAAAGTTCTTTAAACAGGTACACAATTCGGGAATTGCCCGTATTAATCTCTACAAAAAATATCCGGAATCATTGAAACTAGTGCATTGGCTGCCTGCCGTCTTTACTTTGGGAGTCACTTTATTGATGACATTATTTGCCATTGGACTGATCGGGCTTGTATTGTCCTTTTGTGCCCTAAGCATGACAAGCGAACATTGTGTCACAGCGCAATATCTGGCGATAATTGCATCTATACTGGTCATGCTACTCTCTCTTGCGCCAATTTTCCTTTATTCTCTTATCGTGTTTGCGGATTCCGCTTCAAAGAACAAGAGTCTTAAAATAGGATTTTACTCTATTTTGGCTTCTTTTATTCAATTGACAGGATACGGAACCGGATTCTGGAGAGCTTGGTGGAAACGATGTATACTGGGTAAAGATGAATTCGAAGCCTTCAAAAAGAATTTCTATAAATAAGAAGTAGCCTAAACGCAGATTGCCGAAACGACCGGAATCTGCGTTTTTTTATTGTCAAATAGCCGTTTGATAAAGATATAAAAAGGTAACTAACGATTAGCAATGAATAAACTTAATATCAACCAATGGGCAGAAGAAGACCGCCCAAGGGAAAAAATGATGCAAAAGGGTGCCGAAGCCTTGACGGATGCAGAGCTGCTGGCTATACTCATCGGTTCCGGAAACAGAGAAGAGAGTGCAGTGGCTCTAATGCAGAGGGTATTATCGGAATGTGGAAACGATTTAAACAAGCTCGGGAAGTGGGAAGTCCACAACTTTTCACGGTTTAAGGGGTTGGGACCGGCTAAAAGCATTACCGTAATGGCTGCTTTGGAGCTTGGCAAACGGCGTAAAGCAGCAGATGCAGTGGAACGTAAAGTCATTCATTGCTCTAAGGACATCTATGGAATATTCCATCCGATAATGTGCGACTTGGCACAAGAAGAATTTTGGGTACTCCTTTTAAACCAAGCTTCCCGCGTTATAAACAAAATAAGGATTAGTCGGGGTGGAATTGACCAGACAACAGCGGATGTACGTTGCATCCTGCGCGAAGCACTAATACAACGGGCTACCCAAATAATCCTTATTCACAACCATCCCTCGGGTAATACTCGACCCAGCAATGAAGACCGGCGCCTGACACAACTCGTACAAAAAGCTGCTCAGTTTATGAACATCAAGCTAACCGATCACGTTATTATCACAGACGGAGGATATTATAGTTTTACCGATGAGGGGGTGCTGGAGGTTTGAAAAGGCCGATTGAAAGAAAAAACCCCTCTCAAGATAACCAACAACATATCCCTTTCATTTATTTTTTATAGCTTTGCCCAACAAATCAATAATTTTAGTTATGACTAAGTTTGAGACAGAAGAAAAAATAGTCGAAATGCTCAAAACCGTTTTCGACCCTGAAATACCGGTGGATGTATATAACCTGGGATTAATCTACAAGATAGATGTATCCGATAAAGGAGAAGTTACCATTGATATGACGCTTACTGCCCCTAATTGTCCTGCAGCGGACTTTATATTGGAAGACGTCCGCATGAAGGTAGAATCAATAGAAGGAGTAACTTCCACCAACATAAATCTTGTATTTGAACCGGAATGGGATAAGGATATGATGAGCGAAGAAGCCAAACTGGAACTTGGCTTCCTGTAAACAACATTTGGCATGAAGAATGTATATTTCATTTCAGATGCACACCTCGGTTCGCGTGCCATAGAGCATGGACGGACACAGGAAAGACGTTTGGTCAATTTTCTCGACAGCATTAAGCATAAGGCCGGAACAATCTATCTACTTGGGGATATGTTCGACTTCTGGTACGAGTTTAAAATGGTCGTACCAAAAGGATATACCCGCTTTTTAGGAAAAATATCAGAACTTACCGATATGGGAGTGGAAGTGCATTTCTTTACCGGCAACCATGATTTATGGTGTGGGGATTACTTGGCTAAAGAATGCGGAGTGATTATACACAGACACCCTCTGACCGTAGAGATATATGGTAAAGTGTTTTATTTAGCCCATGGTGATGGTTTGGGTGATCCCGACCGTAAATTCAAACTTTTACGTGCTGCATTTCATAGCCATACCCTCCAACGTTTATTCTCTACGCTCCACCCGCGTTGGAGTATGGATTTGGGATTAATATGGGCGAAACATAGCCGCATGAAACGTATTAATGGAAAAGATCCCGAATACTTGGGAGAAGATAAAGAGCACTTGGTGCTTTACTCCAAAGATTACCTCAAAGGCCATCCCGAGATGAATTTCTTTATTTACGGACATCGCCACATCGAATTGGACTTGATGCTGAGTAGAAGTTCGCGTATTATTATTTTGGGTGACTGGATCAATTATTTCTCATACGGAGTATTTGACGGCGAGAACTTTTTCCTTGAAGAGTATGTGGAAGGAGAAACAAAATTGTAAATCAGCTCTTTATGGATAGGATTTTTGATATAAAAGACAAATAAAAAAAGAAGCTGCCTCAAAATAGAAATTATCTTATCGATAGCGATTTTCTATTTTGAGGCAGCCTTTTCTCTATATATTTAAAAATAACAGTATGTCTCTTTTATGCAAATCCTTTGCAAAAAGAAGATACACCATTGTCATTCTTATTTATAACCTGCAGCTTTAGCAATACGTTTGGGGATTTCTGTATTATCTATCTTACCGGTAAATAACTGAGACCCTGCTCCAACAGCAAACACTGGAACATATTCTGCAGTGTGGCTACCGCTAGTCCATCCCACCATAGCAAGCTGGCTCATTACCTTTTTAGCAGCAGCTGCTACCGGTTCAGTTTTAGCATATAAGCTTTCTTCAAACACGGCATTGTTCTTCACGAAAGAAGCTTCGTATTCATCGTGCAATAATTTCTCTTGATCCCAAGAAAGAGGAAGCTTGGTCCAGAAGCCCATCTTGTCGGAAAGTAGAGACTTAATATCTTCCCAAGTCGTCTTCTTACCTTTTTCTTTTCTTAAATCGGTAATAGCTTTGGAAAGCATGTCCTGAGATACTTTCTGATATTGCAGATTCTTCAAATGCAATTCATATTTACCATTTCCAAGTCCCATACCACCTGTTTCATGATCGGCACTGACAACGATTAAAGTTTCTTTTGGATGTTTTTTATAGAATTCATAAGCTACGCGGATAGCATTATCCATATCAACCACTTCTCTATAAGCAGTTGCAAGATCATTACCGTGGCAAGCCCAGTCTATTTTACCTCCTTCAACCATCAGGAAGAAACCTTTATCTTTTTCTTTCCCTTTTGTTAAAAATGAAATGGCACTTTCAGTAATTTGGGGAAGGGTCAAATCGTCTGCCTTCCTATCAATGGCATAAGGCAAGCATTCAGGATTCGCACCGTCTTTCTGAATCAAAATCATCTTATCAGCTGCGTTTTCCTTAGCTTTGAATTCATCCACACCTTTTACCAAGGTATAACCTGCTTTATCTATAATCGGGAAAATACTTGGAGCCTCTTTCTTGTCAAAAGTCGTATTTGGTTTCAAGAATCCACTACCGGCAAAGAAATCAAAATTCGATTTGCAAAGATCAAGCGCTATCTCGTAATACATATCGCGATCGGGCTGATGTGCATAGAACACAGACGGAGTTGCATGGTCCACACTAACTGTAGTGGTAATACCAACCCTTCTTCCAGCCTTTTTGGCCTTTGATGCAACAGATTCCAACTTATTCTTTTGCTGATCTACACTGATAGCATCATTATAGGTCTTGACTCCTGTGGCAAGAGCTGTTCCCGCAGCAGCAGAATCGGTTATAGAATTTGAAGCAGAGAAAGTAGTAACTACGCCGACAGCAGGAAATTGAGTAAACAATAAAGGTTTCACACCAATGCGACCTTCTTGTTCCGCGAGAAACATTTCCGTACCGTTCACTTGGTTCACTCCCATTCCATCACCAATGAAGAAAAATACATATTTTGCTTGCTGAGCATAAGAGAAACCGGCAAACAAAACAAATAGCAATAAATACGTAAGTCGTTTCATAAAATGACAATATATTAAGTTAAATAAAATCTTACCGAAATGATAGAGATAGGCAAAGATAAGTATTTTCACTTATCCCTATATGACGATTACATTAAAAAAAGAAAGACCGGAGAGGAGCATCACTGCGTCTCCGGTCTTCATATATTTATCTTTAATCCTGTTCGGAATAAATCAACGAAAACAAAAATGCCTTTAATTCGATTTATTTGGCACTAAGAATATTCATCGTATCCGAAGCAATCATAAGCTCCTCGTCTGTTGGAATCACAACCACCTTCACTCTTGAATCGTCGGTAGAAACAACAGCTTCCACACCACGTATCTTATTCTTAGCAGGATCTACCTTTACACCTAGGAATTCCAAGCCGGCACATACATCGCTGCGGCTATTCATTTGGTTTTCGCCTACACCTCCTGTAAAGACAATGATATCGACTCCACCAAGAGCGGCAGCATAAGCACCAACGTACTTCTTCACGCGATAGAAATACATCTTCTCAGCCAATATTGCCATAGGATTACCGGCAGCAACAGCAGCTTCCAACTCACGCATATCGCTAGATACTCCGGAAACACCTAACACACCGCTTTTCTTATTGAGCAAGTCGGAGATTTCACTCGTATTCAATTTTTCCTTCTCCATGATGAAGGTAACAGCACCTGCATCAATATCACCGCAACGCGTTCCCATAATCAGACCTTCCAAAGGGGTAAGTCCCATACTGGTATCAATACACTTCCCATCCTTTATTGCGGAAACCGATGCTCCGTTACCAATGTGGCAAGTTATAATCTTCTTTCCCTCTGGAGATACGCCCAAGTATTCACAAACACGCTGTGATACATAACGATGGGAAGTTCCGTGGAAACCATAACGACGTATACCATACTTCTGATATAACTCGTAAGGCAGGGCATATAAATATGCATAGTTCGGCATTGTCTGATGGAAAGCCGTATCAAAAACACCAATCTGCGGGATATTTGGTAAGATAGCTGAAACGGCATTCACACCTTTCAGGTTAGCCGGGTTGTGTAAAGGGGCCAAGTCGTTACATGCAGTGAATGCATCAAGCACCTCTTTGGTCAGTAGCACCGATTCACTGAACTTCTCACCACCATGTACCATACGGTGTCCTACCGCATCAATCTCATCGAGTGACTTAATCGCTCCATATTCAGGACTGACAAGTGTATTCAAGATGAATTCCACTCCTACAGTATGTTCAGGGACATCTTTCTCCAGTACTTTTTTCTCGCCACTGGGTAAGGTAAACTTCAAGAAAGAATCATGAAGACCGATCTTCTCGATACCTCCCTGCGCGATAACCTCTTTATGACCCATGTCAAAGAGTTTATACTTGATAGATGAGCTACCGCAATTTAACACTAAAATTTTCATATCTTAATTGGATTTCTGATTATTCAGCATGTTTTGCTGCAATAGCCTGATTGGCCGTAATGGCGATCATGCGATAAACATCTTCAACGGAGCATCCGCGTGACAAGTCATTCACCGGACGTGCAATACCTTGCAAAATCGGACCGACTGCATCAGCATGGCCCAAGCGTTGAACAAGCTTATAAGAAATGTTCCCAACCTCAAGGCTAGGTACGACAAGTACATTAGCTTCACCTGCAACATTAGATCCCGGAGCTTTGCTTGCTCCAACGGATGGAACCAAGGCTGCATCAGCCTGTAATTCACCGTCTATATCCAATGTCGGTTCCATATCTTTCGCGATCTTCAAAGCTTCGACTACCTTATCCACTACTTCATGTTTTGCAGAACCTTTAGTAGAGAAACTCAATAATGCCACTTTTGGTTCATCAATACCGGCTACAGCTTTAGCAGTGCGAGCTGTAGAAATAGCAATTTCTGCCAACTGAGCTGCTGTAGGAACAGGAGTCACCGCAACATCACCCATCACCAAAATACCATTCTTTCCATATTCCGGAGCGTGAGTCAACAATAACATCGCGCCGGAAACACAAGTAATACCTGGAGCAGTCTTAATTATTTGCAAGGCAGGACGTAATACATCACCTGTAGTGTTACGGGCACCAGCCAACTGACCATCGGCATCACCACTTTTTATAATAAGACATCCCAAATACAATGGATCCAACACTAATTTACGCGCTTCTTCAATGGTCATACCCTTCTTTTGGCGCAACTGGAACAACATTTGCGCATATTCCTCCTTCTTCGGGTGGTTTTCCGGATCTATGATTGTGGCTTTATCAATATTGCCCAATCCCCAATCTCTTGCACATGCATGAATTTCCTCGGGGTTACCCAAAAGAATAAGGTCTGCAACTCCGTCAGTCAAGATCTGATTGGCGGCCTTTAATGTACGCTCTTCCGTTCCTTCGGGAAGAACAATGCGCTGGCGATTCGCTCTCGCACGCTCAACAATTTCGTTTATTAAACTAAGCATAGATATATTGTATATACAAAATCAGAAAGATTGTTTGATTTACGATGCAAAAATACACAACTTTGCAATATCTACATTGCAAATCAGGCGGTTTTTATTCCTCGAAGATGAATTATTATATTATTTAACACTAAAAATGATCTCACTCAGGAATTCCATTCATTTTGCTTAAAAATAAAGTGCGGTAATAACGCCATTTATGACTCCAAGATACGAGATAAATTGATTTACAGCATTTTTTCAATCAATAATCTGATTAAAAAAGCAAAAATGGGAATCACAGAGTAATAAAATGTCTAACTTTGCAACGGTTTTCAATTATAAAAGGTATTGTATATGGTTCGTCAATGCGCCATCCTTTTCGGATGCTTGGCTTTGGGTGAATTGATTGTGTTCCTCACGGGTATCAAGCTTCCTTCGAGCATCATCGGGATGCTATTACTCACCCTGTTCTTAAAATTAGGTTGGATAAAATTGCACTGGGTTCAGGGCATGTCCGACTTTCTAGTTGCTAACCTAGGCTTCTTCTTTGTTCCCCCCGGAGTTGCTATCATGCTCTATTTTGATATTATCCGCGCCGAATTTTGGCCGATAGTTGTTGCGACTTTAATCAGCACCCTCTTAGTATTAGTTGTCACAGGGTGGATTCATCAATTAACACGAAAAATAAAATGAGTTACCTCGAGAATAAGTTCTTCTTGCTAGCTATTACATTCGGGCTTTATTTCTTAGCCAAGCTACTGCAAAAGAAGACAGGAGTCCTCCTACTAAACCCCATACTCTTAACAATCGCCGTTCTGATTATCTTTCTAAAAATGACCGGAGTGAGTTATGAGACCTATAACGAAGGTGGTCATTTGATCGAGTTTTGGCTTAAACCTGCTGTCGTAGCTTTGGGAGTTCCTCTATATCTACAGTTGGAAACCATAAAAAAGCAATTAATCCCCATCCTACTCTCTCAACTTGCAGGCTGCATTGTAGGAGTAATATCAGTAGTTCTCATAGCCAAGTTAATGGGTGCGTCACAAGAAGTGATTTATTCTCTGGCGCCTAAATCGGTAACAACCCCTATCGCCATGGAGGTTACCAAATCACTCGGAGGAATACCCTCATTGACTGCAGCCGTAGTAGTATGCGTCGGATTATTGGGAGGAATATTAGGCTTCAAAACACTAAAAATGACACATATCGGCAGTCCCATAGCACAAGGACTATCTATGGGAACAGCTGCACATGCAGTAGGTACTTCCGCAGCTATGGATATTAGCAGCAAATATGGTGCCTATGCCAGCTTGGGACTAACCTTAAATGGAATATTTACTGCGCTTTTCACTCCAACTATTTTAAGATTATTAGGGCTACTCTAACAAAAATGTGATTATTTTGTTATTCTAACTCAATACTAACAAATTTATTTATGATATCATTTAAAGACATCGAACTTAAAGATAAAGAAATAATCACTAAGTATACCATGAATAGTCCGAGACGTAACTGCGACTTATCTTTTTCCAATCTATGCAGCTGGCGTTTCTTATATAATACACAATTTGCCATATTCGAAGATTACCTCATCCTGAAATTTTGGGCTGAAGGTAAATTAGTTTATATGATGCCAATTGGAAGTGGGGATTTAAAGAAAGTTCTCGATGTCATGATAGAAGATTCCAAACAAGAAAAGGCTCAATTTTGTATGCTTGGCATTTGTTCGGGAATGTGTGATGAGTTGAAAAATATAATGCCGGATAAATTCTGTTTTGAGGCAGATCGCGATTATGCCGATTATATCTATCTGCGCAGCGACCTGGCTACCTTAAGTGGAAAGAAATTCCAATCGAAGCGTAACCACGTAAATAAGTTTCGTAGAACATACAATTATGAATACCTCCCACTTACCTCCGACCGTATTCCGGAATGTCTGGAATTAGAAGCTGAATGGTGTAAGCAAAATGACTGTGATCAGACTGATGGAACAGGCAATGAACGGCGGGCATTAATTTACGCGCTTCATAATTTTGATGCATTAGGTCTGACCGGAGGTATTCTACATGTCGACGGTAAAATCGTAGCATTTACTTTTGGGATGCCGATTAACCAAGACACTTTCGGTGTACATGTGGAAAAGGCTGATACTCGTATAGATGGTGCTTACGCCATGATCAATTATGAATTCGCCAACCATATACCGGAAAAATACATTTATCTCAACCGCGAAGAAGACTTAGGGCTTGAGGGACTACGCAAAGCTAAACTCTCCTATCAACCAACCCTTCTTCTGGATAAATATATAGCTTGCTTGCAAGATGGACAGATAGAACATATAAAATGGTAAGCCAAAACCGCAAGCAGAATCTTATTGGAATTGAGAGAGTAAAAAGATATAGACGTGGAGTCTAAAAAACTCCCAAAATGCGAAAGACATGCGGGAAAGGGTAAAGGAACTATGGAAACGCTGTTTTAATGACAGCAAAGAATTTATTGAGTTATATTTCCGCCTTCGTTATAACAATGAGGTCAATCTTGCTATTGAAAGTGGTGAAGAAGTCATAGCTGCATTGCAGATGATACCTTATCCTATGACTTACGCCGGCAGTATTGTCTCCTCTTCATACATATCCGGCGCTTGTACGCATCCCGATTTTCGCAATCGAGGAGTCATGCATGAACTTCTGAGGCAGGCATTCGGGAAAATGTTTCGTAACAATGTTCTATTTTCAACGCTTATTCCAGCCGAAGAATGGCTTTTTGACTATTACGCCAAAAGGGGATACTCCGCAACATTCCATTACGAGATTAAAACAATTAAGCGGAAAGAGGAATATCACACAACAAAAGAAAACACTCTAGTTGATCTGTTTGGAATTAACATCCCCGATTGGGAGAAAGAGTATCAAATAGAATGTATCACAGATTACAATGAAAATGTTTACCAATATTTAAACAATAAATTGCAAGAGCGACCTTGTTGCATTCAGCATACTCAAAGCGATTTTAACGTTATCATAGAAGACTTAAAATTAAGTAAAGGTAGTATTTACACACTACAACATTTTCAACACATGACAAACAATCCTAAAGAGATCATCGCTTTGGCCATTGCTTATCCAGATGAAAATAATCCATCCAGTTTCTTTTTGGGTGAGCTTGTCTCAGATACCAAAGAGGCAGAATTAATTTTACTTTCCAACATTGTACATGAAAACAACTTAGAAACGGTTAAAATCGCCATTCCTTCTATAAAAGAGAAGCCAATTCTAACATTGGGAATGGCACGGATTATTCAAGTAAAGCCGGTTTTACAGTTATATGCAGCCTCACATCCTGAAATTGAATTAAATATTGCTCTCACTGATGAAGAAATCTCCGCCAACAATGGCTATTACTATCTGAACAACGGAAGATGCATGTTCAGCGAACGACGTTTGCCGGAAACGCATCAACAACTTTCCATTGGTGAGCTTGCCGAAATAGTACTAAAAAAAGAGCGCCCATACATGAGTCTTATGCTGAATTAAATAAGAATAGCGGCTTAAAAACAAAGAAAAGACAAAACGCTTCTGCCGCATCAAGAAAAGTGTTGTCCAAAGCATTTTATATGGCTTTTTAGAAGCACTTCCTCTACAGCAAAAGCGTTTTATTAAACTATTTTTTCGAGACAGTTATTATAAGAGAACCGACTGGCTAAAGTCCGCTAAAGTCAACCCCTTCAAAAGTCAGAGAAGGAATTTGCCAAGAAGATGACGGACGAGGGTCATTTCCTACTGCAACTAATGATTTCCATAACGTAACCATATTGCCGGTAATATTCATTTCGTTTATAGGTTGGGTCAGTTTCCCATTTTCAATAAGGAAACCTTCAATACCATACGAGAAGTCTCCCGTACTGCTATTACAGTTTCCGCCATTGAAACCCGTTATAAAAATACCTTTTTGCACATCGGCTACCAAACCTGCAGCATCTTTATCTCCCGGTTTAAGAATTAACAATGAGGGAGAGCTTATGGTCGGTGCAACCCCCATTTTCTTTGAGTAATAAGTGTCGATAAAATAAGTTTTCAGCACACCACGATCGAATACAGCGCGCCGCTCTGTTGCAACCCCTTCATTATCAAAATAACGTGCTCCATTAGCTCCGACAAGATGTGGCTCATCGGTGAGAATCATTTTTTCAGAAGCCACCTGAGTATCAAGTTTATTCAATAAGAAAGAGTTCTTCTGTTGTAAAGATGACCCATACAAAGCACTTAGCATTGGGCCCAATAGGCGTCCTGAATTCATAGGGTCAACCACCATGGTATACTTTCCGGATTGTACTTTCTTTTGTCCCAGCTTTCTCAACACACGTTCAAATGCCTTTGTTCCTATTCCTTCCTTAGGTAATTGCCCATAAAACAGACGGGACTCATACCAGCCTGAAGAAGGCCGGGCATCTCCCTCTCCTTTCACCGATACACTTGCAGAGGTCGAGAACCATGATGTTTTTGATTCTCCTGAAAATCCATTACTAGTTAAACAGTAAGATGAACTTTCACCATCACTATACGAAGAGTCGACTGAAATAATTCGACTATCTTTCCCGAGTACCTCTTCGGCAGCCTCACGCGCCAATTCCACTTTTCTATCAGGATTGATGGCATAAAACTCCGAATCAAACAACTTCAAGTCTGGTTTACCTCCTTTATAATAACGAGAAGGGTCAGGCAAAACTCTCGATTCATCCGGAGCTAGATAGCGTGTAGACTCAATAGCCGTTTTAATGAATCCTTCCAGTTCCTTTTTCTCCAACCGATTGGTTGAATAAGTCCCATAACGCCCGTCTACATACAAGCTCATATTCAAACCATTTTCCGAAGCTTGCTGAAGACGATCCATCTTAGCATCACGCAATTCAAATGAAGCATTAGAATTGGCATAAAGTACCACCTTAGCCGACTGACATCCATTCTTCAACGCAAGGTCCATAACCCATTGCGCCAATATCTTATTTTTTTCAGTTATCATTGTTTCTAAAGATATTCGTTAAACAGTTAAACTCAACTCTCGCCGCCCACAGTCAGTTTGCTAACTAAAGCAGAAGGCATTCCGCAAGTCACGGGACAAGATTGTCCGTCTTTACCACAAGTCCAAGTGCCATTATCGATCTTATCATTATCAGCAACCATAGTGATGGCAGCTAATGCCTTCGGACCGTTACCAATGATATTTATATCTTTAATCGGTTGGGTCAACTTCCCGTCTTCAATTAAATAACCGGATTTCACAAAGAAAGTAAAGTCGCCGGCACCAATCTGCACCTGTCCATTAGTAAAGTTATCCACATAAATGCCCTTCTTTACCGTAGAAATAATATCTTCCTCTTTTACATTTCCGGCTTCCATATAAGTGGCACGCATGCGAGGAATAGGCACATTGCGGAAAGTATCACGCCGACCGTTCCCCGTAGGAGCTACTCCGTAATGCTTGGAACTGATACGATCGTGTAAGTAACTGGTGAGAACACCGTTCTTTACAATATAAGTTTTCTGTCCCTCAACACCCTCATCATCAAAGTTCACCGATCCTCTATTAAAAGGAATAGTACCGTCATCCACTACATTGATGTGTTCATCACAGACCTTCTTATTTAGCAGATCGGAGAAGATTGATACTTTTTTCCGGTTAAAGTCAGCCTCAAAAGCATGTCCTATAGCTTCGTGCAACAAAATACCCGATCCGCCGGCTCCCATCACCACAGGCATTTCACCACCTTTTGGCTTCACAGCTTTGAATAAAAGTGCCGTCTTTTCAACAACTTCATGTGCTAATATATCTACAATATCATCTGTCATGAATTCAAAACCTTTTCGATAAGAACGTGAAGCAAAATTGTTTTCCATTTTCCCACTCTCTTCCATTATACACACCGTTGAATAAGAAACCATCGGGCGGTAATCATAGTAGCTAACTCCCTCGGAATTACAGAAAAGGACATGAGTTGTGGCATCATTCAATCTCGCCTGCACTTTACGAACACGTGCATCCAACGCAAATATTTTATCATTCAATTTCTGCAAATAAGGAATTTTGGCTTTCAAGCTGACCTCTTCCCAAGGAGTAACCACCGAGTAACGGTTATTTTTAAGTACATTCTCCTTAAATCCTACCGGTTTGACTGATTTACCGGAAGAAGCAATACGAGCAGCAGTCTGTGCGGCTCTCAACATCTCTTCCATTGAGACACCTTCGACATAAGCATAACCAGTCTGGTCACCGGATAAAACTCTTACGCCCATGCCAAAATCTATATTCGCATCACAATTATTTACTTTTCCGTCCATGAGGCTCACCCCATGACTAAAAGTATGCTCAAAGTAAAGATCAGCATAATCTCCACCTTTCTCAAGTGCAGCTGCCAATATTTTTTTCAATTCGGATTCAGTTACTCCAAAATGTTTCATTGCAGCAGCTACAGCTGACTTGTTATTAGTGCCGCCTAAAGCCCCTTGTACCGATTCCGGCAAAGCAAAAGACGGAGCAGCAAGAGATCCTAACACAGCCAAACTTCCCGTTCTTAAAAAATGTCGTCTATCCATATTTACAACTATTATAGTTTATGATTACAAGCCAACCGTCCGGGGTATTATCCCAAAGGAGGCAAAAATGAATATGTTATTGATTATTCAGCATTATATATTTGCGTAGCCCTCATGCGGACATCCACGAATAATCTTAAGATAAGACGCATTAAAATCGTTTTTTGTCACAATCGGAATCAAGTTTCTTGAGTCAAAAGGCTTTCTAGCTCTTCTGCATTGAGCCGAAGATAAAATTGTCCCCTATAAGCAACCGAAATCGTACCGGTTTCTTCCGATACAATAATAGCATGAGCGTCCGATATTTGTGAAATACCCATCGCCGCCCGATGCCTCAATCCAAGTTCCTTTGGAATATCCAGATTGTGAGATACCGGAAGTATACATCCGGCAGCTTTGATACGTCCTTTACTCAGAATGACAGCTCCATCATGTAACGGACTGTTCTTAAAAAAGATATTTTCAATTAACCGCTGATTAATATCCGCATTAATAATCTCACCGGTATGAACCACATCATCCAGTGGTACATTATGCTCCATAACAATAAGGGCACCAACCCTTTGCTTACCCATGCTGATACAAGCCATCACCACAGGCATAATTTCCTCATGATTTACAGCGTCTTTCTTATTTCCGGTCAGGAACCTTACCAACGCACTGGCATGTTGATGTGATCCTAAGGTAAGTAAGAATCGACGTATCTCATCCTGAAAAAGAACGATCAAAGCCAATACTCCAACACTTACCAATTTATCAAATATAGAACCAAGAAGCCTCATCTCAAGAACTTGGGAAACAACAAGCCATATCACAATGAACACCAAGATGCCGGTGAACACATGAATAGACCCGGAAGCTTTCATAACCTTATAAGTGTAGTAAAGGAAGAAAGCAACCAAAAAAATGTCTATAAAATCTTTTATGCCAAATTCAAAAAACAAAGCCGAAACTATTTAAATGTTAATAATCAAAAGCTCATCCTGTTCTCAATCTTCGGGCAATATACTGTTACGCCGCATTGCCTCTACGATTTTTATAGTCTCCACAGCCTCATGTACATCATGAACGCGCAATATGTTAGCACCTTTCGTCAAACAGATAGTATCAAGCACTGTTGTACCGTTCAATGCTTCCTGAGGCTTTATGCCAAGAAGTTTATAAATCATTGATTTACGCGAGACTCCTACCAACAAGGGTAATTCAAAAACGCTAAAATCCTCCAAATGGGCCAAAAGTTCGTAATTGTGTTCCACCGTTTTGCCAAAGCCAAAGCCAGGATCGAGTATAATATCTTTCACCCCCAGGTCACGCAATTGCTGGACTTTTTTAGCAAAATAGAGAAATACTTCCTTCAACAGATTATCATAATGGGGTTCTTTTTGCATATTCTGGGGAGTACCCTGCATGTGCATCATAATATAAGGGACATTTAGTTCTGCGACAGTCCGAAACATATTCTCATCCATTTCACCTGCTGCAATATCATTAATGATAGCCACTCCATATTCTTCCACACACATACGTGCCACATCCGATCTAAAAGTATCAACTGATACAATAGCATCCGGATGGCTCTTGCGAAGCACAGACAAGCCTTTACGCAACCGTTCCATTTCTTCCCGTGGAGTTATATGATCAGCATTAGGGCGTGATGAATAAGCACCTATATCTATGATAGTAGCGCCTTCATTCAAAATACTGTCTATTCGGCTTGCAATATGAGACTCGTCCTGCATGCGGCTCTCAACATAGAAAGAATCCGGCGTCACATTCAGAATGCCCATTACGCATGGGGTGGAAAGATCAAGCAATGAACCATTGACATTGATATATTTGGCAGAAAGCTTCTCCATGAATAGTTTGTTTCACGTTATATATGCAAATGTAAACAAAAAGAGAATTCATAAGACACAAAAAACAGGAAAAAGCAAAAAACATTTTTGATCGCATCATACTATCATAGCATAGAATACCCTATCTTTGCAATGTTATAGAAAATAAAAGCAACATTGAAAAAAGAGAGTTATGGACATAACTACACTTTATCAGATTTTTTTAGAATGTACTGGTGTGACCACCGATAGCCGGAATTGTCCGCAAGGGTCCTTGTTCATTGCACTTAAAGGCGAGAGTTTTAATGGAAATGCTTTTGCTAGCAAAGCTTTGGAAAGTGGAAGTAAATATGTAGTTGTTGACGAAGCAGAATGTGTACCGGCAAACGATAAACGATTCATACTTGTAGACAATTGTTTGCTCTGTCTGCAACAATTGGCCAATTATCACCGTCGGCAAATGGGTACCCGCATCATCGGGATTACAGGAACTAATGGTAAAACCACCACAAAAGAACTTATCTCGGCAGTACTCTCGCAAACCTATAACATACTATATACAGAAGGAAATCTAAACAACCATATTGGAGTACCTCTTACTCTGCTGCGCCTAAAAGCGGAACACGACCTTGGAGTAGTTGAAATGGGGGCTAGTCATCCCGGTGACATCAAAGAATTGGTTCATATTGCTGAACCCGATTATGGCATCATCACCAATGTGGGTAAAGCTCACTTGGAAGGGTTCGGTTCTTTCGAGGGGGTCATCAAGACTAAAGGCGAGCTGTACGATTTCTTACGGGAATGTGGCGATTCAACGATCTTTATTCATTATGATAATGAATATCTAAAAGAGATAGCATGGGGATTGAATAAAATTTTCTATGGAATTGAAGATGAATTATATGTCAATGGCCAAGTTACAGATAATTCGCCTTATCTCACCTTCCAATGGAAAGCAGGAAAAGATGGAGAATATAATGAAGTCAAGACCCGTTTAATCGGTGAATATAACTTCCCCAATGCACTTGCAGCTGTAACCATAGGCCGTTTCTTTGGTGTGGATACTCACAAAATCAACACGGCATTACAGGAATACACTCCTCATAATAATCGTTCAGAGCTTAAACAAACAGCAGATAACACATTAATTATCGATGCCTACAATGCAAATCCCACCAGTATGATGGCTTCCATCGGCAACTTTCATAATATGAAAAGCCCGAATAAAATGCTAGTATTGGGTGACATGAGAGAATTAGGCAAAGACGGCCCAGAGGAGCATCAAAAGATCGTGGATTATCTCGAAGAGTGCAAGTTTGAAGACGTTGTTCTGGTAGGCGAGCTGTTTGCCGCAACACGTAATCATTACCGGATATACCCCGATGTCAAGTCGCTCATAACAGATATAGAAAAAACAAAGCCTCAAGGAAAAACAATCTTAATCAAGGGTTCCAACGGTATTAAGCTAAATACACTTGTCAGTTACTTATAAGCTTTTTCGTCTGTTTAGTTCTTTCGTTTGAGCATACGCGGCCGAAGTAGAAAGTGTGCAATTAAAGAAGCGATAACAGCCCCTGTAGAATTTGCTGCAAAATCCAGCCAATCACCACTTCTATAGGTAGTGCAATACTGCTGAAGAAGCTCTACCGTCCCACTAAATAGAATCGGGCAAAGTAGTGCGCCTACCCATGCATGCCAAATGGGAGTATCGGCGTATTTATGAGCACGTAGAAATTCAAGCCAAAGCATTCCGGACATGCCCAAGTACATACAAACATGTACGACTTTGTCAAAATCAGGAATTTTATCTAAATCGGTCGAAGGCGGTTTAAAGAAAGATAAATATATCACCGCTAAAATAATAAGCAATGATACCGGATATTTTTTTATAAAGTAAAACATCGTCATAAACATTATGATTGACGCACAAATATAGACAAGTTTTCCTACATTTGCACTTCTTTAGTCAGTAAATAAAATGCAAAAAATCCGACTAAAGAAATATGCTTAGTTTTTTTAAATCTATCACATTCTTCACTCGATCTCAAAAACGTGGAATAATAATTTTACTCATTCTTATTGGGGTAGTACTTTGCTCGGAATATATTATTCCGGAATTACTAAAAAAAGATACTTCTGAGAAAGAACAACTCGAGCAGACCAAAGCCGAAAAAGAGTGCGAAAAGTTTCTATCTTCATTAGAAAGAGACACCAAACATCATAAGTCTTATTATTACTCTTATGGAATTTACACGAAAAAGCCTCTTCCAATTCTAGTACCATTCGATCCGAATACAGCAACAGAATCGGTTCTGTGCCGCCTCGGACTTCCCGAATGGATGGTGAAAAACATCTTGAAATATCGTGCAAAAGGTGGTCGTTTTCACAAAGCAAGTGACTTTAAAAGAGTATACGGACTAACTGCTGATGAATATAGTAGACTTCTACCCTACATCAACATAAAACAAGATACTGTACACAAAGCGACTCAATTATATAAGCCTCGAATAGAGAAAATAAAAGAATTTAAATATTCATTGGGAACAACCGTTAACCTGAACCTTGCCGATACTACCGAACTAAAGAAAATACCCGGCATAGGCAGTGGTATAGCTAGGTTAATAGTGAATTACCGGCAACGCTTAGGAGGTTTCTACCAAATAGAGCAATTGGATGAAATACACCTTCAAAGTCGACTGCTGCGGAATTGGTTTACTATCCACCCCGAAAGTATACGACGAATAAACGTAAACCAAGCGAGCATCGGCCGATTGAATGCCCACCCATATATCAATTTCTATCAAGCAAAAGCGATAGTGGAATATCGCCGGAAGAAAGGTAAAATAACCAGTTTAAAACCCTTTATCTTATACGAAGAATTCACAGATAATGATTTCAAACGAATCACTCCCTATGTCTGCTTTGAATAAGATGGCCGACTATAATCAATCTATTAATTCAGAAGGAAGAGAAACAGGCTCCTGAATTTTTCCATCGACAATATGAATTGTCCGATCGGTAGTACCGGCAAGCCCTTCGTCATGAGTCACAATTACAAACGTTTGCCCAAAGCGCTCGCGTAGTTCGAAAAACAATTGATGAAGCTCTTCCTTATTACGAGAATCCAAGCTGCCCGATGGTTCGTCGGCTAATACCACAGACGGGTGATTAATAAGTGCACGCGCCACAGCCACTCGCTGTTTCTCACCACCGGATAACTCATTCGGTTTGTGTGATCCTCTATCCGATAATCCCATAAAATCAAGTAAATCACGAGCCGCAGCATTTGCTTCCCGCTGACCTAGTCCGGCAATAAAAGCAGGAATCATAACATTTTCAAGAGCCGTAAATTCAGGCAATAACTGATGGAATTGAAACACGAAACCAATATGCTTATTACGGAATGCAGAAAGTTCTTTTTCTTTCATCTTGTTGACTACAATCCCATTTATCATAACACTTCCACTGTCAGCCGCATCAAGAGTACCCATAATCTGAAGTAAAGTTGTCTTTCCCGCTCCACTTGGACCTACAATACTGACTATTTCGCCTTTCTCAATGCCAAGATCTATACCTTTCAGTACTTGTAGATTACCAAAACTTTTAGTTATACCTTCTAACTGTATCATCATTCTTTTATCTTAAATTAAGACGTATAAATCAATTCTTTTTAAACCACTTATAAAACCATTTTCCAACTTTCTCATAATGTTGATCTTCATTATTTCCACGAGGATTAGAAAAAGAAAGCATGTCCTGCGGATCACCCAACTGATCAGGATACAACACAATAAGGCTATTGTTAGAAAAGTATTTACTCAACTGCGCTGGCAGTTTTTCAAAGGAAGTATCATAAGAAATAGATCCTCGACGCGCACTAATAATCACCAGCAAATGATCATAATTCACTTGTCCCGTCAATAGAAGTAAGTCCTCCCAATCATCCAAACGAGAAAAGTCCGTCAATGTCTGATTATACTTCTTTTTTATCACCCCCTGAAGTTGGTTCAATGTCTCTTCATTAGCAAAAAAGTGCACTCGACAACCCAATATATTTCCCATTCGGCAGAAATGTTCTACCCATTTAGAGAAGCCTGATTCATACTCAGCCTTAGGCGGAACAGCAATATTAATGCGTCGTATTGTATTGATAGGCATCAGGAACTTAGCTATCATAATCTCACGATGCAAACCCTTTAACAGACTTTCCGCAAGAGTACCAAAAAAGGAATCCACAATATTTCCCTTTCGATGCAAGCCGACAATCACATCAGTAACTCCGTTTTCTTTTGCTGTGTGAATAATGCCCGAGGCAATATTCAAATCATACCGGCTCAACTGCTGCAGAGACACATCAGCTGATGCCGCAATCATTGCAGCTTTCTCCAAATAGCGCTTACCTTGTAACTCCGCTACTTTCGAGCCACTACTATCATTCACCACATTCAGTGCCAATAAATCACCTTTCTGCTTAGGATCACGTACCAAAAGAGATAAATTCATCAAATCTTCAATAGTATCAGGATTGGCTATTGGAATCAATATTTTCTCTTCAGCTTTAGCTGAGCGACTCTCTTCTTCCAGATGCATTTCGCACATCGCTAATTTTCGGGCTGCTTTTTCTGTAATAAACGAACTAACCACACAAGTGACTAAGATCAGTAATACGATGCCGTTTAATACATCTTCATTAAGTAGACGTTCGCCGTTGGGAAGAATAATGTTATATCCTACCAAGACTGCAGCCAATGTTGCAGCAGCCTGCGCATTGCTTAAGCCGAACATCAATTGACGCTCTAAAGCTGACATTCCATATATTTTCTGGGTAAGTAATGAAGCAATCCACTTACCAACCAACGCCACAGTAATCATAATTGCCGCAACAGTCAATGCATTACCATGCCCTATAATGACATGTACATTAATTAGCATACCTACTCCAATCAAAAAGTAAGGAATAAAAAGAGCATTACCCACAAACTCCAAATGATTCATTAGAGGAGAGACATGAGGAATCAGTCGATTTAAAACCAAACCTGCTAAGAAAGCTCCCAATATGCCCTCCATCCCAACAAATTCCATTAGACCAGCGCCTAAAAACACCATTGCTAATACAAAAATGAATTGCATCACATTGTCATCATACCTCCGGAAAAACCATCTGCCTATACGTGGAAAGAAAAATACAATAAGCATTCCAAGCAAAATGACCTTTATGACGAGCCAAATCCAAAACAATCCGGAAGACTCGCCTTTATACATACCACTCACAACAGCTAGAACTAATAACGTAAGGGTATCAGTCACCGCTGTACCTCCGACAGCAATACTTACACTACGATGTCTTGAAACACCATATCTTATGACAATGGGATATGCCACCAAGGTATGGGAAGCATACATACTCGCCAACAAAATCGATGTCATAATACCATATTTCAATAACGCAATATTGGTAACCAAACCTATTGATATGGGAACAATGAAAGCCAATAACCCTAAAACAATAGCTTTAGACTTATTCTCTTTAAAATCACCCATATTCATCTCTAGTCCAGCTAAGAACATAATATAGTAAAGGCCCACCCGGCTGAACAACTGAAAGCTACTATCTCGAGCCAATATATTAAAGCCATGCTCTCCAACTACAACACCCGCCAATATCATTCCGATAATATGAGGAATTCGAAGCCTATTAAGTAATATCGGTGCGAATAGAATGATAATAAGTACAAGGAAGAATATCCATGTAGGGTCGGTAATCGGAAGTTTTAAATTAAAGTCAAACCAATCCATGGGCGCAAGTTTTAGGTTTCAGCTGCAAAATAACTAAAAAGTTTTCATTCCATACACTGTCATACAGCTATTTGTTATAAATTTGCAGCCTGTGAAGTAACGTTTGAAATAGCAATATCTCCTCAGACTTGTTAAACACCAAAAAGAAGTAGTTTTACAAATATTCTGTTTTACCGTATCGTTCGCATTTTTATAAACATATTAAAAACGAAAAGAAAAATGAAAGTAGCAATTGTTGGAGCAAGCGGAGCCGTGGGACAGGAGTTCCTGCGTGTGCTCGATGAAAGAAATTTCCCGTTGGATGAATTAGTTTTATTCGGTTCTAAACGCAGTGCCGGAACTAAATATACATTCCGTGGTAAACAGATTGAGGTCAAACTCTTGCAACACAATGATGACTTTAAAGGGGTCGATATCGCCTTCACTTCCGCAGGTGCCGGTACCTCTAAAGAATTCGCCGATACTATTACCAAATACGGAGCAGTGATGATTGACAACTCAAGCGCTTTCCGTATGGACGATGACATTCCATTGGTAGTACCTGAAGTGAATGCTGTAGATGCAAAGATCCGCCCAAGAGGTATAATTGCAAACCCTAATTGTACTACAATACAGATGGTTGTAGCCTTGAAAGCTATTGAACAGCTATCGCACATTAAGACTGTACATGTTTCCACATACCAAGCAGCAAGTGGAGCAGGCGCAGCAGCAATGGATGAGCTCTATGAGCAATATCGTCAGATTTTAGCCGGGGAAACCGTAACCGTTGAAAAATTTGCTTATCAGTTGGCATTCAATCTTATCCCCCAAGTCGATGTATTCACTGAAAACGGATACACTAAAGAAGAGATGAAGATGTATAACGAAACACGTAAGATTATGCATTCCGATGTAAAGGTGAGTGCAACATGTGTACGTGTTCCCGCATTACGTGCCCACTCCGAAAGTGTTTGGATAGAAACAGAGCGTCCGATATCTGTAGAAGAAGCCCGCGAAGCATTTGCCAAAGGCGATGGCCTTATCCTACAAGATAATCCTGCCGAGAAAGACTATCCTATGCCTTTATTCATAGCAGGCAAAGATCCTGTTTATGTAGGACGCATTCGTAAAGATCTTACCAACCCTAACGGATTAACGTTTTGGATTGTTGGTGACCAGATAAAGAAAGGGGCTGCCCTCAATGCAGTACAGATTGCTGAATATCTCATTAAAGAAAAAGCACTCTGATTTTTCTCTCATAAAAACTAAGGCTGTTGATAAAAGTATCCTTAATTAAAAGGGCTTTTACAACAGCCTTAATTTTAGCTATAGAGTATAGATTGTCTTCTACTTTTATTGGCTAAGTATTACTATTCTTCAAAAAATCAATCTATAAACTTAAAACATGGGATTATACTATAATATCATCAATGCTTAAAAGGATAAAATTACAATATAAATCTCTAAACTCCTTAAAATTGGAACAAAGCTAAATTTTGCCTATAAAATATCTCAAGCGTTCATTTGGTTAGGCGTATATTATTATAGAGAATCTGCATAGCTACATAATTTGGAAATTGATTCTAGATTATTGAAATCTAAACGATTCTCTTTTATAAATCGATCAAGTTGATCTTTGCTATTGGGGTATAATTTGAAAAATTGTTTGAAAGTACTAAAAGACTTTCTTTTCCCTCCTCGCTCAATCCAGTATATGTTGTATCGCCTACCGAGTATGAGCTTCTCCGGATCCAATACATACCGATCCCCCTGAGAGCCATAAACCCCACCATACGTTCTTATTGAAGTTGTTTCTGTGGTCTGCCCATATCCCCCTTTTGAAGCCTCTTTCCGAAGGCTTCCTGCATACTGTACATATAATATTGGATTTGTAGAAATAATTTCCAATCCCTTATCCTTTTCTATGTAAAACAAACGATTACCAAACTTTATAGCACTTATATCTTGTGAATTAGATAGTACTTTCACCTCACTATCAGTGGAATTAATAAAGTAGAACTTACTCATAAGTAAATTATAGTTCATCTTCTCATGATATTGTGTACCATCTTTAAAAAAAACTATGGCATCTTGGAAAACATCGAATAGATAAGGTGAATCATTAACGATTTGAGCATTTGCCATATATGCATAAAATAGTAAATAGAATATAATCCGTCTTTTTTTCATGTTCTTTTAATATATTTAGTGAAAAGAGAAAGCACTCATTCTCCATATGCAAAAGCTATAGAATAAATGAGTGCTAAAATCCGAAATATACTTAGTTCGCTTACCAACCAGTAGTTTGAGTTAACTTGAACCCTTTTTCAGTATACAAATCTATTTCTTGTTTGCCTATAGGTGAACAATAGCTTCTATCAGTAAAAGGATCACGTACTTGAGCATTAGTTGGGATATAATAACCTACCATTTCTGCAGCATTTTTCCCATCAAAAGTGACGATAGTTCCATCTTCCTTTTTCACTTTACGCTTACCTGCATCAGCAGGAGTCAAATACGCAGGAACTTCTTTTTGCATGTCTACCCATGGTCCTACCATTGTGTCAGGATATTTAGTATTATCCATATAATCCAATTTCTTCCAACGTTTAATGTCCAACAAGCGACTAGGCTCATAAACCATCTCCATACGGCGTTCACGACGAATTTCCCAAATTAAAGCAGGAACGTCTGCATCTCTCGCTGGATCAAAACTATCCGTAATATCACTCAACTTCATATCAGTTGTTTTCTTCAGCCCTTTTGCTAAAGATGTGGCATCCAATGGTCTATGTCTTAAAACATTAATAGAATTATCAATATCAGTCTGCGTCACTACTCCCAATTCAGCCTTTGCCTCAATCCAGTTTAATAATACTTCTGCATAGCGAATGACCGGAGCATCATTGGTATTAGTATTACTAGCATACATCGGAACAACCCCAGGATTAGGCAATGTAAGAGCATTACGATCTATAAATTTAGAAGCATAAAGTAGCGTAGAAGAGTTGATACTAATATGGTCAATAAATGTAGCTTCAAAACGAGGGTCTCGAGTTTTTGCTAGATTAGCAATATTTAAGGCTTTAGCGTTTTCAAGAGTGGAATTTTGGTAAACTTTTCCATCTTGGCATATAAAAGATTTCACCAATGCAAGATTAGGAGCTGGGTCTTGGCTTTCTTGCCCATTTGAATAAGAAGCAACTTGATGTTTTAGCTGCTCTGCAGTATAATGCCTATACATTATAGCTTCTTTATTTCCTTTCAAGTCTTGTGAGCCAAAAACGTCACGAAGTGGCGCATCAATCGCATAATTGCCACTATTGATTACTATTTCGGCAGCATCTTTAGCTAGCTGCAAATACTTTGTTGCTGCAGCTTGGTCACCATTATGATATTTCTGCCATGTTCCTTCGAACAACATCCATCGTGAAGCAAAAGCTGCTGCAACATAACGATTTAACACGTTAGCTCCATCATTTTTACGCATATTGACTAATACCTCGTTCTTTAGCAAGTCGTAGACCTTATCCATTACAACGACACGAGTATCACGATCTTTATACATCGTTTTATAGTCATCATTACTAAATGTGGTTTCAAAGTATGGCACATCACCAAATACACTCACTAAACGAACATAAGCAAAACATTTAAAAAATGCCGCTACAGAGTGCCAATGATTATATGCCTCTTCTGATACATTCCCTTTCATCTTAGACTCTAACCTTTCCATAAATAAATTCGCTTTGCGAACCCACGAAAAGTTCCAATTTGGACCACCATATTGAGTTAAAAAACCATCCAAATCTGTAGCACTTGAGCTACCTCGACTACTAGGTATAGCATTTTCAAATGATGATTGTTTGCCCGTTGAAGCTAGATCATCAGAGAATGTTTGGGCTTTTAATGGAGTATATGCTGTAGCCCAACCATCAGCATAGCCAACAAAGTAATTCCGATAAAACCCATTAGCAAACAAGCGGGCGTCCATTTCTGTTTTCCAAAAAGTTTCATCCGATGGGACATTCAATTGCGGACGATCTAATATATCATCACAAGATATGAGTAACAAGATTGCAACTGATAATATTGTAAATACATTTTTTTTCATATATGGATCTATTTTAAAAGTTTAACTGAAGACCTACTGACATATTTTTCATTGTCGGAGTACCAACACCTGTACGTCCTGAATTATAATTACTTGAATTAAACATAGAGTAGCCAGAAACCACCTCAGGATCAATAGGTAAGCCTTTCAAATTATCAAATGTGAAGAAATTTTCACAAGCAATGTATATACGAGCCTTATTTATTAACGCTTTTTTTGTCCAAACAACCGGCAATGTATAACCGAGTGTAATATTTTTGATGCGAATATAAGACATATCAAGCAAATAACGATCTTGTACCTGCATATTGTATCCTGAATTGGCCCCACCCATATTGACAGCTGCCGGATAAAAAGCATTTAAACGATCCTCTGTCCAATAATTTCCAGCAAAAGCTTGTGGCATAGCACCGTCACCCGTATTAAAGCCAGGTATAGCAAGGAAACCAGCGCCCCATATTTTACGGCTACCTACCCCCTGCATAAAAATAGAACAATCAAAACCTTTATACTCTGCTCCCAACCGAAATCCATATTCATAACGTGGTGTAGAATTACCTATTACTTCCAAGTCGCCTGTATTTCTTTTCCCGTCTTCATTAGTTGTTATTGACCGGGAACCGTCATCAATCTTTCCATCACCGTTCAAATCTTTATATTTTACATCACCAGGACCAAATAGGAATGTTCCGCTTTGGAAATAATCTTGATATACAGCATTGGGGTCACTCAACTTATTCACTTGCTTAGCACCTGTTGTACCTTTGGCTACTTCTTTACCATTCAGAGCGAAAGTTGTTACTAATTTCCCGTTCTCATATACAAAATCATCTTTTTGATAGAGTCGATCAGTACGGTATCCCCAGATTTCGCCATATGTTTTACCAACATACCAACTATCAATACTTTTGGTATCTCCATAAGCCGTAATTTCTGTTTTGGCATCAGATAAAGTAAACATAGCATTAACAGATAATCCGTTATTAAAACGGTGATTATAATCAATAGCGAGTTCCCAACCTCTTGTTCGTAAAGAGCCGAAATTACCTTTGGGCGAACCTGTTCCAAAAGTATATGTAGCACCCTCACCCGGAACAATCATATTCTTAGTATCGCGCTGATACCAGTCTAATGTTATTCCCAATTCAGCATTAAAGAAGCGTGCATCAAGGCCTAAGTCCAATGTGTAAATATCTTGCCATGTAATATTCCGATCGACAGCTGCTGGAGTACCAGCATAAATAATAGGATTACCACTTGGGTCAAGCCAGCTTAATTGCCCTTGGTCGATAGTAGGTACATAAAGTGAATTAGAAACTGTTTGGTCGCCAATCATACCCCAAGATCCACGAATTTTCATAGTTGAAAGGGTTGGTCTCGCCCATTCCATAAACGATTCTTCACTTAAACGCCACCCTGCAGAGAAAGAAGGGAAAGTACGCCATTGTAAACTGCCAGGAAACTTCGATGATCCATCATAACGAACGTTAGCTTCCAAAAGATATTTGTCCATCAAACTGTAGTTTATACGACCAAAATATCCAAGCTGACCCTCCCAATACATATTACCACTAGCTGTTTGTGTGCCCATAGTTTTATCCCAACTAGGATTAACAATATCAGTCAAATTCGTAATTTGAGACCAATTTTCTTCTTGGTCCCAATCAGCACGATTTACACCTAACAAAAACTTCAAGTTGTTTTCATCATTTATTTGCCAATTATAATTAGTAGTAATATTTAACGTATGCCGATTAGCGTTGATTCCCGAACGATAAATATGGTCAGGGTTAGCACCATCAGCTGTATATTGATTATATAGCAAGTCATAAGCAGGCATAGCACCTTCCGAACTATCAGATACTACTTGTCCCTGATTATTAACATAAACCTGCTTACCATTCGCATCCAATCTCTTTACTGGAGAAGTCCAAGTATTGGCAGCAGTAAACTTAGTTCCATTTCTCTTCCAGATTTGATCTTCTCCAGAATAAGTGTAGTCAAAATCAAATTTCCAATCTTTCGTTATCTGCAAAGTAGCTCCTACATTGAAACTCAAATAATTATTCAACAGATTCGCTGTATTTGCTTGATGAATTTCCGAAGCCGGGCTTCTTAATTCATTACCATTCTCATCATAACCCATCGGATAAGTTGAATCCCACCGATAAAGATACAACCATGGGTCAGCTGTAGTAGAGCTAGTGGCGTATGCATAACGCTTGCTGCGCTTTGAATAATTGGCTCCCGCACGAACAGTAAGATATTTATTAACTTCGGTACTTAAACGGATAGATCCGTTGTATCGGCGAAAGTCATCATTCTTGGCTAACTTCATCAAGCCTGTTTGATCCAGATATCCTAATCCAACATTAAATATGGTTTTACCGCTTCTTCCATTAATAGAAACATTATGTGTTTGAGAGGGTGTCCATTCGCGGATCATATAATCATAAGGATCAAAAGTGCGCATAGAGAACTTTCTATTTGAAGCATCCACATACCAATCGCGACCATATACAAACGGATCATTAACTCCTATTTTACCCCCATAAGTTTTTTGCCATTCTTTGGCCTTTCCTAAGCTAACTTCGTCTATGTAGAAAAAAGCGCCAGCAATTGTGCCACCAGAGCGTTTAAGAGCATCAATACGATATTGAATGCCATCAACACCAGCCATTTCCATTTTCTTAGAAATATTTTGCCATGAAAAATTCCCAGAATAACTAACGTCTACATTATCAGTTTTAGATCCTTTCTTTGAAGTAATCAATATAACGCCAAAGGCTGCTTTTGCTCCGTAAATAGACGAAGAAGCAGCATCCTTCAATACCGATATGGATTCAATATCGTCAGGATTAACCATCTGTATAGAAGGAATTTCTACGTTATCTAGCAATATTAAAGGTGAAGAACTTCCATTAATAGAGCCTATTTGCCCACGGACATTTATTCTAGGATCTGAACCTATTTCACCACTCGGAATCACAACAGATAAACCTGGTGTAGTACCTTGCAAACCACGACCGACATCAGGAATCTGACGACCTTCTAGTGTTTTACTAATATCCACAGAAGCCACCGCACCGGTTAAATTCTCTTTTTTCTGAGAGCCATAACCAACAACTACAACTTCTTGAAGCAATTCACTATCTTCCTTCAAAACAATTTTCATAGTTTGGGTTGCTTTTACTTCCTGAGGTTGGTAGCCGACATAAGATATTTTTAATACCGCTCCTACCTTTGTCTTGATCGAGAACTTTCCATTAATATCTGTAATTCCACCATTTGTAGTAGCTTTTTCTACTATACTAGCACCTATTACAGGTTCTCCTTTGGTATCCACTACTAAGCCTGTAATAGTTACCGACTGTTGTTGCTCCGTCATCTCACCGGAACCACCTGCAAATCCTAAAGCCATTGTCTTGTTCCCACATAGGAATAAGACACTTATGCTCATTGCTATAAGGAATTTGCTACATGAAAGTTTTTGCTTTTTGCGATCTTCACTCATAAATGATTGATGTTTTTGTTAAATTAAAAAGATAAATAGATTAAGAATTAGAAATAGAGAATAAAAGTCTCTATTAAGAACTGGATTATATAGATTAATCTTTCATAGGCACATTCTCTTTACGGTATACAAATTATTAAAGATTTTTAAATTAGGAACCAAGATTTCACAAACTATGAGCCTCAATTTCTTCAACTATAATTAATATTGGTCGTTTTAAGAGATAACTAGAAATTTAACAAAGGATATAAACTTATATTAAATAAATTCAATAATAGCAAAGATATATATTATTTTAGCATCAAGAACATACATTTTACATTTTTAGCATTTGTATGCGTATTTTCACTATTTTCTGCCGGGAATTATTAAGATTCTTCAATATTCATGGCGTGAAACTCGATCAAGCCATTCATTGGAGTTTCTTCAATAACTTCAACTACAATACCAAATACATTAGCCACATCACGCAAGATGTCAGCATAGCTGTAGGCTAGAGAACCTACAAAACGAATGGGATAACTCTTGTAGTCATATTGAAGAACACATTTTTCAAAGAAGCTTTCCAGATTAAGTGTGAGCAAGTTATACACATAATCATCTTCAATGTAATCTGCTAGGAAATAGGATATGGTAGAAAGAAAGCGATTAGGAAAAGGACGGTTGTATACAGACTCCATCACCTCATTTGGACCAACCCGGAATTTATCAAAGAAAGCTGTCGTTATATCTTTAGGAGCCAAACCTTTCAACAGATCGGAAAGAAACATTTTACCAAGTACAGCACCGCTGCCTTCATCGCCAAGTATGTAACCACCAGCTTTGACATTTTTCACAATAATTTTCCCATCATAAAAGCATGAGTTTGAGCCGGTTCCCAATATACATGCAATTCCCGGGTCACATTTAAATAATCCACGGGCCGCTGCCAGCAAATCACTTTCGACTTGTATAGGGGTCTTGAACTGTGCAACAAGTGAAGCTCCAAGAATATTCTTTTTCTCATAGGATGAACAACCTGCTCCATAAAAATAGACTTGCTCCAGCTTTCTCTTAAAAAAAGTTTCAGGCAATCCCAAACGCACACTCCTACTAATTTCCCTCCGAGTTTGGAAGAATGGGTTAAGCCCTTCTGTAAAAACACGTTGCAAAATATGGTTATCTTCAACCAAAGCCCACTCTGTACGTGTTGAGCCACTTTCGGCAATTAGTTTCATACCTATTACTTTTAGATTTGGATACAAATATATAGTTTCTTTTATATATTTCTAACGAAAAAATCATAAAACTTTATATCACCTACATTGAAATCACACATTACTAAGACAGAATGAATGTAAAGAAAATACCAATAGATGTAATCTAGCATAACAATAGACGTAATGCTTTATAACAATAAATGATATCTACAGTAACGTTTTCTGTATTTATATATTCTTTTATTAATGGATTTTTCGCCGTACACATATTATTCAATTTATATACCTAAAGCCATAATGCATGGCGAGTTTTCTTTAAAAAAGATGAAATGATGCGCGCGCGTACACGCAATAATATAATAATGTGATTCTTAGAAAAGCTCTTTTCATCAGCTAAAATCACACCATCAAACAACAACAGTTCTTAGAAAAGCCTATTATTGCAAAATATTAATTATAATTCTAAAAATAACAAAACAAGTGTTTTAGATATTAAAATTAATCATATCTTTGTTTTACAAACTTCCCTTAAGACATATAGTATTATGAAGAATTTACTGCTAATACTCTTTTTTCTTTGCGCTCCGGCAATCAGTCAAGCTCAAGAAAGCCGCGTTATACCCGGTGATGAGCAAACATCTGAATATTTTCCTATTCTAAAAGGAAAGCAGATTGCTGTATTCTCAAACCACACAGGAATGCTAGGAAATAAACATGTATTGGATATTCTGCTGGAAAACAAGTTTAATGTAACAGCCATTTTTTCACCCGAGCACGGCTTTCGGGGAGACGCAGATGCAGGCGAGCATGTTGCCAGTTCTGTAGACTCAAAAACAGGGGTACCCATCCTCTCATTATACGACGGCAAGGAGAAAAAGCCTAGTGCTGCATCTATGGCTAAATTCGATATTCTGATCGTAGATATACAAGACGTGGGGTTGCGTTATTATACTTACTATGCCACAATGTGCCGGCTGATGGACGTTTGTGCCGAGTACCACAAAAAAGTTTTAATACTCGACCGCCCTAACCCGAACGGTCACTATGTAGATGGGCCCATTTTGGACATGAAATACAAATCGGGAGTGGGTTGGCTACCGATTCCGACAGTCCATGGAATGACATTAGGAGAATTAGCTCTAATGGTAAACGGTGAAAAATGGTTACCAGAATCACGAAAATGCGATATAACCGTTATCAAATGCAAGAATTACACACACCAGACCCTGTATAGATTGCCAATCGCACCTTCCCCCAATTTACCGAATATGAAAGCAGTCTATCTCTATCCTTCTACATGCTATTTTGAAGCAACACCTGTCAGCCTAGGTAGAGGCACCTCTCTTCCATTTCAAATCTACGGACATCCGGACATGACAGGTTACAGCTATAGCTTTACTCCCAAAAGCATGCCCGGAGCAAAGACTCCGCCACAAATGGATAAGCTTTGCCACGGGGTGGATCTGAGCAAATTGAGTGACGAGGAGATTTATGCCAAAGGGATTGATTTAAGCTACATCATCAATGCTTACCGCAATCTTAATATTGGCGACAAATTCTTCTACAATTCATTCGAAAAGCTTGTCGGAAGAGACTATGTGCGTAGAATGATTGAAGAAGGCAAAAGCGCTAATGAGATAAAAGCGATGTGGAAAAGTGATGTGGAAAAATTCAAAAAACAACGAAGACCATATCTTTTATACAAAGAATAAATACGCTATATTTGAAGATTATTTACTTTTCAGAGACATCATTCATACAAAACATCGATTATAGCTGATTTCTAAACAGTTTTAAGATAAAGCATTAAAGAAAAGTAGATATCCTAATAAATAATATGATAAAAAAGGACGAACATAACATCCATTAAGCCCTGATTAAGATATGAGCCCAATAGCTGTCATCATAACCATCATCGCGTACTTTGTGATTTTATTCACAGTATCTTATATTGCCGGAAGAAAAGCCGATAATGCAGGCTTCTTTGTCGGCAACCGTAAATCGTCCTGGTACGTAGTGGCATTTGCCATGATCGGGTCCAGCATTTCAGGAGTAACTTATGTATCCGTGCCAGGAATGGTAGCGGTTAGTGGCTTCGGCTATCTACAGATGGTAATGGGATTTGTTACGGGGCAGTTCATCATAGCTTTTGTTCTAGTGCCGTTATTCTATAAAATGAACTTAATTTCGATCTATGAATACCTCGAAAACAGATTTGGGATATCATCTTACCGCACAGGAGCATGGTTCTTCTTTATATCAAAAATGCTTGGTGCAGCTGTACGTTTATTTTTAGTATGCCTCACTTTACAGCTGCTTGTTTTCGACCCTATGGATCTCCCCTTCATTCTTAATGTCATCATCACAGTGTCTTTAGTTTGGCTCTATACATTCCGGGGAGGGGTAAAATCGTTGATTTGGACAGACTCGCTAAAAACATTTTGTTTGGTCGTTTCAGTCGTTCTGTGCATTTTCTATATTGCTTCGGATTTGAATTTATCTTTCACCGGCATGATAAAGACGGTTGCCGGTAATGATATGTCCCGCATATTTTTCTTCGATGACGTCAACAGTAAACAATACTTCTTTAAACAGTTTCTTGCGGGCGTATTCACCATGATTGCCATGACAGGACTTGATCAAGATATGATGCAGCGAAATCTGAGTTGCAAGAATTTTAAAGATTCGCAAAAGAATATGATTACCAGCGGAGTATTTCAACTTGTGGTTATATTCATGTTTCTGGTTCTCGGCACGTTACTCTACAATTTCGCGGCTAATGAACATATCCAAGTGACAAAAGGCGATCAATTATTTCCGGTCATTGCAACCGGCAATTACTTACCGGTTATAGTCGGAATTCTATTTATTGTCGGTCTGATTTCTTCAGCCTACTCAGCAGCCGGTTCGGCATTAACGGCATTAACCACATCATTTACGGTCGATATTCTCGGCACGAAAGGAAAAGAAGAGAAGGAAATTGTGAAAATGCGTAAGCGAGTACACATTGGAATGGCTGCCGTTATGGGAATCGTAATTTTTGTATTCAACATCTTGAATAATACGAGTGTGATAGATGCTGTGTACATTCTGGCCAGCTATACTTACGGTCCGATACTCGGTCTATTCGCTTTCGGTATATTGATGAAGCAACCGGTGAGAGATAAATATATACCTCTCGTTGCCATCGCCTCACCAATACTCTGTTTCATCCTGCAGAAAAATTCAGTGGCATGGTTCAACGGTTATCAGTTCAGTTATGAGTTACTGATTTTCAACGCTCTGTTTACATTCTCCGGGCTTTGTTTATTAATCAAGAAAGAAGAAAAAAAACATTTAACTTAATACATCATCATGAATGTGAGACATCGTTTTTGGTTCATTATTCTTGCCGCCTCCCTATCCCCCCTGATGGGAGGTGCGCAAGAACTCCCGAACAATATCCGGCAAGAGATCGGCCGATTTCTTGACTCGGTTGCCCGGAAAGAGATTTCAGCAGGGCATATTAAAATAGATTCGATTGCGGTAAGTGGAGAAACGTTACAACTATTTGCCAATATGAACTGCGCTTATATCCCATTCAGGGAAAGCAATGTTGCCGAAATCTACAAAGGTGTAAAAGCGATGTTGCCTGCTGATTTTGACAAATACAAACTGCAAATTATTACCAATAAGCGTACTATCGAAGAGCTCATTCCCATGAGTCTTCGTACCAAAAAAGATAAGAACGCAAAAACGTTCACTCACCCATTGAAAAAGCCTTTGGTTACGCCTATTTCAATTCCTTACACGCCCACAAACGGCCTAAACAACCGTCATATAGCGATGTGGCAAAGCCACGGATTTTATTACGAATCGAAATTAACTCGTTGGGAATGGCAACGGGCACGTATTTTCCAAACGGTTGAGGACTTGTACACTCAAAGTTATGTACTACCTTTCCTTGTACCAATGCTCGAAAATGCCGGAGCAAATGTATTACTACCTCGCGAACGGGATTGTAACACACAAGAAGTTATCGTAGATAATGACGGATCTCTACACGGAAAATCGGCTTACGTGGAAAATGCTGGTGATAAAACGTGGAAACAGGGTGAAGGTGCAGGCTTCGCTTATCTGAAAGAAGAGTATATCGATTTCGAGAATCCTTTTCGAGACGGAACATATCGTGTCATTGAGACTATAAAAGGAAAAAATGCGAAGGAAAGCACAGCGGAATGGATACCGGAAATACCCGTTGCGGGAAGATATGCCGTATATGTTTCCTACAAGACTTTACCTAACAGCACAGACGATGCACTCTATACGGTTTATCATAAAGGCGGCGTCTCACAGTTCAAAGTCAACCAGCAAATGGGGGGCGGAACATGGATTTATTTGGGAACTTTCGGATTTGATGCCGGAAAGAATAACACATTCCGAATTGCTTTAAGCAACCGGTCGGCTAAAACCGGTCAGGTAGTAACGGCCGATGCCATCAAGATTGGCGGAGGTATGGGTAATATTGCACGTCGAGTTTCAGAAGATGGTACAACAGAGAACCGGAAAAGCGCTGATGCAGACGCCCCGGTGATAAAAAAAGATATGCCTAAAGTAGATTACCCTTATGAGAAAAGTGGTTATCCACGCTTTTGTGAAGGAGCCCGTTACTGGCTACAATGGGCAGGTATACCCGATAGTGTTTATTCGGAAAGCCACGGGAAAAATGACTATACCGACGATTACAGATGTCGCGGAGTATGGGTAAATTACCTTGCAGGCGGGTCAGCGGTTTACCCGGAAGCCAAAGGTCTTAATATTCCCATTGATTTATCTTTCGCTTTTCACACCGATGCAGGAACAACTTTGAACGATTCTATTATCGGCACATTGGGCATATACCAGACCGACTCATATAATGGAGTATTTGCAAACGGTGCATCCCGTTATCTTTCGCACGACTTGACTGATCTTGTCCAATCGAATATCGTAAGGGATATCCGCACGCTATATGAGCCTCAATGGACTCGGCGCGGAAAGTGGAACCAATCATATTATGAAGCGCGCGTTCCCCGCGTACCGGCTATGCTTCTGGAACTCCTCTCCCATCAAAATTTCGCCGATATGAGATACGGGCTTGACCCGCGCTTCCGTTTCACCGTGAGTCGTGCCATTTACAAAGGCATCCTGCAATTCATCTGTTCTCAGAATAATATAGCTTATGTTGTCCAACCGTTACCGGTGGAACACATGGGCATGCGTATGACGAGTGAAAATGAAATGGAACTAAGTTGGCAATCGGTGGATGACCCTTTGGAGCCAACGGCAAAAGCGGAAAAGTATATTGTATATACTCGAATTGGAGACGGAGACTTTGATAATGGCGTAGTGGTTGATAAAAACACTTACCGCACAAACGTGCCTGCAGGTGTAGTCTGTAGCTATAAAGTTACAGCCTTAAACAAGGGTGGTGAGAGTTTCCCATCGGAAATCCTCTCCACAGGCCGTGCATTCAACTCAAAAGGTACCGTACTGGTCGTCAACGGATTTAATCGCATCAGTGCTCCGGCCGATTTTGTAGCTGCAGCTCCTGCAGATACTTTGTTAGCCGGTTTCCTTGATGATCTGGATCATGGAGTGCCTTACCAGCGGGAAATTAATTACATTGGAAAGATGAAAGAATACCGCCGCTCTATCCCGTGGATGGATGACGATGCTTCAGGCTTTGGCGACAGTTATGGCGATCAAGAAGGCAAAGTGATTGCCGGCAACACTTTTGATTACCCTGCAATACATGGAGCTGCCATTCTGAAAACCGGATACTCTTTTGTATCATGTAGTAGTCTAAGCATCTCCTCCAACGCAAGCCACTCCGAGCTTTCTCTCTCCACAGAGAAAAGAAATCCTGTAGAGAAGGGAAAGGGAAGTGTTTCACTAAATGATTATAAATATGTTGATCTGATTTTGGGTAAGCAATGCCAGACCAAAATGGGACGCGGAGGTATAAAGCCATTGGAATTTAAAACCTTTAGCAAACCTCTGCAAGAGGCAATATCCGTTTATTGCAAACAAGGAGGAAATTTATTTGTTTCGGGTGCTTATGTAGGCACCGATCTATGGGATAATAGACTCGCTCCCTCTTTAGAAGCTGACCGGAAATTTACCACGGAAGTATTAAAATATAAATGGCGTGTAGGACAAGCTGCTATTGAAGGCAGAGTAAAAAGTGTTGCTTCACCATTTTCGACAATAAGAGGTAACTATACTTATTTCAACAAGTTGAATTCCGAGAGTTATGTAGTGGAATCCCCCGATGCTATTGAACCCGCCTCAACAGATGCGTACACTGTTATGCGTTATTCTGAAAACAACCTAAGTGCAGGTGTGGCTTACAAAGGTGATTACAAAACGTGTGTGCTGGGATTTCCTTTCGAATCTTTACGGAGTGCAACCGAACGGGAATCACTGATGAAAGGGATTATGGACTTCTTCAAAGAGTAAAAGAATAAAATCATGAATAAAAGACTGTCGATTCAAATTCAATCATCATTTATGAATGCAAGATTCATGATTGCGTTCCTGTTATGCCTGCTACCAATTATGGTACAGGCACAACATGGGACGTTTCGTTTCGCACAATTGACGGATATTCACCTCAATCCGAACACCCCTAACCCCACCGAAGATCTACTTCGTTCGGTAGCCCAACTGAATGCAACAGATAGCATCGATTTTGTATTGGTCACAGGCGACCTGACAGAAAACGGTGACCGTGCCACACTCGAAAAAGTAAAATCGATTCTCGATTTATTGAAGCAAAAATACTACGTCATTCTTGGAAATCATGAGACGAAATGGAGTGATTCGGGATGCACGGCTTTCGACGATATATTCGGGAGTGACCGCTTTGAATTTATGCACAAAGGCTTACTTTTTCTTGGATTCAATTCGGGACCTTTAATGCGTATGGCTTACGGACATGTAGTACCCCAAGATATTGCCTGGATGACTAGAGAAATGGACAAGGCTGATAAAAGCACTCCTGTGGTATTGGTCACCCACTATCCCATCCTAGCGGGAGATGTGGATAACTGGTATGAATTGACAGATGCGGTACGCCCTTATAACATCCGCACTTTCATTGGGGGGCACTACCATTCCAACCGCGAATTTCGATACGATGGCATACCCGGTATATTGACCCGCAGTAACTTGCGCGATAAAAACGGGAAACCGGGATATGGCATATTTGATGTAACGAAGGACTCCATTCTTGTCTACGAGCAACGCATCGGTGAACCAAAAAAGAAATGGGCTTCTCTGTCGTTAAGCAAGCAATATTTCGACCATATCGGAAAAGCGGACAAATATCCGGACTTCTCGGTTAACAAGAAATATGCCAAAGTCAGTGAACAATGGATTGTAAAAACCGGCGTAGGCATCTACTGTTCACCTGTCATAGAAGAAGCAAAAACTTCCGTTACCAATCCCGGCACAAAGACGAAAAACAGCTTAAATACAAAAAGAAATAAAGTCTTTGTCGGAGACGATATGGGATACCTGACATGCTATGACTTGAAAAACGGGAAAAAAATCTGGAGCTTTAAAGCAGGTAAACGCATTGTAGGAACACCGGCAGCTACAGGTGGAGTTATTGTTTTCGGTTCTGCCGACCGCTGTATATATGGGCTGAACGTCTCTGACGGAAAGGTGAAATGGACGGTTGAAGCCAAAGAGCCTGTATTAGGTGCAGTATCCATCGACAATGGTATAGCTTATATTGGTGCCAGCGACTCTACTTTCCGTGCCATTGACATACAAAATGGGAACATTAAATGGGCATATAGCGGAATAAAGGGATACATTGAGACCAAACCGCTAATCACAGCTGACAAGGTTATCTTCGGAGCTTGGGACAATACGCTTTATGCATTAAACAAAGCGAACGGAAAAGAGATGTGGAAATGGACTGGCGGTCTGAATCGTATGCACTTCTCTCCCGCAGCCGTATGGCCTGTATCAGCTGACGGAAAAGTGTTCATTACCGATCCGGAGCGTGCAATGACTGCCATCGATATCAATTCGGGACAGACAGTATGGCGTACCTATCGTTCTACAGTACGCGAAACCATAGGTTTGTCCGAAGACGGTGAGCGTTTATATAGCAAAACAATGAACGATAGTATTGTATGTTATTCCACAAAAGGTAATGTACCTCATGAAATATGGGCATCCAACGTTGCATTTGGCTATGAACATGCACCATCCATGCCTGTAGAAAAAGGGGGGACAGTATTCGGTAGTACAAAAGAAGGCCTTATCTTTGCTTTGGAACCCAAAACGGGTAAAGTGCTATGGAAGCACAAAGTAGGTAATTCACTAATCAGTACTGTGGTGCCATTGAATGGTAAGGAAGTATTGTTCACTGCAACCAGCGGAGAAGTGGGATTACTGAAGTTTAAATGATAAAAGGCCTAATGATGAATAATCGCTCATTTCAAGAAGATTGCGCGACATCATAAACTGAAATAAAGAAAAGTAAACTGAAAAACAGAAATATCCTATTATGAAAAAGATCAATTGCTTTATCCCTTACATGGATAAAGACCAAGTATTAAAAACGGTGGAGGGACTGAAGAGTACCAACTTAGTCGAAAAAATCTATTTACTGGCGGCTCCTGATGTCACAGAAAACATAGCAGGATGCAACCTGATACATACTAGTTCTATCAAGTCAAGCGCAACGATAAGGAAAATCGCAGGATATGCCGCAACCGAATATACTTTGGTTTATACCAAGTATACCACACTCCAATTGGGTATGTTTGCGTTGGAACGGATGATCCACATAGCCGAAGATAGCAAAGCCGGTATGGTATATGCCGATCATTACCAAGTGGTGGAAGGCAAACAAACCAATGCACCGGTGATTGATTATCAATTAGGCTCATTACGCGATGATTTCGACTTCGGTTCGCTTCTGTTGTTCAGCACAGATGCTTTTAAAGAAGCTGCAGCGCGCATAACAGAAGATGACTATGAATTTGCCGGTCTCTACGACCTACGCCTGAAAATAAGTCAGAAAGCAGATCTTATACATATCAACGAATATCTTTACAGCGAAGTGGAAAATGACATCCGCAAGAGTGGCGAAAAGATTTTCGACTATGTTGATCCGAAAAACCGCGAGGCACAGATTGAAATGGAAGATGCCTGTACGGAACATTTGAAAGAGATTGGAGGATATCTAGCACCTTACTTCGAACATATTGAATTCTCAGCAGCTAACTTTGAGTATGAAGCTTCAGTCATTATACCCGTACGCAACAGAATACGTACGATCCGTGATGCCATAAAGTCGGTACTGAATCAAAAGACCGACTTTAAATTTAATTTAATAGTTATCGACAATCATTCGACTGACGGTACAACTGAAGCTATTGATGAGTTCGCATCCGATGTCCGTCTGGTACACATCATCCCCGAAAGGAATGATCTTGGTATCGGAGGATGCTGGAACATGGGTGTACATCATCCTGCATGTGGAAAGTTTGCCGTGCAACTGGATAGTGATGATGTCTACAAAGATGAGAATACCCTATCTATAATGGTCCGTGCATTCTATGAACAAAATTGTGCTATGGTAGTGGGAACCTATATGATGACAGACTTTGATATGAATATGATTGCCCCGGGTATTATTGACCACAAAGAATGGACACCGGAGAACGGGCGGAACAATGCTCTTCGTATTAACGGTCTAGGCGCACCCCGTGCATTCTATACGCCGGTGCTTCGTGAAATCAAAGTCCCAAATACTAGCTATGGAGAGGATTATGCGCTCGGATTGAATTTCTCACGCAAATATCAAATCGGTCGTGTATACGATGTAGTCTATCTTTGCCGTCGCTGGGATGACAATTCGGATGCCTCGCTGGATATTGTCAAAATGAATGGGCATAATCTATATAAAGATCGCATACGGACTTGGGAGTTACAAGCTAGGATAAAAATCAACGAACAAAGCTGGGATAAAGGCTTCTAAGTTACGGGATATATAGATCTGACTTATTGGATATATACTTCCAGCACGTCAGATATATAGATGCAACATGCTGGATATATAGACGCAACCAAACAAGTTCAAAGGACGGAAAAGATAAGATACTAACGGGAAAGAAAAAGCGTATGAATCAGAAAGTAAAAAACTTATTTGCAGAGCAATTTAATGATTGGGAATTGGCACGCAATAATTACAATGCCCTCTCAGGGGTACGCGTAAAAGAATTGAATGTAGCGGGAATTCCTTATAAGGTTCAATTCAATCCTGCACGCATCGTATCTTCAGGAGCAAAGGTCGACTCAAAGTCTATAAAAGAGCGAAAATGCTTTCTGTGCCCCGCCAATTTACCCAAAGAGCAAAAGGGCATCCCGTTCCTGAGACATTATCAGATATTAATCAACCCATTTCCTATCTTCCCTCGCCATCTGACCATCCCTGAGTTGGAACATGCCGAACAACGGATCGAAACTCGTTTTGGAGATATGTTGGAATTGGCTAAGGATTTACCGGAATATGTGATATTCTACAACGGTCCAAAATGTGGAGCCTCCGCACCCGATCATGCACATTTTCAAGCGGGGAATAAAGGCTTTATGCCGATCGAACAGACTTGGAGGCAAACTATAGCAGGTAGAATTCTTGATTATGGAGAAGCTACATTGTGGTATCTAAAAGATGCACCGCGTAATACGCTCATCATTGAGGCGACAGAAAAAGAAGATGCTGAAAAGCTATTTAAGAACCTCTATGCTTGCCTAACTCCACTCGGAAGATCCTGTTCTGAAGAGAATAGTTGTCTAGAAAAAGAAGAAAAGATGAATGGAGAGGAGCCTATGATGAATGTATTGGCATGGTATGAAAACAAGAGAACCAATAACTCGAAAGAAGTTAAAGGATTCGAAAAGGGCACAGGATGCACCGAAGTTACAGAAGCGACTTGGGTCATTTGTGTTTTTCCGCGCGAAAAACATCGACCGGCTTGCTATACAGCCGAAGGAGATGCAAATTTATTAAGCAGTCCTGCGTCCGTCGATCTTGGAGGAGTATTTATTCTACCGGTCGAGAAAGATTTCTTAAAAATAGGGGCTCCCGATATTGAACAAATACTCACGGAAGTCTGCTTGTCGGAAGAGAAGTTCAATTTGTTAAGAAGACGGATAAAAGAGAATATTGCATAAGCATTTTATGAACTCAGATAAGAGTTAAACTAGTATGGAAAGAAGTATGAAAGAACCTAAAATACATGTCGGAATACTATTCGAGCCTCAAATAGAATTTGTATTTCCAGTTCCCTATTTATTTCAAGGCAAAGAGATTAGTGGGAAACAGGTTGCGACCTATGATGAAGGACACATTCTCTGGAACGGACGTCTATATGATGAGTTGGTATTTGAGCCTGTAAATGAAGTTTCAGATTCATTCGAATTACTGGATGTTACAATTGGCATAAATTTCCATTGGGAACGTAAAGAAGATCAGCGCTTCCTTGGGGCTCTTAGGCTCATTGTAGAAGATGGAAAGCTCACAGGAATCAACATTATTAACGTGGAAGATTATCTTGTCAGCGTTATCTCCAGTGAAATGAGTGCAACCGCTTCATTAGAGTTATTAAAAGCCCATGCAGTCATTTCCAGAAGTTGGTTACTGGCGAATATGCAAACAGCGAATAGCAGCCATGCGGAACAACAATGCACATCACATCAGCATACGAACCCTAATCCAGCAAATGATTCAGAACAAGCTGGCTCATTGGACAATGTAGAGATGATTAAATGGTATGAACGTGATACTCATACTCGCTTTGATGTTTGTGCAGACGATCATTGTCAGCGCTATCAGGGAATCACACGAGCCTCTACCGAAATAGTAAAGCAAGCTATCGCAGCTACATGCGGACAAGTATTGATGTATGACGACAAGATATGTGATGCACGCTTCTCGAAAAGTTGTGGCGGAGCATTCGAAGAGTTCCAATACTGTTGGGACGATATTCAATACCCATATCTGAGCAAACAACGGGATAGCAAGCAAGAAACAGTGCTACCCGACTTGACTCAGGAAACAGAAGCCGACCGATGGATACGTACCTCGCCTAAGGCCTTCTGTAATACCACAGACAAGAAGGTACTCTCGCAAGTGCTGAATAATTACGACCAAGAGACCACTGACTTTTACCGTTGGACAGTGACTTATGCACAAGAAGAGTTGTCTGCACTCATCCTAAAACGTTCGGGCGTTGATTATGGACAGATTATTGACCTCATCCCTATTGCTCGTGGAACATCGGGCAGACTTTGGAAATTAAAAATAGTAGGGACCAAAAAGAGCATGATTATCGGTAAGGAACTGGAAATACGCCGCACCCTTTCCACCTCCCATTTATACAGTTCTGCTTTTGTAGTAGATAGAAAAGACATCTCTGTCGATGGGATACCCGGAACATTCGTTATTACCGGTGCAGGATGGGGACATGGAGTGGGCTTATGCCAAATCGGTGCCGCAGTAATGGGAGAACAAGGATACCTGTACGATGCCATATTGCTTCATTATTATATCAATGCCACCTTGGAAAAACTTTATTAATATGGATAAACAGAAGAAAAAAAACAACCCTTGGGCATGGATTCCAACCCTATATTTTGCGGAAGGTCTCCCTTACGTCGCAGTAATGACCATATCTGTCATTATGTACAAACGGCTGGGAATTTCCAATACCGATATTGCACTATATACCGGCTGGTTGTATCTGCCATGGGTTATAAAGCCTTTTTGGAGTCCATTTGTTGACCTAATAAAGACTAAACGCTGGTGGACGCTCACTATGCAATGGGTAATGGCCATTGCTCTAGCATGTATTGCATTCTCCATCCCCACACCCTTCTTTTTCCAACTAACCCTAGCTGTCTTCTGGGTAGTTGGATTTACTTCTGCAACGCATGATATTGCAGCCGATGGGTTCTATATGCACGCATTGACAGAACATGAACAATCGCTTTATGTCGGAATCAGAAGTACCTTTTATCGGGTAGCAACTGTAGCGGGACAAGGCTTATTGGTCATTATAGCCGGTTTAATCGAGACAGGAACAGGTCTGGAATCGGCTGTATTGGAAGTAAAGGCATCACCTTCGTATAGTAACACCTTAACACTTCCCAGCTTCGATGGCGTACAACTGGATTCCTCAAAGGAAGCCCATTTTGTATATACTACTTCAGTTGTTAAAGCAGGAACAATTCCTGTTTCAAAAGATTCCAGCGACATCAAATCACAAATAGCAGAATTAACAAAGCAGGTAAAAGAGTCTAATATTACAAATAAATTCGTTCCTGAAGAATCTAAAGCCGAAGGCGCAGGAACCATCTCAAAAGGAAAAAGTGAAAGCTCGTTTACGACCTGGGTAAGGAATACTTTCGGAGAAAAGCGTGAAGTCTCAACAGATGCGACAGACAATATCGTGGTAGTCGGAGTCCGCTTATCGAAAAAGCCAGCTACCGATGATTCGAAAATTCTGAATATCACTTTTAAAGACGGTGATCAAAGTATTAAACTAGAGCAGAATATATTGTCTCCGCGTTTTGAATTTACTGCTGATAATTGGAATAAGCCAGCATACTTGCTATTCAGAATAGATCATAAAATACAGAACGAGACTTCCGCTACATTTGCCGGAGCATCGGGCAACATTCCTTTTGCTTGGATGGTTGTATTTATTGTCCTATCGGTATTTTTCCTTGCAGTGAGTTTCTATCATAACTGGGTATTACCCAAACCAAATTCCGACTATGCCTCGAAAAATGTCACAGCAAAAAATATCATGAAAGAGTTCTTTGCAACTTTCGAAAGTTTCTTTGCCAAGGATCAGGCATTAGTTGCCATCTTATTTATGTTGCTCTACCGATTGCCTGAGGCCCAGCTAGTCAAGTTAATCAACCCCTTCCTGCTCGATCCTATCGATAAAGGAGGATTAGGGTTAACCACCGGACAAGTCGGCTTTGTATATGGCACAATCGGCATTATCGGACTGACCATCGGTGGTATAATAGGAGGATTGGTTGCAGCAAAAGGTGGATTGAAGAAATGGCTGTGGCCAATGGCTTGGAGTATGTCACTCACTTGCCTGACATTTATCTATCTGAGCTATTTTCAAGATCACTCCTTGTTGACGGTTAACATTTGTGTGTTCATTGAGCAGTTTGGCTATGGTTTTGGATTTACAGCTTATATGCTCTATTTGATCTATTTTTCCGAAGGCGAGCATAAGACAGCACACTATGCCATCTGCACTGGTTTCATGGCACTGGGAATGATGCTACCGGGTATGTCAGCCGGATGGTTACAAGACACCATCGGTTACAAACATTTCTTCGTATGGACAATTATTTGTTGCGCAGCCACCATTGCCGTCTGTGCATTTATCAAAATAGATCCTAATTTCGGCAGGAAGAAAGAAAAGAATTAAGGAGTTAAGAAGATAAAAGAGTCTCTGACTAATCTGGATGAGAGGTTTTTAAGAGAATAAGTAAACAATAAAAGTAACATCTACTGAGATGAAAACAAAAATAAAAGAAAATTTCATGAGAAAAGATATCCCAAGCAGAATCTTTCTTTTCATCCTTTTTTGTCTATTCGTTGGAATGGTACAAGCACAAAAGATCAGAATAAAGACAGGCATTGAGGTGCTGAAAGAGCAGAATTTCAAGTGTCTGGAAGGAAAGCGTGTAGGATTAATCACCAATCCGACGGGGGTAGACAATAATATGAAATCCACTATCGATATACTACACGAAGCCCCGAATGTAAATCTTGTCGCTCTTTTCGGACCGGAACATGGAGTGCGTGGAGATGCCCATGCAGGGGATCATGTTACTGACCTAAAAGATCCTTCTACGGGATTGCCGGTCTATTCCCTTTATGGCAAAACCCGCAAAGCAACTCCCGATATGCTAAAAGACATTGATGTATTAGTCTACGACATTCAAGATATCGGTTGTCGATCGTTTACTTACATCAGCACAATGGGCCTTGCCATGGAAGCTGCTGCCGAAAACGGAAAAGAATTCATCGTACTTGATAGGCCCAATCCTTTGGGTGGGATGAAAGTTGAAGGGAACCTAACAGAAGATAATTGTATTTCTTTTGTCAGCCAATTCAAAATTCCATACCTTTACGGCCTTACTTGTGGGGAGTTAGCAATGTTCTTAAACGGAGAAAAATTATTAAAATCACAGTGCAACTTACATGTGATTAAAATGAAAAAATGGAAACGAAATATGGATTATACCCAAACCGGCTTACAATGGGTACCTGCATCGCCTCATATTCCACATTCGCATTCCGCGATCTTCTATCCTGTCAGCGGGATTTTAGGAGAATTGGGATACATGTCAATCGGCGTGGGATACACTATCCCATTCCAAATGTTTGCAGCACCATGGATTGAAGCCAGTAAATTGGCTAAAAACCTGAATGCATTGAACGTACCGGGTGTTGAATTTAGACCAATCTACCTCAAACCTTTTTATTCGGTGGGTAAAGACCAAGAGCTACAAGGTGTGCAAGTTCATATTATGGACTATAGGAAAGCACCATTAAGTGACATTCAGTTCTTGGTTATGCAAGAAGTCGCAAATCTTTACCCGGATCGTGCAGTATTTGATCATGCCGATAAGGATCGATTCAATATGTTCGATAAAGTAAGTGGCTCCAAACAGATACGGGAATTATTCAGTAGACGCAATCGTTGGGAAGATGTCCGTGATTATTGGAATAAAGATGCGGACAGTTTCCGCAAGCTATCCAAAAAGTATTACTTATACAAATAAAATAAATGAAGGAGACCAATATTAGTGGCTCCTTATCATGATAGAATAGTTTCTCTAAAAACGAGATGAAAGGAGAGTAATATGAATGACCAAAAGAATTATGGAACATTCCTCCGGGAAGCAGAACGCTTTATTCCTCGGGAAAGAATATACACGGACGAACTTCGTCGTTTAGCTTGGGGTACGGATGCCGGTTTTTACCGGCTCATCCCACAAATGATCATACGTTCAAGTAATGAAACAGAAGTCTCTCAATTACTCAAACTATCCGATCAACAGGAGTTACCGGTCACTTTCCGTGCAGCAGGAACCAGTCTTTCAGGGCAGGCTATCAGTAATTCCATATTAGTTGTCGCAGGGAAGCATTGGGAGAAATATAGTCTCTCACCCGATCTCAATACGATTACCTTGCAACCGGGGATCATCGGTCAGCGCGTCAATGAAATATTGGCACCTTACGGCAAGAAGTTCGCTCCAGACCCTGCATCGGTCAAATCGGCTATGATAGGTGGAATAGTAATGAACAATGCCTCAGGTATGAACTGTGGAACCCACGCCAACAGCGATAAAATGCTGCTCTCGGCGCGAATTATATTTGCAGACGGTACAATATTAGATACCGGTAAGCCCGAATCGCGAAGCTCATTCGAACAGACCCATCCTAATTTCATAAACCGAATCATCGAGTTGCGGGATGAGATAAGAGCTAATACCAAACTAGCGGATCGTATCCGTCATAAATACAGTATTAAGAACGTGACAGGGTTAAACCTTTTACCGTTTATAAGTTTTGATGATCCCTTTGATATTATCACCCATCTTATGGTGGGTTCCGAAGGAACTCTTGCTTTCTTATCGGAAGTCACGATGCGCACAGAACACGACTTCCCCTGCAAAGCAAGTGCTATGCTTTATTTCAAAGATATCAAAGAGGCTTGCCGTGCCGTAGTGGCAATGAAAAATTTAATTAATGAAGAAGGCGAACGTATTGTAAAAGGAGCGGAACTTCTCGACAGCAAGTCATTGGCATCAGTTAACGATCCGACATATATACGCTTCATTAGTGAAGTTCAGGAGACCGGAAAGAGCGGTGGCTTAACGGCAGTACTTACGGAAACAAAAGCTGACACCAAAGAAGAGCTAGATAAGAACATTGCTATCATTAGCGAAGCTTTAGAAGCTTTCGCAACATACGTACCCATCTATTTTACCGATGACCCGAAAGAATATTCGGTATATTGGGCTATCCGATCAGGTATTTTCCCCTCAGTAGGTGGAACCCGTCATCCGGGGACAACTTGTCTTATAGAAGATGTCGCTTTTCACATCGAGAACCTCCCTGAAGCGACAGCCGAATTGCAACAGCTGATTGCACAACATGGTTACGATGATGCCTGTATCTACGGTCATGCATTTGAAGGCAACTTCCACTTTATACTGAACCAATCGTTCGGTACAGATACAGAGGTAGAACGCTACGAGGCTTTAATGAATGATGTTATCAAGTTAGTGGTCGACAAATATGACGGCTCATTAAAAGCAGAGCACGGGACCGGACGTAATATGGCTCCATTCGTTAAATATGAATGGGGTGAAGATGCCTTTAATAAGATGAAAGAAGTCAAGCAACTGTTTGACCCCAAAAACCTGCTTAACCCCGGAGTCATATTCAATGATGATCCTGAATGTCATATTAAAAACTTCAAACCTCTTCCTTTAATCCCGATTGCGGAAGAAAGTCCGGCTGCAAATGTAAACAAATGCATCGAGTGTGGCTTCTGTGAAATAAACTGTCTATCGTGTGGGTTTACCCTGTCATCACGACAGCGAATCGTGATATGGCGCGAAATCTCACGCTTAAGACAAAGCGGAGAAGATGCAGAGCGACTGGCTACTTTGGAAAAGCAATACAGCTACCCGGGAAATCAGACTTGTGCCGGAGATGGCTTATGCTCAATGTCTTGTCCAATGGATATCAATACAGGAGATCTTACCCATGTCATCCGCCAGGAGCTTCTACCCAAAGGAAGTATAGGGTACAAAATTGGAGACTTCGCAGCCAATCATTTTGCCGGACTGAAAGATACATTACGCCCTGTACTTACACTAGCTGATGTAACTCACTCCGTACTTGGCACCAAGATAATGGCCAATATGACTAAGGGTATTCACAACGCTTTCGCCATCCCTCAATGGACACCGGCTATGCCCAAATCTTATAAAGTGAAGCCTGAAATGTTCTCAGCGAGGAAAAACAAAGCAAGCGAAAATATAGCAAAGGTCGTGTACTTTCCCAGTTGTATCAACCAAACAATGGGATTGGCTAAGAATTCTCCTGTAAAGGAACCTTTAGTCGACAAAATGGTATCACTGTTAAAGAAAGGTGGCTATGAAATCATATTTCCCGAAAACATGGAGAAACTATGCTGTGGAACCATTTGGGAAAGTAAAGGAATGCTTGATATTGCCAACCGGAAAGCTACCGAATTAGAAGCTGCATTATGGAAAGCAAGTGAGTATGGCAAATATCCGGTACTATGCGACCAAAGCCCATGCTTACACCGTATGCGAGAAACGATCAAAAAAGTAAAGCTCTACGAACCTGCAGAGTTTATCTATACTTTCTTGCGTGATAAACTTTGCTTTACACCAATTAACGAACCTGTAGCCCTTCACGTTACTTGTTCTATGCGTAAAATGGGACTTGATGAGATCATCATATCGTTGGCGAGGCTATGTTCCACCAAAGTTATTATCCCTGAGGAAGTGGGTTGCTGTGGATTTGCCGGAGACAGAGGGTTTACGCACCCTGAACTTAATTCCTATGCTTTACGCAAACTATCTCCACAAATTAAAGAATCAGGAGCAGTTATAGGCTATTCCAATAGCCGAACCTGTGAAATAGGTCTAACGACCAACTCCGGTATACCCTATGTATCAATCGCATATTTAGTAGATCAATGTACAAAACCGATGAATAACAAAAAAAAGATTTAAACCATGGATAGTAAAATCAAAACAAAAAAGCGTTTGCTCGCACTCGACATTCTACGCGGTATAACCATCGCCGGTATGATTATGGTCAATAACCCCGGCAGTTGGGAACATATTTATGCTCCACTGGAACATGCACAATGGATCGGACTCACCCCCACCGATTTAGTATTTCCCTTCTTCATGTTCATTATGGGGATTTCCACTTATATCTCACTAAAAAAATACAATTTTGAATTCAGCCATGCTGCAGCTATAAAGATATTGAAACGAACCATTTTAATTTTCCTTATCGGTACAGCTATCGGTTGGTTCTCTAAATTCTGCTATTATTGGTCCGCCCCTACAGAAGGGATAGGCTTCGGAGCACAACTCTGGGAGTCAGTTGCCACCTTCGACCGGATTCGTATTTTAGGCGTTATGCAACGTTTGGCATTATGCTATGGAGCAACAGCCATCATTGCGCTTACAATGAAGCACAAACATATCCCCTATCTGATCGTAACATTGCTTATCGGTTACTTCATCATATTGATAACAGGAAACGGATACGCTTATAATGAAACAAACATCCTTTCGATAGTGGATAGAGCCATCCTTACCCTTCCACACATGTACAAAGACAATGGAATAGATCCTGAAGGCCTATTAAGTACAATTCCAGCAGTAGCTCACGTCTTGTTGGGATTCTGTGTAGGCAAGCTGATATTGGATAAGACTTCCAAGCCGAAAGAAAGCGAGGCCATACAACAAGAAAGTGCTGTGAATAATCAGATTGCAAATGAAAGGCAACATACATTAGTTCTCGACAAGCAGATCATTACACTGTTTCTCATTGGAACGATCTTGACATTCTCCGGTTTTTTACTAAGCTACGGATGTCCGATTAGCAAAAAACTATGGTCACCGACTTTTGTGCTGACAACTTGCGGATTGGCCTCCAGTTTTCTGGCTTTGCTCATTTGGATCATAGATGCAAAGGGATTCAAAAAATGGAGTGTCTTCTTCGAAGCATTCGGCGTTAATCCTTTATTTATGTATGTATTGGCAGATGTGTTGGGAATTTTACTCGGCTGCTTCCACTTCCCTTACAATGGCGAAACAATCAGCATTCATGGCTTCGTATATAATACCTTATTGGTACCCGTATTCGGGGATATATGCGGTTCATTTATATACGCCTTACTATTCGTAGGATTAAACTGGTGCATTGGTTACCAGCTTTATAAAAGAAAGATTTACATTAAGATTTAAAAGATACGAACGCCATGTAAATATCGGATTACATCCGGTAATTACATGGTGATTCTGAAGTATTAGTTTGTATTTAATTTATATAAAAGATGATTTTAATAGCAGATAGCGGCTCTACAAAAACAGATTGGAGCGTTGTAGAAAAAGGAAAACTCCTTCAGCAAGTTTACACAAAAGGTACTAATCCTTTCTTTCAGACAGAAGAGGAAATCAGCGATGAAATAGAAACGACTCTGCTGCCGCAATTGACAACCAACACTTTCGATGCTGTCTATTTTTATGGAGCAGGATGTGGATTCCCCGATAAAATAGCAATGGTTCACCGTGCTGTAAGTAAACACCTCAATATTTTGGGTAACATCGAAGTCAACACAGACATGCTCGCTGCCGCTCGCGGATTATGCGGTCATGAGTCCGGCATAGCATGTATTCTTGGCACAGGATCCAATTCCTGTTACTATAACGGCAAAGATATCGTGAGTAATGTTTCGCCTTTAGGCTTTATCCTTGGTGATGAAGGAAGCGGCGCATGCCTTGGAAAATTGCTGGTTGGTGACATCCTGAAGAACCAAATGACGTCGGAATTAAAAGAAAAGTTTCTTAATCAATTCGATTTAACCCCCGGTGACATTATTGATCGTGTATATCGCAAGCCTTTCCCAAACCGCTTTCTGGCAAGTCTTTCACCTTTTTTGGTAGAGAATATCAACGAACCTTCAGTACGGTCGTTAGTATTAAGCAGTTTCATCTCGTTTATAAAACGGAATGTGATGCAATATGATTACGAGCATAACAAGGTGCACTTCATCGGATCAGTAGCTTATCATTACCAGGAATTATTGATTGAAGCTTGTAAAGAAACAAATATTCAATTGGGCACAATAATGAAAAGTCCTATGGAAAATCTTATAGCTTATCATGCAGAATAAGTCCTTAAAACAGAAATGTTAGAAACAGAAGAAATCGATAATTGTAATCTTTAATTAAAAGAAAAATGGCATTTATAAAGATATCCGAACAGTCCTCAGTCTATAATAGCCTGGAGAAGAAATCGGTCCGTGAGATTCTGGAGGAAATAAATACAGAAGATCAGAAGGTGGCAATAGCCGTACAAAAAACAATCCCCCAAATTGAAAAGCTGGTCACTCAAATTGTCCCCCGCATGAAAAAAGGAGGTCGGGTCTTTTATATGGGAGCTGGAACAAGCGGAAGATTAGGAGTGTTGGATGCCTCGGAAATTCCTCCAACTTTCGGTATGCCCAATACCTTGATAATCGGATTAATTGCCGGTGGTGATATAGCGCTCCGTAATCCTGTAGAGAATGCAGAAGATGATACCCAAAGAGGCTGGGAAGAGCTCATGGAGCATAATATATCCGATAAAGACACTGTCATCGGTATCGCTGCTTCGGGTACCACTCCTTACGTAATAGGCGCATTGCATGAGGCTCGTGCCCGTGGCATATTGACAGCATGTATCACCAGTAATCCTGATTCGCCGATGGCAGCGGAGTCGGATATTCCCATAGAAATGATTGTTGGAGCGGAATACGTCACCGGAAGTTCACGCATGAAATCGGGTACGGGACAAAAAATGATCTTGAATATGATCAGTACCGCCATCATGATACAACTTGGCCGGGTAAAAGGCAATAAAATGGTAAATATGCAACTGACCAATAAAAAGCTTGTAGATAGGGGAACACGAATGCTCATAGAAGAATTGGGGCTTGATTATGAAAAAGCAAAAGCCTTATTATTAATGCATGGCTCGGTAAAAAAAGCAGTAGAGGCTTACTCTTCAAAATAACAAAATTAAGTTAGTAAGCGAGAATATATGTCTCGCTTGCTGCTGAAGGATATCACACTATCACGCCTTTAATTATATACAGTTATGAAACGCTTTTATTTCTTCTTTCTAACAGTTTTGATTGCTCTGCAGATGACAGCACAATCTTTACAACGAGTTGCACCCGAACAAGTCGGAATTGACTCTCACAGGCTGAAATATGCCGATGAAGCAATTGAAAAGGCTATTGCCGACAAGACTATCCCCGGAGCAGTACTCGCAGTGGTACGTAATGGGAAAATGGCATACATCAAAGCGTATGGTAATAAGCGGGTATTTCCTAACACAGAGCCGATGACAGTAAACACCATATTTGATATGGCATCGTGTAGCAAGGCTATGTCAACGGCTATTTGTACGCATATTCTAATAGAAAGAGGAAAACTTCGTTTGCTCGACCCGGTCAGCTTATACATACCGGGATTTAAAGACTGGTCAAGTGAAGATGGAAAAGAAAAAAAAGTTATACGTATTGCCGATTTATTAACACATACTTCAGGGCTTCCACCTTATGCTCCGGTAAAAGATTTAGAGGAAAAATACGGTTCTCCGAATCCTGATGGATTAATAGAATATATTGCAGGCTGTAAACGAGACTTTAAGCCCCAAACAGACTTCCAATATAGTTGCTTAAACTACATTACATTACAGCATATTATTGAGAAGATCAGTGGAAGGTCTCTACGAGAATTTGCCCGTGAAAACATTTTCAATGTGCTTGGAATGGATCATACGGATTACTTGCCTTGTAAACGTAATGAAGCCGGACATTGGATAAATACAACCTCAGCATATTGGGCTAGTCCAAATAGTATTCCCGGTAACGGAAGTGCTATAACAGAGAAGAATAGTAAGAAGAGACACTTAAAGAAAGATACGAATGAAAGAATTGATAAATCCGTTGCAGACGATTGGCACAGCCTAATTGCCCCCACTGAAAAACAAACGGATGGAAGTGTACTTTGCGGACAAGTGCATGATCCTCTCGCACGTATTATGAATGGAGGAGTTTCGGGGAATGCCGGAGTCTTTTCATGTGCAGAAGATATTGCCATATTATGCGCAGCTTTACAGAACGACGGAGAATGGAACGGTCACCGCATACTCAGCCCGCTGGCTGTAAAAGCGATGCGCACTGTACCGCGCGCAACAGCAACCTTGGGAAGAACACTGGGATGGGACAATTTCAGTCCCTATGCTTCCAACAATGGTGATTATTTCAGCCCGGATACGTATGGACATACGGGGTATACGGGCACTTCTATCGTTATTGACCCGATGAATAATACTTCCGTTATTCTGCTCACCAATGCTGTCCATCCTGAAGACAAACACAGTGTAGTGCGCTTACGCTCGCTGGTTGCAAATGCCGTAGCAGCCTCTATCGTAGGAAATGAAAAATTAACAATCTACACCGATCACTATTACAAACGCATTCTGCAGTTTCAAGATGAACCTGCCATTAACTCACAAGACATCATCATGTTGGGGAATAGCCTGACTGAAAATGGTGGAGATTGGGCTACTAGATTTGGGAAAAAGAATGTACGTAATAGAGGTATTAGTGGAGATATCGTAATGGGTGTTTATGACCGTCTCAATTTGATTCTTCTGGGGCATCCTGAAAAACTGTTTTTATTAATCGGTATAAATGATGTCTCACACAATCTTTCGACGGACTCTATCGCAAAGATGATCACTACAACAGTAGAACGCATTCAGCGTGAGTCTCCCGAAACAAAGCTTTACCTGCAAAGCCTTCTTCCGATAAACGAAAGCTTCGGGCGCTATAAAGCTCTTACAGGTAAAACTGAAATGGTACCGGCAATCAATAAAAAGCTGGAAGTTATAGCAAGAGAACATCATATTAATTTTATAAACTTATTCCCTCTATTTACCGAAAAAGGCAAAAGTATTCTACGCACCGAACTTACAGGAGACGGGCTACATTTAAATGAAGATGGGTATAAAATTTGGGTAAAAGAACTGAAAAAAGAATTATAAAAGTCCCTACCACCATACAAAGGAATCCCCGGAACAAGTTTTTTGGACTTATCCGGGGATTTATCTTTTATAATAGGTTCCAGAAATTACTTGATGATATCAGTCAACTGAACATCAAATGCCAATAAAGAATATCCGGGAATGCTTCCGTGGGCAGATGTACCATAAGCCGATTGATATGGAATGTAAATCATCCAACGCTCACCCTTACGCATATATTGCAGAGCTTCTGTCCAGCCGGTAATGACGCCTGTCACAGCGAACTGACTGGGAGAATCCGTCTCTGTAGGATTTTTATCTCCAGCGAAGGTCTTATCTAAAGCTGTATACCCTGTAAAATTACCATCAAACTTATCTCCGGTTATAACTGTACCATAATAGTAAACTTTGACGGACTCAGTATACATAGGACGCTGGCCTTGATTATTGGCGATAATCTTTTTACAATAGATGTATTGTTTATCCTTCGCAGTACTTGCGAGCGGCACCGGAATAGAAAACAACGTTCCAACCGGCATTGCAAGAGCTGCCTCTTCCGTAGCAACAATTGTTGGATTTAATGCTTTCAAAGAATCAACGAAAGCTTCGTTTCTTTCTTTCCAATTAGAAAACTTCCCCTGATCTTCCACTTCACTACATGAAGTGAACACAGCTACCATAAGCAGTAGAACAGGAAGGAATGCAAAGAGTTTTTTCTTCATTCTAATAATTTGTTGTTTACTTATTACTTTGACTATTGCTAGTAAGAGGTATATCGTGTATGTTTAATATATTACTGCAATGTTTTCAACAAAGAAGTTATACTTACGCGATCTTCTATGATATTATTCAGCTCTGAGATAGCCACACGTTCTTGCTGCATCGTATCACGATTACGCAGAGTTACGCAATTATCTTCCAATGTCTGATGATCAACAGTTACACAGAACGGGGTACCAATAGCATCCTGACGACGATAACGCTTTCCAATACTATCTTTCTCATCGTACTGACAGTGAAAATGGAACTTCAAAGCATCAATAATCTCACGGGCTTTTTCCGGCAGACCGTCTTTCTTCACTAACGGCATTACGGCAAGTTTCACAGGAGCAAGGGCTGCAGGCAACTTCAACACTACACGGCTTTCACCATTTTCCAATTGCTCTTCACGATATGAAGCCGATATTATACTAAGGAACATACGGTCTACTCCAATTGATGTTTCAATAACATAAGGAGTGTATGATTCGTTTTGTTCCGGATCAAAATATTTGATATTCTTACCGGAGAACTTTTCATGTTGAGATAAATCGAAGTTTGTACGGCTATGAATACCTTCCACTTCTTTGAAACCGAAAGGCATCAAGAATTCAATATCGGTAGCTGCATTAGCATAATGGGCCAATTTCTCATGATCGTGATAACGATAATGATCATCACCAAAGCCTAAAGCCTTATGCCATTTCAAACGAATTTCTTTCCAAGTCTTAAACCACTCAAGTTCTGTTCCCGGTTTTACAAAGAACTGCATTTCCATTTGTTCAAATTCACGCATACGGAAGATAAACTGGCGGGCAACAATCTCATTACGGAAAGCTTTACCAATCTGCGCGATACCGAAAGGCAGTTTCATACGACCGGTCTTCTGAACATTCAGATAGTTCACAAAGATGCCTTGGGCAGTTTCAGGACGTAGATAAATCTTCATCGCCCCATCAGCAGTAGATCCCATCTCTGTATTAAACATCAGATTGAACTGACGAACTTCCGTCCAGTTTTTTGTTCCACTGATCGGACAAACAATCTCTTCATCAAGAATGATCTGACGAAGTTCATTCAAATCACCATCATTCAGAGCTTTGGCATAACGTTCATGCAACGCATCCCTTTTAGCCAAATTCTCCAACACACGTCCGTTAGTAGTACGGAACTGAGCTTCATCGAATGCTTCGCCAAAACGTTTTGCAGCCTTGGCAACTTCTTTATCTATCTTGTCGTCGTATTTTGCGATTTGTTCTTCAATAAGTACATCGGCACGATAACGTTTTTTGGAATCACGGTTGTCAATCAATGGATCATTGAATGCGTCCACATGTCCTGAAGCTTTCCAAATAGTGGGATGCATAAAAATAGCAGAATCAAGGCCAACAATATTTTCGTGTAACAAAACCATGCTCTGCCACCAATATTGTTTGATGTTGTTTTTCAACTCCACCCCGTTCTGACCATAATCATAAACAGCTCCCAATCCATCATAAATCTCGCTTGAAGGAAAAACGAATCCATATTCTTTGCAATGTGATACAAGTTTTTTAAAAACGTCCTCTTGTGCCATTATTTTCTATATTTTTTATATTATATTTGAAGTAAAACCGGCACAAAGATAGCTATTTATATCAGATAGTGGATACTTGGGATATTAATTTATCTTATTAGCAGGGATTTCCAATTCGTTGAGTGTTTCCATCTTCTTTTTATCCAAAAACTCATAGATACCGCATAAATGCTCGCGTACCCGCTTGTTGCCAAACTCATATACCTTTGTCACCAGTCCGTCTAGAAAATCACGATCATGGCTGACAACAATGAGTGTACCGTCAAAGTCTATTAGGGCTTGTTTCAGGATGTCCTTCGTCTTCATATCCAGGTGATTGGTAGGTTCATCTAAAATCAACAGATTCACCGGCTCGAGCAGCAACTTAATCATGGCAAGACGCGTACGCTCTCCACCGGATAAAACTTTTACCTTCTTCATGGACTCTTCGGGACCCCCAAACATGAAAGCTCCCAAAAGATCACGTATTTTATTGCGTATTTCTCCCCTTGCAACGTCATCAATGGTTTGGAATACGGTAAGATTATCATCCAGCAAAGATGCCTGATTCTGTGCAAAATAGCCAATTTGTACGTTATGCCCCAAGGTCAGCGTACCGGCATGTTCTATCTCTTTCATGATACACTTCACCAGCGTTGACTTTCCTTCGCCGTTCTTACCGACAAAAGCCACTTTATCTCCACGCTCTATTGTAAGCGAAGCCCCTTGAAAAACCACATGCTCACCGTAAGCCTTACCTACCGCTTCCATTATGACAGGATGGCTACCCGAACGGGGAGAAGGTGGAAACTTCAAACGTAGTGCCGAAGTATCTTCTTCATCCACTTCAAGCAATTCCAGCTTTTCCAACATTTTCACACGGCTCTGCACTTGAAGAGTCTTAGAGTAAGTACCTTTAAAGCGCTCAATGAATTCTTTGGTCTCGGCAATAAACTTTTGCTGCTCATCATAGGCCTTTTGTTGTTGCTCACGGCGCTCCTTACGTAGTTCTAAATATTTAGAATAATTGACTTTGTAATCATATATGCGCCCCATAGTCACCTCAATGGTACGGGTGGTAATATTATCCACAAACTTGCGGTCATGACTGATAACTATAACCGCCTTACCATTATTGATCAGAAAATCTTCGAGCCATTGAATGGAGGTGATGTCCAAATGGTTGGTAGGTTCGTCCAGCAGAAGCACATCCGGCTTTTGCAACAACAGCTTGGCTAGTTCAATACGCATACGCCACCCACCACTGAAGTCACGCGTCTGACGCTGGAAATCATTGCGGCTAAAGCCTAGTCCGAGCAATGTTTTCTCCACATCTTCCTCATAATTGGTGGCATCTATTGTATAGAATTTATCACTCAAAGCTGACACTTGCTCTATCAGAGCCATATAACTGTCACTTTCATAGTCGGTACGAGTCTCCAGTTCCTTGTTTAAGCGGTCTATTTCCGCCTCCATTTCATGCAGGTGAGCAAAGGCTTGTGCCGTCTCTTCAAATACCGTACGCCCGTCTTCGGTCATCAAGTGCTGGGGAAGATAAGCAATCACGCAGTCTTTGGGAACGGAGATATTACCTCGCGTAGGTTGTCTGGCTCCTGCAAGAATCTTCAGTAAAGTACTTTTTCCGGCGCCGTTCTTACCCATTAAAGCAATACGATCTTTCTCGTTAATCACAAACGAAATACCATTAAATAAGGTGGTGCCGCCAAATTCTACGGCAAGTCCGTCTATCGAAATCATTCAGTCATTTTTTTAATAAGCCGCAAAGATAATATTATTTATCACAGAATGATATACTCTACACCTCACTTATCAGCATTCTTCCAAAGTACAACATCAGGAGCCGGATTCACCGACCGATATCCTGCATTTATCGATTTTTCAACCGTAAATTATCCGATCAGGCTATATAGAAATGAATAAATCGGATATCTTTGTCTCATTACTTACCAAAAATTAGAAAAATGAAAGATAAAGAAAATGTTGATTTTCACAGAAGATTATCCGGCAGATTGTTAATTGCCCTACTTCTGGTCCTCTCCGGCATAATGATGCTTGCGCGCAATACCGGCTGGATTACCAATGAAGCCTTTGATGCCATTGTATCATGGCAAACCCTACTCGTTATACTCGGTATTTATTCTATTATACACCGGCATTATATAAGCGGTCTCTTTCTACTCGCCATAGGCTCATATCTTTTATTGGGGAGCGATCTCGGAATATCTAAAGATTGCCAGACAATGGTTTGGCCGGTCGCCCTGATTGTAATGGGCGTCTTGTTTTACATAAAAAGTCGGAACCGACATTATTGGATAAAAAAGCATCAATGCCGCCATGAACGCTTGCGAATGAGAAGATGCACAACGAATGCAGAAGGGGGCAACGAAACAATAAAAGAAGAATATACTTCGGAAGATGGGTATCTAAATACCAATAATGTTTTCGGAGGTGTACGCCACGTCGTATTGGACGAAACATTCAAAGGAGCCAATATCCGAACCTCATTTGGAGGTACAACTATCGATTTACGCCGGACACACATTTTACAGGGAGAGACCTATATTGATATAGATTGCAACTGGGGAGGAATTGAGCTCTATATTCCCTCCGATTGGAAAGTCATATTCAAATGTAATTCTTTCTTTGGAGGTTATGAAGACAAGCGCTGGCAAGATCCAAACATTAACCAAGAACTTATCTTAGTCATTCGTGGAAATATTTCATTCGGAGGATTAGAGATTAAAGACTAATACATGAAAGCACATCCGATATTAGATTATCCTTACAGATGGATTCCCACATCTGCATTGATCATATTTCTGATTATCATACAGATTATTTTACTTCACTATTATGCCCACACTACATGGATACCGGCATTAGTGGATGGAGTCACCACAGTAGGGTGGTTCGCAGCATTAACTTATTTGGCATGGATCGTAATAAATTTCTCATCCATACCCGAGACCGGTATGGTCACCGCTATAGTAGGATTACTACTTTGGCTAGCCGGTTCTTTTATGATTTGTGATATTATGGTCAGAATTATCGGACTATCTTACATCTCATACACTTACACCATACCTTTCAGACTATTATTTGGTATTCCGGCATGGATTGCAATAACATTGTGGTATCGCCTGACGTTGAAAGATAACGAGTCGGAAGAAAGCGATTTTATCCCGTCTAATGAGCAAAAGGAAGAGCCCAAACCCGAACAACAGGAATATATTGATCGGGTGACTATAAAAGACGGTTCTCGAATACACTTGGTAAAAGTGGAAGATATACTTTACATTCAAGCTTGTGGTGACTACACCACGCTAATTACTCCGACGGGTGAGCATATCAAAGAACAAACCATGAAGTACTTTGAGACTCATCTTCCACCAAATAATTTTGTGAGAATTCACCGATCGACAATTGTGAACGTAGCACAGATATCACGGGTGGAACTTTTCGGCAAGGAGACTTACCAGGTCTTATTGAAGAATGGTATTAAACTAAGGGTAAGCCTCACGGGATACCGGTTACTAAAAGAACGACTCGGATTATAATATAATGTAAGCAATATCTCTATTTTCTACTTTTATTGTACTTTTGCAGCCAAAATAAACACGGTATGCCCTATTTAGGTGAAGTGCTCTCACTTGGTGTTGCTATTTCCTGGACAGCAACAGCTCTTTTCGCAGAAGTCGGAAGTAAACGATTAGGCTCATTGCAGCTGAATGTAATTCGCTTGACGCTCTCCTTGCTCATGCTTGGAGCTACTTTATGGTACTTCACCGGATCTCCTATCCCATTATACACGGATGGCAGGACTTGGTTTTGGTTATCTCTGTCAGGCTTTGTCGGTTATGTATTGGGAGATTATTGCCTGTTTAATGCATACGTACTCATCGGATCACGTTTCGGACAATTGTTTATGACATTGGCACCCATTGCAGCAGCCATCTCGGGTTGGATGATTTTAGGCGAGCACATGTCTTCAAAAGCTATTTTGGGGATGCTAGTGACTATTGCTGGAATTGGAATCTCCATTTTCAATCGGGGTAAGACCCATAAGATAGGATTAAAATTACCGACAAAGGGTGTTTTACTTGGAATTGGAGCCGGAGTTGGTCAAGGCGTTGGACTTGTACTGAGTAAAGTCGGCATGAATTATTATAAATTGAGCATACCGCACGGTATGGAGAATGTAAACAATCTAATGCCATTCGCATCCACGTTCATTCGCGCCATTACCGGAGCATTGGGCTTTCTCATAGTGATGGGTTATCAAAAGCAATTCGACACATTAGCCACGGTAAGACATGACCTTAAAGGCACAGGAGCAGCATTGGGAGCTACTATCTTCGGCCCCTTTGTGGGAGTTTCAATCTCATTAATGGCTGTCCAATATACAGAAGCAGGTGTTGCCTCGACTTTAATGGCACTTACTCCTATATTTATCTTATTACCTGTTCATATTTTCTTCAAACAAAAAATCACATTCAAAGAAATACTGGGAGCAATTATCAGTGTGTTAGGAGTCTCTCTTTTCTTTCTCTAATATCCCCATATAAGAGCATTTTCTTAAAACCCATCTATAATTGGTGACACAAATTCAATAATTGTTTTGCAAGAGTATTGCTTTTACTTAAACTTCATCATTACAATAAAGTAATGAGGAATATGAAAATATTCTAATAAGTGTTACCGTTCTTCCTCTTTGTCAAAAATCATTTCTCTCCCCGCCTCATCGCCATTCAACCTAGGACTGAGCCTATCATCAATGGCATTGATGGTAGGAATCATCGGCATTGATGGTGATCATCAATGGCATTGATGCTATATTAGACCTAGGAACAATCATGATTCAGCCTACAACACATCACAGTATATTCCAAACCTTTTTATAGCACTGCATACATGTAGTCGTTTTTCAAGAATGATGATTGCTGTATATAAGAAATACGGTACAAGCACAATCAAAGAACAGTATACTTTTACAAATAGAAAGGATTAAAACAAGTGCATATACTTGCATACAATATAAAGCATCGGAATATTGCTTATCGCCAATAATTTTCGTATTTTTGCGTTCAACTGATTTTTAGCATTATACAGAATAGAATATTGCCGGAGAGCTATGAGCGAAGAATTTGAAGAACCGAAAGACGACTTGGAGAACGAAGTCCCCGCTGGAAGCGAGGGGCACTCGGATTATAAACCCGCAGACACAAAAGATGCTAATATAAAGCACCAACTTAGCGGAATGTACCAGAATTGGTTTCTGGATTATGCTTCCTACGTTATTCTGGAGCGTGCCGTGCCACATATCAATGATGGGCTGAAACCTGTACAACGTCGTATTCTTCATTCCATGCGGCGAATGGAAGACGGACGATATAACAAGGTGGCAAACATTGTGGGACACACCATGCAATTCCACCCGCACGGTGATGCCTCCATAGGTGACGCACTGGTACAACTGGGGCAAAAAGATCTTTTAGTAGATTGCCAAGGAAACTGGGGAAATATACTCACCGGAGATAGTGCTGCAGCTCCCCGTTATATTGAAGCACGTCTTTCAAAGTTTGCTCTTGATGTGGTATTCAATCCCAAGACAACAGAGTGGAAACTCTCCTACGATGGTCGTAATAAAGAACCAGTCACATTACCGGTAAAATTTCCGCTACTCTTAGCCCAAGGCGTGGAGGGTATTGCTGTCGGTCTTTCATCTAAAATATTACCACATAATTTCAATGAACTTTGCAACGCTTCCATCGCTTATCTCAACGGTGAAGCATTTAAGCTTTATCCCGACTTTCAGACAGGCGGTTCTATCGATGTATCAAAATATAATGATGGAGAACGCGGTGGCTCGGTAAAAGTGCGTTCTAAAATTAACAAACTCGACAACAAGACTCTTGTCATCACTGAGATTCCTTATGGGAAAACGACTTCTTCGGTCATTGACTCCATATTGAAAGCAGTAGACAAAGGCAAAATCAAAATACGGAAAGTAGATGATAATACTTCGGCTAACGTAGAGATACTGGTACATCTGGCTCCGGGAGTATCTTCAGACAAAACGATCGATGCACTCTACGCTTTCACCGACTGCGAGGTAAGCATTTCACCCAACTGCTGTGTGATAGACGACCAGAAACCGCATTTCCTTAAAGTAAGTGATGTACTTAAAAAGGCGGTCGATAATACACTAAGTCTGCTTCGACAAGAACTTGAGATACGCAAAAATGAAATTGAAGAAGCGTTGCACTTCTCTTCTTTGGAGAAGATCTTCATAGAAGAACGTATTTACAAGGACAAAGAGTTTGAACAAGCTAAAACGATGGATGCTGCGTGTGAGCACATCGATGAACGCTTGACTCCTTTCTATCCCAAATTTATCCGCGAAGTAACCAAGGAAGATATCCTTAAGCTGATGGAAATAAAAATGGGCCGTATCTTAAAATTCAACTCGGACAAAGCGGACGAGGCAATCGCCCGAATGAAAGAGGAGATCAAAGAGATTGACCATCATCTGACTCATATCGTGGAATACACCACGAATTGGTTTCAAATGCTTAAAGATAAATATGGCAAGAACTTCCCCCGCCACACCGAGCTTCGTAACTTCGATACCATTGAAGTCGCCAAGGTGGCTGAAGCAAACGAAAAGCTTTATATCAACCGTGAGGAAGGATTCATAGGAACAGGTCTTAAGAAAGATGAGTTTATAGCTAACTGTTCCGACCTGGACGACGTCATTATATTCTTCCGGGATGGAAAATATATTATCACTCCCGTTACAGATAAAAAGTTTGTAGGGAAAAATATTCTTTATGCCAATGTCTTCAAGAAGAACGATAAACGCACAATTTATAACGTTGCGTATCGCGATGGCAAAGAAGGAACTTGCTATATCAAACGATTTGCCGTTACTTCAGTGGTTCGCGACCGTGAATATGACGTAACTCAGGGTACACCCGAATCCCGAATCATGTATTTCACCGCCAATCCCAACGGAGAGGCTGAAGTCATTAAGGTAACCTTAAAACCCAACCCACGTGTACGCCGCATCACTTTTGAAGAAGACTTTAGTAAAATAAGCATCAAGGGACGTCAGGCCATGGGAAATATTCTGACGAAACTCCCCGTACATAAGATTGCATTAAAGCAACGTGGTGGTTCCACACTGGGAGGTCGGAAAGTATGGTTCGACCGCGATGTACTCCGGCTTAATTATGACGGACGAGGAGAATTCCTGGGTGAATTCCAAAGTGACGATTCAATTCTCGTTATATTGGATAACGGAGATTTCTACACCAGCAACTTCGATTTAAGCAACCATTACGAAGACAATGTACATACCGTAGAGAAATACGATCCGCATAAAATATGGACAGCCGTACTATACGATGCCGATCAACAAAACTATCCATATATCAAACGATTCAATTTCGAGGCAAGCAATCGTAAGCAAAACTATCTGGGTGAGAACAAAGACAGCCGCTTGATTTTATTGACGGATGAATATTATCCGCGTTTGGAAGTCATCTTTGGTGGACATGACAGCTTCCGGGAGGCATTGATAATTGATGCCGATGACTTTATTGCAGTCAAAGGTTTTAAGGCTAAAGGCAAACGCCTGACCACTTTTACTCTCGAAACCGTCAACGAACTTGAGCCAACCCGAAAACTGGAACTTCCCAAAGTAATGAATGAGGAAGAAGAAGAGGAGGATGAAACAGAAATACTCGATCCGGACCATGGGAAAACGGAAGGTGACATTTTGGACGAAATGACCGGACAAATGAAGTTGTTTTAATTTGTGACGGGCAACTAACCATGAAGCTTTACACAACAGGGATATTAATAGGATGCTTACTCCTTTTAGGCGGAAGCCTCAAGGCTCAAAGTCAAGAAGAGAGGATCATAAACGAGTTACGAACAGACTCTGCCGCCAGAACACGTTTCGTAACCCGTTCAACATTATATGGCATTGGATATGCCAATGTGTATGATACTTATCTGTCTCCCCAAGAATATACCGGCATTGATTTCCGACTCTCACGTGAAAGTATGCGTATGACAGGAATAATGAAAGGCAATGTATCCCGGCAAAGCTTCTTCCAATCCAACTTCAGCTATACGCACAACCGGGTGGATAACAACAATACCATATCGGGGTTGGTGAATTGGAACTATGGTCTGCACTATAATTTCCAAGTTACATCAAATCTTAAGCTATTGGCCGGAAGCATGATTGATCTCAACGGAGGTTTCATTTATAATCTCCGGAACAGCAACAACCCGGCTTCAGCCCGTGCATATATCAACCTTGATGCATCGGGCATGGCTATTTGGAATTTTAAAATTAAAAGATATCCTATAACACTCCGTTACCAAGTCAATGCCCCGGTAGTCGGTGCCATGTTCTCCCCTCACTACGGTCAATCGTATTACGAGATCTTTACGTTAGGAAATAGCGGAGGAGTCATAAAAATGACCTCCCTTCACAACCAGCCTTCCTTACGACAAATGCTGACCTGCGATTTTCCTGTGTTGACTGCCAAAATGCGTATTGCCTATTTGTGGGATGTGCAGCAATCAAGGATAAACGGACTAAGAACACATATCTATGCAAATGCTTTTATGATTGGGTTTGTGAAAGAATTATATCTTCTTCGTCCAAAGAACAAATGAGTAATCGGCTCTTTAGAACGTTGCAGGAAGATTTAAGCACCGCTTGCTTTATAGAAAGAGAGAATATATATAATTTTCAACACAATTTACAGACTCAACAAGAGTTAGAATATAGTTGATTATTAATGGATTATAAAGGACAACATAAAGAATGAAACAAGGAATAAAAGTATTCCGGCTTTTAGTCGTTTTGGCTCTAATTCCACTCTGGACAGGCTGTATCCGTGAAGAGGAATATAACAATACCCCGCAAGGTAACTTCGAGGCATTGTGGAAGATCATTGATGAACAATATTGCTTCCTTGACTATAAAAAAATCAATTGGGATTCCATCCATAATGTATATCAGCCCCTCATCACTCCCGACATGACCAATGACGGTCTATTTGAAGTACTCGGCAATATGCTTGCAGAATTAAAAGACGGACACGTCAATTTGTATTCGTCATCCAATAAAGCACGCTATTGGGATTGGTATCTGGATTATCCCCGCAATTTCAATGAAGCCATTATAGAACAATATCTTGGCCGTAGCTACCGTATTGCAGGAGGAATGGAATACACAATATTGGATGATAACGTCGGTTACATCTATTATGAGTCCTTCTCTTCAGGTATCGGGGATGGTAATCTTGATCAGGTCCTCTCCTACCTCGCACCTTGCAACGGAGTTATTATTGACGTCCGTAACAACGGCGGGGGGAATATTACGAATGCAACAAAAATAGCAGCACGTTTCACTAACGAGAAAATTCTGACAGGATACATCCAGCATAAGACAGGTAAAGGACATAGCGATTTCTCCGATCCGGTAGCCATCTATTTGGAACCGTCCAATAGCATTCGCTGGCAAAAGAAAGCCATCGTACTCACCAACCGACATTCCTATAGTGCCACCAATGACTTTGTCAATTCCATGCGCTACCTGCCCAATGTTACCATTGTAGGCGACAAAACGGGAGGAGGCTCGGGACTCCCATTCTCATCCGAACTTCCCAACGGATGGAGTGTACGCTTTTCAGCAAGCCCCCACTTAGATGCTGAAAAACAACAGATTGAGTTTGGTATCAGTCCTGATGTAAAGATAGACATGGACTCTATCCAAGCCAGCAAAGGAGTAGACAGCATGATAGAAAAAGCCCGGGAACTGCTGAAAGTTGCACAATAAGCCACTTTATTGGCAAAGCATTTGCCAAATTCAAAAAAACTTTCTATCTTTGCGCCACCAAACGGAAAAATCCCTGCGGGTGTGGCGTAATTGGCAGCCGCGCCAGACTTAGGATCTGGTGCCGTGAGGCGTGTAGGTTCGAGTCCTATCACCCGCACAGAGATAATTCAAAAAAAGTCTGCAATAATATTTTGCAGACTTTTTTTATTCCACACACTCAAGTAGAAAATGCTCTTTTTGCTATTCAAAACAACTTTTTCATCTCACAAATAAGATAAAGTATTAACTTTGGCGAATTGAACTACATGATCTGATCAAATCTAATACGCACCTTATCCCATCTATAAATAGAAAGATATCAGCGCTTAAATCATAAAACAGAACAAAAAGACACAAGCTTTTCAAGTTATGGAGCGATTATATGAAAAAGACCTTTTATTACAACTAAAGAATGGCTCTTCTGAAGCTTTCGAAAGGCTATTCAATGAACATAGTGGAAAGCTATATAATTTCATTCTTAAATTCTCATCAGGGAATAAATATCTAGCAGAAGAAATAGTGCAGCGCACATTCATAAAGTTATGGGAAACCCACTCTTTAATAAATCCGGAAAAGAACTTTAATTCATATCTATGCACAATCGCAAAAAACATGCTGATAAATGAGTATGAACACCGAACGCTGGAATATGTATATAAGGAATATATCCTGAAAAATGATTCAGCTAATGATAATGTCACAGAGGAAGAAGTGAATAAAAATCTACTCGAAGAATATATAAATAGTCTGATTGATAAGTTACCCCCTGCAAGGAAGCAGATATTTATATTAAAAAAGAAAGAAATGTGGACAAACAGAGACATTGCGGAACATCTTCAAATATCAGAAAGTACGGTGGAGAATCAATTGTCAAAAGCAATTTCTTTTATGAGAGAACACCTAACAAAATATTATGATTATCTGTTATCTTTGATAGCATTCATCTTTATCAATCAAGCTAAATAGTCGAACACTCAAATAAATAATAATATTCGAATGGAAAAGAAAGAATGTATATATCTTTTTGAACAATATATTTCAGGAAAGGCTTCTGATGAGGAAATCGAAAGATTAAGAACCTATTTTGAGAATGACCCGGCATTAAATACTTGGTTCAACAACAGAATACTAAGCTCATCCGATTGCATAGATGATGGGCTTAAAGTAAAAATGTTTGCGAACATACGTTCGCAAATTCAAGATAATGAAGAAAATAGCTCTCGGCGATATAAAGAGGCGAATGTGAAATATAATATAAGACGAATAGCAAACATTGCAGCTATCATACTTCCTTTTATACTATTATTTGCTTTTTACCTTTTCTTGAAGCCAAACAACATCAATACCTACGAAATGTTTGCGGACAAAGGACAAAAAGCAAGCTTAATTCTTCCTGAAGGAAGTAAAATCACAATAAATTCCAATTCAAGAATCACCTATAACAGTAGCTACAATCAGAAGGAGAGACGGGTCACGCTTAAAGGAGAAGCTTTCTTCAGGGTGGTTCACAACGCCGAAAAGCCTTTTATTGTGCAGTGTGAAGAGGTAAACATAATGGTCTTGGGTACAACGTTCGGAATAAAAGCTTATGAGGATGAAAATAATATTTCTGTCGTTTTAAACTCAGGGAAAATACGATTGATCACTCCCAGCGAGAGAATAGAAATGAATCCAAACGAACGCATCATATACAATAAAACAACACACCAAACATCTATAGAGAAAGTTAATGCCGAAGATTTTACAGACTGGAGTAAAAACCGCCTTCGTTTCGAAAATGAACCTTTGGAGATTATCATGAAAGCAATATCGAGAATGCACAATATAAGCATTATACTCGATAATTCAGACATCAAGAACTTACGCTTTACCGGAACGATTGACAACACGAACATTGAGAGTGCAATGCATGCCATAACATTAACATCATCAATCAGTTATAAATTAAGAGATGGGGTGATTCACTTATATAAGAATTAACGTAAATATCATACTAATATTACGGCAATGCAGCAATGTATTGCCGTAGTTTTTTTTATAGCTACAGCACTAACAAATGTTAATAACAAAAAACGCAATAGAGGAAAAGCCCGACTTAAATGTATACCTAGCAAATGGATAAAATAGTATCCATTGCTATTGTAAACTCATAAATCTAATTAATCATGAAAACAAAAATTCCGTTAAATCCAGCTATTAAACGAATTGCATTTTTTCTATTCATGCTACTCTTATGCCACAATCTATTTGCTCAGATCAGCGTAGATATCAAAGACAAGCCTATAAGAGAAGCATTAAAAGAGATTGAGAAAAGGAGTACATTTAAATTCTTTTATAATAATGATTTGAAAGATCTGGAGAAGATTATTTCAATAAAAACAAAGAACAGTTCCATCGATGCAACACTTAAATTACTATTTACTAACAGTGAGATTGAGTATCAAAAAGAACAAAATAATATAATCCTACTCATTGTGGAAAAAACGGATGATACCCACCCAGCTAAATCGGTGATACCCGTTCACTTTAATGCACGATTCAGTAGGCGTTAC
>VOIU01000056.1 GCA_007896885.1 Bacteroidaceae bacterium HV4-6-C5C
ACTAGTATGGCCCGGGGGATCCGCTCGCACTTAGCCTGTTAAGGGGTTCGCGCTCGTCTAGTCTGTGCTGTTGCCTGGATAGTAAATTATCATGGTACAAACTTTTAAGAGCCAGTTAAATGGAGATGGATTTAAAAAGAGTTATTGTAAAGTCTCCCCAGGTGTGTCATTAAATATCCCAACAGATTGCCCTGGCCTGACCCCCTAAATGCAATTTTGGGATTCCCTTTTAGTTGCTTTCATTAAAATGTACCAGCGCAGTAAAAAAAGCACAAAGTATATTGTTTATGTAACTCACTATCTCATTTGCACTGGTTACATGGCAGCTTCAGACTGACTAAAACTACACTTTTCCCACCATGGTTCAAAGATCAACAGAACTGGGCCAACAAAAGCAATTTTTTCATGTGGTCTAACTACCAACTTATTATGAGTTAAGTTACTTTTAGGTTTAAAATCACAGCAGTTTTTCCCTCCACACCTCCCAGAGATACTTTCAGGGTGGCTAAACTTGGCTAAAGGCTTCCGGACCAACCCTTGTTTCTTTATGGTGCTTGTGTCCTGACAACCGCGTAAGGCATGGAAATTCAGCTATTTATCCGATCGTTTATATGGGCGTGCGGCCGCGATATCCTGCAGATGCATCCAGTACTAGTATGGCCC
>VOIU01000008.1 GCA_007896885.1 Bacteroidaceae bacterium HV4-6-C5C
TTTTTTAGGCCCGTTTTAATCCGTTTTTAGGGATATTTAAAATCGGTTTTATGGGTGGGAATACTCCGATTTATCCACTACTATAATAACACAATAAACATGAAGCATGTTGAAATATATGCAACTGATATTTCTAATACAAATTTGAAAGGCCTAATGCAGAGTGCTAGACAGAGCAGAGTGTAAGTTTAATTATTTGCACTCTGCTGTCCTCTTAATGTTTAAGCCTAAAAGGCGAAATAGAATTGAAAGTAAAAATTCCTACAGAAAAAGCCGATACTTTATTAAATATTAAAGGAGAATTCAATGTGCTCTTAGAAAACTATACTCTTTTACGGAACTAGAAGAAAATACTCATAAAGATATAACCTGCCTCTTTTCTTGACTCTCGTAACAGGCCTCTATGACTTTGATAACATCTAAAACGCCTTTGGCATCAGTTTTCAAGGGTTTGTTTAAGCGTAAGTGTTCGTAGATGTTCTCATAGAAACCGGCGTAATGACCGGGAATGCTTGGATATTTCTCACGAATTTCTTTTCCATCCAGTTCAGTATGCAGCAAGCCCCATTCTTCGGGACTCTCTTCTCCCCAATGAGGCTGATTGGGCATTTCGCCTGCCAATAGAGCGGCTTCTTGTTTATCTACTCCATACTTTATGTAAGATCCCAATGTGCCGTGAAGGGTGAACCGCGGTTCCGCTTCACGCATCAGGTAGCTGGCTTTTAATGTGACTTTCAGTTCGGGTGTGGATGCCGGTTCAATAAAATTAATCAGGAAGTAATCGTCTACCTCTCCATTGGTGCGTATAGTACCTATATTGGCATAGATGGCTTTGGGCATACCAAACAGTTGGATGGCCTGATCGATGAGATGTGAGCCTAAATTATAAGTAAGCCCTCCTCCGAACATACCCGTCTCTTTCCAAGTATCCGGTTTTATGAAGTTACGATAACGGGCAAAGGTTGATTCGAACTCGACTAAACGTCCCAGTAATTGTTGGTTTATGATGGATTGCACGGTCTGGAAGTCTGCATCCCACCGACGATTCTGATACACGCTCAACATCAATCCCTTCTTTTTGGCGAGAGCTATTAGTTCTTCACCTTGTGCTATGGTGGTGGTGAAAGGTTTCTCTACTATTACATTCTTGCCTGCTTCCAAAGCCATGCGGGTGTATTCGTAATGAGTACTGTCCGGAGTGTTGACAACAATTAATTCCAGATCCGTATCGTTCAGCATCTCTTCGTAGCTACGTACTATGGTGGCATCGGGGTAGTGGACTTTGGATAGTTCTTTGCTTCTTTCTACTATTTTAGATAGCTTGAAATGGGAGTCGGTACTGATAAAAGGCGCATGAAAGACTTGTCCTGACATACCGAAAGCTGCTATTCCCGTATTTATGATTTTCATATTTTTCATTTATTGAATATCGGATGCACAAATATAAAAATATATTTTCAACTGATATTGTTACTTTATATTATAGGGTATATTTTCTAAGAATTATCTTTGTGCTCTTGATTTCAATGAAAATGAATAAGTATTAAAATAGGATTGATTATGGCAGAAGATTTATACGTCAGTGATGGCAGCAAAGAAGAGAAGTATGAAATGTTGCTGAAACAAATAAAGGGTTTGATAGAGGGAGAGAGTAATTTAGTTGCCAATCTGGCTAATGTGTCGGCGGCATTGAAAGAAACTTTCAACTTCTTTTGGGTTGGTTTCTACTTGGTTGACGCCGAAGAGCTGGTGTTGGGGCCTTTTCAAGGACCTATAGCCTGTACGCGAATCAGAAAGGGTAAAGGAGTCTGTGGTACGGCGTGGAGCGAGGAACGGACAATTGTAGTGCCGGACGTAGATGCTTTTCCCGGTCATATTGCATGCAGCTCATTGTCCCGTTCGGAAATTGTAGTTCCGCTTATTGATCACGAAAACAAGGTGTGGGGCGTGCTTGATATAGATAGCGAACAATTGAATACCTTTGATGACACCGATGCTCGCTTTCTGGAAGAGCTGTGTCGGAACTTTTAATGCAAACGATTGTTTTTAAATATCTTATCAGATTTTTTTGTCTGAAGTTTATTTTTCAAAGAATAATGTTACTTTTGTAACTGGTATTAGATAGTTGTGACTGACAGAGTATGGCTAAACAAATGATAACTCCCGATTACATCTTCGAAGCAAGCTGGGAAGTATGTAATAAGGTAGGGGGAATATATACGGTGTTGTCTACGAGGGCGAACACTTTACAGGATAAATTTCGTGATAGATTGTTTTTTATAGGTCCCGATTTGTGGGATGGAAAAGATAACAACTTATTCATAGAGTCTGAAACTTTGTGTGCGGGATGGAGGCTGTATGCTGCAAAAGAAGATAAGCTGAAGATAAGGATAGGGCGGTGGAATATACCGGGTAATCCGATAGTCTTTTTGGTTGATTTTCAACCCTTCTTTGCAATGAAAGATGATATATATACTGAGATGTGGAATCGTTATCAAGTTGATTCATTGCACGCCTATGGCGATTATGATGAAGCTTCCATGTTTTCGTATGCAGCCGGTAAGGTGGTGGAAAGTTACTATCGCTATAATCTGACTGCTACGGATAAGGTGATTTATCAGGCGCACGAGTGGATGACAGGTATGGGAGCACTTTATGTGCAGAGTGCCGTCCCCGAAATCGCAACGATTTTCACTACACATGCCACTTCCATAGGGCGTTCCATAGCCGGAAACAATAAACCTCTTTACGATTATCTGTTTGCATACAACGGCGATCAGATGGCGGGAGAGTTGAATATGCAGTCCAAGCATTCTATTGAAAAGCAGACGGCGCATAATGTCGATTGCTTTACTACCGTAAGCGAAATTACAGATACCGAATGTAAGCAATTACTTGAAAAGCCGGCCGATGTGGTGTTGATGAACGGCTTTGAAGATGACTTTGTGCCCAAAGGTTCTACTTTTACCGGTAAACGTAAGCGTGCACGCGCTGCGATGCTGCGGGTTGCGAATAGTTTGTTGGGTACCGATCTGGATGACAGTACATTGATATTGGGAACCAGTGGACGGTATGAGTTTAAGAATAAAGGTATTGATGTCTTTATAGAATCTCTACAGCAGTTGAATAATGACGAAACGCTGAAAAGAAATGTGCTGGCTTTTATCAACGTTCCTGCATGGATGAAGGAACCCCGTAAGGATCTGCACGATCGGTTGAAGAGCCGTGAGCATTATGACACACCACTCGAAATGCCATACCTCACGCATTGGTTGAACGATGCAAATAACGATCGGGTTTTGAGATTGATCAATAACCTGGGTATTGCGAACAGCAAAGAGGATAAAGTAAAATTGATATTTGTTCCATGTTATCTTGACGGTAAAGATGGTATATTCGATAAACAATATTATGATCTTCTCTTAGGACAGGATATGAGTATTTATCCTTCTTATTACGAACCTTGGGGATACACTCCTCTGGAAAGTATTGCTTTTGCCGTTCCTACTGTCACTACCGATTTGGCGGGTTTTGGGCTTTGGGTCAACAGCCTTGGTAAATATCATGGCATTGAATATGGAGTAGAGGTGATTCATCGAACCGACACCAATTATTATAATGTGGTGGAAGAGATAAAAGAAGCTGTAGCCATCTTTTCGAATATGACCAAAGAGGAGGTGGGTAGTGCTTGTAAGAGTGCTGTCGAAATTGCGGAGAAAGCTCTTTGGAAGCATTTTATTTCTTATTATTATGAAGCTTATGATTTCGCACTACGTCGGGCTGAGGAGCGCCGGTAATGCGAACCTGAAATAAAGATTTTTTATTAATTAATTAATCATACAATGAAGATTAAAGTTAGTAATGTGAACGCTCCGAATTGGAGAGACGTGAATGTAACTTCTCAGATTCCCGCAGAGTTGGAGAATCTGTCGGAATTGGCGAAAAATATTTGGTGGTCGTGGAACTTTGAGGCCATCGAATTGTTCAAAAGCCTTGATCCGGCTCTCTGGAAGGAAGTAGGGCAAAATCCGGTGCTCTTATTGGAGCGGATGAGCTATGCAAAACTTGAAGCGCTTGCACAGGATAAGGTGATCTTGAAGCGAATGAATGATGTCTACTCCAAATTCCGATTGTATATGGATGTGGAGCCTGATAAAAATCGTCCTTCAGTGGCTTATTTCAGCATGGAGTATGGTCTGAACCAAATATTGAAAATCTATTCAGGTGGTTTGGGCGTTCTTGCCGGTGATTACCTGAAAGAAGCTTCTGATAGCAATGTGAATCTTTGTGCCGTTGGTTTCCTTTACAGATATGGCTATTTTACTCAAACATTGGCCATGGATGGTCAGCAAATAGCCAATTATGAGGCGCAAAATTTCGGTCAGTTACCTATTGAACGTGTGTTCGATGAAAAAGGTAATCAATTGGTTATTGATGTGCCTTATATGGATTACTTTGTACACGCATATTTGTGGCGTGTTAATGTAGGGCGTATATCATTATATTTACTTGATACGGACAATGATCTGAATAGCGAATTCGATCGTCCTATCACTCACCAACTTTATGGCGGAGATTGGGAAAACCGCTTGAAGCAAGAGATATTGCTGGGTATCGGTGGTATTCTGGCTCTTAAGAAACTTGGAATCAAGAAGGATGTTTATCATTGTAATGAAGGACATGCCGCTTTAATCAATGTGCAACGTCTTTGTGATTACGTAGCTGAAGGACTGACATTCGATCAGGCTATTGAGCTGGTACGTGCTTCTTCACTTTATACTGTTCATACTCCGGTTCCTGCCGGACATGACTATTTTGACGAAGGTCTGTTTGGAAAATATATGGGTGGATATCCAGGTAAAATGGGCATCACTTGGGATGATCTTATGGATATGGGACGTAATAATCCCGGAGATAAGGCGGAGCGTTTCTGTATGTCAGTGTTTGCTTGTAATACTTCACAGGAAGTGAACGGGGTAAGCTGGCTGCATGGAAAGGTTTCACAAGAGATGTTTTCGACTATTTGGAAAGGTTATTTTCCCGAAGAGCTGCATGTGGGTTATGTGACGAACGGTGTTCACTTCCCGACGTGGAGTGCTACGGAATGGAAGAACTTGTATGCCACTCACTTTGATGAGAACTTTGTTTATGATCAGTCGAATCCGAAGATATGGGAAGCTATTTACGATGTGCCCGATGAGGAAATCTGGAAGACCCGTATGGGATTGAAGAATAAGCTGGTCGACTATATCCGTAAGCAATTCCGCGAGACTTGGTTGAACAATCAAGGTGATCCTTCGCGCATTGTTTCGTTGATGGATAAAATTAATCCGAATGCTTTGCTTATAGGCTTTGGCCGTCGTTTCGCAACTTACAAGCGTGCCCACTTACTTTTCACTGATTTGGATCGTCTCGCTAAGATCGTGAATAACCCCGATTATCCGGTGCAATTCCTCTTCACAGGAAAAGCGCATCCACATGATGGAGCAGGACAGGGACTTATTAAACGGATTGTAGAAATTTCCCATCGTCCCGAGTTCCTTGGCAAGATTATCTTCCTGGAGAATTATGATATGCAATTGGCACGTCGTTTGGTGACTGGTGTGGATATCTGGTTAAATACTCCGACCCGACCACTTGAGGCTTCGGGAACATCCGGTGAAAAAGCTTTGATGAATGGTGTGCTCAACTTCTCCGTGTTAGACGGTTGGTGGCTTGAAGGTTACCGTGAAGGTGCCGGTTGGGCTTTGAGTGAAAAGATCACTTACCAAAACCAGGAATATCAGGATCAACTTGATGCCGCAACGATCTACAGTATTCTTGAGACTGAAATACTTCCGCTATTCTATGCCCGTAACAAGAAAGGTTTTTCCGAAGGATGGGTGAGAACGATTAAGAATTCTATTGCCCAAATTGCACCTCACTATACAATGAAGCGTCAGTTGGATGATTATTATGCCAAATTCTATAATAAACAAGCTAAACGTTTCCATGTTCTGGCCGAAAATGGATATGCTAAAGCTAAGGAAATAGCTGCTTGGAAAGAAGAGGTGGTTGAAAAATGGGATAGTATTGAGGTCGTAACCTTTAGTAAGGAAGAAGAAATAAAGAAAGGTGCGATCAAGAGTGGTAAGGAATATACCATCACTTATGTGATTGATGAAAGAGGTCTGGATGATGCAATTGGTATTGAATTGGTCACGACTTCTGTTGCCGCCGATGGGAAGCAATACATCTATTCGGTAGAGCCGTTTGATGTGGTTAAGAGAGAAGGTAACCTGTACACGTTCCAGGTGAAGCATAAATTGGAGAATGCAGGTAGCTTTAAAGTGGCATACCGTATGTTCCCCAAACATCCTGATCTTCCTCATCGTCAAGATTTTTGCTACGTTCGCTGGTTTAATTGATTATCACTACCAGTTTTAATATTTCGACCGCCGGAAAGATATTTATATCTTTTCGGCGGTCTTCTGTTTCGTCTTCTGTTTCGTCTTCTGTTTCGTCTTCTGTTTCGTCTTCTGTTTCGTCTTCTGTTTCGTCTTCTGTTGTCTGACTTTAATTGTGATTCTGTTACTCCTTCTTGAGTAATCAAAATGAGAGGCATTTATGGTGAACAACTTTTCATTCAGGAGTGTTTTATTTACACGATTATAATAAAACAAATGATATGAAAAAGATTGTATTACTTCGCCATGGCGAGAGTGCATGGAATAAAGAAAACCGCTTTACAGGATGGACGGATGTGGATTTGACCGAAAAGGGTGTTGCTGAAGCCACTAAAGCCGGTAAGTTACTTCGAGAGAATGGCTTTCATTTTGAAAAGGCTTATACTTCATACCTCAAGAGAGCAGTAAAGACATTGAATGTGGTACTCGATAATATGGATCTGGATTGGATACCCGTTGAAAAATCATGGCGATTGAATGAGAAGCATTACGGACAGTTGCAAGGTTTGAATAAAGCTGAAACTGCAGCTAAATATGGTGATGAGCAAGTATTGGTATGGCGCCGTAGCTATGACGTGGCTCCTCATCCTTTGGCTGAAGAAGATGAACGGAATCCACGCTTTGAAGATCGTTATCGCGAAGTGCCTGATGCTGAATTGCCGCGTACCGAGGCTTTGAAAGATACTATTGAACGCATCATGCCTTATTGGCATTGCGTGATATTCCCCAACTTAAAGAAGGCGGATGAGTTGCTGGTTGTCGCTCACGGTAATAGTTTGCGTGGTATTATCAAGCATCTAAAGGGTATTTCCGACGAGAATATCGTTTCCTTAAACCTGCCTACCGCTGTACCTTATGTTTTTGAATTCGATGATGATCTGAATTTCACCAAAGATTATTTCCTTGGCGATCCTGAAGAAATTAAGAAATTGATGGATGCTGTGGCGAACCAAGGTAAGAAACAGTGATTTGATCTGTAAAGTTGTTTGATTTGATTTGTTTAATAGTGTGTGAGGTCGTCTTAAGTGTATAAACGAGACGACCTTTTTTTAGCAAATAGCCCCGGAGTGAAACGAATCAACACCGAGGCTACGATCATATAATACAACAACAAAGTCTTAATGAATGAAGAGTGATCAGCCTTTATAAAGGCATATTGCCATGCTTTTTGGGTGGGTTGCTTTGCATTTTATTCTCCGTCATTTCCAAAGCTTGAATCAGGCGTTTCCGGGTCATGCGCGGTTGGATGATTTCATCTATGAATCCTAATTCGGCAGCTTGGAAAGGAGTCGCAAATTTCTCTTTATATTTTTCTAATTCTTTAGCCTTTTGTTCTTCGTCAGCTTTGCGGAAAAGAATGTTTACCGCACCGTCGGCTCCCATTACTGCAATTTCAGCAGTAGGGTAGGCAAAGTTCATGTCTGCTCCGGTCTGCTTGCTATTCATCACAATATATGCACCTCCGTAAGCTTTGCGGGTGATTACTGTAATTTTTGGTACGGTAGCCTCTGCAAAAGCATAAACAATTTTTGCTCCATGACGAATGATCCCGTTATTTTCTTGTGTATATCCAGGTAAGAATCCGGGTACATCCTCGAATGTGATCAATGGAATATTGAAACAATCGCAGAAGCGGACAAAGCGACTTGCTTTATCACTTGCATCGATATCGAGCACTCCTGCAAGAAACATCGGCTGATTGGCTACAATTCCTACCGGACGACCACCCAAGCGTGCAAAACCTATGATGATATTTTGAGCAAAGCCTTGCATCACTTCAAAGAAATAATGATTGTCCACGACTGTTTCGATGATATCCTTCATATTATAAGGCTCATTAGGATTGGTCGGTACGATCTTCTCCAATGATTCGTCTTCGCGGCTTACATCGTCGGTGCAATTGGATAGATTAATATCATCCATATTGTTTTGGGGTAGGAAAGACAGCAATTCACGAATGCCTAATAGCAGTTCTTCTTCGCTATTACACATAAAGTGTGTTACACCGCTTTTGGTGCTATGTACTTTTGCTCCACCCAAGTCTTCTTTACTTACTTCTTCGTGAAGCACGGTCTTTACTACATCGGGACCTGTCACAAACATGTGACTTTTATCTTTCACCATAAAGATGAAGTCGGTGAGGGCGGGAGAGTAGCAAGCACCTCCTGCACACGGGCCGAGTATGGCAGAGATTTGCGGAATCACTCCGCTGGCTATAGTATTCTGATAGAAGATATCGGCATATCCGCTCAGACTTTCAATGCCTTCCTGAATACGTGCACCGCCGGAATCATTTAGTGCTATAATGGGTGCTCCGTTCTTTAAAGCCAATTGCTGTACTTTTACAATCTTTTTTGCATTGGCTGCTGATAGTGAGCCTCCGGATACGGTGAAATCGTAAGCATACACAAAGACTTGTTGCCCATTCACTTTTCCATATCCTGACACAACGCCGTCTCCCGGAATATGGTTTTTATCCATTCCGTAGTTTGTGCAACGGTGTATCATCAACTTATCCAGCTCGACAAATGTGCCTTTGTCCAATAACATATCAATTCGTTCGCGGGCTGTCATTTTGCCTGAGGCGTGCTGCGTTTCTATTTTATCAATGCCACCACCCAACTCTGCAGCTTTGTCGCGTTTGAGAAATTCAGCATAAGTTTTATTCTTTTCCATATTTGTTTCTGATATAATGCAGCTCACAATTCAAAATAAGTGGGCTTATTAAAATTCATAAATAATAAATATAACACTTTTCTACGGTTGCATGTTCGGAATATTTCGCACTGTAATTCACGCAACCGTTTATCTAGCTTATTCGCAGAAAAGCTTATAAATCATCTTCTTCCGATTCTACCGTGATAAGAGGTTGGTTGGCGGTGATGGAGTCGCCTTCCGCTACCAAAATCTCTTTGATCCGACAGTCTCCTTTCACTTTATAGTTGCTCTGCATTTTCATCGCTTCAATGACAATAACGGTATCATTTGCTTTCATCACCTGACCCACAGATACAGGTATCTTCACTACTTTTCCGGGCATTGGTGAAGTGATGCTATCGTCTTGTTTTTCCTCCGTCTTTTGGCGCATACGCAAGTATTTGGCTTGTGTGTCAACCACTTCAACATCAAAGCTTGAGTAGTGTGTGTTTACTTTATACTTTTTTCCGTTATCATTTCGTAGCAGTTCTGCATTATAGCTCTTCCCTTCATTCAAGATAGAGCATGCACCGTTTTCTACTATTACAATGTTGACATCGAATGGTTTACCGTCAATGGTGAGAGAAACATTATTTCCTTCTTTATTGACCAGCTCAATGTCTGCTATGCGATTTCCTATATGTATTTCCATTATTATAGCGCTTTAAATTCTTAATACTCCCTTATGTAAGCCGAATGCCCGCCATTTACTGATTGGTCGGTTATCGGTAGCGTTGGGTGAAGCATTTTCTTCAAGATTCATTAGATAGTCGATGTAAGCAGCTATCATCGCAATATTTTCATCTTCTTCGTCGGTTGATGAAACCTCTTTGAGCAGATGATCTCCGTTTTTACCGATGAAGCCTGTGTCATACTTGCCTTCAATAAAATCGGGAGTATCCATAATGCAACGCAGATAGCTGATATTAGTCATGATACCGGTTATTTTGTATTCATGAAGTACGCGGCGCATACGTTCGATGGCGTACTCGCGAGTTACAGCCCATACAATCAGTTTGCCAATCATCGGGTCGTAATATAGGGGTATTTCGTAGCCTTCATATACATAGCTGTCAATGCGGACACCAATTCCATTAGGTTCGATTATCTGTTTGATAATACCAGGAGAAGGCATGAAATTGTTTTGAGGATCTTCAGCGCAGATACGACATTCAATGGCATGTCCGCGTTGCTTTAAGTCCTCTTGTCGAAAACGCAGCGGATGTCCTTCGGCTACTTTGATCTGCTCTTTCACAAGGTCTACTCCCAATACTTCTTCCGTGATGGGATGTTCCACTTGTAAACGGGTATTCATCTCAAGAAAGTAGTAATTATAATGCTTATCAACAAGGAATTCAATAGTCCCTGCTCCAATGTATCCCACCGCTTTTGCAGCTGCAATGGCTTTCTCACCCATCGATTTACGAATCTCCTCTGTAATGAATGGAGAAGGGCTTTCTTCAAGTATTTTTTGATTACGGCGCTGTATTGAGCATTCACGTTCGTAAAGATGGACAACATTGCCATGCTTGTCACCTAAGATCTGAAATTCAATATGATGAGGCTCTTCAACGAACTTCTCCAAATATACGGTATCGTCACCAAAAGATGATAAAGATTCACTTTTGGCTGTGGTGTAGGCTTCTTCCACTTCATCTTCATTGTGTATTAGCCGCATACCTTTTCCTCCACCACCCATCGAAGCTTTCAGCATGACGGGGTAACCTATTTCGTTGCAAAGTTTACGTGCTTCTTCGATACTTTTTAAATTTTCATGAGTTCCCGGAACAACAGGTACACCGGCTTCAATCATGCGAATGCGAGCGGATATCTTATCGCCCATAGCATCCATGGTTTCAGGCTTTGGTCCGATGAATATAATATTCTCGGTTTCACAGCGGCGTGCGAATTCGGCATTTTCCGATAGAAAGCCGTATCCCGGATGTATTGCATCGACATGATGCTCTTTCGCGACTTTGATAATGTTTTCTATGTTCAAATAACTCTCACGCGAGGCGGCAGGGCCAATGCAATAAGCTTCATCTGCATATAAGACGTGTTTAGCTGTACGATCAGCTTCAGAAAAGACAGCGACGGAAGTAATTTCCATTTCACGACAGGAACGCATAATGCGTATAGCTATCTCTCCACGGTTTGCTACTAAAATTTTTTTTATCATTTTCTACTTCAGATAAACAGGACACAGATATTACTATGGTAGGAGATTCCCACCTTTATAACAGAGCTTAATCCTGAATTAATTTATAAAGTTACTGAACACAAATTACCTAACCCACGAGGTAAATGGCTATTTATGAATGGCAGGTCTTCTGACTTTGCTTCCGTTCCGATTGCCTTCCCAATAGCATTACCATTAGTGGCGAGAGTAATATCGAATCGTTTGATATAAAGCTTCACAGCAGCGGGACTGTCGGGGATTTTCACCCTGTTCCCTTTTAATCGCAGCGTTGTAATAAATGGAACGCATGCAAACCAATCCGGCGCAAAGTTATGTAATAATTTGGAATATGAAATGATTTTTGCACTTTTGTTGTGATAATGTGCATTTTTATGTCAGAAAAAAGGCGGAGCACAAAGTGTCCGCCAATGATGCATAGTCTTTATATTTTGATGTTAATGTGCTGTGAAATAGATTATTACTGATTGTTTCTTATTAAATCACTTCATTGATAAGTGTGATTCCAAGAAATACTCCGATGACAAGGCACAAAACAATAAGTATCCAGTTGGTGTATTTGGCACTGGGTTTGGTTTCTTTATGGAGGTTTTGGTCGAAGTAATTTTTAAAGAACAGATAGATAGCCGGTACGGTTGCACTTGCCAACAATAGGTCTTCGGGTATTTTAAATAAATATACTTTAGAGAAAGAAATAAGCGCCCAATGGCATAGGAACAAGATCACAAGGAGGTTTACTTTACGTGAGAAAGCCAAGAGTAAACCAATTGAGAATACTGCAACCGAACAGGGCATAACGGTAGTGGTCATCATGGGAAACTCCATGCCGCGTCCCCACGATAGCAGAGGATATAGAAACGGCATTGCATATAGCACATAGGTCAGTTTATCATATTTCCGAGAGCGTTCAAAGGTAGTGTATCCGGTAATCAAATCCCATAACCAAATTAGCGTCATAGCTGCCCAAAAGATAGCCAATATATAATTATAATCTCTTTCGCTGCAATAAATCATGTAGTATACGATTGATATCCATCCGTTTAAGAATACCATGTAACTTTTTACCAAACGCTTTACTGTTAATGTGGGCTTCTGATATAGGAGTGCAGTCAATGAAATGCCAATAGCAGTTATAATCAACTGAGCAATCCATGTTCCTTCATTATACTCGGCAATTGTTCTCCAAAAAACTTCCATATTCTATATTTTTATCCTTGACTTATTGAATCTTTCTTATGCCTGGTCATCGAAAATGCTTTGTTTACAAATAAGAATAGAGGAATAGTAGCTCCGATTGCCAGCATAAAGATGACGCTACAAGTCACAATACTGTTTGTAAATAAGTCAATCAGGTATTTCTCTTGTAACTCAGGGACTTTCATATTTTGCATAAACATGATTAGTGAAAATACAATTTTATAGGCGAACATTCCCGGAATCATCGGTAGTAAAGCTGGAATATACAATACTGTCATTGGGCAGTAAATGCGTTTTCCTAAAAAAAGACTCCCCATTCCTATAGAGAATGAAGCACAAAGTGATGCAGTGGCAATATCTGCCCCCAGATAGTGCATTAAGCAAAAACGTATGGCATGACCAATGCCACCAAGTATGGCTATTGAAGGGAAAGCTCGCAATGGAGGATCGGAGATTGCGCCGAAACCAATGGCGGCAATAGCTCCAAATATAGCGTCGGTAAGAATATCGAGTATAATCATAATAAGCTGTTTCTAATTAACATTAGTGTACATGAAAGACCTATGGCAATGCAGAGTATTAGTAGCAAAGCTTGAATGAGGCGGGTACATCCTATGACGACATGTCCTTCTACCACGTCGATTACTCCATTGAGTAAAGGCACACCGGGTACAAGATAGAGAACACTCGTTCCAATAGCTATTTCTGCAGTAGTATTGAGTGTCAGTGCCGAAGATGCAACTAAAGATGCGATAAATGCAGATATTACAAAAATGATATAGTGATTAACTTTCTTCTTTTGCAATACTTGACGGATATAGAATCCTATCAAGGTGGCTGAGAAGACTATGATTCGTGCGGTCCAGTCACCTCCAAACAGTGCACAAAATGAAGCATTGGCAAAGCCCACTAAGAAAAGAGTGCATAGCGGATCCATTTTTGGGCGGGATATAATTTGCTGGTATTTTTCCCACAACTCCTCCAATGATAAGTGACTGTCAAATGCATCCCAGCTAAGCGCACTCAGTTCTGCATTCAGTTCGAAGCTAATGGGATATACCGGGATAATGGTAACTTCGTTGTAGACTTCCTGCGTCGTATTATCGCAGACACTCATTACCATCGTCTTTTGGAAGAGACTCATTTTGACATCTACGTCAAGTGATTTTCCTATACGTCGGGTATTTCTGATAACCCGTGAAGTGTGAACACCCGATCCCATAAGTCGATTGGCATATTCCATGAGGAAGCGGGTGATGTCTTTCAAATTGTTTGGTGAGTTCATACTTAAAAGTGTTATCCTAAAGCTTACCTGGAAAAACGTCACAAAGGTAGACTTTTTTTCGATATACTGGTTTTAAATTATTGGATTATAGTCATATAACACTGCCCTCCTTGCTTTTAACGAAGCGGGTACATCTATTAAACGTTGATTGCTACTTCCACGAAAATAGAGGGATTCATCTTGCAGTTTTTCTTCAAATTTGCCATCTACCAACACGTCTATATATTCTAAAAGCTTATTCTGTGATGGGTTATGCAATAAGTTTTCAAATAGATAGCCGGTATAACACCAGATATTTTTATTACTACTCGATTTGATAGCATTTGCCAGCTCGGTAAACCCTTCGGGTTGAAACATGGGGTCTCCTCCGCTGAATGTTACATCAGCAAAAGAGTCTGCCAGTATTTTATCCAAAATATCATCTGTAGACATCCAATGCCCGTTGTGAATATTCCACGATGAGGGGTTATGACATCCGGGACAATTATTAGAGCAGCCTGCCGCATAGATAGCCGTTCTAAAGCCTGGACCATCTACAGTCGTGTCTTCTACTATATCTAAGATAGAAATCATTTTGCGTTTTAGTTATGTACAATACGGTCATTCAACTCAGCCAACTTTGCATTATTCCAACGATCGGTGGTTCCTACCAAATAACCTGTTATGCGTTGCAACTTATCGATATGCGTACTGCCACATTTAGGGCAAGCTTCCAGATTGGCTGTTGAATTTTCGTATCCGCATTCCAAACAACGATTACGATTATGGTTCACCGATCCATATCCGATGTTGTACTGATCCATCATATCAACGACTCTCATTATCACCTCAGGATTATGAGTTGCATCTCCATCAATTTCTACATAGAAGATATGTCCTCCACGGGTCAAATCGTGATATGGAGCTTCTACTTCAGCTTTATGACGGGCGCTGCATTTGTAGTATACCGGTACGTGGTTGGAGTTGGTATAATAATCACGGTCCGTAATGCCATTGAGTATACCGAATTGTTTACGGTCTACTTGGGTGAATTTACCCGATAAACCTTCTGCAGGAGTGGCTAATACACTATAATTATGTTGATATTGCTCGGAGAACTGATTTACGCGATCACGCATATAAGTCACGATTCTCAGTCCCAATTGCTGAGCTTCTTCCGACTCTCCATGATGTTTTCCGGTTAAAGCGACAAGACATTCTGCCAACCCAATAAATCCTACCCCCAATGTCCCTTGATTAATAACAGAAGCGATGGTATCATTAGGACTTAGCTTTTCACAACCGATCCATAATGCAGACATGAGCAATGGAAACTGTTTGGCAAATGCTGTCTTTTGAAATTCCATACGTTCATGTAGCTGTCTTGCTGTTACTTCAAGCATGGAATCTAATTTGGCAAAGAATTTGGATATGCGTAATTTATCATCTTTTATATCCATACATTCTATTGCCAGACGGACAATGTTGATTGTAGAGAAAGAAATGTTTCCTCTTCCAACGGATGTTTTGGGACCAAATTTATTTTCGAAAACGCGCGTACGGCATCCCATTGTCGCCACTTCATATTCGTAACGCTTGGGGTCATCACTTTTCCATTCTTCGCTTTGATTGAAGGTGGCATCCAAATTTAAGAAGTTCGGGAAGAAACGCCTTGCCGTTACCTTGCATGCCAATTGATAAAGGTCGTAGTTTCTATCCTCCGGCAAATAGCTGATACCTCGTTTTTTCTTCCATATTTGAATAGGGAAAATAGCTGTTTCCCCGTTTCCAACCCCTTGGTAAGTGCTTTTCAGAAGCTCACGTATAATACAACGTCCTTCAGCCGAAGTATCCGTACCATAATTTATCGAACTGAACACGACTTGATTTCCTCCGCGAGAATGGATGGTATTCATATTATGGATAAATGCTTCCATGGACTGATGTACGCGAGCTACGGTTTTATTAACGGCATGCTGTACAATTCGTTTCTCGTCCGATAATCCATCGAGCGGTTGTTGCAAATAATCGATCAGGTCTTTATTGTAGAGGTGGGAATAGTCTTTTCCATTCAGTTCCTCTAGATTCTTTATTTCTTCTATGTAGCTGTTCCGCACATAGGGTGCGAGGTAAAAATCGAATGCAGGAATGGCTTGTCCACCGTGCATCTCATTTTGAGCGGTTTCTAAAGATATACATCCCAGGATACTGGCGGTTTCAATACGCTTTGCCGGACGTGATTCGCCGTGTCCGGCCGAAAAGCCATATTTTAAGATGCGATCAAGAGGGTGCTGTACGCAAGTTAAGCTTTTCGTTGGATAATAATCTTTATCGTGGATGTGCAAATAATTATCTTGTACGGCTGCCAATACTTCATCACTTAGCAGATAATCATCCACAAAAGGTTTTGTTGTCTCGCTAGCAAACTTCATCATCATTCCAGCGGGCGTATCTGCGTTCATATTTGCATTTTCCCTAGTGATATCGTTGGATTTAATATTAATTATTTCCAAAAACATATCACGTGTCTTTGCCTTTCGTGCAATGCTGCGTTGATTTCTGTAGGCGATATATCTTTGAGCCACATCTTTGCGGCTACTTTTCATTAATTCTAATTCTACCGCGTCTTGGATAGTTTCCACTGTCATCTGAGCGTCGCCTTTAATAAAAATATGGTCTGTAATCTGGCGTATAAGTTGTATGTCCTCTCCCTTATCGGTATGGAGCATTGCCTTGCGAATTGCTGCTACAATTTTATCTTCATTAAAGCCTACGATGCGTCCGTCTCTTTTGACTACTGTTTGTATCATGATTAATTTATCTTTTATAGAATTTCTTATTGAAGTTTCTTCTACAAAGGTAGAAATATCGATACATGGTTATTCTTTTTGGATAACTTTTGCTGTTTTAAAATATGTTAATCAAAAGATATACAATGTGTTATGTTGAAGTTTTAGAAAACTTGTATATCTTGCTGATGATATTGTAAGAGCTGTTGCTGGAAATGTTTGTGTATCAGAACTATAAACAAGAATCCCCGGATATGTACTCCATATCCGGGGATTGCTCTATCAAATCATTGAGTTGATTTTTATGTTTTCAGGGTTACCGTAATGCTTATTTTATTATTTCGGCAAGCTTCTTTTGTAGTTCTTCTCCATGCAATCCTCTTGCAAGTATTGTCCCGTCTTTACCAATAAGTACGGTGTGAGGGATACTACTTACTGCATACAATCTGGCACCTTCAGAGTTCCAATATTTCAAATCGGACATTTGAGGCCAGGTTATTTTTAATTGTTTGATACCATTTTTCCATGCATCGGCGGTTTGGTCTAATGATACTCCTACAATTTCAAATCCTTTTGTCTTATATTTAGCATAGGCACTTACCAGATTTGGCATTTCTTGTCGGCATGGTCCACACCAACTTGCCCAAAAGTCAATCAATACAATTTTGCCTTTTCCCGCATAATCCGATAGTTTAACGCTTTTGCCTTCGGGAGTTAACATGGAGAAATCCGTGAATTTTTTGCCTACGGCTGTGGCTTTCATTTTCTCTACATTCTCTTTTATTTTCACGATGGTTTCATCCTTTTGATACTGGGAAGGAATCTTCGGGAGGAGGGGATCCAAGTCATTCACTTCAAGATAATAGAAATTATTTTTCAGTAAATGTACACCTACCGGGTTCTCAATATTCTTTGCAATACCATCCTTTATGACACTGATCATTTTTTCCTGTAACGCATTCATTTCATCTGATTTCGCTTCCCTTTGCTTATCTGTAAGTGCAGCGTCGGACATCGATTCATAAGCAGTGTTCATTTTACTGCTTAACTCGTTTACCTGTTCGCGTACCTTTTGATACGCATCGTTGTTAGGAGTTCCGGTAGCTGAATCATTGTTTTTGGTTAGGCTGATTTTAATTTTACCGTTCTCGAGGAAGAAGTCCATTAACAGCCCTTCTTTTCCGGCCGGGTTATAGGTGACATAGCGATTGTCTACACTATCTTGCTTTCCTTTAAAAGTGAAAGTCCCTTTAGATATTACAGCGGAGTCTAATTTGACAAGCTGACGTCCTTGTATTTTTTGCAGGTATACAGTGTCCCCGTCGTTTCCTCCTTCTACAGTTCCGGTTACCACGTAACCTTTATTTCCGGTACACGCCATTAAGAAGGCGGCAATGGAAAATAAGTAAGCTAATTTTTTCATTGGCAATATTTTTTAGTGATACTACAATTACAAACATACGTAAAAAATATAACTTATTCAGTCTTTTCTCGTGAAAACAAGAAACCCATAAAGAGTGGTGTATAAAAAAATCCCCTTCGGCTTACCGAAGAGGATTCTGGATTTTCATCCCAATTTTTTAGAAAATAAAGCCAACCGCCTTGTTTATTCAGCAGCAGGAGCTTCAGCAGCGGGAGTCTCAGTAGCAGGAGCTTCTTCAACCGGTGCTTCTTCAGCAGGAGCCTCAGCAGCTACTTTCGCAGCTTCTTCAGCAGCTTTCTTTTCTGCTAATGCTTTAGCTTTTTCTTCATTAATTTTCTTTTCTGCGTCTAAACGAGCTTTTGCTTCAGCTTTCTTAGCAGCATCTTCTTTAGCTTTTAAAGCAGCTAAGCCGCTTTGTTTGTTGCTTTTCCATGCTTCAAATTTAGCATCTGCTTCTGCTTCGCCAAATGCGCCTTTGTTCACGCCACCCAAAAGATGTTTTTTCATGTAAATCCCTTCGCGAGAGAGGATGTTACGTACAGTGTCGGTAGGTTGTGCACCTTTCAACACCCAGTCAAGTGCGCGATCAAATTTCAAATCTACTGTGGCTGGATTGGTGTTAGGATTGTAAGTACCAATCTTCTCAATAAATTTACCATCACGTGGTGCTCTTACGTCTGCAATTACGATGGAGTAGAAAGCGTAGCTCTTGCGACCATTTCTTTGCAATCTGATTTTAGTTGCCATTTTTAATTATTTTTTTAATGATTTGAATATGCTATTAACTCGTAATAGCGGCGCGAATTTACATCATTTTTTTGAGTTATGAAAAAGATCCTTTTATTTTCTTTTCATTTTCAATTAGATAGCTTGATTATATGCCTATATATTCGGTTACAATGTAACTCCTGTTTTGAAGATAGCTATTTCTTTATAGCCTTTCTTTTCATTGTTTACAAGCTCGCCACTAGCCACTTGAATGACGTATTCGATAAATCTCTCACAGGTCTTTTCCATAGGCTCATTTTCCACAATCACTCCGGCGTTAAAGTCTATCCATCCGGGTTTGTTTTTAGCAAGAGTGGAGTTGGTTGATATCTTCATTGTTGGCACGTATGTACCAAACGGAGTACCGCGACCTGTGGTAAATAATACCATGTGGCAGCCACAAGAGGCTAGGGCAGTGGAGGCAACAAGGTCATTTCCCGGAGCCGAAAGCAAGTTAAGCCCTTTCACCTTCAGTCGTTCTCCATAAGGCAATACTCCACTCACATAACTTTTGCCGCATTTCTGTGTACATCCTAACGCTTTCTCTTCCAAGGTGGAAATACCTCCTGCTTTGTTGCCGGGCGATGGATTTTCACCGACAGGTTCACCATGTGATAAAAAGTATTCTTTAAAGTCGTTGATTAAATGAACGGTCTGGTTGAACAGCTCTTTGTTTTCGCAACGATTCATCAAAATGGTTTCGGCACCAAACATTTCGGGAACTTCTGTCAAGACGCTTGTTCCTCCTTGGGCAATGAGAAAATCGGAAAACATACCTAGTAGCGGATTAGCAGTGATTCCTGAGAATCCATCCGATCCACCGCATTTAAGCCCAATGCGAAGTTCACTTACAGGTATATCTTCACGAGTGTCATGCTTGGCGATTTCGTATAATTCACGCATCAACTTCATGCCTTCTTCATATTCATCCCCAACTTTTTGAGTTACTAAAAACTTTACCCGATCTTGATCGAAGTCGCCTAAGAACTCGCGGAAAGCATCCGGCTGGTTATTTTCACATCCCAGGCCGACAACAAGTACTGCCCCGGCATTAGGGTGTAGCACCATATCGCGAAGAATTTTCTTTGTGTTTTCGTGGTCATCTCCCAATTGAGAACACCCGTAGTTATGTGTGTAAGCTACGATATCGTCTATTCCTTCATTGCCGGTTTCGCGTCGCAATCCTTCTGCTAATTTATTGATTATGCCGTTTACACAACCTACTGTCGGAATCACCCAAATTTCATTTCGTATACCTACATCTCCATTTTTGCGTCGATAGCCTTTGAAGGTAAGGTCTTTCTTTGGAATATCCAGCGATACGTTTATCGGGTTGTAGGTATAATCCAATAAACCGGCCAGATTAGTTTTAATGTTGGTTTCATTTATCCAGTCACCTTGCTTCTTGGCTGTACGTGCATGTCCAATAGGGTAACCATATTTAATGATATCTTCTCCTTCTGCAAAGTCTTTTAATGCAAATTTGTGACCGGCAGGTACATCCTCATTTAGTGCGATTCGTACGCCGTCTACTGTAATTTCTTCTCCTGCAGATAGTGGCGAAATAGCAACAGCCACATTATCTATCGGGTTAATTTTAAGATACTTTGTTTCCATATATTCAGTTTGTAATTGTCTTTATTCTTTTCTTTTGCATCAAGACGAAAGAAAGAGTAAACCACTATTTATTATAGTAAAACTCAATATTTTCTTTAGTCAGCAAATCGATTGGCATAAAATGCTCCCTTTGCACCTCTTTTTTCAAGATGAGGTAATCACATAAAGTCTTAATGCCGTTGTATCCTTGTAAGACAGGCTGTTGGGCTATAAGAAAAAATACACTTCCTTCCTTTAAGCAGTCAACGTTTCTTTGCAGTAAATCATATCCCATCAAGTTAAAGTCTGATATGTTCCGTTTTAGTAAATACTCGCCTATGATATATACTTTTGAGTTAAACGTAATACCATTCTTTACTTTGGGGTGTTTAGCAAAAAAGTCATCTAGCATTTGCGTATCTTCCGAGTCTCTTTTGGCATGTAAGTCGAGTTCCCAGATTAAGCAGTCCGGGTGATGTTCCTTCATATATTCACGGAATCCAACTTCTCTTCTTTCCTGCTGGTTAGACCCAACAATGCCTTCATTTATTTTGCGGAAAATAACAATCTCGTCTTCCTCACCGGCAAGTAGCATCAACATTCGAGCCGCAAAATAACCGCTCTGATTGGAATCTTGACCAAAGAAAGAGAGTGCAGGTTGATCTCTTAAGTTAGAGTCGATATATATATAAGGAGTTTCCCGTTTTCTCAGCTCTTCTGTAAAAGGCTTGGTATATTGAGGTGCTGTCGGTGCAAACATAATGCCATCCGGAGCTTCTTCGAGTATTGCTTTTGCTGCGTCTGTAAATGAATGATAATCATACGGGTCATAATATGATAATGTTATACTCACATTAAAGTCAGAGTATGCTATTAGTGCATCGTTAATTCCAATCTCCACTGCAGTCCAATATTCTCCGACTTCATGTTGCGGTAATAAACAGGCAAAGACATACTTCTTGTTTGAAGCCAAGGCGCTGGCATACATATTAGGCTGATAATCCAGCTGCTTTAATATCTCTTCCACCCGTTTGCGGCTGGATTCCGATACTCCGTTTCGTCCATGTAAGACGCGATCCACCGTTCCAACCGATACTTCTGCCAGTTTGGCGATGTCCTTTATTCGTATTCTGTCCGGATTGCTCACAATGTTGTTGTTTTTATAATTGAATTAACAAAAAAAGATTTGTTGTGTTCGAGCACAATAATAATATTATAATTTTAAGCACAAATATATGACAATTTTTGTAATTACGAAATTTGTTGTATCTTTGTGCCCGCACACGAAGGTGTGGCTGGATATTATATGTTTAGTGTAATATGCATTTAATCAGTCGTTTATATGCTATTTTGAGCTAAATGATAATTTGAAAGGAATTACTAATCACATATATATAAAGACATAATAATTATGGGAAAGAAGATCGTTACATTAGGTGAAATCATGTTGAGACTGTCCACTCCCGGTAATACCCGTTTTGTTCAGTCGGATGCATTTGATGTAGTATACGGTGGTGGCGAAGCAAATGTTGCGGTAAGCTGTGCCAACTACGGACATGACGCTTATTTTGTAACTAAATTGCCAAAGCACGAAATTGGTCAATCTGCTGTGAATTCATTGCGTAAATACGGTGTGAAGACAGACTTTATAGCGCGCGGTGGCGATAGGGTAGGTATTTATTATCTTGAAACCGGTGCATCTATGCGTCCTAGCAAGGTGATATACGATCGTGCACATTCTGCTATTGCTGAAGCTGACGCTTCAGATTTCGATTTTGATGCGGTAATGGAAGGAGCCGATTGGTTTCATTGGTCGGGAATAACTCCAGCTATTTCTGATAAAGCAGCTGAGTTAACCCGTTTAGCTTGTGAAGCAGCAAAGCGCCACGGCGTTACAGTATCAGTAGACTTGAATTTCCGCAAGAAACTTTGGACAAAAGAGAAAGCTCAATCTATAATGAAACCATTGATGCAATATGTTGATGTATGTATTGGCAATGAAGAAGATGCAGAACTTTGCTTAGGTTTCAAACCGGATGCAGATGTTGAAAGTGGTCATACGGATGCCGAAGGTTATAAAGGTATTTTTAAAGCTATGGCTAAAGAATTCGGATTTAAATATGTCATTTCAACTCTTCGTGAGTCATTCTCTGCAACCCACAATGGCTGGAAAGCTATGATTTATAATGGTGAAGAGTTTTATGAGTCAAAGCGCTATGATATAGATCCTATAATCGACCGTGTAGGCGGAGGTGATTCTTTTTCAGGTGGTATCATTCATGGATTGCTGACTAAATCAAACCAAGGTGCCGCTTTGGAATTTGCAGTAGCAGCATCAGCATTGAAGCACACTATAAACGGTGACTTCAACTTGGTATCTGTTGAAGAAGTTGAAGCATTGGCCGGTGGCGATGCAAGCGGTCGCGTACAACGTTAAAGAAATTCTCTTTTCGCCCTTCTTTGAAAAAATGGTGATAGTATGCTGTTTTAACATTGGAGTGTAGGAGAACAATTAAGAGGCTTTAAGCCTTTGGGCGGTTCTTCTTTGATAGTGAAAAGCGAGTAGAAGATTACAAACAAAAGCTCTGTGATACTCTGTGTCGCTCTGCGGTGAAATTAATAGAAAAATAAAATGGCTAAATTTGATAAAGTTACAGTATTAAATAAGATTGGTCAAACCGCTATGGTTCCGGTCTTTTATCATAAAGATATCGAAACAGCAAAGCAAGTTGTTAAGGCTTGCTATGAAGGAGGCGTACGCGCTTTTGAATTTACAAATCGTGGAGATTTTGCCCATGAAGTATTTGGTGAAGTTGCTAAATTTGTAGCGAAAGAATGTCCTGAGATGGCTTTTGGAGTGGGTACTGTTGTTGATCCTGCTACGGCAGCTCTCTTTCTTCAGTTGGGTGCTGATTTTGTAGTTGGTCCATTGTTTAACCCCGAAGTAGCAAAAGTCTGTAACCGTCGCCTGGTGCCCTATACACCAGGATGCGGTACAATCAGTGAAGTTGGTTTTGCTCAAGAAGTAGGATGCGATTTGTGCAAAGTATTTCCGGGCGATGTACTTGGCGAGAAGTTTGTAAAAGGATTATTAGCTCCTATGCCATGGTCAAAACTAATGGTAACCGGAGGTGTAGAGCCTACTAAAGAAAATCTGACTTCATGGATTAAAGCCGGAGTATTCAGTGTGGGCATGGGGTCAAAACTCTTCCCAAAAGAAGTCATTGTAGCTAAGAATTGGTCAGCTATTGCGGATAAATGCCGTGAAGCGTTGGGTTATATTGCTGAAGCTAGAAAGTAGAACGTTTTTAAAATTCGTTATATTATCATTTTGTTTAAAGGTGTTTTAAAGGGGAAGCCATCGAAGTACTATTACAGTCACTTCGGTGGTTTTTTACATTTATTTTGTAAACGAATGGCTATAAAGTTAAATATGTGTTATAAAACATACATTTCTTATTTCTAAACTTGGAGCGTATATGTAAACTCCTTACATTTGCAATGTAGTTGTGAAACTACTTATGATTTTGATAAAAATAGGTAAAAAGATTGATTAAGAGTTTTTTCATAGGCTTAAGATTTGGATTAAAATTAGGTAAAAAGGAAAAAATTAAGGTTTTCGATAGTTATCGTAGTTTTTTGTAGGTAAAAAGAAAGATTTGTTTTTAGGTAACATTTGATGGAATTAAAAGAAAAGCCAAAAGGCTTTTCTTCTGTTGGAGACGGGGAGTTCAAGAGAACTTGCTCGTTTTTTTTATTCTATGATTTTCAGAAAAATGAAGATCACATCTTTGTGTTTATTGAATCAATCTTTGTATATTTGTCTCATAACCCCCGAAAATAAGACTATTTTGGAAAATTTCGTTTACACTTTAGATTGGGTCATCTATGTACTTTTCACTTTTAGTGTAATTTACCTATTTATATTTAGTGTGGCTTCTCTGCTAAGAAAACCACAAAAGCCTTCCGTTGCTAAAGAATATAGACGTATTGCTATACTAATAGCCGCATATCGTGAAGATAATGTCATACAAGATACGGTAAAAGCTTGTCTAGCGCAAGAATATCCTCATGAGAAATTTGATATAGTTGTTATTTCCGATCACATGACAGCTGAAACGAATGCTGTTTTGAAAACTTATCCGATTAAATTGCTACAAGTTGATTTTGAAAAAAGCACGAATACTAAATCATTGAAAGCAGCATTGTCTTATTTGGAGCAAGATCATTATAATATTGCTTTGATCCTTGATGCTGATAATTATGTTAAAACGACCTACCTCGCGGACATAAATGATGCTTTTGCTCAGTCAGGTGTCGAAGTTGTTCAGACTCATCGAGTAGCCAAAAACTTGAATACGGACATGGCTTATCTTGATGGCATTAGTGAAGAAATAAACAATTCCATCTTTCGTATGGGGCATATCAATTTAGGAATGTCGGCCGCATTGATTGGATCCGGTATGGCCTTTCATTACCCCATTTTTTATGCTGCAATGATGGATAATCAATCTTTGGGGGGATTTGACAGAGTACTGGAGATGAAGCTTCTTTATAATCGGGTCTTTTTTCATTACTTACCCGATACTTATGTCTATGATGAAAAGATACAGAAATCGGAATCCTTTTTTCTTCAACGTCGCCGTTGGTTGTCCGCTCAATACTACAGTTTGTTTGAGTTTGCCCGCAAGCTTCCTATTGCAATTCTTCAGAGAAAGTGGGATTTTTGTGACAAGCTCTATCAACAAGCATCCTTTTCAAGAATCTTGCTGTTAGGCTTAATTTTTGTATTCGCTATTTTTTTATCTTTTGCGACCCCTGCGTTGGCGTATAAATGGTGGATTACATTTGGAGTTTTGTTGATGGCCCTAGCACTTGCTATACCCCGTAGACTTTGGACAGTCCGAATGATTAAAGCAATAATGCTTGTTCCCTATTCATTTATACTTATGTTTGCAAATTTGTTCTATATAAAAAGTGCCAATAAAAAGTTTATCCATACCACTCATGGAGTAGACAATAAATGAAACAATCATGAAAGTCTCTGTTATTATACCGGTTTATAACGTTTCAGCATATATCGAACGTTGTTTGTTATCCGTGCTGGATCAGACGTGGCAGGACTTGGAAATTATCGTTGTGGATGACTGTACACCGGATGACTCTATGGCTATTGTTCGAAGAATAGCTCAAAGCCATTTGAGGGGGAGTATAATAAGGTGTTTTGCTCATGAACAAAATAAGGGGCTTTCTGCTGCACGAAATACTGGAATTGGAAATGCTACGGGTGAATATGTTTATTTTGTTGATAGTGACGATTATATTCCCCACGAAGCCATTCAATTGCTATCAGATGCTGCTTTGGAAGAAAAAGTCGACTTTGTTGTTGGTAACTATAAAGTGGAAGGAGCTGATTATTGGGCGCCTCCTTTAAAGATGACTTCAGGTACGGTATATGGTCCTGAAAATATATTGAGACAGTATACTGCTGGTATGTGGTATGTTATGGCGTGGAACAAATTGGTTAATCTTCATTTCTTACTTGAAAATGATTTATTCTTTCAAGAAGGGATAGTCCATGAAGATGACTTGTGGTCGTTTAAGTTAGCTTGCGTAAGTCGCAAAATGGCTGTTGTAAATGCAGCTACTTATTTCTATTTTATGCAACCCAATTCAATTATGCGTGCTCCTTCATTGTTCAATTTAGAATGTAGGGTTAGAGTTATTAAATACATATTCCAATATATTACTTCATCAAAGCAACTGCAGAATAATCCGGATGTATATATATATTATGAAAATTTGAAGGCTAAATACTTCGATAGGATATTATATAATACAGATGATAAAACATTCCAGCTCGAAAGTTACATTCAATTCCGCAGAAACAGATATTTGCGACCTGTAGAATCTCAGACTTTGATAAAGCGGGATGGCTTACTTTTCCTGAGAAATTTACACTATCTGTTTTTTGAGCGATTGGGATATCATTATTATAAATTATTTGTTAAACTAGAGTATTATTCATTGATAGTATCAATTAAAATAAAAAAAATATTTGCATAAGGGTATATTTCGTATAATCAATGCTATATTTGAAATATATAATTCGTACAAGTGTATTATTTTAATGATTGAAGATGAAAATAGTTGTTCCCCTTTTTGGATTAGGCAATGTAATGTTTCAGTATGCATTTTTATGTGAATTGAGGTATCGCTATCCCAATGAAGCATGTTGTTTCTTTATCTATAGAAAGAAGCTATTCGATCATAATGGGTATGAATTGGATAAATTGTTTAATGTTGAGCCTTATAAGGGACTCAATAGAGTACAAAGGATCTGGATCAAAATATTGGAGTATTTAGGTGATTTTGGATTTCCAAACTTCTTCCTTATACGGAAGCTTTTTAAAGTTATTAGAAATGAGAAGGAAGATAGTTTTAAATATTTTGATAATGTTTTTAGCTATCCAAACCTAAATATTGCTTATTGGGGAATGTGGCAGTCACCGAAGTATTTTATACATGCCAAAGATGAGATCATAAATACATATCAATTCAATAAGTCACAAATCTCTGATTATTCTAATCGTATTTTAGATAAAATCAACTCAACAAATAGTGTATCTATACATTTACGTAGGGGAGATTATACAAACGATCAATACAATGGGGGATTTGTTCGTTGTTGCTCTTTGGAGTACTATAATAAGGCTATTCTGTATATGGAAGAGAAAGTAGAGAATCCTGCTTTTTTTGTTTTCTCAGATGATATAGAATATGCCAAGATGAACTTAAGTGCTAATTCTATATTCTTCGTTGATGGTAATAAGGGTGAGGATTCATGGCAGGACATGTACTTAATGAGCCAATGCAAGCATAATATTATTGCTAATTCAACTTTTAGCTGGTGGGGAGCTTTCTTAAATCTTCATCAAAACAAGATTGCAATTGCGCCAAAGCGCTGGTGGTATTATTTGGAGAAAGATGATATTATACCCGAAGATTGGATTAGAATATAAAATATACTATGGAGAAACAACCGAAAATATCAGTAATTGTTCCGGCATATAATGTTGAAAAATATTTGTATAGATGTGTGGAAAGTATACTTGGACAAACATTTTCCGATTTTGAATTACTGCTTGTGGATGATGGTAGCCCTGATAATTGCGGAAAAATCTGTGATGAATGCCTGAAAAAAGATAAGCGTATCCGGGTTTTCCATCAACAAAATATGGGGTTGAGTGGTGCTCGAAATACAGGAATTGATCAGGCGTTGGGCGAATATGTTGTTTTCATAGACCCTGATGATTATGTTGGCTCAAATTATTTATTAAATCTAATAGCTTTAATGCATCCGGATACAGATGGCAGGATGGGTTTTGGTATACAAGGTTATCAGATTATTAAAGAAAATGGAGAAGCATTAAAACGAATTACCTTTACCTCAGATACTTACCGGAAAACGGATTATGATCGTTTATTTGCCGGGGATGAATATTGTGAGATGTTTAGTGTTTGGGCTAAAATCTATGATCGGAGTTTCTTGAATGCATTTAATATTCGATTTGACCCACCTGTACGTTTTGCAGAAGATGTGATCTTTAATCTGTACTGTATGGAAATGTGTGACTATATATACACAGGCAGTGCTTCAGACTATATTTATGTTAATTACTTAGGTACTAGGTCTAAAATTATGACTCCATTTGATTCAGAATATTATACATTTTATTCATGTCGGGATATCATTAAAAGGATGTTAAAGCAGACGCAAATGAGTAGGCCTGCTGAAGATGGATTATGGAAATCAATAGAATTCATGGTCTGTCGAATATTGAAGACTGATTATCATCGGAAGAATGAAAATAATCGCTCGCTACGAATAAGGCATTTAAAGAGTTTATGCAAATATGATATAAATTATTTACGACGATATTATGTGCCGGATTATAGGCTGGACAAATTGGGGCGGTGGTTGTTGATACATGGCTTTATTGCACTATATGATTTTTTGTTCACAATTCTTTTTCGCTTCAAGATTCAAAAGATGTTTAGTCCTCCGGGTTCATTTAAAAAACAGTGAGTTTTATTGTATATACCAAATTTGATTTTAAATCTTATATTAAAAGTACTATGGATGAAAGAGTTTTAATTTCCGTCATTATACCAATATATAAATCGGAAAAATATCTCTCGCAATGTATTGAAAGTGTTATTTTTCAGACATTAATAGACTTTGAATTATTATTAATTGATGATGGCAGTCCGGATGCATGTGGTAGAATCTGCGATGAATATGCTTCTATAGATAAACGAATACGCGTTTTTCATCAAATAAATTCAGGAGTAAGTAGTGCACGGAATAGAGGATTAATAGAAGCGTGTGGAAAATATGTTGCATTTGTTGATTCCGATGATTATGTGAAACCGAATTATTTGGAAAACTTGTATGCGACTATCCGTTGTGAATCGGGTATTGATTTGGCTATTCAAAACATAGAGAGAGTAAATATTGATGGGGGGAAAAAAGTGATACCTTTGCCCGAATGCTTGTTAGAGGGTAAAGATAAATCTCTGATTTTAACACAATATGTTAGGCTGGGAGTGGGGTATTCATGTTGTAAACTATATTTGCTGTCTAAGATTAAGGACAATCATATATACTTTATACCAAACCTTTCGTTGTTGGAGGATTTATTCTTCTTATTGGACTATATACTTTGTGCAGATAAAATAATGATTGGTAACCATACAGATTACGTCTATAGAATGGGAATTTCAACTTCATTGTCGAATGATGCGGTATATTCTTTTGAAGGTGAATGCAATATATATGTAAATTACTTTGATCGAATCTGTTTATACAAAGATTATTTTAATTTGGATGATTCATCTTTAAATAGCGTCTGGAAGAATTTGACATTACTTTTTCATCGTATTCTGCTGTCTATATATAGAAATAATTATTCAAGAAAGAAGCGTATATATCTCTTGTCTACCGTATTAAATGAACATTACTTCTGGGTTAAACATTATTTTTCTCCCGAATACAAAGTTGACAAGGTATTAAAATTGATTTTGCTCAATAGGCAATACGCTATATTTGATGGGTTGATGATAGTACTTTTGAGGGTTAAATTAAAAAAAATGTTTGGTTCTGCTGTGTGATGAATAATACAATTCTAATACTCCAGAATGTATTATCCTCATTGTGTGGAAATTGAATGAATAACTTATTTGTTATGTCGGATTCTTTTGAGCCGGGTATATTACATTTATATGAATTATATACGAGAGGGAGTTCTTCTGAACTATTTCTATTTGATTTCTGTGTTTGTCTTCTCATATTCGCTCGAAGGTGTGAATAGTAGAGTGCTAATGTTGAAATTATTTTGTGTTTTTATCAGTTTGTCTTAATTGATCGAAGAATAAAGCTTTCGCAGGGTTTTTGAATTTCGGAAGTGGTGGTCTGGTAACTGTTTGTATTTCAGTGATTTGTATCAAAGTGCTGTCAAACGATTTGGTGTAAGATTAATGATTTTTTGGAAATATCAAGCATATATTCTTCCTTTTTTATCTGATAAATCTCTCTCTTATGGAAAGAATGAATAATGCAAGACTTTTATCGGAAATACGCTTTCGAGGCATGTAAAAGGAAGATTTCCGATAAAAGTCATTTTAGCCTTCACGTTTTACTCTTGGAATATACCTTTGTGTTCAGATAATAAAGGAATTTCTATTTATAATCTAGGTGATTAAATATTCTAACTTATTATTATCTCTACCTTACTTATCGTATTTGAAGAGGTAAATATTCTCAGTTTCAAGTCCTCATAAATCGGTAACTTTGAATAGCTCGCAGAATCTTCACTATGAATAGGAATAATTCCGAGAGCCGGATTTACAAGATTACATACTTCTGCAAGAAATTCAGGAGAAGCGTGTCCGCTTGTATGTAATTTTTCCATGTGCGGAAACATAGAAACAAACTCTATATATCGCTGTATAGCGTGTTTTCCACCATCATTTATATATTCTTTCCACATAGAGTATATTAGCACCGTATCATTAGGTTCTAATCGAGATATAAGTTGTTGATAGTAATCTTTAAACTTATCAGTTGCCCGAACAAACATACAAAAGCCCTTATCCTCCATCCAATCAATCAGTTTTGTATTCTTAAGATTGAAAGCATAGGCTTGATCGAAGCGAAATAACGAAGTATGTTTACCCGCTGATTCAGTAAATATCTCGAATATATTCTTTTGGAAAAGGTCGCATACAAGAGGCCTAACGCTTGTATGCCTGTTCGCAGCATAGAACGATGCGAGTCGCTCCATGTCCGTAGAGGAACACATTACAAATACATTTTTGTATCGTGCCATTATTTTCCCGGCTTCTCTTTGCAACTCATTTTCACTTATCACTCTTTCATTAAGCCTTGAAAGCATAGTTCCCTCCGTAATCAAAAAATCGACTTTCCCCTGTGACAAGACAAATTTCTTTATAGTAGGCAATAACCCCTTACTCAAATATCCATGTCCTCTGAAATCACCGGTATGTAATATCCTTTTTTCACCTACTTCAATTAAAAACATATAAGCATCACAAGCAGAATGACTTACAAAATAAGGAATAACCTTTATATCTCCTACATTTACATCCTGTCCAGAGGTAAGAAGAGCCATTTTATCAAGCTTGAAAATCTCTTCTCTCGACAACTCCTCCCTACCTTTAATATATGATAGCCGTTGATGCTTGCAGAGGGCAACCTGTTTGGCTACTTCACCTATATATTGTGGAACGTTATCCGGCACATAGTGGAATAATCCTAAATGATCGCCATGATAATGGGTATAGAAAATCGCATCAATGCCTTGTGTAATTTCTCCTATTGCTTCCCGGCTCGCTAAATTGTCATTCACAGTTCCCTCTCCATCCGGCAAGTTTTGTCCCAGATCAATCAATATCCGAGTATTGTCAGTGGCAATTTCCGTAATACAGCCTCCAATCTGATTGATGCCCCTGTGAATGACAATCTTCATAAGTTATGAATAATGTTATTTCGGTCTAAAATAGCTTTTATGGCGTTAATCCTGCGGATTCGTCTGGGATTCCGAGAGGAATACGATTCTACATATAACTCAACACCTTCACAAAGCACATAATCATCTATATTATCTATACCGGTTAACCTTTTAGGCAATATTCCAAGATCATGTTTTATGGAAAAAAGTTTTTTATAATAATTCGTTATCTCTTCCTTATGGGCTTTTATGAACTGATTATATACTTTTATCTGAGAGAGTATCTCTGGCTCTCCATTCTCATATTCATCAGTCAAAAGCCTACCATCTTCTATGCGTTTTAACTCGATAAATACAATTCGACCATTTTCCAACTTAGTAAGATCAATGCGAGTGGTTAAGTAAGCATCAACCTCTTTTCCATACCTACTTTTTTTCTTGACAATGATTTCCGAATAAGCAAATTCCGAATCAATATATTTTGCGTTGGGATCACATATAAGCTTTGCTTTAATACCGTTTTCAGAGGTATCACCATATTTGCTTACTATCCTTTTCTTTATCTCATCTATGTCCATAGGAAGGCGGTCTAACTCATAGTAAACATATTTCGAGCCTGCTATGCCCAAATAAGATTGATGTATTTTGCCTTTAATAGTGCCTTTAGAGAAAGTGATTCTAAGCAGAGAACCACCATTATAGTAGACATTTAAAGAATTGTCCTTGCGGATATCTACATAAAAACCTCCCGGCTTAATATTCTCTTTTACAAATTGCCACCAAATCGGGTTATTCCCTTTTAGTTTTTTAAACAATTCATCTTTAGGATTTAATGAAGTAAAATGATTATTTCTCATGATTTACTCATCTGCTTGATTATCTTCTTCTTCATCTGGAAACATAAAATTAAGAAACAGCAATTCTGCTTTTGCATATTCGTTCTCAAATTTTAATTTCCAACGTTTCTCCATAAACTCCAATAGTCTATTTCCTCTATTCAAGATAGATTCAGGATTCCATTCATCATAACCGGCAACCTCAATCTCTGAATGAGAGCCATCCGAATACCCTTGTCTTATTTTCTCATTCCTATCATTGTATTTTGCCTTTTTCTTTTTTTCAAAACAATCATTTTGCAGGCTTGAATTAATACTCTGAGATAGAGGTAGCAAATTCCCTAATGTGCCTTGAAAATATGGCCGTTGAGATTTTTTATACTCCTTAAAGCCCTCTTTCCAGCATTTATGTGTAGGCATTTGCGGGTAAATATGTTCGATTGACACTTTGTCTTTTTCACTTTTCACAAAAAGTTTCCAATCAATCTTTTGGCTTCCTCTTTGTCGAACTTTATCCATCTCATATTCATACAGAAAGTATCTAAGACCATTCCAGTCATAAAAGCCAGTACTGTTTTTGAATTTTTTCTCTATAAAAATTCTGAAATTTGAATAATAAAAATATGTTTCATCTGTTCCTTCTGGGGTATAGAACAAATAATCCATTCTGTCATTTAGGCGTTGAATAATATTGTTTATAGACAATTCCCCATTACGTAGTTGCCTTGCTGCCTTGTAAAATTCACTATTCCGGTAAGATGCAAACGCTCGGCTAAGTCTAAACACAATAAAAATAAACCGTTCGATTGCCTTAAAAAGTCGAACTCTATCTTTTGAATCGATATTTTTACTTAAAAATGATGCCGTTAAAAGTGGACGAAAGTATATGATACCGATTCTATTTAGCCGATCTATCCACAAACTCTCATTTGGTGTTAAATCATTATTATTTATCGGATTATGTGTATTATACCAATGGACAGCCGCTGATTTCAAGCTATTTACATAATCTTCTATTTCTTTAGGAGAGAGCTTCGACCGCAAGACTGTAATTTCTTCATCTCCATTTATTTCTACTTCTTTCTGCTCAACATCTTCATCTTCCCAAATTTCCTCTATCTCTTGTAATGTGCTGATTTTTACCTCCGTTTTAGTATATACATTCTGGGGGGTAAACTTATGCTCTAATAAGAATCTAATATAATCGTCTCCTTTCTCCCTCGTATATTGAAAATACATGATCCAGTGTGCAACTAAGAAATCATCATCATTTAATGGATTACGTTTATTTCTCCCTAATTGGTAATAAACCTCTTTCCATGCATCATTAATTTTTTCTCTTAAAGCATTTCTTTCATCGCTTTTTAGTTCCTTGCCATCGTATAGCGTGGTTAGGTAAATCAAACGATTTTTTAGAAGTTCTAAATTAGACAACTTTTTACCTCTATTATTCATCGTTTCAAAAGCAACAAAGACATCAAAATCATCACTAATTTCATAGATGTTAAACGTTAGATTTTGAGTAATCTTTTTAAATAATGCTTCTATTTCAGGTAAGCCATATTTGTCGAAATAATTTTGCAAATTTTCTTTGAAAAAACGCTTTGCGTTTTCAAGATTTAGGGTATAGAACGTTTCTTGTATAGTCCCGCTATTTGATTCCAAAAAGATTTTATGTCGGAGATATTTAAAACTCGGGTTATCCACCTCATAGCCAAACTTATAGGTTTTAATTATAAACTGGGGTGGACGTTCTACTACAAGATACTCTTCTTTAATAGCTTTTACACTAAATGAACCAAGATAAATTTCCTCGTCTGTTTTGTCTATATTCTCCGGGATAGACTTTAATAATTCAGATATGGATTGAATAAAAATCACGAATGTTGTAAGGCGTTGTTGACCATCTACAATATGGAATGGTTTAAAACCTCTTTCTTCTATAAGCCAACGCTCATCATTCCAGTTATTCCATGTACTTCTGTCTGCTTTTTTCAATGAAAGAAGCCCTGTGTAATGAAATCTGTCAGAAGGTAGATTAACTAAATCTTCCCAAAAATCTTTTAGTTGTCTGGTTGTCCAAGCATAGCCACGCTGATAATCTGGTATTTTAAATATTCTGTCCTTGAAAATTCCTTTTAGTGATTCTAACTCATTCATATAATTTTCTTGTTTTCATTGTTCTGCCAAAATTAGTAAATATCAAGGGAATAGGTATCATTATCTTTTAAAACTTTTACTTTTATTTACTTCCAGCTTTGCAGGGGACTTACATTCCTCGCCCATTCTTTTGCTTAGGTGACGTAGGCTTTATGTGTGGTTTTACCGTTTGTTTCAGTTCTTGATATTTCTGTTTGAACCAATCGATGATGTTCTGTCTGTTGGTGGATATTTTCAGTATCTCGGAACCCTTGCTTTCTTTAAATAGTTGTGATCTTGCATCCTATATGTTGAAAGGTTGATTATGTTCAGGAGAATGGAGCTTGCCCGTGAAAGATAAAGGTTCGCCCTTAAATTTCTGTAATATTGAGGTGTGGAGATATGTCTGTTGTCCACAATACTTTAGTCTGTATTACCTTTGGGTATTAACTGTGAAGTTTTGGAACGATGCAATAATAATAGAAGGATTCAAGAGTATTGCCTGTTGTCTAAAAGCCCCTGAAATAAAGAAAATATCCTGATCTATTGAAAGTTTGTTATAGAGGCCGCTATTTTATGTATTATTTTTACTTCTCATCCTTAAAGTTTACCCTCGATTTATAAGGAGTATTTAAGGCTAATTATCTATTATGATTGTCATTGGCTACCCAAAAAACTGCTTTATAAAAGAAGAGATGACCTTAACGTTGAAGACAATAGTTATTAATAGTTGAATGGTATCAAAAATGTTAGTACATATTATATGGAAGCATCTTTATTGGAGATTTCCTGATAGGGAGTTGACTATAATAGGCGAAGGTCCATTTGGAAGAGATGGAAAGAAGATTTATGTATATTGAGAGAACTAGCTTTACTGGATATCAAGATCTTGATTTATATTATCCAAATGCAGGAGTATTCCGCCTTACGAGTGATGTAGAGGGTTGGTTCATGCTATTTCATGGAGACTATGGCTTTCGCAACGCTCCTGTTATATTTATTTTTTTGCAACGGCAAGATATTCTGGATGAAGGAAAAACAGGAATATTGATATCTCCTTTTTTTTTAAAAGAGTATGTGCGAAAATTAAGCCTTATTATGTGTGATGACTTAAGAATGCGTATGTCCCAGTCATGGGGTAACGGAGTCAAAAGGAATGACGTAAAACAAATCGTAGACCAATGGGAAGACGTTTTTAGATCATTTGAATCGGGAGTCTAATTTCAATTTACTCATTCCTTTGTGTGTAAGTTCTCTTATACCAGGACTGAAAATATATAGAATAAGGAAGGTTATACTTCCATACGAGAATAGATTAATTATTCCAAAAAGTATCCAATGCCCAAATGACTTTTCCGGAGTGTATGAATGTTCTGGCAGTAAAAAATAGCAAATGAGCGCAGGTAATGATATAAGCAGCAGGTACTTGATATAATTAAGCCAGTATTGACTTACCGATTTCTTAAACCCTTTATTATAAAGAAAATATGGTTTCCACAAACATACAATTGCCATCAAGCTTATGATGCTCCCCAACAATATACCAGGAAGTCCCCAAAAATGACCTGCTACGATTGTTATTATTAGATTCAGAATTGCCTCTGTAATAGGGGCCCAAGTATCGTAAAACAGTCCGTAGCCAAAAATAAATTGGTCTGTTGCCCCCCGAGTAAATCCGATGAAGGAGTTGACTATGAGGAGGATTAAGATTAATGGAGGTAATATATATTCCCTGCCTAACCATAATGAAATGAACGGCTCAGTAAGTTGAAAAAGACAATAAGAGACAACACCAGCAATGAAGAAGCGGATGCTTAATAGTTGCCAAAAGACTTCCTGAATGCGCTTTTGATTGTTTTCAGCAATGAGATTACCCACTCCTGCATTGGTACTATTTAATAAGCTATTGATGAATTGTAGAATTTTATCAATGATGATTGTGTAGTTTCCATAAAAGGCAACAGTGTTTAATGAAACAAAAGTGTAAATTAAAAGAGGGGTAGTCTGACATTGAACGAATACACCTATCTTGTGTACGAATATTTGTTTGGTATACTTTGTGACTTCGGGATATTGTTTAAGAAGCTCTTTTCCTTTCTTTACTTCACTTTTTAACCACGGGTATACTTGCTTGATCTTCCAATCCAAGATGATGGCATAGGCAATACCCAAAAATAACTCCATACTAATCCATATGTAATAGTTACCCGTATAGTATACCAAAGCCATTTGTAAGAGAGTTTTTATGATTATTGCACCTTGATAATAGGCGGTCACCATGTATTCATTTTGATCTGCACCTAAAAGTGTTTGCTTATAGTTGGCAAAATAACCGATCAATGAACTGGTGAGATATGAGAAATAAGCAAAATAGATAACTTTCAAATCAAATACATTATTGGGAAAAATAAGAGGAAGAAAGCAAGCTAAAATACATCCGGCTCCCAAAATGATGAATCCAATCCGCCTATAAATATATCCGAAAACAGAAATAATTTCATTGATCTTTGTTTCATTGTGTTCAAATAGCGGCTTATACAAAACGTAGCCAATTGCACTCCCGATCCCCAATTCTGCTAAATTTAGAAACCCCAATAAATTGAGCAATGTTCCTGTAAGCCCCATAAAATCCGCTCCCAAAGTATCAAGAAAGATCTTTCGTGAGAAAAAAGAAATCCCGAGGGTCACGAAATAGAAGACAAGGTTGACCCTTGCATTTAACAATGACTTTTGCAAACGCGATTTCTGTGGCATTTTGTTTATTTTTTTATTTTAAAGCAAAGATATATATATTTTTCTATCTTTGTATAATTAATCTTATAAGTGTGAGTTGTTAAGTTTGCAGGATTGTTTAGCCGGTAAAATAGAATTTCATGGTATCAATAATAACAGTTAATTATAACGGGTGGAAGGATACTTGTGAGCTGATTGCCTCTTTGAAGAAGTATGAAAGATATCCTTACGAGGTAATAGTTGTAGATAATGCCTCGGCGGGTGATGATGCCCAAGAAATACGTGTAAGATATCCTGATATCAATGTGGTATGTAGTGATAAAAATTTAGGCTTTGCCGGAGGCAATAATCTCGGTTATCAAAATGCAAAAGGCGATTATCTGCTTTTTCTTAATAATGACATCATCATTAAATCGGCTATTCTGGAACCAATGGTACGGAGATTGCAAGATCCGGCTATAGGAGGAGTATCTCCTATGATTCGCTTCTCATATCCCCCTTATGACGTACAATATTACGGTCATCAAAAAATGACTCCTATAACGCTGAAGCATTCCACTCCCGCTTATGATGGGGCACATCCCGAAAAATACCTGAAAGATAGAGAAGTGGAGGTGATGCATGGCGCTGCCATGATGGTAAGAAGAGATGTTATTGAAAAGGTAGGATTAATGAGTGAAGCTTACTTCCTTTTCTATGAAGAGTTCGACTGGAGTTATCGCATCTTAAAAAATCAATTTAAGATATGGTATGAGCCAGCCTCGTTGGTGTTTCATAAAGAGGGACAGTCTATAGGTAAAATCACTCCAATGCGGGGGTACTATTTAAGTCGGGGGCGTGTGCTCTTTGCCCGGCGAAATCTGGGTGGAATCAATAAGCTCTTATCATGCACCTACCTGACTATAGTTGTGATGCTACGCGATATACTTGATTATGCCAGGCAGGGTAGGTGGGATATGCTTAAAGCTGTATTTTCAGGTTCTGTAAACGGGCTATTTGCACGAAAAGAAAAAAACAATCACTAAATGAGATAAAAGATGATACCGAAAGTAATTCATTATTGTTGGTTTAACAACACCCCCATACCGCCGAGTTTGCGTGTATGTATGAATTCATGGAAAAAAGTATTGCCGGATTATCAATGGCGGTTATGGGATCTAAACGCTTTTGATTTAAACTCTCTCTCTTGGACGAAAGAAGCATACGAAGCCAATGCATTGGCTTTTGTTGCCGACTATGTACGGTTGTATGCGTTGTATACCGAAGGTGGTATTTATATGGATACCGATGTTTTGGTGAAGAAATCTTTCGATCCTTTCTTGTCTTATGGCTTTTTTACTGCTATTGAGTATCATCCCGAAATGATTGAAGGTGATGAACAGGCCGATGAACGATTGGAACCGGATGGCACAAACCGCTTTCCCGGTACGAGAGTACCCGGATTAGGGCTGTTATCGGCTATATTGGGTTCTGAAAAGGGACATCCTTTTATGGCGGAAGCCATGAAGTTCTATCAAGACCGTCATTTCATTCAGAAGGACGGGAGTTGGTATACTAACGAAATCGCCCCTGACGTATTGGCATTGGCTGCCGAGAAATTCGGATTAAAATATAACCGGTTTATAGAGCAGGTACTCGATGAACGTATTCTGATCATGCCTTCACGTATGCTTGGTGCAGCTTATGTACAGGTTACTGAGGACACTGTAGCGGTGCATCTGAGTAAAGGAAGCTGGCGGAAGCGGAATTGGCTAAGAAGTATCCTGACGAAAATAAACTTCTATCGAAAGATATTTAAAGCCAAATAATATACTTATTATCGATTTTACCATTTTTCTTTCTTTACGTCGAAACAAGGGCATTGCTTTGTCCATTCCATAGGTTCTATTTCGCCGTTACCGTTTAAGTCGGGACTGAGGTCGCGATGACCGACTACTTTGGCTCCCGGATAATCGGATAACAGCACACGGACAAGCACGCGTAATGAATGGCGTTGCCATGGGGTACGGGTGTCTTTTGCCAAACCGTGAATATCCAGCCCGCCTTCGTAGCAGATGCCGATGGAGTGGGCGTTGTGTCCGCGGGCATGTGCACCGGCTTTTTCGAGAGGACGGGTGGATTTTATGTCGCCATTGCGGCGAATATAGAAGTGATAACCTATGCCGTCCATCCCACGCAGACGATGCGCTACTTCCAAATCGCGTTCCGTAAAGGTGCGGTCTTCGCGTGTGGCACTACAATGAATCACTATTAAATTGATTGTTCTCATTTTTCTTGATGTTTTATGTTTTGTTTCAACTACTATTAAAGAAATCTTAGTTACTGTGTTGCAGCATCGCGATCAGCAGTTATTTTTCGCTTCAATTAAAAAAGGGAGCCGGAATGCTTATTTAAATGCTATCCGTACTCCCTTAATCACATAGTCTTAATTCTTAAGAATTAACCCACTACCATGGCATGTGCACTGAGTGCTCCCAGTATTGCGGATGCTACTGCGATAACGACTTTCAAAATGGTGTCCCAAGCTGTCTTTTTCATTTTCTTTTCCTTTTTTAATCTTACTACTTCTGTTGAACTATGATACGCTGACTTTCAGTCTCTTTTATTGCATTCAGGTGCTTCCTGTACGGCATTTTTCTGCGTACGATGCGGTTATCCTAGCGGATCATCATCTTTTCCATCGCCCGTATCGCCGCTGTTACCCCCGTCTCCACTATCTCCTCCAGGTGTGTTAGCGGTTGTTTTGGGCGATTCCAAATCGAAGATGATGTTGTTCGGTGCACTCTTGGTCGTAGCTATCGAATCGTTCACCAATCGCAAGGCATTATCTACTTTAAAACGGATATTTACCCGCTCGATGTTGCGGATGGTGCAGTCTTCTTTCTTTTCTGTAGGAGAGCAGCCTAAGGTGATGTAGAAAGTGCCGAACCCGTCCAACTTCACACGGTTACCATCGCATAACACACTGCGCATGCTGCGTACAATAGATTTTATCACATGTTCCACGTCTTCGGCGGAAAGTGATCCAATGCCTTCTATTTCACTGGAAAGGCGTTGGATGTCATAGGTCTTTGAATCTCCCGACTTTTGCCTGAGAGAGGTTACAATAGGGGAATTGAGATCCCCCAACTTTTTACGGCGCTGATAGCGCACTACGGTTACTTTGGCCATAACACTTTTGGTTTAAGTTAATATTACGAGTTGAAACGAAAGAAGAAAAGAAAAGAGGCGATGCTCTCCCGGGTTGCAAATAGTGTTATCCTTATTCTACTGCTGTTGAGTTTGCTCTGCTCGTTTTGCATTTACATCTATTTGTTGTGAAATATGCTTCTTTAACATGAAAGGATACGCACTCTTATTCTTCTCTTTTATTTCGTTGATACAAAGTTAATGCAGCGCAATATAGTGTATTGAGGTTGATGTATGTAGGCGGAGGTTTACTCTGTTTTACTGAGGATATGTGAGGCTTATGTTTTAATATTTCTTCTTATTTTAGTATATTTGTTATGGCATTAAAGCAATAGAGGCTATTTCACTTTATAGCTGAAAATCTGACATTAAAAAGATTGGTCATGATACTAAAAGAAGAGAAGAAGGAGACGATGGGTGAAGTTGCTTTTCCCATACGTAGTTATGGTAAGGGAGAACTGGCTTTACTCTATATCGATGGGGTACAGCAGCAGACAGCTGTGAATCAGTTTAATAGATGGATACGGACATTCCCGGGATTGGAAGAGCGTTTGCTCGAAACGGGTATGAGCCGCACCGGCAGGCGTTATACTCCTGCGCAGGTACGGCTCATTGTTAATGCATTGGGAGAACCTTAAATCCAGCTTTCCGTGTCGAAAACTGTGTTGACAGGCCCCGGAGCGTCGTTGCCATAGATATGTGTGGGGCCTTCTTCGCACGACCAGTAACGACCGTTTGCCCTGTTGTACACAAAGTAGGCTTCTCCCTTAGAGCCTAAATGCTTGAATTTTACCTTATCGATGTGGATGGTAACCATACCTTTGTCATCGTCCCGCTCTACGATAATACCAAAATCTGCTTTATTAAAGAAATCGGCACTACCGGATATATCCTGCATTTCTACGTGGGGGCGCTTTCCGGTAGCCGGATCGCGGTTGATTTTACGCGGGTGGGCTACCAATATCACCAGACATCCATACTGGACGGCGAAGCGGCTCAGTGTACTCAGAAGTGACGAGAGGTATTGCAGCTCAGTCTGATTGGGCGGCAGATGCTGGTCGATGCGGTTGAGCGGATCGATAACCAATATCCGGATGCCTTTACGAACCACCAGTCCGCGAGCTTTCTCGAGGATTGTTTCCAGTGAGTAATCATCATTACCGGGCAGGATGTGAAAGACGTTGTCGGTGAGGAAATGTTCGGCCCTGTCGTAAAGATCGTCGGTCATGCCTACGTTGGGTGCAAAGCTGAAAGCTGTCAATTTCTCCGCCAGTTTACGCAAGTGGTAAACTATGGGAATGTTTTCGGGACTGAAGAAGCCGGTTTTCCATCCGTGGCGCAGGCAGAGTCGCAACACCAGTTCGTCCACCCATTCCGATTTGCCATCACCGGGCTGACCGCTGACCACCATGAGCCGTTTCAGCTCGAACGTACAGTTTTTATCAAAGTTCTCCCATCCTGTTTCGGCTCCTTTCCCCACGCCGTTTTCGTAGAGTGCACGCAGTTCGGCATGTAAGTCCTGAGCTGTAAATATCCCTTCAATAGGTACCTCTTCAGCTTGCTCCAATGCAATGCGTAGACTTTCACAGCCGTATTTCACCAAATGTTCATTGGCGTCTTTACATCCCTCTCCGTAGTGCAACACACGACAGCGCTCGGCACCGAAACGGCGGATCAATTCATCGCGCAACTTCATGCCGGGGGCATCGGCATCGGTGGCAATGAATACCGTGTGCTTATCATCGAAATGAGTATCAATAAAGCGTTCCATCCACGTCAGATTTCCGTTGGCACCGGCCGGTACCGAGATGACATCTTTTCGTCCGATAGCCATAAACGAAGCAGCATCCAGTTCACCCTCGGTAATGATGCATTCGGGCGTGCCCAATATTCCGTCGAGGTGATAGGGGATGAGTTCGGCGTCTTTCACCATTTTGAAATACTTTTGTCCGCTACGCGATTTGGTGTTGACCAATTCGCCGTTTTCAAAATAGTTGAAGCAGATGCAGTTCTCATTTTTGCCCGATTGCGGCATATATTCCATCTGTTCGGTGATGCGGAGTTCACGTATTACCTTTTGCGGAATGCAGCGTGTCTCTACCAGATAACGTTCCGTCTTTTCAGAGAGTGTGGTCTTGCGCCCGTCGAATATGGGGCGTTGGAAATGCGAAGGCACGGGGGTGCTTTTTTTCCGTCTTTCTTCTTTCATCCGTTTTTCGCGAAGTTCGGCTTCATCCGGCACATACACTTTCCAGTTGCAATGATGACAGAAACAGAGTCCCGTGTCGATATTGACGGACAGAGATTTATCCCCTTTGTGATGTCGTGTTTCGTTGCAGTTGGGGCAGATTGTTTTTACTTGGCCGCTAATACGACCGTGAACATCGATGTGATATGAGTTGAAATTTCTCATGTGTTGTTTTATGTTTATAAAAATAGTTAGTTTTTTTATCTCAGAGAAGGTGTGAATTATCCCACTTCCCGGTCCTGTTCTGCTGTGCTGTCAACACATTTGGCAGGGAACTATCTTGATGCTGACAGGCTGAATTTTTCTGTCTGCGATGATGACAGCTCCCCCCGCTGGCTCCGGCTGGTTTAGCAACCGTCTCCGGCGGCTCTAGCCATTGGCTCCAGGCGGCATACCCGCTGGCTTCAGGTAATTTACCCACTGGCTCGGACAGCATTATCCACCAGCTCCGACGACTCAATGCATTAGCTTCAGGCGGCTTAGCAAGCGGCTTCGACAATATTAGGCTTTAGATCCTGAATGCGTTGTCGCCTCTGGCTTTTAGCCAATCAGGCCTATGCTGTTTGTTTAGTGCATCTTTGGCTTTGCGTGAACAAATCTACGATGCCTTGTGGGGCTAGATGATCTTGTTTAGCCGGCTATTTAAAGGGGAGGACATTATCTTGTGTCACCCATTTTCGCGTGGTTTTGTTCCACACGGCACAATCATTCGGTCGGGGAGGTGCATCATGAGGGATGGGCTCGCCACCATAAGTCCGATGTCCGTCGATGAAGCGTTCGTGGCAATAAGCCGAGTGTTTGTTTTGATGTCCGGCATCGAGGGTGAGCAGGTAATCGTGCAAAGCAATTGATGTTCGGTTACCCGCTGCTGTGTAATTGGCAAAATACTGTTGCACATCGCTCATTGTGAGTAAATTGCCTCCTTTTCCGTAAAGAATGATATGTCGACGGAATTCTTCCACCGCCTCTTTGTAATAACGCTTAAGCAGTTTGCCATATCCACTTTTCATGCAGGCAATATCTACCCACATACTGTCAAGGCGCATATCATCGACCAATCGTTGCCAAGAGTGAACAGGAGTGACTGGGTTATCGTCGAAAATGCTCGGGGAAGAATCAATAGCTTTATCAACAGCAGCAGCAGTTTCTTCTTTTTCTTCTGTTGTTGTTGTTATTTTATTCTCTATATTCTCTTTATAAGAAATATGTTCTTTTTCTAATTCGTTGATTTTTAGTTGGTTGGTTCCGTTTTCGTTCTTCTGAAAATCATTTTTTTCATCGAAAAAGTGTTGTTTTTGGGCAATAAAATTCTGATTATTCATCAAATTCGGCTCATTTTCCATGTATTTTTCTTCAGCATTCTCCTTGATTTCAGACGATTCAATCTGTTTTACTCTGTTTTTTTGAGCGATGAAACTTGCTTCACCGTTTGCATAATCATCTTGAGTCGCTACGGATGGAACTTTCTTTGCGCGGATATTCAGATCGAGATTGCTGAAATAGCCGTTTTCTACTTTAAACAGACCAAATTCCGTTACGATCTTCATCATATAGTTAAATGAAAACCCTTTCTCTACAAAATGCCTGAGGTATTTTAATTCCGCTCTTGGTTCGGGGAGTATGTTGAGCTTTTCAATAATATACCAATACGTACCATAAGCTTTTGCACCTTCCTGCTTCACCATTGTTTGAATTCTTGGGTCGTTCCATGCAGTGATCTGATGCTTCAAATAGTAAAATCTGTCCATTGTTGTTGTTCTTTAAAGAATTAGAAATTTTGATTATTAATTAATCGGCTTAAAAGGGAAGGACGTCGTGTACTCACTATGTAGAAGAATGCATACCTTCTTCAGGCAATCTTTCTCATTAAAAACTGTGTGATAAAATTAGTAATAAAATGGATCTTTTTTAGAGAGTAAACGTACACTATTTTGCCTTTAAGAAGGCTTTATGATGTAGTAGAGTGGTATGGGAGGTTGTTCTAAATATTCATTGCTTAATGAAAGTGTACAGTTGCGTATTTTAGCATTTATTAAGATTTGTGTTTGTGTAAGGGAGGGGAGTGGTTGCGAACTGAAAAAATCTGCATTTGTTTAATTAGCTAACAATTAAAGTTTTTTCTTTTTACTGTTCACTTTTTCAGCATTGTGCTTGTAACCTTTCGTCACGTTGCGTAGATGTGCTAATGCACGTTCTTCACGGGCGCTGATTTCTGTCTTACTATCCAGTAAGCTCATTACACACTTGGCCATGATTTCCAAAACCGCTATTTCAGTTTTTTCATGTACCGTTTCTTCATTCAATAGGAAAACGATCTCTTCGTTGAGAGAGACCTCCAAACTAATTTTTTATCATTATCTTATTAAAAAAAAGCAATGCGAAAGTACAAAATATAGAGAGAAGGGAAAAATATAAAGTACTAAATTCTTCTTTGCTTTTCAGTTTCCTCTATAGCCTGGTATATACTATTCACACTATGGCCCCAACTGTGAGTATGTGCAAATGCTATTCTTTTTTCTTTGAGTTCTTTATCACCAATCTCTTTTAAGCTTTCATAAAGAGCGGAGATCCATTCATTCTTGCCTGTAGCCAAGTAAGTGTATCCGGTAAAGACATCACGCATAGTGTGCGTACTGGTAGCCACTACCGGTTTACCCATGGCTAAGTATTCATCTATCTTCAAAGGATAATTGCCATCAGTAATGGGGTTGACTGCTTGTGGATTGATGCAGACATCAAAATATTGGATATATTGGGGAAGCTCAGCTATATCTTTGCTTCCAAGAAAATAGGTGTTTTCTTGTTGGTGGAGTGCATGCTGGTGAAAATGCTCATCTTCAGGTCCCACAAAGACAAAGCTGAATTGGGGAAGCTGACGAGTGACTTCGTAAATAAGTGCACTATTCAACCGGCTCTCTAGTATGGCTCCTGTATAACCGATGATAGGCGAGGGGATGCGTTCCATATCGGTGGGTTTACTCCACGATTTGGATGCCTCGTAGAGCTCAAGGTTTACGCCTGTATTCAGCACGTAAGTATTGGGGTTCATCGGTCGCAACTGTTCGGCAAAATAAGAAGAATTGGCCAGTACAATATCCGATTCACGGACAAGCGCTTCTTCTGCACGAGGACCGTGTTTCTGCCAATAGGGAAATCCAACGACAAAATCCCGTCTATAATAGATTGAGATAGCAGGATGAATGTACTCCTTCAAATATCTACTTCGGAAAAGGTCGGTATCGATGAGGTGGATATAATTTTTAAAGCCCAGTTGTGTAGCTTGCTCCAAAATCCATTTTCCCATTTTACGGTTGTTAATCCGATTAAAGAAATCGAATAGTTGAGCAGGTAACTTGTTGACGGATAATAGGGTAAAAGGACAATCGAGTATCCACAGATTCTCATTTATTCTTCTTAGGGGTGAAGCTTTACCTTCCAAAACATCCATTCTACGGCGAAACTCATAGGTGTTATTTTTTTGAGAGGACAAAGCATTACGTACTCGGGAAGCGATATCAAGCGGAGTACTTATAAAGAGTACTCTATTTTTCTTAGCTATTTCAAGAGCAGTACTTTTTATTGTACTGCCAATTGCAATATCCCATGCCTGCGAACTGGTAATGATAAAGTCTCTGTTCTCCATAACCTGAATTTTAGAATACTATTCTATGGATATTGCATTTCCTTCTGTATTTCAGCATAAATGCGTGAATAAGCTTCAGCTGTTTTTTCCCATGAAAAGCTTCTGACTCTATTCAGTCCGTGCGCCACTTGCCTGTCGCGGAAAGCGTCATCTTCTTCCAAACGTAAGATGGCATCCGCAATTGCTTCAGGTTTGGTAGGATCTACAAGAAGATCGCTGTTGCCCGCTATTTCGGGTATGGCGGAAGTATTGCTTGTTACCACTGGTGTGCCACATGCCATCGCTTCCAGAATGGGAATTCCGAAACTTTCGCGTAGAGATGGATAGAGAAAAGCGAATGCGGCGTTATACAGCATAGGCATATCATTGGTGTCGATGTAGCCCGGATATGAAAGATATGGCTTAATATGATAAATATTCTCTTTTTTCAGTATTTCGTACAGATATTCCTCTTTTAAATCTGCTATAAGCATTGGACGCTTTACCCTTGATTTTTGCAGATATATACTATAAGCTTTCAGCGTGCATGCAGTATTCTTTTTAGGATCGGTGTTTCCAAGAAAGAACAAGAAATCCGGTCTGGGGGTGTATTCACCCACAACGCGCATATCTATTTCAGGTATTTCACGGAAACGCGGATTATAACCGTTGTATATTGACGTGATTTGCTGTTCCGGTAATTTCATTACTCCGCGGATGCGATTGCATTCAAACTGTGATACAGTGACAACTTTTTTACAGTTTTTTAGGATACGTGGTACGATTAGTTTGCGGTAGTAACGTCCCATTTCCTGGTAGAGGTACATACTGCGCCCTACTTTAGGCTCCATGTATATGATGTCATGCAATGTAAGCACTAGAGGAACCGGACAATTTAGGGGAGCTGTATTAGAAGTACAGTGGAGTAGGTCTATTCCCAAGCGTTTTACAGCTAACGGTAATGCTATTTGCTCCCATAGAGGATAAGAAGGACATTTCACTTCCACGATAGAAAGATTGGGGCTTTCCTCTAGACAATGACAATCTTGTCCGGGTGCGGTAATGACAAAGTATTCATTGCCATCATTCAACTTATCCAAATGACGAATCATCTCCAAAGCAAAGAAATCCATCCCATGTTTATTAGGGCGAAAAATCCGTTGGGCTTCAATGGCTATCCTCATGGCTATTTTTTATTTTCTCTTTTTTTTGTTTTCTGCTCTTTACCTGCCTTTTCTTTTGTTCTTCTCTTTCTGGCAAATAAGTTTTTAAAATGGCTAAGTCCGGAAGCAAAAACTAATATGGGAAGAGCCCAAAATGCATGTCGGAATTGTTTGCTTATCTCACCTTCGGGGAGAGCCATCAGGAAAGCAAAGACATTAGCAATAATCAGACCGTACCATTTAAAAGACAGTTGCCAATCGAGCGCAGTGACAATCACAGTGAAAATTATTAGATAAGCTAGTAAGAATAACCGTGAAGGGAGTATCCATTGAAATAGTTTATTGGCATAATCCCATTCTCCTTTTAATACAGCGAAGGGTAAATGGCGTAAGCCGTAAAACGTACTGCTCTTTTGTGTATTTACCCAACCGACGCGTTCGTCTTCATAACTATTGGCGCTCTCTACTTTCTTACTGTAACAGACTACTTCTTCAAGATATTCTATATAAATATTTTCTTTTAGAAAAGCGGCTTCAATAGCTTTACTCAAATCTTGTCCCTTTAGTGTGGGGCAGATGCGATGGAATGTACTGAAGTCGAAGGCCATAGCAGATCCTATTAAAGCCGATGATAGGCCCATTCGGGTGTGTCCCTTGCGGAATATATTGTTATTAATTTCCTCACTGGTAGCATTAAGAATAGCAATCTTTGTAGTGAGATTTTCCGTCATAGGGTGGGCTTGTATCGCATCACATCCGGCATAATAAGCATCGTTAAACAAATCAAGAGCTGTAGGCACTATGCGATTGTCCGAATTGAAAAGAATGACCATATCATACTCATCGGGAGCATATCGTTCCATTACTTGCTGAATGGCATATACTTTGGTACATTCTTCTTTGTCGGGTACAACAATGTTCACAGGCATTTTCAATAAAGTGACGATGTCTTCCTCGGATAATTGGGAGGCTGCTATAGCAACTGCATATTTATCACTGGGATATTGCTGCGTATCTAGGAAATAATTAATGGACTGTATCACCTCTTGCCCGTTCCGATATACATTGAATAAAATCAAGAAACGATGTTTGATTTTCGTCTTAGGATATGGATTTTTGTATTTAGCCAACGAAAATAGAGCGCAAACGAATAGATAAATGACCGGAATGGATAATAGTAAAAACAACAACGCATCAGTTATTTGGAGTGCATTATTATTTTCATCCATCCACCAATCGGGATTAAATAAAGAAAAAATGTCATTCATATCTTATTGTTTTTTATTTTCAATTAATTCCGGACTCATCTGTCTATCTATATAGGGTCCATTCAATACAAAAGCTAGAGCAGCTGCTATGAGAAAATTGTTTGGGGGTTGTCCCATTCCTTCGCCTGCATATCCATTAAGCCATATGCCGAACACCCCACACAATAGGGCCGCAAGAGTTTGTCTCAACTCTCTATTACGTACTTTAAACATCACAACGTAACAGCATCTGATGAGTACTGCTGCATATATGGCTATATAGAGTACAAGGCCTATATAGCCGGTCTGTGTCCAGATAGAAACATAATATGAATCGGGGGGAATCGTGTTCTCATAGACTTCATCTTCAAACTGTTGAAGTCGTGGTACTCCTTCTTGTATGCCTGCCCCCCAAGGGTGATTAAGTATGAATTCTTTAATTATCTTTTGATTTTCCAAACGTACTGCGAACGATTGATCTTCTGTGGGGCGAAAGGCGGTACGCATGCGGCGAATCAACGGATTATCATTGCCTATATTTGTAAAAGCAAAGAATACAAAGAACGCCGCCCCCATGACAATTGATGCTATAATCGTCTTAATGTTCCGACTGATAAGGCAGTAAAGTGCCAGTCCACCTATTGGTATAATAATAGCGCTACGGGTACCAGAAAGTAGCATTCCTATTATTCCCATTATGGTAATGGTAAAATAGAATATACGCAGATATCTGCTATGGGTATGAATAAACAGGATGCCATATACAATAGATACCATACCCATGTTTGCTCCAAAATTACCGGCGTCGCTAAATATTGAGAAGTAGCGGATGCCTGTACTTATAATATGCGTGTACCAACTCCCGTTCATGAGCCATTCTGTCTCGGCTGCATCGAACCATCGGAATTTCTGATATAATAATTTTACGAAAGCCGTTATTGTAAATATCCCGATCAATATAAGCCCTTTTTTTAGGACTTTGGGATTGTCCGCTAGCAAAGAAGATAGGATATAGAGAGCGGGAGTTCCTAGCAACCAATTCCGGACTCCCATTATGACATGTTCCTCGCGAGTCGGAGTATTTGCCATAACTACTAAAATATATAGCATCCAAATAACATAACTTATTGTCAGTATATTAATGGCATTTGGAAAATGAATGGCAGCTTCTTTCCTCCAAGCATTAAATAATACGCATAGGAATAGATATACGAGCAAAATATCTAGAAAAAGACTGATACCATCATGACGGCTATATCTCATTATAGCAATCAAATAATAAGATAGAGTTGCATATAATGCATAACCCAGTCGCGGATAGCGCATGCTGTAAATAAATACTATAGCTACAATGGGTACTCCTATTATAATGAATGCTATCAGTAATTTTTGGAATACGAGAGCATACGCCAAAGCACACAGTCCGGCTATAAACAAACCGTAAGTAAACAGTTTTGGCGAAATATCCCTTTGTTCGTATATAGATGCCATTGTTTCTTATTTATTATTTTACGGCTGCTTTTCTGGATGTTAATCCTAGTTGAGACAGTCGGCTGAATAAGCTATGCATTGGTGTCTTGGGGGGTAATTCACCTGTAAATGATTCTACTACTTCGCGGTCGGCATTGTTGAGATAGAAGAAGAATGGGCGATCTTTCAATGCTTCCTTAATAGGTTGAAGAGTAGCATTATCACTATCGCGCCACAACCGGCATGCATTGGCCACCAGTAAATTTACATCTGCTTCTTTTAAAACTTCCAATGGAATGGAATTACGGCTAGCCGCAGGGTATTCCACTAATATGATGTCTGCATCTTTTTCAGCTTCATTCCGTTGCCAAAAATCGGCTAAACGCCTTGCATTTACATATTCTTGATTGGAGATTTCAAAATCAACTCCGGCTTTTACTACCCGTACACGTATCTCTTCACTCTTCCAGTATTCTACAAAATATTTTGTTAAGAAGCTTTTGCCTTCACCTCTTTCCATGCTGATAAGATTAATAATTGTAGGGCGTCCGGTCTGCAGGTAATTGTTCAATTGGCGACAGCAATATCCTGCCGCGATACGATTACACATACGGAGGAATCCTCTGAACTTGAGATTACTGGTTCCGTTGAAAGCTGCAATAACAGGAAGTCCGGTAAGCCTTCTGCTTCGAATAGGATCTCGTAATGTACGGTCGAGTACTTCAACAAATAAAAAGTAACCTGTAATAAACACCAAACTTCCAATAAATGCAATAAGTACATATATTGCTCGTTTTCGACCGTTATCCGTTAGAGGAAAGTCCGGGGGAGTAATGGTCTGCAAATTGCTGGTACTCATTTCAATGTTCTTCAATCGTAAATTAGCGTTGGCAAGTCCGCTTAATTGGGTACGGTAATTATCTTCTGCTATTCCAATAGCACGCTGCTTGCGGTTGACTTGCGTACCAATGGGAGACATATGACTGTATTGATCGAATATATCATTTTGACGTGTTTGCAGAACTTTTAATTCAGCTTTTGCTTTTGCTTCGCTGACTAAAGCCATTAACCATTCGTCAATCATGTTTTTTATACCTACACCTTCTTTTGAGAAGTTGTATTCATTTAAATTATCCGAAATATGGCTGATATTCTCTTCTGCCCTTTTTAAGGCTCTTTTATCATTGTTTATATTTTGACTTTCGCTTCTTGCTTTATCTGAAACAAAGATCTCTTGTTCCATAATATTTTGATTCAAAGAGCTGACTTTCTCCAATTCTTTAAGTAAGTCCGTATTATTTCGTATAATCTTAGCACGGATATCCATCTTGTCTTCAAGCATCTTTCGAAGTGAAGTAGCTCCTTGATAAATACGTTCCACTTGTTCCAAACGATCATCTACTCCATACCTAGTGCCAGCGAGAGCTTTAGTTTCTTCGCCGTAATTGATAACTCTTTCTTGAACGGAATAATTCATCAAGTCATCTTCTTGCTTATCTAGTTCTATTTTAGCCAATCTTACTTGTTCTTTGAAATAAGCTATGACATCTTGAGTTGCCTGAAAGCGCAGGACTTCATATGCTTTTATCAATTCGTCAATAAGAATACTTATGGTTTGCTGAGTGATACCCGGATCGGCTGATGTATAGGTAATATTAAGTATATCGCTATTACCGGCACGCTTTATATCAATTTGATCCATTGCTGCCGCACTGTAAAATGCACCGGGACGATTGAATATGGCATAAACAAAGTTTGTAGGACTCACTTTATCGTATGCTTTCAAGTTCGCAATGGTTTTGTCCAAGCTTTTTCTATCAACCAAAGCCAAAACCTCTTTCGGTGTTGCTTGCTTAAGTTGCCTGTAATTCTTGGCTAAAATGTACTGATTATCCTTCCAGTCTTGTCCGTAGGTGAGGGCGGTGCCCAATAGACGAACAGAGACCTTCTTCAATGTACCGGGAGATTTGGCAATATTAATAAGGTTGTCAAAAGTACTGTTGATGGCTGCATAATTAATGGTACTTCCGTCTAGTGAAGTACTGTTAGTAACTCCTGCATATATACTACTTTTTACGGTATAACTGAAAGGAAGAAACTGAGTGAAGTATACAACCAACCCTGTAACAAATAAACTTCCCCATAGCAACCAGTAGCGGATGCGGTAAAAGAATTGTGATATGAATCGTGCAATATCCATTGATTTGCGATTATTTATCTTTGATAATCTTTACATTGGTCAACATCTCAAGCAAAATGATAGAGTTATGCAGAGCAACACGGCTTTCTTCATAAGTTGTCACGGCTCCTGTACGACGGGCTCTTTCAATTGCTAATGTTGAGATATCCAAGGTTCCGTTTATAAAATTATATTCCAGTATTTTCATTTGAGCATTATATAAAGCTGCTGTTTCTGCTTTGGCTTTAATAGTAGCTAGCTGTTCCGTTACCGAATTATATGCCTCAAGAATTTTCAACTTTCTTTCTTCCATTACTTCATCTTGGCTATATTGTAATTGCTCTATGTTGTAACGGTAACTTTTTAGTTTTAATGGACGATTAACTAAATCACCGATTCCTACACTGAGACTGGCTCCTACATTAAATGTATGTTGAGCACTAGACATTGTCGTCTGATACATCGGTGTATATTCATCACTATTGTTACTCAAAACATTATATTTTCCATAAGAATAGCTCCCATTTAAGCGGAAATAGTTTAACCAATTACGCTTTTCCATGCGATATTCATTTTTGATTTGTTCTACTTGTGAACGGGCCTTTTTTACCGTGGCATTTTCTGTAACTGCATCCAAAAAAACGGAAAGGGGAGGGAGTTCTAACGAACTTTCTCCTTCAGATAAATCAGGTAAAGCTGTGGTGTTTAACTTGCTTGCCTTCTGCTCTTCGGCTTTGACCTGTTCCAGAGCTTTGACGCGTTCTTCACGCGTCATATTCTGTTGCGCAGAAATGACGAATGGGTTAATCAATAAACTACCCAATATCATGATATATTTGATGTTTTTCCTTGTCATATATTATGCAACATTAAAACGTCAAAAAAGTTTTTATACGTTCTCTTTTTGAATAAAAGCTGTAAATGTCTTAAAAATAATTTTTATATCCAATAATAATGAAAAATTCTTGGCATATGTGATGTCTAATTGTTTTCGTTCTTCGGCTGATAACTTTCCTGATTCTCCACGCTTTTCAACTTGCCACATCCCTGTGAGGCCTGCTGGAGCCAGGAAACGGTCAATGTAATCATCACTTGTAAGCTGCTCTGCTTCATAGAGCGGGAGAGGGCGATTGCCAACCACACTCATGTCTCCTTTTAAAATATTGAACAATTGTGGCAATTCGTCAATACTGTATTTACGGATAAAGCGCCCTGTGCGGGTGACGCGTGGATCATTTTCTATTTTTACGAAAGCATTTTCATGTTCTCGCGACTTCTTACGAAGGAAGTCCTCTTCCGTTATAATGTAATCATCGGAAACAAACAAACTGCTATCAATATTTTCACTATCGTCTATCTTGTCGATGGGAAGAGTATTGACTTCTATTTCATCCTTATCAGATGCATATTGGTTGAGAGAGTTGTATTTCTTTAGTTTTTTATCCGCATTGGCATACATTGATCTGAACTTAAAAAAGTCGAATATTTGATAATTGGAGCCAACCCGCTGTGATTTGTATATAATTTTACCTTTACTCTCTATGCGGATAGCTATAGCAGTAGCAATTAATATAGGCGATAAAATTAAGATGGCAATACTTGAGAATAAAATGTCAAACAAGCGTTTCCATAAGGGTAAATGGAATATTCTGATATCTTTTCGTCGGGCTTCACTAAATTGTTGGAGTTTATAAGCTTTTCTTCGTTTCATAAATTTAAGCATGGCATGTATACTTTCTTCATCTGCATTAGGAGTAAAAGAATTACTAACGCCGGCTTGAAGGTAAACTTTTCGCTCTTCCATGGATAATGCCGCTGTAATGAGAATAATATATACCCGCGGATATAAACGGTGGAGCTCACTTATATTTGGACAGTCCACTTCCGAAGTCGTTCGTTCGTAAAAGACTACGACATTGTAACGTTCACGAATGCCATTAATTATTTTACCGGCTTTGGCTATACCCGGAACGGCAATGAACATTCCACCGGTAATCCGACTGAAATGATCAATCACAGTTCCATTATTTCCTATGTAGATAAAGTAAAACATCTGTATAGAGTTTTGTTTAGCCAACTATTTTTTTTATTCTAACTTGCAGCTCTTTAGGATTGAAAGGTTTCAGTATGTAGTCAGCTGCACCTTCTTCCAACAAACGAATGCGTTCGGTGGTACTTTCTTCACTTGAAAGAATAATGACGGGAATTGACTTGAGCAATTCATTGGTTTTAAGATAACGTAGGAAATCATCTCCGGTCATATGTGGCATTCGGATGTCGCTTATTACTAAATCGGGATAATTTCCTGCTTGCAACCATTCGATGGCCTTCAACGGATCTTCTTGATAAACAAAGTCGAATTCTTCATGGAGATACACTGAAAGAACTTTTGCAATGGAAGGTTTGTCGTCAACTAATAATATTTGTTTCATAGCTATTTATTGTATATAATTAATAGTCATTATTTTGTTTATTTGTTCTTTTTCAACGGCAGACTTTATCAGCATTCGGATAAAGATACCAGTCTTGATTTACATTCCGATTTTTAGCCCAATTGATGAATAAGGGGTATGCCCCTGCAGCCGGAGTGGATGTGACGGATATATTTATATTCTCTTTTGGGTACCGGAAATTTGGAACACATACTGCCCATGTATTATTACCTGCCAAATCGAGATTTTCTTGTTGTACTGTTCCTGCAGCTGTGGCTCCATAGCCCCAAAACTCATATAGATGGACTTCCATTCGCTTTGCCATAGATTTGTAGCTGTAGCAAATAAAGAAATCGAGATTATCTTTTGAAAGGACAGGATCGGTTTTTGTCTGATCAGCTAATTCGAGCTTAAGTTGATAAGTATATGTCTTTTGATTATTTAAACTGTTCGTTTGTCCACTTTGGGTGTTGATTAATGTACCGTCGCTTACTCCGAAGACTTGGTGAGCGTTATTAAACAATGGTATAACGATGTTATTATCTCCATCTTCCATGTGTGAAGACGTGTTGTAATTGAAGAACTTTGGTCTATTTGTGCGTGGACTGGTGAGTGTTGTTTCAAACTGCGTAGCATCACCACCCGAAGTAATTGATTTAATGGCAGATTTGCTAATCCCGACTATTCTCAGTCCGGCACCTAAAGTCTTGGTGGCACCTGCTGCTGTTAGTGTTACATTTAATATTATATTCTGGATTGCATTTGTTTTTTTATTTCGTATGTAATCGGTAGTGACGTCCAATACGATGTCATTGAAATCATAATCTCCTACCAATGGAAAGTTATCTTCGAATACGTAAGTATAGGGTATAGGATTTGTTGTGCTTCCACCACCCGAATTGTTGGGAGTATTACCGCTGCCGGTGCAGTCGCCGGCTGGTATTGTGATAGGAGATTCGCCCCATTGTGCCAAAATCCCATCGGAGTTTTTCAGGTATTTAAGGAAAGTATCTTTCTCCCAGCTATTATCGATTTGCACTTGTTTTACTTCATAATAGATATTTCCACCTTTATATTGAAAACCGTTTAAACTGGTGAGCTTATTTATTTTTACCAATGAATTCCCATTTGTAGGTCCTGTAAATGAAGTACCATAAGAGAAAGAGGCTTCATTTTGGATATATAATAAAGAATTATTGCCCATGATTATACTTTTGCCGGAATTACCACTGGAACCATAGTTTGCTACGCTGGCCGTGCAATTATCGCCCATGGTTAAATCACCGTTCAATGTTCCGGTTACTTCTAAGTAACAACCGTTTTCTATTTTACTATTAACATAAGTGTCTCCTATGGTTGCATGTCCCATATTTATGAGTTTTCCTCCTACATTAGTGATATTAAGATAATTAATATCGCATGTAGATGAACTGTTATATATTACTCCGGTACCATTTACTTGAAGTTCTTTTATTGATAGCTCTCCGGCATTGAAATTCGTTTTTCCTCCTGAATAGTTGCTGATGGTAATTGTTGCATTTGCTCCACTAATACTTGCTCCATTATATGTGATGAAGCGGGTAGTACCGACTAGTGATAAAGTAGAATTAGTCGGAAGTATTATTTTCCCTGTCCCCATGACAATTAAATCAACGCCATTTTGTATGGATGAGGAATTATTTGGGGCCCATGTTCCTTCAATAATAACAGTTCCTACTGTTCCGTATATTCCATATGTGGTGATATTACCAGTGTAGGTTGTTCCTGCTGGAATTTTATATACATTACCCGAATAAAGCACGGTACTACTTTGTAAAGTGGCTGCTGTTTGAGCTAATATCTTGCTATCGGCTTCACTGCGGTCGGGTGTTTGTGCTGAGACATTTCCCGAACGAGTTGTTGCGGAATTACGCACAGAACGTGATTGTGGAGGTATGCCGAATGTTGCTGTCAGCGTATTATTGTTTATTGATACGAGTTTTACTATACTACGGTTTTGTGGATCTATGCGACAAACATATAAATCGGTTAATGCTTTAGGGCTGTCTATCGTAGAAGTAAATGAGACTTTGTCACTAGCAGTGCCTTCGGACAGTAGTTGGGCTGATGTATTATCTTCAATGGGGTTGCCATTGTATATCCGAATGGTATAATCCACTCCGGTATCTTCATATACCGAAACGTTTACGTTGATTTTTGATGTCATTTTCCAATCCATATCCGGGTCAATGTCCTTCACTGGAAATCGATCTTGGTAGGTCGCTTTTACCTTTTCTGGATTGAATACATCTTTCTCACAACCGCTAAAAAAGATCATTGTAGCAATAAGTGCTGTCTGCACTATTCGGATCAATTTATGATTACTTCCCATGATCTTATCATTTTTGCCTGTAACTAACAAATATATTGATATTCGGTTGATAAATAGCGATGCTAACTTTTAAAAAGAAAATGTGTTAATGATATTTAACTATTGATCGATTTGCTTTCCTTGTTGTATCTTGATAGGGATTTAAAAGAGCCGATGAAACAAATATTCATCGGCTCTTCCTTAATTTATAATGTCGTAAAATTTAGTATACTTTACCGTTGTTTGTATTAAACCAGTTACCATTATTCTTTCCTCCACTGGTTACCCATGGCTTAAATTCTGTGTACACATCAGAGACTCTATTGTATTCTAATGGCCAACTGAAATCTGTAGGAATAACAATACCCCATGCTAAATTTTCAGTACTGAGATAATATTTGCCCGATGTTACGGAAGAATTATCATTTCCTTGCCCGAATAATGAGGCGTTACCTAAGTCGGTAGGGGGATAGCCGGCAACGTGAATTTCTATACGTTTACCCTTTGTGTCGGCAACTTTGGATATAATAAATAAATCAAAGTTGTTGATGTTGAATGCTGAAGCTGATATTGCCGAACTGAATTCAATTGTCACAGTGTAGTTTTTAACCGGATTACTGGAACCGTCTTTTACTGTGTTGATGAATGGTTTTGAATCTGTATAGCCAAATTGCCTGTGCGCATCATCAAAAATAATGAAGGCCGGTCCTTTTGAATCATTTTCCAAACTCACACTATTTCCGTTGATTTTTACTGCACTTGGGGTTGTTGCCAAATTCATTAGACGAATACCTAGTCCCAATTGCTTGCTTGCTCCAACAGCTTCAAGCGTCAGATTGAATGATACGGTCTTGCCATTACTTGATATTGATTTATTATCAAGGGAAACGACCAAATCGTTAAGATCAAAGTCTCCATATGCCGGCCAATTATCTTCAAAGGCATAGGTATACTTCGTTGCATCGTTTATTGCAGGTATTGTCGGATTGTATGGTGCTACTCCTGGATTACTAGAATAATAGTATCCGCTACATGTTGCTATTGTATACTTTGAGTCATTAAAGTTTTCAATGCTAACTACTCCGTCTTCTGTTACCCATCTGCCACTGTTCGTATATTGAATCGCAGGCGTAGCTACAACCAAATTTCCACTTAGAGTTGTGTGATTTCCAGCTGTCATCTTTATGTTGTCAACTTGAATGCCAGATATATTATTTCCCTCTCCAATGATTGTATTCGGGCTATTTGATATTTCAAGATTGGTTGCTTTAATCATAGAACCATTCTTCAGAGTGTAAGAAGAAGGGTTATTTGCCATTTTTATGAGCGGTACAGGTTTCCAAGAATCTGCATTTGCTTCTGCGGTAACAACATCTGGTCCTTCTCCAGTAATAGAGCCTTTATCTAATATCACGTTTTTATATTCAAATGTTTTTTTTGCAATTAGGGTGCAGTTATTGTATAATATTCCAACGCTAGCATCTACATAATCATTTACTTCTATTGTGCCGTTATTTACAACATAGGCTCCTCCTAAGAATGTATTTGTTTTTATTGTTGCACCTGAATAGTTTGCTATGAGGCAATTGACGCTATTGTTGGGTGAAATTATACCGGAAGCTTCATTGGTCACTTCTATAGTTCCATGATTGTATACTTGGCAAGAGCTCAAGTTTAATTTATTGTCAATTTCAAACGATGCACCTTTTGCATTATAGAACTCTGCACTTGATTGAATGGTAGAGGTGTTTGCGTGGATGAAGCCAAAATTTCTTATCTTATCATTAGAATTAATAGTAAAATCTGCTAGCTGAACACTACCATTACTTTGTACTGTTAATGATGAGCCAGTATTAAGATTAAAGGATGCGTTATTTTCTGAAATAATTTTCCCCCCATTAAGTACTATTATATTGGCTTGTCCGATAGAAACATTACTTGAAAATTTCCACGTTCCTTGTATGTAGATAGTCACATTGCTATACCAGGCATTGAGTTCTCCACTATATGTGTTTGAAATAATATATGTTCCAGCAGGAAAGCCTGAGGTTGTAATAGGGGTTGCAGAAGATGTATTAGGTGTTTCCTCTGTATATGCGGGATCGGTGATTCCTTCCCATCCAGAGTTTCCGGTATCTCCAATTGCACGTGTTGCATGTGCTTTTGTTGCTGTTGCATCGTAATAAAGTTTACATTCCAATGTTCCCCCGTTTTCAGGCACAGCAAACTCATATATTTCCTTTCTTCCTTTTGGATCGGTTTGACGAATGAAGAGGCGTTCAATTGTTTTAGGTATTGCTATTTCAGCAGAATAATTTGTTTTGGCCGTACCTGCCGCAATAGGAGTCGCAGAGGGATTGCTCAACGGATTGCTTGTAAATACTTCGATAAGGTAGTTGTACTGTCCGGCAAATTCATCTTTTACACTAATGTTAAGCTTCACAGTATTAATCATAGACCAATTAAAATCATTGGGAGCGGAAAAATTTTCTCCTAATGGATTTTTAGTAGGTTCAGTTTGGACTTTATTCGGATCGTATACATCATCATTGGAACATCCGTTGAAGACCATGGCACCCGTAAGGGTGACCATCACTAATAGGCCATTAATTTTTTTCATATTCAGCATTTCTGTTCGTTTACTTGCTTGATTTTATACGCAACTTGTATATAATCACCGCAAAGATATTTATATTTTCTGATATGAAACTTGTATATGATGACTTTTGTTCAAATAAAAAGCATTTTTTATTGAAAATAATTCATTATATACTGAAAATTATAAGCTACTGATTCATAGTGAATAGAAGGAATGATATGTGGTAACTAGATAAACTTGCTTTATCTGTCCGTGTATTATTCGCTTTTTGTTATTTCTCCGGCTATGTTGGAACTCATCCGGTTATGGATCTCCTTTTGGCTTAACCCGTGCCCTAAAAGGAACATGAGTTTAGTGACAGCACATTCCGGAGTGCTGTCATATCCGCTGATTACGCCCGCCTGAAGTAATTTTAATCCTGTCTCATAACGGCTCATTTCTACCACACCGAATTGGCATTGTGTGATGTTGACTACGATAATGCCACGACTTGTTGCTTCTCTTATTTGATTGATGAACCAGTCTTTTTGTGGGGCATTGCCCGACCCGAAAGTTTTTAATACCACGGCTTTGAGTCCCGGGACATGTAATACGGAATGGATAATGCTTTCTTGTATCCCGGGAAAAAGAGTCAGCATGACCACATTCGTGTCGAAGAGATAATGTGGTTTCAAGGGTCTGTCGGGATCCGGTTTACGGATGACGTGCTCATTGTACCTGATGTGGATACCTGCATGAGCCAGGGAAGGACAATTGTATGAGCGAAAGGCATTGAAATTTTCGGCGTTGATCTTTGTCGTTCGGTTGCCTCGTAATAGTTCGTTCTCAAAAAAGATGCAGACTTCGGGAACGATTGGAGTACCGTCGGTGTTTTTTGCTGCTGCAATTTCTATAGAAGTAATCAGGTTTTCTTTTCCATCAGTCCTTAGCGTGCCTATAGGAAGCTGAGAGCCGGTCAGAATAACGGGCTTGCCCAGGTTTTCGAGCATGAAGCTGAGTGCAGAAGCGGTATAAGCCATAGTGTCGGTACCATGCAGGATGACAAAACCGTCGAAATAATCATAGTTATAGTTGATGATCTTTACGATCTTAGCCCAAAAAGCAGGTTCCATATCCGAAGAATCGATGGGGGGATCGAACTGATAGGATGAAATGCGGTAATTGAAGCGTTTTAATTCGGGAACGTGCCTGAGAAGGTGATCGAAATTAAAGTTTTCGAGCGCACCTGTTTCCGGATTCTCAATCATACCAATGGTACCACCGGTATAAATCAATAGTACGGAAGGGTAATTGATCTTCATGTACATATCCAAATCGTTTTGTTTCGGATGCAAAGTTACAAAAATCTTTTATTGTATCTTAAATATCTTAGCCTGTTTGCTATTTATCTTCTTTCTCCGGTCGGAAGGAAGTCATTGTGGTGAGATGAATGATGATAACTGTTTCATCATAGGGGTAAGTACAATATCTTCGAAGTCATTGTGTCGAGAAGAATTGTGATGTATATTGTTTACCGGATTTATCGGGAAGTTGTGAGCCTTATTGCTGCTGCTTTATACACGACTCCCGCAGATTTAATGGCATACCATGCAATGCGTGTATGCACCAAACCTGCGGGAGTAAGTAAACTAAAGCTATTTATTTTTTCAAATCTTCTTTAAGTAGTGTAATGGCTTTTTCTGCATCACCTTGCGCTTCATTCAGCAAAGTGACGAACTTACTGCCTATAATGGCTCCCGAAGCATTGGCGCATGCCGCCTCGAAAGTGGCGCGATTGCTGATGCCGAATCCTACCATACGGGGATTGCGCAATCCAAGTCCGGCAATCTTTTGAAAATATGCGCGCTTTTGTCCGTCAAAATCACTTTGCGCACCTGTCGTAGCAGCACTCGAAACCATATAGATAAAGCCGTCGGTATGCGCATCAATCTCACGCACTCGTTCTTTGGAGGTTTCGGGGGTGATCAACATGATTACACGGATATCATACCGGGCGGCAATGGCTTTATAGCTTTCTTCATAATCTTTAAATGGAAGATCGGGAATGATGACACCGTCTATGCCGCATTCATTGCACGACTGACAAAACTCTTCGAAGCCATATTGCATGATGGGGTTGAGGTATCCCATAAGAATGAGAGGTATATGAACTTCTTTACGGATGTCGCGCAACTGACTGAACAGGAGGTGGAGTGACATACCGTTGTGAAGAGCTTGGGTAGCTGCATTCTGAATGACAAGGCCATCTGCCATAGGGTCACTGAATGGAATGCCGATTTCAATCATATTAACCCCGTTACGTTCTAGCGTGCGGATAACGTCGGCTGTACCCTCTAACGTGGGGCATCCGGCACAGAAGTAGATAGAAAGCAAGTTTTTAGGATCACTTGCAAAAAGATCATTTATTCTATTAGTCATTTTATTTTTTGAAATTAATAGTTGTTGGTGTTACTCATGCACGATAGAATATACTTCCGGGCAGCCTTTTCTTTTGATGTGTTTATCCTTTAAAGCCAATATACCTTTTGCAGAAAAGCCTTTACTTTCTTTTTCTGTAATGATATTATCCTTTTAAGTCTTTAATAAACCGTTCAATTCTCTCCACGTCTTTAATGCCGGGGGAAGATTCGAATCGACTGTTTATGTCGGTACCTATCATGCGAGAGTGATGATAATCGTGTAATGCGCGGGCACTATAAGAGTTTATACCTCCACTCAGCAGAAATGGTGTATTGCCATTATAGCGATAGAGGATGTTCCAGTCGAATTGCTTTCCGGAACCTCCATAATTTGTGCTCCGGGTATCAAATAAATAATAGTCACAAATACCCTGATAGTCCGAAACGATGAGTAAGTCTTTGGGATAGAGAATAGAAAATGCTTTGATGATGCGAAGGCCTGAGTTTTTCAGTGTACGGCAGTACTCGGGAGATTCGTTTCCGTGCAGTTGGACATAATCCAATCCGAAGCGATCGACATACATGTGGATATTCTCTTTTGTCTCGTTGACAAATACACCGACCCGTTTTGCTTTAACCGGTAAGTATTCGGGCATCTGACATATACAACGCGGGGACTTGGGATAAAAGATGAATCCGATCATATCCACGCCCAGTTCTTCGACAGCACGGATGTTTTCTGCATCCGTCATTCCACATACTTTGATAATTGTATTCATATTGAATCTGTTTGTATTGTAGTTTTATGTTCAAAAGAGTGTGAATGTAATGGCATCTTATTGCACTTTTGCAATTTATTAAGGTTAATCGCAAAAATACATATTTTTATCTATTTATCACTTTTTACGGGTTTAATATGAGTGTTCTGAAAGATTAATAATGGGTTTTTCTAATAAATATTCAGTTTACTTTAGTTTTTTGATGAAATCACGAAGTGTTGCTTCCGGTTGTTCGGTGTGCATGAATGTTTCGCCAATGAGAAAACCCCTAAACCCTGCCGAACGCAATTTTAGTAAGGTATCCGGATTGGATAAGCCGCTCTCGGATACTAATAATGGAGTTTCACTGGTTGTTGATCCTGCATATATTCCGTCGACTGTTTGCTTCAATCCTTCGGCGATACGAAATGAATTCTCTATATCGGTGACGAATGTTCCGAGGTTACGATTGTTCACTCCAACCATGTCCGTATTTTTATCAATATACGATAATTCATGGGGGCTATGCACTTCGAGCAGGACTTCGAGTTCGAGCGCATGGGCTTTTTCGGTAAGGTCATGGCATTGATCGGGAGATAGACATGCTGCAATGAGTAATATTGCATCGGCTTCTACAATACAGGCTTGAAGCAGTTGGTATTCGTCAATGATAAAGTCTTTACGTAAAATGGGGATGTCAACCAGCGGGCGTGCAACGCGTATATCACGCAATGAACCTCCGAAAAAGGTTTCGTCTGTCAGTATGGACAGTACGGAGGCACCTGCCGCCTGATACCCTGGTATGATAATCTCGGGGCTGGCAGATTCTTTGATCCAACCTTTTGAGGGTGATTTGCGCTTAAATTCGGCTATGATACCTGTGGAAGATTGCGCAAGCGCTTGTTTCATACTCCGTTTTTTTGTGGGTATGACAGAATCGGTTAAGTTTGCAGGGGGGACGACTTCCCGGGGCATATTCTGATTATTGCCCGGGATGTTCACAGCAGAGTCTCCTGTGGATGGTTTCTCTGCACGATGAGCCAGGATGGTTTCGACTTGTTCGCGAAGATGTTCTATTGAGACAGCTTGCTTCTGGAGTAAGATCTCCTGCCGTTTGTTTTCGATAATATCAGTAAGAATATCTTTCATTTTCTATCTTTCTGTTTATGATACTAATCTATGATATATAGCTATTTGTGGCTTATCATAAATAACTACTTTAAATAAGTGAGATCCGGAAATGTAGAGGTTTCATTTCCTTTAGTAAAGTTTCTAAATTCTGTATCTTCATCATTTGCATCAATATGATTTGATGTTTTTTGCATAATCCGCTACTTTATCAATGTCTTCATCACTAAAGCTATTCTCTTTAAGAATCTCTGTGGCGATGGCAAGAACCCTTTAGCTGTTGATCTCGATGAACTTCTTTAAGGTGGATAATGCACGTCCGCTATCGAGCGATTCGCGTGCAATGGCTATACACTCTTCAATACTCTTGTCGGGCTCCATCACCTGAATGGCAAAGGCCGCATTGACTATAACACACTGGGTTTGGGCAGGAGTGGCTTGTGAGTTGAGGATATTATCGAATATTTTAGCGGCATCTTCTTTACAAGCTCCACCAAAAAGCTCTTCGGGACGGGCTGCTTTGAAACCAAGATCTTGTGGACGGTAGATGTGCTCGTAATGGCGGGTCATCACTTTGAATTCATCCGTCAGAGATATTTCGTCGTAGCTGTCGAGGCTGTTTACTACCGCAAAATCAATACCTAATTTATAGAATACATTGGTGTAAAGACGCATTTGCGCAAGGTCGGCAACGCCCAGTAACTGGTATGTCGGTTTACATGGGTTGACTAAGGGGCCAAGTAGATTGAAGATGGTGCGTATCTTCAAGGCTTTGCGCACCGGACCGACAAACTTCATGGCAGGATTGAACAATTGGGCATGAAGGTAGGCGATGTTGCACTCTTCTATGCTTCGCTTCAATGTGTCCGTGTTGTTGGTGAAACGGACTCCATGCTGCTCTATCACATTGCTGGCTCCACTTACGGATGTCGCACCGTAATTGCCGTGCTTTGCCACTTTGTAGCCCGCGCCGGCAACGATGAAACAGGCGCATGTGGAAATGTTGAAGGTGTTTTTTCCATCGCCACCCGTGCCGACAATATCTATGGGGCGATAAGGCGAAAAGTCCACCGGTATACGGGTTGTCATGAGAGCTTCACGGAAACCGATAAGTTCGTCTACCGTGATACCTCGCATTTGAAATGCCGTAAGCATAGCGGCGATCTGTGCTTCGGGGTACATCTCTTTGGTGATGTTAAGGAGGAGGTCTTTAGTTTCCTCCGATGTCAGCTCTTCATGATTGAAGAGTCTGCTTAATATTGCTTTCATATTGCATTGTTTTTGTTTTAATCTCGCTTGGTAAATGTCTTTTTCCTTATAAGATATCCGGGTTCCTTTAGTATGGAATCCTAATTTCTTCGGTAAGGAACCGAAATTTCCATAATAGGAAACAGATGATCTCTTTGCCGAAAACAGATGGTCTGTTGGACTCAAATACATGGTCTGTTTGCATGAAACAGATAGTCTGTTAGTACCCAACAGATGGTCTGTTGACCGGAAGTGCCTTTTCTTAATGGAACAGCCAGTTCTGCATGATCAGTTTTCCGTCCGGTGTAAGTACCGATTCCGGATGAAACTGTATGCCATGAATGTCATATTCCCGGTGCTTTAAAGCCATGATTTGCCCTTCGGCACTTACGGCGGTAATAGCCAGGCATTGCGGTAGACCGTCGGTGTTGACTACCCAGGAATGATACCGACCAACCTGAATTTCCGAAGGGAGAGCGTTAAAGATATAGTCGGTCTCCAAATCCCGCGAACCGTTTGCCAAATATGCCGGAGTCTGCACACCATGGAATACATCGCTCAAATTAGTCAGCTTGCTTCCGAATGCCTGTCCTATGGCTTGTTCGCCCAAGCAGACTCCAAGCATTGGCTTACGTCCTGCATAGGTGCGTATCACGTCCAGTAAGAGTCCGGCTTCTTTAGGAATACCGGGGCCCGGCGAAAGCACAATCTTATCATACACCTCCAGTTCCTCAAGTGAAAACTGGTCGTTGCGGAGTACATCCACTTCTACACCCAGCTCTTTAATGAGGTGAGCCAGATTGTAAGTGAACGAGTCGTAGTTATCTATAATGACGATTTTCATTGTTTATTCTTTTTAGTTACATCTTTTCTGCCATGACAATAGCTGTTTTTAATGCTCCCAGCTTATTGTTAACTTCTTGAAGTTCGTATTCTTCATTACTCTTTGCCACAATACCCCCACCGGCTTGAAACCAAAGTACCCCGTTACGGCTGACAAATGTGCGGATAGTAATAGCTTGGTTTAGGTTGCCATTCAATCCGATGAACCCTATGCACCCGCCATACGCACCCCGGTTGTGAGGCTCAAGCTCACTGATCAGTTGCATGGCACGGACTTTCGGTGCTCCGCTTAGCGTACCGGCGGGGAAGGTGTCGATAAAAGCCTTTATGGGATCGGCTTCTTTATTTAACGTACCGCTGACCCGACTTACCAGATGAATGACGTGGCTGTAATATTGCATCTCTTTATAAAAGTCCACTTTCACCCCACTACAGTTGCGCGATAAGTCATTACGGGCCAGATCGACCAGCATAACATGTTCTGCATTCTCCTTTGGATCATCATGTAAGTATTGCGCATTCACTGCATCTTGGGCGGGGTCACCTGTCCGACGAGTGGTTCCTGCGATAGGATCGATATAAGCATGACCACCTTCAATGCGGCAATGTGTTTCGGGGGAAGAACCGAAGATGCGGAAACCTCCGAAATCAAAGTAAAATAAGTACGGAGAAGGGTTGATGCTACGCAGTGCGCGGTAAAGCTTGAAGTCATCACCGACATAGCGTTGTTCAAAACGCCTTGAAAGAACGATCTGGAAAACATCACCCCGCATGCAGTGGGCTATGCCTTTGCGGATATTCTCTTTATGCTGTTCATCGGTCAGTGAGGAGGTAGTGTTGCCCACCGCATGAAAATCGTATACGGTGTAGTTGCGGTTATGGATTGCCTTTTGAACCGTATCAAGTCCACTTGTTTCGCCTTCGCCAAGCATTTCGAGCATCATCATCTCATTTCTGAAATCATTGAAGATAATCAGATAACGGTATAATATATAGAGCATGTCGGGGGCATCATTGGTGCTTTCGCGACTGTCTTTTACGGGAATGTCTTCGAAATAGCGTACAGCATTGAATGAGGTATATCCATACAATCCGCAATAGTTGGAGTACTCACCGGTTACATTGAAGCGGGAAAGGAAATCATGTAAGGCATTCTCCACGCGGTATTCAGAAGTAATGGCATGCTCTTCGCGGCTACCGTCGGGCAAGCTGAATATGGCTGTGCCATGATCGACACTGACACTTGCCACGGGACAAAGACCGATGAATGAACGGTTGTTTTCACTCCCGTGATAGTCCGAGCTCTCCATGAGGGCACTTTGCGGGAAGATGTCGCGCACTTTCAGATAAGTGCTTACCGGAGTATGGAGATCGCCCAATACTTTGCGACTGATGGTTTGGTAATGATATTGTTTCATATTATTGTAATTATTTTCTGTCTCATTATTTCTCGATACATCTTATCAAGCCAATAACTACCCGGTGTTATTCGGTGATAGAATCGGTGGAGTTGTTTAAATACGTCTCAATATCTTTATCCCCACGCCCGGATACGGTCAGTACTACAATGTCCGTCGGTTTGAACTTCATTTTCTCCAACGCTCCGAGTGCGTGTGCACTTTCCAGTGCCGGAATGATTCCTTCCAACTTAGTCAGCTCGTAAGCCGCACGTATTGCTTCATCATCATTTACCGCTAATACGATAGCACGTTTTTGTGCTGCCAGATTAGCATGCATCGGGCCGATGCCCGGATAGTCCAGTCCGGCGGAAATGGAGTACGGTTCTTCTATCTGTCCGTCTTCATTTTGGATGACATACGTACGCGCTCCATGTATGATACCCATTTTACCCAATGCGATGGTTGCGGCAGTCATTCCGGTTTCTACTCCTTTGCCACCGGCTTCGGCGAGTACAATCTGGACGTTCGGATTATCAATATAATGGTATATTGTTCCTGCAGCATTGCTTCCGCCACCTACGCAAGCTATCAGATAGTCGGGGCATTCGCGACCTTCTTTTTCTAGGAGTTGTTTCTGTATCTCTTCGCTGATGACCGATTGCAAACGTGCCACCATATCAGGGTAGGGATGTGGTCCTACTGTGGAGCCTATTATATAATAGGTGTCCGCCGGGTGACAACACCAGTCGCGAATAGCTTCGTTTGTAGCATCTTTCAGCGTCATATTGCCTGAGGTAACCGGTATAACCGTTGCTCCGAGCATTTTCATTTTTTCCACATTAATGTGTTGGCGTTCCACATCTGTCTTACCCATATACACAATGCATTCCATATTCATTAAAGCACAGACGGTTGCTGTAGCCACTCCGTGCTGTCCGGCACCGGTCTCGGCGATGATACGTTGTTTCCCCATCCGTCTTGCCAGCAATATTTGTCCGATGGTATTATTGATTTTGTGCGCACCGGTATGGTTCAAATCTTCACGTTTCAGATAGATCTTGCAACCGTATTTATCAGAAAGACGGTTAGCCAGATAAAGAGGAGAGGGACGTCCTACATAATCACGTAGCAGTTGATCATATTCTTGTTTGAAATCATCACTCTGCAAAACTGTCAGGTAAGTGTTCTGCAACTCAATAACACATCGGTGTAATATCTCGGGGACATACGCTCCGCCAAATTCTCCATAATAACCATTCCGGTCTACCAAATAACTTTCCATAGTCGTATTTTTATATTCTTTCAATTTCACTTAATCTGTCTTCGAATGGCTTTCCCGATTGAAATAATGCGATCGGGAATGCTGCTTTGTTTTTATCTTTTAAAAAGGGATATAAAGAAAGAGCCCTGTCGCAGGTGCGACAGGGCTCTTTCTTATTTTATGTAATCATCTATCTAGTATGTATACACGAGCGCTGCTCCCTTACGACTGTAGGAGTTGTAACGGCGCCACCACCAATATGTATTTACTAATATAGTTCTCATTTCTATTTTTGTTTTTCTGTGGGCAAATGTAAACAGATTGATTGAAACATCCAAGGTTTTCTTACACTTTTTTTCTTGAGAACATTTTTATTTAGAACTTGTTTTATTGAAATAGGTATATTAGTGGTGTATTAAACGATAAGGAGATTTAAGCGATGTTTGAAAGAATTAATAACAAAGTTGTGATAAGATTAGGTTTTGCTGTTGTATTTGCATTATTTTGCTTATTAGTAGCTGAAGATATTGGTGCATGGATTCATGTGCATTAAGAACGAAGTTTTGATATATTAATCGGTAATGAGAAACATAGAGAGTTTATGAAAAATATTAATTATTCTTTTTTACGCGCTATTTGTGCGTTGCTTATCAGTCTTGTGCTGATATTATTTCCTGCTGAAGCTGGAAATTATTTAGTGATAACCATTGGTATTGTTTTCATGGTTCCCTCTATTTTCAGCATTGTCGGTTATTTCACTCTTCCCATTGGATTTAAACTCCGTTTTCCTGTAGAGGCTGTGGGAGGATTGCTGTTTGGCTTATGGCTTATGATAATGCCTTCCTTCTTTGCAGATCTGCTTACTTATTTATTAGGATTTATTTTGTTGATGGGCGGGGTTCAACAAATTGCAGCTTTAATGGGCGCACGTCATTGGGTACATGTGCCGGTTAAATTCTATATCATTCCTGTTCTTATCTTACTCGCCGGCTTTTTTGCTTTGTTCAATCCTACCGGAGTTCGCGATACTGCATTTACTATTATAGGAATTACAGGATTGGTATATACCATATCCGAGCTTGTCAATTGGTTTGCTTTCACGCGTAAAAAACCTAAAGTAAGTACTGCTCCTGCAATTAAATCGGATATTGAGACCAAGCAAGAAGATGGCGTTGATGATGCCGAAATCTTAGAATAGTCATTCTCTGCTTCTTTATTCGTATTACATAAAAATATGTGATGAATAAATGAGCATGGAGGCTTTAGCAACTCATGCATTGTCTTTATTTTGATATAGAGTAAATGCAAAAGCTACATTATGCCGTATCTTATGTTATTCTGCTTTTTTATAGAATAGATATAAAAACAAATAGAGGGAAGAGTGCCTCACGGCCTCCTTCCCTCTGCAAACTTAAAACAACCAACAAAAGAAATAGATAATTTCAAATAGTGTTTAACGATGTCTGTTGATTCTCCTTTCGGATTGATAACAGATAACTATCGTTATTCACTATCGGCTTTATCTAATGAACAAGAGTTCTCTGTATTTTGGCAACGTCCACATTTGGTTGTCGACAATGAGCTCAAGTTTATCGATGTGATAACGGATCTCTTCCATCATCGGTACAATGTTGTCGTGATATGCAATTGCCTTTTCACGTTCACATTCAATCTTGTTTGCTACCTTACGAGCCTCGATCATAGCATCAACATGCTCTTTGATAAATGCTGTGCGGTCTGCAATTTCTTCGATAAGTTCAAGATTCTTGGCAGACAGTTTTGCTGATTTTTCAGCAGGGAACAAGTCTTTCATCTTATATACATTGTCAATCAAATCCGTCTGGTATTGCGTTGCCACAGGAATGATATGGTTCATCGCCAAGTCTCCCAATACACGGGCCTCAATTTGGATTTTTTTGGTATAGGTTTCCCATTTAACTTCGTTACGAGCTTCCAATTCTTTCTTCGACATCACATTTGTTGCTTCGAACATTGCAATGCTTTCGGGTTTCAAATAGTTGTCAAATATAACAGGAACATTGGTCTCACAGTCTAAGCCACGTTTTTGAGCTTCTTCTTTCCATTCGTCGCTGTAACCGTTTCCATCGAAGTGGATAGGCTTGCAGATCTTAATGTACTTACGGATAACTTCAAGAATCGCAGAGATCTTAGGCTCACCTTTTTCAATAAGAGCATCAACGTCTTTCTTGAATGCAACAAGTTGTTCGGCAATAGCAGAGTTCAATGCAATCATTGCACTGGCACAGTTTGCTTCAGAACCTACGGCACGGAACTCAAAGCGGTTACCGGTAAAGGCAAACGGGCTTGTACGATTACGGTCTGTATTATCAATCATTAATTCCGGGATCTGAGGAATATCCAATTTCAGACCTTGTTTTCCGCTTAAGCTGATCAAATCATCTTTTGTGCTACTCTCGATGTGTTCCAACACCTGAGACACTTGTTTGCCAAGGAAGCAAGAGATAATTGCGGGAGGTGCTTCGTTTGCACCCAAACGGTGAGCATTTGTTGCACTTGAAATAGAAGCTTTCAACAAACCATTGTGTTTGTATACAGCCATCAAGGTATTCACAACGAATGTGATAAAACGAAGGTTTTCTTCTGGTAATTTGCCTGGAGCCATCAACAAAGCACCTGTGTCAGTACCAAGTGACCAGTTATTGTGTTTACCGGAACCATTGATGCCTTTGAATGGCTTTTCATGCAACAGTACACGGAATCCATGGCTACGTGCGATGTTGCGCATTAATGCCATGATAAGCATATTGTGGTCTACAGCCAAATTACATTCTTCATATATGGGAGCTAATTCAAATTGGTTCGGTGCTACTTCGTTATGGCGAGTCTTAACCGGAATACCCAATTTAAGTGCTTCTATTTCCAATTCTTTCATGAAAGCAGCTACACGAGGAGGAATAGCTCCGAAGTAATGATCTTCCAACTGTTGGTTTTTAGCACTGTCATGTCCTGTTAATGTACGTCCTGTCATTAGCAAGTCCGGACGTGCAGCGTACAAACCTTCGTCAATCAAGAAATATTCTTGTTCCCAACCTAAGTAAGCAAACACTTTCTTTACTTCAGGATTGAAGTAACGGCAAACTTCTACAGCCGCTTTATCAACAGCACGTAGAGCTTTTAATAAAGGAGCTTTATAATCTAAAGATTCACCTGTGTAAGCAATAAATATAGTAGGAATGCAAAGTGTGTCATCTACAATGAATGCTGGAGATGATGGATCCCATGCTGAATATCCACGAGCTTCAAAAGTATTACGGATGCCACCGTTAGGAAAGCTGGATGCATCCGGTTCCTGTTGAGCTAAAAGCTTTCCGCTGAATTCTTCCATAACGCCACCTTTGCCATCATGTTCAATGAATGCGTCGTGCTTTTCTGCTGTTCCTTCAGTAAGAGGATGGAACCAGTGAGTATAGTGTGTTACACCCAGTTCAAGTGCCCATTTCTTCATTCCTGCCGCAACTTCATCGGCAATACTGCGATCTAATGGAGCGCCATTGTCTATAGAGTCGATAAGTTTAGTATATACCTTGCTGGGTAAATACTTAAACATTTTCTCTTTGTTGAATACATACTTGGCGAAATACTCCGAAGGGCGTTCTGCCGGTACTTCCACTGCAGCGGCTTTCTTTTTGAATGCCGTTTCTACTACTCTGAATCTCAATTTTGACATAATAGCTTGAGTTGAAATTGTTGGTTTAAAAATATAAGTGAATTATTTTAATTAGTTCCCGGTAAGGCGACCAAGCCTTGCCGGGATGTTTATTAGTTGTATGCAGACTCGCCATGTTCGTAAACATCGAGTCCTTCTTCCTCTACACGTGTACCAACCCTGATGCCAACCAGTTTATTTACTACTTGGAACAAGATATAAGTCATTATTGCGCTGAATACAATTGTTGCTACTGTTGCTAGAATTTGTATCCACAATTGATGCCAATCACCATATAAAGCGCCTTTAGCTCCATTTTCTCCTGTGATGTATTGTGTTGCAAAGATACCTGTTAGTATTGATCCTACAATACCTCCGATGCCATGAACTCCAAATGCATCGAGAGAATCGTCATATTTATATTTAGGCTTAACTACCGCCACCATATAGAAGCATACCATAGATGATATTAATCCGATAAAGATGGCACCTAATACGTCTACTGTACCTGCTGCAGGAGTGATCGCTACCATTCCGGCAACAGCTCCCGTACATACGCCTACTGTAGTCGGTTTCTTGTTATGAATCCAGTCAATTAACATCCATGTCATTGCAGCTACGCAAGTGGCTAAATGAGTTACAAGGAAAGCATTGGCTGCTATACCATCGGCTGCCAATCCGCTACCTGCATTGAAGCCAAACCATCCTAACCACAAAAATGCTGCTCCCATGAATACGTAAGTAATATTATGCGGGCTCATTGGTGCACCTATTTTATAATCTTTTCTTCTTCCGAGCATGATGGCCATTACCAATGCGGAAATACCGGCATTAACGTGTACTACTGTACCACCGGCGAAGTCAATAGCTCCCAACTTTTGAAGCCATCCACCTCCCCAAACCCAGTGAGCCATCGGGATGTATACCAAGATAGCCCAAAGTAGACTAAAAAGTAAAAAACCGGAAAATTTAATTCTTTCAGCGAAAGCTCCTAGTATAAGGGCGGGAGTAATGACAGCAAACATACACTGGAATAAAACGAATACTATCTCAGGAATATTTCCTATTGTAAGTGAGGCTGGAGTTATTCCATGGAGCATTACTTTGTCGAAACCACCAATGATGGCACCCAATGGATTGCCTGATTCCATAAAACCTGTTCCGAATACAAAACTGTATCCAAATACTATCCAAACAATACTTATCATTCCTACGCAAAGCAAGCATTGCATAATGATACTTAAGACATTCTTTTGACGAACCAAACCTCCGTAGAAGAGTGCTAATCCCGGAATAGTCATCAATAATACAAGGATAGTTGCCACAATAATCCAAGCTGTGTTACCACTGTTAAGGGTGGGAGTAGTAGCTTCAGCTACTTTTGCTACAACAGCTGTGTCAGCTTTAGCTGTTGTACTGCCAACAGTTACACTGTCAACTATTACAGAATCTTGTGCGTATGTACTTGTTGCGAAGAAGAATGCCATCATTATGGCGCCAATCATTCCGAGTCGCATAACGGAATGTTTTATATATTTATCCATAAACTGCAATATCTTAATTGTTATACCTATTTATATTATTCTAATACCCATTACTTTTCCTGCTCTGCATTATACAATGCAATATCTCCTCTTTCACCCGTACGGATGCGGATAGCATCTTCTATTGGAATTACGAAAATTCTTCCGTCTCCTATATCTCCCGTATGGGCTGATTTGAGGATAGCTTGTACTGCCTTTTCTGCATTCTTGTCACGTACAACAATTGAGATAAGTGTTCTTTCTATGGAACTTGTGTCGTAAACTACCCCACGATAGATACGCCCTTGTCTGGCTTTCCCGTTCCCCCTAACGTCATAGTAAGAAAACCATTCGATGTCCGCCTCGAGAAGTGCATTCTTCACTTCTTCAAATTTTGTCTTGCGGATAATTGCTTCAATCTTTTTCATACCTTGCTTTTTTAAGTTTTAGCTTTATATTAATTGCAATTCTTAAAAATTAATACCAAATACGAAGTATGCGCCTTCAGTATATGGATTGAACGTTAGCTTTGCAAAGGTTGGCAAGCTGAACGAGTCTGTGATCTTTATCGCTTTTGATGCTCCTAAACCAATGTTAGTAACATTAAACTTGTCAGCATATGCACCTTTCCAGGGTGTGAGTCCTACTTCTGCTGTAAAATCCAAATCTCCGATTTTGAACGGCTTTTTAAATTCCACGTATGTAGAGTAAGCCAATTTTCCATTTTCTTTTCTATAATCTGCTCCGGCAAAATTTGTATTCCAGCTCATTGCTAAAGGCCCGAAATTGTAGGCCAATGTTCCTTCGAATACATGCTGCGTACTGTGGGCATCATATTGAAAATACTTGTTTTTTGCTTCGGAATATACATCTTTTGAATAATCAAACCAGTAATCTGTAAGCGCTAAGCTCATTCTACCGGTAGAATATCCCAAAGTAAAATCCAATTCTTTTGTGTCTTTTTTGTCGATGCCAATCGACCCCCAAGCGGTCAATGATAAGCCTTTGTAAGCTACAGTCATGTTTGGTTGGAAACTTACCCCCCCGCAGTTGCTACCGCGCCAGATATAACTACTAACCAAATCAGCCCCAACTTTAGCTTCAGCTTTGTCTTGAGCCTTCACTTTTAACGGCATAACCCCTGATAATAACGCTATTGCTATTACCCCCAATTTTACGTTTTTTGTTTTCATACTTTTACTTTTAAGTTTAGAAGAATTGCGGATGATCAGTCCGACGAAACTTATAGTATAGCGCTTCACTATTATAGTAGTTCCTTAATTTCAGGGTCTTCATGTCGGTTTCCTGTCGCCGACATTGCTTTTGTACAATAAAAGTGTGTTAATAAATTGAATAGTGGGGGCTACTTATTCAACCAACTCTTTATGCGTCTCATCGCTTCTACGCAGTCTTCATGGTTACCAAATGCAGTCAATCGGATATAACCTTCTCCACTGGGACCGAATCCCACGCCTGGAGTGCCTACCACATTGGCTTCGTAAAGCATTTGTTCAAAAAAGCGCCAAGATCCTATGCCATCCGGTGTCCTTAGCCAAAGATATGGAGAATTTACACCACCGTAAACCTTCAAGCCAGAAGCTTCAAACCCTTCCTTCATAGTCCGAGCATTATTTAAATAGTAATTTATTGTATCTTTTACTTGTTTTCTTCCTTCAGCTGAATAAATAGCTTCTGCAGCTCTTTGAGTAATATAAGATGTACCGTTGAACTTTGTACATTGACGACGATTCCATAATTTATTCAAAGAAATACGCTCTCCCTTTAAAGTAGCAGCAGTAAGTTCTTTAGGTACAACAGTGTATCCGCAACGTACTCCGGTAAAGCCTGCTGTTTTTGAGAAACTGCGGAATTCTATCGCACATTTTTTTGCACCTTTTATTTCATATATTGAGTGTGGCACATTTTCTTCTTTTATGAAAGCTTCATATGCTGCATCAAATAAAATAAGGGTATCATTTTCAAGTGCATAATCAACCCATTTCTTTAATTGTGACTTTGTTAAAGTGGTTCCTGTCGGGTTGTTAGGATAACACAAGTATACAATGTCTACTCTTTTTGTAGGGATTTCCGGAACGAAGTCATTTTCATCAGTACAAGGCATATAAGTAATATTACTCCACCTGCCATCTTCATTTAGTACTCCTGCACGTCCACCCATCACATTACTGTCTATGTATACCGGATAAATAGGATCGGTTACCCCAACACTATTGTCGTGACGAAGGATATCACCAATATTGCCTGTGTCACTTTTTGCTCCATCATTTACAAACACTTCCGTAGAGCTGAGTTGAATACCTCTAGGAGTATAGTCGTGTTTAATGATTGCTTCAATTAGAAAGTCATATCCTTGTTCCGGACCGTATCCACGAAATGTAGCGGCATCTGCCATTTCATCTACAGCCTTGTGCATTGCTTTTATGCAAGCTGGAATTAACGGACGGGTTACGTCTCCAATTCCTAGTCGGATAATATCCTGACTCGGATTTGTAAGTTTAAAAGTGTTGACTTTTTTAGCAATGTCCGAAAATAAATAACTTCCTGGTAATTTGAGAAAATGTTCGTTTACTAAAGCCATATACTCTTGCTTGTTTTAAGTTGTTGATTTCTTTTGGTTGTTTATTCTATTTCACTAATTTCAATTTCTCCGTCAAAAACCCGAGTTGCTCCTCCAGTCATTAATACGTGGTTACTTTTTTCGTCCCATTCGATGGTCAATGTACCTCCATCCATAATAATACTAGATTTGCGACTGGCTCTGCCTGTGATAAAAGCTGCTACAGCAGTAGCACATGCTCCCGTACCACATGCTTGTGTAATGCCGGATCCTCTTTCCCAAACTCTCATTCTTATTTCTCCATTTTCTAGTATTTGGGCAAATTCGACATTTATTCGTCCTGGAAAGAAAGAATGATTTTCTATTTTGGGGCCTATGACGGGAAGATCTATTTGCGTAATATTATCTACAAAAATTACCACATGTGGATTACCCATAGATATGGCAGTTCCAATGAAAGATTTATCTTCAACCGGGATTGGTTGTTCTTTCATCGTTTTTAATCCTTGACCGTCAAAGTTGACTAATTCGTCTGTTGGAATACCCATATCCACTGTTACTGTGTCTACTTTATTGTCTTCAATATGAAGTTTTAATACTTTTATTCCCGATAATGTATCCAGTGTAATCGAAGTTCTGGACGTCAGCCCATATTCATAAAGATATTTACCGATGCAGCGGCTGGCATTTCCACACATCTTAGCTTCAGAACCATCTGCGTTGAATATCCGCATACTAAAGTCAGCCTTGTCCGACCGACCGATGAGTACTAATCCGTCGCTCCCTATTCCTGTGTGAGGAGCGCTCCATAAAACTGAAAGTTCTTCGGGATTGTTGATGAGGTATTTCATAGTGTCTACGTAAATGTAGTCATTACCTGCACCATGCATCTTTGTAAATCTTACAGTCTTTATCATTTTGTTCTTTTCGTTGGGATTAATATAATCCTTTTGTTGTTTCACTTTGCAAATATACGACATTTTGATTTATTATTTAAATATATGGTATCTTATTTCTATTTAATTTTATTATTCTTTCAATTGGTGAAAAAAAAAGGGTCTAAACTTATAAATTGAAATTACGATGGTGTAATATCACCTAAAAATGTAACAAATGAATTCAATTTGTATATTCATTCTTTATTATTTATGAGCAAAAATGATTTGATTACCTTTATTTTTGATCTTACTAAATCAAAAATACGTTTCAAATATATCATTTTGAAACGTATTTATATGTTTTGCTAACTAAATGTCTTAGTCAGTCTTGGCTTTCAAGATTTTCATTAGTTCGATAGGTTCATTGGTGGTAATAAAGTCTACTTTTTGGTCAATTAGCCACCTCATATCTTTTTTATCGTTTACAGTCCATACATTTACTTTCAAACCAAGTTCATGGCACTCTTTAATCCATTCTGGATGTTTATAAAACGCACTAATATGGTAGTCCGGTCCTGCACATCCCATATCTTTTAATTCTTTTGGAGTGAGATTTGCTTCAAGGTAAAAGACAGGAGTACCTTTAGGAGACTGCCTTATAAACTCTTTCACTGCATTTATAGAGAAAGAGATATATTGGGTTCTTTTTTCGAGTCCAGCCTTTTTTATCATACTTATGATTTGCTTAACAGCTTCACTTTCTTGCTCGGGAGTGCTATGGGCTTTAAGCTCGAGTATCAAGTTTGTTTTTAATTTCTTGGCTTTGTCCACATATTCCTGTAATGATGGAAGGTGTTCACCATTATTTAGTAGGAGCGAAGTGCAAGCTTTGAATGTGGAGGTTTCCATTTTTACTCCTTGATATGAGGGATCATGATTGACAACTAGTTTTTTGTCGGAAGTAAGCCAGACATCAAATTCTGATCCGTAACAATTTATTGAATCTGCTTTAACCAATGATGCGATACTGTTTTGCGCAGCATCTGGAGTATTCCAGAATCCTCGGTGGGCTATTACTTTAGTATCTTGTGCTTCTATTATGCTACATGTAGTCAGACATAATGCAATAGAAAATAAAATGTTTTTTGAATTCATTGCTTCTATACTATTAGTTTTGGCTTCAAATATATGCCATAAATTTGGGATGCTTGTAATAAATAGACGGAAAAGTAAAAAGCAAGAGAAAATAGAGTAAAGTATTTGTCTTTTAATTCATTATCTTCTAATAAATTCTTAATTATTATATTGACTACAACTCATTTAATTTATAAACAGATACTTATATTGTATAGAAATTGTAATATAGGCGATGCCGATTTGTAATATAATTAAGAGATTTTTGCAGAGTCATTTAATGAGAGTAAAGTTATGAAAAGAAATCTTATTATTATAAGTCTAGTTGCATTGTTCTGCTTTACGGCTAATGCTACAAACTTATTTCCTGATGGCGATAAATCTGCTACCAAGAATAACATGGATTCAAACGTTTCCATAAAAAAAACGTGGGAGTTTTATTCGGCGATAAAGAGACCAACATCAGAAGCTTTGGCTGATGAAAGCAACTACAAGTTTGGACAGGAAGCTGGCTGTTTGCACAATCTGTTTATGAGTATTTATGTTGTGAGGGAAGAAGTTGTTCCCGGGGACCCGAATCGTCGCACTGTAATTCGCAAACCTATTATTTATAATGCCGTTCGGAATGTTGAAAAGCAGATGAGTAAAGACCTGAAAGGGCAGAATGCCGATCAAAATAAAATAGAAATGGATTTTGTGCATGTCTTGAAAGTTGCGATTTCAGCTTTTGACTCCGATAGTGCTTCATTTGAAAATGCACTTCAGGAAAATAAAAAAGATAGCAATGCCCTCCTTGAAGTATTTAGGAGCGTGACGCTAACTGATATCTGATTTTAGTAAAAGCTGCATATTGAAATCTATGCAGATGCTTTTATAGGTATCCAATAATCAAAATTTTTATAACCAGTAATAGGTAGGATGGTCTTCTTACCCTGCATTTGTTATGCTTAAATATTTTAATCCATTATCGTTTATGAAGAGTAAAATTTATCTATTTATTTGTACTATGCTTTTGTGTACGATGTCTATTTGTGCACAAACAGTAAAAGTCACAGGTACAGTGACAGACAAAACCGGAGCTATTGTAGGGGCTACGGTGAAAGTAAAAGATTCTGCAAATGGTGCCATTACCGACACTGACGGGCATTACAGCCTTGCAGTGCACAAAGGGGCGACACTTGTCTTCTCATTTATTGGATATGATACGGTAGAGAAAGTTGTAGGAAATACAAATGTCATCAATGTAGAGCTTTCTGATAATATCCAGCAGATTAATGAAGTTGTCGTAACTGCTATTGGTATAAAGCAGCAAAAGAAAAAAATAGGATACACGACTCAACAAGTCAATGGGGATATATTGAATGCTACTCCCAGCTTGAATGTCGGTTCGGCACTATCCGGGCAGGTTGCAGGCTTATTAGTTACCAATCCTACGGGACTTTTCCAGGCTCCAAGTTTTAAACTGCGTGGTAATGCCCCGTTGATTGTATTGGATGGCGTGCCTGTAGAAACAGATTTTTACGATATTTCCAGTGAAAATATAGAGAGCATCAATGTATTGAAAGGTACAGCTGCTTCCGCATTATATGGTTCGCGCGGAAAGAACGGTGCTATCTTAATTACGAGCAAGTCCGCACAAAAAAAGGGAGTTGAGATTAATGTCTCGACTAATAATATGATGACCGCCGGATATACAGTTTTGCCTGAAACACAACATCAATATGGAAACGGCTCAAATGGCAAATATGAATTTTGGGATGGAGCAGATGGCGGTATTTCAGATGGTGATATGATCTGGGGACCTAAACTAAATACCGGTCTAAAGATTGCCCAATGGAACAGCCCTATTCGTGATAAGGTAACCGGTGAGCAAATTCCTTGGTGGGGTGATGTCTCAGGTACTCAATATGATGATAAATCCCGCTACGAACGTGTTCCGATTGATTGGGTTTCACATGATAATCTGAAAGATTTTCTTCAAACAGGTTTTGTTACTAATAATAATATCTCTATTGCATACAAAGGAGATAAGGCACGTTTCTTTGTCTCGGGGCAATATGCTTATCAAAAAGGTCAGGTACCTTCAACTAAGATGCATGCCGGAGGACTTAACTTTAATTCCACTTTCGATCTAGCCAAGAATTTGCAACTCGACGCAAATTTATCTTATAATAAGGTATTATCTCCCAGTTATCCTCGTTATGGTTATGGTCCGAGAAATCACATGTACACAATTGTGGTATGGATGGGTGACGATGTGAACGGTAAAGAATTGAAGGAGCATCAATATGTGCCCGGACAGGAGGGATATCGTCAGGCTAACTATAATTATGCTTGGTATAATAACCCGTATTTTGCTGCTGAAGAACTTCAGCAAATAGAAAATCGTGATGTAGTGAACGGACAGCTCCGTCTCAATTATCAATTGATGCCTAATCTTAATATACAAGGTCGTGCAGCTATGCGCCAGCAGACTGCATTGCAAGAAATGAAAGTTCCCAAGACTTATATGAATTATGGTGATTCACGTGCCGGAGATTATAAAGTGTGGAATAACCGGCAAACGAATGTAGATGCAGACTTACTTGCTACTTATACGCGTGATTTAACCTCTGATATTCTTTTTACACTGAATGCCGGTACTTCTATGTTTTATAGGAATTACAGACAGGAATATCAATCGACAGACGGATTGATAGTACCTTATGTATACAGCATTAAGAATACACAAGGTCCTTCTATTACCGATGCAAACCGTACGGAAAAGTCAATCCGAAGTGTATATGGTTCGGTTAATCTTGATTTCTCTAAATACGCCTACCTTACGTTGACCGGGCGTAACGACTGGTCATCGACATTAGCAAAAGGTAACAATTCATATTTCTATCCCTCTGTTGCTCTTAGCACGATGTTGTCGGAGTATATCAAGCTGCCTAAGGCAATAGATTATATGAAACTTTACGGGTCATGGGCTGTGGTATCTTCTGATTTGGATCCTTACCAGATTATGTCGACTTACAGTAAAGATGTAAACTATGGTTCGGAGCCATCCATCTCGTATCCCTCATCATTGGTTAATTATTATATCAAACCTCAAAAGACAACTTCTTGGGAGGCTGGACTTTCTACTGCATTATTGCGTAACCGGATATCATTCGATTTAACTTATTATCATACTATTGATGAAAACCAGATTATCAACTTGAATATTTCGAACGCATCCGGTTTTAGTAGTCGAAAGGTGAATGGTAACACCTATACAACAAACGGTTGGGAAGTAATGGCAAACGTACAGGCTATCAGAAATAAAGATTTTCAATGGAACTTTACTCTAAATTGGAGTAAGAGTGTGAAGAAGCTGACTGAGATTTATGACGGTCAGAAGAAATTTGGTGATTTGAAAGAAGGTGATCGTGCTGATGCTTTATATGGGACACAATGGCAGAAAAGCGCTGACGGTCAACTTATTTTAGATAAAAATGGTATGCCTACTCAAGATGCTTATAAGGGATATTTCGGTCACATGGATCCTGATTTTCGTTTTGGATTACAAAACACCTTTAAATACAAGGATTTTACGTTGGCTATAGATTTGGACGGAGCATATAAAGGTGTTATTTACTCTGTGTTGAGTCAAAAGCTATGGTGGGGTGGAAAACATCCCGAATCGGTGGAATATCGCGATGAACAGTATGCTGCTGGGCATCCGGTATATGTGCCCGAAGGTGTTGTGCTGACAGGTGGTGAATTGAAGCGCGATGTTGATGGCAATGTGATTTCAGATACACGGACTTACCAAAAGAATACAACGGCCGTTGACTGGCAGCAATGGTGTCAGAACTATCCTTATAGAGCGTATGTTTCGACGAAAGAAAATGAAAAATTTGCCAATGTATATGATCGTACTTATGTAAAGCTGCGCCGTGTGGCTCTTACGTATGATTTAGGAAAGTTCCTTCCCAAAGGAGGTTCGGTAAAAGGTCTTACTGCAACAGTATTTGGTAACAACTTAGCTATATGGAAGAAGGTTCCGTTTGTTGATCCCGATTTCACCGGGAATGATAATGACGGAGGAGCTAATGACCCGACTGCACGCTATATTGGTGTAGGAGTTAACATGAAGTTTTAATTTGATTCAAACTAAATAGATTCGAAAAATGAAAAAAATATTACTTATAATATTGCAAGTATGGATTTGTATGTCTTGCGTGAATTTGGAAGAGATGAATGTCGACCCCAATAATACAACGCAAACGCACCCTAAACTTCTACTTACTCAAATTTGCATGAATGCTTTTACAAGAGGTACTGATGGAATGTATGCTACTAAGAAAGTGATTCAAGCGGATGGTGAAAATGCTGACCAATATTACAAATGGACGCGAGGTAGTTACGGTTATTATGACGACTTGCGCAATGTACAGAAGATGGGAGAGGAAGCTGAAAGAGTAAAGGCTCCTGTATACACTGCTTTATCCAAGTTCTTCAGGGCATACTATTTCTATGAATTGACTTTACGTTTCGGAGATATTCCTTACAGTGAAGCATTGAAAGGTGAAGAAAGTAGTATATACGCTCCGGTTTACGATGAACAGAAAGATGTCTTTGCCGGAATATTGAATGAGTTGAAAGAAGCAGATGATATATTGGCTTCTGATGGCTCGGTGATAGATGGAGATATTATCTACAATGGAGACGGCAGTAAATGGCGTAAGCTTATCAATTCTTTCCGCTTGAAAGTATTGATGACTCTTTCCAATCATGCTACTGTGGGCAATATAAACATCGCTGCCGAATTCAAAGCTATTGCTACCGGGAAACCGTTAATGGCATCGTTGAGTGATAACGGACAGTTGGTCTATCTCGATCAACAGGGCAACCGTTATCCTCAATTCAATGCGCAATGGTCGGGATATTATATGGACGATACTTTTATTCAACGTATGCGTGAACGTCAAGATCCCAGGCTGTTTATTTTTGCGGCTCAAACCAATAAAGGTAGAACGGAAGGTAAATCTATTGATGACTTTAGTTCTTATGAGGGAGGAGATCCTGCCGCTCCGTATAGTGATGCCATTGTAAAAGTAAGCCAAGGAACTATTTCTCCCATAAATGACCGTTACCGTACAGACCCCATTGTAGAGCCAACCATGTTGATGGGATATGCCGAATTGGAGCAGATCTTGGCTGAAGCTGTAGTGAGAGGATGGATGGATGGTAATGCACAACAGTATTATGAGAATGGAATTCGTGCATCTTTTTCCTTTTTCGAAGCGCATGCTAAAGCTTATTCTCAATATCTCAACTCGAATGCTGTTGACGATTATCTCAAACAATCGTTGGTCGATTTCACAAAAGCAAGCGATACCGAGGATAAAATAGAACGCATTATAATGCAAAAGTATCTTGTTACTTTCTATCAGGGAAATTGGGATTCATTCTTCGAACAACTTCGTACGGGTTATCCTGATTTCCGTCGCCCTTCAGGCACTGAGATCCCTAAACGATGGATGTACCCACAAGGAGAATATGATAATAACGGAGATAACGTAACAGCTGCCATTACCCGACAATTTGGAGCCGGTAATGATAAAACGAATCAATTAACTTGGTGGTTGAAAAAAAATTAATGAGGGTATAGAATATGAAAAAGAATATCATTCTCAGTATTGCTACTATACTTATGAGCCTGTGTATACAGGCTCAAGAAGCTCCGAAAAAGTTGAATTTCGATAAGAATGGAGAGTTTAAAATAGTGCAATTTACCGATATGCACTTAGGACATGATTTGGAGAAAGATAACATTGTAGGCGATATGATTAAGGAGCTTATCGACTCAGAAAAGCCTAATTTAGTTGTCTTCACCGGAGACAATACGACAATGGACGAAGTAAAGCAGGCATGGGATGAAATTGCTAAAGAATTGAGTAAACGAAAGATACCTTGGACAGCTGTCTTGGGAAATCATGACGATGAACATGCGGTGAGCCGTAAAAATATTATTGAAATCATTCGCCAGGAGCCTTATTGCATGATGAGTAATGTGGAACAAGGTATTAAAGGTGAAGGTAACCATGTGCTTCCGATTTATGGCTCTACAAATAATGCCAAGGCAACAGCTTTACTTTATTGCTTTGATACCAATGCTTATTCAAAAGTAAAAGGTGTGAAAGGATACGATTGGTTGGGATTGTCGCAAGTGAATTGGTATACCAGGGAAAGCCGCAAATATACGGAACAAAACAATGGGCAACCACTCCCTGCATTAGCTTTTATACATATACCTCTTCCGGAATACACCCAGGCTTGGGAATCTTTAGACAGTAAACGTTATGGCGACCGTAATGAGAAAGAATGCAGTCCCAATGTAAATAGTGGAATGTTTGTCAACATGCTCGAATGTGGAGATGTAATGGGGATGTTTGCCGGTCACGATCATGTGAACGATTATATTGCCATGCTTTACAACGTTGCATTTGCTTATGGCAGAGCATCCGGTGGTCGAAATACCTATGGTGATAAAACTCCGGGTGGACGTGTTATCGTTTTGAAAGAAGGTAAACGTGAGTTTGATACATGGATTCGTGAGAAGGGGAATAAGGACCGTATAAATGCTTGTACTTATCCAGGTTCCTTTTTGAAAGAAAAATAAAAGATCCTTTAGATCTTGGTGTAAAAACACAAACCTGAAATCATATAAGGTATAGCTTTGAAATAAAACGTTTCTCTTGATTATTCCAGGATTCCTAAAGAAAGGGATAATCTTCATTGCTGAATTTGGATTTGTACCCCAAAAGATCGAGAAAATCTTTTGGGGTATTTTAGGTAGTCTTCGCTAAACAGTATAAGTGTATTTATCTTCAATAAATAAAAGCTGAAGATTGTGATTTAGGCATTGTTATAATGCCATTTGGCTATGGGCTACTATTTATTTATCCATTGGTTGTTTGCCATCTAGATGCCAGCTAAAGCCTGTTTATCCATTGGCTATTGATCATTTAGCCACTGGCTCCGGCTTGTTTACCCATTGGCTACATTGCATCTAGCTACCAGCTATTACAGCCTTACCTACCAGCTACAACTAATTTAGTGATTTTAAAAATAATTAAATGGAGAATGAACGCTGCTAATAATAATTAGAGTATTCTCCGACGAAATGGCAGTATGCCAACTGACACGAATGAACGCTACTCATAAAAATTAGAGTTTATTTCAATATTATGAGGGAGGAGTGATATCCGAAATAATGAATACTGTCTTCTAAACAAAGAGCAGTAAATAAAAACTTTATAAAAGCCTTTATTTACTGCTCTTTATTGGTTTGTTTGTATATCCAATATAATTATTATATAGTTATACGTTACAAGCCGTTAATTAGTCAGTATATCTAAAATTGATATACAATCCTTCAGCAATAGCTTAGGATATTATTTTCTTATTTTGTATAAGCTTCCTCGTGCACGCCTGCTACAGCACGTCCGCTGGGGTCATTTTTACCTTGGAAAGCAGCATCCCATGCAAGTGCCTCTGCTGTAGAACAAGCTACACTTGGTACACTTGGCACACTGCGTGCAGCACTGTCGCTGGGGAAGTGTTCTTCAAAAATACTTCTGTAATAATATTCTTCCTTATTCATTGGCGTATTGATAGGAAAACGTTCAGCGGCTTGCGCCATTTGCTCGTCACTGACAGCAGCCGAAGTTATCGCTTTTAGCGTATCGATCCAATTGTAGCCTACGCCATCGGAGAACTGCTCTTTTTGACGCCATGCAACACTTTCCGGCAACATGTCGGCAAATGCTTCGCGTACAATCTTCTTTTCAATTTCTTTTCCCGGGCACATTTTAGCTGCTGGGTTGAGACTCATAGCCATATCAAGAAATTCTTTATCAAGGAATGGTACACGACCTTCAACTCCCCATGCGGCAAGACTCTTGTTGGCACGAAGACAGTCGTACATGTGCAACTTGGAAAGTTTACGCACAGTCTCTTCGTGGAATGCTTGTGGGGTGGGAGCTTTATGGAAATAGAGATATCCCCCGAATACTTCGTCAGCTCCTTCACCGCTCAGTACCATCTTTATACCCATTGATTTAATGACACGCGCCAATAAATACATTGGAGTGGATGCACGAACAGTGGTTACGTCATACGTTTCGATAAAGTAAATCACATCCCTTAAGGCGTCAAGACCTTCTTGTACGGTATAGTTTATTTCGTGATGTACAGTCCCGATGTATTGGGCTACTTCCCGGGCTTTTTGTAAGTCGGGAGCATCTTTCAATCCAATAGCAAAAGAGTGCAATTGTGGCCACCATGCTTCAGATTGATTATCTGTCTCAATTCGTTTACTTGCATATTTTTTTGCAACGGCAGATATGACAGAACTGTCCAAACCTCCTGAAAGTAATACTCCGTATGGTACATCACTCATCAACTGACGTTGTACGGATGCTTCGAGTGCATCATGAACGTCGCTAACTTTGGCATCGTTATCTTTAACAGCGTCGTATTCCATCCAGTCACGCTTATACCAACGGTGCATCTTGCCTTCACGTCCCCAATAATAATGTCCGGGCAGGAATGGCTCATATTCTTCACAAAATCCTTCGAGTGCTTTTAGCTCACTGGCACAATATACTTTACCGTCTGCGTCTTTTCCTATATATAAAGGTATAACGCCGATCGGGTCACGTGCGATAAGGAAATCGTCAGTTTCTTCGTCATATAGTGCGAATGCGAAAATTCCATTTAGATCTTCAAGAAAGTTAATGCCTTTATCTTTATAAAGAGCTAAAATTACTTCACAGTCACTCCCTGTCTGGAATGCATATTTCCCGGCATACTTTGAGCGGATTTCGCGATGATTGTATATTTCACCGTTTACGGCTAATATCTGTTTACGATCGGGTGAATAAAGGGGTTGACCACCACTTTGAGGATCAACTATAGAAAGACGTTCGTGAGCCAGGATGGCGGAGCCACCTACAAAGATACCACTCCAGTCTGGACCACGATGGCGAATTTTCTGCGCCATTTTCAATGCTTTACGACGTAATTCCGGAGTTTGTGATTTTATATTGAAAATTCCTGCAATTCCACACATATATCAATTTGTTATGGGGGTTAATACTCTTTTATATTTAAGATGAAACACGCAGCTCGTCCTTACAGGGCTCGCTGCGTGTATTTATACACCCGTTTGGGCGCTATTTATGATTATTCAAATAGGCATCTATTTCCTCCGCAATTTTTTGTCCGCTTGCCATGGCATGTACCACGAGGCTTGCACCACGCGCAGCATCACCTGCAACGAATACATTCTTTGCAAATTTAGGTTGCTCCGGTTTGAGGAATCCCATTGCTAATAATACCATATCAGCATCGATTACTTTCTTCTTTCCTGTAGGTTTCATAGTAGAGCGCCCACCGTTTGGATCGGGGATCCACTCCACTTCTTCCACTTCCACACCACATACTTTGCCGTTTTTACCAATGAACTGGTTGGAATTTAAACTCCAATGACGTGTACAGCCCTCTTCATGGCTTGAACTTGTCTTCAGAACAATGGGCCATTGCGGCCATGGAGTAGCAGGATTATGACCCACAGGAGGTTGTGGCATAATTTCTATTTGTGTAACACTAACGGCTCCGTGACGTACGCTTGTACCGATACAGTCGGAACCTGTATCTCCACCACCAATAACAAGAACTTTCTTACCTTTTGCATTAACCAACTGGTCTTTAGGGAATGCTTCTCCATCAAGAATTAGATTTTGCTGAGCCAACATATCCAAGGCCAAATATATTCCTTTTAGTTCACGTCCCGGAATATTCAAATCACGAGCCGTTGGAGTTCCCGTACAAATGCAATAAGCGTCAAATCCGGCAGGCAATGTGTTTAAATCCACTTCTACACCCATTTCAAATTTAATACCTTCTGCTTCAAGTATTTCCATGCGGCGGTCGATAACTCCTTTGTCTAATTTGAAGTTTGGTATACCATAGCGGAGAAGTCCACCCGGCATAGGCTTGCTGTCAAAAATTGTTATTTCATAACCTTTAAGATTCAGACGATTTGCAACAGTTAGTCCGGCAGGTCCTGCACCAATTATCGCTACTTTCTTGCCATTACGGACAGGTGTTTTTGGAATAACATAACCTTCGCGGAATGCAGCTTCTGCTATAGCAGCTTCATTTTCACGAATGGTCACAGGTTCGTCACATGATAATTTCAATACGCAAGATTTCTCGCAGAGTGCAGGACAGATACGACCGGTAAATTCAGGAAAATCATCCGTACTAATGAGTATTTCATAAGCTTCACGCCATTTTCCTTTGAATAAAGCGTCTTGGTATTCAGGTTGCTTATTGCCGATAGGGCATGCCCAATGGCAGAAGGGTACACCGCAGTCCATACAGCGAGATGCTTGTAATTTGCGGTCGTGGCTATTCAACGTTTGCTCCACCTGACTGAAGTCGGTGATGCGTTCATGTACAGGGCGGTATCCCGCTTCCTGTCGTGGTATATTTAAAAATGCTTTAGGATCTCCCATTTTAGTGTAATTGAAAGTTGAAAATTCACAATCTTATGCAATTGGGAATTGACAATTGAAAGTTGTTAAACAATCGATTATAATTGAGAATTAAAGGTTGAAGAGTGAAGCTTAAGAGTTGAAAATCGAGGAGTACTTACACCTGTCGGTATACATTGACAATATAGGCGTAACTCTGATTTTTCAATTCTTAATCTTCAACTATTAAATCCTTAATAGTCTCTTTGCATATCTGCAATCTTTTGTTGCAGCTTCTTCATTTGTTCTTCCTGTAATACCTTTTTGTATTCAATTGGTACTATCTGGATGAATTGATCTACATATCTACTCCAATCATCGAGCATTGTACGGGCCAGTTTTGAACCGGTGTACAGATAATGCTGGCGAATGAGCTCATGAAGTTCTTTACGATAAGAAGCTTCTTCAATCAAAGATAATTCCACCATTTCCATGTTGCAAAAATAATCAAAATTATCATCCTTATTCCATACATAAGCTACACCACCGCTCATACCGGCTGCAAAATTTCGTCCGGTTTGTCCAAGAACAACTACGCGTCCTCCTGTCATATACTCACAACAGTGATCTCCAACTCCTTCAACCACAGCAGTAGCACCGGAGTTACGAACAGCAAAGCGTTCGCCTACGCGTCCATTTATATATACTTCGCCACTTGTGGCACCATAAAGTATGGTATTACCGGCAATGGTATTCTTTTCTGCTTCAAAATTACTACGCACTGGAGGCAAGACTGCGATTCTACCGCCACTTAAACCTTTTCCTAAGTAGTCATTAGCTTCACCTTCCAATTTGAAATTCACTCCCGGTACAAGGAAAGCTCCGAAGGACTGTCCGGCAGAACCTTTAAACTTAATATTAAGGGTTTGTTCAGGTAATCCTTTCTCTCCATATTTAGTTGCAATAGCACCCGATAACATTGCGCCAACAGCCCTATCGGTGTTTGCAATAGTATATTCCAACGAAATTTCCTTTTGATTTTCTAAAGCTTCGGCAGCTGCGCTAAGAATTTCCACATCTTTTACCTTATCTATTCCATGCTGCTGATTGATGGTGTGACGGATAGCCGCATCATTATCTATACGAGTCAGGATATTATCAAAGTTGATAAGGCTGTGCTTTTTAATATTGCTTTGCGGCTTACGGACGATTAAATCGGTTCTTCCTATTATATCATCCAATTTCTCAACACCAATTTCAGCAAGATATTCGCGTACTTCTTCGGCAAGGAAGGTGAAGAAGTTCACAAGATATTCGCTGCGTCCGTGGAAGCGTTTGCGTAATTCCTGATTTTGAGTTGCTACACCAACCGGACATGTGTTCTGATGGCATTTACGCATCATTACGCATCCTAGAACTATTAGAGCAGAAGTTGCAAATCCGAATTCTTCGGCTCCTAACATTGCCATAATCACAATGTCACGACCGGTCTTCAACTGACCGTCAGTCTGAAGCATCACTTGTCCGCGCAACCCGTTTATTACCAATGTTTGCTGAGTTTCGCTTAATCCGATTTCAGGAGAAATACCGGCATAGCGGATAGAAGAGGCCGGTGAAGCACCTGTACCACCTTCGGCACCTGAGATAACGATAAGATCGGCTTTAGCTTTGGCTACACCCGCTGCAATAGTACCTACGCCAGTTTCAGCAACGAGTTTTACACTAACTTTTGCTTTTGGATTCACGTTTTTCAAATCGAAGATTAATTGCGCTAAGTCTTCGATAGAATAAATATCATGATGAGGTGGGGGAGAGATAAGAGATATTCCCGGAATGGAGTGACGTGTTTTTGCAATCACATTATCTACTTTAAATCCGGGAAGTTGTCCGCCTTCTCCTGGTTTTGCACCCTGTGCTATCTTAATTTGAATTTCATCGGCATTTACTAAATATTCTGTGGTCACACCGAATCGTCCTGATGCTACCTGCTTAATTGCACTACGCATACTGGAACCATCTGGTAATGGTTTGAAGCGTTCACTATCTTCACCTCCTTCACCGGTATTGCTACGTCCGTGTATTTTATTCATGGCCAGTGCCATAGCTTCGTGTGCTTCGCGACTGATGGAGCCATAGCTCATGGCACCGGTTACGAAACGGTGCATGATGTTCTCAACAGGCTCTACTTTATCTATTGAGATAGGATTGCGACGGAAATCAAGAAAATCACGTAAGAAGATAGGAACATCTTTATTATCTACTAAATTCGTGAATTCTTTAAATTTCTTGTAACTACCTAAACGAGTGGCAAGCTGCAATGTGCTTATCGTCTCCGGATTCCAAGCATGCTTTTCGCCATCTTTACGGTATGCATATATACCTATATTAGGCAATAATTCACCGTCATGATTAGATGTAAAACCTGCATCGTGCATAGCAATTGCATCACGGGCTATTTCATCTAAACGGATACCTCCGATTGTTGATTTTAATCCTCCGAAATAAGCACCGCTTAATTCTTCACTCAAACCGACAGCTTCAAAAATCTTGGCACCTCGGTAAGAACGAATAGTACTTATACCCATCTTACTCATAATTTTAAATAAGCCTTTGCAGATGGATTTAATATATTTTTTTTCTGCTGTAGCATAATCAAGTTGTATTTCCTTTTTTGCTACCAACTGGTCGATAATGCCGAATGCCATATAAGGATTGAGGGCGCTCGCACCGAAGCCAAGTAATAAAGCGGCATGCATTACTTCACGAATTTCACCGCTTTCTACTATCAATGCAGTCTGTACTCTTTTTCCTACAGATATCAAGTGATGGTGTACTGCACTTACTGCAAGTAATGATGGGATTGCAGCGTGAGTAGCGTCTACTTCACGATCGCTTAGTACGATATAATTCACACCTTCGGTCACTGAATCTTCCGCTTGTTTGCATAAGTTTGCAATAGCTTCCTGAAGTCCGGAGCGTCCTTTAGAAACTTCGAACAACATGGGAACTTTCACTGTCTTAAATCCTTTATAGCGGATATTGCAAAGTATATCCAATTGACCATTGCTTAAAATGGGGTGGTTGAGACTTACCATTTTGCAGTGGCTCGGACTTGGAGTCAGTATATTCATGCCTACAGCTCCGATATATTCGGTCAGTGACATAACCAACTCTTCGCGAATAGGATCGATAGGAGGATTGGTTACTTGTGCAAATTGCTGGCGGAAATAGCTGAATAATAGTTGTGGTCTGTCAGAAAGAACAGCTAACGGGGTGTCATTACCCATTGAATTTGTGGGCTCTGCTCCATTTAGTGACATTGGAGCAATAACACGTTCAATATCTTCTTTCGTATATCCAAATGTACGCAACATACGATCATAGTCTTTTACGCTATGAGGAACTGTACGACCACTTTTTAATTCATCTAGTTCAATGCGGTTTGTCGTGAGCCAAGTGCGATAAGGTTTTGCTTCTGCAAGTTGTCTTTTCAATTCACCGTCATAATAAATCTGTCCTTTCTCGGTATCGATCAATAGTATTTTGCCCGGTTGTAAACGACCTTTTTCTTTAATATCGGCAGGCTCAAAGTCCATAACTCCGACTTCACTTGCAACAACCATCATTCCATTGTGTGTAATGAGGTAACGAGCAGGACGAAGCCCATTACGATCGAGCATACCACCGGCGTAACGTCCGTCGCTGAACAATAAAGCTGCTGGACCATCCCATGGTTCCATTAATATGGAGTGGTATTCATAGAAAGCCTTCAGGTCTTCACTAATAGGATTTTTTTCATTGAAAGATTCCGGTACAAGCATTGCCATGGCATGAGGCAGACTCAAACCGCTCATGACTAAGAATTCCAAAACATTATCCAATGAAGCACTATCACTCATTCCCGGTTGAATAATGGGACGAAAATCCTTAATATCACCCAATGAAGGAGACGAAAGGACACTTTCACGGGCTTCCATCCATCCTCTATTTCCACGTATGGTATTTATTTCACCATTGTGAGCTAATAGACGGAAAGGTTGTGCCAATCCCCATGTCGGAAATGTATTGGTACTAAATCGTGAGTGAACCAAAGCAAGTCCACTGGTAAAGTAGTTATTGGTAAGGTCAGGGAAGTAATTGCGCAATTGCAATGAAGAGAGCATTCCCTTATAGATTATATTCTTTGTTGACAGTGATACAATATAAAAATCGTCACGTGTGGCTATTTCCGATTTACGTACTCTGTTTTCTATTTTTTTTCTTATTAAATAGAGCTTTTTGTCCGCAGTTTCACTCTCGGTAAAGCCTGTGATGAAAATCTGTTTGATATCCGGTTCTGCTGCAAGTGCCGATTCACCTAAAATTTCAGGGCAGGTAGGCACGTTGCGTAAATGCATTAAAGTTAAGCCGTCTTTTTCTATCTCCTCAATAATGATGCTCAGAATGGCAGCTTGATCTTTTTCGTTTTTAGGAAGGAAAAGGAGACCTGTACCATATTTACCCTTTTCAGGAACAGGTATGCCTTGTAAAAGGATAAATTCATGTGGAATTTGTAGCATAATCCCGGCACCATCGCCAGTCTTATTGTCGGCGCCTTCAGCTCCACGATGGCGCATGTTTTCTAATACCTTAAGTGCAGATTCTACTAAATCGTGTGATTTGTTGCCATTGATGTTTACCAACATACCGACGCCACAAGCATCGTGCTCATTGGCTGAGTCGTACAAGCCCAACTGCTTGGGCTGTCGCTGGTAAGGCATTGCTTCTGTTTCGTTGTTAAAAAGTTCTTTTTTCATCATTCTAAGTTTACTTTAATGTCAGATTACGACCATTAGTCCTGTCAAATTGTTCCGCAAATATAGTGATTTAACTGCAATATGTTATTGTCTTATTATTGTTTACTTCTAATAAAATATACGTGTGTGTTTTTCCTGTTTCAAATTCGTTATTTAAATGCTTTTATTTTGATTGATTGTAAGTATTTTGTTTTTATTTGGTTTCAATATGAAAGTTGTGGCATTTTTTTTAAGATTGTTCGTTGCTTTTACAGATTTGTGGTAAAGTAATTAATTCTCGATATTTTCTGTTTATTTGATAAATAAAATGAAAGAAAGAATGACTTAATGTTCATAAGAATATGTATCTTTGCAGCGCAAAATCAAAACTATATATTATGTGTGGAATTGTAGGCTATATAGGTCAAAGGAAAGCCTACCCCATCCTTATCAAAGGCTTAAAACGGTTAGAGTATCGTGGGTATGATAGTGCGGGGGTAGCATTAATTAATGATAACCGGCAATTAAATGTATATAAGACGAAAGGGAAGGTCTCCGAACTGGAAACTTTTGTCACTCAAAAAGACATTTCGGGCAATATCGGTATTGCTCATACTCGTTGGGCTACTCATGGAGAGCCCAGTCCCGCAAACGCTCACCCTCATTATTCCTCTTCCGAAAGACTCGCTCTCATTCACAACGGCATTATTGAAAATTACGCTGTTCTCAAAGATAAACTTCAAGCTAAAGGATATAAATTCAAAAGTAGTACCGATACCGAAGTATTAGTACAGCTTATAGAATATATTCAGGTGAGTAACAACATTGATTTGCTTACGGCTGTACAGTTGGCTTTGGGAGAAGTTGTAGGAGCGTATGCGATTGCAATATTGGACAGAAATAATCCGGATGAAATTATAGCGGCACGTAAGAGTAGCCCGCTGGTTGTAGGGATCGGAAAAAATGAGTATTTTTTGGCTTCGGATGCAACGCCTATAGTTGAATATACCGATAAGGTTGTATATCTCGAAGATGAAGAGATTGCCGTAATTAAAAGAGGTGAAAAGCTTAAAGTTGTCAATTTGCATAATGTGGAGTGTCCACATGAAGTAAAGACGGTAGCTCTAAATATCGGACAGTTGGAGAAAGGCGGTTATCCGCATTTTATGTTGAAGGAGATCTTTGAACAACCTGATTGTATTCATGACTGTATGCGCGGACGTATCAATGTGGAGGGTACCAACGTAGTCCTTTCCGCTGTCATTGATTATAAAGAGCGGTTGTTGGCAGCCAAGCGTTTTGTCATAGTGGCATGTGGTACTTCATGGCATGCCGCTTTAATAGGGAAACATCTTATTGAAAGTTTGTGTCGTATTCCGGTAGAAGTAGAATATGCTTCTGAATTTCGCTATCGTGATCCGGTAATAGACAGTAATGATGTGGTAATTGCAATCTCACAAAGTGGTGAGACCGCCGATACATTGGCAGCTGTAGAATTGGCGAAAAGCCGTGGAGCTTTTATATATGGTATATGTAATGCTATTGGTTCGTCTATTCCAAGAGCAACACATACAGGTTCCTATATTCACGTCGGTCCTGAGATCGGAGTTGCTTCTACCAAAGCCTTTACCGGACAGGTAACCGTATTGACAATGCTTGCGCTGACACTTGCCAAGGAGAAGAAGACTATTGACGAAGAACAGTTCCTCAATATTGTACACGAACTGAATACCATTCCGGATAAGATGAGGGAGGTTTTATGCCTGAATGAACGTATTGCCGAATTATCCAAAATATTCACATACGCTCATAACTTCATTTATCTAGGTCGTGGATATAGTTATCCGGTGGCGTTGGAAGGAGCTTTAAAGTTAAAGGAAATATCATATATTCATGCCGAGGGCTACCCTGCAGCAGAGATGAAACACGGTCCCATTGCACTCGTTGATGCAGAGATGCCTGTGGTTGTGATTGCTACACACAACGGATTATATGAGAAAGTTTTAAGCAATATACAAGAAATCAAAGCGCGTAAAGGTAAAGTCATAGCATTGGTGACTAAAGGTGATTCTGTGATTAGTAAGATTGCGGATACTTGCATTGAACTTCCTGAAACGATTGAATGCCTTGATCCTTTAGTTGCAACGGTTCCTCTGCAGCTATTGGCTTATCATATTGCAGTATGTAAAGGAATGGATGTAGATCAACCTCGTAATTTGGCCAAATCGGTTACGGTGGAATAATAGTGACATTATAATAAGGTATAAACAGATTGATTTACTTGGTATAATTAATATATATAATGGAAGAACTTAAGCACGAATGTGGCGTTGCCATGATACGCTTGTTGAAACCTTTGTCATACTATGAAGAAAAGTATGGTACGTGGATGTATGGTTTGAATAAGCTTTATCTTTTGATGGAGAAACAGCATAATCGCGGACAAGAAGGAGCTGGATTAGCTTGTGTGAAATTGGAAGCTAATCCGGGGGAAGAATATATGTTCCGCGAACGTGCTCTCGGTTCGGGAGCTATAACCGAGATATTTGGTTCGGTACAAGGCTACTTTAAAGAGTTGACAAAAGAACAATTGCACGATGCCGACTTTGCCAAGCAGAACCTTCCATTTGCCGGAGAGGTTTATATGGGTCATTTGCGCTATTCCACTACTGGAAAATCGGGAATTTCGTATGTACATCCTTTCTTGCGACGAAATAACTGGCGGGCTAAAAATCTAGCCCTCTGCGGAAATTTCAATCTGACTAATGTGGATGAGATCTTTGCCCGAATTACAGCGATAGGACAGCATCCCCGGAAATATGCCGATACTTATATCATGTTGGAACAGGTCGGTCACCGGTTGGATCGTGAAGTGGAGCGTGTCTTCAACTTAGCGGAAGCCGAAGGATTGACAGGTATGGACATTACCAACTATATTGAAGAGCATATTGATCTGGCTAATGTGTTACGCACATCAAGTAAAGAATGGGATGGTGGCTATGTCATGTGCGGATTGACCGGAAGCGGAGAGATGTTTGCTTTGCGTGATCCGTGGGGTATTCGTCCTGCATTCTGGTATCAAGATGACGAGATAGCCGTCTTGGCTTCCGAACGTCCTGTAATACAAACCGCATTCAACGTTCCTGCTGAATCCGTGAAAGAGTTATTGCCGGGACAATCTGTTCTGATCAATAAAGCCGGTAAGTTACGGACCGTACAAGTCAATAAAGTTCGTGAAGTACGTCCCTGCTCATTCGAGAGAATTTATTTCTCACGTGGAAGTGATATTGAAATCTATAAAGAACGAAAATTATTGGGGGAAAAACTCGTTCCTAATATATTGAAGGCCATCAACTATGATATTGACCATTCTGTTTTCTCTTTCATCCCAAATACAGCCGAAGTTGCTTTCTACGGTATGTTGCAAGGACTTGACGACTACTTGAATGAAGAGAAAGTACAGCAAATAGCGGCATTGGGTCATGCTCCCGATCATGAAGAATTGGAGCGTATCTTATCCCGTCGTATTCGTAGCGAAAAGGTAGCCATAAAAGATATAAAGTTACGAACGTTTATTGCCGAAGGAAATAGCCGCAACGACCTTGCTGCCCATGTGTATGATATTACATACGGCAGTCTTGTGCCGGGAGTGGATAATCTGGTGATAATAGATGATAGTATTGTTCGTGGTACGACGTTAAAACAGAGTATCATTGGTATTCTCGACCGCCTTGGTCCAAAGAAGATTATTATCGTTTCTTCATCACCACAGGTTCGTTACCCCGACTACTATGGCATTGATATGGCAAAGATGAGTGAGTTTATTGCGTTCAAAGCTGCCATTGAGTTGTTGAAAGAACGTGATATGAAAGATATTATAGCAGCTGCCTATCGGAAATCGAAAGATCAGGTTGGCTTGCCTAAAGAGCAGATGGTGAATCACGTGAAAGAGATTTATGCACCGTTCACCGATGAAGAAATTTCTGCAAAGATGGTTGAGCTGCTTACCCCAAAAGGTACAAAAGCGAAAGTTAAGATTGTATATCAGCCTTTGCAAGGTTTGCATGAGGCATGTCCTAAAAATAAGGGTGACTGGTACTTCAGTGGTGATTATCCCACGCCTGGTGGCGTCAGGATGCTGAATACCGCATTCATTAATTATATTGAGCAAGTATATCAGTTCTGAGAACAATGCATACATCCGAAAGTCAGAATTTAATTTTTCGGATGTATCTTCAGAATTGGGTAGATTGATGCTTTGAAGCCATCAAAGCATACACAGAGTGACTTGCAGGTAGTAGATAGAAATTGTTGTATTATTTAATATGTACAATTCACATAGGTTTTCAGTCCGGTTTTTAAAGCTTGAATTGAGAACCTTTCTGTGGATAGTAAATGCAAATATAAAGAATGAGAAATGTAACTCTTATCCTTGACGACGGGAGCCGTTTTCACGGAAAGTCGTTTGGTTATGAAAAACCGGTAGCGGGTGAGGTGGTCTTTAACACAGCCATGACAGGGTATCCCGAGAGTCTGACCGATCCTTCGTATGCCGGGCAGTTAATGACTTTGACCTATCCGCTGGTAGGCAACTATGGAGTACCGCCTTTTACTATTGAAGCTAACGGGCTGGCTACTCTTATGGAAAGCGAACGTATTCATGCCGAAGCAATTATCGTGAGCGACTACAGCGAGAACTACAGTCATTGGAATGCTGTAGAAAGCTTGGGCGAGTGGTTAAAACGTGAGGAAGTACCCGGGATAACCGGTATCGACACCCGCGAATTGACAAAAGTACTTCGCGAGCATGGCGTAATGATGGGACGTATTGTCTTTGACGGTGAAGACGAAAGTGTAAAAACAGAGAGTTACAGTGACATTAACTATGTAGACCGCGTGAGTTGCAAAGAAGTGATTGTCTACTCCGATAAGTCTGTCTCTTCTTATAGCATAGATGCCGATAAGGCTTCGATAAATGCTGACCTTGCTGTTTCTCAAAAGAAAAAAGTGGTTTTGGTGGATTGTGGAGTGAAGTCGAATATCATTCGCTGTTTACTGAAACGTGGAGTGGAAGTAGTCCGTGTACCTTGGGATTACGACTATAACGGTTTACAGTTTGATGGATTGTTTATCTCCAATGGTCCTGGCGACCCTGATACTTGTGATGCTGCGGTGCAAAACATCCGTAAAGCAATGCAAAATGAGAAGTTGCCTATCTTCGGTATATGTATGGGTAATCAGTTGCTTTCAAAAGCAGGAGGAGCAAAGATCTACAAACTGAAATATGGTCATCGCAGTCACAATCAACCTGTTCGTATGGTGGGTACTGAACGTTGCTTCATTACCTCACAAAATCATGGTTATGCCGTTGACAACAACACCCTGACTGAAGCGTGGGAACCATTATTCATCAATATGAATGATGGATCGAATGAAGGAATCAAGCACAAACATAACCCATGGTTTTCTGCACAGTTCCATCCGGAAGCAGCAAGTGGTCCTACTGATACGGAGTTCTTGTTTGATGAATTCGTAAAGCTGCTGTGAGAATAGATGAGAGTGTGTTGAAATAAAACGATAGCTGATAGACTGAATGAATAATTGAATAAATAAGAAATGAAAGAAAACAATATAAAGAAAGTCCTGTTGCTTGGTTCGGGCGCACTGAAGATCGGTGAAGCCGGTGAGTTCGACTATTCCGGATCGCAGGCACTTAAAGCGTTGAAAGAGGAAGGTATACATACCATACTTATCAACCCTAACATTGCTACCGTACAGACTTCAGAGGGAGTTGCCGATCAGATTTATTTTCTTCCGGTTACTCCTTATTTTGTAGAAAAGGTAATAGAGAAAGAACGCCCCGAAGGTATCATGTTGGCTTTTGGTGGACAGACTGCTTTAAACTGTGGCGTAGCACTTTACAAAGAAGGCATTCTTGAAAAATACAACTTAAAAGTTTTGGGTACTCCGGTTCAAGCCATTATCGATACCGAGGATCGTGAGCTTTTTGTGAGAAAGCTAAATGAGATCGATGTCAAAACCATAAAGAGTGAAGCCGTAGAGAACGCTATTGATGCACGTCGTGCTGCTGCACAGCTGGGCTATCCGGTTATTGTGCGTGCTGCTTATGCATTGGGTGGTCTCGGTTCGGGTTTTTGTGATAATGAGCAGGAACTTGATGTGCTGGTTGAAAAAGCCTTCTCTTTCTCTCCCCAGGTACTTGTGGAAAAATCATTGCGCGGATGGAAAGAAGTGGAGTATGAAGTTGTTCGCGACCGATTCGATAATTGCATCACGGTTTGTAATATGGAAAACTTCGACCCGCTGGGTATTCATACTGGAGAGTCAATCGTAATAGCACCCAGTCAGACTCTGACTAACACTGATTATCATAAATTGCGCGAGCTTGCCATTCGCATTATCCGTCATATCGGAATTGTTGGTGAATGTAATGTTCAGTATGCTTATGATCCTGAAAGTGAAGATTATAGAGTGATTGAAGTAAATGCACGCTTGAGCCGATCTTCAGCTCTGGCATCCAAGGCTACAGGTTATCCGTTGGCATTTGTTGCGGCGAAGTTGGGCTTGGGATATGGTTTGTTTGATCTGAAAAACTCGGTAACAAAAACTACCAGTGCTTTCTTCGAACCGGCGTTGGACTATGTAGTCTGCAAGATACCTCGTTGGGACTTGGGTAAGTTCCATGGCGTAGATAAAGAACTGGGTTCTTCAATGAAATCCGTTGGTGAAGTTATGGCTATCGGACGTACATTTGAAGAAGCAATTCAGAAAGGTCTTCGTATGATAGGTCAGGGTATGCACGGCTTCGTTGAGAATAAAGAACTGGTCATTCCCGATATTGACAAAGCGCTGCGTGAACCGACTGATAAACGAATTTTTGTGATATCCGAAGCTTTCCGTGCCGGATATACCGTTGATCAGATACATGAGTTGACCAAGATTGACCGTTGGTTTCTCGATAAACTGATGAATATTACCAAAACAGCTAAAGAGCTGGAACAATGGGGTAATAATCATAAGCAGATTGTGGATATGCCTAAAGAGCTTCTAAAAATGGCTAAGGTGCAAGGATATTCCGATTTTCAGATTGCTCGTGCCATCGGTTACGAGGGGGATATAGAAGATGGAATTCTTTATGTACGCAACCATCGTAAGAGCGTAGGCATTGTCCCTGTAGTGAAGCAAATAGATACATTGGCTGCCGAATATCCGGCTCAGACCAATTACTTATATCTGACTTATAGCGGTACATCAAATGATGTGCATTATCTAGGTGACCATCGCTCAATTGTCGTTCTCGGTTCGGGCGCATACCGTATCGGCTCGAGTGTGGAATTTGACTGGTGCGGTGTTCAGGCATTGAATACCATACGTAAGGAAGGTTACCGCAGTGTCATGATCAATTATAACCCGGAGACTGTTTCCACCGACTATGATATGTGCGACCGTCTTTACTTTGACGAGTTGACTTTTGAACGTGTAATGGATATTCTCGAACTGGAAAATCCTCACGGTGTTATTGTCTCTACTGGTGGTCAGATACCGAATAATCTAGCTCTTCGTCTTGATGCGCAAGATATTCCTATTCTCGGGACAACGGCCCAAAGTATTGATAATGCTGAAGACCGTGAAAAATTCTCGGCTATGCTCGACCGTATCGGAGTGGATCAACCCCGTTGGAGAGAGCTTACATCAATGGAAGATATCAACGGCTTTGTGGAAGAAGTCGGATTCCCTGTATTGGTTCGTCCTTCTTACGTATTGTCCGGTGCGGCAATGAATGTCTGCTCCAACCAGGAAGAGCTGGAACGCTTCTTGCAGCTTGCAGCTAACGTATCCAAAAAACATCCGGTTGTTGTAAGTCAGTTCATCGAACATGCTAAAGAGGTAGAGATGGATGCCGTAGCACAAAACGGTGAAATCGTAGCGTATGCCATTTCCGAGCACATCGAGTTTGCCGGGGTACACTCCGGAGACGCTACCATACAGTTCCCACCGCAAAAACTTTATGTGGAAACCGTACGCCGCATTAAACGTATCAGTCGTGAAATTGCCCGTGAATTGAACATCTCAGGGCCATTCAATATCCAATATCTGGCTCGTGAAAACGACATCAAGGTAATTGAATGTAATCTGCGTGCCAGCCGTTCATTCCCCTTTGTCAGCAAGGTGTTGAAGATTAATTTCATCGAATTGGCTACCAAGGTAATGCTTGGTTTGCCAGTGGAACGCCCCAGCAAGAACTTGTTTGAATTGGATTATGTAGGTATCAAAGCCAGCCAGTTCTCTTTCAATCGTCTGCAGAAGGCCGACCCTGTGCTTGGAGTGGATATGGCATCTACCGGTGAAGTTGGTTGTATTGCTTCCGATACTTCTGCTGCCATTCTGAAAGCAATGCTTTCTGTCGGTTACCGCATACCGAAGAAGAACATCCTTCTATCTACCGGTACTCCGAAACAAAAAGTGGATATGCTTGGCGCAGCGCGTATGTTGCAGGAGAAAGGTTATAAACTCTTTGCAACCGGAGGTACTTCAAAATTCCTGACCGACAATGGAGTTGAGAATACCCGCGTATACTGGCCTAGTGAGACAGAGCATCCACAAGCTTTGGATATGCTTCACAATAGGGAAATTGATATGGTAGTAAACATCCCCAAAAACCTTACGGCAGGGGAGTTGGACAACGGTTATAAGATCCGTCGTGCCGCTATCGACCTCAATGTTCCATTGATTACCAACGGACGTTTGGCTAGTGCTTTCATCAATGCATTCTGCACGATGACACTTGATGATTTGGCTATAAAGAGTTGGGAAGAATATAAATAGTAAAAACAGATGGTCTGTTGCATGCAAACAGACCATCTGTTCGATATAAAGAGACCATCTGTTGACCCCAAAGAGACTATCTGTTTAGGGACAACAGACGGTCTCTTTTTCTTTGTATGCAAGTCTCTGTATATTAACCTATTAATTCGCTTACCTGATCCGCATTGCTTCTTTATTTACGCTTCCAGAACCATTTTTCATTATTAACCAGTCCGCTACCTACCTACTTAAGGTGCAATTTCTCTCTATAAAAAGTGAAATTCGATGCATTCCATCCTTTGAAATTCTTTCACGTCAGTTTATTTTTGAAGGCTAAATTATAGAGCATCCGATAGTTTTCCGTACATTTGCCCGATTATTGTAGGATTGAATTGACAACCATTATGATAAAACATGTTGTAAAAGGACTTTGGATTTTTCTGGGAGTCGTCGTATTGACGAGTGTAATTATATTCTTTTCCATTGCAAAGGGGTGGATAGGCTATATGCCTCCTGTTGAAGATTTGGAAAATCCCAATTATAAATTTGCTACGGAAGTAATGTCCGAAGACGGGCAAGTACTTGGAACCTACTCTTACAGTAAGGAAAACCGTATTTATGTAGGATATAACGAACTGTCTCCCAATGTTGTGAATGCGTTGATTGCAACCGAAGACGTACGTTTTAAAAGCCATTCAGGCATTGATGCTATCGCATTGTTCCGTGCAATAGTAAAGCGCGGTTTATTCTTCCAAAAGAATGCCGGTGGAGGTAGTACCATTACCCAGCAGCTTTCCAAGCAGCTTTTCTCACCGAGCGCAGACAATATGATTGAGCGTTTGTTCCAAAAGCCTATTGAGTGGGTTATTGCTGTAAAATTGGAGCGTTACTATACCAAGGAAGAGATTCTGACGATGTACCTCAATAAGTTCGACTTCCTCAACAATGCCGTAGGTATAAAAACAGCAGCATTTACCTACTTTGGCTGCGAACCTGGTCAGCTCAAGATAGAAGAGGCAGCGACATTGATCGGTATGTGTAAAAACCCTGCATACTTTAATCCTGTACGTTTTAACGAACGTTCCCGCGGACGTCGTAATGTCGTTTTAGATCAGATGCGTAAGGCAGACTATATCACTTCTGAAGAATGTGACTCACTTCAAGCACTTCCTTTAACGTTGAATTATCACCGTGTCGATCATAAAGAAGGTTTGGCTACTTACTTCCGCGAATATCTTCGCAAGGTGCTTACGGCGAAGAAACCGGATCGGGGTGATTACCGTTCATGGCAAATGCAACAATATTACGAAGATTCGCTTGATTGGGAAACCAATCCTATGTATGGCTGGTGCGAAAAGAATACCAAAAACGATGGTACCAAATACAATCTTTATACCGATGGTCTGAAAATCTACACCACAATTGACTCACGCATGCAGCAATATGCCGAAGAAGCTGTGGAAGAACATTTGAAAGACCTGCAAGGACATTTCTTCCAAGAAAAGAAGGGCAGAAGAACTGCTCCGTTCACCAATAAAATCTCCCAGCAACAAATGGATGATATTATGATGCGCGCTATGAAACAGAGCGATCGTTATCATAATATGAAAAATGCCGGTATGTCCGAAAGCGAAATACAGAAAGCCTTCAATACACCGGAAGAGATGTCCGTATTCAGTTGGAATGGTGAACGTGATACGGTTATGACGCCAATGGATTCCATTCGCTATTATAAATACTTCCTGCGTGCCGGATTTATGTCAATGGATCCACGTAACGGACATGTGAAAGCTTATGTCGGTGGTCCTAACTTCCATTACTTCCAGTATGACATGGCGATGATGGGACGTCGTCAGGTGGGATCTACTATCAAACCTTATCTTTATACGTTGGCAATGGAGAGCGGTTTCTCTCCATGTGATGAAGCACGCCACGTACCTTATACATTACTTGATGAGAATAATCAGCCATGGACACCACGTAACACGAATCAAAAGCGGTACGGTGAAATGGTGACTGTGAAATGGGGATTGGCAAATTCGGATAACTGGATTACCGCATATCTGATGAGTAAGCTTAATCCTTATGCCTTGAAACGACTGATACAAAGCTTCGGCGTTCGTAATCGCGACATACAACCCACCGTTTCACTATGTTTGGGACCTTGTGACATATCTGTCGGAGAGATGGTAAGCGCTTATACCGCTTTCCCGAATAAGGGTATCCGGGTAGCTCCGTTGTTCGTAACAAAGATAGAAGATAGTGCCGGAAATGTACTGGCTACATTCAACCCCGATATGGAAGAAGTTATCAGTGCCACAAGTGCCTATAAAATGTTGGTTATGCTTCGTGCCGTAGTGAATGAAGGGACAGCCGGAAGTGTTCGCCGTTTGGGTGTTAAAGCCGATATGGGAGCTAAAACCGGTACTACAAATAACAATTCTGATGGCTGGTTTATCGGATTTACCCCGACATTGGTTTCAGGCTGTTGGGTTGGAGGCGAAGATCGTGATGTTCACTTCGACTCTATGGTTTATGGTCAGGGAGCACGTACAGCTCTTCCTATATGGGCCAAATATATGGTGAAAGTATTCGCCGACAAATCTCTGGGATATGACGATAAGGCAACCTTCCAATTACCTCCGGGATTCGATCCATGTAGTGACGGTACTGCGGTAAGCGATTCTTTGGCTGTCCAGCGACCCAAGCAAGGGTTGGATGATATCTTTGAATAGAACGATGACCTATATTCTTTGTCAAGGCAGCAATGAGCAGAAGAAAGAGAGTCTTCAGTTGGCGCGTGAGCGCCTGCAAAGCATTTTTCCCGATATCCATTTTGCCGATGAAGAAGAAACCGAACCGGTCGGCTTTATCCGTAGTGAAAAGTTTCTGAATCAAGTAGGCGTTTTTACATCAGATCTTCCTATGTCGGAGATTAAATCCACATTGAAGGAAATAGAACGGGAAGCCGGAAGAAAGCCTGAAGATAAGGAAAATGGTATCGTGCTGCTGGATATTGATCTTCTAGCCGATGAGTCTATGATATACAAACCCGTTGATTGGGATCGTGACTATGTACGGCGTGGAATAGCGCAATTGGCTATACAGCGAAGATGCGATTGAAAGAATGATTTAGAAGTAAGTTTTATAGAAAAATATAACATGCGATTTTTAGGAATAATTCCTGCTAGATATGCGTCTACACGCTTTCCGGCAAAGCCTTTGGCTATATTGGGTGGAAAGCCTGTCATTCAGAGAGTATACGAGCAAGTAGCCGGCATACTCGACGACGCTTATGTGGCTACAGATGATGAGCGTATTGAGTCGGCCGTGAAAGCGTTCGGAGGAAAGGTTGTAATGACCTCAACTAAGCATAATAGTGGTACCGATCGTTGCTACGAAGCTTTGACAAAGATAAGCGGACAATTCGACGTTGTGGTTAACATCCAAGGAGATGAACCGTTTATCCAACCGTCACAATTGGAAGCACTTAAAGCTTGTTTCGACGATAGCCAGACACAGATTGCCACATTAGTCAAACCCTTTACCGCCGAGGATTCATTTGAAGCATTGCAAAATATAAACTCGCCAAAAGTTGTATTGAATAAGAATCACCATGCAATGTACTTCAGCAGATCTATCATACCATACCAGCGAAATGCCGAAAAGAATGTATGGCTCGAGAATCATGTCTATTACAAACATATCGGTCTGTATGCATACCGTTCCGAGGTATTGAAAGAAATCACTGCACTTCCACAATCTTCGCTCGAATTGGCTGAGTCATTAGAACAACTTCGTTGGCTGGAAAACGGCTACAAGATAAAGGTTGGCATTTCCAATGTGGAAACAATCGGAATAGATACTCCTGAAGATCTGGCGAAGGCTGAAGAATTTCTGAATACATTGAAACATTGATTTATAAAGGATTCTAAAGATACCTTTTTTATGCCCCTACTTATTGTTTATTTATTGAAATATCCCGCATGATAGACCGAAATATCCAGCCGTTGATTCGTGAGCCGCAATTATCGACAGTACCTTCTCCCGAAAAGCGTGTGATGCGCAATGGAATTCCAATGTATATACTTTCCGGTGGAGATCATGAGGTGGTGCGTATTGACTTTGTAATACGTGCGGGGCGCTGGTTTCAGACGCAACATTTGCAGGCTTTGTTTACTAACCGTATGCTACGTGAAGGTACTCGCAAATATGCCGCATCAGAGATTGCTGAAAAGCTCGACTATTACGGTGCCTGGCTTGAACTATCTTGTTCTTCGGAGCACTCTTATATAACTTTGTATTCGTTGTGCAAGTATCTTCCCGAGACGCTGGATATTCTTGAATCTATCATAAAGGAACCTTTGTTTCCGGATAAAGAGCTACAAATAGTCATCGAGAATAATCTTCAACAATATCATATAAACCGGACAAAAGTTGATTTTCTGGCGCATCGTTCATTAATGCAGAGTATCTATGGAGAGCATCACCCATGCGGGCAAGTGACCGAGGAGGGCGATTACCGCACTATAACTCCTTTAGTTTTAAATGATTTTTATAAACGTTATTATACTTCGGGTAATTGCAGTATCTACCTTGCCGGGAAGGTAGATGAAGATGTCATAAAGAGGGTTAGCAGTTTGTTTGGAAATGAAAGCTTTGGATCAGACTTTCAGCCGATAGATGCAAAAAAATACGTAATAGAGACCAATGACGAAAAACGTATCTTTGTAGAACGTCCCGATGCTATGCAGAGTGCTGTACGTATGGGCATGTCATCTTTGGATATTCTTCATCCCGATTTTCTCAAATTCAGAGTTGTAGTAACTCTTTTAGGTGGATATTTCGGGAGTCGGTTAATGTCTAATATTCGTGAAGATAAAGGTTATACTTATGGCATTTCATCCTCTATCCAAACTTATCCCGGCAGTGGTCTGTTTGCCATTGCTACTGAAGCTGCCAATGAGTTTGTTGAGCCTCTGATTAAAGAAGTGTATCATGAAATTACCCGACTACAAAGCGATCTGGTTCCGGACGAAGAGTTGTCTATGGTGAAAAATTATATGATGGGAGAGATGTGCCGTAACTACGAGTCGGTATTCTCATTGGTCGATGCTTGGATATTCAATCACAGTTTCGGCTTACCGGATAGTTATGCGGAAGATTCGGCAAGAGCTATCGAAACCATAACTCCTGCGTATATTCGCGATTTGGCTCAACAATATTTATGTAAAGATACATTAAAAGAAGTCGTATCTGGCAAAAAAATATTATAAAACCTTTCATGCATCTGTGCTTTTTAACAGATACTATTATCTTTGTGATATTCGTAAAGGGAATAGATGTAACAAGTTTGATGCTTTTTGCGTCTCATTAAATGGACGGCATTGTCGACACGTTTCTAAAATATTTGGATATGCCGTATTACAATATTAGGATTAAACATTTTTTTATTTAGCACTAAATTCCGAATGAGATATTTATATACCACACTCGCTTTCGTATTTACTTTATCTTGCGGGGTGAAAGCCCAAGAGAAAGAAGGTTTCTTCAGTAAACTGAAAGATTCGTTTTCTTCGGAAATCGTAATAGGTACCTACACTTTTAAAGATGGATCGGTGTATACCGGTGAAATGAGTAAGCGTAAGCCTCATGGAAAAGGTAAAACTGTTTTTAAGAACGGTGATGTCTTTGAAGGAGAATATGTCAGAGGGAAACGTGAAGGATATGGTACCTACACTTTTACCGATGGTGAGAAGTATGAAGGACAATGGTACCAAGACCAGCAACACGGAAAAGGCATTTACTATTTCTTGAATAACAATCGCTATGACGGCATGTGGTATCAGGATTACCAGCAAGGTCATGGAATAATGTACTACTACAATGGCGACGTTTATGAAGGCGAATGGGCGAAAGATAAACGCGAAGGCAAAGGTACTTACGCTTGGAAGAACGGCTCCAAATATACCGGTTCATGGAAAAACGATAAAAAGAATGGAGAGGGTGTTCTTCTTTGGAACGATGGCTCCAAATATGATGGACAGTGGAAAGAAGATATGCGCGAAGGTAAAGGAACCTTTGAATATGCCAATGGTGACAAATATGTAGGAGATTGGGTTGATGATATGCAGCACGGTAAGGGTATTTACTTTTTCCACACAGGCGATCGTTATGAAGGAATGTATATACAAGGTGAACGTACAGGATCGGGCATCTACTACCATGCCAATGGAAATAAATATGTTGGCGATTTTAAAGACGGGGTACAGGAAGGAAAGGGTACATTCACATGGGTCAACGGTGCCGTATACGAAGGAGATTGGAAAGATAATGTCCGTACAGGATACGGCGTATATAAGTGGAATGCCGGGGATTCTTATGAAGGTGAATGGAAAGATAATAACTTTGACGGTCAGGGAACTTTGACTCTAACCGATGGTACACGCTATAAAGGACATTTCTCGAATGGACTCGAAGATGGGAGTGGAGTGCAGCAGGATAAAGAGGGAAATCGCTATGAAGGTTTCTTTAAACAAGGCAAAAAGCATGGTCCCTTTATAGAAACGGATAAAGACGGTAAGGTAATCCGAAAAGGAACCTATAAAATGGGTAAGATTGAGAATTAAAGATATAAAAAGAGCATCCGATGAAGATGCTCTTTTTATATCCATAGTTATGAAATAATCAGATAATATATTGTGAACTGATTGACTCGTTGTTCACTACCCGCTTAATCGTTTCGGCAAACATTGCTGCAATGCTAAGCTGCTTTACTTTCGCACATTTTTTAGAGTAAGGAATACTATCTGTAAATACGATTTCGGTTAAACCGGATTCCTGTACACGGAACGATGCGGGATCGGACATCACACAGTGACTGGCAATGGCACGTACTGATTTAGCACCGGCTTTCAACATCATATCTCCAGCTTTGGTGATTGTGCCTGCCGTATCAACAATATCATCCACCAAGACAACATTTTTATTACTTACATCTCCGATGATTTGCATGGAAGCCACTTCGTTGGCTTTTTCTCGCGACTTGTTACAAAGCACCAAAGGTACATCCAAGTATTTAGAGAAAGTACTTGCACGTTTTGAACCACCCACATCCGGAGTTGCAATAACCAAATCTTCCAATCCTAGAGATTGGATGTATGGAAGAAATACTGCCGATGCGTATAAGTGGTCTACCGGAATATTAAAGAAGCCTTGAATTTGGTCAGCATGGAGATCCATGGTGATTAAACGGTCAATACCTGCAACTGAAAGAATGTCAGCTACTAATTTTGCTCCGATAGAAACACGTGGCTTGTCTTTTCTGTCTTGTCTTGCCCAACCGAAATATGGAATAACTGCAATTACGCTCTTTGCCGATGCTCTTTTGGCTGCATCGATCATAAGAAGAAGTTCCATCAAATTGTCCGAATTCGGAAAAGTAGATTGTACCAGGAAAACATGTGCCCCACGGATAGACTCTTCGTAAGAAACTGCAAACTCACCATCGGCAAAGTGATTGATATTCATCTTACCCAAAGGACAGCCCAAACTTGCACAAATTTTTTCTGCAAGGTATCTCGAGTTTGTTCCCGAAAATACCATGAAAGGTGCTTTTTCGCTCATTGTATAATGTTACCTTTTGATTTAATTTGCGTGCAAAGGTATGAATTTCCCTCTACATATAACAAGAGTTATTGTAGAAAAAATATTTTTCTTTCCGGTATTTATTTGTAGCTTTGCTCATCATACATTTATTCATAATTATATAGTAAAGTATATCATTTTTACGTTGAAATGAATTTGTGAAAAGACTTATCTTTATTCCATTCTTAGGCTTATTGGGGGTATGTATGACACTTGTTTCCTGTTTAGGAACGGCTCCCACGAAAGAAGTAGAATTGATTGATTCGCTCAATCAGTTGTCTTATGCATTGCGTTACAAAAATTTGGATTCTTCTTATAGCGCTGCGGGTAAAGCTTATCGCCAGGTAAATATGTATAAGCAAGGAAAGGCTGAAGCTGCCAATAATTTGGGTTTCTGTGCATTTATGCGTATGGATTTTGAAAAAGCGGAACGTCTGCATAAGGAAGTATATGAGCTTACTAAGAATGAGTTGGAATTGCTGATTGCTGATATTGGGTTGATGAAGGTTTATCAGCGCACTTCTATGAATAAAGAATTTTATGATTATCGCAACAGTGCACTGGTGCGAATGAGAAGAATAAATGAAGACACCAATCTTTTTGTCGACAGGCACGAACGGGAACGTTTGAATTATGCTAGGTCGGAGTTCAATATTGTCTCTGCGATATATTATTATTATTTGCAACAGCGTCCCGAGGCCATGGCTTCCATTAATGACATCAAACCGGATGAAGAACTTCAGACCGATACAGCCCAGATTCTTTATTATCATTATATAAAAGCCTCTGCTTCCCTCTGTGAAGGTGATACTCCGGATGATGAACGTCTAAACGAATTTGATGACCTTTATATGACATGGAAAATGGCTTCTCACGGAGGTTACCTATATTTTGAAGGAAACGGTATACAAGGTATTGCCAACTTGATGTCTTCTCCCGATGCTTTTCTTTTTTTTAAGGAGCAACGCTCTTACGCACTCAGTCAAATGGGATACCCCGTTGATTCATTACTGCCTTTGCATCTCGGACAATTGGCTTTGCAAAAATTTAAAAAGTACAATGACTTATATCAGATATCAGGAACTTATGTTTCTATCGGCAAATACTTGAATTTGCACGGTAAATATAGAGAAGCACTGGATACGCTGACGCGCTCGCTCGATTGTGTGAATGAGCATCACCGACGGTTTTATAAATGTAATGATAGTCTGGACTGGTTGAGAGCATTTGATTATAGAGATACTATCAGTACAGAAAAAGTATGGATACAACGCAAAATAAAAACCGTGCCCGAATGGATATCACGTATACGTGAACAAATGAGCGTGGCATACGCTGGCATGAATATGAAGGTACGGTCCGACTATAATCGTAATATTTACTTGGATATTCTTGAAGATACACGTCAGGATAAAGAGTGGGAAAGCCGTTACCAAGCTCTTGAAAGTGAAGCCAGGCAATTGAACATTGTGCTCTCTGTTGTTATAGGTGGTTTTATATTGGTTATGATCTTGTTCGGACTATTGAATAAGACTTCCAAGAAACGTCACAAGAATCATTTGGACAGGTTGCGCAGAATGCTTGATATCTGTCAGAAGATTACAGCTTCTATTCCTGTGGATGCCCGAAGTGAAGAGGATATTGTGGAGGCTATTCTGCAAACAGTAGGTAGTGAAATAGAAGAATTGTTTGGAACGGAAAATATAGGAATTGTTGATAAACACTTGGTAATTGGTAAAAAGCTGAATAAAGACGAAAGGGCAATGGTGAAAGTCATTGCTCCTTATATAACTTGGGCACTTGAAAATGGAATGACTTCTGTGCTGCTTGGCGACGAACGCAGGCGTTTAGAAAAGCAGCGTTACGTATACGAACAACATATTGCGGAAAACAAACGCCAAAATGTAGTAAAGAAAGCGTGTCTTGCAATAGTTAATGGTATCCATCCGTATATTGATCGTATTATTAACGAGGTGCATAAGTTAACGGAAAAAGGATATATAAATGATGCGGCTATAAAAATTGAAAAATATCAGTACATTGATGAACTGGTAACCACAATAAATGAATACAATGACATTCTGGCTTTATGGATCAAGATGAAGCAGGGAACGCTGAATTTGAATATTGAAACATTCCAATTGAATGAACTTTTCGACTTAATACGAAAGGGAGAAAGGGCATTTGAGATGAAACATCAACAGTTGGAAGTACTACCGACAGATGCTTATGTAAAAGCTGATAAGGCTTTGACCCTCTTCATGATTAATACACTTGCTGAGAACGCCCGCAAATACACTCCACAGGGAGGAAACATTAAAGTATATGCAGAAGTTACCGATACTTACGTTGAAATATCGGTGCAGGATACGGGGTGTGGTTTGAGCGAGAAAGATGTTACCCGTATTGTAGGGGAAAAACTTTATAATTCCCAAGAGATAGGTATACAAGACGCAATTGACAAGAATGAATTGCTCAAGAATAAAGGCAGTGGTTTTGGTTTGATGAACTGCAAGGGCATCATTGAAAAATATCGTAAAACAAATACACTGTTTAGTGTTTGCCTGTTTAATATAGAAAGCGCGATAGGAAAAGGAAGCCGTTTCTATTTTCGTTTGCCGGTAGGTATACGCAAAACGCTACATTTGTTATTTCTGATTTTGGGGCTGTCTTCCAGCCTCATGTCATGTTCTGATCCCGTAGAGAGGACCATGGATCAACCGGATAAAACATTGGTACAGATAGAGCAGGATACACTTTCCCGAAAAGCTGAGATGGAATACGAAAAGCTATTAAATAAGGCCTCAAAATATGCTGATGGTGCCTATTACTGCAATGTAGATCATAATTATGAGCGGGCTTTGCTCTATGCGGACTCTGCAATATCTTGTCTGAATGCGCATTACAAGAAATATTCCCGTTTCCCACATCGATTTATGAAGCTGAAGGGGGAAGGTGATCCTGCCGAATGGGATTGGTGGAATAAGATTTTTAATTCAGACTTTCATGTCATACTTGATGTCCGTAATGAGGCTGCTGTTGCTTTTCTTGCTCTAAAACAATGGGATGGATATACCTATAATAATATGGCCTATACGACCCTCTATAAATTACTTGGCGAGGACCAATCGCTCGAAAAATATTGTAGGCAATTGGAACGTTCCACTAATAATAAAATGGTCGGGGTAATCCTTTCTGTAATATTGTTAGGGTTGCTAATATTTGGATATTATATCTTGTATATCCGCAAGCGACTGGTTAATAGATGGAATTTGGAACAGGTCTTTGAAATTAATGAAAATATATTTTCAGCTTCTCTTTCGCAAGCATCCGAATTGGAGGAAATACTTAAGCGTGAAGAGGATACCATAAGATACATTCCCCGGCAAATTGTGGATAAGGCGTTTGATTCCGTCAATGAGCTTTTGACTATTGATAGGTTTGGCATTGCAGTTTATAATGAGTTTACCAACCAATTGGAATATGCTTCTAACCCGGATCAAGACAATTTAACGGCCTTGGGAGATATGGAGCATAACGAGGCCAGCATGAATGTGGTGCAGCGTTGTTATGATAAGCAGGCTCACTTGTCGGAAAACAATATCAATGCTTATCCTTTGATGGTTGATACTGTGGAAGAATCGCGCTGCATAGGGGTGTTGTATATAGAGAACAGGGAGAACAACAATCAGGAATCGGATTCTTTATTACTTGAGTTGATAGCCCGATACGTGGCCATTGTGGTTTTTAATGCGGTAGTGAAGATAGCGACAAAATACCGGGATATTGAATCGGCACATGAAGAGGCTTACCGGGCTTCATGGGAAGACAGTATGCTGCATGTACAAAACATGGTGCTGGACAATTGCCTCTCCACCATTAAACATGAGACCATATATTACCCTAATAAGATAAAACAGCTTATTAGTAAGGAACTGTCTGGTAACTTGTCTGAGGCGGAGGAGTTGGAAACGATTTCAGCTATAAGTGAATTGGCTGAATACTACAAAGGAATATATACCATACTAAGCTCCTGTGCTTCCCGGCAACTGGAAGAAGTGACTTTTCGTAGGGGAGTGGTTCAGGTGAATAACTTGTTTGAATGTGCTTCGAAGTATTTCCGCAACTCGATAAAAGGTAAAACGTTTGCGATCAATCTTCATATTGATCCTTCCAATGCAAAAGTTACGGGCGATTTTATCTTGTTACGTTTCTTATTGGAAAGTTTGATTGACGAGGCGTTGTCTGTACCCCTTGACGGTGAATTGTACCTTGACGCCAAGCCTGACGGTGAATACATCCGCTTCTCTTTTACTGATAAACGGAGGACGAAAACTTTGGAAGAACTTAATCAGCTATTTTATCCGGAGCTAAACCGAATGACAACCAATATAGCGAAAGGAGACTTGAAAGAAACGGAGTACCTCATATGCAAACAAATTATTCGCGACCATGACGAGTTTGCCGGAAGACGTGGCTGTCGGATTATAGCGGAGCCTGCCGAAGAAGGATTTACGGTCTGCTTTACAGTACCAGTGAGAAATAAATAAAGAAATATACTTATGGAAGATAAAAAATTTAAAGTAATCATCGTTGAAGATGTAAAGCTTGAACTGAAGGGTACGGAAGAAATCTTCCGTCATGAGATCCCCAATGCTGAAGTGATAGGTACTGCCATGACTGAGCAGGATTTTTGGGTACTCATGGAAAAGGAAATTCCGGAGCTGGTCTTGCTTGATTTGGGTTTAGGAGGTTCTACTACTATTGGGGTGGAAATTTGCCGCTCCATCTTTAAAAAATATCCGGGAGTACATGTTCTTATCTTTACCGGAGAGATTCTTAATGAAAAGCTTTGGGTAGACGTGTTGAATGCAGGTGCCGATGGAATAATTCTTAAGACCGGTGAATTGCTCACCAAAACAGACGTTCAAGCTGTGATGGAAGGGAAAAAACTGGTGTTCAATTATCCTATTCTCGAAAAGATTGTGGAACGGTTTAAGCAATCGGTTTATAATGAGACCAAACGGCAGGAAGCTGTGATTAACTATGATATCGATGAATACGATGAGCGCTTTTTGCGCCATCTAGCTCTTGGCTATACCAAAGAGATGATTGCTAATTTAAAAGGAATGCCGTTTGGAGTGAAATCTTTGGAAAAGCGGCAAAACGATTTAGTAAATCGTCTTTTTCCACAAGGAGAGAGGTTAGGGGTGAATGCGACCCGTTTGGTTGTTCGTGCTCTTGAACTTCGTATCCTTGATATCGACAACCTTCAGGAAGATGAAGAATAATCTGTAACAGATTCGGCTATTATAAAATTGAACCTTGCAAATGAGGATAGTAAAAACGAAATGGCACCTGCCACATCCGGCTACGATGTTTCTCTTGCTGACTGTGGCTATTGTAGTTCTTTCATGGATTTTTGATATTTATGGAACGAGCGTATACCAGCCTCATAGCGGTGAATCAATTCGAGTCCAAAGCCTTCTCAGTCCCGAAGGGATTCGTTGGCTGCTGAGAAATGTTATTACTAATTTTACAGGTTTTGCACCCCTAGGATTGGTTATTGTGGCGATGTTTGGCATTGGTGTGGCTCAACATTCGGGTTTTATCGATGCTTGTATTAGGATTACTTCTCGACAACGCCGGAATCCTTGGCATGTGGTGGTATTGGTTATTTTCCTTGGGCTGATTTCGAATGTTGTTGGTGACGCCGGATACATTATTTTGCTTCCGATAGCTGCTACTTTATATCATTCAGTTGGTTTGCATCCGGTTGGCGGTATTATTACCGCTTATGTTTCGGTAGCATGTGGTTACAGTGCTAATATTCTTGTGACGACACTTGATGCTATGCTTGCCGTAAAAACCCAAGAAGCAGCTGATCTTATGCATGTACATTTAGGCAATACTGGACCTTTGTGTAACTATTACTTCATGTTTGTCTCCACTTTCTTATTAGCTTTTATCATCTATCGGATAACCCGCCGCAATTTATTGCCTGCCTTGGGCAAGTATGAAGGCAACATTGAGTTTAGTGGCTATAAACAAGTTTCCCGGAAGGAACGCCGTGCATTATTAGCCGCTCTGGGGACGGGCTTTATATATGCAGGTGTTATTTTATGGGCTACATTTTCCTCGTGGGGTATTTTACGTAGTGTAAATGGCGGCTTAATGCGCTCTCCTTTTATTGACGGCATTCTATTCATATTGTCTTTTGGAATAGGGTTGACAGGTATGGCATACGGTTTTGCTTCCGGGCGTTATCGTACGGATACGGATGTGATAAACGGATTGGCCCAACCGATGAAGTTATTAGGGGTGTATTTTGTGATAACCTTCTTTGCAGCTCAAATGTTTGCTTGCCTTGATTATTCACATTTAAATAAATGTCTTGCGATCATGGGGGCGAATATGCTTTCGTCCATCCACACGAATAGTCTTTGGCTTTTAATTTTATTCATCTTCTTTACGGCTGCCATGGATCTCATCATGGTTTCGGCATCTGCAAAGTGGACTTTCATGTCTTTCATCTTTATTCCTTTCTTTGCAGAATCTGGTATTAGCCCCGATGTTGTACAGTGTGCGTATCGTATTGGAGATAGCCCCAATAATGCAATTGCGCCTTTTATGTTTTATCTGCCCCTCATATTGACTTATATGCAGCAATATGATCCACAGGCTACGTATGGAACTTTGTTGAAGTATACTTGGAGATATTCTGTTTACATACTTTTGGCATGGACTTTATTCTTTATTGTATGGTATGAAGCCAAGCTTCCTTTGGGACTCTAGTTGTATGTTTAAGACGATCATAAAAATGCAGGATTAGATGATAACAGTTAGCGAAGATTTGTTTAATTGTTAGCTTGCATAACAATAGAAGTAATGCCTCATTACAATAGTTGTTAATGAAATATCAACTATTGTTTTCCATCAGAAGAATAATGATGAGATAATAAAAGAGTAAAGTGCAGGTAAATTTACCTGCACTTTACTCTTTTATATAATTCACTCTACCTAATCCTGCTTTAATCAATGTTTTATCTAGACCTGTGTAAGCATGTAGGTGTAAAACGTATAAGAAGACTGGGGAGAATGTGTTTTATCTCTTTGGAATTCCAAATAACTTACGCACCGTTTCTTCACTCGAAATAAAGCTTACGGCACTTATTACATTGTCATAGTTTTCTCTGTCGGTGATGCGTGGAATAACTATTTTTGCAACTTCAAGCTTGTCATCGTCAAAAGTATAGATAGACATCAGCCGCACACATTGGGCACAAGTAAAGTAATTGCTACCCGCAGCCAATTGTAGAATCTCAAGTTGATCATCTTTAAACGGTTTGCTTTTAATTTTATTGTATAAGGCGGTGAATTCTCCTTCTCTCATGCTTCTGGAATATGGGTCAGGTCTTTCACGAACAGGACGACCTATAGGGCGATCTGTAACCGGGATGTTTATCACGGGATTAATTTGATTATTGTAGCTGTTATCGCTGAATGAGTCCATATTGATGACTACATCATTAGCAAAAGTTATAACAATAACCGTATTACCTCCATTTCCCGCAACACTTTTTTGATATTCCCATTCCTCATTGCTTCTGTCAAAACGCCGGTAGTTTGGTGCTCCTAATAGAGATGAGACCTCATTTTTACTCATCCCTTTATGCACCTTCATTAAAATGTCAGTGTTAGGGTAAAAAATAGCACAACTATTAATTGTTACAGCGAGCATCAGTAAGGTAAGAATCTGTTTTAGTTTTCTCATGTTATTTTAAGTTTTCTATGTTTCTACAAATATATGTTGAATAAAATAGATAATCAAATATTATCAAAAATAAACTGTCTTTCCCAAATAAACTACTATTTTTGCAACAGGCATAACATCAACTTGTTATGTCTTATCCTTCAATGAATCTAAAACTATATGCATAATGGAAAATTCGGCTAAATTTTATTCTTTATCCTTCACAAATAGCAGGACCTGGTTATTTGCAGGTTTATTCGTAATAGGTAATATCCTTTTTCCGCAACTTTGTCATTTATTGCCTGTCGGTGGTCCTACTTTACTCCCTATCTATTTCTTTACACTGATTGCCGGATATAAATTCGGTCTTAAGGTTGGTCTACTTACTGCAATATGTTCGCCGATAATTAATCATATTCTTTTTGGAATGCCTCCTTCGGCTGTACTACCTGCTATTCTAATCAAGTCACTTGTTTTAGCGGGTATTTCTGCTATTGTGGCTTTACGAATACAAAAAGTTTCTTTTCCTGCTATTCTGGTAATCGTGTTGACTTATCAAATAGTCGGCACGGCTTTCGAATGGATTATCTCCGGAAGTCTATATGCTGCTGCGCAGGATTTTAGAATTGGTATTCCCGGCATGCTTATTCAATGGATTGGTGGATATGCGCTCTTAAAATTATTGGCAAAAGCTTAGAGTAAGTGTCGGCGCTGACATCATTGTCATTTAAGACAAAACAACAAAAATAAAATAAAGGAATTACTGTTCCATTTTAATTACTTTGATATGGCTAAAACAATGGAGGAAGTCTTGGATCGCTTCAAGACTATTCAATTTCAAGAAGATTTTGATTTGATTGTTGCAATAGCTAATGGGGGTATTGTTCCTGCAGGTATTATAAACCAACGCTTGGAAAAAGATATTCAGTTGCTTCATATTAATTTGAGGGATAAGTATCAACATCCTAAATATGAGACTCCGCGTTTATTGGGTCCGGTAGACTTTGATTGCAATGGCAAACGAATTCTTTTGGTTGATGACCGAATAAAGACGGGAGCGACTATCTTGTTTGCAAAAGAGTTGCTAAAGGAGGCCGCTCTTTTAAAAACATTTGCTGTAAACGGGAATGCAGACTATGCTCTTTTCAATGAAGCTTGCTTTAAATTTCCTTGGATACTATAAACACGAATTAGGTACAATTGAACTGATTTGTATAATTAATAACGAATATTATGGATAGAAGGGATTTTCTGAAAACAGTCGCAGTTACGGGGGCCTTGATGACTATACAACGTTCTGAAGCCATGGATATTTTATCACAGAAGCTGGTTTCGGCTACTGGTAAAAAAGTCGATTTGGTAGCTGTTATGGGAGGTGAACCGGATGTGATGTTCCGGCGTGCAATAACCGAGATGGGTGGAATTAAAAACTTTATCAAACCGGGACAAAAAGTTGTGGTAAAGCCTAATATAGGGTGGGATAAAGCACCGGAATTGGCCAGTAATACAAATCCGAAACTGATTGGTGAGATTGTGAAGCAGTGTTTTGCTGCAGGAGCTAAAGAGGTGACTGTATTCGATCATACCTGCGATGACTGGCAAAAATGCTATAAGAACAGTGGAATAGAGGCTGAAGTTAAAGCTGCCGGAGGTAAACTGGTGCCTGCGCATTTGGAAAGTTACTACCGGCCGGTAAGTTTACCTCATGCAAAGAACATGAAGAATGCTAAGATACATGAAGCTATAGTAAATTGTGACGTTTGGATTAATGTGCCTGTATTGAAGAATCATGGAGGAGCTAATCTAACCATCTCCATGAAGAATCACATGGGAATAGTATGGGATCGTGGGTTCTTCCACCAAAACGACTTGCAGCAATGCATTGCCGATATTTGTACGTTACAAAAGAAGCCTGTATTAAATGTCGTTGATGCTTATCGCATAATGAAAACAAATGGCCCGCGCGGACGGTCTGCTTCGGATGTAGTATTAACCAAAGGATTGTTTGTCTCGCAGGATATTGTGGCTGTGGATACTGCTGCTGCAAAGTTCTTTAATCAAGTTCGGGAAATGCCGCTTGATACAGTCGGACATCTCGCTAATGGGCAGGCTCTAAAAATAGGGACCATGGATTTAGATAAATTGAATATAAAAAGAATCAAGATTTGAGAGTCTTGGTAATATAAATAGCCATGCTGAAAAAAATACGACTTATTGTTTCTTTGGTTCTTTTCGGACTAATCACGTTCTATTTTTTAGATTTTACGGGGGTATTCGGCACTCATTCTTGGCTGCAAAGAATACAGTTGGTTCCTGCTTTATTATCGTTGAGCTTCATCATTATTGCTGTTCTCTTTCTTCTAACATTTCTATTTGGGCGGATTTATTGTTCTTCTATTTGTCCAATGGGCGTTTATCAGGATATTGTAGGCTGGATTATCCGTAAGATGGCGAAAAGAAAAAAACGTTTTAAATACACTCGTCCCAAGACAATCTTAAGATGGGGAACACTTGGGGTGACAGCAATCGCTTTTTTTGCGGGATTCACAGTGTTGCTTGGGATACTCGATCCTTACAGTGCATACGGGAAAATGGTTGTAAATGTATTTAAACCTTTATATATGGCTGGAAACAACTTATTGGCATCTGCTTTTAATCATTTTGATAACTATATGTTTTATAAGGTTGATGCCTCCATATTGAGTATTTCTTCTTTGGTAATCGCTTTGCTTACACTTTTAATTATCGGTTTTATAGCTTCAAAGTACGGACGTCTATGGTGTAATACGATTTGTCCGGTAGGGACTCTACTTGGATTGGTCGGTCGCTTCTCTCTATTTAAAGTACGGATTGATGAAATAAAATGCAATCATTGTGGAGTTTGTGCCACAAAATGTAAAGCTTCCTGCATAAACAGTTCGGAACAGTCTATCGATTATACACGTTGTGTGGATTGTTTTGATTGTATTGGAGAGTGCCGTCAGCATGCTTTATCTTATAACTTGCGTGTAAAAAAAGTCGATCATTCGACGGATTCTTCTAAAAGAAACTTCCTAATAGCCGGAGCTATTACTGCTTCTGTCGTTCCAAAAGTATTTGCAGATGCACAAGCGGTTGTCGCTAATGCTAATGGTCTGAAAAGTGATAAAAGAAAGACTCCTATAACTCCTCCGGGTTCGATAAGTCGAGCACACTTTCAAAATAAATGCACTTCCTGTCATTTGTGTGTGAGTAAATGCCCCTCACATGTACTGAAACCTTCTTTCATGGAATATGGCCTGGAAGGATTTATGCAACCTACTGTATATTTTGAGAAAGGTTTTTGCAATTTCGATTGTACAGTCTGTAGTGATGTTTGTCCCAACGGTGCAATATTGCCTCTGACAAAGGAAAAAAAACACCTTACCCAAATGGGGCAGGTGGTTTTTATCATGGAGAACTGTATTGTATATCGTGAAGATACGAGTTGCGGAGCTTGCTCTGAACATTGTCCAACGCAAGCAATTTCGATGGTTCCTTATAAAGGCGGTCTGACTATTCCGCATGTGAATACAGCTATTTGTGTAGGATGTGGAGGCTGCGAATATGTATGTCCGGCACGCCCATATCGTGCTGTCCATATCGAAGGAGATGTTATTCAACAGAAAGCAAAACCCTTTGTTGAAAAGAAAGAAGAACATATAAAGGTGGACAACTTTGGCTTTTGAAAACAGGGCACTCAGGCATTTGTTATATTCGTGCAATTTTCTGGTTCGTATAGATTTCTGATACAATAATTTGATTAATTTCGTGGCGAAGAATAAATATTGAGAGGATCTATATGGAAGTGCAGACGAATAATTGGTTTTCTAAGAAATATAATGTAGGCTTCGCTTTGAGTGGAGGATTTATTAAAGGTTTTGCTCATTTGGGCGTAATGCAGGCTTTATTGGAGCATGATATCAAACCGGATATTTTGTCCGGTGTCAGTGCCGGAGCTTTAGCCGGCGTATTTTATGCCGATGGGAATGAACCTCATCAAGTACTCGACTACTTTTCAGGACATAAATTTCAAGATTTGACAAAGCTGGTTATTCCCAAGGTTGGGTTGTTTGATCTTAAAGAATTTGTAGACTTTCTGAAAACGAATCTTAAGGCTCAGAAATTGGAGGATTTGCAAGTGCCTCTCATTGTAAGTGCTACAGATCTGGATCATGGCCGTTTAGTACACTTTCACAAAGGGGATATTGCCGAGCGTATTGCAGCTTCCTGTTGCATGCCTGTATTGTTTGCTCCTGTAAAGATAGATGGTACGCATTATGTTGATGGAGGATTATTTATGAACCTGCCTGTATCAACAATCCGCCGTATCTGCAACAAAGTTGTTGCTGTAAATGTGAGCCCTTTGATGGCAAATAAATATAAGATGAATATTGTAAGCATTGCGATGCGCTCTTATAATTTCATGTTTCGTGCCAACACTTTTCCTGAACGTGAAAAAGCTGATCTACTGGTTGAGCCTTATAATCTGGAAGGTTATAGCAATACTGAACTGAAAAAGGCAGAAGAAATCTTTATGCAGGGATATAAAACTGCGAACAACTTGCTGGAGCAACTGGCTGTTGAAAAAGGAACGATTTGGAAAGAGAATGTTGAAAAAATGCTCTAATAAAGTGAAGTTGAAATGAGTGCAAAAAATAAAATTATAATATATCAGGTACTTCCTCGTTTATTCGGTAATAATAAATGCCGTTGCATTTACAATGGTGGTATTGGCGAAAATGGATGTGGGAAGATGTCCGATTTCACCCTTCAGGCTTTGAAGGAAATTAAGAAAATAGGTGCAACGCACATTTGGTATACCGGCGTCATTGAGCATGCTACACAGACAGATTATCGTGAATATGGAATTCATCCCGATCATCCTGCTATTGTTAAGGGTAAGGCAGGCTCTCCTTATGCCATAAAGGATTACTATGACATTGATCCGGATTTAGCTGACAATGTGCCGGATCGGATGAAGGAGTTTGAAGATCTGGTGAAGCGCACGCATCGTGCCGGTTTAAAGGTCATTATGGATTTTATACCCAATCATGTTGCCCGACAATATTATTCGGATGCACAGCCTGATGGAACAGTCCAGCTGGGTGCAAATGATGATACCAACTCTGCTTTCAGTCCTTATAACAACTTTTACTATATTCCCCAATCCGAGTTGTGCGGGCAGTTTGATATGAAAGGGAATGCCACTGAAGCATATAAAGAGTTTCCGGCTAAAGTTACCGGAAATAACCGTTTCGATGCCTTTCCGAATATCAATGATTGGTATGAAACCGTGAAATTGAATTATGGTGTTGATTATCAAAATGGAGGAACATGTCATTTCGATCCCGCGCCTGATACATGGACTAAAATGCTTGATATTCTTATGTTTTGGGCTAACAAGGATATTGATGGATTCCGGTGTGACATGGCTGAGATGATTCCCGTTGAATTCTGGGAATGGGTGATCCCGCAAGTGAAGGCCCGATATCATGATATTCTTTTTATTGGTGAGATCTATAATTCGGCGGAATATAACGACTATATATTCAAAGGTAAATTTGATTATTTGTATGATAAGGTGGGACTGTATGACACCTTGAAGGATGTAATCTGCGGACAAGGTTCCGCTACAGCTATCACCCAATCGTGGCAGAGCTTGGGAGGGCTGGAGAAATATATGCTGAACTTTCTTGAAAATCACGATGAACAACGTATAGCTTCAGATTTTTTTGCCGTTAATCCGAGAAAAGCAATTCCGGGTCTGATTGTATCTGCTTGTATGAATACAAATCCTGTGATGATTTATTTCGGCCAGGAATTTGGAGAGTTAGGTATGGATACCGAAGGATTTAGCGGAAGGGACGGTCGGACTACAATATTCGATTATTGGAGTGTGGATACGATCAGACGTTGGAGAAATGAAGGAACTTTTGATGGTAATCTGCTTACAGAGGAACAAAAAAAAATATATCGGATATATCAATGTATATTAACACTATGCAATAAGGAAAAAGCTATTACTGAAGGCGCTTTCTTCGATTTAATGTATGCCAATATAAATGGATGGCGTTTCAACGAACATAAGCAATATGCATTCTTTAGAAAAGCTGATAATGAACTTCTGTTAATTGCAGTAAATTTTGAACATATTCCGGTTGAAGTTGCGATCAATATTCCATCCCATGCTTTTGATTTCCTTCAAATTCCGCAAATGAACTCTTATCAAGCTAAAGACTTATTGACCGGAAAGAAAGAGTTGATAACAATTTTGCCCTATAAGGCGACTGAAATTTCATTGGCGGGATATGGCGGTAAGATTCTAAAGATAAATTTATAAAAGAAGATATTGTAAAATATTCAGTTGATCGATATTTATGAATAAAGGTCGAATAATTTCGTTTATATACGGTTTTTAAATTTTGAGGCATTACTTATTGTCGTATTGCTTGATATTTAAAAACATTTTATCTTATGGAATTGGTATTGTAGTAAAGTAGTCTCAAAACTTAAAAATACCGTATATATCATTCAAATATCAATTGGGCATCGGTTTATTATGACTGATGCTTTTTTTGTATCCGTTTATAGTAAGTTACGAAAATAATGTGTAAGTTTGTCAGATAATAAGGAAGAATAGTAGTATGAATATCCCTGTTATATTTAACTTTCTAGAAAGTTTAGATGCTAACAATAATCGCGAGTGGTTTAATTCACATCGTGAACAGTATGAGCAGGCGCGTGAAGAGTTTGAGAAACTACTCACTGCAATAATTTCAAGAATAAGCTTGTTTGATGAGAGTATTCGTGGTGTTGAGGCTAAAGATTGCACTTATCGAATTTACAGAGATACTCGCTTTTCTCTGGATAAAACCCCTTATAAAACTCATTTTGGCGGGTACATTAATGCCCGTGGCAAAAAATCCGATCATTGTGGTTATTATGTGCATATAGAACCGGGGAAATGTTTGCTTGCCGGTGGTAGTTACTGTCTGCCTCCAAACATATTTAAAGCCGTTCGCCAAGCTGTATATGACAATATGGATGAATTTAGGAGCATTGTCGAAGATCCTCAATTCAAGCAATACTTTCCTGTAATTGGTGATTCTTTCTTAAAAACCGCTCCTAAGGGATTCCCAAAAGATTATGAACACTTGCAGTATTTGAAGTGCAAAGAATACACTTGTTGTTACTATGTTTCCGACGACTTTTTTAGATCACCGGATTCTCTCAAACATATTAGTGACGTATTTAAGCAACTTAAGCGCTTTGCTGATTTCTTAAATTATACGATTGACGATTTCGAATAAATTTTATATTAAGATTAACTAACTTAAAACATTAGGTATTATGGTAGTAGACCGATTGGAAAATTTGGATAAATACGTTTCTTTAAATCCTTTATTTTCACAAGCTGTTGATTTTCTCAAGTCACATGATTTGCAAAACATGGAAATAGGAAAAATAGAGTTAAATGGACAAGATTTGGTTCTGAATGTTGCTCAAACTAATCCAAAGACCAAAGAAGAAGCTAAATTGGAAACTCACAACGCATTTATTGATATCCAGATACCTCTTTCCGGAGCAGAAATTATGGGATATACTCCAGGAAAAGACTGCCTACCTGCAAATGCTACATACAATGCAGAGAAAGATATTACTTTCTTTGAAGGACTAGCAGAAAATTATCTGACCATAAAACCTGGAATGTTTGCTATATTCTTTCCTCAAGATGGACATGCTCCCGGTATTACTCCTGAAGGAGTAAAGAAAATAATCGTAAAAGTAAAAGCTTTATAAACAAGCTATTATCTAAATATATTCCTAAGTTATGGAAACATTGAATCTAATCAAAAATGACCCCTGGTTGGAACCTTTTGCTGGTGCCATTAACGGACGTCACCAATATGCTTTAAGTAAAGAAGGTGAGTTGATTGCAAATGGAGACAGAAAAACGTTGTCCGACTTTGCCACAGGATATCTCTATTTTGGGTTGCATCGTACGGAAAATGGATGGATTTTCCGTGAATGGGCTCCTAATGCGACACAAATTTTTCTGATTGGTGCTTTTTCTGATTGGAAAGAAAATGCCGACTATAGCTTAAAGCGTATAGATAATGGTAATTGGGAAATTGAATTGCCCGCTGGTACTTTGCAGCATGGCGATTTATATAAGCTCATTGTACATTGGAATGGGGGAGCGGGTGAAAGAATTCCGGCATGGGCTAGCCGCGTTGTGCAGGATAGCAATACTGGCATATTCAGTGCACAGGTTTGGGAACCTGAGCATCCGTATATTTTAAAAAGCCATTCTTTTAAGCCGACTGTTGATCCATTGCTTATTTATGAGTGCCATATAGGCATGGCGCAGCAGGAAGAAAAGGTCGGTACATATAATGAATTTCGTGAGAAGATTCTGCCTAGAATAGCAAAAGCCGGATATAACTGCATTCAAATAATGGCTCTTCAGGAGCATCCTTATTACGGAAGCTTTGGTTATCATGTTTCAAATTTCTTTGCGCCTTCTTCACGGTTCGGTACACCCGATGAGTTGAAAGAGTTAATCGATGTTGCCCATACCTTGGGCATTGCTGTTATCATGGATATCGTCCATTCTCATGCAGCAAAGAATGAAGTTGAAGGACTTGGTAATTTTGCCGGCGACCCTTATCAATATTTCTATCCGGGTGCACGTCGTGAACATCCTGCGTGGGATTCTCTTTGCTTTGATTACGGTAAAAACGAAGTATTACATTTTCTACTTTCCAACTGTAAATATTGGCTTGAGGAGTACGGTCTGGATGGGTTCCGTTTCGACGGAGTTACTTCCATGCTCTATTATAGCCATGGATTAGGTGAATCCTTTGTTCACTATGCCGACTATTTTAATGGACATCAGGATGATAATGCCATCTGTTATCTGACTTTAGCCAATAAGTTAATTCATGCCGTTAAACCTCATGCTATCACTGTGGCTGAAGAAGTATCAGGTATGCCTGGCTTAGCCGCTGCGGTTGAAGATGGTGGTTATGGCTTTGATTATCGCATGGCTATGAATATCCCGGATTATTGGATTAAAACAATAAAGGAAAAAATAGATGAAGATTGGAAACCGTCGAGTATATTGTGGGAGGTTACAAACCGTCGCCAGGACGAGAAGACAATCTCATATACCGAAAGCCATGACCAAGCATTGGTCGGGGATAAGACCATAATTTTCCGTCTGATAGATGCTGATATGTATTGGCACATGCAGAAAGGGGATGAGAATTATATTGTTCATCGGGGAATTGCCTTACACAAGATGATTCGTCTTGTGACTGCCACTACTATAAATGGTGGATACCTGAATTTTATGGGAAATGAATTTGGGCATCCTGAATGGATTGATTTCCCCCGTGAAGGAAACGGTTGGTCTTATAAATATGCCCGTCGTCAATGGGATTTAGCAGATAATCAGGAGCTTGCTTATCATTATATGGCTGACTTTGATGCAGATATGCTGCATCTAATTAAGAGTGCTAAATCTTTCGAAGAATCATCTATACAAGAGATTTTAAAAAATGATAACGACCAGGTTTTGGCATATTCCCGCAAAGATTTTGTCTTTGTGTTTAATTTTAACCCAAAACACTCATTTACCGATTATGGGCTGTTAGTTTCACCGGGAACGTATGAAGTTGTTTTAAATACTGATAACCCCACTTATGGAGGCTATGGTCTAACTGATGACACTGTAAAGCATTACACCATCTCTGATCCGCTATATAAAGCTGATAAAAAAGAATGGCTAAAGCTTTATATTCCAGCTAGAACGGCTGTTGTACTGAAAAAAACAGAGTAATTTTATCTGCAAAGACTTGCAGTATCTTAATAAAAAACGTACCTTTGCACCGCAATTTAAGGATGGTTCGGTAGCTCAGCTGGATAGAGCAACAGCCTTCTAAGCTGTGGGTCTTGGGTTCGAATCCCAACCGAATCACGAAATAAAATCAAGCACTTACATTATCGTAAGTGCTTTTTTTATGCATAAGAATCTTATGTTAATATGATATTGTAATGCTGAGTGATTGCAATACCCTCTTTATCTATAGGGGGAACCACAGCCCTTTGGTTTTCAAACCGTAGGGCCGTGGTATGTGAACCGTAGCGCTTCGGTAAAGAAACCAAAGGGGTGCGGTTTGGCAATGAAAATCCGGTCATACCGAGATATTGGGGATCATACTGGATCATACCGAAATGCTGGAGAATTACGATTTAAAGTATAAATTTTAGATAATCTGAATAAGGAGAAGCATACTTCTATTTAATATTTATATGCGACTGACTCCTCAATTAAATCTAAATCTCAAATGCCTTTTACTTGCATGGAAAAATATTAAGTATATCTTTTTGAAATCCAGGAGAGTATCTTTCTTGAGTTTGCACTGAAAGCGTTAAGTGTATTGTGTGAAATAAATCCTGAATTTATCCTTTTTCAGATGTTTTTTTACTAATCTTCTTATGTGAACTTCAACGAAATCTTGTTTCAAATGTCTTAATTGTTTTTATTATATCATATATGATATAGCTTTTTTAAATACTTCTATTTTTTGAACATATTGTTTTATATATATAATAAATATATAGCTACATTTACTGTGTTGTAAGCGTAAAAAAGATAAATAGGCTGTGCGTATGAGCTATATCATTTATCTTATTTCATTAGGATATCAAGTTTATTATTAGATATATAGTTTTATGTTGAGTGTTAATATAACATTTACTTTGTTCTTAGATTAGAATAATGATATGATAATTTATATAACTTTCATGTTTGGATTATTTTTATGTTTTATTGCGATGAAATATTAACCTTTATTTGATATTATACTTACATATGAAATGTATAAGTGATTCTGTATGGACTCTTACATTATAATATAATGAAAACAAAAATTACGGTTCTAAAATTGGCATTAGTTGCCTGCTTACTTTATTTCTTTGTTCCCGTGTGCTTTTCACAAACTTCCACTCCAAGCTTTGTTAACCCCGTTATTCAGATGGGTAAAGTGACGATTTCGGGAAAAATAGCCGATATGGGGAAAGCCCGGCTTAATAAGCCGGTACAAGTGATCTTTAGTCTATGTCACCCTATTTCGGGAGAAGTAGTAAAAAAAGAAATTATGACGGATAATTGCGGTAATTATTCCATTGATCTTGAATTTGAAACTAATCCTGTAGTCGTAGGGCTTGTTACAAATTTAAACCGAGGGAAAGCAATATATCTTGAAATAGGGAATAATCGAGATATAAAATTAGATTTTGCTTATAAAAAGGATGGGAGTATAAAGCTCCTAAAATATCCAAAGTCAGAACTTACTGAGAAAGACATGCTTTCAGGGATGGATATATTGTCTAAAGTGGCAAATTATCATTCAAAAAGAAAGCCTCTACAATTGTATAATGGTTCTCCGGAGTCGTACCTGAAATACGTTAAAACAGAAGTTAGTGACAGGATTAATCTAGTAGATAAGACTTCTTTGCTTAGTGATTCTTTTAAGGACTATATAAAAAAGGATGCTTTTTTCTTTTGTTCTACTTTTTTGTTTGATTATGAAGGTGAGATGCAATTTAATTATAGAGATTTCCATAACGGTGACTTAATGCCTGATTCTCTAAAGATAGCAATACCAACTTTAGGGTATTACAGTTTTATGAAAGATATTAACCTGAATTCTAAGTTATGTCTTTATTCTTTTTTATTTCCCGACTTTCAAGAGCAAATGCTTCGTAATGACACCTTAAATATTTCCCCAATAGGCACTACTCCTATAGCAGCGTGGCAAAGAACCGTTAAAAATCGTATTTCAACTCTCATTGGATTTGATAGCGGTCAATATTATGATGTCTTGACGGCAAACAGCTATGCACGCCAATTGAATGCGGATGTAAAGCCGCTTTCTGAAATACAAAAGCAAAACATACATGCGTATTTTCAAGGTGGGGAGATTGAGAAGATTCTTCTTCATGCGAATGAGAAGGTTTTAAGCAGAGTTTCTTCTATCGAATCGTTGGTTGTAAAAGATTGCTCTGATATTCCCGATGCTGATCATTTAATAGCAGATATTCTAAAAAACAATGTGGGTAAAGTTGTTGTTGTTGATCTTTGGGCTACTTGGTGTGGTCCCTGCTTGATGGCTCTAAAAGAAATGAGACATCTGGAACTCCCTTTAAAAAGCGAAGAGCTTGCACATGTATATATTACAGGTGATTCATCATCAAAAGTGCTTTGGAGTAAGATGATAAAGGAAATGGGCGGGCAGCAGTATTACTTGGATGCGAAGATCTGGGAGAAGTTGATGGATAAGTATTCTTTTGAGGCTATTCCTTCTTATTTGATATTTAATAAGAAAGGTGAGTTGAAATCAAAATTTACAGGTTATCGCGGTAATCGCCAAATGGCAGAATTCATTAAAGACGCTTTAAAATTATAAATGTACGATCTCTGTTGAAGGTATTACTCGAAAGCTTTAGTTAATTGCATGCAATTATCTAAGGCAATTGTGAGGAAGAGTTTATATAACCTGAGGTCGTACTTATTCTTCTTCTTTTGTCTTTTAGGTTATCTGTAAAAAAATAATGCCAATAATAACGCAAATTACCCGTGCCACATATTATGGTGGCACGGGTAATTTTATATGTATTCTACTTACTCAGTAGTAGTATATCTATTTGGGCTTTGGTTGTAATCCGGGGATTACTGACCCTTTATTTCTCTAAAATAGATCGTAGCTCAAGCAATGCCGTGAGCGGAAGCTGTAGCATCTATTTTCTTGATCATACCTTGCAATACTGCACCGGGGCCACATTCTGTGAAGTCTGTTGCACCGTCGGCGATCATGTTCTTCACAGTTTGAGTCCAACGAACAGAAGCTGTAAGCTGCGCCATAAGGTTCTTCTTGATTTCAGCAGGATCTGTATGAGGCAAAGCATCTACATTTTGGTATACCGGACATTTGGGTGCATGGAAATTGGTTGCATTGATTGCAGCCTCCAATTCTACCTTGGCAGGATCCATAAGAGGAGAGTGGAATGCACCACCTACTTTTAGAGGTAAAGCTCTCTTTGCACCGGCAGCTTTCATCAATTCACATGCCTTATTGATTCCTTCAATAGAGCCTGAAATTACGATTTGTCCCGGGCAGTTGTAGTTGGCAGCCACACAAACATCACCTTCGGCAGATACCGAAGCGCAGATCTCTTCAACCTTTTCATCGGCTAATCCGAGGATTGCAGCCATAGTGGAAGGTTGGATGTCACATGCTTTCTGCATAGCCATAGCACGAGCGTATACTAATTTTAAGCCATCTTCGAAGCTAAGCGCACCTGCAGTGACAAGAGCTGAAAACTCACCAAGTGAGTGACCGGCTGTCATTTCAGGTTTAAAATCATCACCCATACACAATGCTGAAATTACAGAGTGTAAAAATACAGCGGGTTGAGTAACTTTAGTCTGCTTTAAATCGTCATCAGTACCTTCAAACATGATATCGGTAATACGATATCCCAAAATATCATTTGCTTTTTCAAATAATTCTTTAGCTAATGCTGAATTGTCATACAAGTCTTTTCCCATTCCGACAAATTGAGCGCCTTGACCGGGAAATACAAATGCTTTCATATTATCTGTTTTTTTAAGTTATTGATTAAAAGTGCTGCAAATGTAGGCCTTTTTCTTTTAACCGCCACACAATTGAATGTTTTTGTAGGATTTTCAAAATGGACTCTCTTAAAAATACAATAAGATATGCTTGTGTATGAAAGTGTTTCGATATTGAAATGCTTGAAAACTAGGATATTTTATAATTATTGTACTTAAGATGATTAGACAACGCTTTTTATAGTAAAATACATATTGTATAAAATAAGATAATCGTATAAATTGATAATGTAAAATATATGATATGTATTTATTTGATAAATAGTGCTTTATAACATACTAATTTTATCTATTTACATTTATATAAAACAAAAAAAGCTGTTTATATTTGCATCACTTATTAGAAAGAAAAGATATGGAAAACATGATTAATAACTTTCCGCTGGCCAATAATCACATATCGGTGGATTGTGTTGTAATTGGCTTTGATGGAGAACAGCTGAAGATTTTGTTGATTAAGCGAATGGGAGAGGAGCTTGGAGAAGTATTCCATGATATGAAACTTCCCGGGAGCTTGATATATATGGATGAAGATTTGGGTGAAGCTGCCAAGCGAGTACTGAATGAACTGACCGGTTTGAAGAACGTACAACTCATGCAATTTAAAGCATTTGGGTCAAAAGACCGGACAAAAGATCCCAAAGATATTCATTGGCTCGAGCGCGCTATACAGTCAAAAGTCGAACGCATTGTCACTATCGCTTATTTGTCAATGGTTAAGATTGACCGTGCTTTATCACGTAATTTGGATGATTTTCAAGCATATTGGGTTGCCTTACAAGATATCGGTCCTTTGGCTTTCGATCATAACCTGATTATAAAGGAAGCTTTGGTTTATATCCGGCAATATGTGGAATTCAACCCTTCCGCTTTATTCGATTTACTTCCCCGCAAGTTTACCGCATTGCAATTGCGTACCTTGTATGAACTGATATATAATAAGAAAATAGATGTGCGCAACTTTCATAAAAAGATATCTTTGATGGATTATGTTGTGCCTTTGGAAGAAAAAGAGCAGGGCGTGGCACATCGTGCCGCACGCTATTACCGCTTTGACAAGAAGATCTATAATAAGGTAAGACGTTAACTTTAGATATAATTAATCACAATATTTTAATACCATGTATTTATTAGGTTATGACATTGGAAGCTCCTCTGTAAAAGCGAGCTTGGTAAATGCGGAAACAGGGAAGTGTGTTTCGACAGCATTCTTTCCTAAGACAGAAGCTGCTATTATTGCTGTAAAGCCCGGATGGGCCGAGCAAAACCCCGAGAGTTGGTGGGAAAATCTCAAATTGGCTACACAGGCTATAATAGCTGAGTCCGGAGCAAATGCCGGTGAGATCATGGCTATTGGTATCTCTTATCAAATGCATGGCTTGGTATGTGTGGATAAGAATCAGCAAGTACTTCGCCCTTCGATTATCTGGTGCGACTCCAGGGCTGTGCCTTACGGACAAAAGGCTTTTGATACCTTGGGTAAAGAGTACTGCCTCTCACATCTATTGAATTCGCCGGGTAATTTTACTGCTTCAAAGTTGGCATGGATAAAAGAAAATGAGCCTTCAATATATGAGCGTATTCATAAAATTATGCTACCCGGTGATTATATTGCCATGAAGTTGAGCGGCGAAATATGCACCACAATAGAAGGACTCTCCGAAGGTATATTTTGGGATTTCAAAAACAATTCATTGGCCGACTCTTTGATGAAGTATTATGGTTTTGACAAAGAGGTGATTGCCAATATTAAGCCGACTTTTTCGGAACAGGGACGGATAAATGCCTGGGCTGCTAAGGAATTAGGACTGAAAGAAGGTACTCCGATTACTTATCGTGCAGGAGATCAACCAAATAATGCTTTGTCGCTTAATGTGTTCAATCCCGGTGAGATTGCTTCTACGGCAGGTACATCCGGTGTGGTATATGGCGTGAACGGTGAGGTGAATTATGATCCGAAATCGCGTGTGAACACATTTGCACACGTCAACCACTCCGATGCTCAGACTCGTTTAGGAGTTCTTCTCTGTATTAACGGGACAGGTATTCTGAATTCATGGGTTAAGCGTTTCATTGCTCCCGAAGGAATATCATATAATGAAATGAATGCACTTGCCGCGCAAGTATCTATCGGCAGTGCGGGACTGAGTATTCTTCCTTTTGGTAATGGAGCCGAACGTATGTTGGAAAATAAAGAGATCGATTGCTCCATACGTGGTTTGAACTTTAATCAGCACGATAAACGTCATATCATCCGTGCTGCCCAGGAAGGCATTGTATTCTCCTTTAAATATGGCATTGATATCATGGAAGAGATGGGTATAGCGGTGAAAAAGATTCATGCCGGACATGCCAACATGTTCCTGAGCCCCATCTTCAGGGAAACCCTGGCAGGTGTGACCGGTGCCGTTATTGAACTCTATGATACCGACGGATCGGTTGGTGCGGCAAAAGGTGCAGGTATAGGTGCAGGTATATATAAGAACAATAATGAAGCATTCGCCACTCTTGAGAAGCTGGATGTTATCGAACCGAATCAAGCTAAACGTCAGGAGTATGCAGATGCTTATGCCCGCTGGAAGCATCGATTGGAAAAGTCGATGGCTAAATGAATGAGCGAAGCAACACTTTAGAATAAATTCAATTAAATATAATCCGTGTGGAGATTCCTAATGAGGAATTTTCCCACATAAACAATTAAAGTTATGGCAACAAAAGAGTACTTTCCCGGAATAGGAAAAATTAAATTTGAAGGTAAAGACAGTAAGAACCCAATGGCATTCCGTTATTATGATGCGGAGAAAGTCATAATGGGCAAGAAGATGAAAGATTGGTTGAAGTTCGCTATGGCATGGTGGCATACCCTCTGTGCAGAAGGTGGTGACCAGTTTGGTGGAGGTACCAAGCAATTCCCATGGAATGGTGATTCCGACAAAATTCAAGCTGCAAAAAACAAGATGGATGCCGGCTTTGAGTTCATGCATAAAGTGGGTATTGAATATTATTGTTTCCACGATGTGGATCTTTGTGCCGAAGCTGCTACAATAGAAGAGTATGAGAACAACTTGAAAGAAATTGTAGCTTATGCCAAGAAAAAACAAGCCGAGACAGGTATTAAACTTTTGTGGGGTACTGCAAATGTATTTAGTCACGAGCGTTATATGAATGGTGCCGCTACCAATCCTAATTTTGATGTGGTAGCCCGTGCCGCTGTTCAGATTAAGAATGCTATCGATGCTACTATTGAACTTGGAGGTACTAATTATGTGTTCTGGGGCGGTCGTGAAGGGTATATGTCTTTGCTGAATACCGACCAAAAACGCGAAAAGGATCATTTGGCACAGATGCTGAAAATGGCTCGCGATTATGCCCGTGCAAGAGGCTTCAAGGGTACTTTCCTTATTGAACCTAAACCAATGGAACCGATGAAGCATCAGTATGATGTGGATACCGAAACAGTAATCGGGTTCTTGAAAGCACATGGACTGGATAAAGATTTCAAGGTGAACATTGAGGTTAACCATGCCACTTTGGCCGGTCATACATTCGAGCATGAGTTGGCTGTAGCTGTAGACAATGGCATGTTAGGCTCTATTGACGCCAACCGTGGTGACTATCAGAACGGATGGGATACCGACCAGTTCCCTATTGATAACTTTGAACTGATCCAAGCTATGATGCAGATCATTCGCAATGGCGGTTTTGGCAATGGCGGCTGCAACTTCGATGCTAAGACCCGTCGTAACTCTACCGATTTGGAAGATATCTTTATTGCCCATATCTCTGGAATGGATGCCATCGCACGTGCTTTGGAAGGTGCAGCCAAATTATTGGAAGAATCTCCATATCAGAAAATGTTCGCTGATCGTTACGCATCTTTCAATGCCGGTAAAGGTAAGGATTTTGAAGAAGGCAAATTGTCGATCGAGGATCTGGTATCTTATGCCAAATCGAATGGCGAGCCTAAACAGGTTAGTGGCAAGCAGGAGTTGTATGAGACTATCGTTAGCATGTATTGTTGATGAATGAAGTGTAGACACTGAACACCTAATCTATATTACCATGAACAATACAAACGACGGTAGCAAAATCTACCTGTATTCCATTACGACCGTTGCCATTTTGGGAGGATTGCTCTTTGGCTATGATACCGCTGTGATTTCCGGTGCCGAAAAGGGCCTTGAAGCGTTCTTCCTGATGGCTCCCGATTTCCATTACGACAAAGTGATGCATGGCATCACTTCATCGAGTGCGCTGATCGGGTGTGTCATAGGAGGGGCGTTATCGGGTATATTTGCTTCACGAATGGGACGGCGTAATTCGTTGCGTTTGGCAGCGATACTCTTTTTTCTTTCCGCATTGGGTACATTTCATCCGGAGTTCTTATTCTTCAGACACAATGAACCCAGCATGGGGCTATTGATCACCTTCAACCTTTATCGTATTGTAGGGGGTATAGGTATAGGCTTGGCCTCTGCGGTTTGCCCCATGTATATTGCCGAAATAGCTCCATCGAACATTCGCGGTACATTAGTGTCGTGCAATCAGTTTGCCATAATATTTGGTATGCTGGTGGTCTATTTCGTCAACTTTCTAATTATGGGTGATCATCAAAACCCTTTAATTGTGAAGAACGAGATAACGGGTTTGGCTTCTGTGAGTCAGACTTCCGACATGTGGACGGTGTACGAAGGGTGGCGATATATGTTTGTTTCCGCTGCTTTTCCGGCTACTTTGTTTGGCTTCTTGCTGTTCCTTGTTCCTGAGACTCCACGCTATTTGGTTTTGATTGGCAAAGAATCGAGAGCATCATCCATTCTTGAAAAAGTCAATGGGTTGACAAAGGCAAAGGAGATTTTGCAAGATATCAAATCTACTGTTCACGAAAAGAGTGAGTCGATTTTCACTTATGGGGTTGCAGTGATTGTGATCGGCATTTTGCTTTCGGTATTTCAGCAAGCTATCGGTATTAACGCCGTGCTTTATTATGCTCCCCGTATTTTTGAAAATGCAGGAGCAGAGGGAGGCGGTATGATGCAATCGGTTATTATGGGAGTTGTAAATATCCTCTTTACTTTGGTGGCAATCTTTACAGTCGACCGTTTCGGACGGCGTCCATTGCTTATTATAGGTTCCATAGGTATGGCTGTCGGTGCATTTGCCGTAGCAATATGCGATCACATGGGCGTAAAAGGAGTCGTTCCGGTATTTTCCATTATCGTATATGCCGCATTCTTTATGATGTCATGGGGACCGATTTGCTGGGTGCTGATATCCGAAATATTCCCGAATACCATTCGTGGTAAAGCGGTGGCTATTGCGGTTGCCTTCCAGTGGATATTCAATTATATTGTGTCTTCCACTTTCCCGGCATTATACGATTTCAGTCCGATGTTTGCATATAGCCTTTATGGCGTTATCTGTGTGATAGCTGCTATATTTGTTTGGTATTGGGTGCCTGAAACCAAGGGAAAAACCCTCGAGGATATGAGTAAGCTCTGGAAGAAGAATTAAATCATTATCCGTATCTTACCAGTCAGCCCCCTTAGAAGAGTTTATCTCATTCGAGGGGGCTAGTTATTTCCCTCCCATACTGATCCTATCATCAATGCCATTGATAGTGGCTATCATTGGCATTGATGATAGTCATCATTGGCATTGATTCTCTATTCACTCCTACACTCAATAGGGTAGACCTCATGATTTACCCCTATCCATATCCGACCTCACAATAAAAGATGGTACGAATGAGCGGTCACTTTTAGCAGTTCTTTATCTTCCCGCAAATAAAAAAGTCTTCCATTAATTTGTAGTTCTATAAGTTTGATATATATTTGCATAATAATTGATAACTCAAGTATATTACAATGATTAAAGAAGAACTATTAATTGCTTTCAATATAATGAAAGTACAGTCTATTCTGGCTCGGAAGTTCGACTCACTTAGTGTGCATGGATTGGGTTTTACCGACTATTTGATGCTATATTTGCTATCAACTTCAAAAGAGCATAAGTTGCGAAGAATTGATTTGGCCGAAAAAGCCGGGCTTACGGCATCGGGTGTGACGCGGGTATTAAATCCACTCGAAAAGATTGGGCTGGTATCGAGGGAAACGAATGAAAGAGATGCCCGTGTAAGTTATGTAATTTTGACAGAAACAGGGGAGCAGGTCTTTAAAGAAGCTACTGAAACGGCGGAGATGGTCGCTAAGAACTTCTTTCCCAATACCACGAAAAAGAATTTGCTCAATTTCATTCAAACTTTAGACACACTTGGTGGCAACATTAGTTGAATAGAGTAAAAAATGGGGACTTGAATCACTCAAGCCCCCATCTGAATAGTAACCAATATAAATAACTAGAACTCTGTTTTTAGTTTTTCAAGCCATGCATCTACGCGGCTTTCGGTTAAATTGCCTTCATTGTCCGGGTCGAGTGGCAGACCGATAAATGTGTCATCTATTACAGCTTCCGAATCGTCAAACGAATATCCTTCGGTTGATACTCCGGTGCCAATGAATTCACATCCCGAACTCTTTAAGGCTTCATATATCTTCCCTATAGTATCACAGAAAGTGTCACTAAAGGTGGCAGAGTCGCCGCAAGCGAACAAGGCTACTTTTTTGCCTTCTAAATTCACACTCTTCAGTGCGACGAGGAATGATTCCCAATCGTCTTGCAAATCGCCTGCTCCTGTCGGTGAACTACCGAATAGTAAAATCTCATAGTCGGCCGGACTGGCTTTTGTTCTGTAGATATCATGTACATCTTCAGATGATAAACCTAATTTCTCACCGATCAACTTTGCTACTTCTTCTGTATTTCCGGTAGAAGAGCCATAAAAAATACCTATCTTTTTCATAATTCTGTTTTAAATATTAGAGCTATTATTTTTTCATTAGCTTTCTATGTAACAGAAAAGATCTCAATATGGTTCGGTCTGTTATTGGAAAATACCTAATTATGATGATAAAATAACTCTGAATCAATCCTAAAAATGTACTTACTACAACGTTTCTTCTGCGAAATATGCATTTGTTTACATATATCTTATTGATTTATAAACCTTTGTTAAATATGAACTAATTTAAACGCTTTGCTGTTTAATGTATATTCTCTAAAGTTTTATTGGATTTTTATAGTATATAAATTCACTTTTATAACTTTAATTGTTTTGAAATAATGAAATATGATATTGCAATCATTGGAGGAGGCCCCGCCGGTTATAATGCCGCGGAAAAAGCTGCATCCAACGGATTTAAAACAGTTCTTTTTGAAAAGAGTGACATTGGTGGAGTCTGCCTGAATGAAGGTTGTATTCCGACCAAAACTTTCCTCTATTCTGCTAAATTACTCGATGGCATGAAGAATGCCGGAAAATATGGACTTGAGGCCGGTGAATTCTCACTCGACCATAAAAAGGTGGTATTGCGTAAAAATAAAATCGTAAAGAAACTTACTACCGGCGTTAAATATAAACTCGACTTGAATGGAGTCGATATTATACAAAAGCAAGCCACGATTAAAGGTGAAAGCGATGGAACGATACGTATAGAGGCTGAAGGTGAGGAATTCCAAGCTGAATATCTTCTTCTGTGTACGGGTTCCAGCACAGCTATTCCTCCTATAAAAGGCTTGGACGGCATAGCGTATTGGACGTCGAAGGAAGCGCTTGAAGCTACCGAACTTCCCGGATCTTTGGTGATTATCGGAGGGGGAGTCATCGGAATGGAATTTGCTTCTTATTTTAATAGTGTGGGAGTGAATGTAACCGTGGTGGAAATGATGCCCGAGATATTGGGAGCTATGGATAAAGAAGTTTCTGCAATGCTTCGTTCGGATTATACAAAGAGAGGCGTAAAGTTCCACTTGAATACGGCTGTCGTAGAAGTGGCCTCGGATAAGGTGATTATTGAGAAAGGCGGTAAGAGGGAAGAACTTCCTGCCGATAAAATATTAGTCAGCGTGGGACGTAGGGCAAACCTGTCGGATATTGGTTTGGAAACATTATCCATAGAAGTTGATCGTAAAGGAGTAAAGGTAAACGAATATATGCAGACCAGTCATCCACGCGTTTATGCCGCCGGAGATATAACCGGCTTTTCTATGCTGGCGCATACTGCTATACGTGAAGGAGAAGTGGCAATCAATCGTATTTTGGGACGGGATGACGTAATGAGCTATAATGGTGTTCCCGGGGTAGTGTATACAAATCCCGAAATAGCCGGAGTGGGCAAGACGGAAGAAGAACTGTCTGCCGCGGGTGAAGTTTTCCGTGTATCCAAATTGCCAATGACTTACTCAGGGCGTTTCGTTGCCGAGAATGAAGGAGTGAACGGCCTTTGCAAATTGATTACCGATGCACAAAATCATATTATCGGATGTCATATCTATGGCAATCCAGCCTCGGAGTTAATCGTGCTTGCCGGTACTGCCATTGATGAACATTTCACGATAGAACAATTCCAGAAGATCGTATTCCCGCATCCTACGGTAAGCGAGATTTTGCGTGAAGTAGCATTTGAATAAACATAAATGAATAATGCTTTATATTGATAATCCTAATATTGATGTATTCTTCAATTTAGCCGCAGAGGAGTATTTATTGAAGGACTTTGATCAGAATATTTTCATGGTCTGGCAAAGCAGCCCTTCCGTGGTTATCGGCAGACATCAGAATGTACGTGCTGAAGTCGACATCAATTATGCGGAAACGAATGGCATTGATATAGCTAGAAGATATTCCGGTGGAGGTGCAGTCTATCATGATCCGGGCAATTTGAATCTGACGTTCATAGAGACCGCCGGACATATTGGTTTCGATAAATATGCCGATATGACGGCTCGTGCATTGCAACATCTAGGCTTAAAGCCCGAATTGGATGAACGGCGTTCTATTTATCTGTCCGGTCTGAAAATCTCCGGTAGCGCACAGTGTGTATATAAGCATCGATTAATGTATCATGCCACCTTATTGTTTGATGCCGATCTGCATAGGTTGACAAATGTCTTGAATGGAGAAGCGGACGATATTTCATCGGCTTCCCGGGTTCAAGTACGCTCCGTAAAGAGTCCGGTGACTAATATTAAGCCGTATTTGCATGGAGTATTGAGTGTGGCGGATTTTAAAACAAAGATCGTAAAGCATCTTCTTGAAGATGGCGGGGAATACATAAGATATAGTTGGAGTGAAGAAGACCTTACCGTTATTAATCGGATTAGAGAAAGCAGATATGCTACTGCTTCATGGAACGGTATTAGGCCAAGGTTGCTGTCTTCTTGTATATGAAAATAATTGCATAATTAGTAAGATTTAAAATAAGTTTGTTATGGCAAAGTTTGAAATAAAAATGCCTAAGTTAGGCGAAAGTATTACTGAAGGAACTATTGTGTCATGGTCTGTAAAAGTGGGTGATACCATTCAGGAAGATGACGTTCTATTTGAGGTGAATACAGCAAAAGTCAGCGCTGAAATCCCGTCTCCTGTTTCCGGTAAAATATTGGAAATACTGTTTAGTGAAGGCGATACCGTGGCGGTAGGTACGGTAGTCGCTATTGTGGAACTTGAAGGTGAAAGTGAAGGTGAGAGTAGTGAGACAACCGATGCTGCTCCGGATAATTCTTCGGCTTCTGCGGAGGTAGGGGCTAAAGATGAACCTCAGTCACCTGCCGATGAAAAGAAGAAGGCTAAAGCAGAGGATTCGCGGTGGTACTCTCCTGTGGTATTGAATAAAGCCAAAGCAGCGGGAGTAAGTCAGGAAAAGCTTGATGAAATACCGGGTACGGGATATATGGGGCGTCTGACGAAACGAAATCTTGAAGACTTCCTCGAGAATAGACCGACAGTATCTTCCGCCGCAACGCAATCGGTAAATACAGCCGGAAGTACTGCTACTGCGAAGAAAGCTCAGGAAAGTCAAGTGTCTACTCCTGTTGCCGGCAGTCAGAAACCTTCACCTGCAACAGATGAACGTCCGGTTAACGCTGTTCCGGTTGTAGTATCCGAAGGAGATGAAGTAATTGCAATGGATTATGTACGTCGTATTATAGCCGATCGTATGGTGGCTTCCAAGAAGATATCACCACATGTCACTAACGTGGTGGAAGTAGATATGACGCGTTTGGTGAAATGGCGCAGTGAGCATAAGGAAGAGTTCCGTAAGCGTGAAGGAGTAAGCCTGACCTATATGCCGTTCATTACCGAAGCTGTAGTTAATGCTCTGAAAGCTTTCCCAAGGGTTAATTCTTCAGTCGAAGGCTATAATATCATCCAGAAAAAACGGATTAATGTGGGCATAGCGGTATCTCTCGACAATGGAAATCTGATAGTACCTGTTGTGAAGAATGCCGATAAATTGAATATCAGCGGACTCGCCACGTCTATTGCGTCGCTTGCCGATAAGGCTCGTAAAGGTAAACTTGCTGCCGACGATATTGAAGGAGGGACATTTACGATTACTAACTTCGGTACATTCAAGAGCCTGTTTGGTACACCTATTATCAATCAGCCTGAGGTAGCTATCTTGGGAGTGGGAACAATAGAAAAGAGACCGGCTATCATAGAAACCCCCGACGGAGATGTGATTGCTATCAGGCAGAAAATGTATTTGTCATTATCTTATGATCACCGTGTGATAGACGGATCATTGGGAGGTAACTTCCTGAAAGCAGTAGCCGATTATCTGGAAAATTGGAATGAATAAAACGAAATAGATTAATACTTATGAAGAAATTTGATATAAAAACCACAGAAAAAGAAGTCCTCAAGAAATGGTATCATTTGATGACTTTAGGTCGTGCGCTCGATGAAAAGGCACCTGCTTATTTGCTCCAGTCACTTGGATGGTCATATCATGCTCCCTATGCAGGACATGACGGCATCCAACTTGCTATGGGACAAGTCTTTGTGAAAGGTAAAGATTTTCTTTTCCCATATTATAGAGATATGCTGGCTGTGCTTTCTGCGGGTCTTACTCCCGAAGAACTTATACTGAACGGACTCTCAAAGGCTACCGATCCGGGTAGTGGGGGAAGGCACATGTCCAACCACTTTGCGAAACCTGAATGGCATATCGAGAACATATCTTCGGCTACCGGTACGCACGATTTGCATGCTGCAGGAGTGGCACGTGCCATGGTTTATTATAAACATCAGGGCGTGGTAATCACGTCACATGGCGAGGCTGCTACATCCGAGGGGTTTGTCTACGAGGCCATCAATGGTGCAAGTACTGAGCAGCTCCCTGTAATCTTTGTCATACAGGATAACGGTTATGGAATTTCCGTACCGAAGAAAGATCAGACTGCAAACCGTAAAGTAGCCGATAACTTCAGTGGATTTAAGAATTTAAAGATCATACATTGTAATGGCAAGGATGTGTTCGATTCGATGAATGCGATGACCGAAGCGCGTGAATATGCCATCAACACGGGTAATCCGGTTATTGTGCATGCCAATTGCGTACGTATTGGTTCTCACTCCAATTCGGATAATCACAGTCTTTATCGTGATGAGGCTGAGCTGGCTTATGTAAAGGCAAACGACCCGTTGGCTAAGTTCCGGCGTATGTTGTTGCGCTATAATCGCTTCACGGAGGAAGAGTTGAAAGCGATAGAGGGTGAGGCTAAGAAGCAACTGAGTGCAGATAACCGTAAGGCGATTGCCGCACCCGATCCCGATCCGTCTACAATCTACGATTTTGTGCTGCCGGAGGGTTATGAATCAAAGAAGTACCCCGATGGAATTCCTCATGGAGATGGTGAGAAAGTGATGATGGTAAAAGCTATAAACGAAACGCTGAAAGCCGAATTCAGACTTAATCCAGATACCTTCTTATGGGGGCAGGATGTGGCCAATAAAGATAAAGGAGGGGTGTTTAATGTGACGAAAGGTATGCAACAGGAGTTTGGTGAAGGTCGAATATTCAATGCGCCTATTGCAGAAGATTATATTATGGGTACGGCAAACGGCATGAGCCGTTTCGATCCTAAAATAAGGGTAGTGATTGAAGGCGCCGAATTTGCTGATTATTTTTGGCCGGCAATAGAGCAGTATGTGGAGTTTACTCACGAATATTGGCGTAGTAACGGACAGTTTACCCCGAATGTTACGATTCGTCTGGCTTCGGGCGGCTATATTGGTGGAGGGTTATACCACTCTCAGAATATAGAAGCTTCATTGGCTTCATTGCCTGGTGCAAGAATTGTTTATCCGTCCTTTGCAGACGATGCTGCAGGATTGCTGCGTACCAGTTTGCGCTCAAAGGGACCAACGCTATTTCTGGAACCTAAAGCTCAATACAATGCCGTTGAGGCTGCCGCATTCGTGCCCGATGATTTTGAAGTGCCTTTTGGAAAAGCACGTATTCGTCATGAAGGGGATGATTTGACGGTGATTACCTATGGTAATACGACTCACTTATGTATGAATGTGGCGAAGCAGCTTTTGGATGAAAAGAAGGGAAGCCTTGAGGTGATAGACTTGCGCTCGCTTATTCCATTGGATAAGGAAGCCATTGCAAAGTCTGTAAAGAAGACGTCCAAAGTGTTGGTTGTGCATGAAGATAAAGTCTTCTCCGGTTTTGGGGCTGAAATAGCCGCCATGATAACCGAAGAGTTGTTCCAATACTTAGATGCTCCTGTAAAACGGGTAGGGTCTACTTTTACTCCTGTAGGATTTAATCCGATCTTTGAGAAAGCTATTCTGCCTAACGAAGAGCGTATATATAAAGCGGCCAAAGAATTACTGGAATTCTAATCTTATCTTGCGTGGATATGTATTAATTAGATTGTTTAACTAGTTGTTTATTATTATTTTGATATAATTTATATAAACTAAATATTAAATACAATATAAGATGAAAAAGATAGGTTTGTTTTATAGTCCAGACACCATTAAAACCCATGAAATAGGGCAGCGCATTGTTGAAGTATTCGGTAGCGATTCTTCGGTTGATGTAATATCGATTGAGAATGCTACTCAGAAAGATTTTGAAAAATACGACAATATCATTGCCGGAGCATCCACTTGGTTTGATGGCGAATTGCCGGTGTATTGGGATGAAGTTTTGCCTGAGGTAAAATCAGCTGACCTTAAGAATAAGAAAGTAGCTATTTTCGGTCTTGGAGACCAATTGGGTTATCCGGATAATTTTGCCGATGGAGTGGGGTTGTTAGTTGATGTGTTTAGTGGCACAGGTGCTATTTTGGTAGGATTTACTTCCACAGATGGCTATCAATTTAGTCAATCTCTTGCGGTGAAAGATGGTAAGTTTTCAGGGTTGGTTATAGATGTGGAGAATCAGTCGGAACTGACAGAACAGCGCATTCACGATTGGGTCAGTCAGTTACGCAAAGAATTTGACTAATGAAAGCTAAATAATAACCCCATTTTACCGCTCTTATAGTGGGCTGTAAAGTAGGTAAAGGGAGAAGACGATATAGTTTTCTCCCTTTTTTTGTGTTTTTATTCTTTGCGGGAACTTTTTACTAACTTTTTTTGTAAATTTGCACCCTTAAAATGGGAACGTATCCTAAAGGATACTCATTAAATAGCATAATTTTCGATTAAAATATGGGTAAGAAGTTTGCTGAACATTCACAACTCAACCTTTCACAGGTAAATAAAGATGTGTTGAAAAAGTGGGACGAAAACGGTGTTTTCGCCAAGAGTATGACAGAACGTGAAGGCTGTCCTTCTTTCGTTTTTTATGAAGGACCACCCTCGGCTAATGGTATGCCGGGTATTCATCATGTGATGGCTCGATCCATTAAGGACATCTTTTGCCGTTATAAAACAATGAAAGGATATCAGGTAAAGCGTAAGGCGGGATGGGACACACACGGACTGCCTGTGGAACTTGGCGTTGAAAAATCATTGGGCATCACCAAAGAGGATATCGGAAAAACAATCTCTGTAGCCGAATATAATGCTGCTTGCCGTAAAGATGTGATGAAGTTCACAAAGGAATGGGAAGATCTTACTCATAAGATGGGGTATTGGGTGGATATGAATAACCCGTATATCACTTATGATAACCGCTATATTGAAACGTTATGGTGGTTGCTAAAACAGTTGTATAAGAAAGGACTTCTCTATAAAGGATATACTATTCAACCGTATTCTCCGGCTGCGGGCACGGGTTTGAGCTCTCATGAACTGAACCAACCCGGTTGTTACCGTGACGTAAAGGATACTACGGTAGTAGCTCAATTTAAGATGAAAACTCCGAAGTCGGAAATGACCGAATGGGGAACGCCTTATTTTATTGCTTGGACTACCACGCCATGGACATTACCTTCTAATACTGCACTTTGTGTCGGTCCGAAGATTGATTACGTGGCTGTACAAAGTTATAATGGCTATACGGGTGAGAAAATAACGGTTGTGCTTGCCAAAGCTTTGTTGTACACCCACTTTAACCAGAAAGCTGAAGATATCGCACTGGAAGATTATAAGCCGGGGGATAAATTAATACCGTTCAAGGTTATTGCTGAATATAAAGGCGCTGATCTTGTCGGAATGGAATATGATCAATTAATGCCTTGGGTAAACCCGGGAGAGGGCGCATTCCGCGTAATACCGGGAGATTATGTTACAACTGAGGATGGTACAGGTATCGTACATATTGCCCCCACGTTTGGTGCGGATGATGCCTTGGTTGCCAAAGCTGCAGGTGTACCTCCATTGCAATTGATAAATAAGAAAGGTGAATTACGACCAATGGTTGATTTGACCGGTAAGTTTTACCTTTTAGAAGAATTGGATGAGAGCTTTATAAAGGAACGGGTTGATGTTGCCTTATATAAGGAATATGAGGGTCGTTTTGTAAAGAACGCCTATGACTCTAATCTTACTGATAAGGACGAAACTCTTGATGTAAGCATCTGCATGATGATGAAAGCGAATAATCAAGCTTTCAAAATAGAAAAGCATGTGCACAACTATCCACATTGCTGGCGTACAGATAAGCCTGTGCTTTATTATCCATTGGATAGCTGGTTTATTCGTTCTACCGCATGCAAGGAACGCATGATCGAATTAAATAAAACGATCAATTGGAAACCTGAAAGTACCGGTACCGGTCGTTTTGGTAAATGGCTTGAGAATTTGAACGACTGGAACTTAAGCCGCTCTCGCTATTGGGGTACACCACTTCCTATCTGGCGCACGGAAGATAATAGTGACGAGATATGCATCGAATCGGTAGAAGAGCTTTATCATGAAATCGAGAAATCTGTGGCTGCCGGCTTCATGAAATCGAACCCATATAAAGATAATGGTTTTGTTCCGGCTGATTATGCTAAAGAAAATTATGAAAAGATAGATCTGCATCGTCCGTATGTAGATGATATTGTTTTGGTTTCTAAGGACGGCAAACCAATGAAACGTGAAACAGACCTTATTGACGTTTGGTTTGATTCCGGTTCCATGCCTTATGCTCAGATTCATTATCCGTTTGAAAACAAAGAGATGTTGGATAACCATGATGTTTATCCGGCTGACTTTATAGCTGAAGGTGTTGACCAGACACGTGGTTGGTTCTTCACATTGCATGCTATTGCATCTATGGTGTTTGATAGTGTTTCGTTTAAAGCTGTAGTGTCCAACGGATTGGTGCTGGATAAGAATGGAAATAAAATGTCAAAGCGTCTGGGTAATGCGGTGGATCCATTCTCGACTATAGAGAAATATGGATCGGATCCTTTACGCTGGTATATGATTACTAATTCTTCTCCGTGGGATAATTTGAAATTTGATGTGGATGGTATTGAAGAAGTACGTCGAAAATTCTTTGGTACATTATATAATACATATTCATTCTTTGCTCTTTATGCCAATGTAGATGATTTTGAGTATAAAGAAGCAGATATTGCATTATCTGAACGTCCTGAAATAGATCGTTGGATTTTGTCTTTACTAAATTCATTGATCAAAGATGTAGATACTTGCTATAACGATTATGAGCCAACTAAGGCCGGTCGTCTGATATCTGACTTTGTAAATGACAATTTGTCTAACTGGTATGTCCGTTTGAATCGTAAACGTTTCTGGGGTGGGGGGATGACTCAGGATAAGCTTTCTGCTTACCAAACATTATATACTTGTTTGGAGACGGTTGCTAAATTAATGGCTCCTATTTCTCCTTTTTACTCCGATCAACTTTACATGGATTTGATATCGGCTACGGGAAGGGACAATGTAGTATCTGTACACTTATCCAAATTCCCGGTCTGCAATGTTGAAATCATCGACAAGGAATTGGAAGCTCGGATGCAGATTGCCCAAGATGTTACATCAATGGTGTTGGCTTTACGTCGTAAAGTGAATATAAAAGTCCGTCAGCCGCTTCAGTGCATAATGATTCCGGTTGTTGATCAAGAACAACGCGCGCATATTGAGGCTGTAAAATCTCTCATCATGAGCGAAGTCAATGTAAAAGAGGTCAATTTTGTGGAAGGTACCGCCGGCATATTGGTGAAGAAAGTAAAATGTGACTTCAAAAAGATGGGGCCTAAGTTTGGTAAACAAATGAAGGCTGTTGCTGCTGCTGTTACCGAATTATCCCAAGAATCAATTGCCGAGCTTGAAAAGACAGGCGTATACAAATTAAACATTTCGGGTGAGGAAGTTGTAGTAGATGCTTCTGATGTGGAGATATTCAGTGAAGATATTCCAGGCTGGCTGGTTGGTAATGAAGGTAAACTGACTGTTGCTTTGGAAGTTACTGTAACAGAAGAACTTCGCCGCGAAGGAATAGCACGCGAGTTGGTCAATCGTATTCAAAATATTCGCAAATCGAGTGGTTTTGAAATAACGGATAAGATAAAAATTTCTCTATCTAAAAATACCCAAACAGATGATGCAGTCAATGAATATAATGATTATATTCGCAATCAAGTTTTGGGTACTTCATTAACACTTGCGGATCATGTGGAAAATGGAACCGAACTTAACTTCGATGATTTTTCACTGTTCGTAACTGTTGAAAAAGAATAATATTACTAACCTATTTAAAATCGTGTAATTATGGCAGAAAGAACAAGATATTCAGATGCTGAATTGGAAGAATTCCGCTCCATTATTTTGGAAAAATTGGAGTTGGCTCAAAGAGACTATGAATTGTTGAAAGCTAGCCTTACTGGAGCTGATGGTAATGATACCGATGATACATCTCCTACGTATAAAGTCTTGGAAGAAGGTGCAAATACTTTGTCCAAAGAAGAAACCACTCGTTTGGCGCAACGCCAATTGAAGTTTATTCAAGGCTTGCAAGCTGCACTTGTCCGTATAGAGAACAAAACTTATGGTATTTGTAGGGAGACAGGAAAATTGATTCCTGCTGAAAGATTACGCGCCGTACCTCATGCTACATTAAGTATTGAAGCTAAAAATGGTGCAAAGAAATAAAGGATGAATAGATTTTTTACAAAAGGCCGGATAGCCTTACTCGTTATATTTTCAGTACTGATTATAGATCAAGTGATCAAAGTCTTGATTAAGACTAATATGTACTGGCATGAGAGCATACATATTACCGATTGGTTTTATATCTATTTTACTGAAAACAACGGTATGGCTTTCGGTATGGAAATTTTTGGAAAACTGTTCTTAACCCTTTTCCGTATTGTTGCCGTGGCTATGATTGGATGGTATCTAGTCAAAATAGTCAAACAGCAACTTAAGACAGGCTATATAATATGTGTGTCTCTGATACTTACCGGTGCGTTGGGTAATATAATTGATAGTGTATTCTATGGCATTTTTTTTAGCGAGAGTACGAACTATCAGATTGCATCTTTTCTTCCAGGAGGGGGAGGATATGCCCCCTTACTTTATGGTAAGGTCGTTGACATGTTCTATTTTCCAATCATTGACACAAATTGGCCGCAATGGATACCTGTTATTGGAGGTAATCACTTTATTTTCTTCAGTCCGATATTTAACTTTGCCGATGCTTCAATTAGTTGTGGTATTATGGCTTTATTGTTGTTTTACAGTAAATATCTGAATGATTCCTATCATGCACTAAAGAAATCATGAAAAGGAGAGGCCGTTTTCAATATTACATATTATTCTTATTGATGCTTTCTTTTGTTTCTTGTGAAGTAAAGAGGCCTCGTGGGGTATTGTCTGATTCTGAAATGGAGAATGTGCTGTATGATTATCATATTGCAAAATCTATGGCAGACCAATTACCATACACCGAGAATTACAAGAGAACATTATATATTGATGCGGCTTTGAAGAAACATGGGTTGACTCAAGCGGATTTTAATACTTCTATGGAATGGTTTTCCGGCAATCCGGATGTCTTGTCGCAGATATATGAAAATCTTTGCACCAGGTTAAAAACTCAAAAGGGAAAATTGGACCACATGGTGGCTTTGCGTAATAACGCTCCTAAAGAAAGTCTACCCGGTGATAGTGTGAATATATGGGCATGGCAAAAGATTTATCGTTTGACTGGGTTACCATTTAATAACAAAGTATCTTTTGTTTTTCCTGCTGATGCGAATTTTCAGGTTCGAGATATCTTCCATTGGAATGTTCGTTTTCGCTTTCCTAAAGGTAGCCCGGATCCTGCGCATGCTCCTGTTATGGTGATGCAGATTGTGCTCCAAAATGATAGCTTAATCAATGACTCCCGAAGAATTTATAATGCAGGTGGGCAAAAGATTACTCTTCACTCTGATTCAATACATCCGATTAAAGAGGTTAAGGGTTTTATTTACTATCCTGCAGGCTTATTAGATAAAATAATATTGGTTGATCGCATATCATTAATGCGTCACCATTTCAGGGTAATACCTAAGCCTGTTGTCGTTTCGCATGTTGATACCGTTCGTAATGTAAAGAGGGATACAATGCCTACTCAGAAACCTATAAATCAATCGGTTCCAACAGGTGCCCCTACTACAATTTCGGCACAGAAAATGACTCCTCAAGAACGTGAGCGAATACGTGCTGTACCCAAAAGGCAAATACAGAGAACTATGGCACCGGCACTACAGCCAGTACAACAACCCGCCAAGTAGGCTTTCTTATGAAACGTTATGCTTCCCATTATGTCTTGTCTCCAGATATGGAATGGATTAGACTGCATGTCGTTGAAGTAGATGGAGGAGAAATAAAGCTATATCCTGTATCTGAAGAGTTATATTCTATTGAATGGCTACCGGGGGTTATTTTAGTACTCCCCAAGAATGGTAATGCTATTAGACAAGAGTCGTACCTACAAGATATTTTTATCTTAGCAAAGCACTCTTCTCTGCAAGAAACGTTCTTGACTATCCGGTCCGAGGAATGGGAGATCTTTTATCTATCTCCCTTTGATTTCACCTTAATGCAGCCTGTCTCCGAAACTCGGCGCAGACAACTGCTGTAGCTATTGCTACATTGAGTGATTCGGATGTCTCTCTATTTGTCGGATAGTTGGGAATGTATAAACGTTGGTTTATTAATGTGGCAACCTCTTTTGATATGCCGTTGCCTTCGTTACCCATCACAATAAGTCCATTCTTCGATAATTTCTTTTCATAAAAGTTCTCACCATCAAGGAAAGTCCCATATACAGGAGTGTTTTTTTTCAATGAAGATATCAGTTCAGGTAGGTCATGATAATGTATTTTTACCCGGGCAATGGCCCCCATTGTTGCCTGAACTGTTTTGGGACTATAGGCATCAACCGTGTTGGGCGAGCAGAAGATATTTTCAATGCCAAACCAATCGGCCAAACGGATTATTGTACCGAAATTCCCAGGATCTTGAATATCATCCAAGGCCAATGAGAGGCTTTTATCGATTAAAGAATGATCTATTTGATAATGCGGCTGTTCGAATACTCCCAATACTTCCTGTGGAGTTTTTAATAGACTGGCGCGAGTTAACTCTTCCTCGGAAACTTCGATAATATCTGTCGTCGGAATTGATGCTTGACGTGAAATCCATTCGGAAGTAGCTACTAAAAAACGGCATTGAAAACGTGGCAATAAGTCCGCTATGAGCTTGTGTCCTTCTGCCAGAAAAACATTTTCATTCTTTCTATTCTTCTTCAACTCCAGCGAATGGATGTATTTGATTCTATTCTTGCTAAGCATTCTTGTTGTTTTAATTCTCTATCAATTCACAAATTTACGCGAATATTTCTATTTAATCAATAAAGACTCTATGCTTCTGTATTTTTTGTTTTTCAAACGAAAAAATACATCTATATTTGTAGTTTATAATGCATAAGTCAAAAGATTTGGAATGAGGAAAACCTTTCATTTTTTTATTATAACTCTGTATTTAGTCTTACTTGCTTCCTGTTCTGCTACTAAATATGTACCTAATGGATCATATCTGTTGGATGAAGTTCGAATATATAGTGACAATAAGGAGGTCAAAGCTTCAAATCTCTCTCCTTATGTCCGACAAAATCCAAACTCAAAATGGTTTAGTCTAATAAAAACCCAGCTCTATGTATATAATTTATCCGGGAGGGATACGACAAGTTGGATCAATAAAACGTTGAGACGGGTAGGGGATGCTCCGGTCATATATAGCCCTGAAGATACTAAACGTGCTTGCGAAGAACTGGCTAAAGCTGTTCAGAATATGGGATATATGGGGGCTAAGGTGACTCCCGAGTTGAAGGTAAAGAAGAAAAAAGCCAAAGTGTTTTATCGTATTACTACAGGAAATGCTTACCGAGTGCGATCATTGGCTTACAATATTGAAGACAATACTATAAAGGAATATCTTAAAGCGGATTCTGCTTCATCTTACTTAAAAGTGGGTATGTTATTTGATGTCACTGCTTTGGATAATGAACGCCAGAGAATAACGACCAATTTACTAAACAATGGTTACTATAAATTTAATAAGGATTATATTTCATATACCGCCGATACAATAAATGGCTCTTATCAGATAGACTTGACTTTGCATCTGGAACAATATAGGCAGCATTCGGCGGATACTCCTCAAAATCACCATCAATATAAGGTCGGTAAAGTCAGCTTTATCACAGATTATAATGTTATGCAAACTTCGGTATTGAGTGACATTAATATTAATGACTCCATACATTATAATGGTTTTCCCATTTATTATAAAGATAAACTCTATTTGAGGCCGAAAGTATTGACACAGAATTTGCAGATTACTCCCGGCGATTTTTATAGAGAGCAGGATGTGCAACGTACATATTCTAATTTTGGTCGGTTGTCGGCATTAAAATATACCAATATTCGATTCTTTGAGGCTCAGCCTGCTGATAGTAACACAGTGAATGCCTATGTCATGCTTACAGGGAATAAACATCGGTCTGTTTCATATGAAATGGAAGGAACAAACTCTGCAGGAGATTTAGGCGCCGCAGCTTCCGTATCATTTCAGAACCGTAATATATTTAAAGGTTCCGAAACTTTTATGATAAAATTGCGTGGTGCTTATGAGGCTATTTCGGGATTGCAGACTGAATACAATCATGAGAATTATAAAGAATTAGGCGCTGAAACAAGTATTAGTTTTCCTCGCTTTATGTTTCCGTTTTTATCGAGTGATTTTAAGCAGAAGATTCGTGCTACCACTGAGTTTGGCTTGCAATATAATTATCAAATGCGGCCTGAATTCTCACGAATTGTTGCATCAGCCAATTGGAGCTATAAGTGGGGTATAAACCGCCGTTCACAACATCGCATTGATTTGTTGGATATTAATTACCTATACATGCCTTCAATCTCCGATTCTTTTAAAATTCGCTACTTGGAAAATAAAGAAAATTATATCCTCAAATACAATTATGAAGATCGATTGATTGTACGTACCGGATATAGTTTTACTTTTAATAGCTCAGGACGTGCTTTAGTGAATAATACCATAACAGGAAATGCTTACTTCATCCGTCTGAATTTGGAATCAGCCGGTAATCTGTTATATGTTTTGGCTAAGATGAATCACATGAAGAAGAATGATGAAGGAGAGTACACCTTACTCAATATACCGTTTGCACAATACGTGAAAGGTGATTTTGATTATGGGCGAAATATAATGATTGATAATCGTAATGCTGTTGCTTTCCATATTGCCGGAGGAATAGCAATACCTTATGGAAATGCAGATGTGGTCCCTTTTGAGAAACGATATTTTTCGGGAGGAGCTAACAGTGTGAGAGGGTGGTCGGTGCGTGGTTTAGGGCCTGGTTCTTTTGCCGGTGATGGAAACTTCTTGAATCAATCTGGAGATATAAAATTGGATGCTAGCATTGAATATAGAACACGTCTGTTTTGGAAGTTTAGAGGCGCTGCTTTTGTTGATGCAGGTAATATCTGGACCTTAAGGGATTACCAAGATCAGCCTGGAGGTAAATTTGAATTTGATAAGTTTTACAAACAGATAGCTGTTGCTTATGGAGTGGGATTACGGCTTGATCTTGATTTTTTTATTCTTCGTTTTGATGGAGGTATGAAAGCTCTAAATCCGGTATATGAGAGTGGGGCTAAACGTTATCCGGTCTTTCATCCTAATTTTAAGCGAGATTTTGCTTTTCACTTTGCTGTAGGATACCCTTTCTAAACTAGATACTGTTTTGGTTAAACCAATTGCTAAAGAAAAATTGGCGAGATGAAGAATATGCAGGTTGAGATGACATGTAGAATAAATTATATTCAATCATGCTTAAGCGGATCGCTAGGAGCTTTTAAAAGGTAGGTAGTATACGCAGATAGCAAAAAAAGATATTGTATCATATGTACAATATCTTTTTTATAGTGCCTTGAAATACTCCGGTGGGAGATTTCAATGAAGATAGCTTTGGTTAACGAGCAGCAAAATATGAATTTATCATTGTAGCTTGGCGAGCTGCATTTACACCTTGCTGATCTAAAGTAACATTCATTGCTTGACCATTAGGTAGGCACATTGTGGCTGTCCCATTATTATTAATTTGCAGGAGCTCTGCACTAACCCCATTACTAACGACGTTCCAAGTATTTGCTTCTTTGTCATAGATAAGATCCATGGAAGCAGTCTCTCCTTCTTTAGTGATGGAATAGCCATTCTCCAATGTCTTTACTAAATAATTCCCATTTTCACCTTTTACTTTTTTCACATCCCCTACATTTGCCATGGGGTTGGAACCGGTCCAGAATTCAATAGAGTTAAGAACTAAGGCATCAGCCAAATAGCAAACCCCATATACGGGAACGATATTGCATGCGAGATATACTACTTCATTGACAAATTTTGTCCCAAGAGTTTGGTTCCATGCTGATAATCGGGAATGCAAAGAGAAAGAACCTACACACGAAGTGAAAAGAAAAGCTGCACAAATAACAATTGTTGCAGATAGTTTTAATCTACTTTTGTTCATAATCATTTTTTTTGATAACATGTTTTTAAGCCGTTCTTGCGTTGCGCAAATATATGGATTAAAATGACTCAATATGTCAATAGTTTGATAAATCAGTTTTTTTTGTTGCTTTTTGTACCTTGTGGAGCATAGTACCTATCCAATGATCAACCGAAATTTTTCCAGGTCCGGCGATATACATTAAAACAAATACTATAAGATAAATAAAAGCCAACTCTTTAACTGCAAACGGATCGTTTGCATGAATAACAAAGAAAGCCATAAGCATTGTAAAGATCATAGGTATCATAGCTAATCTATACAGAAATCCTACAATAAAAGCCATAGAGCAAACCAGTTCTCCAAATATTGCCAGCATTAATGACAAAGAACTTCCTACTCCAAGTGGATCGGGGAACATTGCAGATAACTCATTAAAATGACTCCACTTCTGTATGCCGTGGCTCATTAATAATACTCCAAATACAACCCTCGTAATTAGCATAATGGCTGAAATCACACTATCGTTCGACTTCATGGGGAATAAAAAACGATAAAAAATATTCATAGCTTTTATAATTTATATTTTAAAACAACAATTTTTAAAGAAGAATAGTTTATTCTTTATGCAAAGGCTTGATGATAACTCTAAGAGAAGGATCGTATGTAAAGTAACTCCACATCCAGTCCAAAAATATAAAAAGCTTGTTTTTTACCCCGACAATACTCATTAGATGAACGAAGAGCCATAACCCCCAAGCTAAGAAACCGGAAAAACGCATTCTTCTTAATTCTACCACAGCATGGTTTCTACCAATAGTTGCCATGGAGCCTTTATTTTTGTAGATAAATGGAATAGGTGGTAATCTTTTATTCATGCGCTTTAAATTTGCAATCAGATTTTTTGCTTGTTGTATGGCTGGTTGTACGACTTGAGGGTGTCCTTTAGGGTATTCTGCTGAAATCATAATGGCAGTGTCTCCTATGGCGAATATATTATGATGCTCTACAACTCGATTGAATTCGTCAACTTTTAATCTGTTCCCCAGTCCGTACGATTCCGCATTAAGTCCTTCCATACTATTTGCTTTTACTCCGGCTACCCAAAATATATTTAATGTATTTAATTCAATGCCATTATCTAAAGTCAATTTCGCATCGGAGCAATTAACAACCCCTGTATTGGTCATTATTTCTACTCCCATTTCAGATAAATATTCTTCAACTTTGTCTGAGGATTCCTTAGAAAATGCTGTCAATAGGCGGGGTGCCATGTCTATTAAAATAATCCTCATTTTATCAACATCCAAATCGGGATATTCATCAGGAAGGACGAATTTACGCATTTCAGCTAAAGCTCCAGCCAATTCTATGCCGGTGGCACCTCCGCCTACAATAACATAGGTGAGAAGTTGCTGCTTGAGTATATTATCATTTGTATTTTGTGCTTGCTCCAAACTATCTAGTATCCGGTTGCGATTATATAATGCTTCAGATGTGCTTTTCAAGGCCATTGTATGCGCGGAGTATTCCGGTTTGCCAAAATAATTGGTAGAACACCCTGTTGCTATAATTAAATAATCGTAGTCTACAGTTCCGATTGAAGTCTCAAGGAGGTTTCCTGCCGGAATGACTCGGATTGCTTCACATATCCGGATATGAATGTTTTTTTGCTTTTTAAATATCTTTCGATAAGGAAATGATATAGCAGAAGGCTCAATGCCCGATGTTGCCACTTGATAGAGTAACGGTTGAAAAATATGGTGATTGTTTTTATCGAGTAAGACTATTTGGTATCTGTGGTTTTTTAGTTTGCGGGCTACTTTTAGCCCGCCAAAACCACCTCCAACAATAACAATACGTTTTCGTCCTTCTTTATCGGGAAGATTCATCCTCATAGTATTCATCTTATTCTAAATTATAATATTCATAATGTAGAATAACACGAATAAGCGAAAGAATGTTCCCGCTAAAATGTTTTACGCCACTTACTCTTAAGCAAAGAATTAGCCGAATTCGTAAATATCTGATGGAGTGTTGCGTTTTAAGGCGGATAATTGGACGTCTTTCCCCACCACAATACCTTTATCTCTTAATCTAAATTCAACGGTCTTATACGCTAGCTCCGGGTGATTGTTATCTTTGCTTAAATGACAAAGCCAAATATATTGTAAGTTTTCTGATATGTTATCTGCAAGAAATTCAGCAGTGTCCGTATTGCTCATGTGACCCGTGCGACTTATAATGCGCTCTTTCAGATATTGGGGATAGTTACCCATACGTAGCATATCTTCATCATAATTGGCCTCTAATATAAGGTAATTGGCCTTGCATATATACTCTGCAGCCATTGGAGTTATTTCTCCAAGGTCAGTGAGGAAAGAAAATATTTTGCCATCAATTTCGATGCAATATCCCACATTATCCGTCCCATCGTGCGGAACTTCAAAAGATTCAATCCGAAAATCCCTTAATTGCATAGGCTCATTCTTTTCCAAATACCGGACAGATGAATGGAGTTTCTCTGTCATGCAATAACTTTTATTAATGCCCTGATGAACAAGGGACGTTGAATAAATTGGAATATTTAATTTCTCACCCAATCCACCTACACCTTTAATATGGTCAGCGTGATCATGAGTAACGAAGACGCCAATTATCGTATCTATGCCGATGCCGAATTCTTTTAATGTCTTCTTTATAGTTCTGGCTGCTATACCAGCATCGATGAGTATTCCGTATGATTCTGTTCCTATATAATAGCAATTGCCGCTGCTTCCGCTTGCAAGGCTTATAAATTTAACTTTCATGCTAATCTTTTAATTAATAGCCAAACTGAAAAAATAGTATGGTGACTGCAAATATACAAAAGATATTCATAAAATTTTCATCTTATGTCGTAACATCCGGATTAAGACGACAGAGGCTATCCACTATTAAGGGATAGCCTCTGCCATAACATTCTAGTTTTCTATTATTTAAAATTGAAAGAATTTTTTTGCGTTATAATAGCTGATATCTTCAACCATTTGATTTAATCGGTCGATTTCTATTGCCGGAATTTCTCCGTTTTCTACATCATTACCCAATAAGTTACAAAGTGTACGACGGAAGTATTCATGACGAGGATAGGACAAGAATGAGCGTGAATCGGTCAACATTCCCACAAACCGGCTCAATAATCCAAGCAATGAAAGCGCGTTCATTTGCTTTTCCATTCCATCTTTTTGATCCAGGAACCACCATCCGGAACCAAATTGTATTTTACCAGGAATAGTACCATCTTGGAAATTACCCAACATTGTTGCAATAACTTCGTTGGCACAAGGATTTAGATTATATAAAATAGTTTTGGCCAATTTTCCGGAGGTATTCAGTCTGTCAAGGAATTTAGACATAGCCTTGGCTGTAGTAAATTCCCCAATGGAATCGAATCCTGTATCGGGGCCTAGTAACTTAAACATTTTCGTGTTGTTATTACGGATGGCACCATAATGGAATTGCTGAGTCCAGCCTTTTTCCCAGTCCATCTCTCCAAAAACAACGAGCATGGCCGACTTGAATTTAAGAATTTCTTCTTTCGACAGCTCGGTTCCACCATATACCTTATTAAATATTGCTTTAATCTCACTTTCTGTGTAATCTTCTGCATAGAACTCTTCAATACCATGGTCGGATAATTTACATCCTTGCTCTGCAAAGAAGTCGTGGCGTTTACGCAAAGCTGCAACCATATCATCAAAGCTAGAAATAGTAATTCCGCTTATTTCAGCAAGAGTTTCAATATATGCACGGAAATTTGCCGGAACTTCTACCGCCATTGCTTTGTCAGGACGCCATGTAGGAAGCATCTTAATCTCAAAGCCGCTTTTGCGGGTTTTTATATGATATTCTAGTGAATCAACAGGATCATCAGTTGTACAAACAACTTCTACGTGGTAACGACGCATCATTCCGCGAGCCGAGTATTCCGATTGTGCTAATTTCTCGTTACATTCTTCATAAATTTCACGAGCTGTCTTTGGGTTTAATACTTTATCAATTCCAAATGCTGTTTTTAGTTCGAGATGGGTCCAATGGTATAAAGGATTACGAAAAGTGTAAGGTACTGTTTCTGCCCATTTTTCAAATTTTTCCCAATCAGAAGTCTCTTTACCGGTACAGAAGCGCTCATCAACTCCGTTAGTTCTCATAGCGCGCCATTTATAATGGTCTCCACCTAACCAAATTTCAGTCAGTGATTTGAATTGATAATCATCAGCTACCATTTGAGGTATTAAGTGGCAGTGATAATCGATAATCGGCATCTTCGCAGCATGCTCGTGATACAACTTTTGTGCAGTTTCTGTTTGCAACAAAAAGTTTTCATCCATAAATTTTTTCATTCTATTGTGTTTTTAATCTGTAAAATAATTGATATCTTTTTTATACCTATTACAGTATTGATTATAAGGATAATAGGCGGCTTCTTGGGTTTTTAGTTTTATTAACCGTTATCGAACACAAAAGTAGAAAAAAACGATTGTGATACAAAATTATTCGTATCTTTGCCGCAATTATTTGTATTATTTAAGTTTTAAAAGTATGCCTTTGTCCTCTTTGAATATGTAAAAGTATGGAAAACAAGAATTATACTATTAAAGATATTGCTCGTTTGGCAGGTGTGTCAGCTGGAACCGTAGATCGTGTTCTTCATAACCGTGGTGATGTTTCAGAGTCGAGTAGGATAAAGGTTCAGACTGTATTAGACGAAATAGACTATAAACCTAATATGTTTGCAATAGGACTGGCAGCCAAAAAAAAGTATCGAATAGTATGTGTTACTCCTTTCTACAAGAAGCATGATTATTGGTACTCTGTGGCCCAAGGATTGGAACGTGCTGCTCAAGAGTTTAAGCCATTTAATGTTTCGGTGGATTATATTCATTATCAGCATGCAAATAGAAAGTCGTATGAACAAGCTTGTTTGCAAATAGCAAAAGAGGTGGTGGATGCAGTGCTAATTGCCCCAAATTTCCGTGAGGAGACATTGCGTCTTACGACATATTTGGAAAGAGCAAAAATACCATACCTGTTTATCGATTTTAATATAGAGAGCGCCAATCCAATTTGTTATATCGGACAAGATTCTATTGCAAGTGGGTATATTGCAGCTAAGATTTTAATGCGAAAATATGAAAAAGGCCAAGAGCTTGTCCTGTTCTTAAATAATGGGAAAGATAATCCGGCTGAAATTCAGATGCAGAGAAGACTTGAAGGCTTTATGAAATATATATCCGAACGCTATAATCATATCATTATTCATGATGTTTTGTTCGATAAAGATGATGTAACTTCCAACAAACAGGTATTGGACGATTTTTTTAGCAAACATCCCAATGCCAAATTAGGTGTTGTCTTTAATTCCCGTATTTATCAGGTGGCTAGCTATCTTAGAGAGTCGGGAGAGCATTTGGAGGGATTACTGGGTTATGATTTATTGCCTGACAATGTGGACTATTTAAGTTCGGGTGATGTCAATTATTTGATCGGACAGCGTCCCGGGCTTCAGGGATACTATGGAATAAAAGCTTTGTGTGATTATACTGTTTTCAAAAAGACAGTAACAAAGATGAAATATATGCCCATAGATATATTGATGAAAGAAAATATAGATTTCTATTTTGAATTTGAATAATTATAATAACAATTCATTTATAAAAACAAATTAAGATGAAAGCATTAAACAAGCAGACCGCATTAAAAAAACAACATCCGGAAAGGGTTATTCAGTTTGGTGAAGGAAACTTTTTACGCGCATTTGTTGACTGGATAATCTACAACATGAATCAAAAAGCCGGTTTTGATAGTAGTGTTGTTGTTGTTCAACCTATAGAAAGAGGAATGGTTGACATGCTCAATGCACAAGATAATCTATACCATGTTAATTTGCAAGGATTGGATAAAGGGGAGACAATAAATAGCCTAACTTTGATTGATGTTATAAGCCGTTCTTTGAATCCATACTCAGAAAATGATGAGTTTATGAAGTTGGCAGATCAGCCGGAAATACGCTTTGTTATATCCAATACAACAGAAGCGGGTATTGCGTTCGACTCATCATGTAAATTGACTGATAAGCCTGCATCTTCATACCCGGGTAAATTAACCCAGTTGCTTTATCGTCGTTATAAAACTTTCAATGGGGACAAAACAAAAGGTTTGATGATATTTCCATGTGAGTTGATTTTCCTTAATGGTCATAAACTTAAAGAAACAATCTACCAATATATTGAATTGTGGCAATTGGGTGATGAATTTAGAACTTGGTTTGGAGAGGCTTGTGGAGTATATGCTACTTTGGTAGACAGAATAGTTCCGGGTTTCCCTCGTAAAGATATTGCTGAAATAAAAGAAAAACTCGATTACGATGATAATCTTGTGGTGCAGGCTGAAATATTCCACTTATGGGTTATAGAAGCTCCACAATCAATTGCTAAAGAATTCCCTGCTGACAAAGCCGGATTGAACGTATTATTTGTTCCTTCGGAAGAGCCATATCATGAACGTAAAGTAACCTTATTAAATGGTCCCCACACAGTTTTGTCTCCGGTTTCATTTTTATCGGGAATAAATATTGTTCGTGATGCTTGCCAACACCCTTTGTTAGGCAAATATATCCATAAAGTTATGTTTGAGGAATTGATGGAAACATTGAATCTTCCGAAAGACGAATTAAAGAAATTTGCAGAGGACGTACTCGAACGCTTTAATAATCCGTTTGTAGATCATGCTGTAACAAGTATTATGCTCAATTCTTTCCCAAAATATCAGACAAGAGATTTGCCTGGGCTTAAAACATATCTTGAACGCAAAGGTGAATTGCCTAAAGGTCTGGTTTTAGGACTAGCCGCAATTATTACATATTATAAAGGAGGCGTTCGTGAAGATGGAGTTGAGATCACACCTAATGATGCACCTGAAATAATGCAATTGCTAAAAGATCTTTGGGCTACTAACGATACATTGAAAGTTGTTCAAGGAGTATTGGGTAATACGGCAATTTGGGGAGAAGATTTAAATCAGATTCCAGGTTTGACTGTTGCAGTTAAAGCGAATCTCGACAGTATTAAAGAAAAAGGAATGCTGGAAACGGTAAAAGATATTATTTAATTCTATATTTATTTCTTATTAATACTAGGGTATAGTTGATGACTATGCCCTATTTTTTTATGTAAAAATCCTATTGAATTGAATAAATTGTGTAAATTGCGCGAAATACGACACGATACGTTATGAAAGCTCATATATCAATATATATTATTGTTATCACGGTGATGGCATGTGCCTTTTTTTCATGCCAACGTCCGGGAGATACTCTTGTTTCTGCCAAGCAATTAGTGGATTCTTTACCAGACAGTGCATTGAATATGTTATCTAGAATAGAAAAACCGGAGATCTCGCTATCGAAATCGGAGTATGCTTTATATACTATATTAAAAGTGCAAGCACTGCTAAAATGCGATAGTAATTTAGCATCGGCTCCATCTCTTTCGGATGCAATATCTTATTATACATCCAAGAAAGATTCCGGTCGAACTGCAGAAGCTTCTTTTTATGCAGGACGCGTAGCACAGGAGTCGGGAGATTTAAAGAGTGCAATTGACTATTATTTTAAGAGTAAAGACTTGTTAACCAACAGTAAGGATTATAAGTTGCAATTTTTAGTTCGTAATTATTTGGGTATTGTTTATTCAGAGCAATGGCTGTTCTCTGAAGAAAAACAAGTTTATACCAAAGCGTTTCAATATGCGCGATTACTTAATGATACTTCATATATCGTGGCATCCTTGATGGGAATTGGATATGCATATTCTGGATTGGAGCACGAGGATAGCGCCCTTTACTACCAACATTATGCGCTCAATATATCTAAAAAGTCGGCTAAGTATGCAATTCCTAACGTGCAGTATCAGATTGCGCTCATTTATCAACAAATGAAACAACCTCAGCGCTCATTACTTTATGTGGATAGTGTTTTGCAGAGCTATCCTACTGATGCCGGTAGTTTATCAACTAAAGGTAGTCTATATATTGATCTGCAAAAATACGATTCTGCCTTACATTATCTGAAATATGCTTCTAGAATATCAAGCGATCTATATATTCAAGCAAGAGCGGCATATAGAACTGCTGAGATTTTTAATACACTAAATAGACATGATTCTGCATATATCTATATGACTAACTATAATATGCTTCGTGATAGTATTGAAAAGAAGGTCCATAGTGCAGAGGTTTTAAAGTTAACCCAAGTTTATAATAGAAATAAATGGCAAGAGACAAGTTTTTTATTAAGACAGGAAACTGCAGAAAAAAAGCAATGGCTTTATATGTCATTGGCATTGATATCTGCTTTATTACTTTTACTTGGTTTTATTTTCTTGTGGTATAAAAATGCATTGCAGCGTAAGAATATTCAAATATATCAGCAAGAGAAAGATACTGCAGAACTAAGGACTGATTTTTATAAGCAATTGAATCAAACATTTATTTCACAGGGACATAATAGAACTCAAGTTTCGGAAGAAGCCTGGTTAGCCATCGCTCAAAATACGGATACTATTTATAATAACTTCACCCGAAGACTACAAGATTGCTATCCTAAACTGAATGATGGGGATATTCGTTATTGTTATTTACTCAAAATGCAACTCAGTCGTTCCGAGATTTCCGAGATTATGTGTGTGACTGAAGCTGCGGTCAAACAACGTATTGTTCGCATTAAAAGAGACAAGATGAATATAAAAGAAGAGGTTCAATTAAAGGATTTCCTACTCAAATTTTAAAATGTAACCCCCTCTGAAACTGAAAACATGGATTAATATTCTGATTATCATTAATTTATTAAGATATAGAGAGAGGTGATTTGTCACCCCTCTTTTTTTGATTAATACTGAAAACAGTCCTAACTTGCACCCGATTTAGAACAAATAACACAACCCAATTATGAAGAACTTTATTTTCATTTCAATTGTAGTAGCATCCTTATTATTCGATTCTACACTTTTTGCAGCACAGGAAACCACTCGTGATATACTTTTAAGTGGCAACACTTTGCCTCCTATTAATAGATTTAAAATGGCAGGTGATGCAACAATTAGTACAATGAGCGTTTCCAGAAGTTTGAATTCAGTTGCTACACCTGTGGTATCATCACCTATTCAGGCTTCTATTGACGAATCTGTTATAACATTCAGCTCTACTCAGACTCTTTCAGTAACAGTAACCATAAAGAGCATTTCTGATGACGAACCTGTTTATACGGCTAATTTGTTGCTTACTAAAGGAGCAATATTTCCTATCTATATGAATGGGTATATGCCCGGTCAATATAAAATAGAATTTGCATATAATAATACATCGCTGACGGGGATATTCACATTAGAAGAATAAAAAGATCTTTTGATATACATTACTCTACGAATTGACTGGTTAGATTTCTGATTTATAGAGTAGGCTAAGGCCAGACTAAACTAAGACTATAATACTCGTGTCGTGACGGCGGTTTATATTCCTTTACGGAATTTAAGCCGCCGTTTTTTATTTAATGTATAAGAAGATACCCTTCCCAGAACATTAATCCAACTGCATTTGTTGGAGATATCGAAAGATTTATTAGATTTGCTATTAAACAAAAAACAATCATATGAAAAAGAAGAAATTAGCACAAATAGGTGGAATCGCATTAGCAGTGATTCTTTTGGTCATGCTTATTCTCCCGTTTGCCTTTCAAGGCAAAATTGGCGGAATAGTTAAGACGGAAGGAAATAAAATGCTAAATGGTAAGTTTGATTTTAGTAAATTGAGTATCAGTTTGTTTAAACACTTTCCCCAAGCTTCCGTAAGCTTGGAAGACTTTTACCTTAAAGGAGAAGGTGATTTTAAAAATGATACTCTTATACAGGCTCGTGAGATGACTGCTACTATTAATCTGTTCTCTCTTTTTGGCAATAGCGGGTATGATATTTCCAAGATATACATTGATAATGCCAGCGTAAAGGCTATAGTGCTAGCGAATGGTAAAGTGAATTGGGATGTGATGAAGTCTGATACAACAGCCAATGTGTCTGTCAAAGAGGAAGCGTCTGAGTTTAGATTGAAGATAAAACATCTGGCTGTTAGTGATTTGAACTTAATATATGATGATCGACAATCCAATCAATATGCAGTTATCAAAAAGCTTAAGGCGGAGTGCTCCGGAGATCTAACGAGCAATCGCACTATTTTAAAACTAAATGCTGAAACTGAAGCTTTATCTTATAAGGTGAAAGGTATTCCTTTTCTTTCGAATGCAAGTGTATCTGCCAAAATGGATATTGATGCAAATTTAGCAGAGAATAAATATACTTTTAAAGAGAATGAATTTCACTTAAATGCAATTAAAGCAGGATTAGACGGGTGGATTGCAATGAAAGATCCTGCAATGCAAATGGATTTGAAACTTAAGACCAATGAAGTAGGTTTTAAAGAAATATTATCTCTTGTGCCGGCCATATATGCCAAGAATTTTTCCGACCTGAAAACGGATGGAAAAGCCTCATTGAGCGGTTATGCCAAAGGTACTTTGCAAGGAGACACTGTCCCCGCCTTTAATATTGATATGCAAGTGAAGAATGCAATGTTCCACTATCCTTCATTGCCAGCGGGAGTTGATCAAATCAATGTAAGCGCCAATGTGAAAAATCCGGGAGGTAATGTAGATCTAACTACCATTGATATTCGACCTTTTAGTTTTCGCTTGGCCGGTAACCCATTTAGTGTTAATGCCAGTATTAAGACTCCGGTAAGTGACCCGGACATAAAAGCTGAAGCAAAAGGCATCTTGAATTTAGGTATGATTAAAAAAGTTTATCCATTGGATAGTATACAGTTGAACGGGGTTGTTAATGCCAATATGAGGCTTGCTACATTACTTTCTTATATTGAAAAAGAACAGTACGATAAGGTTCAGGCTTCGGGCACAATAGGTCTTACCGGAATGAAACTGAAAATGAAGGATATGCCGGATGTCGATATTAAGAAATCGCTACTCACGTTTACACCAAAATTTTTGCAATTAAGTGAAACAACTGTGAACATTGGAAAGAACGATTTTACAATAGACAGTCGTTTGGAGAACTATTTGGGATATGCATTGAAGAATACAACGTTAAAGGGTACATTAAATCTTCAATCCAATAATTTGAATCTGAATGATTTCATGGGAACAACTTCTGTGACAAACGGCTCATCTGCTGTTGCGCCTGCTACCAGTGGAAATCATTCTACCGGCGCATCTGCTACTATAGGAGTATTTGAGGTCCCTAAAAATGTTGATTTTCAAATAGATGCCAATTTGAAAAAGGTGTTATTTGATAAAATGGTATTTGAAGCCATGAAGGGTAAGATTGTTGTTAAAGATAGTAAAGTGGATATGAACAATCTTTCGATGAATACCATGGGGGGAAGTATGATCATGAATGGAGTCTATTCGACCGTAAATATCAAGAAGCCTTTTATGAATGCCGGTTTTAAGATGTCTGACGTTAGCTTTGCACAAGCTTACAAAGAATTGGATATGGTCCGTAAGTTAGCACCTGTCTTTGAAAACTTAAAAGGAACATTCTCAGGTAACTTGAAAGTACAAACTGATTTGGATCAGACTATGAGTCCGGTATTGAATACTATGCAAGGGAATGGTGAATTGTCTACCCACAATATTAGCTTGAGCGGAATTAAGGCAATTGATATGATCGCTGAAGCAGTGAAGAAGCCAGGGTTGAAAGATATGAAAGTGAAAGATTTGAATATTGACTTTACCATTAAAGACGGTCGAGTAAGTACTAAGCCTTTTGACATTAAGTGGGGGGAATATTTGATGAACCTTTCGGGAACTACGGGCTTGGATCAGACAATAGATTATGCAGGTAAAGTGAAGTTGCCTTCATCTTTGGGTAGTTACGCCAATTTGTCAACCGTCGATTTGAAGATAGGAGGAACATTTACTTCACCTAAAGTAAGTCTTGATACCAAAAGCATGGCTAATCAAGCTGTTAAGGCTGTCGAAAATCAGGCACTTAATAAACTTGGGAAAAAACTGGGACTTGATTCCGTAGCTTCTGCCAATAAAGATTCCATTAAGAAAAAAGTAACGGAAAAGGCGGTTGATAAGGCTCTTGATTTTTTAAGAAAGAAAATGAAATGATTGAAAGTGAGAATAATAATGCCCAAATAGTCTGTCTCCGATAGAAGGTAATAAAAGACTTGAAGGTGAATACTTACTTAAAGATCAAAAAATAACCGCGATATGAGTGATCCTCTTTTGAAACAAGAACACGGATCTGCCGCATTTACAGAGACTGCTCCCATGCCTGTTATCTTTATCGGGCATGGGAGCCCAATGAATGCAATTGAAGAAAATGAGTTTTCCAATGCCTGGATTAGCCTGGGTGAACGCCTTCCGAAACCTCGAGCCATTCTCTGTATATCAGCTCATTGGGAGACAAAAGGTGCTCAACTTACGGCAAACGATCATCCAAAAACAATTCATGACTTTTATGGCTTTCCTCAGAAACTGTATATGCAGAGGTATCCTGCTCCGGGGAGTCCTGAATTGACAGATTTCATCATCCAGCAAATGAACACCCGACAAATAGAGAAGAGCAATGAATGGGGACTGGATCATGGCACTTGGTCGGTATTGAAATATATATATCCACAGGCTGATATTCCGGTTGTACAGTTCAGCATTGATCGTTATAAGAATGCTGAATGGCACTATGAGATGGGAACTATGCTGAGTTTTCTTCGTAAAAGAGGAGTGTTGGTGATAGGTAGTGGAAATATGATTCACAACTTGCGTATGATACACATTCCGGGTGAGGATTTCAACGCTGAACATGGTTATGATTGGGCTAATGAACTGAACACTATTTTCAAACAGAAAATAGAAGGAAATGATATTCAATCATTAATAGCCTATAAGACTCTTCACAAAGAAGTGCATTACGCCATACCCACTGCCGAACATTATCTTCCGTTACTATATGTGTTGGGTATGCGGAGTGGGAGCGACCGAGTTACAATTTTCAATGATAAAGTTATTGCAGGTTCATTAAGCATGACGTCTGTTTTATTAGAAGATGAAAATGGAAAAGTTTGATATTAAACAGCTTGAGTTTTGCTACAATAAGGCGAGGGAAGAGATTTTTGCAGGTGATAGTATTGTACTGCTTCATATTGCTGAAGAGCAAACTTTCTTGGTTTACAGACAATCCGAAGAGGGAATGCTCTCTCTAAATATCAAGCCTTCCGACAAGAATAACCAAGAAGAATTTGGCGACACAATCCCATTTGGATACCGTAATGTGGCTTCTCGCTTTTTTATACACAATCCCCCGAGCGAATCTGAGATAGAGATGGCTATCAATAATGTGGAAGACTCTCTCATGCCGCTTGTTCATAAGATCAGATCCCTGAATGCACAGTTAGCCACCTTTGATGTTATAACCAAAGAAATAGGGACTTATGCAAAGGCGCAACCAACCTCAATAACCGTTGCCGAGGTGGAAGATATTTTTTCGCGGTTAGCATTGATAATTGGCGGTCGGCCTTCCTCAACGGACTTAATACCCTCAGATAACAGGTTTATTGCGTACGAGTTATTGCTTAGGGAGGTTATGCACCACTTAGGTTTCCACACGATTAAGCCTGTTGCGTTCTAGTGTTATTTTCTTGTTGGAATAATCAATACAGGTACTTTTGAATGCAAAACGATATATTGCGTGATACTTCCCATAGCCCAGAGTGAGAATCCATTCTTGCCATTAATACCTAATACAATAGCTTCTGCACCCCATATCTCTGCGGTGTGAAGAATATCATCCTTAGGCAACCCCTCCGGCATAAATTTCACAGTCGATTCCGTTCGTCCGCTTATACGAATAAGTTGATCTAACGTTTCCTGAGCTTCTTTTTTCAGAACCATCAATGCTTCATTGGGCATGATTCCCACATCGGGATTACCGATAGCTTTCGCTTTATCCACAACAAAAATCAAAGCCGGTTCAGCCTGCAAGCGATCTGCAAGCTCAAAACCCTCACGAGCAATATTGAGTGAGTTTTCGCGGCTGTCTACTGCTATTAGAATTTTCTTATAGCTCATAATGATATGATTTTAGATAATGTATTTCCACCCCAAACGGCAATCAGTCCCAAAAGTACACTTGCTACGATGTACAAGGTAAGAGTCAAGTAGTTTCCTGTTTCAAGCAACTTCATATTCTCGGCTGAGAATGTTGAGAAAGTCGTGTAACCGCCACAGAAACCAACGACTAGCAATAATCTCAATTCTTCGTTGAGTATGGTCTTGGATGATAATCCTATCAGAAACCCTATGACAAAGCATCCTAACACATTAATAATAAACGTTCCCAATGGAAAAGCAGATGAATAACTTTTCCCCATCCAGAAAGAAGTCAGGTAGCGGAGCACGCTCCCCAGACCGCCGCCTAAAGCTACAAATAAAAGATTCCTGATCATTATGATGAAATTGTATTATTCTTGATTATACCAAAACATAGTTGCATAATGCGTTTACAGACAATGCTGAGATGCGTCGGAAAGAGAGGGTGTTCACCCGGCAGTTGTAGAAAATGGATCAAAAAAAGCCTACTCATAATCTTAAAAGGATTAAGTAAAGTAGGAACTATCAGCTCTGTTTCAAGCGGTTTCAGGGAAGTTCCATTCCCTATCAATATCTTGGATAGCAAAAATACAATAAAATATAGTATCTGCTTTCCAAGTGGATGAGAAAAACATCAAAAGACCTTATTCCGCGGCACGAAGAATAAAAGTGGTAGCCCCTATAGTAACAATAGCTCCGTCTTCAATGCGAACACGATCCTTGTCACTTAATATTTCATTATTAAAGAATGTGCCGGTCAAGCTGGGAGCGTCCCGGAGAGTATAAGTCAGTTTTCCTTGTTTGTTTCGCTTCACCGTTATAATGCAGTGACGGCGATCCATACTCATATCCGAAGTCTCAATAGGAATGTCGACAACAGAACCTACGCAACGGCGACCGATGATATTTTCACCTTCTTTCAAAGGTATCACTTGTTTAAAGCCAAATACATTTTCAATGATGGATATACTGCCAAAAGCATCTTTGAACTCTGTTTCATCAGGCTTCTCTTCTTTCTGTGGAACTCTCATTTTGGTTTTACCCAAGCGGATGCTGAACTGTTTACCACAATATTCACACTCAAAGACCAGTGACTGGCCCTCAGTGTATTTGGTTTCGTCAAACTGCAAGTAATTCTCACATTTAGGACAGCGAACTCTTTTCATGTTAAAGTATATATCTATTAAAAAGGTTCTATTTACCTAAAACCCAAGCGTTTTTATAATTACCATTTCCTTTGATCTTGTTCATAGCCTGATATGCTTCGGCCTCAGTAGCGCAAGACTCTATACTGACGCGCATCTTGCCGTCACCTATAATTGCTTTTGCTTCTTTATATCCTTTGGCAACCAAATGCTCTGCCATTGCTTTTGCATCTCTTTCGGTTCCGACACTGGCAATGATAATATGGAATGTTTTTTCAGAAACATTTGATGCACTTTCTTCTGCACCGGAGCTTCTACCGTTTTCCTTGTCTGCTGTAATTTCGGACTTTTCAGAATGAGCTTGTGTTCCCGGTGTAGCAGTCGACAGTCCACTGGTATTTTCTGCTGCATTAGTTACAACCTTGCTTACTTTTACTTCTTTTGCTGTGATAGGATTGGCAATCTTCTTTCCAATGCCGGATTCCTTTAATTTTTCGGAAGCGGCAGGCTTATTTTCGGGCATATTTACCACTATAGGGTTAATAGCCAATGAATGTTTCTCTAACTTCTCAAAGATTTCGCTAGGCAAAACTTTGGCATAATTTTCTTCAATCACTTCTGTATTTTCGATAGGAGTGGAGAAGAAGAATGAAAGTACGATTGCTGCAACAACAGCTGCTGCTGTACTAAGATATGCCGTATTAAAGCGAATACTGATGCTACGTCTTTCTTTATCCGGAACTGACGGCCGCAAAGGCGTCTTTACCGATTGCAATCTTTCCAGCTCTGTCCATTGAAGCATTTCAAAAGTATCCAATCCATATAGATAAGGAGTGGTTATCTTATTATCGTACGGCTGAAAATCGTAAGTGTTATGAATAGAGTACCGTAATTCCCCAATATTCGGTAAATCAGCCTTGCCATTCTCATGAAGAGCGGCAATAAGGCTTTTTACGTGTGATTGTACCATCTTATTGGCATCCGGGAAATTAGTGCCATAGACAGCCATATAAGACTGAGCCAATAATCCGTCGTTCATTTTGAGTTGGGCGTTAAAGCCGATAACTCTGATAGGGGGTAAGAATAGGTTTTCTTTCTCTATCATTGATGCCGGATTATAATGAGTTATGAATCCTCCCAATCCCGGGACGATTACACAATCATTCTCTAGTAATAATGATTCTATGTGCTGCGCTAATTCAATCATACTGCAAAATTAAAAGAATAATCGAATATACGCCCTTTCCCAGCGGTTTTTCTTTTCAACAAGTTATAAACACGTAATGAGGGATTGTTAACTAATGACCGTTTTCGCAATATTATCTGAAATCCCCATAGCAAAAGGCGTACTGATATGCTGAATAAATAAATAGATTTGTGCGGAGCAAAATATATTCAAAATCAAATGAATGATTAAATGATACAAAACAGATGGTCAGTTGAGCCTCAATAGATGGTCTGTTGAGGTCTAACAGATAGTCTGTTAACTCACAACAGACCATCTGTTTGGATGGATAAAACAAAAGACGTTTGGCGGTGACTAAATGGGGTGGAGAAACATGAATAAATCATCCTGGATAGAGCGACTGGATATACAATTAAATTAGATTTATTTATAAAAAAAGTAACATATTATACGACTTATGGCATTCATTTTATCTATTAATACACTTTTGAGTCAATAAAGGCATAATAAAATTAATATATTGATAAATAGCTGTTTATTGTGATATACTTTGATAATAAAAAGGAGAATAAATAACAAGTAATGTAATAAGGTATAACAAGTAATGCAAGGTAACATAAGAAGTAATGTAACGGAGGGTAACAAGTAATATCGTGAAATGTGCCGTGAAGTGATTTTCTAAGCTTGCTTCGATCTTTGATCGGGAATGTGGAAAAATAATGTCAGGGCGTTCATAAAATAAATGCCTGTTGGTTATAAACTAATTGCAAACAACGGTTGGCATATCGATATTTTTTCTATTTTTGCACCGTTTTATATTGCTTATTTTGTATTCTGCAAGGTAATAAAAGCAATATACATCATATCATAAAATACAGAATATGAATTACATACAAACAGAAATAAACGGTGTTTGGCTTATTGAGCCAAGAGTATTTTCCGATCAACGCGGCTATTTTATGGAAGCGTTTAAAGAAGCTGAGTTCAAAGCCAATGTCGGTGATGTTCATTTTGTTCAAGATAATGAATCACAGTCTTCATTTGGTGTATTAAGAGGGCTTCATTATCAAAAGGGGGAATACAGTCAGGCAAAACTGGTGCGTGTAATAAAAGGTAAAGTGCTTGATGTGGCGGTTGATTTGCGAAAATCATCACCCACTTTCGGCAAATATGTCAGTGTGGAACTGAGCGATGAAAATAAACGCCAGTTTTTTATTCCAAGAGGCTTTGCCCACGGCTTTTTGGTGTTGAGTGAAGAGGCAACCTTTACATACAAAGTCGATAATGCCTATGCTCCCCAATCTGAAGCGTCTATTCGATATAATGATGAAACCATTGGGATAGATTGGCCTATTGCCCAGGAACAGATGATTCTGTCCGATAAGGACGGAAAAGCCGTTTCTTTTAGAGATGCAGAACTATTTGAATAAAATATGAAGATAGCAATTGTCGGTACAGGGTATGTCGGTTTGGTAACCGGAACTTGTTTTGCTGAAATAGGTGTCGAAGTTGTTTGTGTAGATACAAACTCCCAGAAAATAGAATCCCTAAATAAGTGGGTTATTCCGATTTATGAAAGTGGCCTTGAAGAGATGGTAGTTCGTAATGCTAAAGCAGGTCGACTCTCTTTTACTACCTCCTTGGAAAGTTGTCTGAATGAGGTGGATGCTGTATTTAGTGCGGTAGGTACACCTCCTGATGAAGACGGCAGTGCTGATTTAAGCTATGTGCTTGAAGTAGCACGGACTATTGGGCGGAACATGGAGAAGTATATACTCGTGGTGACTAAGAGTACCGTACCCGTAGGAACAGCTAAAAAAATCCGGGCTGCAATACAGGAAGAACTTGATAAACGTGGAGCAAAAATTGAATTTGACGTTGCTTCAAACCCCGAATTTCTTAAAGAAGGCAATGCTATCAATGATTTTATGAGCCCAGACCGCGTTGTGGTGGGAGTAGAGTCGGAGCGTGCTGAAAAATTGATGAGCAAACTCTATAAGCCGTTTTTGCTGAATAATTTCAGGGTTATCTTTATGGATATTCCTTCGGCTGAAATGACAAAATATGCGGCCAACTCAATGTTGGCAACCCGTATCAGCTTTATGAATGATATCGCAAACTTATGCGAACTTGTTGGTGCTGATGTGAATATGGTTCGCTACGGAATAGGTTCCGATACGCGTATAGGTCGGAAATTCCTTTATCCCGGAATAGGATATGGTGGATCATGCTTCCCCAAAGATGTAAAAGCACTTATAAAGACGGCTCAACAGAATGGCTATCGGATGAAAGTTCTCGAAGCTGTTGAAGAAGTGAACGAGAACCAAAAAGAACTGTTATTTGAGAAGTTACAACATCAGTTCGATGGAAATCTGCAAGGAAAGACCATAACTCTATGGGGGTTATCGTTTAAACCCGAGACAGATGATATGCGCGAAGCACCTGCATTAATTTTGATTGACAGGCTTTTAAAAGCCGGATGCACTGTACGGGCATATGATCCTGCTGCAATGGGAGAGTGCCGCAGACGTATTGGTAATGTAATATATTACGCAGCGGATATGTATGATGCCGTTTTGGACGCTGACGCTTTAATGCTCGTGACAGAGTGGAAGGAATTCCGTTTACCATCATGGGCAGTCATAAAAAAAGCGATGCGGACACCTAATATTTTGGATGGCCGAAATATTTATGACAAAAAAGAGATGGAAGAGCAAGGATTTTCGTATCATTGTATCGGTAAATAAGAAGAAAGGGAGATGTATGAATAGATGGAGTACGATCTTTATTGTACTTAGCTTAATGCTGGTATCGTGTGGTAAGACAAATGATTCGAAGTCTACCGCAAAGGAAGATCTTGCTGCAAAAAATATGTTGCAAGGGATATGGGTGGATGACGATACTGAAATTCCACTAATGCGTATCAAAGGTGATACTATTTATTACGCCGATCCGCAAAACGCACCGGTATCTTTCAAGATAATCCGTGATACAATTTATATCAATGGAAATACTCCAATAGCATATAAAATAGACAAGCATAATCATTATAGCTTCTGGTTTCACTCTATGACTGAGGAAGTTGTAAAATTGCATCGCTCCGAGAACCCTGAAGATAGCCTTGCTTTTGCAAATCAGATTGAAGTTATTCCCACAATAACCGAGGTGGTAAAAAAAGATAGTATCGTGATGTATAAAAACATTCGCTATCGTGGATATGTATATATCAATCCATCTAAAATGAGGGTGACTAAAACGACTTATTCAGAAGAAGGAATGAGTGTGGACAATGTTTATTATGATAATATCATACACATTTGTGTATACGAGGGTAAAAAACTTTTGTATGGAAAAGATATCAAGAAACAAATGTTTGCAGATTTATTTTCTTCGGACTTTCTCGATCAAGCAGTATTGGCCGATATGAAATTCATGGGAGTTAATAATAAAGGATATCACTATCAAGCTATACTAAATATTCCCGAAACTTATATCTCGGGAATAGTCAATTTAACAATCGGCTCCGATAACAAATTAATAATGAAGAAGCTGGAAAGATAAATTCTGAGCCCGCTTATTTTTTGTCTCTCTTCTTCCAGTTGTTTTCTTTATAGTTCTTTTTGTCTTTTTTGTGGAAGTTCCGCCCCGAGTTTGCCGACTTGGCTGCTAAATTGTATTCGGGTGCTCCTCCCAATTCTTGTGGTACCGGTATTTTGTAGATGTCTTTTCCCAGAAATTTTTCTATACTTTTAAATTTCCTTTGCTCGGCTTCTCCAATGAAAGTAATGGCGACACCATCATTGTTGGCACGCGCCGTACGTCCTATACGGTGGACGTAATCTTCAGAATCATGAGGTACATCATAGTTAATGACAAGCCGGATATCATCAATATCAATACCTCTGGACACAATATCCGTGGCAACAAGTACATTGATTCGGGCCGATTTAAACTCACGCATAATGGACTCACGTTGCGTCTGCTCAAGATCCGAATGCATTTCACCGACATTTAGCTTCATTAATTTCAGAGCCTTTGTCACTTCTTTCACCTTTATTTTGGAAGAGGCAAATATGATTACCCGGTCAGACGTTTTTTCTTCAAACAGATTCTTGATGATGCCAAGCTTTTGATTTTCATAGCAGATATATGCTGCTTGGATAATCTTATCTGCAGGCTTGGACACGGCAATTTTGATTTCGGAAGGATTGTTTAGGATCGTTTTTGCCAATTGTTGTATTTTGGCTGGCATGGTGGCCGAAAACATGATCGTCTGTCGTTCTTTAGGCAACATTTTCACAATTTGCATAATGTCGTCGGAAAATCCCATGTCAAGCATGCGGTCCGCTTCATCCAGAATAAAATAGGATACCTTTGACAAATCAACGTAGCCTAAGTTTAAGTGGGCAATCAGACGCCCCGGCGTTGCAATTACAACATCAGCTCCCAAGGTGAGACCTTTCTTTTGCTGTTCAAATAAGATTCCATCGCTCCCTCCGTACACAGCAACGCTGGATACCGGCATAAAGTATGAAAAGCCTTCCATTTGTTGATCTATTTGCTGGGCCAGTTCACGGGTAGGAGCCATTACAATGCAGTTTATGGCATCCTCCGGATGATTACTTTCCGATAGTCGATTGAGTACTGGCAATAAATAAGCAGCTGTTTTACCTGTGCCGGTTTGTGCAACTGCTATCAAATCTTTACCTTCAAGTATAAGTGGGATAGTTTTTTCCTGTATAGGGGTGCACTCTTCAAAGCGCATGGCATCCAGCGCTTCAAGTACGCCGGTGTTTAAACTTAATTCAGAAAACTTCATGTTTCTTCTAATTTACCCGCAAAGTTAATCAAATAAATCGGAAATCCTACTGAGGGAAATCTATATAAGAATCTTTGAAGCCAAGGAAGTAAAGTACTCCGTCCAATCCGATGGTATTAATGGATTGTTTTGCATTGGCTACAACTTTAGGCTTAGCATGAAAAGCTATTCCCAAACCTGCAACTCCCAACATGGGAAGATCGTTGGCACCATCGCCAACTGCTATTGTTTGGGCTATATCTACCTTTTCCACCTGAGCTATAAGGCGAAGCAATTCGGCTTTTCTTTTACCGTCGACAACTTCACCAAGATATCGTCCGGTGAGTTTTCCGTCTATTATTTCCAGTTCGTTGGCATATACATAATCAATACCAAATTTCTTTTGCAAATGTTGACCAAAGTAAGTAAATCCTCCCGACAGGATGGCAATTTTATAACCGTATTTCTTCAACACATACATTAGGCGCTCTACGCCTTCCGTAATAGGTAATTTTTCTGCAATATCTTGCATTACAGACTCATCCAGCCCTTTTAATAAAGCAACTCTTTCACGGAAACTTTCGGTAAAGTCTATTTCGCCTCGCATGGCTCTTTCGGTGATCTCCTTCACTTGATCACCAACTCCTGCACGGATTGCCAGTTCATCAATAACTTCTGTCTCAATCAGAGTGGAGTCCATATCAAAACAAATCAGACGACGCATGCGGCGGTACATATTGTCGAGTTGAAAAGAAAAGTCCATTTCCAGTTCAGTAGCCAATCCCATCAGCTGTTCCTGCATTGCAATTCTGTCGTTTGGAGTTCCTCGTACAGAAAACTCAATACAGGCTCTGGTGCGGGCATTGCATTCATTAAGAGGAATACGCCCTGTCAATCGCTTGATGCCATCAATATTCATTCCTTGCTCAGCCAGAATTCGCGTAGCAGCAGAAATCTGTTTTGCGGATAATTTTCTTCCCAACAATGTAAGTATGTACCTGTTTTTACCTTGTAAGCCAACCCAATTATCATACTCTTTTGCTGAAATGGGGTAGAAGCGAATGGTTACTCCCAGCGAAGATGCTTTAAACAAAAGCTCTTTCATAATAAAGCCGGAGAATTGCTCTTCGGTCTTGCATAAAATACCTAGTGATAGTGTATTGTGTATATCGGCTTGACCGATATCTAATATTGTAGCGTCATATTTTGCTAAAATCTCTGTAATGGAGGCGGTTAGTCCCGGTCTGTCTTCGCCGGTAATACGGATTAAAAAAAGTTCTGTATCTAAATTGGACATAAATAAACCTTTATGTGATAAAATAAAACGCTGCAAAAATACACTTTTTTGGTAGCAAACCACAAAAGAACTCGGTTCAGTTTTTGCTTTTCTTTAATTTATGAGCAATAATTTTTAAAATATACTGCCTGATTAATTCAAAAAATAATCATTTTAACACTTAATTTATAGTGAGTTAGCTTATTGAAATAAGGTATTAACATTTGCTTCAAAAACACAAAAAAACACCCATGTACTTGATTATCAATAATTATGTTGTATATTTGCCTCGGATAAAGAGCAGTCGTGTTCTTTATTTTAAATAATAATTTGTTTTTATAAGTTGCATTTATGGTATTATAGGTATCCGTAACTTGTTGATAAACAAATAGTATTAACTAAAACCTAACTACATGAAGAATGTAAGATGGCTTTTTGTTGTATTACTACTTAGTTCCTTGACATCTTTCGTAGAAAAAGACAAACCAACCGGAGGTTTGAATGTGGGAGACATAGCCCCTGATTTTAAGATCGAATCTATGTCAGCGAAGCAACCGGACGAAAAACTTTCGTCTTTAAAAGGTAAATATGTGTTGCTAAGCTTTTGGGCAAGTTATGACGCGCAATCCCGGATGCAAAACGTAAGTTTGAATAATGCGCTTCGTGAGAAATCCATGCCCGGAAATGTGTTAATGGTTTCTGTCTCATTTGATGAGTATAATTCTATTTTTCAAGAGACCATTCGTAAAGATCAAATAGTTACGCCCACATGTTTTGTAGAAACTAAAGGCGAGTCTTCGAATCTATTTAGAAAATATCAATTGGATAGAGGATTTACTAACTATTTAATAGATGAAAATGGTGTAATTGTTGCCAAAAACATCTCTCCATCTCAACTTTCAACTTATTTGGGTTAATTTATAATCGGAAAGTGAAAGATGAGAATTGATTCTCTGCTGATCACAGTCAGAGAAGAGAAAGAAGGAATATGAATACAGCAAAAGTAAGTTGTGTCAAAAGAGTGCCGAGCAATCGTATTCTTTTGACACAACTTTTTTTTTGGAAAAAAATTGTGCCTTTAATATAACCACTTACTCTACAAAACTTTTCAGATTCAATATTGTTTTTCTTATATCAAGATTATAATCCTTTTTCTATCTTTATAATCTCATGTCTTTTTAAATCGTACTATTATGGAAAAACAGAAGATAGGAGAAAATGCAGGAAAGGTTTGGCGTTATTTAAATTCGGATGTTGATGAAATAACTATACCACATTTATCTACTGAACTCGGTTTGAGTGAAGAAAGTGTTGCTTTGGCAGTAGGATGGTTGGCTAGAGAGGACCAAATCTGTATAAAAAGAGTGAATGGCATAATCATGCTTTCCAGTCGCGAAAAATATTATGAATTTTGTTTTGGATGAACTAAACTCTTCTTTTCACTTTATCCATAGTGTTTTGAAGTCTTCATTCTTATACCTTGTAGCTATAGTATCATATTATTGACTCTTAAAGCTAATATTTATACTCCTTTATTGGATAAGTTACTTGGTTCTTTAGATTTTGAAATTGATGGCTTTTTGGGATGTCATGGAAAATTTTGAAAATAGTGCTTTATGAAGTCTTATCTGTTTTAAATAAGTAATACTGCAAAAATCAAGCTGTCTAAGATCAATGTTGATTTGGCCCCTTATCAAATTTGTATAAATGGTGTTTTTCATAGCTGGAGCTTTTAATCCGTTTTTTAAAACATTTCATATGCTAATTTTATAAGCTTTGTATTACAACCTGATAATGTTTTATGTTGCTGATAAAATGATGATGATTATTTATAATTTCGCTATATATTTTAGTTAACTAATAATTTAATTTAGTTAATTAGTTAATGGAATGATATTACTTATAAACCTTGTTATAAATCAGCATACAAAGTTCTATTAATTTGGTAATATATTATATATCAGTATATTTGTATCAATTTTCATAGATGATTCTTATTAAGGTTAACAGATAAAAATAGGTTGCTCGTGATGAGTGACCTTTTTTCTTTTTATAAATAATATGCTTGTATAATGAATTATATTTAATCTTCGTTCTTTTCTATCTCTTTTTCAAAAAACACTATATAATGTCCAAAATTCTAGAAAATGTCACTTCCTTCGATTTGAATATAGGCCTTCATACTTTTATATTGTTGCATTTTTGCTGTCATTTGTTCTTAAGTTTTAGTTCTTTTTTTCTAACTCTTATTACCTTTGCACGCAAAAACACGATGAGCTACGATTATAGTGAAGAGAGTGTAAAAGCTCTTCTCAGTTGGGCAAAAAGCATGCAACTTCCCAAAACATTGAAACTAGGCATAAGTGAGGATATATTTGATCTTCCTAAATGTGTTCAGGCTAGCATAAATGATATTGAAATTCATTATCCTAATCCAACCTTTACTCCAGCGATTAATCGGTTGTATCGGATAAAGGAAGCGTTGGAGTCGATCTCTAATTCTTGATTATGTTTTTTTATTATTGATGACTAATTAAAAATTAGTCTCTTTTTATGAAAAGCATATGATAAATCGATGACATCTAGCTACCGTTGTTCTGAAAAAATAATCTTTATTGCCCTTAGATCGTTTTTAGATCAATAGTAATAGTAAGGGCAATAAGATTATTCTAAATTTTGTAAGCTAAATAGGTTTATAAAGCTAAAGAGTCCTCTAGAGTCTGTTTCTTGAATGTTACATAACATTTTTAAATTATAGACTAATTCACATTTTTAGCATGAAAAGCATTAGTTAGCACCTGCTATACCTTCTTTTTCCATTTCAATATTTACGATAGTATTATCCCACTTATTCATCTTTTCAGTACCAAAATCGATGAGGAAGCCTGGCCAAAAGAGAATATTCCACAAACATGCATTATTGAATGTGGATTCTAATACAAGAGGGGTTGCTTTGTAGCCATCCTTTTTTGCTAAAAATTGTCTATCTTCTCTTCTCTTTTTGATTTGTACTGTAACTGCATTATCTTGTTTTATTTCTGCTATTTTCTGTTTCGTTGAAGCCTCATAAATTTTAGTTCCATTCATTCCGGTAAATGTTATATCCTGTTTGGAACTACTGAATAGTGTGCAGCATGATGATAATGCTGCGCATGCTAGTAATAAAAATAAAATCTTTTTCATAACTTAACTTATTATTAATTAGTATAATACTTTCTCTATTATTATTTGATAGAGTTTTGCTCATCTTTTTGTTCAGATTTAGAGAGTTGTATTGTTTATTGTTTTTTTTGTATTGCCGAGACGATTTGTCGTTGTGTACAAAGGTAAGTAATGCTTATTTTAAAAGCAATAATATATACATGTTATTTGTCAATAAAGAATGGTTTTGTTGCTGACAAATTTCTGGAGATATGAGTTGCACAATAAAATACATGTATGATTATATGGGTATTTGTGGTGTATTAAAATCTAAGAGGGTTAATTCTAGATTTTTTCCCATCTTTTAGTGTTACCATTCTGTTTTTTTATTATGGAAGCAGGGTTTCCTGCTGCAATACAGTAATTGGGAATATCTTTTGTGACAACGCTTTCAGCTGCTATTATAGAGTGCTTTCCGACTGTTAATCCTGTTGTAATGACTGCTTTTGTTCCAATCCAACATTCGTCTTTTATTTTAGTGGGAGCGGTAGAAACGTCTTTTTTTTGTATGGAACAATTTATGTTTTCATAATTACGATTGAGTCCCGAGAAAGCCACATTCTGCGCTATTATGGCATTATTACCTATGGTTATTGGCTCGATAATTGTGTTGCGTAATCCGATGAGAGAATTGTCTCTTACAAGAATATCTCCAACTCCATTGTTTACAACGGAATGTTCCTCAATGATGCCGTGGTTTCCTACATGGAAGCGTTTTATCGGAGTAACATTTATCATCACTTTTTTGTGGTTTTTCCCATTATATAACTAAAAATTCTAGTGCATTTTTAAAGATAAAAAAGAGTGATATTTATACATTTATAGATGTTAAATTCATATAATGTTATTATAGAATGGGTGTTTCTGATGCCGAAAAACTCGCTTGCCTTTTGCTGGGTATGGGAGAATATTGAGTTGAGGTTCGCATCGTTGGTTCTGTATAACTAAGATAAGTATTAGGAATTTAAAATTAGTCCCAACCTACTCTCACGAGCAAGACGGGACCGGTTAACATTATAATAGACGATATTGTAGATGAAAGGTTTAAATGTAATGATAACTGTTAGTGAACATTATTCGAAAATTTGATAAATTGTACTATTTTTATAAGAACTGATTTACGAAAGGGGGCAGGTAGAGCTGTGATAAAAAGGAGAAAAATAGTATCTTTATGTGTAGAAGATTATATGTTGAATGGTCGTTATATGAGTGAAAAATTGTCATGGTAGAATCTCTTGTCTAATTTTATCTGTTACGTTGCTCTGTTCTATAGAACGATGTGATCATAGGCACCCAATAATTCTTAAAAGAATATTCAATATAATTTCGGTGTGTTGTCGTTAAATTAGGAGGCTTCACTTATCACAAGTGAAGCCTCCCGAACCTCTATTTTAAAGGCCGTACCCTTTATTCATCGCGAGTTGAGTACCGGCCATAAATTAATGTCAGATAAAAGTATAGCTAACAGCGGGATTAAAGAAGTATAATAGACGAATAGCTTTATTTTATCAATAAACAAGGTTTTAGGTGGATCTTTCAATAACGAAAGAATTATTATCCCGCTCAAAAACAACATGGAGTAGTTCTCAAAGCAAACGTGCGGTTATTTTGTTTAGAGAATACTCGGATATCAAAAGGCATATTATTTAAGTATGCGCTTAGGACTTATTTATCATCACTCCATACATGCTGATGTGGCATTGACCAAACTGGCTCGTTGGTACGAGGAGGTGGACAAATCAGGATTTCTATCCTTTGGCACAGTGGGAAGAACCATACAAACACATTACCTGAGAATCGTAGCCTTCTTCAAGAATCGTGCAACGAATGCGGCCAGCGAATCTTTTAATGCAAAAATTAAGCAATTCAGAGCACTACTCAGAGGAGTCAGGGATGTGTCCTTCTTCTTATTCAGATTATCGAAAATTTATGCTTAAAATCGTAAGCCCTCAGAATTTCGGATCATACTGAAATCCTGAGGGGTATTGATGTTAAAGTTCTATCTTTGCATTAAAAAGAATATATGAATTACGATAACTTCCTTCGTTTTATCTTTCCTGATGGCATGTTTGATTACTTCGAGATGGTTGGCTTCAATGAGCTTTCGGATAAGGTTGAAATCTATTTTGAGGAGAAAAATACTCTTTCTGAAGAATATGATCATGATAA
>VOIU01000057.1 GCA_007896885.1 Bacteroidaceae bacterium HV4-6-C5C
ATTGAAAAGAAATGGTATCAACCAATTTGGAACTGGGGAATGATATTTAATCAGTTTTTGACTATATTTGAAAATCGAATTAAGGTATAAACCCTAATCCGATTACCTGTAAGTCTTAACGTTTACACAAAATATGGGATAGTCCCAACATTTGTTTATGTCATAAGAATATTATGGACGGTGCCTTATTTTTTTTATTTTCTCGATGTTTTTTTGGCTTTTCTTGTTTTCTTATTTTTTGTTTGTTATTTTTCCCTTTTTTATTTTATGATTTCTTTGGTTTGATGTTGCCTTCAGTTTCTGTTTTTCTGTTACTTTTCTTTTCTCCTTTCTCTGGGTGGATTTTATTTCTCGGTGTTATTGTTTTCTTGAGTATGCTGAAATTTTTTAGTGATTTATTTTTCATGTTGTACTCGGTCTAAATATGCTTTTCATTATTTTTTTGTTTTTTCTTTGTGTGTGGATGGCTTCCTTTGAGTGCTTTTTTGTCTTCTCTAGTTTTTGTTTGGATTGTTTTTTTTGTTTTCGGCTATTGTTTGATCCATGCCATGTCCATACCATGTCTGTATCTTGTCCGTGTTTGCTCCG
>VOIU01000058.1 GCA_007896885.1 Bacteroidaceae bacterium HV4-6-C5C
GATCCCCCGGGCCATACTAGTACTGGATGCATCTGCAGGATATCGCGGCCGCTCTAAACGTGGTAAATTGTTAACTCCGAGCTAGACTTCAGGTGGCCGTATTTATCAGATTTCCTCGTTGTGTCCTCAGAAAAAAATGCCAATACCACTTTCAGCTGTGAATATCCACCATGAAGGGCAAGACATGCTCATAATTAACTGTCAGGCAGGCCAGGCCTTCAGCTACAACGACCTTGAATTGGTTTATTCTGCTTGTCCTCTATAAGTTTGCCAGAGGGAATCACACATGAGCCAAACCTATTGAAGAAAGCATTAGGACAGTGCCAGTCTTAATCACAGTGGGGGGTATGTTATTCCCAATGAAGTCGTCCAGAAACGGACTAGGTAGTTAGCTTTTTCTAGTGCCCAACACATTAGAGGTGTGGTTTTTTTTCTCTAAAATAAGGGTGGCCATAGGCTCTTTTAACCAGAATCGGTGTAGTCAGCTGAAATTGACTTGCACGCCTGGGTCCTGTGTGTCTACTAACTTTCTCGCGAACGATAGCTAACGGATCCCCCGGGCCATACTAGT
>VOIU01000009.1 GCA_007896885.1 Bacteroidaceae bacterium HV4-6-C5C
GCGAACCTCCATCTCTTTAATCTGATCTTTAGCCTTTCCTTTTTTTTCATAATAATAAATTCATTAGTTAATAAAAAAATCTATAATATATATAATGCGCATCATTTCAATAGTAAAGCAAACACCTAAAAACATCTAAATAGACCTCCAAATCACAAACACCACGAATATCTATTATTGAAAACCCGCCATTCAGATTAATTTATCAAATCTCATAGCAAAAACTTTAATTTATTCTATCTTAAAAAATAAAACAACCATTATTCCAAAAGCAATAGTTAACAAATAAAGATATTTTTTAATATTATATTGTTAATAAAAATGCCAAAATAGTATACTTTTAAAAAAATAAAATTAAGCACATTATTGATCGAATTCACAAATTTAAAACCCTAATAATAATTATATTACAAAAAACAAAGACGATTTAAATGTATTTTTAAGTACAATAACAGATATTGGTATTTACCCATTTTTAAGTTTATATACCTATTAACAAGCCTATTAATTTCAATAATATTATATAATTTAATTAAAGGATGTTGGTACCTAGATTAGAAAGCCAATTATCCGACAAGAACAGACAAGGAAAGAAGATAAAGTCAGCAGAGATAAATATTGAATTTCGGAATAACACCATTAAATAATGGTGAACTAAGGGTAATGAAAAGAATAAAGTTTAGACGAAACATTAACAGACAAATAAGGCTGCCTCAAAATCACTATGAGGCAGCCTTGAAATCGAATGTACTATAAAATGATTATTTCCTTAAAAAGAAGCTGTTATAAATGTACATTCATTTTAGTTATGGCAGAGGATCCGGTTCTGTGGGAATTGCCGGATCAAAAATAGCGGTACCTACTCTTGAGTCAGCACATCCATAGTACAAATGCCACTTATTCTTATAATAGATTAGTCCTTCAATAAATACCGTACCTGCAGGATATTGCCCACTTTTCTCAAATCCGTCCATTGGACGAAGAAATGGCTCATTCAGACGAGTTATTAAACGCGTAGGCTCTTTTGCGTCAAAGAGTGCCTGACCGGCAGCATATACATTTGGTGTAAAGCGTTTATCACCCTTATCATCGGCTCTATTTTTCCCATTATAAAGCAGTAAAATACCCTTCTTTGTATATATTGCAGGAGGACCACATTCTGTCAATTGGCTATCAAAATAACCATCGCGAGGAGAAAACAACACTTTCAGTGAACCATCTTGATTTACGAGAGGAGTCCAATCGATCAAATTATCCGAAGTAGCTGCGTAAACGTGGTTTTCACCCCAATACATGAAATACTTGCCGTTAATCTTCTTTATAACCTGCCTATTGTTCACTACTTCGGTCACGATAGATCCCGATTTGCATCCTAGATTATAGAATTTACCATTATAAGCTTTTGAGAATGCAGGACCGTGCTTAGTCCAATGTTTCAAATCACGGGATGTAGCAATAGCCAATCTAAAGATCTTTCTATTCCACTGGGTATATGCCATCACAAAAAGTCCATCATTAGTAACAGCCACACGGGGATCTTCACACCCACCAGGCCATTCCCTTTCTGATTGAGAATCATTATCCGGATAAAAAACCGGAGTTTTCTCCCGTTTAAAGCTAATGCCGTCACTCGAAGAAGCATATCCCAAACGTGAAGTCCGATGACCGATACCAACACCTGACTTATCTTCTGCTCTATAAAGCACTACAATTTTCCCTTTATAAACTGTAGCAGCCGGGTTGAAAGTATCATTAGATTCCCATGCTATATATTTTTTCGACAAAGGGCAATAAAACGTGCTACTATCGGGAGAGATAATAGGATTTGCATTTTGAGGACGAACGAATCCTCCTAATGCCCAATCCGGAAACTCCCTTTTATTGTTAGACGTTTGTTGACCATTCATCGTACAAGCTAGGAATAGCGCAATTCCGAAGAGCAAGTGCTTCTTTTTACAATTTCCCATTGCGTTTATTTTTTATTATTCTTATCGAACTCCAATAAAACTTTTACAGGAAAATGATCAGAAGGAACCCGTGCCTCATAGCTCTTCACTGATATTTCAGAAGGATAGTCTTTTACATCCGCTTTCTTCGCATCCTTTTTAAGTTCACGATACGAATCGGTTAAAACGCCATATTTTACGACATGAAATCCCGGAGAAACGAAAACATGATCAATACGGCTATCTGTGTAACTATCCGTTTCAAAACCATTAAATGTTCCGTTTGTGGCATATCTAAAGTCAGAAATCTCATAAGAATCACGAAGGTTTCCCTGAGCAACCAATGCAGTATAAGACTCATGCGTCTGATCTACATTAAAATCGCCGGTAAGAATAGCAGGAAGGTTCTCACCCAACTCCTTCATCTTCTTTTGTACAAGGAATGCGCTCTCAACGCGAGCTTTCTTTCCGATATGATCCATGTGTAAATTGAAAAACAAAAACTCAAAACCGGTAGCTTTCACCTTGAAATGCCCCCAAGTACAAATACGGGGCAATACAGCATCCCAGCCCTTACTAGGAACATTCGGGGTTTCTGATAACCAAAAATCACCTTTTTCAATAACTTCAAATTTGTCGGTACGATAGAATATTGCGGAATGTTCTCCTTTATCCTTTCCATCATCACGCCCTACGCCAATATAATCATATTTGGGCAAAGCATTTTTTAAATCCTTAAGCTGATGTAAAAAACACTCCTGAGTTCCAAAGATATCAAAATCATGGAATTGGACCATTTTGGCAATTACAGGATAACGATATCCCCAGCCGTTTCCAGCCAAAGAGTCTCCCCCATTGGCATTTCTCAGATTGTATGTTGCAGCAACAAATGTTGTGGGAGTATAACTCCCACAGCCGGCCAACACCAGAAATGCCCAAAGACAAAAAAGTAAATTTCTAATTTTCATTTCATTTATATTTTAATCCTAAACGATAATCCATTACTTTTCATTTGAAAGAGAATACGGAACATCCACATTAGAGATGCCTCTGTTTCTATTTGGTACCTGATCCATCTGATAGGATATTTGAGCTCCATTCATCAATTGTTGATGAGTTATATAATTACGTTGATAAGCCTTACCGTTTATAGACATGCTCTTCACATACTTATTATCCTCGCTATTATTATCAGCAGATATTGAAACAGTCTTGCCATTATCTAAATGCAGCTTCACCGATTTAAACAAAGGAGTTCCCAATACGTACTGGTCTGTACCCGGACATACTGTATAAAAGCCCAAAGCTGAGAAAACATACCAGGCAGAGGTCTGACCATTATCCTCATCGCCACAATAGCCATCGGGAGCAGCATTATAAAGTTTCTTCATGATCTCGCGAACCCAATATTGAGTTTTCCATGGCTCATTTGAATAGTTATATAAGTAGACCATGTGCTGGATAGGTTGGTTACCATGCGCATATTGTCCCATGTTCATCACTTGCATCTCACGCATTTCATGAATCATACCTCTACTCTTCATTCCCTCTTTTCCCGGAATAATAAATACAGAATCCATCATTGCATTAAAGTTACTCTTTCCACCCATCAGATTTATCAGTCCTTGCGGATCATGGAATACGCAGAAGCTCCAATGCCAACTATTTCCTTCACAAAAGTCACGCCCCCAGTCGGCTGCATCAAAGTCAGGATTAAACCCACCTTTATTATCTTTACCAACCATCAATTTACGAAGAGGGTTATAAACATTCTTATAATTCAATGCTCTTTCCTTAAAAATCGCTATTTCTTTTTCCGGTTTATTCAGTTTTTTTCCGAGCGTATATATTGTCCAATCGTCGTATGCATACTCCAAAGTACGGGCAACATTTTGTCCTATACCTATATTATTAGGTACATAACCCATTTTGTTATATTCTTCATAAGCAACTCTTCCTGATGAGGTCTTAGGTAAATAAGCAGTTGTGGCATGTACCAAAGCTTTCCACAACGTCTCAATATCATATCCTTTCAGACCTTTTACATAAGCGTCGGTTACAATGGAAGCCGAATTATTACCCACCATACAATTCCGGTGACCGGGGCTAGCCCATTCGGGAAGGAACCCACTCTCTTTATATGCATTCACCAAGCCTTCCTGCATTTTCTCGTTCATTGAAGGATACATCAGATTCAAAAATGGAAATAAGCAACGGAAAGTATCCCAAAACCCGGTATCAGTAAACATATACCCCGGAAGAACTTCGCCATTGTAAGGACTGTAATGTACAGCTTCACCCTTAGCATTATACTCATAAAAACTTCTTGGAAAGAGCACAGAACGATACAGGCATGAATAAAAAGTACGCAAATTATCAATATTGTCATCGCTGACTTCAATACGCCCCAATACGTCATTCCACTTCTTGCGTCCTTTTTCAATAACTTGCTCCATATTATCTTTACCCAATTCTTTCAAGTTCAACTCCGCTTGATCGAAACTAATAAAAGAAGAAGCAGTACGTACGTTCACCTGTTCCCCCCTGCGAGTTTTGAATTTTACAATAACCCCGGTATGGTTTTCTTTAGCTTCGAGCTTATTCGCATCAATCGATCCGTTGGTTACAGTATATACAGAATCGAACGGTTTATCAAATATCAGCACAAAATAATTTTTAAAATTCTCAGGGACACCGCCGCTATTTCTTGTAGTGTAACCTATAATTTTATTTTGCGAAGGAATCACCTTTACATAAGATCCACGATCGAAAGCATCAACCACAACAGATGAAGAATCACTCGCGGGAAATGTAAAGCGAAACATAGCAGCTCTTTCTGTCGGAGCAAGCTCTGTAGTCACATCGTGATCGGCTAAATAGACTTTATAGTAATATGGAAGAGCTACTTCAGCTTTATGCGAAAACCAGCTCGCACGCTTATCTTCATCAAACACGATATTACCCGTAACAGGCATTATCGAGAACTGCCCATAATCATTGATCCAAGGGCTTGGCTGGTGAGTTTGTTTGAAACCTCTTATTTTATCTGCATTATAAGTGTACACCCATCCATCTCCCATTTTGCCGGTTTGAGGGGTCCAAAAGTTCATACCCCATGGCATGGCAGTTGCAGGATAAGTGTTTCCTGTTGATAGTTCAAACTTAGACTGTGTTCCAACAAGTGTGCTGACATAATCCACAGGAGTTTTCTTTGCCGCTATCGGTCCACTCAAGCCGGTGAAACCAGCTAACAGGCAAAGCGCATAAAACGATGTTTTCATGAGAAAATGTGTATTGATTGATTAAAATTGTATTAACTAGAAACAAAAATAAGTAGAATATAAGAAGAATCTATATCTGACATCATCAAAATAAGCCAAAGGCCTAAACATTGACTATAATGGCACGGATTTTTACCTTCACAACTCTTATCTGATGCAAATAATACATATTTTGACTATCTTTGCAATAAGTCTATATACTAAATCAAAACTTTATGATAAGGCACAAATTATTACCTCTCATAGCTATTATCTTAATTTCTTGTTCCGATTTACATGCGTACAATTTAACGCATATTTCGGATAAAAGATATATGACAAACAGTTCAATTACATCCTTATCGCAAAACGAAAAAGGATTAATGTGGATAGGAACCTGTGACGGTATCAATATATATGATGGACAAAAAATAGAAGGTTTAAAACTATCGGGACACGACAACTATATCTCAGGCAATTTAATAGACCAGATCATATCTACCGGGAATGATATTTATTGGATACAAACCTACTATGGACTGAACCGTTTAGATAAACGGAATAACAGAATTACCCATTATAAAGAATTCCAAAAATTCTTCTTCATGGCTAAAGACCATTCAGGAACCTTGTATGTATTAAAAGACAATAACAGCATATATTATTATAAAAACGGGGCTTTCAACAAAATAAATACGATGGGGGTACCATTTACCGATATCGTCGACTTCTTCATCGATGAGAACGATGTCATTTGGATTATCTTAAAACAATACAGTTATTGCTACGCCATACGAAAAGATCAAAAGACAGGAAATATTATATTAAGCCATAAAAAGAGCAATTTCAATATCAATTCCACTCTGCTATATAGTTCTCACGACAAAAAGTCAATCTATTATATTGATGATAAGTACAACTTATATGATTATGATATCTATAAAAGCACTAATAAGTATATCATCAATCTGAAAGAAGAAATCAACACTCGTGGTAGAATATCAGCCATAGTCAAGAATCATAATAGCTATTTCGTCGGTTTTGTATTAGATGGATTACTTAAATTAGAGAAAGGGCAGAATAACCTCTACGAAGTAAAAGAAATGGGGATTAACTGCGGAATATTTTGCATGGAAAAAGATCTCTTCCAAGATATTGTATGGATTGGTACAGACGGACAAGGTATCTACCTCTATTCTTCAAAGCAACCTCCTATCAAATCCGTTACATTCAACAAATCCGAAAATAAAATCAGTCGCCCCGTCCGTGCATTGCTATGGGATAAAGAACGGACACTTTGGGTCGGGCTAAAAGGAGAAGGACTTTTAAAAGTGTACAACTACAATCCGAATAAAGAGATTAGTGAATTTAAATCGGAAAAGATTACTTCAAAAAACAGTGAATTAAAGAGTAACGCCGTGTATTCCATTGCGCAAAGTAAGCACAATATACTTTGGATCGGAACGGAAGAAGGTTTAAACTATTACTCCTATAAGGAGAATAAAACAAAGAAAATTTCACTGACTGTAGATGGTACTGAATTTAAATATATACATGACATTCGTGAAGTAAATGGCTCCGAAATATGGTTCGCGAGTGCAGGTCTTGGTGTATTAAGAGCATCTGTAAAGTGGAATAACAACACTCCTACCCTGACTAATTTACAACGCTACAGCATCAATCAAGACAATTTTGAATCAAACTATTTCTTCACAATTTATGTTGCCGAAAACTCAGATATATTATTTGGCAACAAAGGGTACGGAGCCTATTTTTTCAACAGACAAACCAATAGCATTGAGCCGTATGCTCCTAGTAGAAAGGAATACATGGCGCTTAATAATGTGCTGGCTATCAGCAAAGACACTCATAACAATCTACTGTTCGGCACAAGCTTCGGACTTTTAAAATACTCTCCCGACAAATCGTATAAACTATTTAATGTAGATGACGGCTTTCCAAACGGCACAATACATTCTATCCAAAAGGACATAAATAATACTTTTTGGTTGGCTACCAATATCGGGCTTATCAAGTTTGATTCAAATAAAAATATATTCAGATCTTATGGCATTTCCGAAGGGTTGGATGTCGTTGAGTTTTGTGATGGAGCATCTTTCAAAGATGAAACCACCGGCACTATCTTTTTCGGAGGAATCAACGGCTTCACATCCATCTCACCCCGATCACTCACCGAGAAAGCCTACATGCCTCCTATAGATCTTAACAAGCTATATATATTCGGTAAAGAACAAAACATGGGAGAATTTATGCAAAGAAAGGAACATTCTGAAATCATTCGCTTGAGCTATGATCAAAATTTCTTCTCGCTTTCGTTTGCTTCGGCCGATTTTCTCAATGGCAGTAACCGCACCTTTTATTACAAACTACAAGGAGTTAATGACAATTGGATCAACAATGGGCAAAACAACGAGATTTCATTTACCAATATGGCACCGGGTAAATACACTTTATCTATAAAATATTACAACAGTGCTTACGATAAAGAAAGTAATGTCTACTCCTATATTATAATTATAGCCAATCCCTGGTACACTTCCGTTTGGGCTTACCTTATCTATCTCATCACTCTGTCGGTGATTGTAATGTTAATCGTACGTCATTTCAAATCGAAAGTTCAAGAAAAGAAGCGAAAGATGATGAACGAAATGGAGATCAAACATCAGAAAAAAATATTCGATTCCAAACTTCAGTTCTTTACCAATATCGCGCACGAGTTTTATACCCCACTAACCCTTATATACGGACCGTGTAAACGAATCCTGTCTTCAAACGGATTGAACAGCTTTATTTCCAATCACGTGCAGATGATTCAAACCAATGCAGAAAGATTAAACAACTTAATTGAAGAGTTAATAGAGTTCAGGCGCATAGAAACGGGTCAAAGAAAGCCCAAAATAGAATCGATTTCAATAACCAAAACCTGTAATAATCTCCTGGATTGTTTCAGTGATCTTGCACAATCAAAGCAGGTCAGCCTCGTACAAGAAACCGCCAAAGTTGTCGAATGGAATACCGATTCGAAGTTTTTCGATACCATATTGACCAATCTCATCAGCTATGCATTCAGCTCGCTAAGCGGAAAAGAAATAAAGATAAATATTGACCGAAGAGGTGATTTATTACTCGTATATCTGACTTACGAAGGCAATATTGACGAGAAAGAACTTAGTGCACTTTTCAATCATCATGCCGCATTAGATGATTTTGAGATCAAAGAGAATAATCAATTTAGTAAAGGACATTTAAGCTTACCCATTGCATACAATATGGCCAAGTTACTGAATGGAGATCTGGTAGCAAATCGTAAGAAAGAGAAAAGCATTGTTTTCACCCTTACTCTACCGTTTATTGAAGTCAGCAAAAGCAGAACTGAAAACAAACAGATGGAGGCGCTTTACACTCCCCAGGCAAATATACAGAAGATCACAAAATTACCTGAATACAAATTCGATGAAAGCAAATCCACTGTATTGGTGATTAATGAAGAGATAGACATGATCTGGTTTATAGGCGAACTGTTATATCCCGACTTCAACTTTATTCCATTGCAAAAACCGGAGCAGATTGATGAAAAACTCAATGAAATATCACCCTCATTAATTATATACGACATCACCACTCAAGGTAAGCAAGGTATGTCCGCCATAAAAAGCATTAAATCAAAACAAGCTACGGCACACATCCCCATTATCATCATATCAGGTCAACACGAAATGAACGAACAAATGGCTTTATTGGCTATTGGAGCGGATATGTATATACCAAAGCCGTTTAATCCCGAGCATCTGCGCATATCAGTCAATCAGCTATTAGAGAAAAAGGAAGTACTGAAAAACTACTTCCATTCTCCAATCAGTTCATTCGAGAAAAAAGAAGGAAAACTAACCCACAAAGAGTCAAAGGTCTTTCTTCAAAGCATCCTAAATATTATCAATGAGAATTTGACAAATCCCGATTTATCTCCCCGTTTTATAGCGCAAAAGCTTGCAATAAGTCCCCGGAGCCTTTATCGAAAAATGGAAGAGATAGGAGAGAGCAGTCCGACCGATTTAATCAGAGAATGCAGAATGCACATTGCTGAAGATCTGCTGCTCACCACTCAAAAAACCATTGATGAAATTGCATTTGAAACAGGATTCACCAACAAAGTGACTTTCTTCAAGATATTCCGCGAAAAACATAATTGCACCCCGAAAAGCTATAGATTACAACACTTGGAAGATTTGCAAACCAAACTCTAAATTATCTGCTTATAGCAGGTGACAAAGGCTCTCTCAGACTAATAGTAGTGGAATCTCCGTAAGCTTTAAGTATCTCGAGCGTACGGGCACGGCGTTTACGCCCTTTTACGTCCCAAAAGTCTTTGGTAAAGATAGTCATCAGGTCGAGACCTCCAATACCGCCTCCCCCACCAGCCGGTCGCCAAGCATTGATCATTGTCGGTCCATCCAGATAAGAAGTGTATCGCAGCCCCGTTGCTTCAATCTCCTCCACACTCTTACGTATACCCGGATCAAAAGGTTTCTTCGCCCAGTTACTCGGAATGTTGGTTTTATACAAGGCATAGAACGGCTCATCCCTCCAGGTGTCTTTACCGACTTTGATTTTCTTTTGATATACAGGATCCCAATTATAGCGCGTATTTGCAGTATACGGATGTAACGTAAGTACTATTTTCTTTTCCGGAACACCGGGAACAGAAGGTAAAGTATTGTCAAAGTTGAGCCATTTCTTCTCCAATGACATACTCTGGGTTCCGAATCCGGAATGTATCTCCAGCTCCTTCAAAGCGTTGGTATTGATCTTCAATTCACCATCACCTTTTAGCAACCGGTCCAGTTTCAAGGAGTCTTCCGGAGTCCAGTTTTGAGCGTAGAAAGGAAGGGCTACTACAAAAAGTAGCCCGACCGTTAGAGTAAAATGTCTCACTTTAGCTGATAGAATTTAATATATAGACTAATACCTGTATTCCAATCAAATCACGTTTAAGAGTAGTCCTACCACCACATATATCCACTGCCACAAAGTGGTTCGTCATAGCAGGGATCTATTGTCCACACGGTTTTAGGATATTTGCGGTTCTCCCACCAACGCCTGTAGCGCGCGGCAGCATCAATAACCTCCTCATCCGATAAAAAATAAATACCTTCATAATTATCGGCATTGGTACGTACCATTTTGCACCCCATTGAAGCGTTCTGTCCCAAGCGGATAGATTCAACCGTCCAAAGAATGCATTCCCCCAGCCGGAGCTTACCACCTGCAGAGTAGGAAACAGGAGCCAAAGGGAAAGAAGGTATAGCTGAAAGATCTTCAGCATATTTCAATAATTCACTAATATCGTCTTTGCTAAATTTAGGCATGGTGTTGAGACCATCAGGTCCTTCAGTCGAATACTTACCCGCTTTAAGCTGCTTTACAAACAAATCCACATCAGGATGATTGTAATCCAACGTTTCTTCGCTGCACGAAACCCAACAGAGGGAAAATACCCCAACAAATGCAACTAAAATTATAATGTTTCTATATAAAGATCGTGTTTTCATCACCACTCAAGTTTAAGGTTAATAAGTCATACGTAGGCCACAAATCAGGTTAAGATTAGTTGGACGCTCTGTACGTAAGGATTTCGTTGAAGAGTCCGTATCAAAATGATGTGATACGGATGGTTCTGCAAACAAAGCAAGTCTGTCACTCATTTTATACCTCACTCCGAAACCGGCGGCAATGGAAGCTTGTAACGGTTCCGAACTAAAACCATTGTCTTGAGCACCTGCAACACATTTTTCAAGCGCAGCGCCTGCTATTGCATACAGATCCACTTTACGTGAGCTCAACATCAACATATTCAGTTTTACCGGAAGACTCAAAGTCTGCAAGGTATGCTCCCCACCAGGCAAGCGGTTATATCCAATTCCCGCCTCGATAGAAAGCTTCTGCGTAAGATTACGCTCCAATGAAACACTTGCCGTGAAAGGCATCTTGTAATCGCCTTTTGACAAGGACGATCCAATAGCAGCTTTCAAAGCCCATTTTGACTTATTATTTTTTGAGAGGGCGGACGCTCCTTCATTCGTAGCAGAAGAAGCAGACCGGTTATTATCTGAATTTGTGTCTGTGTGTTGTGAATTCGAATTATGATAATTGTTGTTCTGGGCGGTATTACCGTAGAAACCGTTACCGTTGTGTTGCTGTCCGCCGTATACGCGTTGTGTGATGGTAATGGAAACCCTTACCGAGATGGAATCGTTATCCGACGTTGTGGATGCAGTAAGACGACCCGCTCCGGGAACAGTCATTCCGATACCGGAACCCGGACTTGCCGGATCGGTCTTGTGAATAGAAGGAAACGACTCCTTAGCAATATCTCCATTCAAACTTCCTTCAGGAGACAGGGCTGCGACTTGATTAAAAGCCTTCTGTATCTCTTCTTTCGGAGAGAAATACCAAAAAGCAGCGGAAGCGGCAGCTAGCACAAGTACCACAGAAGCTGCGGCGCTCAGACGAAACAGACGAGGAGTCAGACCAAAATATTTTCTTTGTCCGGAGTGGTTCTCGGCTTGGGATAAGTCCTTTTGCAACTCTTCCCAAAAACCATCCCGTACATCCATCTCCCCATCAGCGAGACGGCTACGAAAAAGGCCGGTTATTTTATCACTTTCTTTCATTCTCCGTATATTCTTTAATTCTTTTTGCTAACAAACATTTGGCGCGAAACAATTGTGAAGTGGAGGAATGTTCTTTAATGTGAAGCAGCTCGGCTATTTCCTTGTGCGACTTCTCTTCAAATACATACAAGTTGAAAACCGTCCGGCATCCATCCGGCAACTCGGCTACAAAGCCCATCAGCAGTTCTTCGCTCAACCTGTCTCCATTCTCTGCGACGCTATCTTCATCCACTACATCCGGAACTTCATCTTCCTGAATTACGAACTGTGTAATCCGCTTTTGCTTCCTTAAGTAATCAATAGCTTGCGTCACCATCACTTTTGCTACCCATGTTCCCAACGAGGACTCCCCCCGAAAAGAAAAATGAGTGAAAATCTTGATGAAACCATCGTGTAGAACATCGTGGGCAGCATCTATATCACCTATGTATCGATAACATAAAGCTAGCATCTGCTTGGAATAGAGGGTATAAAGTTCCTTTCGAGCGGTGTCTTTACCAGCCCGGCAACCTTCTACCATATCCAATTCATTCTCCAAGGTTACTGTTCTTTTACACGACGCTCATCGCGCCTTTCATTTGTTTAGACGCAGCACTTGTCAGAATGCTGCAATCAAATATCTAAAAAGAAGTTAAAAAGAATACACTGTTTTAAAGATATATCTTTTTACCAATAGAAAAGGGCTGTATCAGAGGTTTTACTCATGAAGTCGCGTCAAAAGCCACACCTTCAAGATTACTATTTAAAAACTCTGATACAGCCCCGAATATATACTGCTCAATCAACAAGCCTTAAAGCTCATATCAAGCCCCTTTACGGAGTGAGTCAATGCTCCTACCGAAATAAAATCCACTCCACACTCTGCATAATCACGCAAAGTATCGAAAGTTATACCCCCTGATGATTCAGTCTCATACCGACCGGCTACCATTTCCACGGCTTTTTTAGTCATTTCGGGAGTGAAGTTATCAAACATGATGCGGTCTACACCACCTAAATTGAGCACCTGTTGCAATTCATCAAAGTTGCGCACTTCAATTTCAATCTTCAAGTCTTTACCTTTTTCTTTGCAGTACTCCTTAGCGCGGGTGATCGCTTTATCAATGCCACCGGCAAAATCCACATGATTATCTTTCAATAGAATCATGTCGAAGAGTCCGATACGATGATTGACACCACCGCCTATCTTCACCGCCATTTTCTCAAGAATACGCATTCCCGGTGTTGTTTTGCGAGTATCCAACACCCGTGTATTCGTACCTTCAATCTGTTTGGCATATTTACGGGTCATCGTAGCAATACCGCTCATACGTTGCATCACGTTCAGCATCAGGCGCTCGGTTTGCAGCAACGACTGCACCTTCCCCTCCACTACCATGGCCACATCACCCGGTTTCACTTCGGCTCCGTCATTTATATATACCTCAACCTTCATCGTCGGGTCGAATCTGTGAAATATTTCTTTCGCCACTTCCATACCGGCGAGCACTCCCGGTTCTTTAATGAGAAGTTTAGATTTTCCCATAGCCGTGGCAGGTATACACGAAAGTGTAGTATGATCACCATCCCCTATATCTTCGGCAAAGGCCAAATCAATCAGACGGTCTATTAATTCTTGCTCCTTATTCATTGACTTTATCTATTCTTATTTGATGTATGTAATACTTACTCTTATCCTTTTTAAGAAAACAATTCACCCTGTAACTACCGGTAGAGGTAATCAGCGTACCGATGACAAAGCTCGATTCACCTCTATTCCCCTTATGGTTTACATTGAAACCACTGACTTTGTTTGTCGAAAAGAAAGCAGCCATTTTTTCATAAGCTTTCTCTCTCTCCATATTTACCGGATTATCATTAATAATGACATCGACTTTATCACAAAAATACCTGTTCAGTTCCTGAGCATTTCCTTTTTTAAAGGCTCCGATTATACCATCGGGCAGTTCTTGCGACAGTACAAAGGAAATTCCAAAGAAAAGAGCAGTGAATAAAAATACGACTCGTTTTCTCATAGTTTCAAGTATAAATGATGGCAAAGGTAAGCATTTCACCTAAAAAACAATGAAAAAGTACTATTTTTGTCCCCCAATAAGAACCGTTATAAAATGAAGACCACTTTGCTCGTTGTAGGACGAACAGTAGAACAACACTTTATCACTGCCATCGACGATTATGTGCAGCGTACACACCGTTATTTCTCCTTCGATATGGAAGTTATTCCGGAGTTGAAAAACACTAAGAGTCTGACTGTTGAGCAACAGAAAGAGAAAGAAGGCGAGCTAATCAGCAAGTCGTTTCAGCCCGGTGATGTGATCGTACTTCTCGACGAAGGAGGCAAAGAGATGCGTTCGGTAGAGTTCGCCGATTACATGAAGCACAAGATGAATACGGTAAACAAAAGACTCGTCTTTGTCATTGGAGGACCTTATGGCTTCTCACCCAAAGTCTATCAGATGGCGAGTGAGAAATTATCGCTGTCGCGCATGACTTTCTCACACCAGATGATCCGCCTCATTTTTGTGGAGCAATTATACCGCGCTATGACTATTCTCAACGGCGGACCTTATCATCACGAGTAATAATAGCTTTTCTCTGCTCCCTACGAGCGTGAAATCTGAAAACCCGTACCGGATAGCGCCATCTCGACAAAACGTGCACGCGGATTAGGAGGTTGTTGCGTCAATATCTCCCTGATACGGGAAGCTGCTTGCACATCCTTCGCTACCATATAGAGGTAACCGCCTCCACCTGCACCGGGCAACTTATATCCGATGGTGTAATCCTTAATCCGATTAATAATGTCTTCCACAGCCGGTGGATTTGTTCCGCTATCCAAAGCTTTGTTTTGTTTCCAAGTCTTTCCCACCAGTCGCCCATAACCCTCAAAATCGTTACGCTGGATAGCTTCCGCCATATCCAGGGCATGGGCTTTCATCTCCTCCAGTAGACCGAGGTGAGCAGAGGAGTTCAGGAACATGGAACGGACAATCTCCGCCAGAATACCTTTCGCAGTGCGGGTGATGCCGGTGTAATACAACAAATGACAGTCGCGATATTCGGGATGGGTAAACAGATGCTCGGGTAACCACCTCACCAATGGGTTCTGCACGAATCCCGGATCGGTCTGCAACAATTTAAGTCCTTGTAGCACGCCTCCGTACTGATCCTGCCAACCACCGCCGGTAGTGAGCAACTGCTCCAACGCCAGCGTACGACGACAAATCTGGTTCTTATCCCACATCAGTCCGCAAAAATCACTCAACGATCCCAATACCGTAGAAGCCAGAATGGAACTCGTCCCCAACCCCGAACCCGCCGGTATAGCCGATAATAAAGTAATTTCAATGCCGGAACCGAAAGCTTCCAATTGTTTCTTCAACGACGGAGCTTCCACCGCGGCAAAAGCAGAACCAAACCCCGCCAAAGTGAGTGCTGCTTTAGGAATGGAGAAAGGAGAACCCACTTTCTTATAATCCTGCAATTCCTCAAAAGTGGTGACCACTTCCACGGCGCCCATATCAATGGAGCGAAGCACTATGTGATAGTCGGGACAAGGCTTGACATAGACTTGCAAAGGAGGCTGTCCGTTGAGCTCTATCGCCACATTCACCACATTTCCTCCCGCAAAAAGCGAATAAGGCGGAGTATCTGTCCAGCCGCCCGCCAAATCAACACGCACCGGACTTCTTCCCCAAACAATCTGATCGGCATATACATTCAGATGAGGATCACTTTTCCGTTCGCGCAAATCGTCAATCAATCCGTCGCGCAACAGTTCAAAAGCCACCGCTTCATCACTTCCGCCGTCTCCACCACCCAGCTTATCACACTGGGCACGCAACATCCGGTTATGAATACGTTGCATCTGCGGAGCATCAGCAGGCAATATTGCCGGTTTCTCCAACCCCAAACGGTTGAAGTCGGATGCCACATCCGCTAAATCCAACTGATAAAACACACTCTTATCGTAATTACGGGCAAGCTGTTGCCAGTTCTCTTTCCGGAAAACCTCCCGCTGTGCATATCCTCTTTTCAAGTTGGCATTTGTCGAAATCTCGTCGGCAGAGAGTCGCGAAGCACTCAGCCAGACCGCTTTTCCCTCCTCGCAATCGGGTTCCGAAACCATCCAGCGAAGCACAACTTCCATCTCCCGCTTATCACCGACCACAGGGAATAAGCTCGCCGCTTGCAAGTCATCCTTTCGACCGTCAACCGCATCAAGACCGAGACCTCTCTCCCCCAACCAATCGACGAACGAACGCCCCATAAATAAAGTACTTCTGCTATCAAGCGCACCTTTGAACACATCATCGAAACCGTAAGGACGCACCGCCCACTTTTCTTCACCCACAGGCACAATATCCACGCAGACACCATCCGGCAGACTTATTCTCCAGTCGTTGTCGGGTACTCCCGTAATGATCTGGCGTGAGCCCAATTTCCATAAGCGCCCTATGCAACTGTTTTCCACCCAAAGGTCATCATTATCCGAAGACAGCGACACCCGCACCTCCGCATTCTGTACAAAGATAGCCGGGTTGGGCTTCACCTTTCGATGCATAATCTGCCTCTGATCGTACACCTTATTCTGTAGAGCAAGAGTAGAAGAAAGCAACTCACGACTCGTCCCGAAATGATAGAACTCCCCACCGGGAAGCGGCAGGATAGCGACCGACAAACTTTTCAATTCCTCATCCTCAATACGCGGGTGAGCACCCAACGCGCAACCAAAGTCGGAATACATATCATAATACTTCAACCCCTCCCCGTCTTCCTTGTACGATCGCTTCATCAACAGCTCCACGGCACGATCGCTCAGCAACCAAATGCCAATATCCATGAGGAACAGATGCGTTTTAGAAAGATCTTCGAGCACGGTAGTCGAAGGCTTTTGCAACATAAAGTCGAGTGAATCCGGAGAATTACGGTCGGACACAAACACCCCGTGATGCGTAGCTAACACCGGATCAACCCACAGACCGTAGCACACCACGTCAGCATCGGGGATATCCTGCAAAGGCTTCTCGGCAAAAATATAAACATCCCCACTGGCAATGAGCGTACGCAGACTTTGAGGTGCACGCTCCATTATCTTTTCATAAAGCGGCAATTGCAGCGAAAGCAAGTTCTGATTCAACCGTTGTCCCCTCGCCCAGCGAAATACCGGTATCGGAGTCAGTATCTTCCCCGAAGGAGCATAAGCAGGTAAACGCCGGCTCTGTCCCCCGGCATGAAGCAAAATCCGCTTCCCGCCCGAAAGCCATTCCTTAAATCCCCTGTTAAGAACACTACCTTGCTCGGCTAAGACTTCTTGCTCACCGACGTGATTACCATTTGCGGCACTCTCTTTGCAGGCAGTGGACGCAAAACATTGTTCCAACAACCAGGTGGTACCTCCACCCGATCCAAGTTTCATCCCTACAGGGTCAGAAGTACAGAACCATTCGTCAGCAGCAGCTTTCTCCAATTCATGAAATGCCGAAACCAGGTTGGGCGGCAGAGACAGTAATTTTTGCATGCGTATATTCTCCCACTATTCATTTTAGGTTATGCAAAATAAAACAATCCGTCGCAATCTCAAAAGAAAAGAAGAGATAAAGCGACAGGGTAACTCTCGTAAAGCTCAAATAATTTCAGTATTTTTGTTGCATATAACCCATTTAAGATAATAATGAAGCCTGACGCGGATAAATATCTTATAGGAATTAGCTTAGTCACTATATGTATCAAGAATACCCACCGGATATGCGCCTCTCCCATCTGATAGAAACCTATTGGACTTTCGATGGCGTCATTACCACTCCGCACAGTCACAGCGTTTTACCTGACGGTTGCGTAGATATTATATTCGACTTTGGAGGAAATGACGGTACCGGTGCGCTGAATACGGGACAGCCCGAACTTGTCGGCACAATGACCTCTGCATTGGAAGTCTCGTATAAGACAGGCAGAATTCAAATGATGGGTATCCGCTTTGCTCCCGCAGGAATAACGGCATTTACAAAGATGCCCGTTTTCGAATTCACCAATCAAAACATAACTCTTCCCCTATCCGAAACCATATTCGATAAAAGCTTCTACGAACGATTACCCGATATGAACAGCATGCAGGAACGGATCAATTACCTCAATCGGTATTTTCTGACCACCCTGCATAAGCTTTACATCCCCAATAAACAGATAGAATACGCCGTCGCCATGATTCAACGCAATAACGGCCAACTATCCGTCAGACAGATTGCAGAAGAAGTCTATTTGTGTGAGCGTCATTTCGAACGGAAATTCAAATCGGCGGTAGGTCTTTCTCCCAAAACGTTCAGTAATGTAATGCGCTTCAACTACACCCGCCAATATATAAAATCACATAAAGAAGAAAGTCTGTTTTCCACATCCATTGCATGCGGTTACCACGACTTGGCTCACATGAACAAAGATTTTCAACGCTTTAGCAATTCAGCGCCCTCGGAACTGACTCGATAAAGTCGGATTTTTACAAGAATGTATACGTCCCAACTCATTATCTTTGCAATTATTTAAACCATAAAACGTATGAAGTACCAATCATTATCACCCAATATCGGGGTAAAGAACGTAGAAGACACCGTCCGGTTTTACACCGAGACACTAGGTTTCAATCTTATCATGAGCGTCCCCTCTCCACACGGAGGTTTACAATGGGCAATGGTTGCCAATGGCGGAGTAACATTCATGTTTCAGGAGATCGCAAACCTGTTGGAAGAATATCCCCAATTGTCCGATCGCCCCGCACTGGGCATCATGACCTTTTACATCAAGATAAAAGGCATGCACGAACTCTATAAAAAACTTCAGGGAACGGAGTATATCGCTCAAGAGATGCATACCACCTTCTACGGAGCAGAAGAATTTGCCATCATCGACAACAACCGCCATATCCTGACCATTACCGAAGATCAAGCGGAACCCGAAGCCATCAAGAACTACGATAATTACTTTCTTCCCGCCAATGACTATCAGGAAAGTGCCCGGTTCTATTCCGAAGTATTAGGACTGGAAAAGAAGTTTGAGTTTGCCGAAAAAGGCATGGTCGCATTCAAAGTAGGCAACGAAGAACCCGCCATCATCCTGAAGGACATTACCAAAATGCCCGATGCGCAACCCGCAATATGGATTGAAGTGGAAGACACCAAGGCGGTTTACGCAAAGCTAAAAGACAAAAACATCAATTTCCTTTCCGAACCGTTCCGCATTTACACAGGTTGGGCAGTAGAATTCACAGATCCATCGAGAAACAGATTGGGATTTACCGACTATAAAAACCAATAAAATCCGCACTCTCTCCCAGAGTTTTTTTGCGTATTTTAATTGCACCAATTGCACTAATCCGCTTAAACAGTTGATATAATGCACGTTACAAGGGTGCAATTGAGCGAAACAGCAGGGTGCAATTAAATTTAATTGCACCCGCCGTTTTGTCCTGATTTTAAAATCATTATTTCTTCTTCAACACATAGATAGGTTGCTTCATCGTCCCCTCATTTTCCAGCTTTCCCGCGTCACAGAGTTGGCGGATATAGCGCGTAGCTGTAGTACGCGTCATGTTACAAAGCGATTGGAAGTCACTTCTCTTCATAAAATCATGCCCATCAAAATAGTCCACCAACTTCTTATCCACATCCTTTGCAGTCAGCTTTTTTCGTAAAACAGAGCGTTGTTTCAGTGGTTTAACTTTGATAAAACCGACCTCACTTAACAGCCTTTTATCGGGTCGAAAGTCGATATTTTTTAGTTTTACCATCGTACTTTTGCGTTTTGTCTCCGGTGTAACCGTCCCATCACACCCCAATACAGGGCGAAAATAACCCAATCCATCCAAATGCACCTGTCTGCCGTCATTCAATTCCCGGCCCATAAAATGCGACACGGCATCGAGCACCGCAGAAACATCCGTCTCTGTCAGTGTACAAGCCGACTGAATATACCTGCGCAAGTCAGCCGTAGTTGTAGAACCATTAAAGTGTATACGGGGATGCAAAGTTGTCTCTCCGTCCTGCTTATCCCCAGGTTGAGGATTTTCGTACCAATCAAACAAAATAGCCATTTTTCTTTATTTAAATTAATGATTTCAGTCTCATGTTCATTATCTGGCAGGTCAATGGCGCTGTCTTATTGCTTTTAGAGTAGTCTTGCTTCCGTTCACACACGGTCTGGTTTTTCATCAAGAAGTAAGCTCTATTCGTTACCCACAGCTGTGACGCATGTGCTCCACAACTGTGGTTCATCTTACTCACAGTTGTGGGTAATGTGAACCACGTATGTGGGTAACCATAAATAGCGTAACAAATATAATAAAATATACAGGGGAAAGCAAGAAAAGAACGCTGTTTTTAACGGGAAAGAGAGAGGAAAAGAATGAGTTATCTTAGCAGGATTAGTAGTTATTGGGACTAGGTCTTAGCAAAAACATCCCCTAGAATTAAAAACATAGGACATTGAGATACAAGAGAACTTTAAATTTTTTAGGTTATACTCAATATGACCTAATATTAATGTGCCTTAACAGAGCCAAATAGATTTTTATTACAGCAGGCAGAACGCTTGACATCGGCATAAACTTTATGGCTTTTGCCATGCCTCTCAAAACATTTACTTGTTCCATAATTCGCTTTGTCCTTTAATTATTTGAAATGGGAAAGTAAGAAAACGTAAACGCCGCAAAGTTATGTTTTCAAAAGATAATGCTTATGGCGTTGAAACAGTCATTCATGGCAGGAAATTAAACTTCAAAAATATGATTATTAAACATACTATAGATAATTTATAAGAACATAATGATATGTTATATCTTAAAATATATATCTTTGTAAAAGGTAACCTTGTTTAAATGGTTTCATATAATCAAGACTTTTATTTAGAAGGACAAACACATGAATTATCTTGAATGGAATAATATCATATCTGAGTATTTTTTTAACTCTGCTAACGCAGGAAAGAATATTTATTTATATACTACAAAGACCGATATCATCCATTTAGCAAGAATATATTTTGAAGAAGAGTTAGATGATGAGATATGGAATGACTTTATTATAGCTATAAAACGTGGGTTGCCTGGTTCTAATGGCAACATCACAGCAAAAGCAAAATATGCCTATGAAAAACGGAGACTCTTAAGTATTAACTCTATCGAAATAAAACGTCCGCCTTATATTAGCTATCTTGTTTTCTTTGTTATTCCACTTACAGAAGAACTTGATGGAGCTTATAGTACAAATAATTATTACGATAGGCTGAATGGTTTCTTAAGAGCCAATCATATAAATGAAACAATTGGAACAAATGACTTTCGTGATAACCAAATAAACTGTTTATGGGAGAATTTAGCTGATTGGGCAAACGTAAAAAAAAATGGAGATTTAGGATTATTTAATGCCATTCCGTTTACAAATCTTTATTGGGTTTATGTTGGAAAAGTATTTTCACAATGCATATTGCCTCCAAAGTTTTTAAAGACGTTACCAGAATTATTTGAATCTATTGGATTAGTTCCCGGCACTTTTTACGAAGACGCTTTTATAAAAGATAAGATAAAAAGCAGTAGAACCCATTTAATACCCCAAAATACATTAGACTTTTTAAAAAAAGATGATGAGATATCAAAATCCATCATTCAAGCAATACAACGTGAATATAAAAAATGGACAGGGGAAACACACGAGGAAATTGAAGAAGGAATAACACTACGTAAGAAAAAGAATTTCACTATTGCGCCTTTATTCCTTCAATTCAAAATAAATACTAATGACGAAGAAATAACGTTCTCATATAGAATGCGTTCTTCAAACGACTATCCCGAGGATTTGAAATTTGGAGAATATCAAAATTTATACGAAATAAACGGTTGGTCAAAAACATTACCTATAGGCTTCAAAGAAGGTCTTGAACTTAAAGATAATTTCAATAAATGGATTGCAAAGTTTCCTGATCGGGATGTGAGGCTATTCGTAAGTGCTGGAATATTTCAGTTAAGTCATGATTTTTGGATTGAAACGGACATGCTTTCAAAAACAGAGCGAATGTATTTGCTATGCAAAAATGGGAAAAACGAATTAATCAAAGAATGGGGCAAAACTTTTGGCTATGGTAATTTTAAGCAAGAAGAAGATTTTGAAGGTTTGCCTGAAAATTACTGTTTGTTTTGGTTTCGTAATCCTACACAAGGGCATTCAGAAATACCATCATTAACTTTATATACCCAAAAGCGAATCGAACTAATTGGAGGCCTGAAAGTTAATTTTAGGACTTATATTAATGATTTTTTGCCGGAAGTTGAGATTGTAAATTCAGACGGGAATGAATGTGTTTATTTACAATATAAGGGAACTAATGAGAGGATATTTCTTCACCAAAAGCAATCACTAAATAACCGTTGGTTATTGCCTGATACAATAGCCATAAATACCGATTTTTATATCAGAGTTGAAGACGAAAATTTTTCAGGAAACGAACTTGCATACAATCTAATTTCGTCTGAAAATACAGCAATATATATTGACGGTTCTAAATTGCCGAAACGAGATTCTTTTGGCAGAAGAATTATAACTGATGCAGAGCAATATTGTTCAGGGAGTAATATAATCAATCCAATGACTTCAAGCAAAAGATACTCCTGTGCTTTGAGTTGGATTTTCACTTCAACGAGCCAAGAAACTACCAAAAATATTTCAACCGCAGTATTTGACAACAATAATAGTAATCACCTTTGCAGTTTTCTCTCATTGAAAGGTTCGCTTACAACTGAAGATTTTTTTAGAGCATTTGATTTTTTTTATTCAAAAGAACTTTCAGAACATCCAATAGATTTAAACGCTAATCTTACCAAGCTAAAAAGAGCATCATTAACTTTTTATGATTTCATCGGAATACTTGATTACGATTATGAAACAAAGAGCATTGTTCTTAATCCACCTCAATTAATTTTTGTCCCGGCTACACAAGGAAGAAAGGTTTTGCTAATTGGCGCAAGAGATATTGCACTAATTGAATCTATTATAAATATTGCGCCAACATACAATTTACAAGTCGAAATTACTAAGCAATTTTCTTCAAATGCAAGATTGCTTTTGCCCGATGTCGTTACTATAAAAGCATTTGGAACAGCAAGTGAAAATTATGGAGAAAGAAATATAAAGGGACTAGCAGATGAATTGAAAATAACATTTTCAAACGATTACTTCCCGCAATTAGCACTTCAACATTTTTCTGCAAATATTACAGACTACGAAAATACGTTACAGGAAATTGATGAAGATGATTTCAATTGGGCAAGATATGTTTTTAATCCTGAAACATTGAGATTTGAAAAAAGCGAAACCGAAAACTTTGATAAATCATTTTCTCTACTTGAATACAAACTGAACGAATACACATATCTACACAAAATATGGAAAGACAATAGGTGTTTTAAAATTGATCTAAATTGGGGAAGATTTATAGCATTAAAACATTATAATAAAAATGTGATTTTATTTGACGCTATAAGTAACAAAGTTGCTATTCCTATTGAAACACCTTTGCCGAGATTGTTATCGGAAGCGATTATGCTATTAAGCGGATTAGCTCCTGATTTCAAAGAAATAGATGGCAAAAAATATCGAATTTATGAAAATGTGAATGGCATTTTCACTCAAAACTTATTCAAATCAAAATTAGATCAAACAGCAATAAATATAATAATATGAAAGACCCAATCGGCTCGTTTGAGACCATAAAAGAAAATTTCATTCGCTATGTAAAGACAGCGTTCGGAACAAAGTTTGAAAGCGTTGAAAAAGAGCGCTATGACTTATTGAATTATGACCGGGTACTTTATCGTAAACCTTGGATAGAACCTTTGCCCGATTATGTTTCAAGTGGTAAAAAAATAAACGATTTAACAGCCGAGGATTTGGGTAATGCCTTAAATGAATCTGAAGCTAATATATTTAAAGGGCTTGTAAATACTGGACTTGTCGGGGATTTCCCTTTGCATTCGCATCAAGCAGAGATGTTGAAACAAGCATTACTTGGAAAAAATTGCATAATCACTTCCGGCACTGGTTCAGGTAAAACAGAATCGTTTTTGCTCCCGTTATTTGCACAACTATCAAAGGAACTTACAAATTGGCAAGCACCAGTTCAAAAGTCGATAAGCGTAAATACTTGGTGGAAAGAAAATGGAGGACTTTCAGCACGAGAAATTGTAAATAGCTCAAATTATACTTTGACTAATGCTGTACGCCAACGGCAACATGAAACAAGAAAAGCTGGAGTGAGAGCTTTAATTCTTTACCCAATGAACGCTTTGGTAGAAGACCAAATGAGTCGTTTACGGAAAGCATTAGATTCTGACGAGACAAGAGCTTGGTTAAATGAAAACATTAACGGAAATGCTATTTATTTCGGAAGATACAATGGTACTTCACCTGTTGCGGGAGAATTGAAGATAGTTAAGGATGACGGAACTTTTGCAATCAATACGAAAAAAGTAAATCAACTTAAAGAACAATTACAGCAAATTGAAACTGACTCAACACGGGTTGAACAGTACATTCAGCAGACAGGGAAAACAGGTGGCAAAGCAAAGGATTTAAAATCATTTTTCCAACGCTTAGACGGCACAGAAATGAGAAGCCGATTTGATATGCAAGTTGCACCGCCTGACATTATGATTACCAATTATTCAATGTTGAGCATTATGCTAATGCGAGATATTGACAAAGGCATCTTTGACGAAACAAAGCAGTGGCTAGCTTGTGAAGATTTGCCCGAAAACCAAAGAGAGGCAGAAAAACCAAATCGAATTTTTCATTTAATCATAGACGAGCTGCATTTATATCGAGGCACACAAGGAACAGAAGTTGCGTATTTGCTGAAGCTTGTGTTAAACCGTCTTGGGTTGCACTCACATCACCCACAACTACGAATATTGGCATCCAGTGCATCATTAGAAGCCGGAGACGAAGCAAGTAAAAACTTCGTGTGCGATTTTTTCGGAGTAAGTCAAGAACATTTTAATCAAAAATTCAAAATTATTGAAGGGAAAAACAACCCTATTACCGCGTTTCCTGAAGATGGAACAAGACTTCCAATAAAACCATTCAAAGAAATTGCAGAAAAATTCTCTGAAGTAAAAGGTGATATTACAGACATAAATTTCATTTCAACTTGTGAAGCTGCGGCGGCTGAACTTGCAAAGCCCTTTAATATTACAACAAATGAAAATGGAATTTCAAAACTACTTTCAGTAATTACCAATCCTATTTTTCAACTAAAAGAACGATTGTTTTCTCCTTGTCAAGATTACAAAGCGGTTTGCTCGATACAAGCAAAAGGTGATGATGCAAACGGAAAATATTTTGCTGAAACAATTTTTGAAACCCCAGTCGGTAAGGAAGATTTAGAAAACGCCTTGCGTGGTTTATTGATTACAAGGGCAATGTTAGATGAAAAAGAATTTGAAAGAATAGCAAAAACAATTCCTGATGATAGAAAATTACCACGTTTTAGATTTCACTATTTTTTCAGAAACATTGAAGGCATTTGGACTTCTATAAAACCTGATGATGTTGATGCGAATTACAGTGATAATGAACGAACCGCTGGAAAGCTCTATTCTGCTACGCGAATAAATTCAGAAAAAGGGAACCGCGTTTTAGAATTGCTCTATTGTGATAATTGTGGAACAACATTGTTTGGTGGCAGCCGATTAATGACAAGAAATGAATCGGGTAATAATTCTTTTGAAATGCTTCCTATCAGCCCGAATATAGAAGGTATTCCCGAGAAGACACCTGCAAAATTAGTTGAGAAAAGAAGCTATCAGGAATATGCTGTCTTTTGGGCTTGTGGTAATCAACCATTCACGCCACATGACGCAGAAGCAGGAATTTCTCAAGATTATTGGAGACAGCCGACTTTAAATGGTTTTGATCAAGGAGACTTTGAAGCAAATTGGATTCCTGCATCACTCAACTGTATTTCAGGTGATATTGACAATTCTCACAATAAAGCAAACGAAAGACCTGAGCAATGGATAAAAGGATATTATTTCATAATAACCAACAATTCCAATCGTGATATTGCTTTACCTGATGCAAATGGAAACATTTCCACAATAGAAACACACAAAGCATTGCCAAGTGTTTGTCCTGGCTGCGGTGTAAATCATCAAAAACGAAGACAGGATTGGAACAAAATCAAAACTACTTCTATTCGTGGTTTTAGAACCGGTTTCGCCAAAACAACTCAAATGTTTGCAAAGGAGTTGATGTACCAACTTCCGAGCAACGAAGCTGAAAGAAAACTGGTCGTATTTTCCGATAGTCGCGAAGATGCAGCACAAATTGCAAACGGTATTGAACGAAATCATTTTACGGATTTAATGCGTGAAATATTAGTGAATGAATTACACTCAAATTTAATGTTACGCTTTCAAATTGTGAGTGCTTTTGATAATGGAGATACTACCAAACAGGAAGAATTAAAACGACAGTCACAAACAGTCTTTGATGAAATTGAGTATCTGGTTGAAAATTCAGTCTACTCAGGAGTAAACTCAAATCGTTTAAAAGAAAAATATGAAGCAGAAGTAAAGCTAAATGAAGTTCGTTCACTTACGCTCAACATTAGAAGTTTGATTGATATGACCAACTCTGTAAACCTTGCTCCTTTTGTTAAGCATTTTGTGGAATTAGGAATAAATCCAGGCGGAAACGATATTTCGTTACAAACAAGATTATTGAACAATAATTTTGTTCCATGGTACGACCTTATTGATTTTACGAATTTTCAGTGGGTAAACGGAGCAGATCAAACATACATAAAGGATTTAAAAGAAGGTTCTTTTGATGGACTCGCCTCAATGTTTTTCGGTTCGCTATTTTATTCCTTTGAATCTTCCGCATTAGGCTATGTTTGCATAAACCCTGAACTAGAAGTTATTGTAGACCAAGCAAGAACAGTATCTTTAGCCAAAAATGTTTTTTTGGAAATCGTAAATTCCACAATCCGGATTTTAGGGGATAAATACAAACATAACAAAGTTCAAGATACAAATCCTTTCAATTTTACGCAATACAGTCGTTTTCCTGGTCAAGTAAAAAAATACATTCGGGCTGTTGCCAACAGACTGTCAAAACAAGAAAATGAAATAGGTGCAGCTGTTTTCAATACGCTCTCAACAAGTAATTTGTTAAGAGGTGACACAGGGATTCAAATAGAAGAGCTTTTTATCAAAGTTGCACGATCAACAGATAAGGTTTGGACAAGCATAAGAGGAAACAGACCTCATTTGCATTTTAGTGGGGGAATTTGCACACATGCGATTACAGCATTACAAACACCACATAGTAAAACGTGTGATGATATTTGGAAGGAAAATTATCTTTCTTACAATGCTATTAAACAACAACGTCCACCAATCCGTTTGCATTGTGAAGAACTTACTGGACAAACAGACAACCAATTTGAAAGACAACGGCATTTCAGAAATATCATTTTACCTGACGAAGGCAACAGAAAAGTAAAAACAATTGATTTGTTGAGCGTAACTACAACGCTTGAAGTTGGAGTTGATATTGGAGCATTACAAGCCGTAATGTTGGGAAATATGCCACCACAACGTTTCAACTATCAACAAAGAGTTGGTCGTGCAGGCCGTAGAGGACAAGCTTATTCTGTGATTTTAACTTTCTGTAGAGGTAGAAGCCACGATGAGTTTTATTTTGCTAATCCTCAAAAAATTACTGGAGATGCTCCGCCAACACCATTCTTAACAATGGGTCAAGAACGGATTTTTAAACGTTTACTTGCAAAAGAGATTCTAAGAAAAGCATACGTCGATAAAAGTATTGATATTACTTCCGACGAAAAATCAAGTGTTCACGGAGAATTTGGTTCTATTGACAGCTGGAGTACTTACAAAGTCGAAATTATTGATTGGATTAACAATAATATAGCAAGTATAGAAGAAACCGTTGATGCTTTGTTAACGACACAATTGAAAGACAAAAGGGCCGACTTTATCAGTTGGGTTGCAGATACAACAGAAAATGGATTGATTGAAAGAGCACACAGTATAATTAACAACGACGAAATTGCAACGAATGATATTTCTGAAAAGTTTGCTGAAGGTGGAGTTTTACCAATGTTTGGAATGCCAACTACAGTTAAAAACTTGTATCACGGCATAAACAGAAAACTTGAACTGCTTTCAATAAATCGGGCACAAGCAATGGCAATTTATGAATTTGCACCGGGCGCACAGAAAACGAAAGACAAAGCAATTCATCAGGTTATTGGTTTTACAAGTGATTTCATTAATACTCATAATTCGGTTAAAAATATTGACCCATCTAACCATCTTCCGTTCTCTCTTAATCGTTGGTTTGTTCGTTGTAGATCTTGTGGTTTTTTTGAAACATATTCGGAAGAGCGGAAGACAGAATTAGAGAGTCAATCTGTTTTTGATAGTTGCCCGAATTGTCGAGAAAAAAATCCTGATAAGTATCAACAGCCATTTAAACTAAAATCTCCAAGAGCATATAGAACAAATCTTTCAGCAGGAAGCGATACAAAAGATGATTCTGAATTTTTGCTTTCACGCCCACCGATTTTTGCGGAAAAAATCGGTACAGCAAATGTGGAAACGATTAGTAATGCTTCCATTTCTATTTCAGACAATGATGTTACTTGGAGAGTAAACACAAATTCAGATAGATTTTTTACAGGTAAACTTTACAACACAAATAACAGGTTTCCTTTCAATTCTAATGGTTTTTGGTTTAACAACCAATGGTTGTTAAATGATTTTTCATCAGACATACCTGACAATAATGGCTATTCAATGTCTATTCGACAAATTGCAACAAGTGCTGAAGAGCAAATAGCATTAGCAAGTAACAAAAATACCGAAATATTTAGAATAGCACCCACAAGTGTTCCTCTTGAACTTGACTTAAATATGTTCTTTAGCGAAACAGATTTACCACATGTTAAAGCACAAAGTAACGGAGTGCGCTCAGGATATTATTCCGCAGCCTTTTTACTTCAACGAATTCTGGCTGACAGACTTGATGTTGACCCAACCGAAATTGAAATTGCCGACATTTCAATGAAATTGCTTGAAGACGGAACAAATAGAAGAATTGCTGAAATCATCTTGACCGATGAATTACCCAATGGTTCAGGCTTCGTTAGGCATTTATATAATAATTTTCAAAGCGTACTAATCGAAGCAATGAGTCCAAGTAATGCAAATAGCTACTTAGGGAAAATTCACTCGCAAACACATCAAAAAAAATGTGATGATGCGTGTTACGATTGCTTGAAAGTTTACCGGAATATGAATTACCACAGTTTGCTTGATTGGAGATTGGGAACATCAATGCTTCGTATAATGAATGATTCAAATTTTGTTTGTGGTACAGATGGTAATTTCAATTTTGTTGAACTTCACGATTGGCTTGCTTTTGCAACAGAATTAAGGAATAGCTTTGCTCAAAGCTTTGGCTTTTCAAACACAGCAGAGATAAACGGTTTGCCTATTATCAAATTCGGAAGAAATCAGAAACACATCATAATGATTGTTCATCCATTTTGGGATTTGAGGAATATCAGAGAGGCAAATTGGCTGGCTGAAATCAATGCGGAGATTGACGAATACACTAATCAAAGTGGTGGAAGTATTAGTATAATTGACACATTCAATTTGCATAGAAGACCTGGATGGTGTTATGAAAGGTTAGTAATAAGATGATAAATAAAATTGGGGATATAGATTTTAAAGAAATCGAAATGATTTAGTCAAGCTAATTTTCTTCTTGAGAAATATGATTAACTAAATAATAGTAGAAATAAGACAATTAATATTTTATAATCTAAGAAATTAAGCAACAGAATTTATTCCATTGCTGATATAATTATAACTTACGCAATATGAGTAAAAATATTAAAATTCCTATTCTTTCTTTTTTTTCAGGAGGAGGATTTCTAGATATGGGGTTTGAGCAAGCTGGTTTTGAAATTATTTGGACAAATGAATTTGACAAAACATTTGCACAACTTCATGCCGCAGGTATTACTTCATGGAGAAAGTCACGAGGAAATCATATTAAGGCAGAAATATTTAACACAAAGTCAATAATAGATATTACAACAGACGAGATTATAACAGAAGCATTCCCAAACGGTATACCTAATTTATTTGGAATAATAGGTGGTCCCCCTTGTCAAGACTTTAGCATGAATGGGAATATGAAAGGATTTAATGGTGATCGAGGAAAACTAACAGTTATCTATTTGGATAAGATATTAGAACTCATGCCTACATTTTTTGTAATGGAAAATGTGACAGGTTTAATAAAACGCAATGAAACAAAAGTATATTTACAAAATATTTTAAAAAAAGTAGAAATAGAATATTTTATTGACTATAAAAAATTAAATTCTTTAGATTTTGGAGTTCCTCAATTTAGAGAAAGAGTATTTTTTATTGGAATAAAGAAAATGCACATCAACAAAAAATATATTAATCAAAATATAATAGGCAACTGGTTCCCTTTTCCAATAAATCAAACGTATCAGAATGCTGCCTCAAGATATAAATGGGGTAAATCAGAGAAGTTTGGACAAAATTTGACTAAACCTAAAGACTTACCTATTGAATTATGCGTGGAGAGCTGTTTGGTAAAACCTAATCAATTAAAATCTATCCCGAATGCAAATGAGTTTTTTAATCTATATAAATCGGAAAATGAATTAAAATTGATAAATGAAGGAGAGACCAACCGACCTTCATTCAAGCGACTTCACCGATTTAAATATAGTCCAACAGCTTGCTATGGCAACAATGAGGTTCATTTACATCCATATCAAAACCGGCGTTTATCTGTCAGGGAGGTATTAAGGATACAAGGTGTACCTGACACATATGTTTTACCTCCTGAAATTCCTTTATCTAAAAAATTCAAAATGATAGGAAATGGAGTACCTGTTCCATTAGCAAGAGAAGTAGCTATGTCAACAAGGAATTTTATTTATAGTATAGAAACAAATATCTAATTATAGATTTTTGTTTCTATACTATCTTACTATCTTTGTTACACATCTTTACGTGAAAATACTATGAATACAGATTCAAAGATAACTTCAAATAAAAAGCATGTTGGACATAACTTGCGAATGATCTGTTTGTATATGGGTATAAAGCAGAGTGCTTTGGCAACTGATCTTGGACTGAGCCAAGCAGAAATTTCAAGAATAGAGAGGCAAGAGCATATAAAGGAAAGCTTTCTGAGAAAAGTCGCTGCCGTATTGGGAATACCAACCGAAGTAATTAAGAACTTTGACGCGGAAAAAATTATTGATAATATAAATAATTCTAAAGAAGGAATTATCTTTGCGAAAACAACCTGTACTTGCGACGCTTCACAACAGATTAATCCTCTGGATAAAATAGTTGAGCTGTACAATCGGTTATTACGAAGCGAAAGAGAGAAAATAGAATTATTAAAGAATAAGTAATCACGAAAAGTCAACTTGATAAAGCTTAAATAAACTCATTATTATGGATACAGAAATTCAGAACAATGGCTCACATATTGGTCGGAAGATTGAAAGAATACGCCACCTCCGCGGAATGTCTCAAACTGACTTGGGTAATTTATTGGGAATTACCAAACAGGCGGTCTCCAAAATAGAGCAGTCGGATGAAATGGATGATAATAGATTAAATGATGTTGCATCTGCATTAGGGGTTACTGTAGAAGGACTTAAAAAATTTAATGAAGAAGCTGTCCTCTACAACACAACTAACTATTACGAAAATTGTGGCGTGAAGACTAGTGCTGTTAATAATATCAATAACAATCATACTCTTAATACTTTCCCGATAGATCAGGTAGTCGAGCTATTCGAGAAACTACTAGCTAAGGAAAGAAAAGAATTCGAGCTTTTAAAAAAAAGGAAAGGATAGAAATCAGCGAAATCATTAGGGCAATGCATGCTGGATACGTCTCGAAAGAGAGCGTTGATGCATTAGTACTTGCTAAGAATGAAGAAATAAAGTTATTGAAAGAGGAGATCGATTTCTTAAGACGGGAAATACATCTTTTATTAACACTTAAACCTTTCCACTAAAATATCCCGGCAGGTTTCCATCATTGAATGAATGATAGCCTCTCCTTTCTGTCGGGAAACACGGATGGACTCACCGACAACGAGCATATCTTCTATAGTTGGTAATCCATTATTGTTGGCAGTAGTAGCATGTTCTCCATTATATCCTTCCGGACTATAGGTAAGATCATAAGCCGGGGATAAAGTCCATTTACCGTCACGACAGATATAACTGAAGTTTTTAGCATGGTCGTCTTTATTATCCACTAATACATTAAAAACCATGCGACGGAACATTTCATCGACTTGCGACGGATTTTGCGTTAGATAACCGGTCAGATACAACAATATCTTGTAATCTAGTTTAGGGTTGTTTATGGATTCATTAAGTAATGCTCCGGCTGTGGCAATGTGCAATCGCTCTCCTTTTTCTATATCGAAACGTTTACTGGCAAAATACTTACCGTGAATGAGCTTATAATCGGAAACTTCAATTCCACAAGCACGGGCCGTTTCGTTATAATGATACTCCATTTGTCCCATATTTTTTGGATCGTAAGTGTGACGAAACTTAACCAGCCAAGCGCCTTCTTCATCATGATATAAACATTTTGGACGGCAGCCACCGGAATTTCCACTATTGAAATACAAAATATCTGCTCCGAAATCGGACTTTTCGGATAAAACGTCAAGAGCCATTTGTTGCAAAGAATCCAATTCGGGCAGTGCTTTTTCTTCACCGACATACGACTCGGGAATAAAAGATAAAGCTCCCATCCCGGAAGTTCCTACGATACTCAATCGCTGAAGAGGTGTTAATGTACTATCATCTATCCCTTGTTTTTTCAGCATCCGGTGAAGCAAATAGCGACCATAGCCGTCCGGCAAACTATCTTCAAAAATACCAAAATTGCCCCAAAACGGTTCGGGCTGAGCGATAAACAGGTCCGATTTCAAAGGTAGATCTAATGGAGAAATAGAGAATCCAGACACCAGCCATTCCTTGTCATATTGAAAAGCACATCGGCGATTGTCGGGCGTCATTGTTAATGCGCCGACCTTACGGTCGCGATATAAAACAGAGAGCTTATTTATCGATTTCATTTCTACTTCCTCTTTTTCGTTCTTTATTCTTATTAATTCGATCTAATTCTTCCATTGTACTGTACAACGGTTGGGAAAGTAATTCTTTTATCTCCTTCGTATAGCCTAGAGCTTTAGCTAATGCCACGTAAGAAGCTAGAGATATAGTATGGTTCTGTTCAAATTTTGCAATAGTGGGTGTGGGTATCCCACTCATTTCGGAAAGTACATGTCGGGAGAAACCTTTTTCCAGTCGGCGCTTCCGAAGATTCTGTGCTAGAACTTTCATCACATCATCTGTAGTTTCTATATCAAAATTATAAAGTAAAGGCATATTATTGTATTTATTAAATCGATATTTAGTAGATAATAGATATTATTATATCTATTACAAATATAGCAAAAAAAGTATTTTGCACACTTACATTACATAAATAAATGCGCAGAGCAGTATTCTTCATTAATCTTTTTCATAGTAAAATTACAGGATATTTCATCGGAATTGAGTCATTTTACAAGTCTGAATCATTCGGGACCTAATAGAAATGCTTATGAGAGGAATAAATATATGAATATAAAAGATATATTGTCTCAGCCAGAGAGTCGCCGATTAGAATTTAAAGGTTCAATGCCTGAAAATTCCGATTTGGCAAAAACTATTGTTGCCTTTGCTAATGATGCCGGTGGTGATTTATATATTGGAATCAATGATAAGACGAGAGAACTCGTCGGCATATCGGAAGATGAATTGACAAAAACAGAAGAACAAATAAGTAATATTATTTTCGACCGTTGCTATCCAGCTATTTTACCTGATATTTCTTTTTTATCATCAAACGACAAACATCTGATTAAAGTCTCAATATTCCGAGGGAGTATGCCTCCATATTATCTGAAAGAGAAAGGTAAACTGAAAGGAACATACATTAGGGTAGGTTCGTCAAACAGATTGGCTGACGAACCTATTATAGCCGAATTAGAACGTAAAAAACGTAATATATCTTTTGATAGCGAGGAAATTCTTGACAAAACCGTTGACGAATTACATATTGATGAATTTAAAACAATTTATAAAGAAAAAACCGGAGAGAATATAGATAATTTGGTTTTAAAGAAATTGGAACTGATAAAGACTGTGCACGGCGTTGTATACCCCACTAATGCTTTAGTCCTTTTTTCTGATGATGAGCTTCGTAATTCAATGTTTCATTATGCTAAAGTGGAATGTGCTCGTTTCAAAGGAGTAGGCACGGAGGAATTTATTGATCAAAAAAGCATTACTTCTAATATAGCAATACAAGCAGAAGAAGCATATAACTTTGTACTTCGACATATAAATAAAGGTGCTACTGTTGAAGGCGTGTACACGATCTCGCATTGGGAGTATCCGATCAAAGCTATTCGTGAAATTATACGTAATGCAGTAGTGCATCGCGATTATTCTCTTACAGGAAAAGATATAAAGATTGCCATTTATGACGATATGATTGAAATAACAAGTCCGGGGTTGCTTCCTCCATCTATTGATTATGCAGCAATGGAAAGCCGCCAATCGGATGCACGAAATAAAGTTATTGCACCTGTATTTAAAAGATTAGGTATTATTGATCAATGGGGCAACGGGCTAAAATTAGTAGCTGAAGAAATGAAACTATACCCTAATATTTCTTTGAAGTGGAAAGAAGTTGGGTTATCATTCCAAGTACAGTTCGTAAAGTTAGATTATATAGAAGAAACGAAGCTTAAGCAAGAGTTACAGCAAGAGTTACAGCAAGAGTTACAGCAAGAGTTGCAGCAAGAGTTACAGCAAGAGTTTAGAAGTAAAACGTTGTATACTGATATTCTTGAAAAGTTATCAGGGAGGGCCATGTCAAGGCAGGAACTTTCTATTTCTTTAGGACAAAAAAGAGTTTCGGGACAATTAAATAAAGTACTTCAGAAGTTAATTACAGACAATCTGGTTAAGCGTACCATTCCAAACGTACCAAATCACCCTTCTCAGAAATTTGAATTAACGAAGAAAGGATCTACTTTTTTATCAATTATAAAAGAGCATTGAAGTAAATAGTAAATGCGCAGAACAGTATTCTTCATTAATCTTTTTCATAGTAAAATTACAGGATATTTCATCGGGATTGAGTAATTTTACGGTGCAAAGGAGAATAAAGAAATCTATTTTACTCATATTGACATACAAACGAGCAATAATCGCAATAAAGTATTATTATTAATTTGAGGCAACAAAAATTAGCCACTATACTAATGCAACATTATTAATATAGTGGCTAAACTTTCTTGCAATAAAGGATTGGAATTAGCGATTCTCCGTATCCTTCATACACCGTACAGAGAATGCATGGGAACGACCAGAAGAATGTGTCCATGTTTTGTCAATGACTTTATAGTACAAAGAAGTGGCACCTTGGTCTATATCATTTCCATAACTGCTCGCTGAAGAATTGGACCAGTAACATGCAGCACCTTTACTTTTATCTAGACCTGAATTGTTACCGCTATTACCACCGTTAGACCCCCATTTGCAGCCAGCCAGCGGCCAATAAGCATAATTTGTTCCATCATAACAGTATTTAAGTACCGCAATTGAACTTAAATTCACAAGCTCTCCTTTCTGCTCTATCTCATCCAGTACACGAGGAGATACTACTCGATAACCTTTCGGACAAGGATCATAAATAGATTTATGACCGTCAGAAGGATTGAGATAAGTATTTGATTCATTCGAATTCCCCCAGAAATCATCTTTACGGTCGGTACGCGCTCCTGTCCATGCACCCAAATACCAGTCAGATTTAGTGTTTTCGACCTCATTTGTATAAAGTAAGGCACGAGGATTTTCTATAGAAAATCTGACATTTGTAGCTTGTGTCGGTATATTAGTACCAACAGACCCAGACCAACCAATAGGAGTAGGCCGCCCCCACTGGAAATATACACCATTTGCTTTCCAATTATTGCCTTCTCCCGTCATGTATGTTCCCAAATTACGATCTAAAACAACATATCCAGTATTACCATAAGCCTGTTCTGCCGGAGGAGGTGTCATCCACACAATAAAACTCCACAGCACGGTAGTTTGGTCATCTCCATAGATAGCAACCTGTCCGCAACCTCCGTCATACCCACCACTTACTTTAAAAGCATTGACGGTAATAGTATAATCACTGGCAACGGGAGAAATATCTGTAGTCAAGCCATTTACACCAACCATTTTATGATTAACATTCAAATCACAATTAAGAATTGTTTTGGCATATTTAGGTTCTTCCACTTCCATAAAATTACCCCGAGCCTTGACGCTAATGGTATTATTTATCCCACTTGTTGAAATATTTGTCATAATGCAATTGGACTCTCCGTAAGCCCATCCACCTGCCAACAAACGCGTCTCTACAGGCTCATACCAATCACATGAATTATCCGAAAGCTTCAGGTCATTAATAGTAATTACATTCACTGCGTTGGCTTTTAATTGCTTTCCTTCTTTAAGGATGGGTATAGTGACTGTTTGTAAATCATTTTCTAAGGTTATAACAATATAAACCTCTTTATCCGTCAAATCAGCGGGATAAGTCGTTAAATAAACATCTTGAGCGGAGGATAGTGTCTCCGGCTTTGTTAATGAGACTGTAGCATACGGCTTTTTTCCTGTACCAAACGCTAACTCATCTTTATCCAAATCAGCAGTGAATGTACCGGAAAGAGGTGTCTGCGTCTCTTTGTCATACAAAGAAACACTTTTCAGTTTGTATGCCGAGAACTCTTTAGACGAAATAGTGAACTTTACATAGGCCATTGTATGTTTAAGCGTAAACTTGGCAAACATATTCGAGCTACTAACCGTCGCCTTGGCATAAGCAAAACCATATTTTCCGATGTGACGACTATCACCCGGAGTACTTTGCTCCTGCTCGGAAGACAAAGAAGAGGTTATTTGATTGCCTTCTTCAGCCAAAGTAGTATTTTGCTGATAAGGATAGTAAATAAGAAGTTCCGTAGTTCCTTCTTCTGCAATACTTACCTCATTTGAAGTAAAAATGCCTGAATTCTGACCGATAGATTCATCACTGAGTAGAGATTGTACATTGTTAATATTTGCCCCTTCCGTACGCGAAAAAACTCCTAAAGCATCACCTTCACTCCAAAGTAATGGATATGCATCGTTCGTTTTATCACCAATTGAAATGCGTGTTTGCGGAGACAATCCTCCTACCAAAGTGAGACGTGAATGTGCTTTATTTGGCTCCTTCCCATTCTCAGATGACAGCATTTCATCCTGCGTACAGCTGGATATTACCATAACTGTCACACATGCCGCAAATAATATATTTTTCATATTGATTTTTTCCTTTTAAGTTACACCATTTTACCATTCATTTTCTTCAAGATCTCCGGCAGAAGCATCATCACTCCATGCCCCTTCCGTTCCATCCGCTTTCCATGTTTGAAAAGCAGAACATACAGCCCGCCCTTCTTCATTATAAGCTATAATAGCACTGATATAATTGACACCAGGTTTTAATCCCTTTTCTACTTTCTTACTGTAAGGTAAGGAAACGGAAACTCCGTTTTCTTCGACAAACTTCACCAATTTTACTTCTATGTTATAATCGAAACCGATATCAGACACTGGATAAAAATCAATCACTTTAGCACTATAAGTTACACCAGTCTTTTGTTCGGAAGTAATCTGTGCTGTATTTTCTATAATATCCGAAACAGTTAAAGCCATAGTCGGAATAATACGGGGAGTTGATTCATCCTTGTCTGTACAAGAGGCAAATACCAGCATCAACGCAAAGATAAATGCCTTATTTATTTGTATTTTTTTCATAATCATCAAAGATCTGTTAGTTCTATTTTAATAAGTTTTTATACCGCAGCAATGCTTCCAGAAAATAGTAATCAGCGTATGTCAAAGGAACGTCAACTTCGCTTTTATCAGGAAAAGAGCCAACGCTGTGTTTCAATATAAAGTTTCCGTTTGTTCCCGGTTCCGCCAGATACTCTTTAGAAGCAAGCGTACGAAGTTGCTTCTCAGCCATATCAAGATAGGCTTCTTTTGCTTCTACCCTCTGAATATAATGACTCAATTCGATGAAAGCAGAAGCCATGATAGCAGCAGCAGAGGCATCACGTAGGGCATTCGGAATGTCAGGAGCGTCAAAATCCCAATAAGGAATGCCGTCTGCGGGTAAACGCCGAATAAGCATGTCAGCAATATGACCGGCTTGTAAGAGGTAATTTTGATAACCTGTTATTCTGAACATCATAGTGTAGCTGTATAATGCCCATGCCTGCCCACGACTCCAGGAAGACTCATCGGAATAACCTTGCACTGTTTGCTTATGACGTACTTTACCTGTTTCGGGATCATAATCCACTAGATGGTAAGTGGAGTAATCATCTCGAAAATGATTTCGAATGGTGGTATTGGCATGCGTACAGGCAATATATTGTAGCGAATCGTCATCATAGGCTTTCGACATGGAAAGTAGCAATTCCAAATTCATCATATTGTCTATTATTACAGGATATTTCCAATCACAGCCTTTACGTACAAAGTCCCAACTACGAATGACTCCGGTCTTAGTACTAAACCGTGTAGAAAGCGACTTCGCACCTTGGTAAAGAACTTTCTTATATGCTTCGTCACCAGTCAAGCGGAAAGCATTCCCATAGCTGCAATTTAATTGAAAGCCTACATCGTGATCTCGCGTTATATATTGTACAGAATCAAGTTTCAAAGTATTTTTTTGAGCTAGAGCTCTAATATGTTCATTCCCGGTATACTCATATATATACCAAAGAGAGCCGGGATAAAAGCCACTACACCACCAATAAATATTGGACGGAACAAACTTGCCGCCAGACAATACTGTACGGGGAAGTGTTTTATCGGTCAAAAGAGTATCCATACATGCATATTGTTGCTCGGCAACAGTAAATACCCTGTCAGTCAATTCTTTCATGGTTTCCTGACGCGAACAAGAAGCCAATGTCAAGAAACATGATATAAATAATAAAATCCTCATACTTTTGTTTAATTTTGTTTTGGAGTGAGGGTTGTTGTAAAAGTAGCAGCTTGGTTGGCTGTAACAGTTGCTTCAAATCCCACCATGTAAGTCCCGGGATTGGCCTGATCATAAGAATTAGTACTAGTAGTACTCCATGTTTTATAAGCGGGTTTCACTGTACCGTTAACGGTGAGATACATCACTTTACTTCCGTTAGTCAATATAATCCGGTTCGCTTCTACTGTCGGAACAGCAGGAGTCACCATACACCAACGCACTTTAGCCGATTTATCGGTTCGTGCTTTTACCTCATCAATTACCACTAAGTCTTGATCATTAACAATTTTAACAGTACGAGTAGCAGATGCTGCCTGATCTGATACAGCATTGGTCAAATTAAATGTAGCTCCCAACTCCGTAGCAGTATTAATAGTTGCAGTCAGAGTGGCTGCTCCATTTACCAAGTGCTTAGCATCATTAATCGTAATTGTACTATGATTCAGATTATTCATCCTAAACACGTCCCAGCGCATAGAATTTTGCCCCATATTCCATAAATCTCCCCCCAAATTAGCCAACGGGGTTTCCAATGTAGTGTAGCTCTGTAAACCAAAATCCATAGACCAGCGCACACCGTAAGCATCATAAATAAAGGAACCTGCATCCATATGCCCGTGACTCGTTCCCGCTTTACCTCCTTTTATACCCAAATACTTATCTGAATCAGTGTATGTCCAGTCTGTATGTATCATAACAACCGGAGTTTCTCCCTTACCACTCCACAGCTTTTCCGTAGGGGCTAAGATATTATCCAAATCTAAGTTGTTTGCAAAAGCCATTATCATCGGTAATAAGCGATTTTCAGCACAATTGGCATATTCTCCATTTTTCAACATACGTAACTCGTTATACAATAGAGACGAATTTTTGTACTTATCGGCAAACCACCAAGTAGCCAACGCTGCGGTAGAAGCAGGAGCGCAATCGGAATAATTAAAGAACTTACTATTAAGTCCGGTCATATAAAGCATATATTTCGCGGTTTCTGAAAATCCAGATGTATCCGAAAGCCCGTTATCCGTACCAATAGTACTATTAAGAGCTGCAAGCATCAAAACCTCATAAAGTGTTCCATAGCACCAATATCCTGCACCTTCAGGATAATTTCCGTCAGGTGAATACATCACTTTCAGAGCAGATTTATTTGAGTCTAAAGCTTTCTCAATTATATCTTTAGCCTCAGAAGGATTGCTTTCGTAAGAAGCTAATGCAGCACAAACCAATCCACCGTTACAAACTTGATTCCAGTTATTTGTTGCTTCATAAAAGTTCAAATTCCAATTTTTGTTTTGGGCCTGTTTGAAAGCATAATTCAACAATGCGCTAGCTGCTTTCTTCCGAGTACCTTCACTCAACTCATTATAAAGCCAGTCATAACCAAAAGCAACAGCTGTAGCCATTTCGCCCACATCCAAGAAATGACGAGTTGAGTTCCAATCCGAGAAATTACATACTGCATTCATGTCAGTTTCTGCTTTCGTCAGATATTTACTTTCACCCGTCATACGATAAGCATAAGCACAAGTAAATATACGCAGTAAAGCATCACGTGAAACATCCAAAATACGTTTATTACTGGCATCCAATTGGTAAGTCAGCACTTTCGTATTCATGCCTTTACTATTGCACAAACTCATTATGGTATTATGCAGAATTGTGAGATTAGGACTTGCATTCGATTGGATTTTACTTTTCAACGCAGTAAACGCACTGGCGTTCATCAATAGACGTGGATGGTTGGTTGCAGTCAACATAGAAAAGTCAAGTCCATCTCCTGGATCTGTTGGATTTGTTCCCGTATGAGTAGAACCCGGACGAAACCGATTTTCATCTTCATCAGAACAACTACAAATCACTCCTGCAAAGAAAAATATCACTAATATTTTAAAAAGAATTGTTTTCATAGTTCAATTTATTTAATTTCCTAAATTGTTTTTCAAGCATAGAAACCTGAATTTTAATAGTTATCAGAATAAAATGGTTACTATCCTTGAATAAATTTAATTATTAACATTTTGTCAATTTAAAGGTATCAACCTTACTTTAAGCCGAGATGTACTGTTTGCTGGTATTTTTGTTTCGAAGCCTACCCTAGCGGTTCCCGGATTTGGACAATCGTATTTATGTGGAGGGACATTGGACCAAATTTTCATTTCCACATCTGTTTCTGCATCTACTTCGAGTAACATTCGTTTACCATCCTTTTCTAATTCAATTTGATTTTCCCCCTTCAGTTGAGGCTTCGTCGGAGTTACCATTACCCATGATACAATTGCTTCCTTGTCTCCTGTTTCCAACCGGTCAATTACTTCCAGCCAATCTCTTTTATCTAGCATTATTACACGCGAGGCTTTTTTAAGGCTATTAGCGAAAACACTTGTCATATCAACTTCTGCTCCTTTCTGTTCTTCTGAACAAAAAGTGTTAGTAATGGGAGCATAACTATTAACTAGATGTCTCTCGCCATTGATAGTCATAGTACTATGTGCCATGTTACTCAAACGAAAAACATCCCAACGCTGCGAATTTTGAGACATATTCCATAGATCAACACCTTTGCTTTCAAGAGTAATATAACTCTGCATACCTAAATCCATCGACCAACGAACCCCACTTTTCTCAAATATAAAACTCCCAGCATCCATATGAGCATGTGAAGTAGAAGGAGAACCGCCTTTTATTCCCAGATAAGTATCAGTATTATTACTCCATCCGCTACGATAAATAAATACAGGAGTAACTCCCCTATTATACCAAAAGTGTGTTGATGGTTGTTTTAGTTTTTTCAGATCAAGCGATGAGCTGAAGACCATTAAACTAGGCAACAAGCGATCATCTTCTTCGAAACGTGTATTAGGCTTATCCAGTAGTTGATAATCGAGCCATAAAAGAGAAGGATCTTTCAATTTACCAGCAAACCAAACCATCATAGTATTACACTCCGCTTTAACCGGAGAGTCTGAAAAACAGAAACAATCACCACTAGGAGCAGCCATAAATTGTAGAAATCGGGAAGACTCCATAAAACCGGGAGCCTTGGAAAGCCCATTATCCGTTCCTAAAGCACTTTCGAGAGCGGCAATGAGCATTACCTGAAAACTAGTTCCATACCCCCAATATCCATATCCTTCCGGATAACCGCCATCAGGGCCGTAACTAACCAGCGCCTTCGGATTCGTTTCCATACATTTTTCTATAATACTTCTAGATATATCCGGTATGTCTTCATAAAGAGCTAGCGCACCATACACCAAACCACTATTACAAACAGAGTTCCAATTGTTTTTTTCTGTATAGAACCAAGCATTAGTAGTATTTCTTGCCGCCTCAAACCCTTTTTCTATAATAGCTTGGCGTACCATGTGACGGGTTTCGGGTTTCAAATAATCATACAACCAATCATAACCGATGCCCAACGCCATTGTCATTTCGCCTACGTCAAGGAAATGAGTAGGATTCCAGTCAGTAAAACAACTCACAGCTCTCATTTCTTGTTCAGCACGAAGAGCAAACCTATTATCGTCCGTCATGCGATAAGCATACGATAAATAATAAATCCGCTTTAATGCTAAACGTGAAACAGCCAGTAAGCGTTTTCCCTCTTTAATGCGCTTCACAGGAGGATCACTTAGTATCTGATTGCACTGCTTCATTATCCTATGGTGTACAGCTGCCAATGGAGGATATTCCGCTATCATCTTTTTTATAGCTTGTTCTCCCCCCTTAGGCAGTAAAAGCCGTGGATGAGGTGTTATTTTGTCATAATCAAATTGTTGTGCAGACACAAATGCGTAACCAAATACAAAAATGAATAAGAGTATAAATATTTTTTTCATTCTTCCTTTTTCTCTTTATGATTAATATGCCCAACCAGAACGCTTGGTCAAATTTGAATTCTTCTGTATTTCGGAGATAGGAGCTGTCCAAGGCCACATGTAATCGGTATAGTACCAATTATATTCTACCAGGTCACCCCACCAGGATTTACCTCCATTTACATCATTTCCCTGAAATTTACTCTGTTTATATGTTCCCCAACGCATCTCATCAAAAAAGTCGATACCTTCCAAACAAAGTTCCACACGGCGTTCATAGCGTATTCTTTCAAGCATATCTTCTTTCCCCGTTACTGCGCAGGGGCCACTTCCTCCTTCTGTCAATGACGGCATGTGGGCACGGGTACGAACTTTATTCACCAACCGAATAGCATCACCAATCTGATCTGTTTGAGTTAGTGCTTCAGCATACTGCAATAAAACATCGGTGTATCGAATCAATGGCCAATCAGTCTGACAGCGACTACGGCTAATTAAGCGTCCCTTTTCAAACTCATTATATTTACGATAACAATAAAAAGCGGAAGTGCGTTTATCCAGCCAAAAGTCTCCACCATCTGTACCCTGCTCTTTCAATGGCCATCGGGCTTGTTTCCCTATTTGATTAGCATCCCCGTTATAATTTGGTTTGTAACAGTCAACAGGAACATACGGAGTAACAACTGTTTGTTGCAATCGTGGGTCACGATTCTCATAAGCTTTCTTAATGCGTGCTTCATTCCCATCATTGAGATAGTATTTTTGATAAATATCTTCCCCTACACGGGCTATTACAGCCTTTTTCTGTGAAGACATTGACTCCAACCCATCTCGACAGAAGAAGATTTCGCGTTGTTTTGCAGTCAATAAATTCCAATCTTCCAAACCTTTTACCTCAGACCACTTGAAATCAGAACCATCAGCATTCTTGTAATAGTCCACAAAATCGGCAGAAGGTTTTATCTCCGTCCAACCATCGTATGTATCACGTGCTCCAGTCATCTGCTGAATATTGTCACAATAACCCGTTTCCTCACTAAATTGGAGTGAGAAGATCATTTCCTTGCTTTTTTCATTTTCATACTTGAAAAAGTCAGCATATTCTCCTGTCCATAAGCCATAACCACAAGTTTCCACTTGTTTAAAATCATTCCCAGCTTCTTTATACATTTTTTTCCACATGTACACCATGCCGCGTAAAGCATAAGCTGCTCCTTTAGAGGGACGTCCATAGTTCGTTTCGCCTAAAGTATTATCAGGGAAATCTGTATTGTCAATACAATAAGACAGATCGTCTAAAATGACTTGCCATACATCATCTGCAGAAGATTGGGTACGTGTACAATCCTCGTTATTGATAGGTTCCAAATAAACAGGAACTCCTTGATAAAGCATATTTAGGCGATTATACGCCCAAGCTCGCAAAAAATGAGCCTCACATTGATAACGTGCCAGTTTATTAGAAGCCATAGCTGCTTTCGGAAGATTAGCTATTGCATCATTACAAGCATGGATAATTGTATAACAAAACTTCCATTCATACCATACCTGAAAATCGTCGGCTATTTTAGTTGCCAAAGAAAGTAGCTCTACCGGATAATTATTGGAATAATAATCGGTTGCAAATCCCATGGCTTCAATACCTTGGCGGTTCAGCCCATCGGCACGTCGAAGTTGGGTAGAAGAAAGCTGGGTAGCATAAAAAGGATAATAAAGTCCAGCCATACCTTTGTCTGCGAGTTCTTCTGTAGTCCACATGTTTTCGCTCGCTATCTGATCTTCCGGAGCTACATCTAATATGTCCATACAAGAAGTGGCTATCAGCGTCATTAATAAAATTAGTGCTATTTTTTTCATTTCAAATCTTGTTTTTAGTTCTTTATTATTAGAATGTAATTTGTCCACCAAAAGATATTTGGCGCATTAATGGATAACCAATCTCAGTTCCTATCTCCGGATCAAGTCCCGGATAGCTAGTGATTGTCAAAATATTATCCATCGAGACAAAAGCACGGAATCTATTTATAAGAAATTTATTGGAAATTCTTTGTGGTACAGTATATCCGATCTGAATATTCTTCAATTTGAGATAGTCGGCCTTATATTCATTCCAATCACTCTGTATTTTGTTATTATATGTTGTTCCGTATGTCAAGCGTGGATATTTACCTGTTTGATTAGTGCGGGGATCATCAGGTTTAGAAGGATCATAAAAATAATGATTATCAGCAATATGCTCAATAATACCATATCCATGACTAATTAAAGTTGAGTTATAATAGTCCGTATTCCAATTGAGGTAGTGTCCAAAGGCACCTGACCACACCATCGAAAAATCTACGTTTTTATAAGAAAAAGCAGTATTGAAACCTAAATTAAACTTTGGAACACTGGTATGCTTCGAAAAGTTGCGATCATTTGCATCACCATAATTCATATCTCCATTACTGTCTGCATATAGAATATCACCATACCAAAGCTGGTCTTTCGCAATAGTCTTCATTCCACCAAACGAATAACCTGAATCAATCATAGCTTGTACCCAGACCATATCTTCTTTAGTACGTATCATCCCATCCTTCGGACCTGCATAAATATCAACCGCACCACCAGTATATCCTTCACCCGAACCTCTATAAACTTTATAAAGATATGTTTCCCCCAATTGGCGACCTTCACTAATATATCCACTGAAACCGGATTCAGATACATCACTAAAGTTGTTTACATAACTGATTTTATTCCCTTTTTCATCATAAGTCCAGTATTTCTGAAGGCTCCCTTTGAACTTCATTACCTTGTTGGTATTAAAAGAAAAGTTCATTCCAACTTTATACTCAATATCTTTCCCAATTCGGTCGTTCCAATTTAAAGTAAACTCTAAACCGCGATTACGTACTTCACCTAAATTTTCCGGAGCAGGCTCTATTACTCCCATTGACAAATATAGTTCCGGATGATAGAGTATATCCGAAGCATACTTATTATAATAATCTATCTCACCACTTAGACGATTCTTGAAGAAACCAAAATCGATACCTATATCAGTAGTAGTGGTACTTTCCCAATGTAATTTATCATTACTCAATTTTTCGCGTATAAGCCCTTTTGTACCTTCACCGTCAACAACCACATTACCTGTAGCATAGTTTGCCTGCCAATCGTAATTGCCAGTAGAATTATTACCAGTTTTACCCCATGAAACCCGCAATTTTAGATTAGAAAGAAAATCTGAGGTTCCCTGCATAAAAGGTTCTTCCGAAATACGCCACCCACCGGAAAAAGAAGGGAAGTATCCCCAACGTTGATTCACTCCAAAACGTGAAGAGGCATCGGCACGAAGATTCGCTTCAAAGAGATAACGTCCTTTATATCCATAGTTGAGGCGCCCAAAATAAGATAGAAGTCCCCACTTACTTGGTGAAGAGCTAGAAGAACTAACTAGCGTTTCATAAGTGCTCAGTTCATTTAGCGTCCAATCAGTAGCACCTTTACGAGAAACAGCAAAACTTTTGCTATAATACTGCTGTGCAGAATAACCCAGTAATACTCCCAATTCATGATCTTTCTGAATAGTTGTATTATAACGCAAAAGAATCTCTGCACTTTGTCGCCAAGTACGGGCACTTGTATTCGTAATGGAAGCATTTGCTAAAGCACTTTCACTAACCCTTTGATCAGCCACATAATCCCAATAACCATTCTGACGGCTGTACGATGATTTATCGGTAAAAGTTGGGGAATAGTTGAATGTTCCTTCTATGCTCAAACCCTTATAGGGAGAAATAATGCCATAAACTGAAGCATTCAGGCGCCAAATGGTATTGTAACCAGTAGCTCCAGCCATCTGACCAAAGATATTGTTTGCATTTGAAGATTCTTCACTGGCCAATGCAGCACGTCCCCAATAATTTGGTTCTCCTGGATATACACCCGGAGTTGTCTGATAGAGATATTTAAAACCATTGCTAATATTAGCCATGCCATAGTCTTGTTTTTGTCCATAAAGACGCGTGCCAATAGTCAACCATTTAAGAATCTTGGCTTCCAAGTTGGTACGAAAATCTATCTTTTGAGTACTTGAGTCTAGATTCCACTTATTCATTACTCCCTGGTTATCTAAATACCCCAGTGAAAGCATATATTTCACCTTCTCCGAGCTGCCGGAAACCGACAGATTGTGTTCTTGAGAATATCCCGTATGAAATATTTCATCAAACCAATTGGTATTTGGATAAGCCACATAATTGGGAACTCCATATTCATTCAGACCATTTGGATTGGCAGAAGCTGTTTTCCAAAGATCAATGCTCTCTTGTGAAAAAATAGTTTTTGTATTCACATTTTCACAAGCTTCATTAACCAAACCCATATAACGAGCATAGTCACTGACAAAAGATAACTTGTTATATGGCATCTGCGCTATTCCTGAATAAGAATAGGATATCTGAGGCTTGCCTTTCCCCGCTTTCGTGGTAATCAATATAACTCCATTTGCAGCGCGTGTACCATAAATTGCCGTTGAAGCAGCATCTTTTAGCACCGATATACTTTCAATATCATTCGGATTTACGTTATCCATACTCCACTCAATACCATCTACTAATACAAGCGGAGAATTACTATTAAAAGTTCCATTTCCTCGTACACGAATAGCAGCACCATCCGAACCGGGTTGACCGGAATTTTGTGTCACATTCATTCCAGCAGCAAGTCCAGAGAGAGCAGATGAAACATTCATCAACGGACGCCCCTCCATCTGATCGGAAAAATTTATTGAAGTTACAGAACCCGTCAAGTTAACTTTCTTCTGAACACCGTAACCTACCACCACCACTTCATCCAGTACTTTTGTATCCGCTTTCATCCGAACATCAATAGTAGTACGACCATTCAAAAGAAATGTTTGTTTCTCGTACCCAATGTAACTGAATGAGATAGAAGGCTTGGACGAAGCCGTTTTTAAGATGTAACGTCCGTTCAGATCTGTTAAGACCCCATTAGTAGTACCTGCTTCAATAACAGAAACTCCCGGAAGGCTTTCTCCATTCTCATCTACCACCACACCACTTACCGTTGTGGAGGTCTGAGCCCTGACAATATCTGTCAGTAAAAAGAAGGAAGCTAATAGAAATAATAGAAATAATAAATAATGCTTCTTTTTCATTTTATTAGATTTAATGAATTATTAGGTTGTTAAACTCACATTGCAAAGAAATGTCATATTTAGCCAATCTAATAATACGCTTTAGGCAATAAATACCACGAATTAAGAAAATCCTATTGAGAATGGGAAGATAATAAAGTGTTTTAGCGAATCGACTAGATTTTATCAGAAAATGACTAACTATTATTACTCTGAATTTAGAAATAGATTGTATTTTTGCCTCATACCTTAATAAAATGTACGCCGAATATCTAATTAAAATTATTATGAAAAAGTTTTTTTTATTTTTGGTTTTATCTTTCTTATTCTTCCCATTTATACAAAGTAAAGTGAAACTCCCTGCAATGATGGGGAACCACATGGTAATTCAACAGAACCAATCCGTTAATTTATGGGGATGGGCGGATGGCAAAAATGTAATTATTACCACTTCCTGGAATAATAAAACTTATCGCACATCTACAGGGAAAGAAGGATACTGGTCAATCAAAGTGGAAACCCCTGCTGGCAGCTATACCCCTTACACTATTAGCATTAGTGATGGAACTCAGATCAAACTGTCTGATATTTTAGTAGGAGAGGTTTGGATATGCTCTGGTCAGTCAAATATGGAAATGCGTATGATGGGTAATACAGGACAGCCTGTCAATCAAGCCTTGGAAACTCTACTAAATGCAAATAATTATCGAGACCGTATCCGCTTTATCACTGTGCCCAGAAGTAAAGATGAAAAACGGAGAACTGATTTCGAAGAGAGAAAATGGGAAGTCTCCACTCCAGAAACTGTTATTGATTGCAGCGCTACCGGCTATTTTTTTGCCAGACAACTGACTGAAAGTCTCCATATTCCTGTCGGACTGGTTATTAATAGTTGGGGAGGTTCGCAAATAGAATCATGGATGGATGAAAAGACATTAACAAATATTGAAGGAGCGGATGTAAAAACTGCCAGTAGCCCTAAATTAGATATGCACCATCGTTTAGGATGTCTATATAATACAATGTTGTATCCTGTGAAAAACTTCACAGCTCGAGGTTTCCTTTGGTATCAGGGAGAATCTAACATTTTCAATTATCAACTTTATGCTCCGATGATGACGGCTATGGTTCAACTCTGGAGGGATGCCTGGGAATCACTTGATATGCCTTTTTATTATGTGCAAATTGCCCCGCATAAATATAATGATAGCAAAGATACCAGCGCTGCTTTATTGCGTGAAGCGCAGATTGATGCATTAAAAACAATTCCTAATTCTGGAATTATCCCTACAACAGACATCGGAGATGAATTTTGCATCCATCCTCCTCAAAAAGATGTAGTAGGACTCAGACTGGCAACTCTCGTATTAACCAAAACATATCATATTCGCAGATTGCCATCCACTGGACCTATGATGACAGAGGTCAACTACTCTAACGGAAAGGCAATAGTAACTTTTAATAATGCATCTGCCGGACTTGCTCCAAGTAATTGCAATCTCGAAGGATTTGAAATAGCAGGAATAGATAGAATCTTTTATCAGGCAAAAGCTATAATTTCAGGACGCACAAATAATGTGGAAGTATGGAGTCAACAAGTTCCACAACCGGTAGCTGTGCGATATGCTTTTCACAACTATGTCGGAAATATTACTTTACGCAATACCTTTGGAATAGCAGCCTTCCCATTCCGAACAGATAAATGGAATGATGTAAAATAAAAGAATATGATAAAGCGATTCATACTATCTTCGTGCATACTATTTATTTTAGCATCTCTATTATCTGCCAATATCTATAAAAGATATGATGTAAGACATGGGATGTCAGGGAATTGCGTGCGTAGTATTTTACAAGATAGCATTGGTTACATGTGGTTTGCAACTCAGGACGGACTAAATCGGTTTAATGGCATCGAATTTACCAATTATGGCCATTCATCAGAAAATGGTGATAATAACTATATGAATATTGTAACTATTTGTCAACATTATGATAATAAACACATTTGGGTAGCAAGTACAGAAAAACTTTATCTATTTAATTCTCAGACTGAAAAATTTTCTGCATTCGACAAACAGACGAATGACGGTGCTACTGTCAACAGTGTATTTGGAATAGCATATGACAACTATAAACAGTTATGGATAGGAACAGCCAATGGATTGTTTGTCTATAACGAAAAAAAAGGAATATTAAGGCGATATAGACATTCTTTCTCCGACCCTCATTCATTGCCTGACAATCACGTATGGGTAATCTATAATGACTCATACGGAACAATATGGATAGGAACTAGAAATGGCTTGGCAAAATATAATCAGCATACCAATAATTTTACTACTTACGTTACAAAAGGGACTTCATTTGGCCGTCCTGCTTGCAACGAAATAATTTCCCTAACGCAAAGTTCACAAGGGGTACTATGGGCCGGAACATGGTATGGAGGACTCGCCCGGTTTAACAAAGAGACAGGACGGTTTCGCTATTATTTCGGAGAGGGAGATACACTTACAATCCCACGTATTCGTACTTTATTCCAACGGACAGCCAATTCATTTCATCTTGGCTCTGACGATGGGCTTTATACTTTTAATCCCACTACGGGAGAATGTATATTAACAGATGAAGAACATGCAAAAGAAAGTATTTATGCATGCTATCAAGATAGAGAAGGAGGCTTTTGGATTGGCACATATTTTAGCGGAGTAAGTTATCTATCTCCCAAACACAAGGATATAGAATGGTATTATTCTAACGGGACAAAACATTCCCTTTCGGGCAATGTAATCAGCCAATTCTGTGAAGATCCTCAGGGTAACATTTGGATTGCCACTGAAGATGGAGGACTGAATGTTTTTAATCCCCGCAGCAAAACATTTACAAATCATTTATCAGAAAAAAATAACCTCAAGATAGGCTATCATAATATTCACGCGCTTCTATATGATAAAGGAAATTTATGGATTGGGAGTTTTTCCAGAGGATTATATATTTTCAACACTCAAACAAAAAAAATTAAGAACTACCGTCATAGTCAGACTAATCCCTATTCAATACCTAATGATCATATCTACTCTATTTACAAGACCAAAAATGGAAATATTTATATAGGCACTTTATCAGGGTTTTGCCAATATGACCCCAAAAAAGATTTATTCCGAACATTGAAGTCATTAAGTCATATTTTTATCTATGATATCATAGAAGACCAATACGGAAATTTATGGATGGCAAGTAAAAGAGATGGTATCTGGCGTTATAACCCTCAAACTGGTAAATTGTACAATTACCGTCATAATCCCCAAAAAAAAGATTCTCCCTGTAGTAACTGGGTTATCCGTGTGTATATTGACCACAAACAGAACTTATGGTTTTGTACTGAAGGAGGTGGTATATGTCGGTATCACTATAAGCAAGACTGTTTTGAGAACTTTTCTACTAGAGATAATTTACCCAACAATATTATCTATGGAATATTGGATGATCAATCAGGAAACTATTGGCTATCTTCTAACAGAGGGCTCATTCGATATGAGCCGCAAAGCAAAAGGGCACAATTATATACTGTTGAAGATGGACTGCAAAGTAATCAATTCAATTTCCGTTCTTCATTACAGGCTAGTGACGGAAAGTTTTATTTTGGTGGAGTAAATGGCTTTAATGCATTTTATCCCTTTAAATTATCGGTTAATAAAGTGAGGCCTACAGCATCCATTTCCGCTGTATATATGCACAGTCCCGATGATAAGATAAGCCGTAGTAAACGAGTGCCTGCACTTAGTGGAAAAATCACTATCCCCTATCAAGTAGTGTCATTTGATATCATGTTCGAAAGTCTAAGTTATGTAGCTCCCGGCAAAAACTTATATGCCTATAAACTGGATGGAATTCATAAAGACTGGATTTACACTAACAAACATAACGTATCTTTTTTAAATCTTTCTCCGGGGAAATATACTTTTCGTGTGAAATCGAGTAATAATGACGAGTACTGGAGTAATAATGACTGTTGTTTACATATAGAAGTTCTACCTCCACCATGGGAAACAATTTACGCAAAAATATTTTATATATTAGTAGCTTGCGGCTGTGTCTATTATATGATACGTTTCTACCTACGTAAGCAACAAATCGTGAAACAAAGAAAAATGAAAGAAATAGAACAGATTAAAAATCAAGAACTGTTCCAAGCCAAAATCACATTTTTCACCCAGGTAGCACATGAAATAAAAACTCCATTGAGCCTTATCAATGCCCCATTGGAAGCCATTATGGAAATGCATGAATGGAATAATGAAGTAGAAAGTAACTTATCTGTAATACGAAAAAATTCAAATCGACTGATAGAGCTCGTCAAACAACTGCTCGATTTTCGTAAAGTAGATAAGGAAGGATACGCTCTCTCATTTAAACAAACTGATATTAATCAATTGATAGAAAATATCATTGAGCGTTTCCGCGCTATTTCGTTAACAGGTATTTCTTTCAGCATTTCTCTACCTGAAAAACATTTAGAATATAATATAGACGAAGAAGCAATAACTAAAATTATCAGTAATTTGCTTAGTAATGCAATGAAATTTGCTCGTACTCAAATTATCATAATGCTGGATGAACATCTATCTTCTGAAGGTCGCATTTTTTCTATCAAAGTACGCGATGATGGACCAGGAATCCCCAAAGATGAATGTTGCAAAGTTTTCGAACCGTTCTATCAAGCAGGAAAATCAAGTAACAATGGGTCGGGAGTTGGTATCGGACTGAGTTTGGTTCGGCTATTGGTGGAAAAACATAATGGTAAAGTTTATATAAATACTGATTATGTGGATGGGTGCGAGATATGTGTAGAAATCCCTTATTTAGAAAAGAGTATCTCTATGAAGAATCCAATTTCCTCTATATTTAATAAAAAACTTATTTCAGTTAAGGAAGCAGAAATGGAGCTAAGCAGCTATTCTCTTCTCATTGTAGAAGACACAACAGATATGCTTGAATTTCTTGCCAAAAATCTTGAAAGCTCATATGTTATTCATACGGCTTCCAACGGACAGGAAGCATTAGATTGTCTAGAAAAGACTACAATAGACATTATTATCAGTGATATTGTCATGCCATATATTGATGGCTTTGAACTATTAAAAATAATTCGAGCCGATAATATGCTATGTCATATTCCATTTATTTTACTTTCAGCACTTGACAGTATCGACTCAAAAATAGCAGGCCTTGATTATGGAGCGGATGCATACATGGAAAAACCTTTTTCTTTACATCACATGAAGGCTACTATCAACAATCTATTAGAAAATAGACGTATGCTTTTTAATCATTTTACAACAGTACCGGATATGTCATATGACGGAATTTTGATGAACAAAACAGATGTAAAATGGCTTAATACAATTAACGAAATAATAACAAAGAACTTCACCAATGAAGAATTTACAATTGATAAGCTAGCAGGAGAAATGGCTATAAGCCGTTCTAATTTACAGCGAAAGTTAAAAGGCTTGACAGGAATGCCACCAAATGACTATATCCGGCTTATCCGACTTAAAACTGCAGGAGATCTACTACAAAAAGGAGAGTACCGAATCAACGAAGTGTGTTACATTGTTGGATTTAATAACCCCTCGTATTTTGCTAGATGCTTCCAAAAACAGTTTGGAATATTACCAAAAGATTATGTAAAAAAAGGAGAATAGATAATTTCATTTACAATTAGTCGAAGAAAGATATGAGGATACCTATTGGGTAGATAGATACATGCACACGATAGTTAGCTTGACTGGCAAAAAAATTGAGACGCAATTCAAATTCTTTTTCATTCGATTTAATGAATATATTATTGCATTTAGTGTAACCTTTATCTTTAACTCAATAAAATATTGTTCTAAAAAGGAATAAAGTCAACAGATACCCGAAGTGTACACAGGAATGATTTCGAGGAGTTTAGTAAACGAATAGGACTTCCGAAAAAATAATAAAATGGAAGACTAATCGTTTTTTCAACTAAAAGCCAAAAGCCGAAAACTTAGTAAACTATTCTTTTCTGTCCGATAAGTTGAAAAGGTAATATAAAAAACAGCGATTAGAGGCATTTTATATTGCAAGAATAAAACGCCAAATAGAAGATTGGAAAAACATGGCAATAATCACCTAAATCTTGCACACTTACATTACATAAATAAATGCACAGAACAGTATTCTTCATTAATCTTTTTCATGGTAAAATTACAGGATATTTCATCGGGATTGAGTAATTTTACGGTGCAAAGGAGAATAAAGAAAAATGAAAATCACACTCATACGCACAAATGAGGAAACCGGCAAAGAGACTTTTATTACGGTGGAACCGGATGTGCTAATGGAAAAGCTGAAAACGGAAAACAAAGCGGGTCATGTTTCAGCTCTGCGCAATCTTATCCCGCTCATCACAGGAACAATCGGCCATTATCAATACATCGACAGATTACCTCGTATTTGCCCCGCTGTGGAGTATGTCCACTCTAAAGAGAAAGAAAGGGTGCTGAGAAACTACAATGGATTGGTTCAGGTGGAAGTAAACAGCCTGGCAAACAGGGCTGAGGTGGAATTGGTAAAGAAACAGGCGGCTTTACTGCCACAGACATTTGCTGCTTTTTGTGGCAGCAGTGGACGAAGTGTCAAGATATGGACGCGTTTTGCTCTGCCGGATGGCAATCTGCCCAAACGGGAACGGGAGATCGGATTGTTTCACACTTTTGCTTATCGGCTGGCGGTGAATTGTTATCAACCGCTACTACCCTTCCCTATCACACTGAAAGAACCTTCGTACAAGCAGAGTTGCCGCATGTCGGTGGATGAAAGGTTATACTATAATCCTACCGCAGCACCTTTTTGTCTGGAGCAGCCGCATGAGGTGCAGGATGAAGCAACTTTCAGGCAACGGAGGCAGGCGGAAAAGAACCCGTTGCTACGCATGGAGCCGGGGTATAAGACGTCGGATACTCTTGCGTTACTTTTTGAAGCGGCACTGGATAGGACTTTCAGCGAACTAACGGATTGGAAGCGGGGTGATGATCTGCGTATAATGCTGGTGCACTTAGCCGAGCATTGTTACAGGGCGGGAATACCCGAGGAAGAAGCAGTGCGGCAGACGTTAATGCATTATTATCGGGAAGCGGATGAGCCTGTGGTACGTGCAACGTTGCACAATCTATACAGGGAATGCAAGGGTCTGGGAAGCCGCACCAGCATGACAAATGAGCAGGAGACGGCTTTCAAACTGGAAGAGTTCATGAACAGGCGTTATGAGTTTCGTTATAACACGGTGTTGGGGGAATTGGAATACCGCCAACGCGACTCTATACATTTTCATTTCCGCGCTGCCGATCAACGGGTTAAAAGCAGTGTCGCACTCAATGCGTTGAAAGAGGGCATAAAGGTATGGGACAGGGATGTGGCACGTTATCTTACTTCGGATTATATTCCGCTCTACAATCCTGTGGAGGAGTATCTGAATGATAGCGGTCGCTGGGACGGTAAAGATCGCATCCGTGCTTTTGCCGATCTGGTTCCTTGCGGGAATCCGCATTGGCGGGAGTTGTTTTATCGTTGGTTTCTCAGCATGGTGGCGCATTGGATGAACATGGATAAACAGCACGGTAATAATACTTCGCCTTTACTTGTCGGGGAACAGGGGTATAGGAAGTCGACCTTCTGTCGTATCTTGCTGCCTCCCGAGCTGCGGTTCGGCTATACGGACAGCATCGACTTTAAAAGTAAACAGGATGCGGAACGTAGCTTAGGGCGTTTTTTCTTAATCAATATTGATGAGTTCGACCAGATCAGCCTCAACCAACAGGGGTTTCTGAAGCATCTGTTGCAAAAGCCTGTCGCTAATCTGCGTAAGCCTTATGGGACGGTGATAGAGGAAGTTCGGCGTTACGCGTCATTTATCGGCACAAGCAATCAGAAGGATTTACTGACTGATCCTTCGGGCAGCCGGCGTTTCATCTGCATCGAGGTGACGGCTCCTATCCGCACGAATGTGACGATAAACTATCGTCAGCTTTATGCACAGGCTATGGAGGCTATCGCAAAGGGTGAGCGTTACTGGTTGGACGATAGTGACGAGGCTATTCTTAAGGAGAGCAATCGCGAGTTTGAGCAACCGACTCCGTTGGAACAGCTTTTCTTATGTCACTTCCGTGCTGCGGAAGCGGATGAAGAGGGAGCATGGATGACTCCTATGGAGATTCTGTGTTTTCTACAGACAAAGACCAGAGATAAGATTACACTGGGCAAAGCTTCTTTTTTCGGGCGCTCGCTCCGAAAGCTCGACATTGACAGCAGGAGGCGAAAAAGGGGCACGGAATATCATGTGATGAACATTGCGGAGGCCAACAAGGTGGCTTTCGGACGGAATAGTACGGCAACAGCATCTTGATAGGAGCTAATTGGAACAGGATATCCGGTGCAAAATGACAATAAATTTGTTTCGGCTTGGGGTTTGCATTATTTTTGCAGCGTATTAGAACGAAATAACGTATTGAACTTATTATAAAAACGAACGATGATGGAATTATTCCACAAATTTATATCACAGGCTACCGGCATTTCAGAAAGGCAGATAGCCCGTACACTTGAACTGCTGAATGATGGGGCTACCATCCCTTTTATCAGCCGTTACCGTAAAGAGGTGACGGGAGGTCTCGACGAGGTGCAGATAGAGGAGATAAAGAACCAACATGAAAAGTTAAGCGAAACGGCGAAACGAAAGGAAACAATAGTCAAGACGATCAACGAGCAGGGGAAAATGACTGCCGAGCTGCAAAAGCGTATCGACGAGACGTGGGATAACACCGTACTAGAAGATATCTACTTGCCGTATAAGCCCAAGAGAAAAACCAGAGCGGAAGCTGCCCGCCAAAAGGGGTTGGAGCCATTGGCTACTTTACTCTTCCTGCAAAGGGAAGCGGAACCGGAAAGGCGTGCATCGGCTTATGTGAAAGGAGACGTGAAAGACGTGGAGGATGCCATAAAGGGTGCACAGGATATTATTGCAGAGCAGGTCAGCGAAGATGAACAGGCGCGAAATATTGTCCGCTTTGCTTTTGGGCGACAAGCGATGATCAGTTCGAAAGTGGTAAAGGGCAAGGAAGAGGAAGCTGCCAAGTATCGCGATTATTTTGATTTCAGTGAACCGCTGAAGCGTTGTTCTTCGCATCGTTTATTGGCAATACGGCGTGGTGAGGCTGAAGGTTTGCTAAAAGTTACCATCAGTCCGGATGATAGTGAATGTACGGAAAAGCTCGAACGGAAGTTTGTGCGTGGAAACGGTGCATGCAGTCGTTATGTGGCTGAGGCTGTACAGGATGCTTACAAGCGCCTATTGAAACCTTCCATTGAAACGGAAGCGGCTTCGGGAAGTAAGGAGAAAGCGGACGAAGAAGCGATAAAGGTGTTCGTACAGAATTTGAGGCAGCTTTTGCTGGCTCCGCCTTTGGGACAGAAGTCTGTGATGGGTGTCGACCCGGGCTTCCGTACCGGATGTAAGGTGGTCTGCCTCGACGAACAGGGTGATTTGAAGCATAATGAGAATATCTATCCTCATCCTCCGGTATGCAAGGTGGCTGAGGCGATAGCCAAGATACAGAATATGGTGGAGACTTACCACATAGACGCCATAGCGGTAGGTAACGGGACGGCAAGTCGCGAGACGGAGGAGTTCCTTAAAAAGATAACTTTCCGCAGACCGATTCAGGTATTTGTGGTGAGCGAACAGGGGGCTTCCATTTATTCGGCTTCGAAGATTGCCCGTGATGAATTTCCGGAGTACGACGTGACGGTTCGTGGAGCGGTGTCCATCGGAAGACGTTTGGTTGATCCGCTTGCCGAGTTGGTTAAGATTGATCCGAAATCTATCGGCGTGGGGCAATATCAGCATGATGTTGATCAGACAAAATTGAAGAAGTCACTGGATCAGACCGTGGAGAACAGCGTGAACCTTGTAGGGGTGAACTTGAATACGGCAAGCAGTCATTTGCTGACTTATATTTCGGGATTGGGACCGCAGCTGGCTCAGAACATCACAAATTACAGAACGGAAAACGGTGCTTTTTCTTCCCGAAAGGAGCTGATGAAGGTGCCACGAATGGGGGCGAAAGCTTTTGAGCAATGTGCGGGTTTTCTTCGTATTCCGCAAGCAAAGAATCCGTTGGATAACACGGCGGTACATCCCGAGAGTTACGGCATCGTAGAGCAGATGGCAAAAGATTTGGGATGTAAGATCGATGAACTAATTGCCGACAAGGAGTTAAGGCAGAAGATTAAACTGGAGAAGTACCTCACTCCTACCGTGGGTATGCCTACCCTGAAAGATATTATGCAGGAATTGGAAAAGCCAGGACGGGATCCGAGAGGGCCAATCAAGTTCTTTGAGTTCGACAAGAATGTACGCACCATTGATGATTTGCACGAAGGCATGGAGTTGCCGGGTATTGTGGGTAACATTACCAATTTCGGGGCTTTTGTGGATATCGGCATTAAAGAGAACGGCTTAATCCATCTCTCACAACTGGCGGATCGTTATATATCCGATCCGAATGAGGTCGTTGCCATCCACCAGCATGTGCAGGTACGTGTACTCGATGTGGATAAGGATCGTAAACGTATCGCACTAAAGCTGGTTGGCGTGGATTAGCAAGGAGAGTTTACCTTAACTTATCATTCCCAGAATTTGAAGAAATGATGAACCGGGCCGTGCCCTTTGCCTATTTCATAGTCGGAGCCTGCCTTTATGGCTTCCACCATATATTCTTTGGCTTTGATCACGGCATCGGTAAGCGGCAGACCATGTGCAAGGAATGAGGTGACAGCGGACGAGAAGGTACAGCCTGTGCCATGTGTATTTAGCGTATCAATACGTTCGGACTTTAATTGCACAATCTCATCGGTCTCGGCATTATAAAAGATATCCACCAATTCTTTTTCGGTAAGGTGTCCGGCTTTCAACAGCACGGATACCGCACCTCCTGCCGAAAGGTCTTTCACGACAAGCGGCAGATCGGCCTGACAGGTGATCTTTCTACCCAACAGGATTTCCGCTTCGGGTATGTTGGGAGTAATGACACGGACAAAGGGTATCAGTTCTTTTTTCAAGGTATCTATCGCTTCATCTTCGAGCAACTTATCACCTGAAGTCGCCACCATTACGGGGTCGAGTACAATGTTCCGGATATCATAATTAGCCAGGGTTTCTTTTACCGCCAGGATAAGTTCGGACGAATGAAGCATGCCTATCTTTATGGCATCGGCACCAATATCGTCGAGTACCGACTTGATTTGTCCGGTGACGAAAAGCACCGGAACGGGATGCACTCCCGTCACTCCGACTGTATTTTCGTCGACGACTGCAACAATCGCCGTCGCTCCATAACAACCGCAGGCAGAGAAAGTCTTCAAATCGGCTTGTATCCCTGCTCCGCCACTCGGATCACTCCCCGCTATGCTTAATGCTCTTTTATATTGCTTTTTCATTTGTTTTCGGACTTTTTAGTTAGACATTCCATTGTTCCTCTCTATACGCGCTATCCCAAAATAGCCACTCCATCTTTGAGCACATCACAAAAGAACGGGTCATTGCGTCTCTTTGTTCCGGGGTACATTTCGCGGCATATTCGTCGCAAATGGAGATTGCCAGATTGACTGAATCTTCAAACTCTTCCCCACCATAGGTATTAATCCATTCCTGATAAGGATTTCCTTGTTTTATCTGATTCTTGAGAATGTGGTCGCCGACCTTTTTGTAAATCCAGAAACATGGAAGCACGGAAGCCAGAATGACTTCGACGGGAGCACTTCCCATCTGACGGTGCAAATAGGAGGTGTAGAGCAGGCAACTGGGTGATGCTTCTACGGAAGCATTTTTATCCGCCCCGGCAAGAAAAGATTCGTGCAATGCTTTCTCCACGGAAACGCTTTCGCCGGCAAAGCTTAGAAAAGCTTTCATGTGCTCGGGGCAACTGACACGTGAAGCGATTCCTGCAAGGACTTTTCCGTATTCGGACAGGTAGAGGGCATCTTGCCGGATATAAAAGATGAACTTTTCTTTAGGCAAACGGCCATCGGTAAGTTCTTTGATAAATGCTAAATCCAATATGTTCGCATAGATGGATTCGATTGCCGTCCATGCTTCTTCACTCCATTTCATAACTTATTTGATTTTAAAGTATTGACAATATTTCGTAGTTCGTTTGCTGCTTCCCGGGGTTGAGGTGCCGACATAATCGCTGAAACGACGGATATTCCATCGGCTCCCGCGGCAATGACCACGCCTGCATTATGGCTATTTATACCGCCAATCCCTACACTGGGATGACGACTGATGCGACTAATCTCACGAATGCCTTCGAGCCCCAAAGCCGGTGCGGTGTCGGTTTTTGTCGGCGTGCCGAATACCGGCGAAATGCCTATATAGTCGACATCGAGAGCATTGGCATCAAGGGTGTCTTGCACCGATTCCACCGAAAGCCCGATGATTTTATCCTTACCAAACAGCCTGCGGACAATGTCATAAGGCAAATCGGTCTGACCGATATGCAGCCCGTCGGCATCACAAGCCATCGCGATATCCAGTCTGTCATTAATGATAAGGGGCACGCCATAGGGCTTCAGGCATTTCTTCAACCGGACTGCTTCTTCATAGAACATCTTGCCGGAGCAGTTCTTTTCGCGAAGTTGTACCATGGTCACTCCGCCTTCAACAGCCTCCATGACGACTGATTCCAGAGAACGACCTAAGGACAGGTCACGATCGGTGACAAGGTACAGGCTCAAATCAAACGTTTTCATAGCTCCTCCGTTTGTTTTAATTTAGCCGAAACCGTATCGATGGTTATGTTACACAGCTCATCGAGAAAGTTCATTTGTAGTGAACCGTTTCCACGGGATTGCGCCGCTGCTATTTCGCCTGCAATGCCCATAATTACCATGGCATGCGTGGAGGCTTCCATCATATTGGGGTTAACAGCTGCAAAAGCTCCTGTTATAGCAGTGGCGGTGCATCCCATGCCGGTGACTTTTGCCATCATACGGCTTCCATTGCATACGGTTTCCACCATTTTACCATCGGTGATATAGTCGGTCTCGCCACTGATGACCACTACAACTCCCGTCTGTAAAGCCAGTTCTTTTGCCGAAGCTAAAGCGGAATGGGAAGCTTCGGTGCTATCAACTCCTTTTGTCTGTACGCCGGCATTCCGTAAAGCCATGATCTCAGAAGCATTTCCCCTGATAACGGAGGGACGGCATTCTTCGAGTATTCTCCAACAAACAGTTGTCCGGTAGCTAGTGGCACCTGCACCTACGGGATCGAATATTACGGGTATCTTTCTTTCGGTGGCTTTTTTACCCGCTATTATCATAGCCTCCACCCAACTCTGCTCGAGCGTGCCGATATTGAGAACTAGCGAAGAGGCCAGCCCTGCCATCTCTCCCACTTCATCCAGTGCATGGGCCATCACAGGAGAGGCACCAATAGCCAATAGTGCATTAGCGGTATTGTTCATCACTACATAATTGGTTATATTATGAACCAATGGCGATTTTTGTCTGATAAGTTCCAGATCTCTTTCAAGGTTTCTTAAGTTGATCATAAATATAAAGTATTAAAGAAAAAAAGCCTTGCCGGTAGTGGGTTGAAGAGCTTACAAAAAAAGCCACTTCGCAATGCGAAACGGCTTCAACTCTCATGCTATGGAGATAGTACAATGATTCTGAAGTAAGAACCGTTTCCCTACGATGTCAATTACAACATATCAGGTTCAAGGGTATAATCTCAGCTCCTTATAGGAACACCCCTAACAGCAATGGTACAAAAGTATGAATAATAACGGAGAAGCAAAGAACTTTTCCGAATAAAAGCGGAGTTACTCTTTTCTTCTGTGTTGGGTAAACCAAAGTACTCCGATTAAAATCGCAATTAATACGGTGCAGATAATAGAACCTTCAAAGCCGAAGTCCCCGCCGTTCAATATACTTTTAGTCGGGAGGTTAAGGGTCAACAGTGTCTTGTCAAAATCAGCTCCGCTGACCTCAAATCCTAGCACGGGGCCCTGCAGCCAGTTCCAGAACAGATGTAAGGAGATGGGAAACCATAAGTTGCGGGTATAGATATACATAAATCCTAAAAGCAATCCGGCCAACAGAATATTGATAAACGGAAGCATTGAAAAATTGGGATTAAAGAGATGCAATATGGAAAATAAGAAAGCGGATAAAAACAATGCCAGATATTTATTCATTCCGGAATTCAACAAACGGCCTAATACAAATCCACGCACACAGATTTCTTCGGTTATGGCAACCAGCAACATCAATCCCCACGAAAGGACGAGACCTCCCAAATCAAACCCTACTTTTATAACCCTAATTTCACCCAGCATCCATAATATACCGAATCCAATGGCATAGAGCGCAAAAGCGACCATACCGCCCCAAAAGATATCTTTCCCGCGCCCTTTAATGGACAAGCCTAAACTGATGAATGGTAATTTTTCCCAATGACAAAGAATGATATAGGCAGACACACACGTACCGATAAGCATTGCGATCTCTTGCAGATAATGAAAGAGTACCCAGCCGCCAAATACCGGGGATAGATTGACAAGCACCATCAACAATGCGGAGAAAACACCGGATACGATGAGCATTATTATAAGAAAAGCGATGATCTTAGCTGCTGCCATAAGGTAGGGTTTCCCTTTATTTTCCTTAGCGATTGGTGCGGTGTTTTGGTTAAATTCTTCCATCATTCAGTATAAATTAGTAGTATATATTATTGTTCTATTATGTTAAATAGAATAGCAAAAATACCTATAAAAATGAAAAGAACGAAGATAATTGCTCAAAATCCGTATATTTGTGTAAACATATCTACGACAGCTATGAAATTTAGATTACTTTTTACTATGATCATGCTGGCGACATGTACTTATGTGTCAGCCGCACAACCCAACGGTTCGCCTATCAACAAGAAAACTTTTTTCGTTGCCAAACCGGGCACACTGGTGTCTTTGCTGACTGAAGCCGAAGCTGACAGTGTGACTCATCTTACACTGACGGGTAAATTAAATGCCATCGATTTCAAACATTTACGTGATGAATTCAACAATCTGCAAGTTCTTGATATCTCAAACGCTTCAATCAGTCTATATGCCGGCAAGAACGGAACGTATCTTGATCATTTCTATGTGTATCCGATGAATTGCATTCCGGCATTCGCCTTCTGCAAACAATCAAACGATACGGTATTTCAAGGGAAACAAACTTTGCGGAGAGTTATTTTATCGGAGAAAATAAAAAATATAGAAGATGGGGCCTTCAAAGGATGTACTAATATGCACATCTTGCAAATGAATAAAAAATCGGCTCCTAACCTACTTCACCAGGCTTTAGCAGATAGTGTAACGGCTATATTTGTTCCTGTGGGATGCAGTGATGCTTTCAGAAACAAAAAGAACTGGGAGAATTTTGCCATTATAGAGGGTGATCCTATTGAAACAACTGTGCAGGTAGGATTGAAAAGCAGCTTGGCAAGTGAATTGATCAAAGCCGGATTACAACCCAAAGATGTAAACTTCCTTACGGTGGAAGGTAAATTGGATGAGGCTGACTTCAAGTTGATCCGTGATTTTATGCCCAATCTTGTTTCTGCCAATCTGACGAACTGTAATGCTACGGCAATACCTGAATATACGTTCACCCAAAAGAAATATCTTCTAAATATCCAGTTACCCCATAACCTGAAGAGTATAGGTCAACGGGCTTTCAGCGGATGCGGAAGGCTATGTGGCACTTTGGTCTTACCGCCCAGTATCACAGCAATTGAATATGGCGCTTTTATCGGATGTGACAATCTGCGCCACGTCATGGCTACCGGTAGCAGAATCACCACAATCGGTGAAAATATCTTTGGCGACCAAAAGAGCAAATTGATTTACTATAAATAAAAAAGACGGAACCGGTGAATATGATTCGAACCGGTTCCGCCCCCATTCAACTCTGCTATTTCTATTTGTAGTCTTCAGATATGATTCATCGGGATGCCATAACCTATCTTGACGGTATCCATCACAAAGACACTCTGGATATTTGCCAAGAAGTCAAGAGTTCCCAACACGTTAATCACAAAGCTTTGATATTCTTTCATATTGGCAGCCTGCACTTTCAGCAGATAATCGAACTCCCCGCTGACATTGTAACATTCGGATACTTCATCCCATTCGAGCATGGCCTTTGAAAAATCTTCGGCAATCTGTTTATTGATCTGTTTTAAACGCACGTTACAATAGACTGTAAATCCGCGATTCAGTTTATTGGCATCAAGTACCGCCACATACTTCAAAATATAACCATCTTTTTCGAGTCGCTTGATACGCTCAAAAACAGGCGTAGTGGATAGATTGACTCTTTGAGCAATCTCTTTGGTAGTCAATCGACAATCTGCTTGAAGGACACGAAGTATTTTCAAATCAATTGCATCCAGTCTTTCTACGTTATTTTCCATATTCCAATGCTTTATGCTAAAACAGCCCGGGTTAATACTCTTACAATAATCCGGTTTTTTCCAAAGCTTGCCTGATATCTTCTATCAAATCAGCTTCGTCCTCTATTCCCACGCTAAACCGGAAAAATCCATTATGGAATTCTGCGGGATAAAGATATTGCCTTTCGTCGTTTTCTCCTAAAAAAACAATTAAACTTTCATCATGACCCAACGACACGGCAGAAGTGATGACCTGCAAGTGGCTTACAAACTTATTGTGCGTATCATGATCTGCTTTCAAACCGAAAGAAATAACACCCCCATAGCCACCCGGCATTTGCTTTTTAGCAATGAAGTGTCCCTTGTGGCTTTCAAGTCCCGGATAAGCTACGAAGCTTACACACGGAAGCGACTCCAGATAATGCGCCAAAGCCAAAGCATTGGAATTGTGTTGACGCATACGAAGAGGAAGCGTCACCGCTCCACGCATGATAAGCCACGCATTGAAAGGACTGATCGTTGCTCCCAGATTAATTTGTGATTGTGCACGAATGATATCCAGGTATTCTTTCTTTCCGATAATAGCACCACCCATGGCATCACCATGACCGTTGATATATTTAGTCAAGCTTTCAATGGAGAAATCGGCTCCAAGTTCTATGGGGCGTTGATTGTAAGGAGAAGCAAACGTGTTATCCACGGACAACAATGCATGGTGTTCATGCGCAATACGGACTATTTCTTCAATATCTGAGATAGAGATTGTGGGGTTTCCGGGAGTTTCAATATGTACCAGTTTGGTATTGGGACGGATAGCCGCCCTCACCGCTTCCAAATCGGTAGTATCGACAATTGTTGTCTCCACACCAAACTTTTTATTCAACAACTCGGTCAATAACCTATATACGGCAATGTATGTCACATTCGAAAAAACAACGTGGTCGCCTGTATTAAGCAATGCAAAAAACAAACCGGACAATGCACCAACTCCTGAAGCAAGGCAGATACAATCTTCACCCCCCTCCAAAGAAGCCAGTTTATCCTGCAAATACTGCTGATTTGCTCCACCGTTGCGGGTATATAAGTTTTTCCCGGCTTCACTCCAATTCAAATCGGTGGGATCATAAGGCAATTCATAGCTGTTTGCCATCACTATGGGGCGTTTTATCGCACCCGTTTCGGAATCCACATCATTTCCTGTGTGAACTGCACGTGTAAGAAATCCCAGCTCCGTACCATAAGTGCGTTTTTCCAACGATTTATTGCTTGTTTCGCTCATTGTATATCTTATTATTTTCCCTTTTCAAGGAAGTTATCCGTTCTTGCAAAGATAGCAAATACTAAATTGTAATTCCAATAATTTATAATAATACAGAATAGAAGACTACAATCAATGAATTAATAAGAATAATGCCATTCGTATACTACCAAACAATTGATGAAACAGAATCTTATTCTATTGCCGTCCGACTCAGATTTTGGGACTCTTCTTTCAGTAAATCGACGGAAGTCAGTATTTTTGCAACCAAATATACAGACTTTACCAATGTTAGGAACTAAAGATCTCACGGTCGGGCCTATAAGACGACAACTATTCAACTTAGCCATGCCAATTATGGGTACTTCCTTTATCCAGATGGCTTACAATCTTATAGACATAGCCTGGGTAGGACGCATAGGCAGTGAGGCCGTTTCTGCTGTTGGAGCCGTAAGTATATTGACGTGGATGTCAGCTTCAATAGCATTGCTCAACAAGGTTGGTGCCGAAGTGAGCGTAGGTCAGTCCATTGGTTCGCGCAATCAGGATGATGCACGGCAGTTTGCATACCACAACATAATAATTGCTTCCATCATATCAATAGTATGGGGAACACTCTTATTTATATTTGCCGATCCTATATTGGAGCTCTTCAAACTGGAAGAGAGTATACACCAACAAGCTATAGTTTTCCTTCGTATACTATCCACAGGCTTACCTTTTGTTTTTCTCTCGGCTGCCTTCACCGGAATATTTAATGCTGCGGGGCGGAGTAAAATACCATTCCGCATCAGTGCGATAGGACTGGTGATGAATATGCTACTCGATCCTCTCTTCATTTTCGGAATGGGCTGGGGTACTACAGGAGCCGCCATAGGTACATGGCTTTCGCAAGCAATGGTTTTCCTGACTTTCATCTATTGGATACGCTACAAAGAAAACTTGCTGGGCGGATTTTTCTCGTTTAGGAGATTAAGAGGAAGGTTTGTGAAGCGAATATTTAAATTAGGACTTCCGGTGGCAGCTTTAAATACGCTATATGCCTTTGTAAACCTATTCCTATCGCGAACAGCATCAGAACAAGGCCGTCATTTGGGTTTAATGGCATTTACTACCGGAGGACAGATTGAAGCCATTACCTGGAATACTTCACAAGGATTTTCCACGGCCTTAAGCACCTTCGTTGCCCAAAATTATGCTGCAGGAAGAAAGGAGCGCGTAATCAAAGCATGGAAAATAACAATTATTATGACTTCAATATTCGGCACATTATGCTCACTATTGTTTATATTATATGGTAATGAGGTCTTTTCTATATTTGTGCCTGAACCTCAGGCTTATGCCATGGGAGGTGAGTACTTAAGGATAGACGGATATTCGCAGATGTTCATGATGATGGAAATTACCATGCAGGGTATATTTTACGGTTTGGGCTACACACTCCCCCCCGCCATCGTAAGCATATCACTGAATTATGCCCGCATACCGATAGCCCTGTTTTTGATCAAAATGGGAATGGGAGTCGATGCCATTTGGTGGGCGGTTAGTGGCACTACAATAGCTAAAGGAATTGTTTTATCGGCATGGTTTTTATTGATAAGAAAAAAAATATCATAATATAAGCAACAAAAAGAACAAACAATACAACTATTGTATTGTTATATTCATAAATTTGCAACATTAAACAATGAAACAACTTATTTAAAATTAACAATTATGAAACAAATGAAATTGACAGCACTCTTACTTAGCGGTGCAATCTTAGTAGCCAGTTGCGGAACAATGAACAACACTGCAAAAGGTGGAATTATTGGCGGTGGATCCGGTGCGGCTGCCGGAGCTATAATCGGTGGTTTACTCGGTAAAGGCAAGGGTGCAGCCATCGGTGCAGCTATTGGAGCAGCAGTAGGTACGGGAGCAGGTGTTGTCATCGGTAAAAAGATGGATAAAAAAGCTGCGGAAGCTGCTAAAATACAAGGTGCTCAGGTACAAAAAATCACAGACAGTAATGGTCTTGATGCGGTTAAAGTATCTTTTGACTCCGGTATCTTATTTGCATTCAACTCATCAACACTGAACGCGAGCTCAAAGAATTCCTTAAGTGATTTGGCTAAAATTCTTAAAGAAGATAATACAACAGATATTGCGATTGTGGGTCACACCGACAAAGTTGGTACTTATGACGCTAATATGAAGGTATCTAATGACCGCGCAAACTCTGTAATGACTTACTTGAAGAACTCCGGAGTATCACTTTCACAGTTTAAGAAAGTAGAAGGCGTAGGTTATTCCCAATATGACGAAAGCGTAAGTGCAGATCAAAATAGACGTGTAGATATCTATATGTATGCCAGCGAGCAAATGATTAAGAATGCTGAAGCTAATAAATAATGTAAATCCTATTTCATAAGAAAAGAGACTGTTGCAAAAGTCTTTTTCACCACGGATTGCACACGTTATTGCAGATTAATTATACTGATAATCAATATAAAAATATCGGCCTAAACGTGTGTAATCTGTGGTAAGACTTTTGATGCAATCTCCTGCTATAACTCACAAAACAAAATGCACATAAGAGCCAAAAAGTTCTTCCGAATATTTCGTTATCTAATACTTTTCTTTTTTATCTCTACCGTTACTATGGTAGTGGTCTATCGTTTTGTCCCTGTATATGTCACCCCTTTAATGGTTATTCGCTCTGGAGAAAACCTGTTTGAAGGAGAATCCGCCGTATGGTATCACAAATGGGTTCCTCTTGACGAAATTTCTCCGCACTTTCCTATGGCAGTCATTGCATCTGAAGATAACAGATTTGCCATCCATAACGGATTCGACTTTGTAGAGATAAAGAAGGCGATGCAAGAAAATGAAAAACGGAAGAAAAAGCGGGGAGCCAGCACAATTAGCCAGCAAACGGCAAAGAACGTATTTCTATGGCCACAATCTTCATGGCTTCGAAAAGGATTTGAAGTCTATTTCACATGGATGATTGAATTGGTATGGTCGAAAGAGCGAATCATGGAGGTATATCTCAACTCCATTGAAATGGGCAAGAATATCTATGGAGCTGAAGCAGCAGCCAAGCATAAGTTCAACACCACTGCAGAAAATCTGACTAGAAAACAATGCGCACTTATCGCAGCAACTCTGCCCAACCCCATACGTTTTGATTCGGCAAATCCATCGCCATATATCAGAAAAAGACAAGTACAAATACAACGGTTAATGAGGCTGATGCCTAAATTTCCTCCCGCAAAAGACAAAGATTAAGATAGGAATATCAGATTAATAGATCTTTCAGTAGACTTCTCTGAAAGGAAATAAAGAATAGAGGTCGTATCAAAAGAACAATGATACGACCTCTCTAAATATAGAATAATAAATCAACGAGTTAATAGGAGTGACTCCCGTCACTCATTTCTTTTGCATCTATTTTGCGGCTATCAATACTTCGCCACGCATAGAATATGTACGCCAACACAAATGGAACTAAAATGGAAACATAAGCCATTGTCTTAAGCGTAAACAAACTAGAACAACTATTAGCCAATGTCAATGAGCTTTGTAAGTCGTGTGTCGACGGATAGTATGCTGTATTATTATAACCTGCAACCAGTAGAAGAGCCAATACGGCAAACACTGTACCTGCCCCGGTAAACCAGATTCCTTTATCAAAAGTAGGCTTCAACAATGTCTTTCCTATGCCAAAAAGTACCAATACCACCCCCGCTAGAAATACGATGAGTATAATCGGCATCTCAATGAAATTAGTCAGATATTTGTAAGGCTCCATATAAATTTCTCCGGTACCCGGGCGAACAGCAAAGCCATCTGCAAACAAAGTACGGATAACAAAAGCCAGGAAGAAAACTAAAAATAAACCGGTATTGGCAATCAATGAACGGCGACTGCGCTTTACCAGATCGTCGTCATTGATATTATTGATAAAATAAAGAGCACCGAGCACTCTCGACAGAAAAAAGACAGCCAATCCAAGGACTACATTCCAGATATTGGTCAAAGCATCCAAGCCATGCCAACCATTTGCCCACTGACTGATTACAGGCATGGCACCATCCATGATATTTTCCTTATTTACATAAAAGTTGGAACCTGTAAAGAATGTAGCAACAGCTCCGCCCAAAAGTACAGGACCTACCACTCCATTTATAATAAGGAATGCTCTATAAGTTTTCTTACCCAAAAGATTACCGATCTTGCTCTGGAACTCATAGCTCACAGCCTGTAACACAAAACTGAATAAGATAATCATCCATAACCAATATGCCCCGCCGAAGCTGGTGCTATAGAATAAAGGAAATGAAGCGAAGAAGGCACCTCCAAATGTGACAAGAGTCGTAAAGGTGAATTCCCATTTACGTCCGGTTGAGTTCATGATCATTTTCCGTTGTTCTTCAGTCTTGCCCAAACAATAAAGCAAAGAATTGCCCCCCTGTACAAAAAGCAGGAATACCAGCAATGCTCCCAGCAATGATACTACAAACCACCAATATTGTTGCAGAAAAATATATGTATTCATAATTCGTTGTAAATTAGTTTTTTATTTATCGGATAGAAACGATTCTCAATACCACGTTTCTACAATCTCAACCTTCCGTATCCGGACCTTTACGAATAGCTTTCAGCATAATACCGATTTCAGCTATGAGCATCACAGTAAACAAGATCAGGAAAATAAAGAATGTAACTTGAACGGAGCTGACATCGAGCTTGGATATTGCAGCATTAGTAGGCATCAAGTCCTGAATAGCCCACGGTTGCCGACCGACTTCCGCTACAACCCATCCGGCCTGACTGGCAAGGTAACCTAATGGTATGGTAAGCATTGCCACCCAATGCATCCATTTCATTTTAGCCAGATCTTTCTTGTAAGCAAAGAACAATACAACGATAAAGAAAACAATAAAATATACACCCAATAACACCATGACATGGAAAGCATAAAAAGTCAACGGAACATTAGGCACCAAATCATGAGCATCTTTTATATATCCATAGCCAAAATATGGCATATTGTCTTTTAGTGTGGCAAGGGCTATTTTGGCATCCAAATCATTTCCAACGGAATGCGCGGCACGATAGGCACCCAAAGCAGCTATAGCAAGTCGTCCTTTTTCTATTTTTTCTTGTGCAGATAAAGCTTTAGAACCATCGGGCAAAGTATATCCCCCTTCTATCTGGTCTTTTACTCCGGGTACAAAACTATTCAGATCGCGATTAGCCAATAATGAAAGAACTTTGGGAGCTTCCCAACGGAATAAAAACGGATCGACACCGTCATCGTACTTTTCTTTAGCCGGATTCAAGACTCCTAAAACGACAAGTCCTGCGCCTTGCTTTCCTTCATATAAACCTTCGGCGGCAGCAAGCTTCATGGGTTGCGTACGGGCAACCTGATAGGCGGAACCATCACCGGTCCAAGCTGTAACCAATATGGCAAACAAACCCACAGACGCAGCCACCTTAATGCTGGCAAGCGCAAATTTCTTATCTCTTTGTTTCAACAGATACCAACAACTGATTCCTATAACAAAAACAGCTCCCAGCACCCAGCTGGACAACACCGTATGAAAGAACTTATTGACGGCAACAGGTGAAAAAGCCACCACTGCAAAATTCACCATCTCGTTACGCACCGTATCCGGGTTGAACTCCATCCCCACCGGGTTTTGCATCCAAGAGTTGGCTACTAATATCCACCATGCCGAGATCGTAGCTCCAAGTCCTGTGAGCCAAGTGGAAGTCAGATGGAATTTCTTGCTCACCTTTTCCCAACCGAAGAACATTACAGCAATAAACGTGGCCTCCATAAAAAAGGCGAGAATGCCTTCAATAGCTAACGGAGCACCAAAAATATCACCTACAAACCATGAATAATTACTCCAGTTAGTACCGAATTCAAATTCCAAAATCAGTCCGGTGGCAATACCTACAGCAAAATTAATTCCGAATATCTTCATCCAGAATTTAGCAGTGCGTTTCCAAAACTCATCACCTGTACGGTAATAAGCCGTCTCCATAATACCCATAATAACCGCTAATCCTAAAGTGAGCGGCACAAAAATCCAGTGGTAGATAGCAGTCAAAGCAAACTGCGCCCTTGACCAGTCAATCAACGATGAGTCAATGTGTTCAATCATAGACTTTGTAGTTTTAAGAATTAATCAATATAGCTTGTTATGTTAATTATTTTCCCCTTTAGTGTTACGATCATTAACAACAGAGCGATCTATAAGTTCTTTACCGACGTATTTACTTTTATCATCTCCTACGAAAGAAGAATTTAAAAAGCGAGGGAAAAAGAAAATACGAAGTATAAAGAACATAATGAACAGCTTTATCAGGATTATCATCCATAGCGTCCGGCCGAGTGTCATACCACGGAAACCATCAATATAGAATCTATATATCTGCAAGAGAGTCTGCTTCATATAATGACCAATTATAATCATTACAAATATACATTATTTATATTTAGAAAAACAAGCAAAATAAATGATATTTAGTCCATCGATACAAAAAAAGATTTTGCCGTGAAAAAGAGGTTGTCGGTCTATCTGTTTTGCATAAATACTAGTTAGCAGATACATTTGTTGCTGTAAAACAAGCATATAAAGATATGGGAATAACAAGAAAATTGACAAAAACAGCGATATTGTTTAGCGTATTAAGCTTTCCTTTTATCGGAAATGTGAGGGCAATAGCGCAGGAAAGTCCAACAGAACTCAGAACAATGCAATCCAAAGAGACTCTTTCCGCAGCAAAAGATTCCCTCCTCCCGGCACAATGGGACTTGCAGACATGCATTGACTATGCATTAAGTCATAACATCAGTATTCGCAAGAACAAAATCACTTCCGAAAGCGCAGCCATTGATGTAAAGACCGCCAAAGCAGCTTTTCTGCCAAGCATGTCGGCTTCAGTCAGCCAGCGTATTGTCAACCGACCGTATAGCGAGTCCGGCACAATAATCAGCGGTGACAATATCACGAGCAGCCAAAGCAAAACGAGCTACAACGGCAGTTACGGGATAGACGTCTCATGGACATTGTACAACGGAAATAAACGTAGCAATACCTTAAAGCAGCAACAGCTGAATAACCGCATTGCAGATCTCAATGTCGCCCAAAGCGAAAACTCCATTGAAGAGAGTATCACACAAATGTATGTGCAGATTCTATACAATGCCGAAGCGGTAAAGATTGATCAATCGACTCTTGCACTAAGCCAAGCACAATATAACAGAGGCAAAGAACTATTAAAGGCTGGAAGCATAGCCAAAACCGACTTAGCCCAATTGGAGGCACAAGTCAGCACGGATAAATATCAATTGGTCACCGCACAGGCCACCTTGCAGAATTACAAGTTACAACTCAAGCAACTACTTGAGCTTGATGGTGATCAGGAGATGAATCTTTATCTCCCGAATATTGGAGACTCCGGCGTCCTGACTCCATTACCCAATAAAGCAGATGTATATCAGGCGGCTCTCACTTTCCGTCCCGAAATAGAAGCCGGCAAGCTAAATATCAGTGCATCCGAAATGGGTATAAAAGTTGCCCGCTCCGGTTATCTGCCAACGCTCAGCCTCAGCGCAGGTATAGGGACAACCAATGCCAACGGCAGTGATTTTACTTTCGGCGAACAGATGAAAAGCAACTGGAACAATTCATTGGGCGTGACTTTAAGCGTTCCTATTTTTAATAATAGAACCACTAAAAGTGCCGTACAAAAAGCAGTACTACAGAAGCAAACCAATGAGTTGGAGCTGATAGATCAACAGAAAACCTTATATAAATCGATAGAAGGATTATGGTTGGATGCCAATAGTGCACAGCAACAATACACCGCAGCTTTAAAAAAACTCCGAAGCACCCAAACCAGCTATGACCTGATTCAGGAACAGTTCAACCTTGGTATGAAGAACACGGTGGAACTACTCACCGAGAAGAATAATCTGTTAAGCGCGCAACAACAGATGCTTCAAGCTAAGTATATGGCAATCTTGAATGCGCAGCTGTTGAAGTTCTATCAGGGTGAAAAGATTCAGTTATAAAGCGGTGAAACAGATATAGAAAGTATAATAATAATGATACTACATTATGAATAAAAAGAAGATTATTAGTGTGACCGTCGGAATAGTCGTCATCGCCGGCATCGCATACTGGATGCTCGGAAGTTCCGGCAAAAAACAGAAAATCACATTTGAAACGGCTACCGTAGCCAAAGCCGAGATATCCAATTCGGTGACTGCAACAGGAACTATTGAACCCGTGTCCGAAATTACCGTCGGCACACAAGTATCCGGCATCATAGACAAGATATATGTCGATTATAATTCCGTGGTGCACAAAGGCCAACTTATTGCAGAGATGGATAAAGTGACCTTGCAAAGTGAGCTGGCTTCACAACGCGCAACGTATTCCGGAGCAAAAGCGGAATATGAGTATCAACAGAAAAACTATCAGCGAAGTAAAGGTCTTCATGAGAAATCCCTAATCAGCGATACCGATTACGAACAGTCACTCTATAACTATCAGAAAGCTAAAAGCGCATTCGAAAGCAGTAAAGCTTCCTTAGCAAAAGCCGAACGAAATTTATCATACGCCACCATCACCTCTCCTATTAACGGCGTCGTCATCAGCCGAAGTGTGGAAGAAGGACAGACCGTTGCATCCGGATTCGAAACTCCGACATTATTTACCATCGCGGCGGATTTAACCCAAATGCAAGTAGTGGCCGATGTAGACGAAGCTGATATAGGTAATGTGGAAGAAGGACAACGCGTCACTTTTACGGTAGACGCCTATCCCAATGATGTATTCGAAGGAAAAGTGACACAAATCAGGTTGGGTGCGACAAGTACCAGCTCCTCGAGCAGTAGCAGTACATCGAGCAGCAGTACTACGGTAGTGACATATAAGGTGGTTATTTCGGCACACAACCCCGATCTTAAGCTCAAACCGAGACTGACAGCCAATGTCACGATCTATACATTAGATAAAGGGCATGTGCTTAGTGTACCATCAAAAGCCTTAAGATTCTCGCCTGTTGTTCCAATGGTAGGCAAAGATGCCGTAATAAAAGATTGCAAAGGTGAGCATAAGGTGTGGACTAAAGAAGGCAATACCTATACGGCACACCCAGTAACAGTAGGTATCACCAACGGATCATTGACTGAAATTACCGGGGGGATAAGTGAAGGCACACAGATTATTTCCGATATCGTGGTAAATACCACAAAAGATGGAGAAATCAATAATGGTGGCAATCAACAATCCAACGGAGAAAAGAGCCCTTTTATGCCAACTCCTCCGGGAAGAAAAAGTAGTACTAAGAGTAAATAAAATGAGTAAAACTGTAATAGAACTACAGAATATCCGTCGCGATTTTATTGTCGGAGAAGAAACCGTCCACGCTTTGCGTGGCGTCTCCTTCAATATCAATGAAGGAGAATTCGTCACAATCATGGGAACTTCCGGTTCGGGTAAATCCACTTTGCTCAACACATTAGGCTGCCTGGATACTCCTACAAGCGGAGAATATCTACTCGATGGAATAGCCGTGCGTACTATGGGAAAAGCACAACGAGCTGTATTACGAAACCGTAAAATAGGATTTGTATTCCAAAGCTACAACCTTTTGCCCAAAACCACCGCCATTGAGAATGTAGAACTGCCCCTTATGTACAATGCCAGCATAAACGCCAATGAACGGCGACGAAGAGCTATTGAAGCTTTACAAGCTGTCGGATTGGGTGACCGATTGGAGCATAAATCCAACCAAATGTCGGGAGGACAAATGCAACGCGTAGCAATAGCCCGCGCTTTGGTCAACGATCCGGCGGTAATTCTGGCAGACGAGGCAACCGGAAATCTGGACTCACGCACCTCCTTTGAGATTCTAGTCCTGTTTCAAAAGCTGAATGCCGAGGGAAGAACAATCATCTTCGTCACACACAATCCCGATATCTGCCAGTACAGTAGCCGTAATATCCGCCTGAAAGATGGGCATGTCATTGAAGATAAGACAAACAGCCGTGTCCAGATAGCAGCGGAAACCCTTGCGACATTACCGAAAAACGATGAGGATTAAACCCGATATATTATGAACGGAACAAATCTATTCAAGATAGCATTAAGAGCACTGTCAAACAATAAATTGAGAGCCTTTCTCACAATGCTGGGCATCATCATCGGTGTAGCATCAGTGATTACCATGCTTGCCATAGGCCAAGGATCAAAGAGAAGCATTCAGGCTCAAATATCCGAGATGGGCTCCAACATGATCATGATTCATCCCGGAGCGGACACTCGTGGAGGAGTCCGGCAAGATGCCTCCGCAATGCAAACGTTGAAACTTGTCGACTACGAAAACCTGAGAGACGAAACCGATTATATATCAGCCGTCAGCCCCAGTGTATCGTCATCCGGTCAACTGATTGCAGGCAATAATAACTATCCGGCATCGGTAAGTGGAGTAAACACCGAGTATCTGCAGATTCGCCAATTGACTATATCAAGCGGAGACATGTTTACCGATGCAGATATACAAAGCTCCGCCAAGGTCTGTGTAATCGGAAAGACAATTGTCGACAACCTCTTCCCTAACGGCGAAGACCCTATCGGACATATCATCCGTATCAACCAAGTACCTTTAAGAGTAGTCGGCATACTCAAAGCCAAAGGATACAACTCTATGGGTATGGATCAGGATGATATCGTTCTTGCCCCCTACACCACTGTCATGAAGCGTTTGCTTGCCGTCAATTACCTGCAAGGTATTTTCGCTTCCGCACTCAGTGAAGACATGACCGATTATGCCACGGCGGAAGTCAGTAAAATACTCCGTCGCAATCACAAACTGAAGGATTCCGACAACGACGACTTCAGCATTCGGAGCCAGCAGGAATTGAGTACGATGCTTAACTCTACCACAGACCTCATGACTACCCTACTTGCCTGCATTGCAGGTATATCACTCGTCGTGGGTGGCATAGGTATCATGAACATCATGTATGTCAGTGTTACCGAACGTACCCGTGAAATTGGTTTGCGCATGTCGGTTGGTGCCCGCGGCATAGACATCCTTGCACAATTTCTGATAGAAGCCGTATTGATCAGTATCACAGGAGGTATCATCGGTGTGATAATAGGATGCGGAGCTAGCTTCATTGTAAAAGGTGTGGCGCACTGGCCGATATATATTCAACCCTGGAGCGTATTCCTTTCCTTTGCCGTATGTACCATAACCGGAATCTTCTTCGGTTGGTATCCTGCAAAGAAAGCCGCCGACCTCGATCCGATAGAAGCCATCAGATACGAATAATAAATGTATGTGATAAATGTATAGCTATAGTAAAGGTTTAAAGCCTTACTATAGCTATTATATCAGACAAAAAAGTATTTTTGTAATATGATTATACAACAACCCAAATCCCGCCGGACACTCGAAGTATTCATCCATATTGTTGGATGGGGCATTGTATTGGGGCTACCGTTTCTATTAATGAACCGGAGCGGGTTCAATATAAGTTGGGTAAATTACCTGCGACATGGAAGTGCCGTACCGGTATCATTTATCATTATCTTCTATATCAATTACTGTTGGCTCATCCCCCATAGCCTCTTCAATGGCAAGATGCAACAATACCTGATACTCAATATTGTATTAATCTTGTGCACGGCAGGAGCTATCCATCTCTGGCAGGAGTACATATTCCACACCTATCGGCCGGTGAACATGCCGAAACATCCGGGACCACCGAGTTGGATCTTTATTCTGCGCGATATATTCACGATGGTGCTTACCGTAGGATTGGCCGTTGCAATCAGACTAAGTGGAAGATGGGTGGAAACCGAAGCTGCAAGGCGCGAAGCAGAGAAGAGCCGGACAGAGGCAGAACTTAAGAATCTGCGCAATCAGTTAAACCCCCATTTCCTACTCAACACCCTGAATAACATTTATGCCTTAATAGCTTTCGACAGCGATAAAGCACAGGCAGCAGTCCGTGAGTTAAGTCGCCTGCTTCGGCATGTACTCTATGACAACCAGCAAGACTACGTCACTATAGACAAGGAGATAGATTTCATACGCAATTATATAGAACTGATGCGTATACGTCTTGCCGCCAATGTGAAGGTGGAAACAGAAATCAATATCAATCCCAACAGTCGGACTGAAATAGCCCCTCTCGTTTTTATATCCCTGATAGAGAATGCTTTCAAGCATGGCATATCGCCGACAAAGCCCAGTTTTATTCATATTTCCATTACGGAAGAAGCCGACAGCATCTGCTGTGATATCATTAATAGCTATCATCCAAAGAATGAAGATGACAAGAGCGGAAGTGGCATCGGTCTGGAACAAGTGCAAAAACGCTTGGATTTGCTCTATCCCGGGAAATACGAGTGGCAAAAAGGAGCGCAAAAAGAGAGAGCCGAATATGAATCAAAACTAACGATTCATGTCTGAGTGAAATCAGATACGAATCCAGTCTTTTTACCGATACTATAAAATAAAAGAAATATGAATCTTACCTGTGCCATAGTCGATGACGAGCCTCTAGCATTAGACCTATTGGAAAGCTATGTTTTAAAAACCCCTTTCCTCACTTTGGCAGGAAAATACTCCAGTGCAGTACATGCCATGCAGGAAATCCCCGAAAAGCAAGTAGACCTGCTGTTCCTTGATATCCAAATGCCGGAACTCAGTGGATTGGAGTTCTCTAAAATGGTAGAGAACCATACCCGTATCATTTTCACTACAGCCTTTGAGCAATACGCCATCGAAGGATATAAAGTGAATGCACTCGATTATTTATTAAAGCCAATCTCCTATTTAGATTTTCTGCAAGCTGCCAACAAAGCAATGCAATGGTTTGAAATTCGTCAGCAACCCAAAGAAGAAATAGAGAGTATTTTTGTTAAGAGTGAGTATAAACTGGTACAAATCGAGCTAGAGAAAATATTGTACATTGAAGGATTAAAAGATTACGTCAAGATATACCTCGAAGACGCCCCCCGTCCCATACTTTCACTCATGAGTATGAAGGCAATGGAAGACCTTCTTCCCGAATCCCGCTTTATCCGAGTGCATCGGTCATACATCGTACAGAAGAAAAAGATCAAGATAATAGATCGTGGCAGAATAGTATTTGGCAAAACGTATATATCTATAAGTGACAGCTATAAGCAAAATTTTCAATTATTTCTCGACAAAAGAAGTATGAATTAAAGACTGTTCGTCGATAAAATATTTTTTTTCATAGAAATACGATAAATTCTTATTGCATATTAAAAATTGTTTTTTTACCTTTGCGACGAACAGATAGGAAGTTGTGAAACTTCCCCCAATAGAATAGTTTAGTTAAGTCTAGTTTAGTTTTTGTGTGAAACGCTTCCCCGTTAGCGAACGACTCGGGAAGCGTTTTTTTATTGCAATACAGGTAGTTAGAAATATAGATGCTTTTGTTTTGGACTTAAATTTAAGACAAAACGATTGTCGGAAAATTGTCGGACAAGCTTTAAAGTTGTCGGATAGTTGTCGGCAAAAAAAGTAAAAAAACATGCCAATTTTAAAACTAGTAATTATACCGACCAAGGTATTAACAAACGGTAAACATAAGATCAGAATATCGGTTGCCCATAACTCTAAAACAAGATACATTCCCACCAATTGTATTATAGATAATCTATCACAATTCAAAGATGGGCAAGTTGTCAACAAAGAGGATGCGTCATACATGAACATGAAGCTTCGTGATTTGCTTAATCACTATCAAAAAATCATTGATACCATTTTTGATGCGGATATATATTCATGTTCCGAGTTGCGCACTATCCTTTTGCAGAAGAAAGACTATTCGAGCACTACATACATACAAGCGGCCGATGAGTATATAAAAGAGCTATCGGAAGAGAAGCGGGATAAATCTAAAAAGTTATACAGGCTTGCGTCAAACTCCTTTGTGAAGTACGAAGGTGATATCATGCTTATAGCTATTACTCCCAAAAATATACGGCACTTTGAAATGCAACTAGAAGACAAAGGATTATCATCAACTACAATCAAGATATATCTGACTCTTGTAAAAGTCATCATCAACTATGCGAAGAAACGGAAGATGGTCACCTACGAAACAGATCCTTTTGATTTTTGTCGTATGCCTGCAGCAAATATCCGGAAGCTGGACTTGACTATAGAAGAAATAAAAGCTATTCGGGATGTAGAACTCAATCATTATAACCTAAGAGTGGTCCGGGACATATTTATGTTATCTTATTATCTTGCCGGAATAAATCTCGTTGATTTAAACAGTTCTGGAATATACCAGGAAGAAAACAAAAACAGGGTGAAAGGAAGACATCATTGCCCGAAAAAGTTTCGTGCAGCACGGTTTTGAACTAGGCATATCGCTTGAGATACTATAGCACTGCATAGGACAATCAATGAAAAGTAATCGCACTATCTTTAACTATTTCCGAGTTAAAATATCCACACTTTGCAGGTTCTGCAGTTTGGCGTACTTCATCTTCTTTTCTAGCTTTTTCTATTGTTTTACGTTGGCTAGCTATCATGAAATCAAACTTTGCCATCTTCCATTATTTTCAAAGCTTCAGCCCAAGTGTATCTCACTGAATTATTATAGAGATTGTGTACTCTCTTTATAATATCTGATAAATTGTACTTTTTCATTATTCTTACTCTTTTTGGATATGTCAAAAATTTGTTATTCTCGCTCAAACTCACTTACTTTGTTGTTGTTTATTGTTTGATGTTGCAAATATATAGTAATCAATTATACACGCAAATATAGTTATTAACTATATATAAATATTATTTAATTTTTGCGAAGATATGATTGCAAGAAATAGGATATGGGAAGAACTTAAGCAGTCCAAGGCTAATATTATTGGCTTGCAGAAGTATACAGATATTAGACGAGCATGGGCTAGATGGTATAATGGAATGATTGCATTAGTTGCGTCAATTGGAGCAATTGGATATAGCCTTGACGAAATAATACCCTTCATAAGCTCTATAATAGTCGGAGCCCTATCTATTGCAAAATCAATTGCTCCAAATTTCATACAGAGTGCCCAAGAATTATCAGAATTAGATGTACTATCTGATTTTTATGTTCGATACATGAACTCATTAGAAAAAATATGGTATGATTTCGATCATGATATTACAAATGAAAAAGAAGCTATGATTCGTTTTTTTGAGTTAAAAGAAACAGAATGTGATAAAGAATCGGCTTATAATCGAGGAGTTAGGCACATATCCCAAAGTATGCAGAGTAAAATAGATATAGAAGCAACAGAGTATATTAATAGAGTTTATTTTGAAAAAGAAAAGGAGGAATAAAATGTCTAAAAAAGCAAATACAAAAAGTAACCCCAGTAGTAATTCTAGGACAAACTATGGTGGAGGATTCGGTAAGGTGCATATAGTTCACGATACCCCACCCGCTCAAAACTCAATACCAACAACTAACAAAACACCACCACCCAAAAGCAAGATAAGTGGGAAATAATTTTAGACTCAGTACTAATATCAAAAAATTAACTGATTTATAAAAACTTAACATTATGAACAATGACTCAAAATATATAGAAAAAGGGATTCCTACAACAGTGTCTACACCCCCACCACCAAGAAGAGAAGAGCGCTCAATACCGAATGTAGTTAAGACACCGCCCCCTCCAAGCAAAGGAAATGAAAAAGAAAAAAAATAGTAACTGGAGTATTATTGAATTATTGGCTTATCTACCCTCTCGACAGGAACTCCTTTCTCTGACAAGAATCTTTTTAAGTAGAAAGCTATCCCTTCATTAGACATAGGTTTCTTATTATTGAGATGTTTTATTTGGTATACCAAGCCTTTAAGCTCAAATTCAGTTATCACAGGCCTATACATAATATTTAATTTTTTAGAGCTAATAAATAAAAACAAAACATGAAACATATAATATTTAATGAAGATACTGAAGATGAAGACCTAACTCAAGTCAGAAATCTTATTAAAGAAGCTATAGAAAATGACTCTATAAAAGCGACAGATACTTCAGCCAAGTAATTATATATGGAACAATTACAACTCATTCAGAGTAAGATATACGAGATACGAGGTCAGAAGGTGATGTTAGATCGTGACTTAGCAGAACTTTATCAAGTTGAAGTACGTGTATTGAATCAGTCGGTAAAACGAAATATGAAAAGATTCCCGGAGGATTTTATGTTTCAATTAACTTCTGATGAATGGAATATCTTGAAATCACAATTTGTGATATCAAGTTGGGGCGGAATACGCAAACTTCCTTATGCTTTCACCGAGCAGGGATTGGCTATGCTTTCAGGAATATTGAACTCTGACATAGCCATACAAGTAAATATCAATATTATGCGTGCTTTCGTTGCCGTGCGTCGATTGATAACTAATCCTCCTGTTGACAAAGTGGGAAAACTACAGGATGAGCTGAACGAACTAAAAGCATACATAGAGGAAGCATTTGCTGATTACAACGACATTAATGATGACACCCGTATGCAGCTTGAACTAATTAATCAAACATTGGCCGAACTGCAATCACAGAAGGAACTATCGGAAAAACCGCGTAACCCAATAGGATTTATAAAACAAGATAAGAAATAATAATATAACTAATCAATTAGAATGTATTGTATGAAAAAGTCAGTAACAGTTCTTTCTCCAAAAGCTAGTCCATCCATCCTTGAAGAGTAAAGAGTATGACTTTATCAGGATTGGTTAGAACCCATTCTAAATAAAAATAAACTAAATCAGAAAAACAATACATAGACATCAAGAACCATCTACTAAGTGCCAATGAAACACATAATATTTTAGTAAGCAATATTTAAATGCGGGGAGCTTTCCGATGTCAGCTACCCGCATTTACTTTACAGACTATCGTTGAATGTCGTGCATCAACGATAGTCCAGTTTCATTCCAAATCGTCATTAATAAACTTGGTATGGAATTATAATATTTTTAGCATCCACAGAAATCTTATAGATGCCGTCAGCACCTTTCTCACGAATCAATGGAACAATACGTGCTTGTCGGGCATCAGGATTATCACCGTCACCCCATACATGGTAAATATAATAATATTTACCATCTTTTCCTTCAAACACATCTCCATGGCCTGAACCCTTCTCACCCACGATGTCACGGCGGATAATAGGATTACCGGAGTACTTTGTCCAAGGCCCCATGGGTGAACTAGCTGTAGCATAACCCACAGCATAATCCGGATCTTTATAATGATTAGCCGAATAAAAGAGATAGTAAACGTCATCCCACTTCACCACTGTCGGTCCTTCCATAATCCAACTGGTGTTATAGTTATACATCCTTTCCCACGGTTCGGTAAGATCCAAACATTTTTTCAGTGTATTCGAGTCAATGGTTCCGGTTGCCATATTGAATTCTGCCACCCAGATAAAGTTGCCCCCACCAAAACGTACGTGGTAAAGATAGTATTTCCCATCCTTGTCTTTGAATAGAAATGGATCGATATTTCCTGCGGAAGAATCAATCGACGTCACTTTATCTTGTGTGAAAATGCCCGTCATAGCACTTGCATGAGCTATCGCTACATGCTCATTAGCTGTATAGAGAAAATAATATGTATTGCCTTCTTTATACCATTGTGGTGCCCAAAATCTTGTACTGCCATAAGTACTCCCCCATTCCGGCCCGAGAATAAAACTGTAAGTGTCTTTCACACCCGTAGTCCACTTCTTCAAGTCATCAGACATCAGTACAGTAAATCCCCGTGACGATTGATTGCTTGTTTGTGAAGTTCCCGACATGTAATAAGTCCCATTATCCAAGAAAATTGTTGGATCAGCATAAGAGATTTTTTGTTTTTTCTCAGTAGTGCTACCTCCTCCATCATCCGGCACAATACTTTTAGCATCGGAACTCCCACAAGAGCTAAAAAAGTATACAACTGCCGCCATATATAAATACTTATATTTCATACCAATTGTTTTTATTCATTTATTTCCGGACAAACTGCCTTGATTGAGGGTTGTCCTTTGTCCACATAAGGCCATCCGTCGCTGCCCCAAAGTACCTGATCGAGGAGTACTACCCGCCCCTCTTCAGGTCGATCAGCACGAAAGGCATGATAAAGCGTCCACGTATCTCCTTTGTCATCTTCTAACAAAATGGAATTATGGCCCGGCCCCACAAATGCGCTGCTTTTGGAGATAACAACGGTGTAAGCATTGTCCATCATCTTACCCCCATTTTTAGAGAGATAAGGTCCTGCCAAATTCTTCGAACGCCCAACCACCATCCTATAAGTACTTTTTGCCCCTTCGCAACAAGAACCAACGGAAGCAAAAAGGTAATAATATCCATTCCGTTTCCACAGATTAACCCCCTCAAAAGCAGTACCCGCTATTTGCTGCTTAGTTTCAAGCTTCGGTGTAATAGTCAGATCATTCGTCAAGTTTAGTTCCATAAGATAAAGCCCGTAAAAGCTCCCCCATAGCATATAATACTTACCGTCTTCTTCATATAGAAATTCGTCTATTGAATTCTCTACATTGACATCTTCGCTACTAAATATAACACCTTTGGCTTTGAAAGGGCCTTCCGGGTTATCAGCCGTAGCATATCCAATGGTACTTACCCAAGGTTTTCCCCATTTAGCAAGTGAATAAAGCAACAAATATTTCCCGTTGATGTATCTTATCTCTGGTGCCCAAAGCGAAGCCCCATCCACATCCGTTGGTCGAGTTTTATTTGTAAATACAGTTCCTCGTTGCTCCCAGTTTACCAAATCTTTTGAACGATAGATCGGTAAATTACGAATGTCTTCTGTTCCATATAGATAAAAATATCCATTACTGGCACGCAAAGCTGTAGGATCAGGCACAGAAACCGGAATAACGGGATTATAATACTTGTCCGGTACCGTTCCATTTTTTGTTTCGTTATATTCATTTTTGCTCGCAGAACAGGAACATAGGAGAAAGCAAAATATAGGAAACACGTATTTGATGAATGAATCTTTCATGGTTTATTTATTAAAACTCAAGAGAGAAAAAATAAAACTGTTTTGCAAAAGAAAGAGAAGGCAAACAATCTGCCTTCTTCTTTCTTTTTGATCTATCGAACGGATTAATTGTAACCCGGATTCTGAGTGAGATGATCTATTTGCACTGCATTAGCCGGGATAGGCAAAATCCAATAGTTATCTCCTCCCCATTTATAAGAGTAAGTCACTTTACCCCACCATTGGCTCATGCCATTAACCGCTCCATTGTCATCTGTCGTGGCAAATTTCAGGTCTTTCCATGTTTTCCAACGAAGTTCATCGAAGAACACTACGTCCTCAGCCAAAAGTTCCCAATGGGACTCCTTCATAATACGTTGCTTCAAGTCATCCTTACCTGCTACTTGAGTATAGGTATTTGAATTCAGAGGTTGTGCACCGGCGCGATTACGCACTTCATTTACCTTATTAACAGCCTCATCTGTCTGTCCCGCTTCATTTAAAGCTTCCGCCCATAGCAGCAAGATTTGTCCATAACGAATAAGCGGGAGGTCAACGGGTGAATAATTCACGATAAGTTCCATCCCTTCACCCACAAATTTACGATTAGTATAGTAAGCCATAGCAGTGATATCAGTGGCATAATCATAGGTAGGAGCATTCAACGTACGATAAGGGAAACGGTATGTGTAGTTTGTGGCTACTCCGCTGATACCACCCGAATAAATACTGTAAGGTGTTACGACAGATGCACCAAGACGTGGATCCCGATTGGAATAAGCCTTTAATATCCTGGCTTCATTACCGCTCTTCAGGTATTTGCTCATATCGGCACCATTCTTCTCTGCATTCGCATATTCCGAGTCAGTAAGTCCATCACGATAGAAGTACACGGCACGCGCTTTAGGAGTCATACTGCTATAACCGGGAATATAATCGTCCCAATTAAAAGGACTTCCGTCAGCATTCTCGTAGGAATCTACGAAACGGGGATTGACAATGTAGTTTGTCCATCCAAGACCTACACCCGAACCATCATTCGGCAGACAACGGCTCCCATAGAAGTGATTCTTTTGGTGGGAACTGCTACCATTGTCTTTATCGGTACATTGGATAGAGAAGATCATCTCGTCACAGTGTTCATTCGCCAATTTGAATAATTGTTTATACGAATTTGTACCGCTACCCGTATAGAGTTTGTAGCCACAATCTTTTACCGATTGGAAGTCATTAATCGCTTTCTGCCACTGTTTTTGCCACATGTAGACAATACCACGCAAGGCGTAAGCGGCACCTTTGGTTATATGCCCGTAGTTATCGTCACTACTGCTGTATTTATCCGGCAGATTCTTGTCTTCAATACAAAGCGTGAGGTCGGTCACCAAGTTAGCCCACATCTCATCTTGTGTACATTGTTTGGCATTTTTCGTATCATCGGTGCTGGTGAGTGCCTTTGTGTAATAAGGGATATTACCATAGAGTGCATTCAGACGGTAATACCACCATGAGCGCAAAAAGCGGGCTTCCGATACTAAACGTGACCTTTCACTCTCGTCCATATTGGGCACATTAGGCATATTTTCTATCACATCATTAGCGCGAAAGATGCCGGCATAGTATACCTGCCACCAGCGCGTGCTTGCACGATCGTTAGTAGAGGTATTATTACCCAATAAGGAACCGAATCCTCCGACCCAGTTGGCATCAAGGTCCATCATATATGACCAGGTATCCCACCAACCTAACCAAGCGTTATTATATCCATAATACAACATATTGTAAACGCCGTTTACGCTCTGTTCAGCCATTGTGGCATTTCCCCATACGGCACCTGAAGCTGCTTGATCAGAAGGTGTTAGATCCATATTCACACACCCCATAAAACACAAGCCTAAGCCGGTCGTCAGTGCCAATCGTTTATATAGTTTTTTGATTGAATTTTTCATTGAATCGCCTCCTCATTTTAAAATGTAACATTAATACCAAAAGCATATTGCCGGATAGGGAAATAACCGTTTCCTGCAGCCATCTCCGGGTCAAGACCTTTAAATTTGGTGATAGTCAACAAGTTTTCACCCGTTGCATAGATTCGCAAATTCTGTACATACAATTTCTGCATCCATTTGGAAGGGAAAGTGTAACCTACAGTCAGGTTCTTCAACTTCAAATAATTACCGTTGTGCAACCACAATTGGCTGGATGTCTCGGTTTGAGCAGTACCACCGATTGTCAAACGTGTATTCTGGGAGTTGATGTTGGTACGGGGATCTGAAGGATTTTCAGGATCGTAGAAGTAATGATCGTTAGCCACATCCTGACCGATACCGTAGCAACGGGTCAAACGGGTACTGTTCAAACTCTGTTCCCACCAAGAGATCTTAAAACCTGCGGCTCCCGCCCAGCTCATAGCAAAGTCAAATCCCTTCCAATTTGCACTTGCCTGAAGTCCATAATAATATTTCGGTTTGGAAGAGCTGTTTTGGAAATTACGGTCGTTGTCATTACCATAAACTTTATCACCATTGCTATCGGCATATATTACGTCACCATACCAAATACCATTCTTCCCGATAGTCTTAGCCGGATAAAAACTATAACCTGCGGCTACCATAGCCTTTAACCATTGCATATCTTTCTCAGTACGGATCATTCCATCTTTTGGGCCGCCATTCAAGTTCACCGAACCGTCAGCGTTAAAGTAACTGCCATTCCCTTTATAGAGGTTTAGCATATAATATTCATTAATGGTATGCCCTTCGAGTACGCGTCGATCACCACCTGTGGATACGTCACCAATATTCGTGGAATAAACGCCATTCGTCCAACCGCGTTTCAATGCACCTTTATATTTCGTTACCTCATTTTTGTTTAGAGAAAAGTTAGCATTGACGCTATAATGGAAATCTCTCAGATTGTCTTGCCAACCCAGTGTCAACTCAAGTCCCCGGTTGGTTACTTCTGCAATATTTTGATATGGAGAAGTGAAATAAGCCAATGTCGTGGATAGAGAAGGCTGATAAAGAATACCGTTCGTCACTTTATTGTACCACTCAATGGTTCCATTCAAACGATTCTTCAGCGTGGTTACATCCAAGCCGATGTTAGTTACAGCTGTCGTTTCCCATTGCAGATTGGAATTGGAGAACGAAGACATTCCGAAGCCCGAATTCACGTCATCTCCGAATACATAGTTCTTTACGGCATAAAGAGATTGGTATGCGTAATAACTATTGATGGCACTATTACCGAGCTTACCCCAAGAAGCACGCAACTTTAAATTGTCGAAAATATTGAGATCTTTCATAAACTCCTCTTCCGAAATACGCCAACCGGCAGAGAACGAAGGAAATGCACCCCAACGATTTGCTTTTGCAAAACGGGAAGAGCCATCGTAACGTATATTAGCTTCAAAAAGATAACGTGAATCGTAGGCATAATTCACACGACCGAACCATGAACGGGTAGCCAACTCTCTCGTATAACCGGAAAGATAACTAGGTGTCGTCATGGCATTGAAATCAATCAACGTGGGGTTTACCATACCCTTTTTACAGACGTCAATTACTCTCTGCCACCAGCGATATTCTTCATAACCGCCCATAGCCGACACATCATGCTTACCGCCGAATTTCTGGCTATAATTTAATACAGCATTACTTTTCCAGCTTTGTTCGTAATTCCGCCAATCATATACTTTAGCTTCTGCCAATTCAGCCGATGTAGCGGGATGATTTGTTACTGTTCCGCTCAAGAAATTCATGCGTGGCTTATAGTCTGAATTATACAGAGTCTGCTCATCGCGGAAGTTATCATAATAAAAATTATAGGTAAAATTAAAATGTTTCAAGAAGTCTATTTTCACAAAGGGATTCACATAAAACTTTGTCTGCTTCTTAGCTCCATCTTGCGTGTCAATGAAATAAAGTGGATTCGTAGCGGAAGCATCTTCTTCCGTAGAAGCCACAGCCCCATAGTAACCATTATAGAGAGGATAAGTACCAGGATTTGCTTTCTTCATTTCGGTACCTGTCAGGTTGTCTATATTGTTACGTTCCTGATCGGTGTGATAGCCCCATGCACGTATTCCCGCGGTAAGAAATGAGGAAATCTTCGATTCCATATTGGAACGCATATAATATTTTTGCATGCCCGAGTTGGGTGCAATACCCGGATTATTGAGATAAGTCGTACTGAAACTGTAGCTGGTGCGTTTCTCCGAACCCACCACGGAAACACTGTGTTCCTGCATCCATTTGGGTTTGTAAAGAACGTCGTACCAATCTGTATTCGGATAGGCAACGTAATTAGGATAACCTGAAGCGGAAATGCCGTTAGGATCTTTTTCAGCTGCACGCCATGCATCAATATTGCTTTGACTATAAAGTGTAGCGGTACCACTGCCTTCACTTGCTTCATTGAAAAGTTCCATATAATCGGCATAATTAGACACCTGACGAATCAGTTTTGCAGGCGTATTCAAAGAGAACTTACCGGAGTAAGTCACACTGATTTTTCCATCCATAGCTCCGCGTTTGGTTGTCACCAGTATCACGCCGTTTGCTGCACGGTTACCATAGATAGCGCAAGAAGCTGCATCTTTCAATATAGATATAGTAGCAATATCGTTCGGGTTAATCTGATTCAAGGACATTTCCATACCATCCACCAAGATCAACGGACTGGATGTATTCAACGTACCTATACCACGAATCGAAACGCTTGCACTCTCTTCATTTGGTTTCGAGCCTGTAGTCATAATATTCAAACCGGCTGCCATACCCGAAAGAGCATTCGCCACCGTAGTCACAGGACGTGAAAGTGCCTGATCCTTAAAATCGACTGTGGAGACAGAACCGGTCAAATTAACTTTCTTCTGCGTACCATAACCCACAACCACTACCTCATCCAAGACTTTAGGATCTTCTTTCATGGTTACCAATATAGGAGTGCCATTGAAAGTACGTTCCTGGGATACCATTCCGATAAAGGAGAACTGAACAACATCCCCCACTTTTCCTTTTAATGAAAAATTTCCGTAGAGATCTGTCATGACACCTGTTGTAGAGCCTTTGAGTATAACACTCACGCCTATCAAGGGCTCATCATTTGCATCTTTCACCTTACCAGTGATATTGCCATTCTGCGCGTATGCTGTAAAAGCAAAAACTGCGAAAAATAAAAATAAGATTTTCTTGATCATTTTTTACTGAATTAGATTTATAACTATGCGAAAGCTCTAGTATCGCCTTTTATCTGCATACTAGAAAAGAACAAAGGTTATTAAATATTTACATCATAGGCCTTTCTTTTTAATGTATTTGTAAATTTGTATACAAACAAAAGTAAAGAAGCAACATCAATATTGGGGGAAAAATAGAGTCAATAGATACAACAATATGAGCAAGGTTCTTTTTAATTAAAATGCAAGAGGACTTTAGTACTCCTATTTCATTTTTTGAACTAAAACTACTATTATGCGGCATGACAATATAATATTTTAATAACCTGCTGATGTGGAATTATTCGAATATCCACCCGACAATTTTCATTAAAAAATAAATGCTTTATATTTGTAGCAGATACGATAGTTTATATGAAAAAAGCTTGTTTTATTTCTGCTCTACTACTATGTCATTTATTTGTCTGTGAAGCACAAGTAAAGTCCACCCCGACGCAAATAATTGAGACATCTATCTCAAATTCAAAAAGCAACACAAGTGTAGCATTACAGTTTATCAACGATTACGTTGCTTTTTGCTCAAGCAAAGAGCGCATAAAACTCAATCAATGGATTGAAAACAATAAACTATTGACAAATCACTTCAAATCTGCATATATCAAGCTTGTCAATTCAGCACTGAAATCAGATCCGGAACTAGGACTAGACTTTGACCCTATATTGGATGCTCAAGACTATCCTGAAAAAGGGTTCAATCTTATCAACTATGATAGCGCAACCGGATATGTTACGCTCAATGGTAAAGACTGGCCCGCATTTGTTCTCGTTATCAGGATAGTTAAGCAAGGAAATAAATGGCTGGTCGATGGCTCGGGAGTTATCAATATACCTGAAGAAAAAAGAGCTAAAAGATAAATTTAGTATAGATGAAGGACCCACAAAACAATTTGCAGTATTTCACATTCAATAAAACAATAAAATGACAATCTTATGAAAAAATTATTCTGGCTTTTAATCATTCCTCTATTAATGTTCGCATCATGTTCAAAAGGCGAAGATGACAATACGACTAAAGTTCTTTCAATATGGAAACAAGATGCAGGGGACAAATCATATTGGTTTCAGTTTACCGACAAAAACACTGTTTTATACACAGCAACAGATAAAGGAAATAAACCATACAACTATCTGGGTGAAACTTTTGAATATAAGCAAGTAGATAATACCATTACGATTTATAAGAATTCACCTGCTCCGAAAGCAATATGGCTATCCGGAAGTATAAGTGACAATACAATGAATTTAAGTGGAGATAGCCAAACTTTTGAACTCACAAAATACATTGTGTTATACGATTAACCGTTTATCTAATAAATCAGACCATTCGTCTATTCGTATATTGAAATTGAATGCTACAAGGTACATTTGCTCATCATTTTAAAGAATACTAAGTTAAGGCTAATAATTCCTTATGCTCGTGATGAGTAAGTAGTATTATTTCATTTTCATTAAAGCATAAACATTTTCGTAAAATTCTCAATTTGTATCGACCTCGCTTGTGATAAGCGGGGTCTTTTTATGATATAGAGAGTAAGTTCCTCCCTTAAAAACCCTTTTTCACAAAGTTTTTTGCCGGTTTTGCAAGAGTTTTACTCTAATTATAGGGTGTTTTTACCCTTATTTTCCACTTTTCTTATCTCTCAAAAAGCCATTTGGTGTAAGTATTTTGCAGCATTTTTATCTTCTTTTCATACCACTTATATTGGTTACCCACAGCTGTGGCGCAACTTACCCACAGCTGTGGTTCACGTGCGTCACAATTGTGGAGCACATTACCCACAATCGTGGGTAACTGAAAGAGAGCATGTATTGTACTAAGAAAAACGGTCTGTAGATATGTGAGAGACTGTTTTATTGTGAAAAGGGAAGGGAAGGTAAACAACTAAAAAAGGGGGTTGGTAGTGGAAAAACAGCAGGGTGCAATTAAATTTAATTGCACCCTGCTGTTTCGTTTAATTGCACCCTTGTATTCTACTGTATGCCAGCCGATTAAGTCGATTAGTGCAATTGGTGCAATTAAAATACGCAAAAAAACTCTGGGAGAGAGTAAAAACTGTTGGTTTATTCTGTTTCACAGATGAGAAAGGAGATGGATTAGAATTTAAAACCAATTAAACAAGTTAAAACAGAATTAAGTTCTATTTCATTAGACTTTCTTGTACTATCATTCGGAAGAACGTACCTTTGTCCCCGCATTATATAAAGTAGGTATACAAAAAAAAGAAGTTATGGCAACAAGAAAATTCAAATTTGATACTTTACAACTCCACGCAGGACAGGAACCCGATCCGTTTGTAGGAGCATGTGCAGTCCCCATTTATCAGACAGCAGCATTCGCTTTCAAAGATTTTGAAACTGCCAAAGTGGTTGCTACAGGTGAAGAACCGGGATTTGAATATTCCAGAATCAGCAACCCGACGGTAGATGTACTGGAAAAGAGAATCGCGGTATTGGAGGGAGGAAGTGCTGCCATGGCCACTGCATCGGGTGCTGCCGCAATCTCTTATGCAGTGATGAATATTGTGCATGCGGGAGATGAAATCGTTGCCTCTAAAAGTTTATATGGAGGTTCTTTCAACCTCTTCGAAAGTACCTTGCCTAAATACGGCATCAAAACGACTTTCGTTGATCCGGATGATCCCGAAAACTTTGCAAAAGCTATAAACCAGAATACCCGCACCATATTTATAGAGACATTAGGAAATCCGAATCTTAACGTGATTGATTTCGAAGCTGTAGGACGTATTGCGAAAGAACATCGGATACCTCTTATTGTAGACAACACGTTTGGTACTCCTTATCTTTTCCGTCCATTGGATTTCGGAGCAAACATCGTAGTACATTCGGCGACTAAGTACATCGGAGGACATGGTACAACTATCGGCGGAGTTATTGTTGATGGTGGTAACTTCGATTGGAGCAACGGATTATTTCCTGAGTTCACTACTCCTGATCCTTCTTGCAACAATACGGTATTTTGGGATCGCTGGGGTAATGTGCCCGATGGCGGTAATATCGCCTATATCACAAAATGCCGCTTGCATTATATGCGCGATATGGGCGCTGCACTTAGTCCGTTCAACGCTTTCTTATTGTTGCAGGGCTTGGAAACACTCTCTTACCGCATGGATAAGCAGGTTTCCAATGCCAAGAAGATAGCGGAATATCTCGATCAACATCCACACATTGAGTGGGTGGCTTACCCGGGATTGGCTTCGAACAAGTATCATCATCTTGCAGAGAAGTATCTACCGAAAGGTCCGGGAGCAATTATCTCTTTCGGAGTGAAAGGCGGATATGATAACGCAACGAAACTAGTTGAATCCACACAGTTATTTTCTTTCTTGGCGAACGTAGGTGACTCACGTTCTCTGATCGTGCACCCGGCAACGGTGACTCACGGACAGCTGACGGAAGAACAACGTCGTTGGGCGGGAATTCGTCCCGAACAGATCCGCTTGTCCGTTGGTACCGAAGATATCGACGATTTAATTTGGGATTTGGAAGAGAGCCTCAAGAAAGTATTTCACGAATGCCCCTAACCAAGACGGGAATATGAATTAATCAAGATATTCCCTTTTGCATATATCCACACATAGTGCAAAAAACGACAGAAGCAGAGGACCGAAAATCACTCCCATAAAGCCGAACAGAGACAAACCGATAAAGACACCGAATACGGTGACTAAAGGGTGTGTATCGGCCATTTGCTTTTGCAGCATGAATCGGATAAGATTGTCGACATTGGTCACAATTATTGAAGTATAGGCCAATAGTCCTATCGCTTGAGGCCAGCTACCCAGCAAAGCGAAGTAAATAGATAACGGAATCCAAACCAATGCCGTACCGACAATAGGGATTATAGTGGTGAAACAGGTGATCACTCCCCAAAAGAAAGCATTTGGAACACCGAATATAAAGTATCCTGCCATAGCAATGCCTCCCTGAATGAAAGCCAATAATGGAATACCCAAAGCATTCGCCTTGACAATATTATAAATTTCCTTTAGTACATACGTCTTATTTTTATCACTGAATGGTAACAATCCATAAACGTATTTTTCCATTTTGTTCCCGCTGGAAAGCATAAAGAAGAGGACAAAAATCAGAATAAAGAGATTCATGATAAAACTGCCTACACCTGAAACGAGTGCTTGTCCCACCTGGGTTAGAAAGTTGACTATGGCAGACAGATTGTTCTCACTCAAGACGTTATATCCTGTCTTTTGATGAATTAAATCGGTTATATGCTCGGTAGAACTGATAATTGCAGCTTGGTCTATGCTAATGCCGTCAACTTTATTCAGCAACATCCACACCAACAATGATAAGGGGATGAGAAAGAGGAGGATGGTTTCACCCAGAAGAAGAATAGCAGCCAACGTACGCCTCATCCGCTTTTTTTCCGTAAGATAGATCAGCTGTTTTCTCAATAAAACATAGATAGTGAAAGCACCCAGTATGCCACTCAAATAGGGTATCATTTTAAAAAGAAGAACCACACCCAAAGTCATAACGACAAGAATAAGTGCATACTTCCAATATAGCTTATTTTCTTTCATAACGATTTGCTTACAACAGCTGATAGATTATGCGCAAATATAGAGTTTTTTTTATTTCGAGAAGTCAATTGTATAAAAAGAAAAATCACTCTTCTTATACCTCGTATAAAAAGAGTGATTGTATATAAAAACAGAAAGAAATGGTTGTGATTATGCTCCGTACATTTTAGCTCTAAGTTCTTTTATGTGATCGGAAGTGATGTACTCATCATATTCCATCATTTTGTCTATAATGCCGCTAGGAGTAAGCTCGATAATTCTGTTTGCAACGGTCTGAATGAATTCGTGGTCGTGCGATGAGAACAGGATATTACCTTTATAAGCTTTCAGATTATTATTGAATGCTTGTATGGACTCCAAATCCAAGTGATTGGTCGGTGTATCGAGAATCAGACAGTTGGCATTGCGCAATTGCATACGTGCTATCATACAGCGCATCTTCTCTCCTCCCGAAAGTACACTCGCCTTTTTCAAGACTTCTTCACCGGAGAACAGCATACGCCCCAAAAATCCCTTCATGTAAACTTCATTACCTTCACCGAACTGACTTAACCAATCCACCAAATTCAAATCGGTATTAAAGTAATCGGTGTTGTCTACAGGAAGATAAGCGGTTGTGATAGTCACCCCCCAATCGTAATGTCCTGCGTTCGGTTTAATCTCACCGTTGATAATCTGGAAAAGAGCGGTCATCGCACGCGGATCGTGTGACAGGAATACTATTTTATCGCCTTTTTCGACATTGAAATTGACATCGCGGAAGAGTACCGTACCGTCGTCCATTATCTTCGTCAAGCCCGATACTTCGAGAATCTGGTTACCCGGTTCACGTTCGGGAGTGAAGATAATACCCGGATATTTACGGGAAGATGGTTTGATTTCCTCTACATTGAGTTTTTCTAACATTTTCTTACGGCTGGTAGTCTGCTTGCTTTTTGCCACATTGGCACTAAAGCGGCGGATAAATTCTTCCAATTCCTTACGCTTCTCATCTGCTTTGGCTTTCTGGTTCTGTTGTTGACGCAAAGCCAGCTGACTGGATTCGTACCAGAAGCTATAGTTGCCGGCGAACATATTGATTTTTCCAAAGTCAATATCTACCGTATGAGTACAGACAGAGTCAAGGAAGTGGCGGTCGTGACTTACTACCAACACCGTATGTTCAAAATTAGCAAGATATTCTTCAAGCCAAGTTACGGTATCCATATCCAAGTCATTAGTCGGTTCATCCAGCAACAGGTTATCGGGGTTACCAAACAAGGCTTGAGCTAACATGACACGGACTTTCTCTTTACCGCTCAAGTCGCCAACCATTACATAATGCTTGTCTTCTTTAATACCCAATCCACTAAGTAAAGCAGCGGCATCACTTTCGGCATTCCAACCGTCAAGTTCTGCAAATCTTTCTTCCAACTCGGATACTCTCAGTCCATCTTCATCGGTGAAGTCAGCCTTGGCATATAATACTTCACGTTGCTTTATAATATCCCATAGTATACTGTGACCCATCATCACAGTATCCATGACAGTATGTGCGTCCCATTTGAAGTGGTCCTGACTCAAAACGGAAAGGCGTTCGCCCGGACCTAACATAATAGAACCGGTTGTCGGATCAAGATCTCCGGATATTGTACGTAAGAATGTGGATTTTCCGGCTCCATTCGCGCCGATTATTCCGTAGCAGTTTCCACTGGTAAACTTCATATTTACCTCATTGAACAAAACTCTTTTACCAAACTGTACGGAGACATTAGAGACTGTAATCATCTTATATTCTGTTTATTTCTACCTATTGCGGGCACAAAGATAACCTTTTTCGACGAATACCCGTAAAAATACGCTGTCAATGTGACATGAAAATATTACCTTTGCGGCGTTTTTGGCAACAGAAGCCATTCTGGCAAAGTATTTGTTGCTTCTTCAGCGATATTATAGAATGTGCGATTTGAAATAAATCCGATTCGCCCCATTAATATAAGAATAACAAGAAGATAGATATGGATCCAAAAGAAAAACGAACAATCAAAGACGAAGAATTACAGACAGATAGCCCGGTAAACGAAACTGCGGCAAACGATTTTGCAGAGGAAGCTGTTCAGGAAGAGACTCAAAAGACGGAAGATACGACCGAAGAAGTTGATACGGCAAAGGAACTGGAAGATGCAAAACAACAGTTGGATGAGCAGAAAGATAAATATCTAAGACTCTCCGCTGAGTTTGACAACTACCGTAAACGGACAATGAAAGAAAAAGCCGAGCTTATTTTAAATGGTGGTGAAAAAACTATCGGTAGTATTCTGCCTATTGTAGACGACTTTGAGCGTGCCATTAAGAATATGGAGACCGCAACCGACGTGGAAGCTGTAAAGACGGGCGTTGAACTGATTTATAACAAATTCATTGCCGTATTGGGACAAAACGGCGTGAAAGTAATTGAGACGAAAGATCATTCATTGGATACGGACTACCACGAAGCTATTGCCGTTATACCCGCTCCGAGTGAAGATTTAAAAGGTAAAATTATAGATTGCGTACAAACCGGATACACCTTGAATGAGAAAGTAATCCGTCACGCCAAAGTAGTGGTAGGAGAATAACTCAACTTATATGGAAAAAAGAGATTACTATGAGGTGCTTGGCGTAGATAAGAGTGCGTCGGCTGATCAGATAAAAAAGGCCTATCGGAAAAAAGCAATTGAATTCCACCCCGACAAGAATCCGGGGGATAAGGTAGCTGAAGAAAAGTTTAAAGAAGCAGCAGAAGCATACGAGGTGTTAAGCGATCCGGATAAACGCGCACGTTACGATCAGTTCGGTCATGCCGGAGTAGGTGGCGCCGCAGGTAATGGCGGCCCGTTCGGAGGATTCAGCGGTGGCGGCATGTCAATGGATGACATTTTCTCCATGTTTGGTGATATCTTTGGCGGTCATGGCAGTTTCGGAGGTGGTTTTGGAGGCTTTGGCGGCGGTTTTGGGGGTGGCGGAAGTCAACGTGCCCGTTACAGGGGTTCCGATCTTAGAGTAAAAGTTAAACTGACCTTGAAAGAAATCTCCACCGGAGTTGAGAAAAAATTCAAGTTGAAGAAATATGTTCCTTGTAACCATTGCCATGGTTCGGGAGCGGAAGGTAGCGGTGGTACGGAGACTTGTCCGACCTGTAAAGGTAGCGGTACGGTCATTCGCAACCAACAGACTATCTTAGGTACAATGCAGACCAGGACAAATTGTCCTACTTGTGGCGGCGAAGGAACGATTATCAAAAATAAATGTCACGAATGTTCGGGAGAAGGTATTGTTTACGGTGAAGAACTGGTAACCGTTAAGATACCGAAAGGTGTAGCCGAAGGCATGCAACTCTCGATGGGTGGAAAAGGTAATGCGGGCAAACGCAATGGCGTACCGGGTGATTTGCTGATTATGGTGGAAGAAGAACAGGATAAAGAGTTGATTCGCGACGAAAATGATTTGATATACAATCTGCTTCTTAGCTTCCCGACCGCCACATTGGGTGGTGCCGTTGAAGTACCGACAATAGAAGGCAAAGTGAAAGTGAAGATAGATTCCGGTACACAACCGGGCAAGGTGTTGCGTTTACGCGGTAAAGGCTTGCCTAGTGTGAATGGATACGGTACAGGAGATTTGTTGGTGAACATTAGTGTGTACGTACCTGAAACATTGACTAAAGAAGAAAAGAGCACGCTGGAGAAGATGGAGGAATCGGATAATTTCCGTCCAAATGCTTCTATTAAAGAAAAAATATTCAAGAAGTTTAAGTCATTGTTCGACTAAAGTATTATCGCATTTCATTCTTTGGCTATGCGAAGAGAGTAATTTTGGAATAGCTGTAAAGAATGAATCGAAAGAGGGAGCAACAGAAAATGCGCCCTTATTTAAGAGAAGACATACTGAAATCGAAACAAAATAATAAACCCTTGCTACGACATGTAGCAAGGGTTTATTATTTAATTCAAAAAGTTGTATTGACATATCCGCCTTGCTTTTTTAAAGCAAAACTTATGCCCGGTTAAAACTATTGGGGAAGTGCAACACATCCCCCTCGGAATTACCGTTTAATAAGTCCCAGTTTTATATTCAGTTTGAAGTAATAGACTCCATTTTCCCTTTCCAGAAAACCATATTTATCTTTATCTACATTTCCTTTCTCGAAACGGGTGTTTTGATAAAGAAAATCGGCGAAAGTCTGATAATTAGAGCGATGATAGCAAAGCACATCCCCACTCCCATCAACAAGAAACAATCCCTCAACGGCAGAGTCAACGCCATTGTATATTTTAGCAGGACGCATTCCCAACGCAAGAGCCATCAAGAATTGTTTCATCTTAAATTCATAGAAACCATGCTTGCTGATCAACTCTTCTTTGATCTTCAACGGATTGATTTCTTTTATCCTCTCTGTCAGATCGCGGACACGGGTTATTCCATCAAGATGCATCATACGCACCATCTCTGCCAATACACGCGGAAAATGAAGGTCGATCATTAACAGATTGCTTCGGAATACTCGATCAGCTACATCTGAATATTTCAATACACCGCCAAGACGCTCAATCATCATCATTCGTTCCGCCACTTCATTGGGAGATTCCGGTAAAGCATTGATCTTGTTGACCGTAGGAGTTGCAAACTTGATACCGGATTGTTCCAACTTCAGATTGGCTGCTCTGCCTCCATCCAACAAAGGATTCATGGAGCTCAACCGACAGCGAACATTAAAGCCGCATAGAGGAGCATCGGGATGCCAAAATGCAACCGAGAAATCGGTACGGTCTTCCGTCTTGGCTTCCAAGTCATAAATAGCCACCGTATTTAAGAAAGTCTCCACTGTATCTGACACTTCTACATATTCGTCTACCGAAGGTGATTTCAGCAATTCATAGATTTCACTTGCTGCGGCAGCAAAGTCTTCACGGGGAATAGACTGTTCACCCGTCTCACTGGAAATACGAATCTCTTTATCCTCCACATAATAGAAACGGGAACCGTCATGTTCTTCACGTTTTATCATGCTGACCGGCCATTTTACAGTCTCGTCTTTGCGAGCTGCAGGTGTACCGGGAGATACTTCTCCATCGGCAAGTAACCGGAAAAAAGTATATAGTTCACCCAATTCACGTTTTGTTGCTTCAAAAGCCATATTGTATAAATTCAGTTGTTTACTCTACAAAGGTAGAAAAAAACGGAGCGTTTCCACCTTTTCAAGTCTAGCTTTTAACTTTGGCATTGCCGACATACGAATGCGTAAAGTCATGCTACAATCCATATCATATTCCTGCTTCAGTATTTCAGGTTCTTCTTCTTTCACAATACGCATTACATCATTCATAAACGGGTATTCAAAAAGCACTGTGATCACTTCGTCAACGGTCTCTTCCACGATCTGCGCATTAGCTATAGCTTCGGCAGCAGCAGCTTTATAAGCAACAATCAGTCCGCTGGTACCCAACTTTATTCCACCAAAATAGCGCACTACAATAATTAGTATATTTGTCAGTCCATTCGAATTGATTTGACCAAGAATAGGCTTACCGGCTGTCCCCGAAGGTTCTCCATTGTCATTGGCGCGAAAGACATTACACTCATGACCCAGCACATAAGCGTAGCAGATATGCCGGGCGTCATAATATTTCTTCTGATAATGATCCACCTGCTCTTTTATTTCTTCAACGGTCTTTACCGGTAAAGCTATTGCAATGAATTTACTTTTCTTTTCCGTATAAATACCTTCTGCAAGAGTGGTTATCGTCTTATATACATCTTCAGCCATGATGCAAAGATAAACATTTAAAGTGATTCCTTTGCTTTCTTTCTCCTATCGCCAGTCTACCAGATGCTATAATCCCGCCATTCTTATGTTTATACACATTCCGGATTCAATTAAATAAAGAGCTTACTTATATTGTTCTCTGATATCAGTGACATAGATTCTCTGCCACTAAAGGAAACTCCAACGTTTATGCCTATCGAATGAGATAAAGAGTATATTTGCAAGCGGATTAACACTCAACAATGAAGAAAGTAATCATCGCAATAGACTCCTTTAAAGGTAGCCTGAGTTCTTTTGAAGCGGGAGAGTCAGCCGCTAAAGGTATTAAACGCATCTTTCCTGAATGCGAGGTGATATCCATTCCTGTATCCGATGGTGGTGAGGGGCTGACAGATGTGCTCATAGCCGCCACCTCTGGTAAGAAAGTAGTGCTTCAAGCGCATGATCCGCTTATGAACTTGCGCCAGACTTACTACGGAATATCGGGAGACGGCAAGACCGCCATTATTGAGATGGCTAATATCAGTGGACTTACGTTAGTCCCTTTGGAGCAAAGAAATCCGATGCTTACCACCACTTACGGTACCGGTGAAGTGATAAAAGATGCCTTGGAACATGGTTGTCGAAATTTTATAATCGGTATTGGCGGAAGTGCAACAAATGATGCCGGAATGGGTATGCTGCAAGCCTTAGGCTATAAACTAAAAGATAAAGACGGAAGAGTATTGGATATCGCAAACGGACAAACAATGAGTCAAGTCGCTTCCATTGAGGGGGATGATAGATGTCCGGCGATCCTGGCGTCTCATTTCACAGTAGCTTGTGACGTGAACAATCCATTCTTTGGTGCACAAGGAGCAGCTGCTATTTTTGCTCCTCAAAAGGGTGCGGATAAAGAGATGGTCAATATACTGGATATGGGTATGCAGCGTATAGCGACAGTAATCCGCCAGACTACCGGAATAGATATATCCGAAATCCCGGGTTCGGGAGCTGCAGGAGGTATGGGAGGATGTCTTCGTGCTTTTTTCAATGCCGAGCTAAAGCCGGGAATAGAATTGGTATTAAAAGTACTGAACTTTTCGAATAGAATATCGGATGCTGATTTGGTCATTACCGGAGAGGGCAAGGCGGATAAACAAACCGTCATGGGAAAAGTAGCTCACGGTATTCTTAAAGAAGCTGACAAATGGAATGTTCCGGTTGTTTTACTTGCTGGAAGCATAGAAGACAGTGAAATACTGAATGAAGCGGGATTTACTGCGGTATTTTCCATTACTCCTGCGCCAATGCCTCTTAAGCAAGCCATGCATGCGGATGTTACCCGGCGTAATATTGAACAAACGGCGGAACAAATTGCCCGTATCATTCAAAATCAAGCAAAATTATAAAGCATCACTATTTTACACTTCATTGTTGGTGAGGAGAGAAATCAAATACCAGTAAGTTTCCGACGCTGAACTTGCTTTTTAATAAGTTGACCAAGCGGTCGGGCTACTATGATAAGTGTTACGGCAACCAACACCAAAACAACTCCCAGAATGATACGCGGCGTGAGTTGCTCACCAAAAACAAGAACCCCAAAGAATAAGGCGGTCAGAGGTTCGAGTGCTCCCAATATGGCAGCAGGAGTAGAACCGATATAACGGATGGAGCGCGTCATTGCCGTTAACGAAATAATAGTGGGAAAGATGGCCAGAGATAACACATTAATCCATAAAGCGCCGGAAGGAACGGGTTGCAATGTGGTACAGAAATCCAAACGCACCACATAAACCAGAATTCCGAACAATAATCCATAGAAAGTCAGTTTGGCTGTAGGAAAAGTCCGTAAGAAAGAACGGTTTACACTCACAATATAAATGGCATAAGTCAGCGAAGAAAGAAATACCAACCATACTCCCAATAAACTCAAAGTTTTACCTCCCCCTCCATGATAGAGCAACGAGATGCCGAAGAAAGCCAATCCAATAGATAATATGGTGAGAGAAGAAACCCTCTCATGAAAAAACAAAGCCATAATAAGCGCCACCAAGACGGGGTAGACAAATAGAATGGTCGATGCAATACCCGCGTCCATATAGTTATAACTAATGAAAAGAAACAGGGAGGAAGAAGAAAACAACAACCCCATCGCAGCCAAAGGAAGAATTTCTGATTTCTTAATGGCAAACGACTCTCCTTGTATTTTCATCATTATTCCCAAAAGCAGACAGGCAAAGAAATAGCGATAGAACAATACGGAATCGACAAGCATTCCGGCCTTATAAAGCGGAAGTGTAAATAAGGGGTTCAACCCGTAACTAGCAGCAGCTACAGCACCATAAGTAAATCCTTTTGTACGAATACCCATTACATCATATCTCAAAAAAACGGTGCAAATATACCGCATTAAATCCGAATATAATGGCTATGTGTAGAATAACTTATGCAACCTGAAGTCTGTACGACTCTACTCCTTTATCAAGTTTCGAGATTCTTCCTCATTTTTTGCGAAAGAAAGTTTGTATTGTCTCTCCTTCTTGTTTACTCCAACTGAGATATCCTTTGGAAAGTACCAGTTCAATGACAGGAACAGGAACAAAGGGAGTGAGGAGAAGCATGACTTCTCCTTCACCTAGCCGTTTTACTCTGCTCAATATCTCGTTGAGAGGACTTCCACCCTCTTCTATTACACTCCTTGCATCAAACACAATAGCTTGCGACAGATCATAATCCATCAGCCAAACGGGTTCAGGAAGATTGAGTGATATGCTTTCCGCACCTGCTTTGGCCAAATCTCCCGATTCCGTATCCCTATTCAATCCGGCAGCCTTTCTTAATTCAGCGACCATTGTTCCAAGATCGACTTTTCCGACTTCCGCAGCTTGGCGCAATGAAACCACCCGTGCTATGGTCTTGCGCAAAATTGGGTTCTTCAATTTGGCAAATGATGGAGAAAGCTTCAATAGTGTATCTTCCAATGCAGGATAAGCCTCCAGCATTTCTCCTATCTTAGTCTGGGGTGTGATATTTAGCAACGCCATATAAATTAAACTATAAAATGAATTTATTTCGAATAAGAGAGTAAACGCTGCTCACCTTCGAGTTGACGATATTTAGTGAGATCCTGGGTACATTCTATTACCCCAAGATATTCACCTGATTCGTCACGCAAAGCAATGTATTCAATGTAAACAAACATGCCTTTGAAGTTAATCCAGAAAGCGGCTTTTGATTCTTTCCCTTCTTTGAAGTCGACCAATATCTGCTCAACGATGTGTACACTTCCGGGAGGATGACATAAACGGACATCCCTTCCTATTATCGCGCGGTTACGGTCAAAGATACGATGTTCACCTAAAGAGAAGAAGCGGACTTTATCTTCTTTATCGACAAAGGTGATGTCCATAGGCAGATAACTGAAGAGGGCCGTAAGTTGTGCCACATCAAAACTCCCGGTCGGTAGTACAATGCGACCGTCGGCAGATTTGTATTCTACCTCGCTTACCACCTTACCTTCCGGATGCCACTTGTCTTTGGGGTCATAGATACAAAATCCTATTTCGGGACTCTGATGATAGATCTGCCCCCACTCATCTTCGGCAAGAGTATCCATGCACATTGGCAACAGAATTTCTTCTTCCTTCATAATCATACCTTCTACAGCAGACAAAACCGGTTCAATGATATAGGCTATTGCAGATCGCAATTCTTCGGGACTGATATCGGCACGGACATCTATAACTTCATGAGCTGCTTTAAGTAAAGCACGTGTCTCATCATGTTTACCCCACATTACTTTTGGAGGACCTGTAATATCGTGCTTTTCGAGGAACGGAAACAGCAAATATTCTTTGCGTCTATAATGTTTATCCACATCGGAAAGCTGATTCAACAGACTTTTCATCTCTAGCAGGTATCCCTGCTTATCATCGTCGTATCGAGCAATTGCAGTAAATAACCCTCTTATAGCAGAGACGATTTTCCGCAATTCAATATTCTCTTTTTTAAAGGTATCAACCGGATGCCCGGCAGGAGCTTCCTGTTGTGCAGAAGTATCAATACTACCGTCCAACACAGCAGTATGGATATCGCAGAATCTCAAGACTTCTTCCTCGGGAAGTCCTTCATTAATCAATTCCTGCTCTACTTCAACCACCTCATCGTAAGGGATGGAACGCAGTAAATCAATCAATCTTTTGCGTACGACTTCGGGAGCTTCCCCTTTGTGAAGTTGAAGAATCAAGTGCTTGAGCAACTCTTTTCTCTTCTCGGAATTATTTATTAACTCACTCATAATCATTATTTCTTTTGATTAATAATAATCGAACCTTTCTCTATGCAAATACAAAAGTAGTGCAAAGATTGTTCGCTATTCGTCACAAAAGAGACGTTACGAATAAATTAATAGACCTTGAACAGAGGCTTTTATTTCTTATTAAGCTTACTGTGCTTTATACTATAGGTGAAATACACAATCAAGCCCACTGCTGTCCAAAGTATCAGTCTTTCCCAAGTAGACCAGGGAAGGAAGACCATTTGAAGGATGCAGAGTACAGCACCCAAAATGGGTACAACCGGCACCCAAGGTGTACGGAACGGACGTTTCAGCTCGGGCCTTTTCTTACGTAAAATCAAAATGCAAATACATACAATGGTAAATGCCAACAGGGTGCCGATAGAAACCAGTTCACTCAGTACATGCAACGGAAATAGCCCTGCAAATATGGAAGTTAATACGCATGCAAATACTGTAGCATGATAAGGGACTCCTCTTTTACTATTTACTCTAGAAAATATACCGGGTAATAAGCCATCTTTAGAGATTGAAAAATAGATGCGTGACTGCCCCAACATCATAACCAGGATCACCGAACTAAGTCCCGCTACCGCTCCCAATTTAATAAACGGACTCAACCATTTCAGCCCTTCTCCAGTATGATCAATAGCTAAAGCAATAGGCGCCGGAACATTTAAGTCTTGGTAATTTACAATTCCGGTCAATACAGCAGTTACAGCAACATATAAGAAAGCACAGATCAGCAGGGATATTAGGATTCCCTTAGGCATATCCCGTTGGGGATTACGAGCTTCCTGCGCAGCTGTAGACAAGGCATCAAAACCCAAATAAGCATAGAACACAACTGCCGCTCCACGCAAAATACCACTCCAACCGAATTCACCAAATGTTCCGGTATTTTGAGGAATATAGGGATGCCAATTAGTTACATCGATATACGAAAGTCCAAAACCGATAAACAGGAGGATCACTCCGATTTTGATGACAACGATCATATTATTAATAAAAGCGGATTGCTTTATACCACCTATCAGAAAGGAAGAAACAAGAACGATAATAAACACTGCCGGAAAATTGATCAGACTGCCTGTCCATACCCATTGGTTGCCAATGTGATCAAAAGGTGCCTGAGCTATCTGTTGAGGCAAGTGGATATTCCATCCTTCCATCAGACTCACGACATATCCCGACCAACCGACTGCCACACTAGAACAGGCAAAGAGGTACTCCAATATTAATGTCCATCCGATAAACCACGCTAGGAACTCCCCTATCGTGACGTAACAGTATGAATAGACACTTCCTGCCACAGGAATCATTGCCGAAAACTCTGCATAACAAAGTCCTGCCATAATACAACCCAAAGCGGATATAAGAAATGAGATGGTCAAAGCAGGTCCGGCATAACTGGCGGCGGCTTGTCCGGTAATGACAAAAATGCCCGTCCCTACGATAGCACCAATACCCAATGCCACCAAATTAAATACCGAAAGATTGCGTTTTAAGCCGCCATTATTTTCATTTGCTTCCCGAAGGATTGTTGCAATATCCTTTTTCTTAAACAGATTTTCTAACATACTATTACTAAAATTTGGGCAAAAGTAAGCAAAACGAATGAATAACTAGAATTTAATAGTTCCCTCTTTCAACAGATTGATTTATTATAATAATACTGCCGCGCCATTTTTTAGATCGCGCGGCAGTATTTATTAAATGACAACACCTATAATATCGGCTTATCTTTTCTTGTTTGCTACATCAAACCACAAGCGAGTAGTAATTTCATCTGCTCCCTGGTTCTTCACAGCCAACTTATAGTTTACACCGTTCAGAGACTGCTCGGTATTGGGGTAGAATAAACGACGCGGCATTACACCGGGGCTTAAAGCAGAATTAGGGCCGGGACTCAAAGTAGGATATCCCAATCTTCGCCAATCGGTAAAGGCATCAGGACCTTGCCCGTAGTAAGCAATCCACTTTTGCCAGCCAATCAACTCAAACCATTTGGAAGAATCGTATTGCACGGCTTCCTGATTTAAATATGCATCAATCTTAGAAGTGCTCGTCACTCCATATTGGTTTAAAGAAGCTGTAACAGCTTGTTTATAAAGTGTCGAGGCATCGGCGGTAATCCATCCGCGGGCTGCCGCTTCAGCATAAATAAACAATGCTTCAGCATAAGTAAAGAACACAGCAGGTGAGCTATCGCGCAAGAAATAAGTACCGGGACGTGACACTTTGGAGAAACCCTGATTATTGGCTGCATCCGCCGAAAGCCCATTAGCTGCACCGGCGTAAGTAGTTACTGTTCCATCCTGAGGTAACTGTGCATAAACCGGTAATCTAGGGTCACCTAACTGTTGTAATTTATCTACCAATGTTTTGGATACACGCTGATCATCACGCGAACTGAAGGCGGAAGCCCAAGGGTTCCATTGCGGCGAAGCAGCAAATATAAATTGCGTAATGTCATCATTACTATTAATCAGATTAGCACGATCGGCATACAAGGTGGAAATAATATTTTTGGCAGTAGCCTCATCGCGATCGGCTATTTCGAGAGCAATACGCAAACGAAGTGATTTGGCTAATTTCTTCCACTTAGCGATGTTATTATTATAGATAAGATCTCCTTCAATAGCATCTCCGGTAGGCTTAAGCAGCTGATCAGCATTTTCCAATTCCACCAACAAGTTTCTTAAAATATTCTCCTGTGTATCATAAGCAGGCGTAACAGACTTTGCATATTGGCTATAAGGAACGTCACCAAAGAGATTAGTCAATTGGAGAAAAACCCATGAACGCCATACAGCAGCTACTCCTCTATAATTATCGTTGCTCAGATTAGAATTAATAATTGCATTCAGATTAGCAATCAAGGTGGCATAGCCGGTATTCCAAATAGAGTTAAAGTCACCATTTGTCACATTGTAGCAGTCGGGTTCGGTATATTGTATTTTAGCCCAGTGTTGCACCCAAAGTAAGGAGGTGTTATAACTTACGGTACTCCCCCAGTACCACTCCGCCGAATGATATTCGGTAGCAGACAATAAATAAGACGGTTGGGGATTCTCTGTCGCGTTGGGATTCACATTTATGTCTGCTAATTCATCGTTGCACGAAATAGCCAGCAACAAAAATGCTATAACTCCTATATAATTTAAATAGTTCTTTTTCATATCTTTATTCTTGTAAATGAAGTTATATCAGAATTTAAGTGTCACATTCAATCCGATGGAGCGTGTCGTTGGCAAGGAATAAGCTTCTACGCCTTGTGCATTGCCGGCAGTCAACGCTGCTTCAGGATCAATATTAGGAACTTTCTTATAAATTATCCACAAATTACGCCCAGTCAAAGTAAACGAAGCGCCTTGCAAAAATAATTTGGAAGCAAGAGCCTTTGGCAGATTATATGTAAGTGCAACTTCACGCAGTTTTACATAGGATGCATCATAAACATTATCCTCTGCAATACTGTAAATACGATGATAATAGTTCTCTGCCGAGGTGATTATTGTATTCTTCTGACCATTTTCAGTAACACCGTTTACGATAATACCATCTTGATAAACACGAGTGGAATTGCCATTTAGATTTGCATAATACAATCCGGTAGATGAAGTGGTATACTGTGGAGTAGACAGCGGAACTCTTATATTATTGGCATCAACATAATACCATAGTCCTCCGTGATCGGCATCGCGACCTTGCAAGGTACTTTTCAGGATACCGGTATATTTGCCCGTTTTATTCGTATTGGAGAAGATAGAGCCTCCGAAGCTGGCGTCAACCAAAAATGAAAAAGTGAAGTTTTTATAAGTCAGTGAATTACTGATACCTCCTGTCCAATCGGGAGTAAACTTACCCAATTTTTTAGCTGTAGTATTTACTTTAGGCAAACCGTTGGCATCCACTACAATATTTCCTGCATCATCACGCGTATATGATGTTCCGAATAATGTTCCGTAAGCATCACCCACAGAAGCAAGGACTTGTACACCTGACGAATAAAGCTGATAGCTCTGTATCAAACCTTCATCATCCAATTTGATTACCTTACTACGGTTTACTCCGTAATTGGCATTGATATCCCATTGGAAATCTTTTACTTTGACAGGTGTGGCATTCAACTGTACTTCATAACCTTGGTTACGTATATGTCCAGCATTACGTACCTGTGAGTTGTAGCCACTAGCTGCACTGGTAGCAAGTTTCAAAATCTGATTACGGCTATCGGTCTTATAATAAGTAAAATCAAGATGAATGCGGTTATTCAGGAATGCAGCTTCGAGACCGGCTTCAACCGATGAAGTCTTTTCTGGCTTCAGCTGCGGATTCTTACCTTCACCAGAGGATGTCTGCAAAGGATTACCTCCAAATGCTGTTTCGGACACGTATACAGTAGCCAATTGATAAGGATCGGCATCAGCACCTACTTGTGACCAACCACCACGTAGCTTCAGATAATTGACAAATGACTTTTGCAAGCCGAGTAGCTCTGACAAAAGAATACTTGCAGTAGCCGAAGGATAGAAATAAGAATTGTTTGCAACAGGAAGCGTTGACGACCAATCGTTTCGTCCTGTGACATTCAAAAACGCCCAATTCCGATAATTCAACTGCGCCGAGCCATATAATCCGTATTGGCGTAACCGATAAAAATAATTGGAAGAGACCAATGGATCACGTGAATTACCAAGATTATAGAGATCAGCTACTGCCAATCTAGGCGCTTTCTGAAAATTATTTTCATATTGCTTATTACGCACATTGAAACCCACCAAGGCATCAAGTCCTAAATCCTGAGTCAGCTGCTTGGTATATGTAGCGATCAATTCTGTATTATTTTCTTTCACGGTATAAGCATCTTCATCATAGCTACCGTAAGGTGTACCACTTGTACCCCACTTTACTTTCGATTTACGACGGTCGTTATACCAATCTGTGCTTGTACGGAAACGGATATTCAAGTCTTTCAGCGGATGAAAATCTACATGTAAATCTCCAATCAATCTATGGCGTTCCTGGCTTTGAGTATTATAATAAGCATTCCAATAAGGATTACTGTAATAGCTGGAATTCCAATTACGCGAATAGTTATCTTTCAAAGATTGGGTATTGACCTGACGGCCAAACCATAAAAACTGTAACATTGTACTGTTGGAACGATAATTAGAACCCGAAGGATTACCTGACCCAGGCAAACTGGGTGCCGTGTATACAATATAGTTAGCAGTACTTCCTACCGAGAGCCAGTCAGTCAGCTTATAATCGGTATTTAAGCTTATATTCGTTTTGTTCGTTTCAGCACCGGGCACAATACTTTGTTGCTTCTCATAGCCATAACCTACACGGAACTGATATTTATCATCTGATCGGGATATTGATACACCATTATTTGTAGTGATGCCGGTACGAAAGAAATCACGCACATTGTTGGGATGTGATATCCATGGAGTAGCAGTACGATTTCCAGAGGCATCCAACGGGCTATCAAACTGAGGTATTTGCAATCCGATATCCAACCGCGGTCCCCAGCTTTCATCCACTCCATCATTTACACCACCTCCTTTTCCATCTACATATTTAAACTGTCCTCCCGCTCCCTGCCCAAAGAGATTTTGAAATTTCGGCAGAGTGGCAGCTTGTGACAGCTGAGTAGTGGAATGTAAGGTAATGCCCAATCCTTTCTGTCCTTGTCCGTTTTTCGTTGTAATGACAATAGCCCCATGAGCAGCACGAGCACCATAAAGTGCCGAAGCATTAGGCCCTTTCAATACGGTAAGCGACTTGATGTCTTCCGGATTCAAATCGGCAATAGCATTCTTAAAGTCACGACCAATGGATTGCCCGTTGAGTTGTGAGTTGTCCACAGGAATACCATCCACTATAAACAAGGGCTGATTTTCTCCAGCTATAGAAGTCTCACCACGAATCACAATTCTACTCGACCCGACATCACCTTGAGTATTGGTTATACGTACTCCGGAAACTTTACCACTCAAAGAATTCAAGATATTGTTATCCTTGCCTTGAGTCAGGGCGTCCGATTTAATTTCTTGGGCTGAATATCCCAAAGCTTTTTTCTCCCTCGAAATACCGAGCGCAGTAACCACTACTTCATCCAATTGACGATCATCAGACAATAGACGAATTTTGAGATCCGGTTTTGCTGTAACCTCCTGGGTTGCCAATCCGATATAAGACACCACCAATTTTGAAGAAGCAGGAACATTTTGTAAAACGAATAAACCATCAACATTGGTCACAGTTCCTTTTGTTGTTCCTTTTATGACAACACTGGCGCCGATCACGGGTTCTCCATCGTCATCCGTAATTACCGTGCCACGTATGGTAGTAACCTGAGCTATACTTTCTACAATACTTAAGAAAATATATAAAACTAATACACCTAACTTTTTACTCATACAACGTTTCTTTTCAATTTATAACTCACTATATTAACTCTATTGAACTGAACTTAATTCTTTATTATTTCTTTTTACGTGAGTGCAAAGGAAAGAAACTATCTACATTCGATTCATACCATAAATATGGTATTTATATACCACATTTAAAGTATATTTAATAAATTTCGCCTTCGCTACTTGCTCGGATTCATCCCTTAATATATAATCAGACCGGATTGTACTCCGACTTTAATATGATTGGGATTACTTTGCTTGACATAAGATTACTTTTCATATAACATTATTATTCAGACTTCTTGCAAGCTTGCTTTATTGTAAGTAGCATGTTCATGAAAATTTATTTATAATTCATTTTCGTATATAGTTTTTTTCCTAAACTTGCATAAGGATTTTACTAATTGGGATACTGCAAGGTGAAAATTATAATATTTGAAGAATGGCTTCACCTATAATAAATGCGCCTGTTCGAACGGGTATTCCCCACTCCAACAGGCGCTCTCAGGTCTACGAATAATCTGTATTTAAGCGAAAGAGAAAGCCGGCAGTCTTAATTGCACTGCCAAGCTTATCTTTAACTTAATCCTTCAGATATTCAGCTTCATTTTTAGCCAAGTCTACTATATTCTTAAAATCCCTCTTTGATTTCTTGAGAAATTTGTTGCCTTTATCACAGATACAGTCAAACTGTCCATCATTCTGCATCTTACGGATTAAATACCCGGCTAAAGAGCCAAGCAGTAAACCTAATATAACTTTTTTCATAATTATTTTCACTAATTTATTTGAGATAATATTTTAATATTGCCGCTGAATAAGTGAACATCGAACGTGTTTGAGGTAAAGCCGCTAATCCATTTAACAACCCAAAGTCATGAATTACACCGTTATAACGAATAGTAGTCACATCAACTTCTGCCTCATCCAACTTGCGCCCAAAAGCTTCCCCCTCATCTCTAAGAATATCATTTTCAGCAACTTGTATAACAGTTGGAGGCAAGCCTCTTAATTCATCAACAGAAGCTAAAAGCGGTGAAAAATAAATTTCTTTACGCTGTTTCAAATCAGTAGTATACTGATCAAACATCCATTTCATCATTGCCGCGGTCAGAAACCTTTGTTCACTGTATAGCATATATGACTCTGTATAAAAATAAGTATTTGTCACCGGCCATAATAAAATTTGAACTTTAATAGCTGGCTCTTTATTCTTCTTCGCCAGTAAGCTGGCAGCAATAGCCATATTACCTCCGGCACTATTACCAACCAAAGCCAAACGTTCACCATCTATATTTATTTCGTCTCCATGTTTTGCAATCCACTTCATGGAAGCATAAACTTCATTGACAGCCTGTGGATACTTAGCTTCAGGGGAAAGATTATAATTCACAAAAACAGCGGCATAACCCGACTCTACAACTAAATCGCGTACCATCCGTCTATGTGTGTTATAGTCGCCAAGTACCCATCCTCCACCATGTATGAAAATAAAAGCCGGCAGTTTTTTTGCTATCCCTATAGGGCGGACTATTGTTAACCTGACAGGGTAATCCTTATCTAAAATTGTTTTTTCAGATTCTTCTATCCCTGATAAGTTGACTTTTACCCCTTCCTGAACAGCTACCAGAACATTACGGGCATCCTGCTTCGACAATGTTTCAACAGGCTTACCGGCATTCAATATTTTCAGATATTTTTTCACTTCAACGCTCAAATGGTTATCTTTCTGATAATCTGGTGCTTTATCTATTTGCTTTTCCATATATTCCTTCTTATTCAGATTGGAATCGTAAGATCAATCTTTTTTTCATCATTTCTTTTTACTGTTACGCTCGTACTGCCCGGAGCGATAAATTCAGCACCTCCGACTTTATAAAAGACGGCAAAAGATAATTCTGTTTTAGACTCAAAAATATTCAATTCTGTGAAATTCAAGCTAAAAGTAGCAATACCATTCGCATTGGTCACAGCTTGTTTGTCAGCATCGGAACTTTTTGTAGATCCACTTACTACCTTATCCTTATATAGGTATACAGTCGTATTTGGTTGAACAGTACCTATTATATTCTTTACTGTGACTTGCACGTTAGCGCCTAATGCCGGAGCATCGTCATCATCATTTCCACAGGATGTGAAACCAATGCTAATCAATAGCATTATATTGTAAAATAATAATTTATTCATATCATTTTTGTTTATAAGCCAACCGATTTATTTATATCGTCGGCTGGCTTTATTATTTGTTATGGATATTAATCCAACTTTTTCTTAATGTCTTTTTTTATCTTCTTGACATCCTTTTTGATATCAACTTTGATGGTATCTGCTTTTCTTTCAACAGTTTTTTTAGTTTTATTCCATGAATCTTTCACATCTTCCACTTTATTTTTTGTTGAATCAGCTGCATTATCAATAGACTTGTTTACGGAGTCTTTAACATTCCTATAGTCTTTGTCAGCACCAGCCTTTGTGTTACACGAAGATAACAGCAAAATATAGCTGGAAACAAAAAGCATATTTAAAATCTTTTTCATATTTACCTTTTTAATTTTATTCAACATATAAAATAACGGCACGATTCCATTCTTTTACATTGAAAGGAGGATTAGTTTGCCCTTTCCATTCAACGGCAACACGGTCCCGGCTTATTCCATACTTACCAGTCATAACATCGGCAACATTCTGTGCCCGTTGTCTCGATAGTCTTTCATTTATAGCTACTGTTCCGGTTTCTCTATCTGCATAACCAATAATCTTAACTTTCTTATCGGAATTTTCTTTCAGATACTTAGCCATGTTATACACATTAACCTCTTGATTTGATTCCACCTTTGCTTTATTAATACTGAAAAGGATAACGTTATTGGCTGGAACTTCGCTAATCGGAACTTCTCGAACAACTTCTTTTACAATTACAGTAGGCTCTGCCTTTTCGACCGGACGTTCCGAAAGTCTTGTAATATCTGCACGCTGCATGTTAATTGTATTGTTCAAGTCGTCGACCTCCGATTGGTCCCTTAGTACAGCTTCGGTAAATACAGCCTTTCCAATTGTGAAAATGAGACTGGCAGAAGCAGTTCCAAGAAGGTCATAGCTATGTTTTCCACCTGTACGTTGATCAAAATTGTCTTTAAGTAATTTTCCTGAAAGTTCAAGGTCAAGAGCAACTCGTGGTGAAAACCTGAAACGGTTAATAAGACCGGTATCAAATGTAACGCTATTCACGTGATTACTATTACTTGCATATACTGGCAAGTTTTTATAGTCCCATCCATATGCCCATCCTAAACCAAGATATGGAATGAAAGAGTAAACGCGGTCTGCATTATAATGCAATAGGTAATCAGTCACATTCCACATATAATTCAACTCAGCAGTCACATACCTGTTACGAGTCATTAATGATGCATCATTATTAAAAGTATGTATATTCGTACCTCCAGAGAGCTTGATACGAGCACCAGAATAAGGATTGAACCATTTTCCAAATTGGAAATTAGGCGTTACCGTCATTCTCCGCCAAAAAGTGGCATCTACATCTTTGTCGCCAAAATAAATATTTGAACCGGCACCAGCTCCGATAAACCAATTGTCCCAAAATCTATTAGTAACAAAAGTCGTTCTGCTACCTGCTTTGACACTATGTCCTTCCGGCTGTTGAGCAGATATGGTAATTGATGCTAGAATTACAATAAATAAAAGTATAATTTTTTTCATATTTCTTATTATTAAATTAAAAGATCTTATCCGTTAAGTTAAACTCCGGATTTTTTGTTGTAAACGCCAAATAAAGAGAGTATCCATAAGAATAGAACAGCTCCGACAATAGACACGATCAGCATTCCTATTATTCCACCGAAATTCACCCCTAATACATTTGAAAGAAATCCGCCTAAAACTGCTCCGATTAAACCGACTATAAGGTTTACAACTAAGCCAAACCCATGTCCTTTTGTTATTTGACCAGCTACAAAGCCCGCCAGAATACCAATTATTATTGAACCAATAATACCTAATTCCATTTTCTTTATTTTTAATTATTTTTTCCAACCTGTTAGTCTACAAAGTACCGGAAGTTGGTTATCCGATCAATGTTTTTTACACATAATCCTTAGATTATGCTCTAAGTTGTATATGACAAATAGCTGCCTTTCATTAAGTTAAAACAGCGTAAAAATAAAAACGGCTTGATAATATGTAAATTATATAATTAATAACTAGAAATGTATAACAAAGCACCTAGTATATTTTTTTCGTTATAAATAAGTAATGGAAGCCATTATATTGATCAGATGCCTAATTTATCCAAATCTCTACAGTATGCTCAATTTTATCATCTACAAGGGGCAAGACCTTTTTATTATGCAATATCTTTCCATCAAGAACGATACGCTCAGATGCTGAATCTGATATTCGACAAAAAGTAATATGATATATAGTTTCTTTGTAACGATAGTGCACCTTATAACTATTCCATTTTTTCGGCAAATGAGGTGAAAAATGTAACGTATCCCTTATTAAGTTTATTCCTAAAAGAGTTTCTACCAAAAGGCGATACATCCAAGCTGCAGAACCTGTGTACCATGTCCAACCTCCACGACCTAGATGTCCTTCGGCGGCATATACGTCAGCAGCTACCACATAAGGCTCCACCTTATAAACTGATATTTGCTCAGTAGTACTTCCATGTTGTATAGGGTTTAAAAGATCAAATAATTCCCACGCTTTTTCAGTTTCTCCCATAAGAGCAAAAGCGAACACAATCCAAATAGCCCCATGTGTATATTGTCCTCCATTTTCACGAACACCCGGTATATAGCCTTTAATGTAGCCTGGATTGAGATTCGATTTATCGAATGCCGGAGTAAATAACTGAATTAATTTATCTTTGCGGTTTACCAATAGCTTATCTACTTGAGCCATTCCTGAAGCAGACCGTTCAGGATCTCCCGCACCGCTGATAACCGACCAGCTTTGAGGTAATGAGTCGATACGGCATTCTTCGTTTATTTTCGACCCGATTGGTACTCCATTGTCAAAATAAGCACGCCGATACCACTCTCCATCCCAAGCATTCTTCCGAAGATTAATCCGAAGTATTTTTGCTTGCTCAATGCAATAATAGGCAAAAGAAGTATCATTACGAGACAAAGCTAACTTAGAAAATTTTAAAAGAACATCATATAAAAAGAATCCCAGCCAAACACTTTCGCCCCGACCATCTTTTCCAATGAGATTCATGCCATCATTCCAATCGCCACACCCCATCAACGGCAATCCGTTTTTCCCAAATTTTAATCCATACTTTATACTTCTTACACAATGTTCATAAATCGTAGCCCGCTCTTCGGAACGTCCGGGTAAATCGTAATATGATTCTTCATTAGATCCTAATGGACGTCCTTCAATAAATGACACGCTCTCATCAAGAAGAGCTGCATCACCAACGCTCGTGACATAATGGCTCACAACATATGGCAACCACAAATAGTCATCTGAAAAATGTGTTCTTACCCCTTTTCCCAAAGGAGGGTGCCACCAATGCTGCACGTCTCCTTCTCTAAACTGACGACCGGCAGCTTTAAGTATTTGTTGGCGCGCCATAACAGGTTGGGCATGTACCAGTGCCATTACATCTTGTAGTTGATCACGGAATCCATAAGCCCCTCCCGACTGATAATATCCCGAACGTGCCCATATTCGACTACTTATCGTTTGGTATAACAACCACCCGTTAGCCATTACATTTACCGATGGGTCGGGAGTATCAACATTAATTGTACCCAATGTTTTATTCCAATAAGCCCATACCCCATTAAGTGCTTCTTTAACTGCACCAACTTGCCTGAAACGTGAGACTAAATCTCTCATTTCATTTTTATTTTGAGCAAAGCCAAGCCTGAAACGAGTTTCACGTTCTTGTCCATCGGCTAACTCAAATACAACTTGAATAGCGGCACAAGGGTCTAAGCCTGCACCAACTTTACCAGACAAACGGGTCCGTTTCATTGCAGCCGGTTGTGATAAGCTACCGTTGCGTCCAATAAATTCAGTTCTGTCTCCGGTTAGAGTACGGGATTCACCCACGTCAACAAAGGCAATTTTCCCAGCAAAACCTATATTATAAAAGTTTCTGGCAAAAAACACTCCGGTTTTTACGTCTATCTCAGTCTGGACATGAAGCAAGCTTTTTTGTCGCAAATCAGCCAATACCCATTCATAGTATCCCGTAACTGAAATTCTACGATCTCTGCCAGACACATTACGCAATTTCAATACATTAAATTTAATGGGAGCATCTATTGCAACATATACAGTAAACTCTGATTCTATGCCATTCTCGCTATGTTCGAATATAGTATATCCAAATCCATGCCTAATTATATAAGGTGCAAGCCCTCTAACCGGTAGTGGTGTGGGTGACCAATATTGTCCAGACTGTTCATCTCTGATATAAAAGGTTTCTCCCGAAGTGTCTTTCACCGGATCGTTATTCCAAGGAGTAAGTCGAAATTCATGGGAATTTTCTGCCCAAGTGTATGCACTTCCACTTTCGGAAATAACTGTACCAAACTGTTCATTGGTCAACACATTGCACCAAGGTGCAGGAGTGGTTTGTCCGGGTTGAAGAGTAATAATATATTCATGCCCGTCAGGAGTAAATCCACCCAAGCCATTTTCGAATATTAACTTGCGTGTTGGCAGTTTTACTACAGTTGGTATGGATGAAACTTCGGGCTGCAAAGCAGGAAATTGCAATGCATCATTTATCGTTAAGGATTCTAATTGCATGGCAAGTGTCCCCTGTTCATCGGTAAGAACAATACGTGCAGCAGACAATAATAACAACATATCGTCATATGGAAGATGTTCAATGCGACGGATAAAAATACCTCCAGCTTTTTCTAGTAAAGGAGCTTCAATCCCCAGTGATATGAGATTTATAATCTCATTATGTACTGATTGCCAATACACAGAAATATCCTCGTTCAATATGACTAACTCCACAAGCAGGCCTTTCATACGCCAATAAGCATGTGCCAATATAGTTTGTCTTACCAATTCTATACCAGCAATATCACTGATACGAACCAGAACAAGAGGAATATCTCCCGAAATGCCATAACCCCAAAGACCGTCTTGCCCTTTTCTGTTACGCTTTAGATTAGACTGTGAAGCTCTCTTCAAGGAGTTTGCATAAACCAAAGATCCGGCAAGTTTACTATATCGTTGAGCTTCCACTTCAGTAATATTCAATTGATGAAGAATTATTTGGCTATGTGTCCAAGCCAATTCAAAAGCACGCTCAGCCATTCTAATATCCTGATATTTATCAATTAATCCTAAGGCTGCATCACGCATCTCAGACATTCCAAGCAAAACATACACTGTTATCTCTGAGTTAGGTGGTATAGTCACCATTCGCCGTAATGAAATAGCCGGATCTAATACAGACCCACTACTATTAGTTAATGGTCCTGAATATTGCATAGCTGCAGGATTATTCAATGTACATCCTCTTCCTACAAATAAAGCCCTATCTGTTTCGCAGGAGATATCTTTTTGCTGATTATCATCTGTAAGCAATAGATGTATTAAATAAGGTGAACTCTCCATTTCCGAACGAGCACGCCGGGTACATAAAAGGGCTGATAATGTCGGAATAAATTCAGTCTGCACAAATAAATTACTAAAAGCCGGATGTGCTTCATCCGCACCTTGAGGAGCTATAACAACTTCACTATATGTAGTCAATTCTATTTTTCGGGCTCTATTTGAATGATTAATTAATTTGATCCGTCTTAATTCAATATCATCTTCTGGTGAGACGCAGATAGTTGTATGTATTTCAAACTTCAGACCTCTTTGATGGAACTCAGAATATGCTTGCGTAAATATTGCTTCGTTATTGGTAGAAGTAGAGATAACGGGTTGATAAGTTATGGAATTAAAACTTTCTTCGTCCTTATTTCTAAAATAAACAAAAAGCCCTAAATTGTCACTTGTTGCATCTTCTCGCCAACGAGTAATAGCTATATTATTCCATTTGCTATAACCACCACCGGCATTATTTACCATAGTATGGTAATGACCATTTGATAATAAATTTACCTCCGGAGCAATATTCATGTCTCTAAAATGGCGCGTTATTTCAGAAGTGTCGAAATTTAACGGATGAACTCCTTTTATCTCATATTTAGAATCATCTGAGATAATATTGGCAGCTATATTACGCGGGACACGTTCCTGTAACAATAATTCGTTTGCTTTTAATATCGGACATGACATAAAACGCCGTTGCATCACATTTCCTTTTACCAAGTTAGTCAATGCGAGTAAGCTCATTCCCTGATGATGTACCATAAAGGAACGAATATTTACACTTGATTCATTAGGCGGCAGATGTGAAGGAGTGTAATCGATAGCCTCATAATATCCATAAAGACCTTCGTGGCCGGCCGCTGTGAGACGTTCCATATTGTCGCAAGCCTCAACCGGTGCAACCATCAATGCCATGACAGTAGCATATGGAGCAATAACCAACTCCTTTGATAACCCGCGCTTCAACCCTAAACTGGGAATACCAAAAGCTTTATATTGATAATTAAGATAGGCATCGGTAAGGTTATATCCAGACTCAGAAATACCCCATGGGACACCAAGTGTTTTACCATATTCTATTTGGAGTTGTACTGCTCCCTTATAAGTTTTATCAAGTAGAGTTTGCTCAAAATTAGGCATTACCAACAAAGGCATCAGGTACTCAAACATAGAACCATTCCATGATAATAAGACAGGTTTATCTTCAATAATAAACAATAACCGACTCAATGAAAACCAATGATCTTGAGGTATCTGGCCTTGAGCAATAGCTACATAACTGCATAGCCTTGCTTCTGAAGCCAACATATCATATGACCCTGCATCACTACGTTGTTCTGCTACATTATACCCAATGGAAAACAGTTTCTTTGATGTATTATAAAGGAATGTAAAATCTATTTTAGAAAAGACTTCACTTTGCCGCACCAGTCGCTTTATATATTTTATCCTTTCTATGGCATGATTAGCAGCTTTATGTATACAGTATAACCATGCTGTCAAAGATTGAATCGCATAGCTTTGGTCCTCTGTAAGCTCTATTAATATTGACTCAATTAAAGGACAGAGAGTCACCTCTAACTTTGAAATCTCTTGCAAAGTGAGAGAACGATTAAGATCTTTTATCCTTGATATAAGAATATGCATATTCTCTGTTATACCCTCATCTGGCAACGTATAATTTATTTCAAGCCAAGGAGCCATATATAATAATTCATTGATATGATCTTCACAGTTGTCTTTCAATGTACGTCCCCATTTTTGTAGCTCTTCATTGTTAGAGTCAAATGATCCTATAGTTTGATCAATTTGGATACTAATGAACTTAAGGAATGTAAATGCTTCTTGTAGCGTTTCGGGTTTAATACTCAAATCGGTTTCAAGTTGCAAAAGGAGTCTGTTTTGCACCGCATATTCTTTTATTACGCGTACCGTATCAAGTAATCCATTGAAAATATCAGGGCTATATGCAGAAGTTTTTTTCAATTCTTCAATACCTTGCCCCAATACAAGTAAATGACCGGCTAAGTTTCCACTATCCACACTTGATACATAGAGAGGAAAAAGCGGTTCGAGTGTATGCGTGTCATACCAATTATAAAAATGTTTTTTATACTTTTTAAGATGGCTCATAGTTACAAACATTAGTTGCGTACGCTCTAACATTTTTCCAGCAGATAAATATCCTAAATCATACGCCGACAAATTAGCTAATAAGGCTAGTCCTATATTGGTAGGAGATGTACGTGAAGCAATAACCGGTTCTGGGGTTTCTTGAAAGTTGTCAGGAGGTAGCCAATTTTCTTTGACTGTAACAAACGTTTCGAAGAAATACCATGTTTTACGGGCAATACGATGCAGAAGCAGCGTATGTTTTACAGCAATATCAGTACTCTGTTTTTTTATAGGTCGACTGATTAGCCATAAAACATAAGGAGCAATTAACCATGCAACCCAGATGGGAAAAGAATAAAGCAATAGTAGTGGATTGAAAAGGGATAACAACCCAATACAAAGCAAAGCTAAAGCAGAAGTAAACCACATCAAAGCATAAAATCCAAATAAATAATTACCGGTTACTTGCTCGGAGGCAATCGATGTTCTCCATTTCAACAAATGGCGATGAGTTATCAATAAACGCCATAGACTAACAGATATTGCTGTAGAATTTAGATAAGCTTCATAGGGCAAAAGTATTAATGAAAGCAAGATTTGTTTAAACTGCCGGATCCCTTTTTTTAAAACTTCACGTAAATGGAAATACCACGACTGTTCTTTGGATTTATAGATTATGTTAGTCAACAAAGAAACGACAAGTGGCAACATTAGTATAATAGGTATCAACAAGGGCACCAGCCAAATAGCTTTTGGAGATAAAAAATAAAATAATACCAATAGCAATAATAGCCCCGGGGCAATCAAACTACGACGAAGATTATCCAACAATTTCCATCTTCCCAATTTGGAAATAGGATTTCTCTCCCATTTATGATTGGATGTAGGAACACGTGGAAGCAGCCATTGGATAATCTGCCAATCTCCACGAATCCAACGGTGGCGGCGCATAGCATCCAAATTATAACTCGGGGGATAAGCCTCATACATTTCAACATCACTGACCAAAGCCGACCGGACATACGTAGACTCAAGCAGGTCGTGGCTAAGTATTTTATTTTCAGGAAACCGATCAGCTAGTACTTGTTCAAAAGCATCCACATCATAAATACCTTTTCCAATATAAGAACCTTCGCGAAAAACATCTTGATATACATCTGAGATAGCACGCGTATAAGGGTCGATACCTGTATCTCCCGATACCAAACGGGTAAATATGGACCTTTGACTACTTGCCAAGTTTATGGCGATACGAGGTTGAAGAATGCCATAGCCTTTAACAACTACATTATGCTTTGTATCAAAAATCGGATGATTTAACGGATGAGCCATGGTTCCTATCAATTTATGAGCCGTATTGCCCGGTAATTGAGTATCCGTATCTAAAGTGATTACATATTTGATTGAAGAAAGCGCCGATTGATCTCCTATTATTTTGGAAAAAGCATCTGAGGCACCTCCTCTCAAGAAGGCATTGAAATCCATAAGCTTCCCCCGTTTACGTTCATATCCTATCCACTTGCTTTCAGTGGAATTCCAACGACGAGGCCGGTGAAAAAGGTAAAATATAGATACACCGCTAGTGGATGTGTATTTTTTATTTAGCCTTTCAATACCTTTTTTCGTTTGTTCTAGCAAAAGATTATCAAAAGGCATTGTTTCTTGTTGTGCATCAAGAAAGTCTGTAAGCAAAGCAAAATGTATATTTTCATCACGATTAGACAAATAATGAAGTTCCATATTATCTATAAGTTTCTCAATAGCATCGATGTTTGAAAGCATAGTTGGAATAACAACCATAGTTGCATTCTCTGAAGGTATACCCTCTGAGAAATCGAGTCGGGGAAGTATCTTGGGTTTAATGAGTAACATTGACAACCAATTCACTAAATCTACCACCAACTGACTGACACATAGGAGGAAAACAAATGATAGAATTACCATTTTCCAATTATCGAGAAAGATATCTTGAGTATGCAGTATTTTTATGAAAATACCAGCAGCAATCAAAGATAGAGAAACAATGCCTCCTGCATATAGGAAAAGAGGGTGCTTATAAACAAGGCGTTCAATAAAAACGGTAACTGTCTTTTTTATTTTAAGTGCTTGGAAAAGTTCATCTTGTCCATCGTCTATCAAATAAAATCCAACATGAGTAGTCCGTATACGGTTATCTCGTTTTTTAGCTTCTTCGGCAAGTTTTATTGCTTGGCTAGCTACTTCCCATTCAGTACATAAACTTTTTTTTGCAAAATGTTCTATGAAATGGCGGTAGTGGTCACGTGTAACAAAATCCATTTTAGAGTATATCTGGGAAGGATCATTCTGAAGTATTTTTTCAATAAAGCTTAATGCTTCAACAAAATTTTTCCAATCAATGATGCTCAAAGTCCGAAAACTGTTAATACTGTGACTTACAGACAACTGATCGGCTGCCAGATCCTGATTCTCCGCATGTAATAATTCCTCGATAGACAAACCATTTTCAACCAGCCGTTGTTCAAGCCAACTCCTTGCAATCTGTAAAGTGGGATTATGAGGCGACATTCGTTGACAAAATTCTGAAACAAAGGCACAAGTCATAGGAATGTCCGACTTTGCCATATCTGAGACTACCTCCACAAGCCTGGATGGCTTTTTTTTTGCCACTAATTGCAATTTTTCTATCCACAGATTTGCCTCGTCGCGATCTAATTGATTCTTCTGCAAGCGTATTACAATTCGTTGAAGGTTCTCAATTAACGCTAATCTTAGCATTATTGGAACAGCCCAAAGTTCTCCTAATTTTAGTTGGATCCCAGTTTGATAAGCATTAATAAATGCCCGAAGTGAGTCTTCATCTATTTGTGCATCTACATGAGAAATAAGCTCTAATATGATACCATAAATGCGGGGCAAATCACGGTATATCCCTGCTGCAAGGCAAGGTAATTCTTGACTGTATCTCTGAGGAAAATGTAGCCTTGCCAACTGTATCTGTTCTTCTATCAAATAAAAATTATCGATTAACCATGTGGTGGCAGGAATAATATTATGATTTTTATTGAACATAAGTCCCGCTCTATTGAACTCATGAAGAACCTTATCATTATAATTGAGGCGTGCCAATAAAAAATGATCTTTCTTGCTATTTGCTAGTTGTTGCTGCTCAGCTAGTCCTTTTGCATGTTGTATGAGTTGCTCTATGTTGAACAATTCATCTCGCAAAGGATTCTCGTTAAGTTTAGTTTCTAAATACGTTAATTCATCCATATCTGTTAAAGATACATTTAACAGATATATAAAGTGTTACATATTTACGCTTAAATATTACATAAATCACAGATTTTCAATATTGATTTCTCTTTTGGGATGGTGTGTCTTATAAAATGATAAAGTAATACCAGTTATCTTCTTAAACTGGTTCGATAAATGTGCAATACTACTATAATTCAGTTTGTAAGCAATTTCCGAAAAGGTCAATTCATTATACTGAATTAACTCTTTTACATATTCTATTTTATGCAATATAATAAAATGGCTTAGGGTAACACCTTCTGACTCTGTAAAAATATTAGACAAATATGTATAGCTTAAGTTCAATTTATTACTTAGATAGGTCGAAAAGGTGACTTTTAATTTATTATCCGAATAATGTATTGATTCTATAACCGTCGTTTTTATTTGTTCAATTATTATATCTTTTTTATCTTCTATCAGTTCTAATCCGGTTCTATGCAAAGCAAATTTAAATAGTTTTTTTTGTTGCTGCGTCATATTCATTGAAAGATTTACGACACCCAATTCGACGGTAATATAACTGAGACCTACATTCTTTAATTCTTGCATAACTACCATTTTGCAGCGCTGACTAACCATATGTCTAACATATATTTTCATAGTGATATATTTATCTTTTTAAAATAAAAGAGAGTGAAAAGGCACTCTCCCAACCTCATTTTAAGAGGATTGGTTTATAAAGACATCAGATTCTGCGAAAAATGGTGTAGATATAGAGTAGAAATATATGCTATATAAACACTTACTTAGACCTTATTGTTTTAAGCACTCAAGTTTCATATATCAAAAGTGTTATTCTATCTGGTACTAATAAGATATAAAACAAGTAAAAAACATGGATAATATTCTAATGCTACAAGAAGCAATAGTAGCTATTTGCAAATACGGGATTGCTCCTTGAGAAACAGCCCCGTATCATTTAATAAACCCAAAACGCTCTACAACAACAATGAAAGAAATATTAAAAAAGACTACAATAACTCTCAGCACGTAATATCTCATTTATACAAGCTTAAGTATAGATTGTTTTATTTTTGAGTCCACTTGTGCCCCATTAAAATTGAAATGTTATTAATACTCAAATACACTTGGTGCATTAAAGCCTAATCAAGGCTGAATTAAACTTTTACTCTCTCCTGGAGTTTTTTCCGTATTTTAATTGCACCACTTGCACCAATGGCTCTAACTATCTAATAAGCAGAGTGATACACGGGTGCAATTGAGCGAAACAGCAGGGTGCAATTAAATTTAATTGCACCCGCCATTTTATCCTGATTTTAATACAACATTCCTCTTGTCTTCCGGCTTTACTTAATCAGAAAGTCCCTATACATAGGCCATATCTGGAGTACAAGGCATATTACAGAGCGATCGGCAGTAAACAGACCTCTTTACCGCCTCATATTAAGTCATTCTTTTTCGCACAAATCCCCGCAATGTAAGTGGTTTTACTTTAATAAAATAGACCGGACTTAATAGCTTTTATCGGGACAAAAGTCGATAATTTTAGCTTTGCCATCATAGTATTACGCTTTATTTGGAGTATAACAATCCCAACTACACCCAATACCGGACGGAAATAACCCAGTCTATACTAACGATCCCAGTCATCATGTTCTTTATCCAAAAGTTCAATGGCGCTCTCATATTGCTCTTAGAGTAGTCCTTCTTTCGCTCACACACGGTCTGGTTTGTCATCAAGAAGTAAGCTCTATTTATTACTCACGGCTGTGGCGTATTTGCGTCACAGCTGTGGTTCATCTTACCTACAATTGTGGATAAGATGAACCACAACCGTAGGTAACTATTAACAGCATAACAAGTATAATAAAACATTTGTAGCTCCTTGATTTAGGTTGACTCTTTTTTTTAGCTAATCTCTATATATGGTTGACCTTAAAACTTGCTATCCCTATATATAGTTGTCTCCTTTCTCTTTTAGCCCTTGTTTAGGTTGACCTTTTTTCCAGCATTTCCTAAACAAAGTTGACTTTGTTCCTTTAAAAGAAGCCAAAAATAGAAATATCCTTTTCTTTTCATTCTTGCAAGTTACAGGATATTCTTTAATTATCCATATGCAAAATTATGGATTTTCCACTCATCTGCATTCTGGCAAAAGATATTTTTCTCGATAACTTCTCCATCTCTTCTTGATGACTCCATCCCTCCCTGCTGCCTGTAGCGGGGGCATCATATCCAAACTCATGTTTAAGGATACTGTTCACTTTTTCGGCCACCGCATTATCCTTCGAATTATCCGTTTGAATCACACTTATCCGTATATGGTTCTGACTCAATCGGGTAGCACCAGGAGATTTCAAAAAGTTAGTCTTGATGCGAAGCTATGATCCAATAAACTGGAGCAGAGATTCTAAACGATATAATAATGCTGTTTTTATGGTTTTTACATCTGCTGGGCATACTGCTTTTCAATCTGGTGAAGATTAGCTTTGTTAAAGAGGCTGCTCTCATTATGGAACAGCCTCTTTTTAAGTCATGTCGGATGATTGCCACCAGACTTATATACAATGATTGCAGAGTATGTCTGTATTCTTACAGCATTTTCTATATTACCTCCAGAGCCTTTTTATAATTCATTTATTTTTGACTCAATAATTCAGCTAATTTCGCTTCCAGCTCTTCACCTCTAAGATTCTTAGCTATAATAGCACCTTCCTTATCTAAAAGAAGATTTGAAGGAATAGATCGTATTCCATAAAGCTTTGCAGCCGCATTATTCCAAAATTGCAAATCAGAGACATGCGTCCAAGTCAAGTGGTCTTTCTCTATAGCTTTTAACCAAGGTTCCTTGCTTGCATCGAGTGAAACCCCAAAAACATCAAAGCCTTTATCTTTGTATTCCGAATAGACTTTTACCACATTAGGATTCTCTTTGCGACAAGGACCGCACCATGATGCCCAAAAGTCAACTAAAAGATATCCTTTACCCAAGCGATCAGATAACTTCACAACATTGCCTTCAGGATCTTTCAGAGCAAAATCCGGTGCTTTCTTTCCAACAGCCACTCTCTCCATAGTACTTACCAATTCTTTTAGAATATTACCATATTCGGTATTCTGCAAAGATGGATTCAATAACTGGAGATTGGCTTTTATCTCTTCTGGCGTCAGTCGATAAGAGAAATCACGATATAAAGCATAGAGGGAAACCAAAGAATTTGGATGCTGTTTTATAAACTCATCTATTTTCACACCTTGATCTTTCTTGTAAGAAACATACAAATCTTGTAAATCAGACCCCTTAATTACACTATTAGAATATCCATCGGAAGGATCAAGAGTGACGGATACCTTGCTTTTATTCAGAAATAGTATTAAAGAACCTTGCTTGTTGTCCATTGACAGACTGTATATTTCGGGCAAGTATAACTCTCTCGAAAAAGAGAAATTTCCATTTGTAACTGTAGCAGAGTCAAGCTTCTGAAATTTTTTATTTTGAAGCTTTTGCAAGTATACTTTACCCAAGTTATTCCCTATAACTTTTCCTTCTATGGAGACTTTCTTGTATCCATCTTGTGCGTTGACTAATACGCTAAAGCATAAAAATGCCAGTATTAAAGACTTTTTCATCTTTTGATGTGATTTGGATTCTGTAAAAACCATCATTGATTTTTACTAATGATTAATATGAATAATAACTACTTTAATTTTCAATTATAGCTTCCTTGTACGTCTGCAAAGGAAAAAAACTTTTTAAAACTAATCCATACCACAAATATGGGATTTATACACCATACTTGAAGCAATTCTATTAAAGCACCTTAAACTAAATGAAATATTACCATAAATCCTCATAAATGAGGATTGCTTTGGAAACAAAAGTAATGTACTTTTGCAGCCAAAAAAAGAAAGATGAGATTTTATTTTTTGTTGTCCGCATTATTGTTATCTAAAATAAGCTTTGCCAATACTACCGAATCTGATCCGGATTCTATCCCACACAAATTAATACCACTCGACGAAGTAATAGTGACCTCATACAAGGAAAAGAAAAGCTTTAAAGAGATACCGGCATCAGTATCTATATTATCGGTAAACGAACTAAATAGAAGTAATATCACAGACTTTAAAGATATCAGTTCATATATTCCCAACCTCTATTTTCCTGACTATGGTTCAAAACTAACCTCTCCACTCTATATTCGAGGAATAGGATCAAAACTGACTCCTTCGGTAGGTCTATATGTTGACGGCATTCCTTTCTTTGATAAATCGGTGTTCGACTTTGATATGAACGAAGTAAACCGTATAGAGATATTAAGAGGCCCGCAAGCTACACTATACGGACGTAACACAATGGGTGGAATTATTAATGTCTATACTAAAAATCCTCTGGATTATGAAGGCCTCAACTTTCGTCAAACAATTGCCAACTATGGACAGACCGAATCATCAGGGGCATATTACGGAAAAATCTCCGATAAAGTAGGCTATTCTTTCTCTTCCAAATATAAATATAACGATGGCTTCTTTACCAACCAATACTTGGGACAAAAAGTAGACCGATCCAACCATATTGCAACAAAAGGTAAACTTCAATGGATAACAGACGGTGGACTGGAAGGTCTATGGGCTGTCAATTACGAATATACCGATCAAGGAGGTTATCCATACGGATTATACAACCAAAATACAGGAGTTATCAACGATGCAGACTACAACAGCTATAGTTCGTATCGACAAGGGGTCTTGACTTCAGGACTCACACTTAGTTATACATTTCCGTGCTTTGTCTTAAAATCAGTAACTGGATATCAAAATTTGGATGACAGACAAGCTATCGACCAAGATTTCACCTCACAAGCAAATGCATTTGTCATACAAACTCAACGTCAGAACCAATTTTCACAAGAATTGGAAATACGATCCAAGAATAACAACAGATTTACATGGGTTAACGGGTTATTCGCTTTTTATAATATTGCAAACCGGACAGTATTATATACCACTCAAAAAGATTATAAAGAACCATCATACGGATTAGCTTTCTACCATCAGTCAACAGTAAAAAATCTTTTGGTAAAACACCTATCTGCAACATTAGGATTACGAATGGATATAGAAAGAGATAAACAAGATTATAAGATTTGGGCTATAAAGAATGGAAATAAGACACTAGAGAGCCAGTTAAATGATAGAATGAGCTTTACTCAATTCACCCCCAAATTATCATTGCAATACCAGTTCGATAAAAACAATATGACTTATGCCACTATAACCCGAGGTTATAAAACCGGTGGATTCAATGTTTCCTTTACTTCGGATGACGAAAGAACTTATAAGCCGGAATATAGCTGGAATTATGAGGTGGGAGGAAAAGTATCTATGTTCGACGGAAAAATACAAAGTGATTTAGCTCTTTTCTATATTGACTGGAGACATCAGCAAATCTCACACAAAATACCAACTGGGCAAATACTCACAAATGCAGGACGCTCTTATAGTAAAGGAGCTGAGTTATCGTTAAAAGCGCAGCTAACATCTCAACTAAATCTGCAATTTTCCTATGGTTACACCGAAGCTAAGTTTAGAGAATATCTATATGGTAGTGATGATTATTCCGGCAATTATACCCCCTATGTACCACGCCAGACTGTTATGTTGGGAGGTAGCTACGCTTTCAATTTTTATTCCAGATATATTGATTATTTAATGGTTTCAGCCCAATATACTGGCATTGGAAAACAATATTGGAATGAAGCAAATGCTGTAAGCCAGGGTTTCTACGGGACATTGAATGGGAAAATTTCTGTTGTAAAGAAAAATCTCACAGTGGATCTTTGGATTAAAAATGTAACGTCAAAAGATTATGCCGCTTATTTATTCCAGTTAGGCACAAAATATTTTGCTCAAAAGGGAAAACCGCTTACCTTTGGGACAACAATATCATTTACATTATAAGATCAGCATAATGCCGGATAAAATATTCAACAAATTATTTACTTTCTTCTCTCTTTACATTGCTCAATCGGTTCCAATGAGTCTTTTTAGCACCTTGTTACCGGTGTTGATGAGACAAGATAATTTTTCATTGACTTCAATAGGATTACTCCAATTAATAAAACTGCCTTGGATTATAAAATTTTTATGGGCGCCTATTGTTGATGGTAAAACCTCAGGATTAAAGACTTATAAACATTGGATATTTTACTCGGAATTTGTTTATGCTTTTCTAATCTTACTAATTGCATTTCTAGATTTAAAAACAAATTTCATACTTATATTGGCATTGATCGTGCTTTCTTTTGTAGCATCCGGGACTCAGGATATTGCAACAGATGCATTAACAACGCTTTCGTTCTCTCGTAAAGATAGAAGCCGTGGCAATAGTATGCAAAGTATGGGTAGTTTTACTGGCTCTTTGGTCGGTGGAGGACTTTTATTGATTTTATATAAATATACAGGCTGGACTTTCATGCTATTAGGTTTGTCGCTGTTTGTTATCCTAATGCTCCTCCCGCTATATCTATATAAAGATGAAAACTTTGTCTCCCGTGCAGGACGAACACCAATCAGTATGAAAGATTTGGTATTATTTTTCCGCCAGCGGAGAATAATACCTCAACTTACATTTTTAGTTCTGTTTAATGCAGGTTTAATAGGCATACTTGCCATGCTTAAGCCATGGCTCGTCGACTTAAACTACCCTACTGCACATATCGGATTCATGTTTAGCATATTTGGATCACTTTGCGGCTGTATAGGTTCTTATTTTAGTGGTAATATTATCCGAAATTGGGGAAGAGGATATGCTGCAACAATATTTGCCAGTTGTATTCTCTTCACTGGACTGTATTTCACGGGGTTATCATATTTTGACGTACTAAATACTCTAAATTTATATTTGGGAATTCTATTTCTTTGGACTAGTTACGGACTGGCTACAGTGCTTGTTTACACCATAGCAATGGACTATGTCAGAGTTGGACGTGAAGGAACTGACTTCACAATCCAAATAGTTGTATTACATTTAAGTAGCATGCTTATAGCTGTAGTGAGCGGAAAACTTGCCGATCAATGTGGATATACAGCTTTATTTATAGCTGAAAGTATATTGTCGGCTCTATCGCTTATTTACGTAATGTTTTATTTCAAAAGACTTTTTCGATCATGACAACAGATCTGCTTTCAAAATATAATGTTCCTACTCCGCGATATACTAGTTATCCTCCTGCTAATTATTTTCATGAAGCTTTTCATGAAAAAGAATATAAAAAAGCAATCATTGCTTCAAATGAGACTTCTCCAACTCATATTTCTTTTTACATTCACATTCCATTTTGCCCACAACTTTGCTATTACTGCGGATGTAACTCCTACCCTATGGAAAAAAAAGATATTGTGGAAAGTTATGTAAGTGCAATAAAAAAAGAGATTGAACTTGTTTTGCCTCTACTTGATAAAAATCGTAAAATAACACAAATACATTATGGAGGAGGTACTCCAACTGCTATCCCCTTACATCATTTAAAAGAGATAAATGAATTGCTGCTCTCTAATTTCGAGTGTATCGATTATCCAGAGATAGCCATAGAATGCCACCCGGGGTATCTTACAGAGAGACATTGGTTGCAATTAGTAGAAGCAGGCTTTAACCGTTGCAGTATTGGAATACAAGATTTCAATACTGAGGTGCTAAGAACAGCAAACAGAAGACCGTCTTTTTTACCGGTGGAAGAGATATTCAACATTCTTCGTTTTCACCGCATATCCATTAATCTCGATTTTATATACGGTCTTCCAGGACAAACAGAAAATAGCTTTAAAGAAACTATTTTAAAAGCAGTATCTCTTATGCCTGATCGCTTAGTTACATTTTCTTATGCGCATGTGCCATGGGTCAATAAGAATCAATTAATTTTGGAAAAAGCCGGGCTACCGTCAAGTGAAGCAAAAAGTAATATGTATCAACAGACTAACAGCACAATGACCGTTCAAGGGTATGTGCCAATCGGACTAGATCATTTTGTTCTACCGGATGATCCCCTTAATATAGCTTTAAATAATGGACTATTGCATCGAAATTTCCAAGGATATTGTACAAGAATGACTACCGGGCAAGTTTATGCTTTTGGTGTCACCGCTATTAGTCAGCTTTCAACTGCATATAGTCAGAATACGCGCAGCATTCCACAATATATTGAATCTATAAACAAAGGGAACATACCCGTGATGAGAGGATATCTTTTAAATTCTGAAGAGCAATTAGCCAGAGAAGTAATAACGACATTAATGTGCAATGAAAGACTAAACTGGTCGGAACTAGCACAGCTTATCAAAATTCCGATACCAGAAATAAAAAGTCGCCTAACATACGATGCTTCCAAATTAAAGGAAATGGAAGAAGATGGAATCATCACCCTAAGTCCTGAAGAAATCAAAGTAACCAAGAAGGGAGCACTTTATGTACGTAATGTAGCAGCAATATTTGATCCACTAATGCGAAACGGAAATACACTGCGCTTTTCGAAACCTGTATAGAAACAGAACTTATAAATAATAACTCAAAATGGATAAGAATGTTGAAGTAGTAGTCATTGGCGGTGGTATAACAGGATTAGTCACCACTTTCCTTTTAAAAGAAAAAGGAGTCAATGTCTTACTATTGGAGAAGGCAAATCGGGTTGGTGGGCAATTAAATACTATAGATGACGAAGGCTTTTTATTTGAATCCGGGCCAAATACAGGAGTAATTTCAAACAAAGAAGTATTAGACTTATTTCGCAAACTAGGAAATGATTGTACCTTACAAATTGCCCGTAAAGAAGCTAAAGTCCGACTTATTTGGAAGAAAGGATCATTCCGTCCACTGCCAAGCGGACTCTTAAGCGCCATATCTACGAACTTATTCTCTTGGCATGATAAAATCAATATTTTATTCGAACCATTCAGAAAAAAAGGAAAGAACCCGAATGAAAGTATTGCCGATCTAGTAAAACGAAGATTAGGAAAATCTTATCTAAACTATGCTGTTGACCCTTTTGTATCAGGAGTATATGCAGGTGATCCAAATCGTTTAGTTACCCGATTCGCTTTGCCGAAGCTCCACAGATTAGAGGATGAATACGGTAGCTTTATTCGTGGAGCAATTAAAAGGCGAAAAGCACTGGCTTCAGAGAAAGCACAAGGTATCTCAAAAGATGTTTTTTCCGTAAAAGGTGGATTTGGACAATTGGTAAAAGCACTCCAAAAAAAGATTGGCGATGAATTTATACAGCTTTCGGCAGGCTCCATAAAGTTAGAACCATCTTCAGATGGCTCGTGGGTGGTAACTTTAGGTTCTACAGAAAAAAAAATAACATCAAAAAAAGTAATAACTACTGTACCAGCTTATGCTTTACCTGATTTATTGTCTTTTATTGATACAAAAGAAATAGCCCCGATTTCATCTCTTACCTATGCTCCAGTTGTACAAATCGGCGTAGGGCTCAACAATAATAGCCGTGTTCCTCTTGCCTTTGGTGGATTAATACCTTCAATAGAAAAAGAAAAAATACTGGGTATTTTATTTAATTCATCATGCTACGACGACAGAGCACCAAAAGGAAAGGCATCACTTTCTTTTTTCCTTGGAGGAATGAAGCATCCACATTTATTAAACTTATCGGATGAAGAAATTATAAAGCTGGTAAAAACAGGACTACATCGAATGATGAAATATCCGGAAGATACTCCGATAGAGAAGATATATATTTTCCGGCATTCCAAAGCAATACCACAATACGAGGTTGATACAGAAAAACGTCTCGAAAAGATTAATCTGCTACAAGAAAAATACAAGGGACTTATTTTAGCCGGTGGCATTCGAGATGGAATTGGATTAGCCGACCGCATTAAACAAGCTACAGATTTAGCAAGTTTATAAGAAAGATTCTATAAAATAAGCCCTGCTTCCACACTAGGAGGAAGAGCTTTAACAAACAAAATAAGGAGACCGTAATCTAAACTGTGTAGTAAAAAAAGTATTAACTTTACTAACACCGTTTAGATTACGATCTCATATACTTTATAAAAGATTGCTCAAAACAAGAAACTGTCTACCAATAAGAGGCAGACAGCTTCTTCAAAAAAACATCGATATTTTAACTAAAGCTATTTATTAATCCAATTTATGTATAACGAGTCCCGAACGAAGTTTCGGTTCAAACCAAGTGGTTTTGGGAGGCATAATATTCCCTGTATCCGCAATATCCATCAACTGCTTCATACTAACCGGATAGAGAGCTAAAGCCATTTTCATTTCACCACTGTCCACCCTTTTCTTTAGTTCGCCCAAACCACGTATACCACCAACAAAATCAATACGTTTATCTGATCGAAGATCTTTAATTCCCAGAATTTCGTCAAGAATAAGATTAGAAGATATAGTCACATCCAATACCCCTATAGGATCATTATCGTTATATGTGCCAGATTTTGCAATTAGACTATACCAATTGCCTTCCAAATAGAGAGAGAAATTATGTAAGCCCGATGGTTTATAAATTTCTTCACCCTTAATTTCCAATATAAAATTCCTCTCCAACGCCTCTATAAAAGCATTAGTAGTAAGTCCATTAAGATCTTTAACTACGCGATTATAATCTATGATAGTCAACTGATTGGCTGGAAAACAAACCGCCATAAAGTAGTTGTATTCTTCTTTTCCTGTATGATTTGGATTTTGCCTAGCTTTTTCAGCACCTACCAAAGCGGCGGCAGCACTGCGATGATGTCCATCAGCAATATACAGAGCAGGCATCTTTGCAAATTCTGCAGTAATAGATTCTATATCATCCTGATCATCTATAATCCAAAATTTATGTCCGAAGCCATCTCCGGGAGCAACAAAATCATATATAGGCATTCTAGTAACACAACGAGCCACAATATTGTCAAGTAGAGTATTATCGGGATACGCAAAAAAGACAGGCTCAATATTAGCATTGTTTACACGAACATGCTTCATCCTATCCTCCTCTTTATCACGACGGGTCAATTCATGCTTCTTTATCACCCCATTCATATAATCGGGAACATACGCGCCAACCACTAAACCGTATTGGGTTTTGCCATTCATGGTTTGTGCATAAACGTAATAACTCTCCTTATCATCCTGTACCAACCAACCTTTATCTTGGAAGTTCTGGAAATTTTCTGCAGCTTTAGCATATACACATAGATCGTGCTCGTCTGTTCCTACAGGGAAATCAATTTCAGGCTTAATAATATGATATAACGATTTTTCATTTCCTTCAGCTTCTTCACGAGCTTCTATAGAATTCAACACATCGTACGGGCGAGATGCGACTTGCTCCACCAAACTTTGTGGAGGTCGGAGACCTCGAAAAGGTTTTATTGTTGCCATAATTAATTTATTATCATTTATATTTATTCAGATTGTTTTTTTGAGAAATAGCTGCTTAGGACTAATACAAGACCAACTACAATCAACACTAATGCAGTGGCCTTAAATATTTCTACAAAAGAAGCAGAAAGGTATTCACGCAAAAAAATATTTAAAAATTGCAATAACAAGGAAATTGCAATCAACACTCTTCCTATCAAAACTCTATTCATAGTAAAATACAGCTATTCTTTCTTTAAGAGATAAGTAATTACCAGATAAAGTACAGAAGTTACAATCAAAACAATGGAGAAGCCTTCAAAGAAACCAATAGTGAAATCAGTGAATTTATCTCGAAGCATAATAGTTGATAAAAGTAAAATAAGTCCAAAGATCAACAAACAAAATGCTCCTTTCTTTATCATAACAATATTACGTATAATCACTTTTTATTTACACGGTATTTTTCACAACCATCCTTAAAGAAGCCAGCAATCTGCTTAGCTGCTGCAATACCTGCATTTATATTTGCTTCCGCAGTCTGAGCGCCCATTTTCTTAGGAGTAGAGAAATAACGACCTGAAAATTTTGTGGAAAAATCATCATTAGCAGCAGGCATAATATCAGTAACATATTTTAAATCAGTGCGTTCTTCCATCAATTCAATCAATTCAGCCTCATTTATTACTTCTTTACGAGCTGTATTTACCAAAATACCACCTTTAGGCATTTTATTGACTAAGCCAAAGTTAATAGAGTTTTTTGTTTCAGCTGTAGCAGGAATATGTAAAGAAACAACATCGCACTTACTATAGAGTTCATCAGCGGAAGCAAGAGCTATAACCCCGTCTTTTTCAATAACATCTTTTGGACAGAAAGCGTCAAAAGCATAAACTTCCATTCCAAAACCTTTGGCAATACGGGCAACATTACGCCCTACATTTCCATATGCGTGAATACCGAGCTTTCTTCCCTTTAGTTCGATTCCGGAAGTTCCATTATAAAAGTTACGCACGGCCATAACCATCATACCGAAAGCTAATTCAGCAACTGCATTAGAATTCTGTCCGGGAGTATTCATCACACATATACCATGGGCAGTAGCAGCTTCCAAATCGACATTGTCATAACCCGCACCGGCACGCACTACTATTTTTAAAACTTTAGCGGCATCTAATACTTCCGCATCAATAATGTCACTACGAATAATAATAGCATTGGCATCTTTAACAGCTTCTAAAAGTTCTGCTTTTGAGCTGTATTTCTCCAATAAGGTTAATTCATGACCTGCAGTTTCAATCTCTTTACGAATACCGTCGACAGCTATTTTTGCGAACGGTTTATCTGTTGCAACTAAGACTTTCATAGTTTATAAGGAATAATGATAAGACCACAAATGACACAGATTCCCGCAGAGGTTATTTACATAAACTGTGGGAATCTGTGTCATTTGTGGTACACTAAATTATTAATGAAGTTTTTCAAATTCTTGCATACAATCAATCAAAGCTTGAACGCTTTCTTTTGGCATAGCATTATAACAAGAAGCTCGGAAACCACCAACAGAGCGATGCCCTTTTATTCCAACCATCCCTTTTTCTGTTGCAAATTTCAAGAAATCAGCTTCCAGATCTTTATACTCAGGAGCCATTACAAAACAAATATTCATGCGCGAGCGATCTTCTTCGGCAGCAGTTCCCACAAATAACTTATTTCGGTCTATTTCAGTATAAAGCAGATCTGCTTTCTCAACTGCACGACGTTCCATTTCTTTCACACCGCCCTGAGCTTTTACCCAACGCAATGTTAACAAAGCTGAATAGATAGGAACTACAGGAGGAGTGTTAAACATAGAACCATTATCTATATGAGTCTGATAATTCAACATGGTAGGAATATATCTTGAAACCTTGCCTACTGCATCATTCTTTACAATAACAAATGTAAGTCCAGCCGGAGCAAGATTCTTTTGAGCTCCTCCGTATATACAAATATATTTAGAAATATCGATAGGACGAGAAAAAATATCAGAAGACATGTCTGCAATCATAGGAACACCTACGTTCAGATCACTTTTTAGTTCTGTGCCAAAAATTGTATTATTTGTGGTAATATGCAAATAATCTACATCAACAGGAACTGAATATTTTTTAGGAATAAAATTATAATTGGCATCGGCAGAAGATGCAACCTCTACAACATCTCCAAAACTTTTTGCTTCTTTCATTGCTTTTTTTGCCCATGTACCTGTATTTAAATAAGCAGCTTTTTTCTCTAGGAAATTATAGGGTACCATACAGAACTCCAGACTCGCACCTCCGCCTAAGAATAATACCGAATAACCTTCGGGAATATTAAGTAATTCTTTAAACAGTGCCACAGCTTCATCAACAACAGGTTGAAAGTCTTTGGCACGATGGCTGATTTCCATCAATGAAAGGCCTGATCCATTAAAGTCTAAAATAGCTTTTGCCGTTTCTTCAATCACTTCATGCGGGAGAATGGAAGGTCCTGCATTGAAATTATGCTTTTTCATTTGAAGTTTGTTTTGGTTATACAATTCGTTATTAATGTCTTTAGACATGGCGAAATTACAGATTTATTTCCGTAAAACAAATCAAACCTTATGAAAAACAATTTTTACCCTGGCTTTACCTTACTTTTTATTGGTTTATACATTAAATATTCACCATTTTGTTACCCAAATATAACAGAGAGTATTTCTTGCAACAAAAAGAAAGTTCCATCGATATATTACTTAGAAAAGAAAAGTAGTATTGCCTTTTTAATGAATAATCATAAGAAACTATCGAGCTTCTTCAATAATGGTTTTCATTCCTTTGATCTTCTCTCCTTGTATTAAATTAAGCAATTGTTTTACTTTTGATCCCCGAATTGCAACGAAAGCATAATGATCTTTGACATCTACCTGACCGACATCTTCACGACTAAGTCCACCTTTTTTATATAAGAAACCAACAATATCAGTCTTCCCCAATTTATCCTTTTTTCCTTTACCTATATATAATGTAGCCCAAATCGATTTAGTTGGCTTTGGGGTTATCTCTGGAAGTGCAAAAACCGGAATATTATTATTAATATAAATGGGAACTTGCTCTTCGGCATGCAACAGCAAGAAAGCTTTACCCTCCTTAGTCCAACGCGCGGTACGACCGTTTCGATGTGTATAAGCCTCTTCGTTCACAGGCAAATGATAATGAACCACATTTTGAATGTCTGGTATATCAAGTCCGCGCGCAGCCAAATCAGTAGAGATCAAAACCGGACAACTCCCATTTCTAAATTTATAAAGAGCCCGCTCTCTATCAGGTTGTTCCATTCCACCATGAAAACCATCACAAGAAAATTTCTTTGATTTAAGATAGTCAACTGTGCGTTCTACACTTTCCCTATAATTGCAAAAGACCAAAGTAGATGCACTTCCAAGAGTGCAAAGTAAGCGATAGAGTGTTTCCAACTTGTCTTTTTCAGGAGACATAACAAGATTCACATCAAGCCGAACGGCATCCGACTCAGAATCTAAAAAGTTCAATTTAATAACCCTATCCAATCCTGTAAATGCAGGAATCTCATCAGCATCAGTAGCCGAAAGCAAAACTCTCTTCTTTAAATTTGTAAGATAGCCTATTACTTCTGCCATTTCTTCCTGAAAACCCAGTTCTAGAGATTTATCAAACTCATCAATAACGAGTGTGGCAATTGAATCCACAGAAATATTGCCTTTTGATAAATGATCATTCAACCGTCCAGGAGTTCCCACTATTACAGCAGGATGTACAGCTTTCATTGTTCGATGTTCCTCCATTGCAGGACGGCCTCCGTAACAACTTATAGCTTTATAGGCACTCCCCATTGCTTTAAAAACTATCTCTATTTGTAATGCCAACTCTCGCGAAGGAACTAATATTAAAGATTGCACACCATCAATGTTGGGATCGAGCGCTTGCACCAATGGAATTAGGAATGCCAATGTTTTACCGGAACCAGTAGGTGATAACAGTACAACATCGTTTTCAGTATCGTATGCCTTTTGCGTAGCTTCCTGCATAGGAGTTAAATGCTCAATTTGCAGGTTATGCAAGATTTCAGAGATATTCATTCAAATATATATTTATTAATCATGCAAAGATACGGATAAGTCCGCAAATATTTTTATCCCTTAATCCCAAATAAAAAAAGCTGTTTCATTTTGAAACAGCTTTGCAAGATTTATTTTATAAAAAACAATATCGCTTTTTTGCTGAAATATCCACATTAATCACAATGAATATATGAAGTTTTATTTTAATTCTCTTCAGCAAACATGGGGTCCCAAGCCGGCAGCATTATAGGCTTCTGCTTAAAGATATCCTTTACTTTTTGTGGGACATATTTAGATTCAACAACCAAGCGGAACATATATTCATTAAACCACTTGTCTGTCATGATCAAATGCCCTTGATAGCCACTTTTTGCTCCCCAGCTATTTTCAACCATCCATTTCACCGATTTTCCATCTTTATCAAGATCAACAGCCATCAAAGTCATCGCATGTGAAGAACCACTGGAGAAAGTCTGAATTCGTTGTTTCTTATCCATTCCAAAGTTAGTGCCCATTAACGAAGCGTAATCAAAGTTATTTTCATCAAGCAAACCGCGATCTTTATCGAGGAACTTACCAACATCACACGAAAAATACATCATAGTACTATCTTTTAACGAAGCAATAGCCATTGCTTTTATATCTTCAATAGGCAAATTGACATAAGTCCAATTTTTCCCATCAAAACGATGACGATCAAATTCTATTTCGTAGCACTTATAATATTCACGAGTAGGATCGTTCATCAACATTACATAGTTACTAAGCAAATTCTCATCACCATATTTTTTCAAAAAAGATTTTGGAGTATGATGCTCTGTCTCTACAGGGTTTCCTTTATCATCTTTACGTATAAAAGTAAATTCTGTAGGAGGAACACCAAGGTTCAACACGAGCATTCTATAAATAGTGCCAAGCATCTCCGTCTTTTTATTCAGTAAAACCGAAGATTTTGCACCTTTAGCTGCATCATCGCGTAGAGCCAAACCAAACTCTTTCAGTTTCAAGGAAATCAAATTAGACATTTTCGACGTATTCTCACTACTGTTCGTTTCCGGCATAACCTCTCGTGGAACAAGTCCATATTTAATTGCAATATCGGCCACTCCAGTAAAAGTGCCCCCATCACTTAATGGATTTTTAAACAACCACTCAACTGTTTTATTATCCAAAGGCTTATTGCTGGTGTCTATAATGCCTTGCAAAAATAAGTTTGATTTCTCCAACTGATCCCAAAAGAAAGTATATATCTGGGAAAATTCAAAAGACTGGAAATCATATTTTGCTATTGCCTTGGAGCGCATAACATTTAACCCTGTAAACAACCAACAACGACCGGAAGATTTCTGATCGGTGATTCCTTTAGAATTAACTTTTATAGAAAAATGAGTATCAATATCGTTCCTATTTTCCTGATTAAGCACCAATTTTTGGATATCATTGCTCCCAATCGCATTTCTTATAGCTTTATCGGAAGGAGTACCTTGATAAGTTTGACGAATTTGATTAAGCATGAATTCGGATATCCCACCTTTCTGATCCTGCCCACTGATAGAGGACAGGACAGTAAAACAAGCAAATACGGATAAAAAACATTTCTTCATATTCAAGAACTATTGTAATTTATAAAATTAGATCAAAACTCTCAGATGAGTCACCAAATAGCCTATAGGTAACTATAAAATCAAGATCGGACACAAAATTAATATCTTTTCTCAAAATAGAGGATTTTCAATAAACAAAAAGAGGAATTAATACCAAAACATATAGTCTTTCAGCCTTTCGTTAGCTCTGCAAGAATGACATTATATTTCGACGATAAACAAGTTCATCAAAGCATTTCACGTTTTCAAATCTTTTTCTTGTTTTAAAAATATATTATTCATATTTTTGAAGTTATTTACAAACAAAGCTCCCGAAAAACTGATTGAGGTATCACAATGAAAATTTACGAAATAACATTTTGGTTATGTCTTTTTATTGTTTTCTACACTTATGTAGGGTATGGAATATTATTATATTTATTAGTCAAAATAAAAGAAAGATTTATTTTTCATAAGCCATCTTTTACTATTCCTAGCGATGCATTGCCTCACATGACCCTATTCATAACAGCCTATAATGAAGAAAGCGTTGTGAATGAGAAAATGCAAAACAGTCTTGACCTAGACTATCCGGTGAATAAATTGCATATACTTTGGGTTACCGACGGAAGCAATGACAAAACAAATGAGTTGCTCAAATTATGGAAGGAAGCGAAGGTTCTTTATCAAACCGAAAGGCTCGGTAAAACAGCTGCTATCAATAGAGGCATGCAATATGTGTCAACCCCTATTGTTATATTCACTGATGCCAATACAAATCTAAACACTGAAGCTTTAATTGAAATAGCAAATGCATTTACAAATCCAAAAGTGGGCTGTGTAGCTGGCGAAAAACGCATTATAGTCAAAGAAAAAGATAATGCCGCATCTGGTGGTGAAGGTATTTACTGGAAATACGAATCAGCACTTAAGTCACTCGATTCAAGACTATATAGTACTGTTGGAGCAGCAGGAGAACTTTTTGCAATCCGCCGGGAACTTTTTGAAGAGATGAATGCCGACACATTATTAGATGACTTCACACTTTCACTCCGCATAGCAATGCGGGGATATACCATTAAATATTGTGCTGAAGCATATGCAATGGAAACAGGCTCGGCAGATATGCATGAAGAAGAAAAGCGTAAAGTAAGGATTGCAGCCGGAGGATTACAATCAATGTGGAGATTACGCGCTCTACTGAACCCTATTAAATATAAATGGCTTAGCTTTCAATACTTGTCACACCGCGTATTGCGCTGGTCGATTACCCCTATCGCACTTTTTCTATTGATCCCACTCAACATAATATTAGTTAATAACAATACTAAATTCCCATATATCCTATTTCTTGTTCTACAAGCAATTTTTTACATAATGGGAACTTGTGGTTACATCATATCGAAAAAACAAATAACAAGCAAAATACTCTTTATTCCCTACTACTTTCTGTTTATGAATTTGAATGTTTTTAGAGGAGGATTTTATCTGTTAAGGCATTGCAATAACACCGGAACATGGGAAAAAGCACAAAGAGCAAACCGATAAGTCCAAAAAAAGAAAGGACATGAAATCATGAAAAGTATTTTAAAAAGTCCCGATAATGCGGAGAGGTTATTAAACATCGTATCCGACACACTCATACTATTGGATAAAAATGGGATATGCGTTGACATTGCAATATTCGATGCCGATCTATGGTTTTTAAATAAAGAAGTATTAACAGGAAAAAATCTGATAAAAAAACTTCCAACGGATACCCGTAATCTCTTTTATTCGGAATTTAAGAAAGTAGTGGAGCAAAACATTAAATCCACTCGCAATTATGAGTTGCATATTCGGCATGAAAAGTATTTCTTTAAATGCATTATGCAACCTTACAATAATATGGTACTATGCCAATACCGTGATATCACTGCAAGAAGCCAACAAAAGTTGGAAATGGAAAAGAAAAACAGGGAGCTTTCTGAAGTACAAAAGGTGGCACTTTTAGGAAAATGGACTTACAGCAACAAAACTACAAACTTCAGCTACTCCGGACACACCCAAATTATGTGTGTAGATAAAGAGCAATACATCCCACTAGGCTCATATTTAAATATCATTCTCCCGGAAGATAGAGATGCTTTCATAATGTGGTTAGATAAAAACTTAGAAGGAAATATCGAGGATAGTATTGATTACCGTATATTCTATAAAAACACAATTTTTTACATTCGCCTAAAAGCTTTTTCGTATGAAAATCATTCTAACGAGAATATCATATTGGAAGGTTATATTCAGAATGTTACAGATATACAAAAGAGGCGAAATGACATTAATTTATTAACACATGCCATAGATAACTCTACTGAAGATGTTGTAGCCATTTGTGAGGACGGTACTTTACTTTTTGCTAATCGTCGATACAAGTACCACCAAAATTTGGGAAGTGCAGAAGATATTACTACTTTAAAGATATACAATATAAGCTCATATGTCAGAAATATTGACGAATGGAACAAACTTATCACTTCGGTTAATGAAGATCACCGCCATACTAGTTTCATCACTTACAATCCATTTCCAAAACATCCTGAAATTCTAGCATACGAAGGGAACTTATATAAAGTAACCAGTGATCAAGGTGTAAAAACATTTTGGGTATTTGGCAGAGATATCAGCCAGCGTATACGCCATGAACAGCAAATCAAACAATTTAGCCAAGTACTCAACAAAATCATAGAAAATTTACCGGCTGCAATTACAGTAAAAGATATAGAAAACGGATACAAATACTTATATCGAAGCCGGGATATCAGTAACGATCGACAAAAGTATCAAAACGCTATGGGTAAAGACGATTTTAGTATATACCCTATTGAAATAGCGCAAAAAGAAAGAAAAGAAGATATACATGTAGCCACAAGTGGAGAAGAAAAACATTATATAATAGAAAAGCGAGACGTCAATGGAAATCCAATTTATCTAGATAGGCGCAAAATGAGAATAGAGAGCAATGACTCTCCTCCCGTACTATTGAGTATTGAATGGAATATCACGGACTTGGAATTAATGAAGCGCGAATTACTTGCTGCAAAAGAAAAAGCAGAAACATCTGATCATTTAAAATCAGCATTTCTGGCCAATATGAGCCACGAAATACGTACTCCACTCAATGCCATTGTCGGATTTTCACGTATAATTGCCGAAAGTGAGAATGTTGAAGAACGTAAGAACTATTATAATATAGTAGAAGCAAACAATGAAAGATTATTACAACTAATTAATGAAATACTGGATCTTTCAAAAATAGAATCGGGCATTGTAGATTTTAATTTTTCATCAGTTCAACTTTATACTTTATTTAATGAAATATACGATGCACATGTTTTCAGATGCCCTAATGGAGTTAAATTGGTATTTGAACCTTCAGACGAGGATATCTGTATCAATACAGATAAAAACAGACTCTTCCAAGTAATATCCAATTTTATTGGAAACGCTTTCAAATTTACTACAAAAGGAAGTATCCGCTATGGATATAGGCAAGAAAGTCAATATATACTTTTTCATGTAACTGATACCGGATGTGGCATACCTCAAGATAAGATAGATAAGATTTTTGAGCGTTTTATAAAGGCAAACAGTTTTGCAGAAGGTACCGGACTAGGCTTAGCTATATGCAAAACTATAATAGAAAAGCTGGGAGGATCTGTATCGGTCATGTCCAAAGTTTGTGAAGGGACTACTTTCTATTTTACTTTACCACTCAAAAACAATTTATCTGAAGCAAAAGTACAGAATAATAAGCCAGACATATCTAGCATACCAATAATTACAGAAGATGCATTATATAGTGGAACTGGATCAGATATCACATATAATCGAATCAGAAACATTTTAATTGCCGAAGATATTGATAGCAATTATATTTTAGTTCGATCCATTTTAGGATCATTTTACCATATAGAAAGAGCTAAAGATGGTGAAGAAGCTATCAGGATCTTTAAAGATTCCAGCCCGGACTTAATCCTTATGGATATTAAAATGCCCAAACTATCCGGATTAGAAGCTACAAAAATCATCCGCAAGACATCATCGAGTATTCCAATTATTGCACTCACAGCTTTCGCTTATGAAGATGATCGTAATGCTGTATTAGAAGCTGGTTGCAATGACTTTCTAGCTAAGCCTTTTAACCACGAAGAGCTAGAAGAAATTATTAATAAATGGATAAGATAACAGCGTGATTTAAGTAAGTACAAAAAATAAGGGATTCATTGAATCCCTTATTTTTTATCTTATTGAATATGGCTATGCAAAGATATCACTACGCTCTACGTAAGCTATAACATCTCCTTTATTGACCATAGCTCCCTGACGAGCACAAATTTCAATAACCTGTCCATTGAAAGCAATAGGTACTTTTTCGTATTCCCCCCACGGAGTAGAAAGATAACAGAATACTTCGCCATGTTGATATGATCGACCTATGAAAGGAGCAGTTGAAGGACCATCAACAGAAACTTCCCAAAGTACTTGTCCTTTAGAAGGAGCAATAACAGGATCCGCTTTTACACGCTTAAGTTTTTTAATCTCCTCTTCAGAAAAACCTCCCTTCGCCATCGAAGCATCTTTGGCACGTTGTAACTCATCCAGAAATCTTTTCTTTGCTGTCCCCGATTTATAATCGCGATATTGTCTGTCATGCATAGCAAGTTCAAAGAGTTCTTCGTCATCTTGTCCATATTCCCAACCATTCTCATCCATTTCCTTTCTGTATTCATCCAAAGCATCCGGATAATTAGACTGAGGATCGGTATCTACAAATTCATAACCTTTAGCTTTAGCCAATTCAATAATTTCAGGAGCCAGCGGACCAGGCAGTCTTCCACTTTTACCCAAAATCATATCCCATGTGTGGCTATCAATCATTGTCCAGCGTTCTTCACCCTTCACTTGTTGCATAACGTTCATTAATGCTACGTTTTTGACGTATTGACTGAACGGCGTAACTAAAGGAGGATAACCTAATTTTGGCCATACATATTCCACTTCATCAAAAAGCATTACAAGCAAATCATCCAAGCTCAATTCAGGTTGATTTTTGCCTTTCAGAATCATATTGATTCCTGAATGAACGCCTTTCAAGTCAGCCATCATTGATCCCATCATACCACCGGGTAATCCACACTTTAATAGAAGTGAAGACATCTGTTTATTAGAAGGATCCATGAAATATCCCAGAAAATCATCAATGAACTCTTGAGTCATTGAACGTGCTTTCATATAAGCTTTCATGTTAATGTCGGGAACTTGGAATCCAGCATCTTTAAGCATAGCTTGAACTGAAATAACATCCGGATGAACCTTACCCCAAGACATTGGCTCCATTGCCACGTCGATAATATCAGCACCATTTTCACACACCTCCAAGATTGAAGCCATTGACAAACCCGGTCCACTATGACCATGATATTGTATGAGCACATTTGGATGTTTGTCCTTGATAGCTTTAGTCAAACGTCCTAACATTGCCGGACGACCAACACCTGCCATATCTTTTAGACAGATTTCAGGTGCTCCTGCTTCAATAAGCCGGTCGGCTACATTTGCATAATACTCTACTGTGTGGACAGGAGAATGTGTTATACACAAAGTAGCTTGTGGAATCATACCTGCTTCAAGAGCATACTTTATTGACGGTATAATGTTGCGGACTTCATTTAACCCGCAAAAAATACGTGTGATATCAACTCCTTGTGAATGCTTAACCTTATACATCAACCGACGTACATCGGAGGGCACTGGATACATACGGAGTCCGTTGAGTCCACGGTCCAGCATATGAGTCTGGATACCCGCCTCATTGAAAGGTTTGGTAAAAGCCCGCACAGCCTTATTGGGATTTTCACCGTAAAGTAGATTGACTTGCTCAAAAGCTCCTCCATTAGTTTCAACACGCGAAAAGCATCCCATTTCCACAATAAGAGGTGCAATGCGAACTAACTGATCTACACGAGGTTGATATTTACCGGACGACTGCCACATGTCACGGTAAACAAGGCTAAATCTAATTTCCTTTTTCATCTTAACTAGTCATAATATGGTTTTACATAGATAATCGGGTTACATGACCTTACAAAGGTAAGGCTTTCTCTTATCATTAAGGCATAAAAATGCAAGAAATATTTGCCTTCTAAGGCATTTTTAATGATATACTGTAAAGATTAGCTTATGCCAACTTACAACCAATACTTATCCCTAAAAAGAAAATTCAGACGAAATCTCTTAGTTCTTGTTGTAATCGCTTTCTAGTGAAGAATATACGACTCTTCACAGTTCCTAAAGGTAAATTCAAATAATCAGCAATTTCTCTGTATTTAAATCCGGATATATGCATCGAAAAAGGTACCTTAAAATCACGTGGCAGTTCATTGACTATTCGGTGCATTTCTTTTGAATCATAGCTCCCTTCGGTATTATTAAAACCGGATTCTTGGGGTAAATTGAGATGATAGAAATTATCAGTCTGATCAACAAAGGTTTGTTCGCGGATAATTTTCCGATAATTATTAATGAATATATTGCGCATTATGGTGTATATCCACCCTTTAAAGTTCGTATCAGGCATGTATTTATCTTCATTATCCAAAGCCTTTAACGAGGTTTCCTGTAGCAAGTCGTTCGCTTCTTCCCGATCCGCTGTCAATTTATAGGCAAAGCGCAATAAATCTTCTTGCACGCCTAGCAGGTCTTGTCTGAAATTGTTCTTCATGATATCCCCTCCTAAAAATAGTTTATTTAGTTTAATCGCCGAAAGCAAATATAAGTTTTTGTTTTTTTAAATCAAAGAAAAAGGCCAAATATTTACATCTCTTTTCCAACTAATTAATAAGTATTCGTGTTTTTATTGATAACTTTAAAAGAATATGACAATTATATTACAAAACAGCTACATAAAAAATACAACAAGAAGAGTTTATAAAACAGGCATAAGAGTAAACATCTTTTAAAAAAGACACTTCTACAAGATAAGCAATGATAAATACTAAGCAGTGAAGCAAAAAAGGACAAGTAATGATCTGCAATATAACAAGTAATGTAATGGTGGCTAACAAGTAATGTAATTAGTCATAACATTATTTATTATGGGGCGGATGAACAGTTTATTCGTTTTTAGACAAGAGAGGAAGACCTATTTTATATTTCACAGCAAGAATACGCGTAAGAAATACTGTTGCTCCACCTATTAATTGGCAAGCATAAGATTCGAGACCTACTACTGCACCAACCCAATAGGCCGTGCCTCCCAATACACAAGCCATTGCATAAATTTCCTTCCTAAAAATGAGAGGTATTTCATTTATTAAGACATCTCGAATTACTCCTCCTGCGGCTCCTGTAATACTCCCCATTATTATTGCCACCCAAAAAGGATACCCCATAGCTAAACTCTTACCCACACCAACTACGGTAAACAAAGCCAAGCCAATGGTATCAAATATAAAAAAAGTATTATGCAAATGTATTAATGATTTACCAAAAAGAATCACCCATATTAAAGCTAGACCGGTACAAATGAGATATACCGGATTCACCATCCAACCGGGAGTTACATCAAGTAACACATCGCGTATAGTTCCACCTCCTATTGCTGTAACAAATCCTACAACGTAAGCACCAAACCAATCGAACCGTTTCGCCGAAGCCAAACGGATACCGCTAATGGCAAAAGCAAACGTCCCTATAAAATCGAGTATCTGGACAAAAGTTGGCATATTGAAAGAATTTTATCGGCAAAGTAACAAATAAATTCCTTAATAAACCGTATTTTTGCCCCCGGGAATATAAAAAGCAAGTAAAAATGAAAATTACAATTGTAGCGGGAGCCCGTCCGAACTTTATGAAAATAGCACCGATTACCCGTGCAATTAACTCATATCGCGAAGCAGGAAAAGATATAGTATATCGTCTGGTCTATACTGGCTCCAAAGAGGATGAAAGTCTTGATGCATCTTTATTTTCCGACTTGGACATGAAGAAACCGGACGCTTTTTTAAATGTAACCGGAACCAATCATTCTGATGTTGCAGCTGCTATCATGCTTGCATTTGAAAAAGAGCTAAATGACCACCCCGCACAGGTAGTTCTTGTGGTTGATGATCTTACTGCTACAATGAGTTGCTCCATTGTTGCGAAAAAACGAGGGCTCAAAGTTGCACATCTAATTGCTGGAACCCGATCTTTCGACATGAATATGCCGCGTGAAGTAAACCGTACTATTGCCGATGCCATATCCGATTATCTTTTCACAGCAGGTATGGTTGCTAACCGCAATCTTAATCAAGAAGGCATGATACCTGAATATATTCATTATGTAGGCAATATATTAATTGACACGATTCGCTATAACCGAAACCGTTTTATTCAACCACTATGGTTTTCTACACTTGGATTGGAGAAAAAAGGTTACCTGCTTCTAACACTCAACCGTCACGATCTTCTTGAGAAAAGAAACATCCTAAAAAAATTGTTGCTCACTATAATAGAAAAATCAGGAGGCATGGCCATAGTCGCACCGTTACATCCTTATGTACAAAGTACTATTGAAGCTATGGATATTAAAGCTCCAAATTTACACATATTACCCCCACAACGTTATCTACATTTCGGATTTCTTGTAAATGAAGCCAAAGGTATCATTACCGATTCCGGAAATATTGCTGAAGAAGCAACTTTTATGGATGTTCCATGCATTACGATCAATTCATACGCAGAACACCCGGAAACATGGCGCATGGGAACAAATGAATTGGTTAACGAGAATCCCGAAGCTCTCTCTGAGAAAATGAGTATTCTGATGCACGGTGAATGGAAGCACACTACCCTACCCGATCGTTGGGATGGTAGAACGGCAGAAAGAATAGTACAAACTTTACTAAACGGAGAACAGGAGTAAGTGTGACATATCCTCACTTTTAACATTGCCCCCAGCCGTATCAATTAATATTTATACGGATAATTCGGATACTCAAAAAATAAACTTTTGCTATGAAGTTGTAAAAGAGATACTTTTTAATTCGCAAAGTTTAGTGAAGTTGTTTATTAAAAAAGCTGTATATTCGGCAAAAGATAAATAATTATACAAAAAAGAGCAGAAGGCAATAACCTTTACTGATGAATCGCCAAAATAGAAGGCAATAGCTAAAAAAACAGCAAAAAAAGAATAACAGATAAACATTCCACAGATTTCATTAGTTTATATTAAATTATTCTTCTCAACATAATCAATAAGAATTTATTATTTTTGCCACCAAAGAGACATTCATACAATTATGAAACAACAATATAGAAAGTATTTCCTCTTTTTGCTGTTCCTTCTTATTCTCCCCCGCGTATCAGGACAGATAAAAGGAGTTGTAACCGACTCCATTACTCATGAACCAATGATGTATATCACCGTACAATACGAAGGAAAAGGTGTAGGAGCACTGACTAATGCCAACGGAGAGTATCAGGTGGAGAGCCGAAAAGGATGGGAAGAGCTTACTTTTTCCTCTATCGGATATGTCACCAAGAAAGTTCGCATAAAATCTGATACCAAAATATTAAACGTAAAAATGGTACCGACCGATATCCAGCTTTCGGAAATTGTTGTAAAGCCGCAAAAAGAAAAGTATTCCCGCAAAAATAATCCAGCAGTAGAGTTCATGAAGAAAGTCATTGAGCACAAAAAAGGATTAAAGCTGGAAACAAACGATTATTACCAATACAAGAGATATGAAAAGATGAAGATGTCCATAAATGACATCACAAATGAGAAGTTAGAAAAAGGTATCTACAAGAAATTCTCTTTCTTCAAAGATCAAGTAGAGACATCTCCCAAAACTCATAAAATGATCTTACCTATTTCTATTAAAGAAACAGCATCACGTACTATATACAGAAAAGAGCCCAAAAGTAAAAAAACTATCATCGAAGGATATAATTCAAGCGGCATTGAAGAATTTTTCAATACAGGAGATATGTTGGGCACAATATTGAATGACGTTTTTTCAGATATCAATATCTACGACGATGATATCCGTCTATTGCAAAGTTACTTTGTCAGCCCCATAGGAAAGGGAGCTATTACTTTCTATAAATACTACTTGATGGATACCGTAATGGTAGATCGGCAACAATGTGTACATTTGACATTCGTGCCACAGAATTCTCAGGACTTTGGTTTTACAGGGCATCTTTATGTTGTAAAAGATTCTACATACGCCGTTAAACAGTGTACGATGAACCTTCCAAAGAAAACGGGGGTCAACTTTGTAGATAGTTTGGGTATCGTACAAAAGTATAAACAACTTGATAATGGCAACTGGGTTCTGACCGATGATGACATGACTGTTGAACTCAGTTTTATGAAAGGCATACAGGGGCTCGAAATAGAACGAACGACCAAATATAGTGACTATACTTTCGATGAAATAGAAAATCGCCTTTTCCGACTGAATGGTAGCGTCATAAAAGAGGCTAACATGTTGAACAAAAGTGATGAATATTGGGCAAAGGTCAGACAAGTACCTCTTACACCCAAAGAAAGTAATATGGATGTCTTTATGAACCGTATTGAACAGATTCCCGGATTTAAGTATGTTATATTCGGTGCTAAAGCCCTAATAGAGAACTTTGTAGAGACAGGAAGCAAAGGACATCCTAGTAAATTTGACATAGGTCCTATCAATACTATTGTTACAAACAACTTTGTCAATGGAACTCGCTTCCGTTTAAGTGGTATGACCACAGGTAATTTTGATCCACACTGGAGCTTTAGTGGTTATGGAGCTTATGGAACTAAAGATGAGAAATGGTTTTATAAAGGACAAGCAGCATATTCTTTCAACAAGCGCGATTATGTACTATGGGAATTCCCTAAGAATTACTTATCCTTTACATACAGCTATGATGTAATGTCTCCTATGGATAAATATCTGGAAACAGATAAGGATAATATGTTTGTAGGATGGAAATGGACTAAAGTAGATCAAATGTCGTATCTGCGAGATGCGACTCTTACTTATGAGCTCGAAACAAATAGTGGTTTTTCGTTAAAAGCCATCGCACGTCATCGCAATGACGAACCTGCCGGTGGAGTACTTCAATTCTGGAAAAATAACGGACTAATTCCAGGTGTTTGGAGTGCCTCGAATACTTTTGTCAAAGATATCACGACAAGTGAGCTTGGTGTTACTTTGCGTTATGCCCCAGGTGAAAGCTTTGTCAACACAAAAGAACGTCGCGTACCGGTCTCGTTTGATGCCCCCATATTTTCAGTTTCGCATACGACAGGATTTAAAGGAGTACTTGGAGGTGATTATAATTTCAATTTGACAGAGGCAAGTATACGCAAGCGCTTTTGGTTCGGTTCATGGGGTAAGTTGGATGTTACTCTTCGCGGAGGCGCTCAATGGAATACTGTTCCTTTCCCGTTGCTAAACCTTCCTATGGCGAACTTGTCATATATCACCCAGCATAATGAATCTTTTAACCTCATCAACAACATGGAGTTTTTGAATGACCGTTATGCATCAATGGCATTAACATACGATCTAAATGGTAAGTTATTCAATCGCATTCCATTACTAAAGAGTCTCAAATGGCGGGAAATATTCCGTATCCGTGGATTATATGGAACATTAACAGACAAGAATAATCCATATAAGAGTCAGAATAGCGAGTTGTTTCTTTTCCCCATGCGCAATGGTTTACCAACCAGTCGTGTTATGGATAACACCCCTTATATGGAAGCTAGTGTGGGAATATATAATATCTTTAAATTACTACACGTGGAGTATGTACGCCGATTGACTTATCTTAATTATCCGGGAGTACAAAAGGACGGTATCCGATTTATGATATTAATGATATTCTAATCAATAAAAGAATATAACTGAAAAATTAAGGGCTATTGCCCATTATTAAATACTAAATCACGTGCAACCCTTAGCGGAAAGGCTCCGACCTAAAACATTGGACGAGTACATCGGTCAAAAACATCTCGTAGGACCGGGTGGTATATTGCGAAAAATGATTGACGTAGGTAGGATATCTTCGTTCATACTTTGGGGACCTCCCGGTGTAGGTAAGACAACATTAGCTCAGATCATAGCTAACAAATTGGAAACGCCTTTTTACACACTAAGTGCTGTAAGCAGTGGGGTAAAAGATGTTCGTGAAGTCATAGAGAGAGCCAAAAGTAATCGTTTTTTTTCACAAGCTAATCCCATTTTATTTATTGATGAAATACATCGATTCAGTAAGTCTCAGCAAGACTCACTATTGGGGGCTGTAGAAAATGGAACCATTACATTAATCGGCGCAACGACAGAGAATCCTTCATTTGAAGTTATCCGTCCGCTTCTTTCCCGATGCCAGCTTTATGTCCTTAAATCGCTCGAAAAAGAAGATTTATTAGACTTGTTACACCGGGCTATCTCTACAGACACAGTACTGAAAGAGCGTCAAATTGAATTACAAGAAACGGACTCCATGCTTCGCTATAGTGGTGGAGATGCTCGTAAACTGCTCAACATTTTGGAATTGGTAGTAAGCGCAGAAAGTGCAGACCCCGTTATCATCACTAATGAAGTCGTTACGGAGCGTTTGCAACAAAATCCACTGGCATATGACAAAGACGGTGAAATGCATTATGACATCATATCTGCATTCATAAAATCAATTCGTGGTAGCGACCCTGATGGTGCCATCTATTGGCTAGCCCGCATGGTTGAAGGAGGAGAAGATCCAGCTTTTATTGCCCGTCGCTTATTAATCTCGGCTGCTGAAGACATCGGCTTAGCCAATCCTAATGCATTATTACTCGCCAATGCTTGCTTCGATGCTGTTATGAAGATAGGATGGCCGGAAGGACGAATTCCACTTGCAGAGACCACAATCTACCTGGCTACGAGCCCGAAAAGTAATTCCGCCTATCAGGCTATTGGAGATGCCTTACAAATGGTGCAGGAAACCGGGAACTTACCTGTACCATTACATTTACGGAATGCTCCAACCAAATTAATGAAAGAATTGGGATACGGCAATAATTATAAATACTCCCATAATTATACCAATAATTTTGTAGAGCAACAATTTCTCCCTGACGAATTAAAAGATTGTCATATTTGGAAACCTCAGAATAATGCTGCAGAGCAAAAACATGCCGAACGAATGAAAACGTTATGGGGAAATCGTTATGAAGATAACGAGTAGCCAATAATATGCAAATAGCCAAAGTATTATTTATATTTTTTATTCTGAACTATTGGCTATATGCTTCTCGATAGAATAAATCTACATCAAAAATTAAACCTGTAAACGAACAAAATACAGGTGGTTTGTTTTGATACAATAAAATCGTTTCTAACAATAAATAAGAGATAAAATGAAAATAGTAGCATTAGACGGTTACGCCGCCAACCCAGGAGATTTATCATGGGATGAATTAAAAACCTTAGGAGATTGCACAGTTTATGAGCGCACAGCTCCCGATGAGCTTTTACAACGAGCTGCCAACGCAGAAGTTTTACTAACAAACAAAGTAGTAATCTCAGCCGAGACATTAGCAGCATTACCCCAACTTAAGTATATCGGAGTACTAGCAACTGGCTATAATATTGTTGACACCAATGCTGCAAAAGAACGTGGAATCATAGTAACAAACATACCTTCATATAGCACTCCTTCGGTCTCACAAATGGTATTTGCGCATATCCTTAACATTGCTCAACAAGTGCAGCATCATTCGGAAGAAGTACGTAAAGGAAGGTGGAGCAGTAATCCTGATTTCTGTTTTTGGGATACTCCGCTCATAGAATTACGAAACAAAAAAATTGGAATTGTTGGTTTAGGACACATAGGATATACCACTGCACGTGTAGCCATAGGTTTTGGTATGCAAGTGTATGCATACACTTCAAAGTCTACACTCCAACTACCACCTGAAATCAAAAAACTTGATTTAGATAGATTGTTTGCCGAATGCGATATCATTACACTCCATTGTCCTTTGACTGAAAAGAATCGTGAAATGGTTAATGCGGAGCACCTCTCACTTATGAAGAAATCTTCAATTTTGATTAATACCGGTAGAGGGCAGCTTATTAATGAACAAGATCTTGCTAATGCATTAAATGAAGGGAAAATTTATGCAGCTGGACTTGATGTTTTATCACAAGAACCTCCACGGGCAGATAACCCATTATTAAGTGCCCGTAATTGTTATATTACTCCACATATTGCATGGGCAAGTACGGAGGCGAGAGAACGCTTAATGAATATTCTAATTGATAATCTAAAAGCATATATTGATGGCAAACCGATTAATAACGTAGCTAAGTAACAATTATAAATATTTATCAAGAAAGAAATAAGAATATGGGAAAAACAGCTGTAAAAGGACTCTTGTACACCATTCCGGTAATTGTAACCTTGATACTTTCGGGAATTACTATTATTGGCTCATTTACCGGACATTATAACCCTGCTGCTTCTGTGATCTTTCCAGTATTGGAAGTATCTCTTCCGATACTGCTTATATTGAATTTATTGGTCTCAGCTATCTGGGCAATAGCGCGTAAATGGTGGGCATTAGTTCCTCTTTTTGCCGTTTTGCTCAATTGGAATTATCTGACAGCTGTAATTCAGCTTCATGAAATAAAAAAAGACAAATCGGAATTAAATGATAGCATTTCAACCAAACTGACTTTAGCGACATACAATGTGCAAAGTTTCGGTAATGAAATCACCGGTTATTCCTGTAAAGAAATAGCCCGCTATATGCAAAAGGAAGAAGCCGATATTCTCTGTTTTCAGGAATTTCAGGATAGCCAATACTTCCCGATAGACAGTATCCGTCGGATTCTCTCACATTGGCAATATATATGTGTACCCTCAAAAGACTCAATCCAAGGTATACTTCCTATCGCCATATTCAGTCGTTATCCTATTATCAGACACAAATATATCACATACGCCGGGAGTTCCAACTGTAGTATGTTCTGTGACATAGTGGTAAAGGGTGACACAATTCGCATTATTAACAACCACTTACAGACGACTAGTGTAAGTCTTAATCGCAGAAAATGGGAACGAGAATTGACCTCGAGAGATTCCAAACGCGAAGTGACCGCAATGAAAGGTGCTGCCGAAATATTATATGATAATAGTATAAAACGCGCCATACAAGTAGACAGTATATGTCGCCTCATTGACGACAGTCGCTATCCGGTCATAACGTGTGGAGATTTCAACTCGTTACCATCTTCTTATGTCTATCATGAACTCACCAAAAGGCTTAAGGATGGATTTAAAACATGTGGAAAAGGATATATGTATACATATCGCTACTACAAACATCTTCTACGAATAGACTATATATTTCATCCTGCTAATTTTAAGGGTATTCGCTACTACTCTCCAGATCTAGATTTATCAAGTGATCATAATCCGGTACTGATGAAGATGAAATTAAAATAATCTTGTGAAGAGTGAAATTCCCATGGCGAGTATCTCATAATTCCAGAATAATAAAGCGTCCCTGCTACAAAATGTAGCAGGGACGCTTTATTTATATACAGATATATTCAGAGATTGCCTAAAGAGCGTTTTTAAAAAACCTTCTAAACATTTAATCACACTACCAAGTCCAGTCACTCTCACCATAAATGCTTTCTACTTGATTTTCAACGTCATCAGGTAAGTTACAGAAGAAATCGAGACCTGTGAGTTGTTCCAATTTATCAATACTTACCGCGTAGGTTTTCATCACATCACTAGAAGCGTATTTTCCATTACTATATCCATAGTCGTCGCGATGTTCCACCCAAAAACCAATAGCATGATACACTCCGGCTTTTTCACTTAAAATAGCCATAAAATAATACTTGGGACAAGCAAGTCCATGTACTGTAAAGCCCTTATCATTAGTCCATTGACTTTTGCTACTATCGACATAATTGATGAGAAGCTGATCAATAGTACCACCTTTAGTCAAATACAGTTTATCATAGTTATTTGAACGTGCCCAATTCTGAACCAGCCCTTCAAAAGAAGCCCAAAATCCTTGGTTGAAAGACGCTATTTGTGGACTCATATTGCTATAATAGAATGTCTGCGCATTGGCTTCTTTTGAGTAAACACGGTCGTAAGAAGCACACAAATGTCCTTTATCAAAACCGTCATTTTTATGATCTTCCTCAGTTGTTTGCATCGAAGTAGGTAATCCAGGATCAACAGCCCAACTATCCGTACGATCAATAGCAATTTTGCTGGTCACAGCATCAAAGGAATAAGCCACCCATGCAGAATGTTTTTTTTCAGCATTCCATTCCAGCGCATAATTCAAGACTTGACTACCATTGAAAGTAACATAGTGATCAACATAATAATTTGAAGCATTCAAATGGGGCATTTCATAATTAGTCACCGATACCTTGTCATAACCAGTATTTGCATTGGCATTAGGACGTTGATCAGTCTTACCTAAAATATATTCAATACCGACATTACTGCCATCAATATAAGCTACTCTAAGCTTGATATACTTATAAGTAGTTAAAGACGTATAACGTACCCAATAAGTAACACCTTCTACAATGGAAATGCTATCTTTCCAATTAGTGCTTATAGTCGCAGGGAGCTCTTTCATAGCATCCAGTCTTACAGCATTGGTCTGTATGAAAGTATAACTCATCCCTGCGATTTTCTTATTTTTTATATAGAAAGGTTTGTCAAACCCATTTGGTTGCACAATGCTGGAATTAGAATTATCTCTAAGAATAAGGGAGGACGCTCCTTCTTCTGTTATCTCAATATTGTTCTTAGCTTGTGAATCAGGTGAGGAGTCACAAGCAACAAAGTAGCAGAGCCACAGTACAAGAATAAAAATATTAGTTAGTTTACTCATAAAATATTCCTTTAATTGAAAGTTTTTTGAATTCTTTCCTAATTCGTAAATGATCTAATTATCATTATAATGCTAATATGCAGAATTGTATTGATAGTATTCAAGTAAAAAACAGCCCACCTATAAGATGAATCATATAGATAGGCTATTATTTAAAAAATATTTTTATTTCTATTTAGGAATACCAACATATATATTATCCAACTGATAAGTAGTAGAAATCAAATTATCGCCTTTTGTCCCATTACCCAGGTATTTGAAAGCAACATAAACTTTCTTTCCCGTATACGACGACAAATCAACTTTATAATTACTCCAATTGGTATCATATCCACCTGTAGATGATTTATCTATAGTTAACTGCGAAGTAACATTACTCCATGTTGCAGCCGATATATTAGCTGCCTCACCATCAAAATTATTCGAAATCAACAGACTCAGTGCATCTCCATTATAATACCCTAGTTTCATATCAAAACTCAAAATCATATCCTTACCCAAGTTCAAAACCGGAGTAACCAACCAGTTTTCAAGTACACCCTCATGTTTATTTGCAGATAGCGAAACATATAGATTTCCACTAAAAGATTTATAATCCCAATAATATGTACCCTGAACTAAAGCATTCAACCAACCGTCTCCTACAAAATGGTCATTGGTCTTTCCTGATTCAAAACCTTCGTCCAATACTACATCAGGAACTTCACTCGGCAAAGTAACAACCCATTTACTATCGTCACCTGCTATTGTAGCACGTGCTTCTTTTTCCACTGTAGATGTGGAAGTTTCAGTATCCTGATGCTCAATCTGAATATTATCCAACTGCACAGTAGTGTTTTTTGTAGCATCTCCCGCATATCTAAATGCAATATATATAGATTTTCCGGCATAGACACTTAAATCATAAGTTCCGGCTTTAGCCATTGTACCATATCCTTTAGCAGGCTCTTCAGGAATTTTAAATTTAGATGTTATATCTACCCATTTCGCCTTATCCTGAGTTAAATTAGAGACACTAGCACCACCGGAATAATCCTCTGAAATCAAAACAGAAAGTACATTACCCTTCCAATATCCAATGGCTAGATCGAAACTTAAAACATCTCCTTTAGAAATTTTTATTTTAGGAGAAACAAGCCAACTAGTCGCGACATCTTTTATATTGCCACATTGTGCATAGGTATTTCCACTATAAGTAGAATATTTCCAATTGTAAACGCTATTTGCTTCAAAATTTGTCCAACCCTGAATATTTACATTATCGCCAACAGTATAGTTTTGCTCAAAATTCGTATTCAAAGTATAGACTGTAGTAGTCGAAGTAGATTTTTTGATTACATTGTACTTGATAGTTGCCTCTGAGCCTTTCTCTGCTGTATAATAATTAGCATTCAACCAGTCCTCAATTTTAGTTTTGGCAATAGCACTAGGATTATCAGGATTATCTTCTCCCATATTAAAACCATTTTTTCCCGTATATGTGCCGCCATATGTCACTTGCAGCTTAAGCTGATTGCCAGCCTTATAATCTCGCAAACCATCAAAATCCGGTTCATGATTACAAGCTGTAAACACTAAAGCCAACGTAGCAGTAGATATTAATAATATTTTCTTCATGTTTTTACTCGTTATACAGTCATTAATCAGAATCTCACTCTCATACTCATAGACCAAGTACGTCCAAAGCCATAGAATACAGTTGCATCTTTCCAGCCGTGACCGCCTGTTCTTGCTCCATTGTCAGTAGCATCGGTTATATATTGTTCATTCAATATATTATTGCAATTGGCATACCATGTAGCATCAAGACCTGCAACTTTGAAACGATAAGAAATAGACGCATCAAAAGTATAGGCAGAAGGGATTCTCCAAGGTTGAGCTACATCAATAGGATTTCCATTCAAAGCACTTGTATTTATTAATCCGGCAATATCATAATCCGAATAATTTCGTCCAAAAAAGTTTCCATCTGCTCCAATGCGTAACCCTTTAAAAACTTCGTAGTTTATACCAAGAGCAGCAGTAGTTTGTGCAGCATTACCAATTCTGACATTTTTAGTATTCATAAGTAACTTAGCTTGTCCGTCAGAACCAGCTGGAACCACTGCCATATTTTTATCAACAGCTTGCCCGTTTGCATTGTACATATATCCCAAAACTCCATTTTTGGTCATTTTCCAATCTCCAAATGAGAACATGCCGTTAATAGTTAAGTTATGAACAGGACGATACTTAAAATCAAGTTCAACTCCCTGATGTAATTCATCAACCCCATTCAAATAAACATAAGAACTTTCCTGAGATACAGTAAGACGTTTTTGGATAGTACGATCATTCCAAGTCGTACGATATAAATTCAAGTTAAGTGAAAATGCTCTTGAAGAATATCCATAACCTAATTCGTAAGAGAAAACATTTTCATTTTTACAATTAGGATTAAAGGCATTACTTGTTTGAGAATTCAAAAATATTCCACCCGAGAAATAAGGGGTACGAGAGAAATATCCAATATTAGCAAATACATTGTTATGGGCATCAAGGTTATAGTTGGCACCCCCTTTCACTCCATATCCAACTTTAGTTTTTTTCGGTGATTTCTCATTATCAGCATAATAATAATCCTTTCTCCAGTTAGTAACACCACTTAAATTTCCAGAAAGTGTCACTGATAATTTATCTTTAGAGTACTCGGCTTGTCCAAAAGCTCCATATTGAGCTATATAACTGTCAAAGTTACGGTAAACCACGTCGCCTACTCCAAGGCGCTCATTTTGCCATGCAATATCATTTTTTTTATATAACACGCTTTTCCTATCCGTATCAACAACGTACTTACCACCTAATAAATTAGCGATTTCGGCTTTATGACCGCCATTGTAATATCGTAAATCAATACCACCTTGCAAATTTAAACATTCAGTCAATTGTTTATTGTATGTAGAAAGTAATCCATACCAAATATGAGTATTCATGTTCTTGGCCAATGCGGCAATACTACCATTATTTGATGCTGCATTATCATTCATCAAAGTAGCAAAGTCGAAAGTACCATCCACTTTACGATAGGTAGTATTAGGAATACCATAAGTAGCTCCATAAAGAGAATTTAGATTAGAACCCACTCCACGATAGCCATATCCATTACCAATAGACAAGTAGACAGAAGAGGACAAACTTGATTTAGAATTAATCTGCCATACATGATTTAACGATATCTGAGGCTTATGATAAGAATTATAACTAGTACCGGTCAAAATATTACCATTCATATCATACCCAAATGCAGCGTTATAACGATAGCCTACTCCTTCATTTATCTTCTTTTGTTTGTCCCATTCTACAATAGTCAATTCATCATATCGCTTATTGTGAGTTTGAGGAGCTCCAGTTGCTGTCAAAGATAATGAATGATTGTCACTAATTCGCTTTGAAATATTCACAAACCAAGAATAGGAATTAAATCCAGTGCCTTGAATATAGCCATCTCCCCAGGTTCTGGACCCTAATACGGAGAAAGCCCACCCATCTTTTGTTAACCCGGATGAAAGACTAAACAACATTTTATTATATCCATCATTACCGACTCCGTAAGATAGTGTACCACCTTTATTCGCATCGGTAGAGTTCGTAATAATATTAATAGAGCCACCCACGGATGGGGAAGCTAATTTAGACGCTCCTAATCCACGTTGCACCTGCATAGAACGGGTTACATCAGAAAGTCCAGCCCAATTAGACCAATAAATTCCTCCCCATTCCATATCATTCATTGGAACTCCATTAATCATCACTCCGACGTTGGCAGCTCCAAAACCACGAACAGTGATACGGGATTCACCAAATCCACCATTATCTTTAGATGCATAAATACCCGGAGTAGACTTCAATATTTCCGGAAATTCTTGTGTGCTTAACTTCTCGGATATAAATATGGGATCCACAGAAGAAACAGCAACAGGAGTTTTACGAGCAATAGCAATAGAAGAAGTGATTGTAACATCAGACAGAGACACTGAATTAATTTCCATCTGAATAATCCCCAAATCAACGGAATTACCCTTTTGCGTTATTTTTTTCTTCAAGTTCTTATATCCGATATAACTAAACATAAGTGTAGCATTGCCTGCAGTAACACTCTGTTTAAAATACCCATTAATATCGGTAACGCTACCTTTGGAAGTTCCCTCAACCAATATTGAGGCGCCAACCAATGGTTCACCACTCTCAGCATCTACCAACTGACCCTTCACTGTAGTTTGCGCCCATGAGACGGCACTGAAAGCCGATAACGCAACCACCAACAGGAAATGAATGAGATGTTTTTTCATACTTCTGTTTTTTGTTAATGAACTAATTAAATATTAAATTATGTATTAAGACACAAATATAATTAAACGATTTATACTTACATTATATTTATACAGATTTCTTGCACTACAAAAAAAATAAAATGAAATTAATGTTCATAATGAAATATCATAGAAGTAAGAGACTCTAACACCTTAACAAACAAAGAGAGCTATGATCAAAACAATGTGCAAGGTAATTTCAATTATAGCAAGACATTTTATCAGCATATACAAAAAACACCCCAAATGTGCATTAACACATTTGAGGTGAAAATTATTCAAATATAACATTTTCTTCAGTACTGAGATGCCTGAATCAAATTTCTCGACATCAGTGCGAAATCAACTTCTTATTATCAATTGAAAATATAACGTACGCTAAACATTACACGATAAGTAGAAGCAGTAGCGTTATAGTTAGTATAAGTATTCTTCAATACTTGGTTGTTGACTTTCAACATAGTGTATGTTCCATCACTGTTATATGCTAGTGGAGCAGTAGTATTTACTTGTTTGTAAAGTCCCCAATCCTTATTCAGCAAATTAGCGAGGTTTTGGATATCAACACCAAACTGCAAAGTGTTTTTCTTACCGGCAACCATTAAATTAATATCCTGATTGAATTTGAAGTCAAGCTGATGATGCCAAGGCATTACAACTCCACCACGCTCAGCATATTGTCCTAAGTGATTTTTCAGGTACTTATCTTGCATTACATAATTCCAAAAATCATTTTTCTGATCAGCAGCTGAGTAAAGCACCGCACCTGTATTTTTATCTTTTACTTCAGCAAAAGTCAATTCATCTTTTGAAGCTGGAATATACATTAAGTTGTTAGCGCCACCATCACCTACGATATTTGAAGAGTAAGTATAAGAATAACGAGAATAAGAATATATACCACTATAACCCATAGGTACACCTTCGTAAAGGAAGGAGAAGCTACTCTTAAACATTTTAGCGTATGCAATAGAATAACCAACAGAAGCCAAAATACGATGAGGAGCTACATAAGTACCATACCCCAATTCATGATCATTAATACCATTTATCGAATAAGTATTAGTCTTGTAAGCAGAAGTAACCTGATCGCCGATACCATCACCATAAGAACGAGCTTTAGAATGAGTGTAAGCAAAAGACAAGTCAAGACCAAAATCAAATGCTTTATGCAATTGCGCAGTAATGGAATAATAATAACCTCTATTATCACCATTTTCAATCAAATATACATTTTGCTTATTATACGAACTGTATTTAGCACGATAATCATTAGTAGATACTTGTTGAGTAGCAGATGCATAATAATTAGGATTGCTTATCACAGCAGGTCCAAAATCCTTGTTATAGATACCCTCCAAAGTAAAATCGACATCTCCGGGCAACTTAGCATCAAAAGCCAAAGAAGTTTTCCAAGTAGCCGGCATCTTCAAGTCATGAGCAATAATTGTCGGAGAACTTGGAGCAACCGGAGTTTTAGGATCAAAATTATTGGGATATAACTCCTTCAAAATCTCACTTCTGTTTGCATGAAAACTAGGTATTACTCCTGATGCAGCATGGTTTGGATCAAACGAGTATTGAATTTGCCCAACGTTAGAGTTTCCAACTGCAGATACCAACCATACGAATGGCATGCGACCAACAAAGTATCCGGTTCCACCACGAATCACATATTTACGTTCTCCTGTCAAATCCCAATTAAAGCCAACACGTGGAGATACTGTCACGGAGTTCTTTGGAAGTTGATCTGTTGAAAAACTTTTTCCGGCAAAACGTAATTTTGCATAAGCTTCATTATAATTATTGTCCAAAGAAGGGTAAACAGGAAGCTCAAAGCGAATGCCGGTGTTCAATTTAAAATTATCACTAACATTCCATTGATCTTGGAAATAAGCAGAATACTGCATTTGTTTCATCTTAGATTGGAACTGAGACAAATCTGAGTTATTTGCATGAGTAATTAAAAAAGCAGAAGGTTTTTTATTATTTACAAAATCATCCCAAGAAGAGAACACATAAGCACCATTAGCTCCCTGAGCATAACCATTAACTGCTGAATTAGACTCAAATTGCAAACCAGCCATAAGATTATGATTACCCAATGACCAGCTAGCCTCATCAGTAACAACAAATGTCTTCACCTGACGTAAGTTACCTTCAGTAAACAACTCAGTACCAAACATAGCATAAGCCGCACCATCTTGTAGTATATAAGTAGTAGGGAATGCACCTCCATCGTATGAGCGAGGCTCATCTTGGAAAGAATAGGTAAAGCGCAAAGCATTGTTTACCTTACCCCATTTAGAAGTCCATTCAGAAGCTATAGATGAGAAATTCTGCTCTTGATAGTAACGTGAGTTCTTAAAAAAGAGTCCATAATTGGAAGATGCCCCTTGACCCTTGCTAATTGAACCACTACCAGGGAAAATATCATTAGCAGCCCAAGGGCTGGTAGAAGTAGAAGGTGCTGAACTATATTTATTTTTTGTCTTTGAGAAACGGAAGTTCAACTTATTCTTATCATTTATATTCCAGTCGATACGAGCCAAAAATTTATAAGATGGAGAGCTTGCATTATAATCCTGATATGCTCCCGGATCATAATTATAAGTTTTAATCAAGTAGTTACGAATTTCATCCATCTTTGCAACCGTTGGACGATGATCAATACTAGAGATTGGAGTAGATTCACTAACACGAGCACGAGCCACAGGTCCTGCAGAGAGAAGATCTTCATACTCTCCGTTTACAAAGAAGAACAATTTATCTTTAATAATGGCACCGCCCAATGAAGCTCCATAAGTCACATCATGAGACTTATCCAAGCTTAAATCAGAATCACCAACTTTAGAACCCATTAAATGGTTGTTAGTGATATAACTATAAGCAGAACCTTTAAATTGGTTTGTACCCGACTTAGTCACCGCATTAATAGAACCTCCGGTAAATCCGCTCTGGCGAACATCATAAGGAGTAACAGATACAGTCATCTGTTCCAATGCATCAATAGATATAGGAGAACCTCCGGCAGGAAGGTTTGAACCAATACCGAATGAATTATTGAAAGCAGCACCGTCCACAGTAATATATGACTGACGATAGTTACCTCCACCTACTGCAAAGCCGTTAGTTGTAGTAGCAGACTGAGGTGACAAACGCATCACATCATTCAAGCTACGGCTTACAGTTGGAATAGCAGCCATAGCCTTACTATCAATATTAGTAATTGCTCCGGCACGGTCCGACTTCATATTACTACTCTTTGCAGCGGTAATCACCACCTCATCCAACAATTCATTGGATTCTTTCATATTAGCATTGAGTGTATAATTTTCACCCAATGATAAATTAATACCTATAAAAACCACGGACTGGAAGCCAACATATGAGATGTCTACCTTGTATGGGCCTCCGGCACGCATGCCCTGTATAGAGTAACGACCATCAACATTAGTAATGGCATTATAGCGCGTACCTGAAGGCTGATGAACAACCCTGATCGCAGCACCAATAATAGGTTCATTACTTGAGTCGGTTACTTTACCTCCCATCGAAGAGCTCGTAACCTGCGCATTCAAGCCGACGGCAATCAACATTAGCATTGCAGTAAGCGTTAACCTGATTTTACTTAGCATAAAGTTAAATTTTGATCACTAAAAGTGTTAATTAAACATTAATTTATGTTCTAAGACGCAAATATAGAGATTAAAATCCATTTCAATATTACAACCGTGCTACATTTTTAAACGAAAAAAAACGTATGAGAACAGTATGTAACAAAAAAGCTCTACAAACCATTGTAGAGCTTTCTATTTGATAACAATAAAACACCTTTCCGTTTCAATCTATCATCCGGATCAGTCATTCATTAACTTCCTATATCTTACACGTTTCGGCTCTTCATTACCTAAACGTTTCATCTTATTTTCTTCATATTCCGAATAGGAGCCTTCAAAGAAGAAAACGTTGGAATCTCCCTCAAAAGCAAGAATATGTGTACAGATACGGTCAAGAAACCAACGGTCATGGCTAATTACTACCGCACATCCGGCAAAGTCATCCAGACCTTCTTCAAGTGCACGCAGTGTATTCACGTCAATATCATTGGTAGGCTCATCGAGCAACAAAACGTTGCCTTCTTCTTTTAAAGCCATAGCTAAGTGCAGACGATTACGTTCACCACCTGAAAGCACACCGCAAAGTTTCTCTTGATCACCACCCGTAAAATTGAATCGCGACAAATAAGCACGTGCATTAATATCACGACCACCCATACGGATCAGTTCCGTTCCTCCGGAGATCACCTGATATACACTCTTGTTCGGATCAATATCTTTATGTTGCTGATCTACGTAAGCCACTTTCACAGTCTCTCCCACTTCGAACTCACCACGGTCAACTTTATCCAATCCCATAATAAGGCGGAATAGCGTTGTCTTACCGGCACCGTTAGGGCCAATCACGCCTACAATGCCATTGGGAGGAAGCATAAAATTTAAGTCGTCAAATAATAATTTATCACCATAAGCCTTAGCTACATGCTTAGCTTCGATGACCTTATTACCCAAGCGTGGACCGTTAGGAATAAAGATTTCCAATCGTTCTTCTTTTTCTTTCACGTCTTCACTGAGTAATTTATCATAAGAGTTCAAACGAGCTTTACCTTTAGCCTGACGAGCTTTAGGAGCCATACGTACCCAATCCAACTCACGTTCCAGAGTCTTCCGACGTTTACTTGCCGTCTTCTCCTCCATCTCCATGCGTTTAGTTTTTTGTTCCAGCCAGCTTGTATAATTACCTTTCCAAGGAATACCCTCACCACGGTCAAGTTCCAAAATCCATCCAGCTACATGGTCAAGGAAATAACGGTCATGCGTCACAGCAATCACCGTACCCTCATATTGCTGCAAATGTTGCTCCAACCAATCTATAGATTCTGCATCAAGGTGATTGGTAGGCTCATCCAGCAATAATACATCCGGCTTTTGAAGCAACAAACGGCAAAGCGCCACACGCCTGCGTTCACCTCCCGACAAATATTCTACCGTCTGATCTTCGGGTGGGCAACGAAGTGCATCCATTGCACGTTCCAATTTACTATCTAAGTTCCATGCATCCGTAGCATCAATAATATCTTGCAATTCACCTTGGCGAGCAAAGAGCTTATCCATCTTTTCGGAATCCTCATAATATTCGGGCAGACCAAACTTTTGGTTAATTTCCTCATATTCATTCAATGCATCCACAATAGGTTGCACTCCTTCCATTACAATCTCCTTCACTGTCTTTGAAGCGTCAAGATAAGGTTCCTGAGCTAAATACCCCACAGAGTACCCCGGTGAAAATACAACCTCACCCTGATAAGCCTTATCCAGTCCTGCAATAATCTTCAGCAAGGTCGATTTACCCGAACCATTCAAACCGATAATTCCGATTTTAGCTCCGTAAAAGAACGAGAGGTAGATATTCTTCAACACCTGCTTATTGTTCTGCTGAATAGTTTTGTTCAGCCCTACCATGGAAAAGATAATCTTCTTGTCGTCAACTGTTGCCATAAATATAATATAGGTATTAATTTCGTTTATGCGTACAAAGATAAGAAAAAAAGCCAAATCCATTTGCTATTTTCAAAATAGTACCTATCTTTGCACCCGCTTAAGAACAAAAAATATAAGGTTTGATTCGCTAGCTCAGCAGGTAGAGCACAACACTTTTAATGTTGGGGTCTTGGGTTCGAGCCCCAAGCGGATCACACAAAAAAAACTCTTTGATAATGAAAATTATCAAGGAGTTTTTTTTGTAAAGCACCCTTCTTCATCTATCAAACGGCAAAGCAAAAAAGGAAATATTCCACAGGCTAACTATAATATTTGCCATTTTGATATCCTAATAAGCGTGCTTTGTGTGACTACAACAATAGCAATATAGTTTTTAGATATAAAGTACAATATAGAAAAGCATACAATAATCCTTCTTCGCTCATCTTTTATCCCACTTTTTTGATTGCTATACCAACATTAAACATTAGATTTACACCGTCTTAATAGCCCTGCAAGATTATCAGAATACTGATTGGAGTAATCTAATCCAATTATGGAAGTTTTACAATCTACATATCATTCAGGTTATTCAGTCTATAGATAAGAATAAATTAAATAGTTACTGGTGTGATTTTGAAGGTACCAAGGTCACATTGAAAGAAATGATAGAGGGATATTTAGATCACCTACTGCTACACATCAAAGAAATACATGAATTAGCAAACCTAGTACCATCCAAAGAGCAAGATTGAGAAAAAATCTATGATAACTCATTTGCATAAAACACCCCATCCAGAACAATGTCCAAATGGGGTATAATGACTATACGACTGAAATATGATGAAAATATAACTGATGCATGATGAGAGTACGACTGATATACTATTTCAATTAATATCCATTCATGCCCGATCTAATAAAGTCAGAAAATTAACAATGAGACTTTTGCTCCGCAAAAGTTGTTTCGACCGACTTTGCTATATATATCAGATATTGGCTTCATTGAAGAGCACCTTCACTTCATGAGGCTTACAACGTGCGTACTGCTTTACTCCGGCAACTTTAGCTCCCAGTTCGGCGGCGGCATGCCATCCCCATCTTGGGTCGTACAACATTCCACGCCCTAATGCTATCAAATCTGCTTTCCCTTCATTTATCACATCCTCTGCTTCTTGGGGCTTTGTGATTAAACCGACTCCTATAACCGGCATCGTCACTTCTTTTTTTATAGCTTCAGCAAACGATAGTTGGTACCCGGAATGAATTGCAGGCATTTTCTGTAATCCACCATCGACACCTCCAGTCGAAACGTGAATATATCCACAACCTCTTTCTTCTAATTGTTTTGCCAACTCAATACTTTGACCCAAATCCCAACCACCTTCTATCCAATCCGTTGCCGATATGCGGATACAAACAGGAAAATCTTTTGGCGTAACAGATTTTACCGCATCAAAAATTTCCAAAACAAAACGCATCCTATTCTCCAAGCTCCCGCCATATTCATCTTTTCTCTTATTAGTAATAGGAGATAGAAACTGATGCATCAAATAACCGTGGGCTGCATGCAATTCGACAAGATTGAATCCGATATCCACTGCGCGTTTAGCTGCTTGGGCGAATTGCCGGACTATTGCCTTTATTTCATTTCTCGACAATTCTTTTGGAATAGTTCCTCCTGCGGTTAAAGGTTCTGCCGATGGAGCAAAGGTCTGCCAACCGTTAGGAGCATCGGGCGCTATATATCTATCAGGCTTCCATCCCAAATCGGTGGACGCTTTACGACCTGCATGTGATAGCTGTATACCCAAATGAATAGGAGAATGGAGGTGAATAAAATCAACGACTTTCTTCAAAGCAAAAGCTGTTTTATCATCCCAAAGTCCCAAATCGGCAAACGAAATTCGCCCTTCAGGAGCTACACCTGTAGCTTCAAAAATCAAGAGACCTGCCCCTGAAAGGGCTAGATTACCATAATGCATCAGATGCCATTCGGAAGCTTGTCCATTTACTGCGGAATATTGACACATTGGCGGGACAACAATTCGATTCTCCAACTTTAGTTGTCCGATAGTTATTTCTGAAAACAGTTTACTCATTATTATGCGATTAATTAGTTAGGCTTCTATAAGTACAGAAGTTCTTGTATATAACAGTTTTTTAAGCGAAACAGTTTTAAAGCAAGTATATGAATTCATATAAGCGTCTACATAAATTACAGGCTATAAGATAAGTATGAATTTGCTAAATATACTTTTTAAGGGACGACTACTTACTAACAATTTTGAACTTTTTCTTCTTGTCTTATGAGATCCTGTTTTTTAGAAGTTATCATATATTATCAGGCATTAAGCGGAATGGTGAAAATGAATGTACTTCCTTCACCCAATATACTTTTAACTTCTATACTCCCTTTATTTCGTAAAACAAAGTCATTGCACAATACGAGCCCCAACCCCGAACCTTTTTCCTGATTGGTACCATAAGTGGACCGAAATTCATTATGAGTGAACAAACTATCAACTATTTCCTGAGACATCCCCACACCATTATCCTCAATCGCAACTTCAACAAACCCATTCTGCTCGGAAAGGTTGATTTTAATCACTCCTTGGGGACGGGTGAACTTTATCGCATTGGAAAGTAAATTACGAACCACTAAATTAATCATATCATAATCTGCATAGGCCTCATATCTTTTCTTTTCTTCAAATTGAATATCAATAGACTTTTGATTTGCTGCCGTAGAGAGCAATAATATATTTTGAGTAATCAGCTCATTCACAATAAGTGATTTGGGATTACAAACAATTTCACTCCGCTGAGACCGCGACCAATTTAGGAGATTTTCCAGCAAATAGAAAGTATTTTTCGACATACTCTTCAATTCATTGAGAAGATCTGCTTGCAAATCAGGAGTAATTTCCATATCACTGGTTAAAAGCTCAATGATCTGCATAAAATTTCCAACCGGACCACGAAGATCATGCGAGATAATAGAAAAAAGATTATCCTTTGTATTAAGCATTTCCTGCAATTGTTGCTCAATCTTTTTCTGTTTACTTATATCAATATGAGTACCGACAGCCCGAATAGCTTTGCCGTTCTCATCCCTCTCCACGACTCTTCCATGATCTAAAATCCATCTCCATTCTCCTGATCTATCTTTTATTCGGAAAACACTTTCGTAATAATCTGTTTTACTCTTTACATGATTGTCGAAAGCACGCAACACATTAGGCAAGTCTTCCGGATGAATCAGTTCTTTCCACCAGCGGCCATCTTTGGGCATCTCATCATACTCATAACCAAGCATGGTATAGCAAGTATCGGTAAAATAAGTTTCGTTTGTCACCAGATTCCAGTCCCATAATCCTTCCTTAGCACCTCTTAGCGCAAGCCTAAGCCGTAGTTCACTATTCTGAAACTGATTCAGATAAAGTTTCCGCTGTAGGGCATTAGTAACATTGCTAGTTATAGTCGACAATAAAGTCATCTCATCTTCCATCCAGGTCTTATTTCGCAAACATTCATCAAAACCCATAAATCCCCAAAAACGATTCTGTATGTAAATAGGGTAAGCCAATAATGATTTAATATTTAAAGGTTCCAATAAATCGATCATATCCTGAGGTAATTCCTGTATGTTTACAGAAAAGATACGGCCTTCTTCCTTCAACATTTTTTTCCATGAAGGAACTGCTTCAAAAGGGACCATTTGAAATTCATCTTTTTTTTCAGTAATTCCTTCATTACACCATTCATGAGTATTACTCGTGAACCTCTCATCCGCTGTATTCTCGCAAATATAAACACGACTAACATTGGAGTGCTGACCAACTAATTTCAATACCGTATTAATAACACTATCAAAATCATCCGATTTATTAAGAAGCTGCGTAACATCAGCCAGCAACTTTTGCTGATGATTAAGATGCTTCAACTTCTCTTCCATTTGCTTTCTTTGAGTAATATTAGTTACAGCAGCAAGCAAATAGTCCTTGCTTTGTATTTTTATCCGCTTGAATGAAAGCAAGCATTCTAAGAGTTCTCCTGACTTTGTTTTTATCGTTGCTTCTCCTTCAGCTCTTCCCTTCGCCGAAAACCGTTTAAGCATATCCTCCCGCTGAGCATACTTATAATAAATACCTAGTTCGCGAACTGTTTTACCGGAAACTTCTTCCAAAGTATACCCAAGCGCTTCAAGAAAAACGTTATTTACATTAAAAACAACATTCGAATCAAGGGCGGTAATCGCCATCATCGTTTGAGTGCCATTGAATATACTAAGAAAAATATCTTCGGAAAAATACTTTGCAGCCAAATTAGTACTGACCGCCACAACAACATTTTGCCCTTTCCACCAACCAATGTAGAATTTAGTATCAACAGGAATAATTTCACCGTTTTTTGTTATAAAAGGATATGGACATGAAATAACATCCCCTCTTATTGCCAAAGGTATGATAACACCCATTTTTTCTCGATAATGAGAAGAATAAACAGTTAGAAGGGTTTTATTACTTAAACTTTTCCTACTGTATCCAAGAATTGAATTAACAGCCAGATTCACATCAATAATATTTCCGTCCATGTCTAATATGAACAGAAAATCAAGCTTACCACCAAACAGTTCATCAAGTTTACTTTCCGAAATAAAATTCATACATTTTGCGATTAAGGTCCTATACAAGCACAATAAACTAAAGCGTAGTAAATGTAATCAGAAAGTCTAATTCAACAAAAAAAATACAAAAAAATATTTCCACTTTTGTCTCTAAAAGGTACAAAGCTTTGCTCATAGAGCAAGCATGCGCTCCTCTACGAGGAAAACGAGTTACTTTTGAGCCCGCAACAAGAAAGGAATCTCACTTGATTCTTTTGCCACAGGAATACCAGCACCTTCAAATGCAGCAATTTTTTCGACCACAGTGCCTGCGCCACTTGAAATGATAGCACCGGCGTGCCCCATTTGCTTACCCGGTGGGGCTTGGTAATAGGAGAAAAAACTGATGCATCAGATAACCGTGAGCCGCATGCAATTCAACAAGATTGAATCCGATATCCACTGCGCGTTTGGCTGCTTGGGCAAATTGCCGGACTATTGCCTTTATTTCATTTCTCGACAATTCTTTTGGAATAGTTCCTCCTGCAATTAAAGGTTCTGCCGATGGAGCAAAGGTCTGCCAACCGTTAGGAGCATCGGGCGCTATATATCGATCAGGCTTCCACCCCAAATCGGTAGAAGCTTTGCGACCGGCATGTGATAGCTGTATGCCCAAATGAATAGGAGAATGGAGGTGGATAAAATCAACGACTTTCTTCAAAGCAAAAGCTGTTTTATCATCCCAAAGTCCCAAATCGGCAAACGAAATTCGCCCTTC